>NZ_JBICTR010000001.1:0-1403737 GCF_043197735.1 Nonomuraea sp. NPDC049028
CACATGGATGGTTCGTTAGCGGCTGGTGCCGACTACGTTCTCTTAGCCGGTGACTTTACGCAGTTCTGCATCATTGACCGGGTCGGCAGCACCGTTGAATTCATCCCCCATCTTTTCGGCTCGAATAGGAGACCTACCGGCCAAAGAGGGTGGTATGCCTATAAGCGCACTGGTAGTGATGTGCTTGTGCCGGATGCGTTCCGACTGCTTAACCTGAACGGCTAATACCCCTAAGTAGAGAGCCCCTATCGATCGGAGTAGCGATCGATAGGGGCTTTTCTATGCCCTGAGGCAGGCTGCTAGCGCCTAGGTCGGTACGAGGCAGGCCCCATGCTCTGGCAGGCGCTCTGCGGGGCCCTGTGGCCGCGTGCAGAGCATCATCTCGACCAGCTCCGAGACGGATTCCTAGGGCGTGCTGGTGATGGTCGAGTAGGTCATGGTCTCCATCGGCGAGTAGGCGAGCACCTTGTCCTCCTCCACCATCTTCTTCTGCTACTCGACTCCCTCAGGCCATCTGTCATTGTCTTGCAAGATGCGCTTATAGATGGCGTAGCGCGGACTCGACTTGCCATAAGACCAGTGCGCGCCATCCCCGGCACCGGGGATGGTTACGTGGATGTTCTTAGTACTAGTGTCGTACCAGACGCCATGCTCTACGTAGACGGTTTGGCCTTTACCGCCTGTGCTTAGTCGGGTCTTAGGGGGCACGTTTTTCTCCCAACATGTGAAGAGGCGTACCCGATTAGGATACGCCTCTATGTCTGATGCGCGGCTATGTGGTTGACGTAACATGCGCTGCGCACATGAAGAGTTGCGCACCACCAGGCCCTACGAATGCGAGCGTCCGGTTGAGTGTGTATCCAGAACCGGAACATGTCTGTACGTACCAGTCATGGCCGCACAAAATACACTGCCTGCCCGCTAGTTGGTCTGAGCTGAGCTTGCTGACATCGACTATCGGAGGTCTGATCATTGCTCTTCCAGATTGTCTATCTGGCCTATGCACCTAATCAGTATTGGCTTTGGTTTGAGGATGTTATAGGCCAATACATGGCCGTGGGACTTAGGCGTGTTTTCTAGAGCTACGCGTAGTTTCCTCCAGGCTTCCTCTTTGTCGGTAGTGATGTGGACATAGCAGGGGTGGTCACTGTCGATGACGTAGACGGCAGCGAAGTAGGCCACGGGGTCACCCTCTGGTACCTGGGCCGTCATGCCCTCGATGTGGACTGTGACCATCGGGGCGGCTCTCTGCTTGGGGATCGGACGCATCAGTCACTCCCTCACTAGCCGGTAGTGAGTCGGTCAAGGACTGCCAGGATAGCCCTAGGAATACTAGTATGCCTAGGGTTGCTGCATCGACTAGCAGTAGCGATGTCCCTAGTGTTCCGATCATGGAGTGGAAGCCGGGCGTACCAAGATGGGTTCAGGTCTACGAAGTGATCAAAGGTCGCATTGAAGATGGAACCTACGCGCCTGGTGACAAAGTGCCCTCAGTCCTGGAGCTGATGAACACCTATGGCATCGCTAACGCGACTGCTCAGAAGGTATTGACTGAGCTTAAGCGTGATGGCTTGACCTACTCCGAACCCGGTATGGGGACGTTCGTTAGGCGTGGCGAGTCGTCGGGGGACGCTTAGCAGCTAGCGGCGTTGAGCTTAATGTCCTGACAAACGCCACTCAGTTCCGTCTCAGTTCCGTCTCAGTTCCGCCAGACACCCGAAACCACGGGGAGGCACAGGGAACTCCAGGGAAGCGTTATGCCTGGTAGATGACCCTGTTGGGGGTGTAGCGCCAGCTCAGGCTAGCCCTACCGGAAGAACCCGGCCTACAGGCCGACTCGTCTCACATCCCTGGCGTCACTTGGCATCGGCCTTCGGGACGATGACACGCGCCCATGCGGTAAGTCTGTCCACCAGTTTGAGGACGAACTCACGGCCGCATGCGAAGAACGGCAGCACCAAGAAGGCCGGGGTCATGAGGACAATGATCATGGCCAGCGGCAGGACCAGCAGCCCACACAACGCCACGCGCTGCCAGGCGGCTTGTATCGATGTCATGGCCTGCTCCCTGCTCACCCGTTCAGCTGCTACCAGTATCCGACCGGTAGACCACTTGGTGAACACGCCTACTCTGACGTGCTAAAACGCGCACATATTGAGTAGACCACTCACCATTTTGAGGAGGAGTGGGTGGTTCCAAGGACAGCCGCATTCGTCGTAACGTCGATCCGGTCGCTTTCATCGCACTCACCTCTGACGCTGTGAGGTGCCCCGAACCTTCCGGACACGGGTGGACCAGAGTGAAGGTGAGCAGGACCGCACTTTCCGCGGCCGCGTTCAGGGTGCCTGGCGGCCTCTCGCGGCGTGTGCCTGCCGCGAGGTGAGTGCATGGACTACCTGCCGCGCCTGGGTGAATCGCAGCATGTTGCCAGACGGGTCTAGGAAGACACAGTCGCGGACGCCGTCGGGCTGGTTGATCGGTTCTTGCATCACTTCGGCGCCCGCGGCCTCGATGCGCTCGAAGATGGCGTCGCAGTTGTCGGTTAAGAAGACGAGACGCCCCAGCAGGCCCTTGGCCATCAGGTCGGCGATCGCCTGCCGGTCGGCCGACGAGACGCCTGGGTCCGTGCCGGGGGATTCGAGGATGATCCGCGCGTCCGGCTGCGACGGCGGGCCGACGCTCACCCATCGCATCACCTCGGATCCGTCGTCGTCGCGTACCTCGAAGCCGAGCACGTCACGGTAGAAGCCGAGTGCCTCGCTGAGGTCGTGGACGGCGAGGGTGCAAGAGGAGAGCTGGAGATCCGTACGGCTCAACGCCGCTCCTTGTCGCCGGCGGTAAGAATGACGATGTCGAGGTCGCGGAGCCGGTCCAGGTTGGTGTCGATATCGATGCGGGTGATCTTCTCATCGTCGATGGTGAACGTGAAGACGGCCTTCGGCCGGCCGAGGTGCGACCAGACGGCCGCCGGTACTCCGTCGACCAGAGCGAGCCGGGCGGCCTGAGCTCGTCCGGCGAAGAAGGCCGCCACCGCCTGGTCGCCGCGGACCTCGCCGACCACGGCGTCCGGATCGAGCAACTCGAGCAGGGCGGCGAAATCCCCGCTCCGGGAGGCGGCAAGGAAGGCCTCGACGATGTCCCGCTTCGCCGAGCGCGCGGCATCGGATGCCCCGGCCGCTCCTTGTACCCGGCGCCGGGCCCGGCTGGCGAGTTGCCGGGCCGCCACCGGGGAGCGGTCGATGATGGGGCCGATCTCGCCGAACGACACGGCGAAGACGTCGTGCAGGACGAACGCGAGCCGCTCGGCGGGAGTCAGCGTGTCCAGCACCACCATCAGCGCGACCCCGACCGAATCGGCCAGCAGCGCCTCGTCCTCAGGGCCGGCGTGGTCTGAAGGGTGGATAGCCGCGTCCGGCTCGGGTGGCAGCGCCCCGGCCGAGTCTTCACGCCGGGAGCGGCGTGCCTCGAGCATGTTCAGGCAGACCCGGGCGACGACCGTGGTCAGCCACCCGGCCGGATTCTCCACCTGGCCGGTGTCGGCGCGGCTGACCCGCAGCCACGCCTCCTGCACCGCGTCCTCGGCCTCGCTGGGCGAGCCGAGCATCCGGTACGCCATCGCTTGCAAGCGGTCCTGGTGCTCGGCGAACCGCTGGCTCACCCAGTCCTGCTCAGTCATCCGTCACGTTCCTCCGTCCGGGCCTGTCATACCAATTGACCGGCGAACCCACGCCGATGTGACATCCGGGCCCCGGCTCGGATGTTCGGGCAGCACGTACACCTGAGGCACATAAGGAGACAAGGTATGAAAGCGCACGTCAGCTCGATCCTCCTCGGCGTCCGGGACCTGGACCGGGCCAAGCAGTTCTACACCGAAGGGCTCGGCTGGAAGATCAAGAACGACTACGGCATCTCGGTGTTCTTCGAATCGGACGGCGCCTCGCCCGTCGGCTTCTACGGCCGCGACGGCTTGGCCGACCAGGTGGGCACGAGCCCGGAAGGCAGCGGCTTCAGCGGGCTGGTTCTCACCTACGTCGTTCGTAGTGAGGCGCGAGTCGATGAGATCATCGCGGAGGCCGAGAAGGCCGGCGCCACGATCCTCAAGCCCGCCGGCGCCCTGCCCTGGGGCGGGTACGGCGGCTCCTTCGCGGACCCGGACGGCTACATCTGGAGTCTCGGCTACAGCGCCCAGGGAAAGGACCAGCCCTACGCGGAGTAACTGCCGAGCGGCGAGGTCTCTGGCGAGTGCGGGCGGCGCGGCCAACGGATGGTCTCGCAGCATGACCGGCGTGACCGGTACCGATGGGTAGGTTCGGCGTCGCCGCGGGATCGTGTCGACGCCGAACATGTCGTGACCGGTGACGAGGTAGCCGACTGGGATTGACCTTGACTTTAGGTCAGGGTTCACGCTGAACAGCTGACCAACTTAACCTCCACCTGGACCGGCATGGTGCCGGTCGACGACACCGCGCTGGCCGTGACCGACACCGGTGGGCCCGGCCGTACTCTGCTGTATCTCAATGGCCAGTTCGCCACTCAGCGGTACTGGCGGCGCGTCATCGCCGAACTCGGCGGCGACTACCGGCACATCACGTACGACATGCGGGCCCGCGGCCGATCGAGACGTTCGGCCGCGGCTGCCTCGTTCGAGGCGCACGTCCGTGACGTCGACGCCGTCCTTGCGGCGAGAGGCGCTCAAGATCAGCCCGAAGGTCGCCAGTAATCACGGCAACATGCTGCGCAAGGACTTCCGAGCCATCGCCGACGCCGTTCGCGAACTCGCCGGCACCCCACGATCACGAGGTCGAATGAGCAGATGACGGAAGGCGTCACGATTGGCCAGGCGGCGACCTTCGCCGGCGTCACGGTGAAGACCATTCGGCACTACCACAAGCACGACTTGATCGACGAACCCTGCCGCGACAGCTCCGGCTACCGACGTTGCGGATCGGCTGACCTGCCGCAGTTGGCCCAAGCTGGACAAGGTCGCCGCCGATCTCGGCTTCACTCCGGACGACGTGACGATGGCCCGGGAGGGCCTGGTGCTGATCAGGGCCCTGGTGCCGGAAGGCTTCGACGAATATGTGGCCAAGGTCGAGCGCGGCCTCGACGATCCTCGATACTTCTCCCTGGTCAAGCGTATGTGGCGCGCCGCTGAGTGGGAGCCGGACGACCCACGGGTCGACGAACTCGCCACAGCCCTGGCCGACCACTATCTCGCCCATCCCGCGCTGCTGCCCATCCCGGCCGGACTCCGGTCCCGCACTGACGGCGCGATCCGGCACGGGCTGCTCGCCCGCCACGGAGAAGAGCAGAAGCCGGCCTGAATCCGGCTGAGGGCGTTGGTCGAGGCGAGAATGCATTCGGCCGGCATCGACGTGGTGTAGCGGACTCACCGCCTGAACCGACGCGCCAGCTGACCGCGTGGAATGCGGTTGCTGGTACGCCGGGTCCGCCCCTCGGACCGTCACCGCAAGAGCCTCACCGCCTTCGAGACCCGCACCGGCTGGAAGTACTCGGTCACCGCGACCAACATCGGCTGAGGCATCGCCGGCTCCCACCACCCGCGGTGGCTCGGCGCGCTGGCCCGCGAGCGCGCGGTGGTCGAGGCGGCCAGGACCTGGACTGCCGACTGCGCCTGCTCGCCCTGCATGATCAGCCCGGCCAGGAGCCCGCCGAGCTGGACAGCATGCGCTACCGGCTCTCGCCACAACGATCAGGAAGGAGCCCAGTTCCGGACCCGTGGAACCCGGCGTCCCCGCAGCGACATGCGACGGCCCAATCCCAACCGCATCGGGGATATTACGGGCAAATCGAGCTACTCACACAACACAGCCCGCTGACGAATCGAGGCTGCTTGAGAGAATGGTGTGGAAATTGTTCAATGATTTGGCATGCGCCAGCTACTTTGTAAATAGGATCATGTCCGGTGGGCGCAGCGCCTCTTGCGTGCGGGCTTGGCACCGGTCTCTGGCTGAGTCTGAAGGGGAGGGAGTTTGTGCACATGTATTAGGGTATTACGGCCTTCCGGACGCGCCGAGCTTGACCTGGTAGTTCTATCGCGATAAATTAAAGCAAATTTCATGATCCAACGGGAGGGTTTCATGCGGCTCGAAATGCTCTATAAGGATCAAGGCTCAGGCGGCAACGGCTGTCCGGCTATCTATTTGGCCGAGAATGGCCAGGTCGTGGTCCAGGGGCCAGCAGTCGATCAGGAAACCTTCTCCAACCTGGCCAACGTTCTGCCGGGCGAGATCGCTCTGCAGATCGCGCCCGAGGTGCTGCAGGGTGCCGTCGACAAGCTTCGTGCCAAGAACGAGGTCCGCTAAGTGGGGCGGATGTTTCGCTCTCTCGATGACGCCGAGTTCAACCGCTTCTTCACCGAATTCCGCTTCACGGCTTACCGTTTGGAGTCGCTGCAGCGTTACGAAGTCTCCTACGAGAAGACGGAGTTCGATCTCTTCCTGAACGGCCAGGAGCGCGGTGAGTTCCCTGGAATCGCGCAGTGGATCGATGAAACGGTCAAGCCGGCACGGAACTCCGGCAAGCTCCTGCACCGGGTTCACGTAGTGCAGGAGCCTCTGTCCGATTACGTGCGGTTTGAGTGCGCCTGGGCGTATGCTCACACGGTACCGGCCGGTGAAGATGTTCGACTCATCCCCGTTCCGCCCGGCGAATGGCCTGCGGGGCTCCCTCGCTATGACTACTGGCTCTTCGACTCGTCCAGCCTCGTCACCATGCATTACAAAGAGGATGGTTCCTTTGAGGCTGCGGAGATTGTGGACGACCCGGAGAAGATCGTCCAAGCCAATTTTTGGAGAGATATGGCAGTAGGTCAATCCATTCCGTTTGCTGACTTTGCGGCGAAGCGCGATGGCAAATTCTAAACTATGGCGATCCGGTGGAAATGCAAAGCGCTGGCAGCGAATTTACGGGTGACGCCAATTCCGTCGTGCAGATAGGTACCATGCACGGCGCGATCAACCTGACTTCTCTGGCGCGGGCACTTCCATTGCCGCGACAGCTTCCCCTTCCGTCGGGCGGCTTCGTTAACAGGGCCGAGAGTCTGGCCGCGCTTGACCGCCTTCTGGAGGTGGGAAGCGGCACGGGCGCAGTCTCCGCCGTGGCTGGAGCTCCGGGGGTCGGCAAGACCGCGCTCGTCGTGCACTGGGCCCATCGGGTGCGTGACCATTTTCCAGACGGAGAACTCTTTATCGACCTCGGCGGTTACGGGCCGAGCGCACCGCTTAGCGCTGCCCAGGCTCTCGACAGCTTTCTGAGAGCGCTCAATGTCCCGAAAGAGGGCATTCCTGAAACCCTGGCGGAACGCTCTTCGCTGTTCCGCTCGCTCGTCAGCGGCAGGCGCATGCTCGTGGTCTTGGACAACGCCGCTGACACCGCCACGGTACGGCCGCTCCTTCCCGCCTCAAACGGGTGCTTTGCCTTGATCACAAGCAGAAGTAGCCTGTCAGGGTTGGTAACAAGAGAAGGGGCTGCTCGTGTGACCCTGGAGGTGCTCAGTTCTTCCGACGCCGTCGCGCTGCTCGGACAAGTGATCGGCGTGGCCCGTGTTGCCGCAGAACCTCAGGCCGCAGTCCGTGCGGCCGAACTATGCGGCTATCTTCCGCTAGCGCTGCGAGTCGTGGCTGAACGCGCGTTGGACAGACCGGAACTGGGGCTTACGGAATTGGTAGCCGAGCTCGAGGGGGAGCAGCACAGGCTCGACTCTCTCGCCTCGAGCGAAGACGAACTCAGCGACGTACGTGCCGCCTTCTCCTGGTCATACCGCGCGCTCTCAGTCGAAATGCAGCGGGCCTTCCGGTTGCTTGGTCTTCATCCCGGCCGAGAGTTGTGTACGCAGGCAGCCATGGCACTGCTCAATTCCACCGATCAGCGTGCCACGAAGCGGCTTCTGGACACACTATCTGCGACGCATCTTCTGGAAAAGGTGGCGGCGAGTCGCTATCGATTGCACGACCTACTGAGGGCATATGCGAAGGAACGTCTCCGGGAAGAGACCAGTGCGAAGGACCAGCTGCTGGCGGTTCGCCGGGTCCTGAGTTGGTATCTCCTGGCCGTCGACGCTGGTCGCAGAGCGATCCTCTTCTACTCGCACGAAGTGCCCCTTGTTCCACAGGAGCAACTCGTGAATCCACTATTTGCCGACGCTGAGGCGGCCATGGAATGGCTTGAGGTGGAGCGCCTGAATATTCTGGGCGCTGTGAACCAGGCCATGGACACCGGCCAGTACGACATCGCATGGAAGCTGCCCGTTGTTGCCGACGGCTTCTTTGAGCTTCACTCCTACTGGAAGGAGTGGGAGAATATCCACCGTACCGGTGCCGAAGCTGCTCGAGTTCTCGGTGACCGCCTGGGGGAGGCCTCGAACGTCTTCGCGCTAGGAGATGCGGACTGGCGCGGAGGCAGACGAGAAAGTGCGATAGCCAATTACGAGAGCGCTCTCTCATATGCCAGGGACGCCGACGACGCATGGCTCACCGGTTTTTCCCTCAGAGGACTCGGACTGATTCACGCGGAGATGAGGAACCGTGAGAAGGCGCGTAACTACTTCCAAGCCGCCCTTGAGGTCTTCCGTGCAGGAGGGTTGCGGCGTGGGGAGGGCATGGCGCTGCTCAGCCTTGGGGAAAATGCTGCCCATCTGGGTCACTTCGACGAGGCGGTATCGCTTGGGGCCGAAGCTGTTCGGATCTTTGTCGAGATCAATGACGAATGGAGCGAAGCCTGGGGCGTGCTTCCGCTCTCCAGAGCGCTCGTGAAACTCAGCCGAGACACTGAGGCCATCGAAGCGCTGATGCGAGCGGCCAGAACGTTCGACCGCTTCAAAGACCGGCGGAGTCTCGCGATGGCACTGGCCGCGCTCGGTGACGTACATCACCGACTGGGTGACGTCTCGAGCGCGCACAACAACTGGCTGACTGCCGCCGAGTTGTATAGCACTTTCGGAGAGAGCGCAATGGCTGAAGAACTAAGAGCAAAAGCTAACAATGGTGAGGAATGACATCGTTCTGAAGTCGAAGAATGGCGAGCTTCCCTCAGACTGGTTCAGCGCCATTTGTGCCATTCACGATGCTGTCTTCCTGCAGTCGCCCTTCGCATGGACACCGGACACTTCGCGAGAGAATGCTGAAGACCTGCGCCACCTGGCCGAAGACCCGACCTTCGGCGTGGTTGTAGCCTGTCAGGGCAGCAGGTTCGTCGGCTACGCGTACGGGCACCGCCTGCCCGCCGACCACGGTTGGTGGCGTTTCATTCCGGGATCACTTCCGTCTGAATTAACCAGTGAATGGGACGGAAGGACGTACACGCTCACTAGCTTAGCCGTCCTCCCGCGCCAGCGAGGCCGCGGCATCGGCCGTCGAATGATCAATCGTCTGCTTGGCACGCGAACAGAGGAACGGGCCATCTTGTCCGTACAACCGACAGCAGTGCAGGCGCAAAGCATCTATCGTCACCTTGGATGGCACCATGTAGGCAGAAACGGACCCTTGCCCGGTGTCACTCCACCGCACTGGGACGTCTACGTCTTGGAGTGCCTATCCCAGCTGAGTCCCAATTCCTGAGAGGGGGAGCTCCGTATGGACCCAGTTACCCTTGCTATCGCCGGTGCCGTCGCCACTGGTATCGCGACCCGTGCAGGAGAGTCCGCCGGCACGGCACTGAGCAACCTGACCCGCCGTGTCCGCGATCGATTTCGCGACAGGCAGACTGTGCTCGAATCCGAGGAGAAGGTCGCCGCCGCCCTTGAGGCGGAGTTCAGTCGGGATCCCGCGTTTCGTCAGGACTGTCTTGGCTTGTGGAACCAAGCACAGGCCAGCTCCGTCGCTAATTCCTTCACGGGGCACGCCAACAAGGTGATTCAGGCCCGCGACATCCACGGTGACATTACCCTCTAAGCCCTGTTCAAGGACAGGTCAGAGATCCGAGTTGATCTACTTGGCTCTCGCGATAGGCCTGGTGAATACGGCGCGGCGGCGAAGCGGTCCTGGTCCCGTCACGGCAGAACCTGGAGCAGGTAATCGGCCAGCTCGCCCGGCCGGGACAGCATCGCCATGTGGCTGCCGCGCATGATGCCGAGGTGCTCCATCACGTGGCGGCGTACGAAGTCGGGAGGAAAGAGGCGGTCACTGCGGCAGTGCAGGTACTTCGTCGGAACGGCGGGCCAGCGGCCAGCGACCAGGGCTCGCGGCCCGCCCGCCCCATGCTCATCTTCTCGGCGAGCGCGCCGTCGTGGGCCAGTACTCGTTCGGCCAGCTCGTGTGGGACGTCATGCAGGTAGAGCTCGTAGTCGTCGATGCCGGACGAGGGTCGGCCGCTGCGTGTCCACCAGTCGCCCAGCGCCTCGCCCGGAGTCATCGGCGGGCACAGCTACTGCGCGACGGCGAGTGCTTACGTTCAATCGCTGAAGGCGGCTGTCAGGCCCTCGGCCTAGGCATGGACATCAGCCGTCGGCCTGGCGTGACCGGGTATGGCCGGGCGGCCGGGTCAGGTCGGCCGCGGGTACCGGCCGGGCCTCCGCCCGCGCGATGCGCGCCTTGACGTCGCGGAAGTGCAGCCGCATGGCTTCCTGGGCGGCCTCGGCGTCCCGAGCTCGAAGCGCCGCCACGATCCGGCGGTGGTTGACGACGATCTCCGCGCTCCGCTCCTCCGGTGGGCCGAGTGTCGGCTCGACCTCGTGGTAGACGTCCCAGAACAGACCGATCAGCTGCAGCACCAACTCGTTGCCGCACAACTCGTACAGCAGCGCGTGGAACGCCCGATCGGCTTCCGGGTCCCGATCCATGCCATTGACCAGGGCGTCCAACGCGGCGAGCCGGGGGGCGCTGGTGCTCTGGGCCACCTGGGCGACCAGCCCGGTCTCGAGCAGTTCGCGGACCTCGACCAGATCCTGGAGCGCGCGGATCCCGCCGCCCGGCCCCGACCGCACCCGGAAGGCAAGCGACGGGGTCAGTACGTCGAGCGACGCGTGCCCGACGAACGTCCCATGTCCGTGCCGGATCTCGACGATGCCCAACGCCCGCAGGGCCCGTACGGCCTCGCGGACGCTGTTGCGGCTCGCCCCCAGCAGATCCATCAATTGCACTTCGGTGGGCATCGGTGAGCCGGGGGCCAGTCCGCGCTCGTGGATCATGGCGATGATGCGCTCCTGAAGCGACATGCCGTCACGCATACGCATGCTGCCCCCAGGCTCGTCGAAGACCGTATGTCCAAACATCCCACCTCTCGATCTCGGAAGGCCAGGCGGGGCAGGAGATTTTACGCCGACGACACAATCGGGCCACCGGACAGACGTTGCTCGTTCTCGCTCCTCGCCGCCTTCAGCCCAGCCGGCGCCAAGGCGCGGCGATGGCGCCCACGTGACCCCGGGAGCGCCATCGCCAAGCGGCTCGTGTCCTCTCAGCCGACGTGATCGAACGGCAGCCGCAGGCCAAGCTGACCGCCGATCGGGAGGTTGAACCGTCGGATCAGGTCCAGTTCGGTGCTCGCGAGGGCGCGCCGGTAGACGCGTACCTCGTCCAGCGTCCCGCGGAAGCGGTCCACGCCGTCCAGCCGCTGTCCGACGTGGATCCCCTCGAGCCCGAACTCCTTGCCGAGGGTCACCGAACCGGCCGGCGCCGCCGCCGACGAGACCTGTACGCCGTCCACCAGGAGCCGGAGCTCGCCACGTACCCGCTGGAGCACCACGAAGTGCCACTGCCCGTCGTTGTACGCGCTCGTCGACTGCACGGTCACGTTGAACCGGTCAACGGAGAGGACCGCCCGGATGCGGTTGCCGGCCGGTTCGGCCCGCAGCCACAGCGCCGGCGGGTTGGTGCCCCTGTTCACCCGGTGGAACCAGAGGATCGTGTGCGCGCCGGTCTGCTCCGAATACCGGATCCAGGAGCTCAGCGTGAAGTCCTTCGCACCGAGGTCGATGCTGTCGTTGAACGGCACCTCCACCCGGTCGTCCACCCGGTCCAGGGCCAGCCCGCCGCCGAACCGCCCAGCGGTGGTCTGCGCACCACCGCGGACATACGCCTGGTTGCGGTACGGCGAGTTGTCCGGCGTCGTCGGGCCGGGCGCCGGGGGGCCGGGGATGCCGGGCGGGGTGCCGTTCGGCGTCTCCAGGTACGCCTCGTTGAACCGCGTGAACCGGATCTGCTCGTACGGCGTGATGTTGCCGGCCTCGTACATCAGGGCCGCCTCGTCGCCGTCCAGGCGCACCATGTCCGAGTACGCCGACGGGCCCCAGTAGAAGACCTTGCCCTCGTCCCACGTCTCGAAGCGGCGCCCCTCGTCGTAGGACGACCGGATCCCCATCGCCTCCCGGGCGCCCGGGTGCATCGGCGCGGAGAAGAGGATGCGCTTTTCGCCGAACCGCAGCAGCGACGCCTGGATGTCGGTCGTCGCCAGCGCCGGCATGGTGCGGAACGGCGCGTCCCATGTCTCGCCGCTGTCGCTGCTGGTCGCGTACGCCCGGCTGCCCTCGTCGGTGCCGCGCTCGCGGGCCGAGGCGTAGATCCGCCCGTCGGTGAGCTCGACGACGGTGACTTCCTGGGCGATGACCGTGCCGTCGTCGCGAGACGTCTCGGCGCCGATGTTCCAGGTCACCCCGCTGTCGTCGCTGTAGAGCAGGTGCGTGCCGTAGACGTGCTTGCCGACCCGGTCCCAGCTTTCGAAACTCGCTCCGACGACCAGCCGGCCGGCGTGCGGGCCGAGCTTGAGCTGGATGCCGTGCATCGGGCCGGTGGCGTACCAGAAGTTCCACTCCGGACGCTTGCCCTCGGTCATCTCCCTGGCCGCCGACCAGGTCGCCCCGTGGTCGTCACTGAACTGCACCCAGGGGTCGCGGTCACAGCCGTTCGGGCACGGCTCCCCACCGTTGTGGGTGCTCACCAGCACGACCCGCCCGGTACGCTCGTCAACGATCGGCACCGGGTTGCCGTGGGTGGTGCCGTTTCCCTCCGAGATCACCTGCAGCGGTCCCCAGGTCCGCCCGCCGTCGGCGGAACGGCGCAACACGAGGTCGATGTCCTCGTCGTCGCCGCAGTCCTTCACCCGCCCCTCGGCGAACGCCAAGACCATGCCGTTCGTGGCCCGCACCACGGCGGGGATCCGGAAGCAGCCGTACCCGAAGTCGCCCTGCTTGTAGAGCACCTGCTCGTCCACGAACGGTGCGGTGTCGCTCGTTGCGCCGGCCTGGAAGGTCTCGGCCGGCGCCGCGGTCGCTGGCGCGCCTAACCCGCTGACGAGTAAACCGGCAAGCACCACTACGGCGCCCGCCCGGCGGCGCCAGAAGCGCCCGGTACGGACCTCTGGGGGGTGACCATTGTGCATGTCCTTGCCCTTCCTGACAGGAGACAGTCATGGAGGGGACATCCTACGTCCAACGTTGGATGTTTAACAGATGATGAATGTAGGATGTTCGCGAGTGAGCGAATGTGTCCGCGAGCTGATCGTCCGGCTGGCCCGAGAGAATCCACGGCGGGGACATCGGCGCACTCGCGGTGCCCGCTCAGAAACTCGGTTTCGGTTCTGTGAGCTGGGGTTTTGCTGCGCGATCAGGCCTGTGGGGCTCAAGAACTCGAAGCACTCCAGCGCGGAGCCCCTCGTCCGGCAGCCGCCATGCCCGCCTCGGCGGCCGACTCGCCGATTGGGCGTCGCACCTGGCCGTGGGTGGGCTCGGGACCTGGGCGGTCGGTTACGGGGCTCGCGTAGTCCAGCGGCGACCTGGTACGTGCGCGGTCGCCCTGCGTACGCGCCGGAACCCTCTCCCGCCGTGGCAGACTCATCGAACGACCGGACGGACCGGCCGCTCGATCGGCCGTTCTCAACCAGCGAGGGGGACGCACGATGGCCATCATCATCGACAAGATCGCCTGGATCCACCTGCGGGACGGCAGAATCCTCAGCACTCGCTCACGCGGCAAGGACGTCTACTACCTCCCTGGCGGCAAGCGCGAACCCGGCGAAACCGATCTCGACACCCTCGTTCGCGAGATCGATGAGGAACTGTCCGTCGCCATCAACCCCGCCACAGCCACCCACGTGGGCACTTACCAGGCGCAGGCACACGGCCACGCCGACGGTGTTGCCGTACAGCTGACCTGCTACACCGCCGATCACCACGGAACACCCACTCCCAGCAGCGAGATCGAAGAAGTCATCTGGCTGGCGTACGCCGCCCGCGATCGTGTGGCCCCCGTGGACCAGATCATCTTCGATCACCTGCACGAGACCGGCCAGCTCCACTGACTCAAGAACCGCTTTGAAGCGGGCGAGCAGCGCGTACGCCCTACGGGGTAGCGGCCGAGACGATCTGGGAGATGCGCTGGTGAGACAGTCGCATGGCGCTGCCCGCGTCGCGGGTGGTCCATCCCTGGGCGATGAGGAGGCGGGCGGCGTGGCGTACCGCGTCACGTTCGGCCTGCTCGGCGAGCATGCGCGCCTGGCGGGCTTCGATGACGGCCGCCAGGGCGGCGGCGGCCTCCGGGTCTGCGGGGATGACGCGGAGGCCGATCGTGCCGGGTTCGTCCTTGAGCAGGTCGACGATGAGACCGCCGATGTTTCTCCTTACTTCGACCCAGTTTGCGCCTTGGGCCTGGATGGTGTGCCCGCCGGGCAGGTCGGTGGCGGTGGCGGTCCATTGCTTTCCGGTGCGGGTAACGGTGACGCGGTAGGTGGTGGCGACCTCGAGGTCGGCGTCGGCCACGGGAAAGAGGTCAGGCTGGTCGAAGATCGCATCGTTTGCCGGGTCCATGGTCATCAACTCTGGATCTCCGGTCAGCCTGTTGTCTAGATGGCTTGCCAAATATTGGCTAATCGAATTGCCATCAGCGGATGTCGTAACTGATATGGGTGACTCTGTCGCCGGCCACGATGCGCGGGTTCTCCATCATGGTGGTGGGAACCTTGTGTTCTCCGAAGAACCGGATCCCGTCGCCGAGCAGGACCGGAGCGACGTACATGTCGACCTGATCCACCAGCCCCGCGCAGATCGCCTGGCCGGCGAGATCGCCTGCGGCGAGGGAGATGGTGCGGCCTCCGGCCGCCTGCCTGGCGCGAGCCACGGCCTCTTCCAGGCCGCCGGTGACGAAATGGAATGGAGCCTCGGGGTAGCGGCTCGGCCAGTCACCGGGGGAACGGTGGGTGAGGACGAAGACGTGATCACCCACGGCGGGCCTGCCGCCCCAGCCGTCGGTGAGGTCGAACAGACGGCGTCCGATGATGGCCGCGCCGATGGCCGGCCAGGTGTCGCGGAGCAGATCGGCGCTGGCGGGAGCCGGCCGGTATCCGCCCTTCGGCCGGTACTGGTGGGGTGCGACGGTCAACTCCTGCGGGCCGTTGAAGTACCAATCGAACAGCGGCCCAACGCTGTCGTTCCGATCGGCGATGAAGCCGTCCGCGGATACGGTCGCGCCGACGATCACTCTGCTCATGTACTTCTCCTGTCTGGTCGTGCCTGCTCAGTCGTCAGCCGCCAGGACACGTCACCAGCGGCCTGGTCCGGTTACGCTGCCATCGCCGGCCTGTTCCTTCGGTCAGCGAGGGGATCTGGTTCGGTGGTCTGCGAGGGGAGGCTGGATGCTGCCTGGTGAGCGGCCGATCGGGTCAGTCGTGGATTCGGGTCATGGCTTCGTAACCGCCGTCGATCACTCTCACCTCCCGACTCGACTCCAGCATGCGCGCACGGCGGCCGACGGACATCCGTACCGGCCACGTGGTCACCACCTGGAGGCCACGTGAGCGGGCCCGAGATCTCGGCGCGGGAGGCTGAGGTGCTGACGGCGCTCGGCGCCGGACTGTCCAACGCCCAGATCGCCCGCGGCATGCACATCTCCGTCCGTACGGTCGAGGGCCACGTCTCCTCGCTGCTGCGCAAGTACGGGGTGACCGACCGGCAGGCGCTCGCCGCGCGCGCCGCGACCACCGATGAGACGATCACGCCGCCCGGGACCATCGCCGGCCTGCCGCGCCCGCGGACCAGTTTCGTCGGGCGGCGGGACGAGGTCGGCGCCGTGCTGGCGGCCGTGGCGGACGGCCGGCTGGTGACGCTGGCCGGGCCGGGCGGGGTGGGCAAGACTCGCCTCGCCGGAGTGGTCGCGGAGGAGGCGGCGTCGCGATATCGCTATGGCGCGGCGTTCGTCGACCTGGTGCCCGTACGAGACGGTCTGGTCGGGCAGGCGATCGCCGCCGTGCTGGGCGTGTCCGAGCATGCCGAGCAGCCGGTGGAGCAGGCCGTCGTGGCCCGGTTGCGGCGCGGCCCGTCGCTGCTGGTGCTGGACAACTGCGAGCATGTGCCCGACGCGGTGGCCGAGTTCGCCGAGCGGATCCTGGCCACCTGTCCCACCACGATCCTGGCGACCAGCCGGGAGCGGCTCGGGCTCCCCGGCGAGCGGGTACACCCCCTCGCGCCGCTCCCGCTCGGTTCGGACGCCGAAGAGCTGTTCCGGGACCGCGCCGAGCTGGCACACCCCGGCCACCAACTAGACCCGGCGACGGTGACGGATCTGTGCGCCCGGTTGGACGGTCTGCCGCTGGCGATCGAACTGGCCGCGGCGCGCAGCGCCTCGCTCGGCGCCACCGGGATGCTGAGCGGACTGGGCGACTACCTGCGGTTGCTGGCGGGAGGTCGCGGGGCGGTGGTACGGCATCGGTCGCTTCGAGCGGTGATCGGCTGGAGTTACGACCTGCTCGCCGAGGACGAGCGCGCCGTGTTCCGGCGGCTGAGCGTGTTCGTCGGCGACTTCGACCTGCCGGCCGCCATCGCCGTCGCCGGCCTGTCCGCCCCTGACGCCGCCGACCTGCTCGGCAGGCTCGTCGACAAGAGCCTGATCCGGCACCGGCAGGGCAACTGGCAGCTGCTGGAGACCATCCGCGCGTTCGCCGCCGAACAGCTCGACGGCGACCCGGAGCGCGACCTGGTGCGGCGGCGGTACCTGAGCTGGGCCATCGACACCGCGACCGGCCTCGCGGCGCGGCTCGGCGAGAACTGGCATTCCACCTTCGACAGGGTGGCGGGTGACTTGCGCGCCGCACTGGCGACGGCACCGGACACCCATGAGCTCATCCGGCTGCTGGCCCGGCTCACCTTCGCGCGTGGGTACCTGCGCGCGTCCACCGACTGGTACGAGCGCGCCGCCGGTTGCGCGCCGACGCCGGCGGAGGCGATCGACGATCTCGGCCACGCGGCCGACTGCGCGCACGTGATCAACGACTCAAGCCGGGCGTACGACCTGTGGCTGGCCGCCGCCGACCGGGCCCGCGCGGCAGGCGACGGCAACGCTCGTGCCGTCGCGCTGGCCCGCGCCGTCGAGCTGGCCGGCCGGTTCCCGGTCACCTTCCGCAGTCCGATCCCGTACGAGCGGCGCCGCGAACTCCTGGACGAGGCGACCGCGGCAGGTGATCACGACGATCCGGTCGTCGCCGCCCGGCTGGCCTGCGCGGCCGCCTGGACCGCCGACCCCGAAGTGCTTCAGCCCGATTTCGACCTGGCCGCGGCCGCCGTCAAGGCGGCACGGGTCACCGGCGATCCGATCCTGGTCAGCGCCGCCCTGGACGCGGCGCGTACCGTCGCGACCAACGACGGCCGCGGCCGCGAGGCGCATCAGATCACCAGCGAGCGCCTGGAGTTGCTGGCCGGCCTGGATCCGCACAGCCCCGCGTACGTCGCCGAGATCGACGACGCCCAGGCGCTCGCCTGCCTGGACGCCGTGGCCGCCGGCGACCTGCCGGCCGCGCGTACCATCGCCCGGCTGATCGGTACCGGCGACCTGTCCGGCGACAGCGCGTATTTGACCGCCAGCAAGACCATTCCGATGGTCGTCCTCAGCGGCGACCTCGACGAGGCCATCCGGCTCGCCGAGGCCATGTGGGAGGGCTGGCAGCGCGCCGGACGGCCGCGGATGTTCTGGATGCAGGTCACCATGCCGTACGTCATCCTCGCCCACGGCCTGCGCGAAGACCGGGACAACGTAGAAAGGTGGCGGAACCGCGCCGCGCAGAGCGCCGCTCCCCACCAGAACGGCTCCTTCCAGTCTCGGCTGGCCCCGCTGACCACCTTCGTCGACGCCAGGATCGCGCTGCATCTCGGTGATCTGGACCGGGCGGCGGAACTGGCCGAGCACGCCTGGGAGTACCGGACGCGGGCCCGCTACCTGCCGTTCGCCCGCGCCGCGGCTGTCGAGCTCGCGGTGGCCGCCGAGCTTCCGCGTGCGGAAGCCGACCTGGCCGCGGCCGCCGCGGACACCGGGGACAACGACTGGGCCGCGGCCACCGTGTTACGGGCGACCGGCCGGCAGTACGCCGACCTCGACGCGCTGTCCCGTGCGGCCGAGTTGTGGGCCCGGATGGGCGCCCGCTTCGAGCACACCTGCACACTGAAGCTCTCGGCGCGCGACCCGTAGGGGCCATCTACAGACCGCGCCCGCCTGGCATGGCCGTCTGCTCGATGACGACCACCGGGATCTCCCTGGGCGCCTTTCGCTGATAGCCCGTGTAGTGCGGCCATATCGCGGTCATCGTCTCCCACAGGTGGGGCCGCTCGTCCGCGGTCGCCGGGCGGGCCACCGCGTCGAACACCTCGGCGCCCACCTGCACCCTGACCCGCGGCTGGGCGAGCAGGTTGTGGAACCAGAGCGGATGGTCGGCCGCGCCTCCGTTGGAGGCGACCACGAGGTAGCGGTCGCCGTCGCGGCCGTAGATGAGCGCGGTGCGGCGCGGTAGTCCTGAACGGCGGCCGGTGGTGGTGATCAGCAGGGTGGGCGCGCCGTGGAAGAGGTGGCCCCGGGTGCCACCGGACTCGACGTAGCTGTTGACGTGCCTGGCAACCCACTTGGTCGGGCTGTCAGTCGGCTCCTGGCTCATTGGGCCACCCTCTTCGTGGCTCATCGGGCCGCCCCGCCCACGCGGCGATCGGCCCACTCGCGTGCCTGCGCGAACCAGCGGGGCGCGGTGCGGTGCGCGTTCAGCACGTGCCCGGTGCCGGGGACCACGATGGCCTCCAGCCTCGCGCGCGGGCCGTAGAACGGCGCCTCCTGACTTCTGAGCGCGGCGGAGGAGGAGCGGGCTCCGGCCAGCAGCTTGTCGTGCTCGCCGTTGACGATCAGTACGGGCGCCTGGATGCTCTTGTTGATCGAGGGCGGGGTGTAGGAGTCGCCGGGCGGGAAGACGTCGGTGGTCTTGGCGGCCTCGTCGGCGGCGATGACTTCGGGGTCGGCGTTGGGCCGGTGGTAGAACCAGGTGGCCCGAAGGCCCGGCCGGGTGGTGAGATAGCCGTCGTCGAGCCCGCGGTCGGCGAAGCGCGGATCGTCGGCGGCCCGGTAGATCCCCGCGCCCATCTGCTCGAACGCGGCCTCGTTGGGCACACTCGACTCGCCGGTCAGGATGACGCCGTCCACCTCCGCCGGATGCGCGGCGGCCAGGGTACGGGCAAGGGTCGAGCCGAGCGAGTGGCCGACCAGAACGACCTTGGCGAAGCGCGGCCCGCCGAGGCGACCCTCGCGCAGTTGCCGGATGAGCTGGCGGATGACGATCTGGTGGGTGTCCTGCTGGAAGCGGGCGCTGGGCGGGTACGAGCTCGCGCCGGTGCCGAGGCGGTCGATGGCCAGCGTGGCGTACCCGGCGGCGGTCATGGTCTCGACGAACGAGGGCCGCCGCCGGTCCCCGCGCATCTGCCAGTAGGCCTGACCATAGAAGCCGCCGGGGATGAGCAGCTGAACGCTGGCGGCACGGCCGCGTGGCAGGCAGAGGGTGCCGGCCACGCGCTGGTCGGCGGCGCCACCGGCGGTCATCGCCACCTTGGCGCTGACGGTCCTGCAGGTGGTGGCGGCGTTCGCCGCCGCCGGGATCGTGGTCGTGGGAATCGAGATCAACGCCAGTAATGCTGCTGCTGCCGCGACGCGCATGGAACTCCTTCATCGGTAACCAAATTTGGGTAACCAAATTTGGGTATCGAACTATGACTCATCGGCCTCCCCACCGTCAACTCGAATCCCGGTCGCTCAGGCCGGTTCGTCGCCCCGTTCCAACCTGCCGATCAGGCCACGGGTCCACGCCGCGTCGTTCGCCGCCTGCGCCGCGCGCAGGCCGAACAGCTCCCTCAGGTGCCTTGGCCGCTCTTGCTCGTCCATCGCGGCCACGATCCGCGCCTGCTCGACCTCCAGCGCTCGCAACCGCTCCTTGAGCAGCTCCAGCGCCTCCTTCTCAGGCAGGGCGGGCAGCAGCGCGAGGGCTGCGCCGAGCAGCTCCGGGCGCCGGTCCGGCACGCTCAGGGCACTTCTCAGCAGCCCGAAGAACTCGGCCTCGCCCTTGTCATTGATGGCGTAGTCGATGCGGCCCGGCCACTCGTGCACTTCGGTGGCGTCCAGCAGGCCGTCCTTGGCCAGCTGGCGGAGAGCGTGGTAGATCGACCCCGACCTGAGCCCTGCCCATTGTGCGACCTCCCACGAATCCAGCTCGGATCCGACCAGGTAGCCGTGTGCCTGACCGTGCAGCCGTACCACGCCGAGGACCAGCAGTCGCGTCGCCGACATCGTCTCCCTCACTCGCCGTGGGCACGTCGTACCCACCGATCACGCGCCCGCCCCAGGCTAGCCCTCCGTGGAGCGGAGCCGGGACGGTGCTCCTTCAGGCCACTGATCCAGCGCCAGCGGTTCGGCGGGCGCCGGTGCGGGCCCTGCCATCCCTGCGAGGGTTGCGCCCGTTCGCCAAGCCGGGTGACGACCCTGGCCAGGGGAGGGAGGACGACGCGCTGAAGTACGGCGACCGACACCGACGGCGCGGCTCGGGGCAAGGGCGCCGCCCCGAGGTACGCGCGGGAGCACCGAGCGGCATGGTGTCTGGTCTCAAGACCGGACTGGAAGCCGACACAAGGCAGACCCGTACGACCACAGTCTGACCTGAAAGTGTGGCCCGTGCTCCGACGACGCGGCGCACGCGGCTGCAGCATCGTTGGCCCATGACTTTCCCGACTCCGTCAATCGCCGTTTCGAGTCCTGTCCTACCCGGACGCTGGGTGGGCGGCGCCTCCCTCATCGTTGGCCCCCTGCTACTGCTCGCTGGGATCCTGCTTCGCCTGCGCTACGACTTCTTCTTCCCCGCGCAACTGAGCGCTTACGAGCACGATCCGGACCTCATGACGACCTCCTACAGCCTTGTCGCCGCCGGGTGGGTGCTGCTCTGGCCGGGAGTCGTGCTTCTCGCTGTCAGGATCGGCGAAGGTTTCCGGGAGCTGGCTGTATGGGGCGGCACCTTAACGGTCCTCGGCCTGTTCGCCCGGGCGTTTCATGCCGGTGTCGATCATCTGGACTTCCAGCTGGTGACCGTTCAGGGGGCCGCATCGGCGACGCGAACGGTGAGCGAGACCTACGGCGCGTTCCACGTCTTCAGCGCACTCAACGCCGCCATCATGGGCGGCTGGATTCTGCTGGCCATCGGCGCGTACCGCTCGGGGGTTTTCGGACCGCTACGAGCTTTGGCCCTCGGCTTGGCATCGGCGATGCCGCTGGGGGTGCTGAAGGGGACGACTCCTTGGTCGGTCGCCGCCGCCGCGGGACTGTGCGTCGCGCTCATCCCTCTGGGCGTGGCCACATTGCGCACCGGTCCGGTCCCGCGAACGACCACGGTGGCCGGCAGGCTCCTCCTGGTAGGCGTCGTGGGTATCGCCATGTTCTTCTTCGGACAGGCCGGATGATGGGGCGGCTTCGGGCAGACCCGATGAATGGGCATCTGGGGCAGGCCGTATGAGCGGGGACCTTCGGGGAGGGCGGATGAGCGGGCATCGATATCGTCGTGCGATGCACATAGCCCAGTGGCGCCTGCGGGCACGCGAGCACCTGCGGACACGCGTTCACCTGGGGACACGTGCGCACCTGCTGGCACTCGACGCCTGCGTGGCGGCCGTCGTGGTGGCCGTGCACGTGTCACTGGCCGGCCAAGACGACTCGGACGGCTTGCCGCAGTTCTCCGGTCCGTGGTGGCTGGGCTGGCTGGTGGCCGTCTGTGTGGGAGCGCCGGTGGCTGTGCGGCGCCTGTGGCCTCTGCCTGCCCTGGCCGTGGTTCTGGGCGCTTCGGCAGCGGCGACATTCCTCGATATCACCCGCGATCCCTACGTTTCCACGGCCCTGGCCGCCTACGTGGTGGCGCTCGCCGAGCCGGTACGCCGGGCTTCGGCGGCGCTGGTCCTGACCCTGGTGGTCTCGGCAGCCGCGGTCATCACAGGTGAGGCGGTCATGACACCATCCGGTCCGTGGTCGGAAGCCGCCGGCACCGCGGCGCTCGTCTGGCTGGTCATCGGCGCGGCGTGGGCCGCCGGCCGTGTCGTGCGCCAACGGAGAGCCCGAGCCGCCCGACAGGAGCGGCGCCTGGCCGAAGAGGCGCTGAGCGAGGAGCGCTTACGCATCGCCAGGGAGCTGCACGACATCGTCTCGCACAGCCTCAGCGTGATCGTGGTCAAGGCGGCGGTCGCCAACCATGTGGCCGAGGAACGTCCCCAAGAGACGCGCGACGCCGTTCAGACGATCGAGCAGACCGGCCGGGAGGCACTCGCTGAGATGCGGCGTGCCCTGGGGGTGCTGCGCGGCGAAACCGCCGGTCAGCACGCGGGCGAGCCCGGCTCGCCGAAGATGGCTCCCCTTCCCGGACTGGATGACCTGCCGGCCCTCATCCAACGCGCCGAACAGGCGGGAGTCCGTACCAAACTCCGCACCCAGTTGGCCGTCCACCTCCCCGCAGGACCGGCGCTGGCCATCTACCGGATCGTGCAGGAGGCACTGACGAACGTGGTCAAGCACGCCGGCGCCGGAACCCACTGCCTGGTGACGATCACTGTCGACTCGGGAGGAGACGCGCATATCGAGGTGGTCGACGACGGAGCCGGCAACGTGGTGGTGTCCGATGGGGCGGAGCTCAAGGGCGGGCACGGACTCGTGGGGATGCGCGAACGCGTGATGATGTACGGGGGGACGTTGGCCGTCGGCCCGCGACCCGGCGGCGGCTTCGCCGTGTCAGCTCGTCTCCCGCCCGAACCCGAGCACAACACGGCCACGAGCCGGAAAGAGGGAGCCGCGTGACCGAACCGATCCGGGTAGAACCGGTCCGGGGGGAGGGGAGTGTGTCCGAACCGATCCGGGTACTCGTCGCTGATGACCAGTCGCTGCTCCGAGGCAGCTTCCGGGTCCTTATCGACACCGCCCCTGGGCTGACCGCGGTGGGCGAGGCGAGCAACGGTGCCGAAGCCGTAGAGAGCGCACGACGACTCTGCCCGGATGTGGTGCTGATGGATATCAGGATGCCCGGAATGGATGGCATCGAGGCGACCCGGAACATTGCCAGATCTCCCGAGACAGCCGGGACACGCGTTCTCATCCTCACCACCTTCGACCTCGACGAGTACGTATACGGTGCGCTGCGGGCCGGGGCGGCCGGGTTCCTCCTCAAAGACACCTCTCCCGATGTCCTGCTGGCAGGCATCCGCACGGTCGCCGCCGGTGAGGCCCTTCTCGCACCGTCGGTGACCCGACGCCTGATCGCCGAGTTCGCTCGTCTTCCCCATGGACACCAGGCGCCGGGCACCTCGCTGGACGATCTCACGGAGCGCGAGCGTGAGATTCTGGTGCTCGTGGCACGTGGGCTCTCCAACGCCGACATCTCCGAATACCTGCACCGCAGCACCGGCACCGTCAAGACGTACATCGGCCGGCTGCTGAGCAAGCTGGGGGCGCGGGACCGCGCGCAGTTGGTGATCAGCGCTTACGAGTCAGGGCTGGTGAGCGCCGCTCATCCATCGACCGATTCCTGAACCCGATCGCACGCGTGAAGTTCGCATCCTCGCCTGTTCGCGCGTTTGCCCGCGTGAGGTTCGACGTTCGCACGCGCGATGTTCTGCTGAACGTACGCCTGTTCGCACCCGTGAAGTTGGCCCGTTGCTCCGTTGCTGCGTTGGCCCATTCGCCTCTTCGCGCGTTTGTCCGTTGGCCGGTTCGCCTCTTCGCGCGCGACGTTTGCCGATCGCGACGGGTTAGCTGCGCAGCCGCCGCAGACCCGGTCTCTCGGCCTCCTCCGGAAGCTGACGTAGGCAGCCGGCGCGCCGAAGACACCCGTATGGGCAGCGCCTCTTAGGTGTAGGTCGTTGCGATGCCTCCGCCTCTGGTGTCGCCACGATCTCTGCCGCAGCACGTCAGCGGGTAGCCGCGCTCAGTAGCCCATCCAGCACCCGGGCCCCGCAGCCCGCAGCACCAGCCGCGGCAGCCGGTCCGGTGCTGCGGTTGGCCACCGTCGACCATTGGTCGCCACGCATCGTTTCGGCTTAAATCAAGCAGTTGACTTAATCTGATGACGAGAGTTTACTGACAATGCAGGGGAGCCGGTTCGGGAGGAGTCCTGGTGAGGCGCGATGACATACCGATGTGCCAGTGAGATGTGCCGGTGTCACCGAGCATCTGGCCGCCAAGGGCAACCCCACCTGGTTCGCCCGCTTCGGCGCCCAAGTGATGACCAACCCGGCCCTGCACGAGGTCATGATCGACGGGGCGCTCACCTCTTCCTCGCTCGTACGGATCCCGGACGGCCTCAACCGTTGCCTTCCCGACCTGCCGCTGCCGGTACGAGCCGAGCGCAAGCACATGACCAGCACCTTGATGATGCACACGTGCGCGGACCGCGACCGGGCACTGGCCGAGGGCTGCACCACGCCCCGCGCCGGCCGGCACGGCGCGGCGACCGGCCTGATCGCCGGGATCGTCGCAATATGGACGGCGCCCGTGACACGTGAGTCGAACAACGTGGACCCCGATACCGGAACCGAAGCCGAGCGTGGCCTCGCTCCAGCCCTGTGCGGAAGGACGTAAGTCATGACCGAGATCTTGAGTCAGCCCGAAGTCCCGGAGTTCCCCGGCACGAGGGCGGCGCGCTGCCCGTTCGACCCGCCGCCGAACCTGCACGCTCTGCAGAAGGAGGGCCCGCTGGCCAAGGTCCGGCTGTGGGACGGCAGCACGCCGTGGATGGTGACCACGTACGCCGAGCAGCGGGCGCTGCTGGCCGATCCCAGGGTCAGCGCCGAGTTCTCCCGCCCCGGCTACCCGAGGCAGGGTCCCTTCACCGGCTCGTTCGCCAGTTTCATCATGATGGACGACCCCGAGCACCACCGGCTGCGCCGCATGGTCCAGGCTCCGTTCACCGTCAGGCGGGTGGAGGGCATGCGCCCGGCCGTACAGAAGATCGTGGACGATCTGATCGACGATCTGCTGGCCGGGCCGAAGCCGGTGGATCTGGTGGAGGCGTTCGCGCTGCCGGTCCCGTCGCTGGTGATCTGCGAGCTGCTCGGCGTCCCGTACGCCGACCATGACTTCTTCCAGGACAACAGCAAGGTCATGATCAACCGTGGCACCGCGCCCGAGGTCCGTGCCGCCGCCAGCGCCCGGCTGGCCGAATACCTGAACGCCCTGGTGGGCGAGAAACTCGCCAACCCCGCCGGCGACCTGCTGTCCCGGCTGGCCGAGCGGGTCAAGACCGGTGAGCTGTCGCAGCTGGAAGCCGCGCAGATGGGGGTTCTCCTGCTCATCGCCGGGCACGAGACCACCGCGAACATGATCGCCCTCGGCACGTGCGCCCTGCTGCAGAACCCCGACCAGCTCGCGCTGCTGCGCGCCGGCGACGACCCGGAACTGGTCGCCGGGGCCGTGGAAGAGCTGCTGCGCTACCTCAACATCACCCACAGCGGACGCCGCCGGGTCGCCCTGGAGGACATCGAGATCTCCGGCCAGACCATCCGGGCGGGCGAGGGCCTGATCATGCCGAACGACATCGGCAACCGCGACCCCGAGATCTTCCCCAACCCCGACGAACTGGACATCCGCCGCGACGCCCGCCGCCACGTCGCCTTCGGCTTCGGCGTCCACCAGTGCCTGGGCCAGCCGCTGGCCCGGATGGAGCTGCAGGTCGCCTACAGCACCCTCTACAAGCGCATCCCCACGCTGCGCCTGGCGGCCGACCTGGAGCAGATCCCGTTCAAGCACGATGGGGCGGTGTACGGCGTCTACGAACTGCCGGTCACCTGGTAACCCACCCCCACCGGCAGACAGCGGCGGTGTGCCCCGGCCGGCATCCAGGCCCGCGCCCTGCGCATGCGGCCCTGGCGGCTCGACCACCACACGCATAACAGGTCAGGCGTGGCTTGGCATGCTCCTCGGCCGTCGTTAAAGGGCGTCACGGCTCAGGGTGTTCCCCAGGCCCGGACGAACGTCTCCACGGCGGCGCGGGCCATGGTCCGCAGTTCCGAGTCGGTGATCTGCTGCGTCCCCATCCGGGTGCGGGCCTCCAGAGGGCCGGTCAGCAGGGCCATGAACTGCTCGGCCGCCAGGTCGGGGTCGGGGGTGCGCAGGCGTCCGGAGAGCGCGAGCCTGGCCAGCCGGTCGGCCAGAGCCTGGTTGAGCCGGTGCGGGCCGCTGTCCAGGACGAGGTCGAGGGCATCGGGGAACGTGGTGATCTCCGAGTAGAGCAGCCGTTTCAGCGAGCATGATCGCTCGTCGGTGTGCAGCCGGAGCAGCTCGTACGCGACGCCCTCCAGCGCGGCGGGCAGGTCGTCGCCGGGCGCGGCGAGCGGTTCGAGGGCGGCCAGCCGCTCGCTCAGCACGGTCCGCGCGGCGGCCTCCAGGGCGTGCCTGAACAGGGTGGCCTTGTCGGTCATGTGGTTGTACACCGTCGGCTTGGCCACGCCCGCCTCGGCGGCGATGTCCTGTACGCCCGCCTGCGCGTAGCCCAGCCGGGCGAACACCGTGAACGCGCCCTCCAGGATCGCCTGCCGCTTGTCGATCCGCCCGCGCGTGGTGCTCATGCCGTTGATTGTACTCGCCGGTTCAACTTCACTGACTTGAGAGTTGCATGCGAACGCATGGGATCACTACTTTGAACCCATGAGTTCAAATCCTTCGGATGATGACCGGCTGGACCCACGACTGCTGGGCACGATCGCCGTGATCCTGCTCGGCGGGCTGCTGGGGATCCTCAACAGCACCATGGCGGCCGTCGCCACGGACAGCCTGGCCGCGGCCTTCGACACCTCGCTCAGCACGATCGGCTGGGCGTCCACCGGCTTCCTGCTGGCCGTGACGGCCACCATCCCGTTCACCACCTGGGCCGTGGACCGGTTCGGTGGCAGGCGCCTGTGGGTGGCCGGTCTGCTGATCTTCCTGGTCGGCTCGCTCGCAGCCGGGCTGTCCTGGAACGTCGGCGGTCTGATCGCGTTCCGGGTGCTGCAGGGGTTCGGGGCGGGGCTGCTCGATCCGCTCGTACTGATCCTGCTGGCCCGCGCCGCCGGACCGCGCCGAGCCGGGCGGGTGATGGGGCTGATGGGGGTGGTGCTGTCCCTCGGGCCCGTGCTCGGGCCGATCGCGGGTGGCGCGATCCTCGACGCCTTCGAGTGGCGGTGGATGTTCCTGATCGGCGTGCTCGTCGGCGTGGTCGCCCTCGTGCTCGCGCTGCGGGTCATCCCCGCCGACGGGCCCGGCGAGAGCGGCGAGGCGCGACTGGACGTCCTGGGGCTGGCGCTGCTCGGACCCGGCTTCGCGGTGGTGGTGCTGGCTCTGTCGCAGGTGGCCGAGCAGGGCGCGTTCACCGCCTGGCAGGTGCTGCTCCCGCTCGGCGTGGGTGCGGCCGTCCTGATCGGGTACGCCGTGCGCGCGCTTCGCACCACAGCCCCGTTGATCGACCTGAGGTTGTTCGCCAACCGGGGCTTCACGGCGAGTGTCACGATCATGGGCCTCGGTGGGATGGCGGTCTTCGCCTCCCTGTTCGCGCTGCCCCTGTACTACCAGCAGGCACACGGGCACGGCGTACTGGCCGCCGGGCTGCTGATGGCCCCGGTCGGGCTCGGCGGCTCGATCGCCATGCCGGTGGCCGGACGGCTGTCGGACCGGCTCGGCCCACGCGGGCTGGCCACCGGCGGCGCCCTCTTGGCGGCCCTGAGCGGGCTGGCGCTCACCCGGATCGGCGCGGACACCTCGGAGATCTTGCCGGTGCTGGCCTCACTCGGGATCGGGCTGGGCATGGGCTGCTTCAGCGCGCCGGCGATGGGCTCGCTCTACCGGGCGCTGCCGCCGGAGATGGTGGCGCAGGGCAGCTCCGTGCTGTACATGCTCAACCAGCTCGGCGCGGCACTCGGCGTCGCGCTGGTCACACTCATCTTCCAGACCTCTGGCGACCCGATCGGCGGTGTCCACGGGGTCTACTGGTTCGCCGTGGGCATGATCGTGATCGTCATGGTCCTGATTCCGCTCCTGCCGGGCCGGCCGCGGACGCCGGTCGTACAGGATGAGCTCACGACGACCTCGTGAGCATTGGTGGCATGGACGGGATGGGCCGGGTTCCTAACGACCTGGTCGCCGTTGTGGGTGCGGGCCCACCCCGCCGGGCATGATCGTGACCGAGTCGGCGATCCTGGCCGCCGACACTACGGCGCGTTCTGATCGAGATCAGGCAGTTGGCCGCATATCGAGGTCGGAGAAGATGGGTGCACGGAATCGTCTGGCGAACGAGCCGGGCCCGTGCCGGGCGTCGAGCCAGGCGTTGAGATCGCCCAGATCCCCGCTGATCATGGCGGTGATGAGGAGGTGGTGGAGTTCGTGGGGCGTCTCGGTGAGGTCGTCGAGCAGGGCGCGGTATCGGCTGGTGACACTGCGCGCGAACCCGGTGAGGGATCGTAGGTAGGGGTTGGCCGTGCGCCGTGCTGTGCTGATGTCGTCGGTGGAGAGTCGCCCGGTGACGTCGGCGAAGGCGTATTTCGTCAAGTGCGTCGAGTCGGGTGGTTCGGTGAGGCCATGCAGGTCGGCCGTATGGCGGGCGATGGTCGTGGCCTCGATGTCGGTGGCGCCTTCCATGACGATGCCCAGGTTGCGGGTCCGGCGGGCGTCCGGTGGGTCTGGCAGCGAGTATGTGGTGCCGTCCAGCCGGCGGAAGTTGATGCCGTATTGGACGCGGGCGGGCTCGCCGCGTGGGCCGAGCCGGTAGCGGCGGTACGTGCCGAAGTGTAGGCAGTCGTGAGCATAGGCGCGTAGGAGATCCAGCGCGACGGCCTGGGGCGTCGGTGGGGTGGTGTGGCCGGACAGGTTGCCGAACAGGGTGATGGCGGCGTTCATTTGCAGGTGTCGATAGCCCTGGCCGGGGTGGTGGAAACCGCCGAAGGATTGGGCTGAGCCTGCGGCGGCTGTGGAGCGGACGCCGACCCACACGCGCTGCGGTGGGAGCAGGGCGCGGATGCCGATCTCGGCGTAGCGAGTGGACAGCAGTTCGTACCCGGTGCGGAACAGGTCGAGATCGACAGTGGCGGGTCGGGCTGCCAGGAGGTGCGTGAGCGTCTGGAAGGTGATGCCGGGCAGTGGCGCGGGCGCAGCCCCGGTGCGTAGGCCGCGCAGCAGAGCGTGAAGTCGGTGTCGCTCGGCCGGCGTCCCGTCGAGGTGTTCGTTGGCGAGCAGGACGGTCATCGAAAGCCTCTTCTGGATGGGGGATGAGACTTCGAGATCACCACGTTTTCGCAGGTCAGCAGGCCGTTCCGCGTGTCATGCAAACCTGTTTGCATGGCGTGCAACCGCCGCGACAATATGTCATCGCAACGCTACGATGTGTGAGGATCCTCATCGCCAGGAGCCGCTGATGCACGCCGGACAGATCGTGCGTACCGCGCGCCAGGCCAGGAAGATGACACTGGCCGAACTCGGACAATGCTGCGGCTACTCACCCGCTCAGTTGTCGCGCTACGAGCGCGGCAAGACGCCGTTGACCGACATCACCCTGCTGCGGACGTTCGTCGACATCCTGGGGATCTCGCCCGACGCCCTTGGTCTCGCCTCACCCTATGAGGGGTGCGACGGTCCGATCTGCCTGCCGATCTCCGGCGCACCTCGGCTCTCGCCGTTCGACGGTCATGGTGTGGGTGCAGGTGCGGGCGGGGAGGATGATCCGGTGCGACGACGCAGTTTGCTGATCGGAGCCGGCCTCGCGGTGCCTGCCGCTCTGCTGACCAGGGTCGAGGAGGCACTGGCGGTGCTGCCCGCGCCCCAGGCCGCGGCCACCGCCGGCGACGTGACGAGCTTGCTGGGCCGGGCCCGGCTGCGGTTCGACACCGGTGACCTGGCGGCCCTTCTGCGCGGTCTGCCCGGTCTGCTTTCCGCCGGGCATGACGTGCTGGATCGCGCGCCGAGCGACGAACGCCACCTCGCTCTACTGGCGGGCTGCTATGACCTGGCGTCCGAGGCGTTGCAGAAGGTCGGCCGTCTGCAGGCCGGCCGCATCACGGCCGATCGAGCCGTCACCTACGCCGCCCTGTCCGGCGACCTGGTCGCCCAGGCGATGGCCGCCCGGTCCTGTGGCATCGTGCTGCGCCACCAGGGCCATAGGGAACTCGCCGAACAGGTCACCTATGCGGCGGCCACCCGGCTCGACAACAGCGGTCTGCGTACGACCGCTGCTAGCCGCGCACGGGCACGCGCGCACCGAGGTTCGCGACCGCTCCAGCATCCGGGGACTGGCCATCGAGCTGGTACGCCGACATCCGGCCAGCACGGGCGCGGACCGGCTCGCTCTGATCCTGGCCGGAACCTGAGCTCTCCCATCCCACCCACACCGACCCGGGAGATAACGACGTGAACGAGCTGCTGGCCAAGCTGTGGCGCCTGGGCAAGCCCTTGCAGTGGCGCTTGCTGTGGCTCGTGAACGCCAAGTTCATGTGCGGGATCACCGGGGTCACCCGCACCGAGGACGGCCAGGTTCTCCTGCTGCGCCACCGGCTGTGGCCTGCCGACCGGCAATGGGGCTTTCCCACCGGCTACGCCAACAAAGGCGAGAAGCACGAGGACACCATTGTTCGAGAGGTACGCGAAGAGACCGGCCTGACCGTGAAGGTCGGTCGCCTTCTCCAGGTGAACAGCGGCTTCAAGCTCCGCATCGAGATCTTCTACGAGGCCACCCTGATTGGCGGACTCGACAACCTTGCCGTCGACGGCAGGGAGGTCATTGACGCCAGACTGTTCGCCGCGAACTCACTGCCCGATGGGATGCCCGAGGCCCACAAGAGGCTCATCCGGGGAACCTGACCGCAAGGCCCGCCGTGCCCAGGCGCTGCTGCTGCATCGCAAAGCCAGCGCCGCGCTCCACAGCTCCAGGGCAGAGCGTGTTTCCTCGGTGTTATCCCGCCTTCGGAACTCCCTCGGCGGAGGGAGGTGTGAAGCTACGGTCATCCACGACAGTCGTGGAGTCAGTTCACGTTGCGAGCGTTGGAGAAACGTCGTGATCAAAGTTCTGTGCCGCACTGTTGGGGTCCTCTTTCTGGCCGCCGCCGCCACGCCGCAGGCCGGCGTCGCGGCCGCGGCCATCACGTCGGGCGAAGTCGCGCCGACCGCCAGTGCGACCACCGCGTCCATCAAGGGATGGGCGCGGATGTACTTCCCGGCCCCAGGCAACGACGTCCAGGTCACGGTCGATGCCCATGGTGAATTCACCGCGGAGAGCCCCGTCTTCCCCACCCGTGCGTGGGGTACGTTTCGCATCTATCACGCCGTCAAAGAGCCGGGTAAGCCACGCCAGGAGAACTGGGGAGAGGTCGAGGTCGACTGCCTGACGAGCGGCGGCCCTACCGCGACCGTCACAGGCATACTCGTCCGAGCCACCCCAGGCGGCCCATGGGAAGAGCTGGTGAAACGGAAGGTCCGCATGGGCGTGAGCTTCTACGTCGCCGGCAAGGGTGCGGGCCCCAGCCGCATCGGTCTGAGCGGGGCGACATTGCCGGAACAACCGCCGTTGACCAAATGCATGGCCCCTGCCCCTAACGCGCCGGTGATACGGGGCGGCTACGTCCTCAAGGACAAGGGCCCGCTCACATGAGGCGCCCCTCTGCGCCGGCGAAGATGAGGCCGAATTCGTAGGCCAGAACCGCCGCCTGGGTGCGGTCGCGAGCCCCGAGCTTCTCCAGGACGTGGCGGACGTGCGTTTTGACCGTCTCTACGGACACGTACAGGGTCGCCGCGATCTCCGCGTTGTTCTGCCCGTACGCGATGTGCCGCAGTACGTCCAGCTCGCGCGGGGTCAACTCGACCGGCACGCGTGGCTTCGACCTACCGGCATGTGGTGAGGCGATGTGGCGCAGCGCGTCGGGGAAGAGCACCGCGTCGCGGGAATGCACGAGCCGGATGGCATCCACCAGCTCCTCCGCGGGCGCGCGCTTGAGAACGTAGCCGGCCGCGCCGGCGCGCAGCGCACCCCAGACCAGCTGGTCGTTCTCGAACGTCGTGACCACGATGACCCGCGTCGCCGGGGAGCGTCGGGCGAGCTCCTGGGTGGCGGCCAGGCCGTCGAGGCGGGGCATGCGGATGTCCATCAGCACGACGTCCGCGCCACTGCCGGCCTCGACGGCCGCACGACCGTCGGCTGCCTCGCCGACGACCTCGATGTCGTCGTGGAAGGAGAGCATCGTCGACCAACCCGAACGGATCAGCGTCTCGTCGTCGGCCAGGACGACGCGGATCACAGCGGCAGCGTCGCCTGGATGCGCCACGTGCCCTCCATCTTCTTGTGTACGAACATGCCGCCGGCCAACCGGGCCCGCATGCGCATGCCGGTGAGGCCGCGCCCTTCCCGGCCGGGCCGAGGGGAGGTGTCGGCCGTTCTGTTGTCCACGGTGAGGATCAGATCGTCGCCGGTGGCGACGTCGATCACGATCGGGCCCCGCCCGTGACGCAGAGCGTTGGTGAGCGCCTCCCTGGCGATGGCGAAGGCCACGCGAGAGGTGGCGGCCGGAACCCGGTCGAGGCGGCCGACGTTCGCGCGCACGTCGAGGCCGCGGATCAGCTCGCGGAGCGAGTCGAGTGTGGGTGTCTCGGCCGGGTCGCCGTCGTCGAGTACGCGGAGCAGCACGTCGAGGTCCTGCTGGGCGTTTCGGGCGGTGTTCGTCAGATGGCTGAGCGAGTCGCCGACCTCCGGCACGCGCGCGTTCCGCAGCGCCGCTTGAGCGGCCATCGCCTGTACGAGGACGACGCTGAGGGCATGACCGACCGAGTCGTGCAGTTCCATGGCCAGGCTCTGGCGGCGGCCGAGTTCCTCGATGACGCGGGACGGCTCGGCACCCAGCAGCCGGCGCGCCGCCCACCGCTGGCCGAGGCCGGCCGCGACCATCGCGGCCAGTGTGCCCGCCGCGAGGACGCACACCCCGGCCAGCTCACCTGGAGTCGCGCGCCACCGCGATACGTCGCCCAGCCGGACCAACCCAGGAGACAGCAGCAGCACCCCCGCACCAAGGGTGGCGCCGCCGTACAGGTGCAGGCTGGTCAGGGCTGCCAGATAGAGCCGATCGGTCCCCTGGGGCACATCGACGCCGAGCAGTTCCGACAGCGCGGCCCTCTCAAGGCGCCGCATCAACGGCACCGCGGCCAGCAGCATCGCGGCAGGCAGGCACGCGGCCCACAACGCGAACACCCGCACCGGAGTCTGCTCCGCCAGGATGACCAGGCCGAGCGCCACCGCCACCGGGGTCAGCAGCGCGGCCCCCAGCAGTTGGTAAATCCCGGCCCGCACAGCTCGGGCGAAGCGACCTTTCACGGGGACCGACGTTAGCCGACGGCTCGCCGCCCGGCCTCCCTCGTGTGGGGGATGAGCCTGGCTCGGGACAGGTGTGATCCTCAAAGGCACCACTCTTTGAGGAGAATCTTCATGACCGCTGACACCCTGGGGAGCAGACTGCATGGCCGGATCTCGGCGGGCGTCCCCCGCTGGGCCGTGCTGGCCGCCTACGCCATCCCGCTGGCCGTGCTGCCCTCCAGCCTGTGGCGCATCGCCGCCTTCATCGTGAATGTGCCGCTGCTCGAGCCCGGCCCCACGCCTGCTGGGCAGGAACAGCTGAACGGGTGGTGGTACATCCTTCTGCTCAGCGTGGTGAGTGAAGGGGCGGCCCTTCTCGCCGTCGGGCTGGTCAGCGAGTGGGGTGAGGTGTGGCCGCGTTGGGTGCCGGTCCTGCGTGGCCGCCGGGTGCCGGTCATGGCCGCGGTCATCCCCGCTGGTCTTGGCGCGCTCGCGCTGCTGGTCTTCCCCTATGCGATGATCGGCATCAGTCTCGGCGTGAAGTTCAACGGTGACCCGACCGGATTGGTCACGCACGGCTGGCAGACAGTGGTCTTCCATGTCATGTACTGGCCGCTGGCCGTCTGGAGTCCGCTGCTCGCCCTGCTGACGGTGCACTACTATCGCCGCCGCAGCACTGTCGCACCCCGCGGCCGCGCCCTGGTGCCCTCCCAATAAACCTGCCCTTGGATGCGCCGATGTGTTCGCCGGACAAGACTGTGGTTGGATCCGCGCGTGAATATGATTCGAGCGTTTTCGCCGGAGCAGTACGAGCGCGCCCTGGAAGCATGGCAGTGGGCCGATATCGGAGACAAGGTCCCGCTCTTCGCGTCCCCGTTCGGGGACGTCTTCCTCCGCTCCGACGACGGCTGCTGGTTCCTCAGCATCGTGCACGGCACGCTGACCCGGTGCTGGGACGGCGTCGAGGCGCTGCGAGCGGAGCTGGACACGCCGGACGGTCAGGAACGGTATCTGATGGCCGGGCTGGCCCAGGAAGCCGAACGTGCCGGGATCGTCCCCGATGCCGAACAGGTCTACGACTTCAAGCATCCGCCGGTCGCCGGTGGTCGGGTCGCGGTCGACAACATCGACGCCATCGACTTCGTGGTCAGCGTCAACGTCGCCGGCCAGATCCACGGGCAGGTCAAGGACCTACCGGAAGGGACCGAGATCTCCATCTCCACGGACCTGGAGGCGGTCGGCTGGGCGGCGATCGAGACGGCGTTGCACGATCTCTACGGCGACACCGAACCGGTGGGCACCTTCGCACCCGACGTGCCGTACTCGGCCGGCGGTCCCGATCCGTTGGACGCGATCCGGATCTACGCTCGAGACGAGCCGCGACCGCACTGGCACCTCGTGAGCTTCGGGATGTCCGAGCTCTACGAGAAGGTGACCGACGACCCGGAGGAGTCGGGCTGGGGGATCGAGTTCAGCATCCGGGTGGCCCGTGGCCCACAGGACGAAGCGCCGCCGAAGTGGCCGGCCGTGCTGTTGCAGCAGCTGGCCAGGTACGTCTTCGCGGAGCGGCCGTTCGCGCCCGGCCACACGATCCACGTGGCCCGGGGAACGTTCAACGACCGGCCGGACCAGGAGGCGGACAATCCAACCGAACTCGCGGCGCTCGCGTTCGCCGTCGACCCGCAGTTGGCCGTGCTGGACACCCCGCACGGCCGTGTGACGTTCCTGCAGGTCGTTGCACTGACCGAGGCGGAGTACGCCGCGGCCAAGGGCGGCAACGCGGCCGCTGTGCTGGAGCGGGTCGAGCGGGACGTACCGTTGCACATCGTGGACCGGGACAGACGCTAACGATCTTTGCGTGGTGCTGTCACGGCAGTAAACGAACTTCAGCGCTCGGCAACTGCTTGGTCCACCAGTGGGCGTAGCGGCGATAGACAGTGGTCCCGCGGTCCGCCAGGAAGGCCGCCAGTCCCTCGGCCTCCGTCGCGAGCCCCTGCCACGCTTCCTCGTCCAAGCGGTGGAATGCGGTCGCTTCGATGCCGCCCTCGACCGGCCGCCACACGCCGGCGACGAAGCCGTCGACGAGCAGGGTCGGCAGGACGTCGCCGTTGCGCCGGATGACGATCGGGCGGTATTCGGGCGGAATGATGCGGCTGCGATCGGAGTAGGCGAGCAGGACGCTGTCCCACATGGGCAGCAGGCGGGGTGGGGCAGCAGTGTCCTCCGCGGGGAGCGGCGCGCCGGGCACATCGAACAGCGTCACCCCTCCCGGCCCCTCCAGCTCCTCGACCTCGTCGCCCAGAGCCTGCACAGCCAGCCGCAGCACCGACCGTTTGAGCAGGGTGAACTGCGCCAAATCCGGCACGGTGGCAGGGCCGAACGCTCGTAGGTAACGCAGAACCAGTCGCTGTACGGACTCGTCCTCAGATTCCGGACCTGAAGTGGCGGTGCCTGCGTCGAGGAACGACGATCGCGCACCGAACGACCACGGTCCACCGGTCGGCGCGTGATGCAGAGGCGCGAACGTCCGCAGCGCCCACCAAGCGCCCCGCTTGGGCTCCCCGTACCTGTCCTTGAGGAAGCCCTCGATCTCGGCGCTGGTGCGCGGACTGGCCACGAACTCCGCGAGATGGGGAAGGAGGGCATCGGCGTCGGCGATGGACAATCCGCTCGACGTGAAGCGGGAGTGGCCCAGCCGCGCGGCCCGTACCGTGCGCCGCATCGCGGTGTGGAAGTACGGGTAGTCCTCGGCGTGCACCGCGTGCAATGTGATGCGCAGCAGTGTGGCCTTGACCACCTCGCGGTCGGCGAACGCGACGTCCAGCTCTTTCGCGTCGAAGTCGGTGAGCCGGTTCCACAGGGCGACATACGGTGACGGGGCCTCCTGCGCCTGCAGGGCGACGAGCCGGCGGACGGCGTCGGCCACGGTCAGTGGTTCGCGCCGTAACAGCAGTTGCCGGGCGAGCGTGGCCCGGTTGAGCTGTCGGGCGGTGAGTCTCATCTCCCCGGTCCTTGTCTTCGACGGCGGCGGCCATCAGCGCCTGTCGTCATCCAGCGACGGGGAGCGTGATGTGGATGATTTTACGGCAGAAGGGGGAAGCCGCCGGACTTGAGGCCGGTGATGAATGTCCTCCACTCGGCGGGGGTGAAGATCAGTTTGGGGCCTTCTGGGTCCTTGCTGTCCCGAACCGCGACTACCCCGGGAAGATTCGTGGCGACTTCAACGCACTGGCCGCCGTTGTCTGAAGAGCGCGGCGACTTCCGCCATACGGCGCCGCTCAGATCCATGCGTGTCTCGCTTCTTCGATCAACTTGAGGGATATGCGCTCAGGATAAGCCCACAGCCGTAGGACCTCATAGCGTTCCCAAATCGAGGACATAACGGCATGCTCCATCGTGATATGCGCCCGCGTCGTGCTGACCGACTTGGTGTTCTTGAGGTAAATGGTGAAGCGGTAGATCCGATTGGCGCGGTGACCGAGAGTCATGGCAGAGTGTCGAAGTCGCCGACTTTGAGGCCGATGATGAACGCCTTCCAGTCGGTGGGGGCGAAGATCAGTTTGGGGCCTTCTGGGTCCTTGCTGTCGCGTACGGCGACTACGCCGGGAAGGTTCGTGGCGACTTCAACGCACTGGCCGCCGTTGCCTGAAGAGCGCGACGACTTCCGCCACACGGCCCCGCTTAGGTCCATTTGTGCCTCGCTTCTTCGATCATCTTGCGGGATATGCGCTCAGGATAGGCCCATATTCGTATGGCCTCATAGCGCTCGCAAATTGAGGTCACAACGTCGAGGTCAGCGGTGATCTGCGCCTGAGCCGGTGCGTCTGAGCTGATGACACTGGGTTGCCCGTTCGGGAGTTCTGCGATCATGAAAGGTCCTGCCAGACCGGGGAGGCAATCCGGGTCGACAACCTGGATGAAGACTGATGGATGCGCCGCGACCTCCAGCAGGCGGTCAAGCTGTTCGCGCATCACTTCCGGTCCACCGACCCGGCGGTGCAACACGCCCGCGTCGAACAGCACGGAGACGAGGGGTGGCCTGCCTCGGTCGAGGATGCGCTGCCGTCGCATCCGGGCCTCGACTCTCTCCTTCACCCCGTCGGGGGTGGCTCGGGGTTCCATGCTGAAGATGTGGCGGGCATATGCCTCGGTCTGGAGAAGGCCCGGAATGAGCAAGGGGTCCCACGAGCGCAACACCACAAGCGTCGGCTCGATCTCTTCAGCCCAGTTCCGGAACCAGGTCGGGCTGCCCGGCTGGGCGGTGATGCTCTGGTAGAGGCGGGTGAAGGAGACGCCCTCGGCCATGCCGAAGAGCTGGTCCAGTCGTTCGGCGTCGGACCGCGACGGTGTGCGGGTCGCCTTCTCCAGCCTGCTCACCTGCGTCTGCGTGCACCCCAGCCGGGACGCCACGGCGGCCTGCGACAGCTCGGCGGCCTCCCGGAGTCGCCGCATCTCGGCGCCGAATCGCACGCGAGGAGACCCCGGGTCGAGAGACGGCACAACGTGCATCACATTTCCTCTCTAATCAGAGAAAAACGGAAACGCTCTTTGGGTGGCTACACCATTTAAACCACGCCTGACCAGTGGCTGTCATTATGCGTGCTGCCTTGGCTTGGTGACTCGGTCGCCGACTCGACGCCATGAAGGCACGCTAAAGCACAGCCTCTCTTTTCTGGCAGCAGATAAAGAAGGTTACCCATGACTTTCTATGGTCGGGAGAGAAATGACGGCGTGCGAACAGTGCGAGAGATTCGACCGGCTGGCTCGGCTGGCCTGGGAGCTGCACAGTCTGGGCATCCGCGTCTCCCTGGGCGTCCCCCTGACCGGCCGGCCGGTTCTGGAGGTGGTTTCGGAGAGCGGCGCCAAGGTTCACATCACCGCCATTCGCCGTCGCTGCGGCTGGGTGTTCAGCTGGCGGCCATGGTGGGCGCGGTTGTGGCGGCGCGACAAATGGGTGGTGGCTCACGCGGCCAACGTCGCCGACATCATCGCGGCGGAGGTGAACGCATGAGAAGGCCGCTCCGTCATTGCGACGAATCGCCCAAGACGTCATTCACGCACGCCGCCTGGCGCAGGGAATTCCCGGCGACGGCGATATCCGTTCCCGAGGCCCGCGAATGGGCGGGTTCCCTGTTGTGCGTCGGCGTCCCGTCCCCGTTTCTCGACGACGTGCTCCTGTTGCTGAGCGAGGTCGTTACCAACGCCATCACCCATTCCGACTCCGCCCACACTCTCGGCGGTCAGGTGGCGGTCCAGATCACTCGCACGGGCGCGAACGTGCTGGTGGAGGTGGCCGATGCCGGTTCCGCCACCACCGCGCCCGCAGTACGCGCCCCGACTCCCGACGATGACGGAGGTCGGGGTCTGTGGCTGGTGGATCTGCTGGCCGAGGAATGGGGATTCCACCGCGACGAGACCGGCGGATCGGTCTGGTTTCGGTTGGCCGAGCCATCTGTTTTGGCTGTTCAGGGGCAGGACGGACCTTTGCCTCCGTGATGAGAAAGACAGTCGAAACTGTACAGTTTGAACTGAACAACATAGGCTGGAAGCGTGGGCAACAAGACCGAGGACGCCTCCGCCGTCCGCACCGCGCGCGCCATTCGGGTGACCATCGGCCGCCTGCGCCGTCGCATCCTGAATGTGAACGACGCCGCGGACATCACCCTCTCCCAGGCGTCCGTCCTCGCCCGGCTGTCCAAGAACGGGCCCGCCACGGCGAGTGATCTCGCCGCCGTGGAAGGCGTACGCCCGCAGTCCATGGCCACCACGGTCGCGGCGCTCTCCCGCCTCGGGCTCGTGGAGCGCCACCCCGATCTCAATGACGGCCGCAAGCGGCTCGTCACCCTCACCGACTCCGGCCGCGAACGCGCCGAGGGCGACCGCGCGGCCCGCCAAGCCTGGCTGGCCCGCGTCCTGGAGGAGCGGTGCACCGAGAGTGAGCGGCAGACGGTCGTGAAAGCGATGGCCGTTCTGGAGAAGCTGATCGAATCATGAGCGATGACAAGCACCCGGCAACGGCCGACGCGACGCCGCACGCGGGCCACAGCTCAAGAGGTGACCACGCCAGGCGTAACGGTGCCAGAGGTGATTGTGCACGGGGCGACTCGGGTGAGCGGTTTGATCGTCGTCTGATACCGCCGATGATCCTCGGGTCGGTTCTCAATCCGATCAACTCGACGATCATCGCCGTCGCGCTCGTCCCCATCGGTGTCGCCTTCGGGGCTCCGCCCTCGGAGACCGCCTGGCTCGTCTCGGCGCTCTATTTCGCCACCGCGCTCGGGCAGCCGGTCGTCGGGCGCCTCATCGACCTCTTCGGGCCGCGCCGACTCTTCCTGATCGGCGCCGCCCTGGTCGGCGTCGCGGGCGTCGTCGGGATGTACGCCCCCAACCTGGGCGTTCTCATCGCGGCCCGGGTGGTGCTCGGTTTCGGCACCTGCGCCGGATACCCGGCCGCGATGTCGCTACTGCGTCGCGAGGCGGACCGTACCGGGAACGACAACCCCCGTGGGGTGCTCACCACGCTCGCCGTCGCCACCCAGACCGTTGCCGTCATCGGCCCCGCGCTCGGTGGTCTGCTGATCGGCGTTGGCGGCTGGCGAGCCACCTTCGCCCTGAGCATCCCGCTCGCCGCGGGCGCGCTGATCCTCGGGGCACTGCGGCTGCCGAAAACGCCGCCCACCAGTCGTGGCGACATCGCCGCGCGCCTGGATCTGCCCGGCGCCGGTCTGTTCACGGTCATGCTCATGGCGTTGCTGCTCTTCCTGATGAACCTGAGCGTCAGGTCGCTGTACCTGCTCGCCATCGCCGCCGCGGCGGCCGCCGCGTTCGTGTGGCGTGAGTTGCGCGCCCCCGAGCCGTTCATCGACCTGCGGGTGCTCGGCGGCAACCGCCCTCTGCTCGCCACCTACGCGCGCGCCCTGGTCGCGTACGTCGTCGCCTACGCCTTCCTCTTCGGCTTCACCCAGTGGGTGGAGGAGGGCCGCGGCCTGTCCGCCTCCCAGGCCGGGCTCGTACAGCTGCCGATGTTCCTGCTGGCCATCGTCGTCTCCACGCTCACCGGCCGCCGTAAGGGGGTGTGGGGCAAGCTCGTCGTCGGCGCGGTCGGACAGATCGTCGCGTGCGTGCTGATGCTGTTCCTGTACGCCAGCAGCCCGGTCTGGATGCTGCTCGTCGTCGCCTTGGTGTTCGGCGTGCCGCAGGGGCTCAACAACCTCGGGTTGCAGAACTCGGTGTACCGGCAGGCCGATCCGGAGCGCATGGGCGCCTCGTCCGGGCTGCTCCGTACCTTCTCGTACATGGGCTCGATGGTCGCGTCCGCCGCGTCCGCGTTCGCCTTCGGCCGGCACGCCGACACCGGCGGCATGCACGTGCTGGCCTGGGTGATGATCGGCGCCGCGACGCTGTTCCTGCTGATCACGGTCGTCGACCGCAGCCTGGGTCGACTAGCCGTCTGAGCTCAAGCGCGACGATTGCGTATGAATCGCAGACTTATAAGCATTGGTCATCTCATCTGCTCCTCCTACGGTTGACCATCAGTAGAAACCACTGATGGATGGGAGGCGCAGGATGCCGCAACGGATTTTGGTCACCGGGGCGACCGGCACGGTCGGTCGTCACGTGATGGCGCAGCTACTGGAGACCGGGGTAGAGGTGCGCGCGCTGACCCGGGAACCGGTCGATCTGCCACCGGCTGTCGAGGGCGTGCGCGGTGACCTCTCGGTCCCTGATTCTCTGGATGCCGCTTTCGACGGGGTTGAGGCGGTGTTCCTGGTCTGGCCGTTCGCGTCGGCCGAAGGGCTGGAGATGGTGCTCAAGGTGATGGCGGAGAGGGTGGTGTACCTGTCGTCGGCGGCTGTGCGTGACCATGAACGGCGGGCCGAGCAGCTGATCGGACGGTCTGTGCCGCAATGGACGATCCTGCGCCCGCACGCCTTCGCGGCCAACGCCCTGCGCTGGGCCGAGCAGATCCGCGGCGGGGGAGTGGTGCGTGAGCCGTACGGTCAGGCCGCGATGTCCCTCGTGCACGAGCGGGACATCGCCGCGGTCGCGGTGCGGGCACTGACCCAGGACGGGCATGCCGGCTCCGTGTACGAGCTGACCGGGCCGCACTCCCTGACCCAGGCCGAGCAGGTACGCGTCATCGGCGAGGTGATCGGCCATCCCGTGCGCTGGGAGGAGACCTCGCCGGAGGACGCCCGGCGGCAGATGCTGGCCCGCGGCTGGCCGGCCGAGGCCGTGGACAGCATCCTGAGCGCCCAGGCCGAGATGACGCGCGGCCCGGCGCCGGTTACCGCCACTGTGGAGGAGGTGACCGCGACTGCGGCACGCACGTTCCGCTCGTGGGCGGCCGAACACGCGCACGCCTTCGAGCCGCTCGTCCGTGACGAGTAGGCGCCGAACCGACGGCCGCCGCTGGAACATCCGGGCTCTGGCACAGCCGGGGGCCTGAGCGCCGGATCAGCCTGCTGGGCTGGGGCTTCGTACAACTTGGGCCGAGATCATTGACGGGGGTTTGTAATGATCCTTATGGTTTGCCCGGGTTGATCATTATTTGAGCCGGGGTGTACGCATGCGGGTGATCGCGGGTTTAGTCGTTGCTGCCTTAATCGCCGGTCTGGCACCCCCGCCACCCGCCGCACCACCTCGCATCACCACCGTCCCGGTCGCCGCCACGACACGGGTGCAGCCCGCCGGTGAACCGGCCGCCAAGCAGCAGCAGGCGCCCGCGCAGGCCGCCGACGTCTCGTACGCCCACGACGCCAACGGCCGCGTCACCGGTGTGTTCGCCCAGCCGGGCGACGGTTCGAAGATCAGCCATGACCCCGCGGGCAACATCACCGAGGTCAGCGACCTGCCCGCCGGTACGCTGGCCGTCGCCCAGGTCTCCCCGCCCAGCGCCGGCTCGGGCACCGGCGTGACGATCTACGGCACCGCGTTCGGCACGGACAAGTCGGCGGTGACGGTCTCCTTCGGTGGCACCACCGCGACCCCCAGCGCCGTCACCGACCACACCATCACCGTGACGGTCCCCGGCGGCGCCGCCTCGGGCGACGTCACCGTGACCGTCGGCGGCAAGTCCGCCGTCTGGAAGGGCTTCAAGGTCCCCGGAACGCGGCCCAAGCCCGCGGTCTCCCTGACGGGCATCACCGTCGGCGACGCGGGAGCCGAGGTCACCGTTCCCGGCAGCGGCTTCGACACCGACAAGATCCGCAACATCGCCTCGCTCAACGGTCCGAAGATCCAGGTGACGCAGGCCACCACGGGCGATCTGAAGGTCAAGCTGCCGCCGGGTCCCGCGTTCGGGCACGTGAAGGTCGTCAACCCCGGCGGCAGCGCGGTCTCCACCGGTGACGTGATCGTCCCGCCCGCCCCCTACCTGGCCGCCAACATCAGCACGGGCGGCGCGGTGCGGCTGGCGCAGAGCACCCTCACCTCGATCCCGGTGGGCGCTGCACAGCAGATCGCGCTGGCGCTGTTCGACGTGGCGGCCGGTCAGCGCGCGACGATCTACATGTCCGGCGAGACCTTCTCCGGCTGCCTGCCCATCACCGTGTTCGGCCCCGACGGGACCACGCTGTTCAGCCAGAGCATGTGCTCGAGCACGTGGGAATGGGAGCTGCCGGAAGGTTCGAAGGCCGGGACCTACGCCGTCCTGCTCGACCCGCAGGACGACCAGACCGGCAAGGTGGACGTCCTGGCCTCCGCCGTCGCCGACGCCACGACCGAGCTCACCCTGGACGGGGCGCAGGGGACCCTCACCACGACCGTCCCCGGCCAGCAGGCCGCCTTCACCTTCACCGGTACGGCCGGCCAGCGGGTCTTCACCAAGCTCGGCATGCCGACCGGCACGAAGGCCTGCGACGTGGCCGCCAGCGTGCGGGCCCCCGACGGCACCGAGTTGGTGAAGGACAACTGTGTGTACCAGGTCGACTCCTTCCTCGACACGGTCACGCTGCCGGTGGCCGGTACCTACCGGGTGGCCGTCGATCCCAAGGGCCTGGTCACCGGTGGTCCGTACAAGGCGGCAGTGATCGATGTGCCCGCCGACGCGGCCGTGCGGACCTCGCCGGACGCGGCACCCGCCGATGTGGCGATCGTCAAGCCGGGCCAGAACGGGTCGGTCACGTTCACCGGTACGACGGGGCAGCGGATCTTCGCCAAGCTCGCCATTCCGGCGGGCGCGCCCTCATGCGCCCTCGATGTGCGGCTGCTCAAGCCGGACGGCACCGAGATGTTCAGGAGCACCTGCCTCTACCAGGCGGCCGAGTACTTGGACACGGTCACCCTGCCCGCCGATGGGGTGTACAGGTTCACGATCAACCCGAAGGACGCCTGGACGGGCACCCCGACGTTGCAGGTGCTGAACGTGCCCGCCGACGTGGTGGTGGCGACCTCGCCGGACGCGGCGGCGGCTGCGGTGGCGATCACCAAGCCCGGTCAGGGTGGCGTGGTGACGTTCACCGGCACGGCGGGGCAGCGGATCTTCGCCAAGATGGCCGTCCCGGCGGGCACGCCCACGTGCGGCCTGGACGTGCGGCTGCTCAAGCCGGACGGCACCGAGCTGTTCAAGGACACGTGCATCTACCAGGCGGCCGAGTACATCGACACGGTCACCCTGCCCGCCGATGGGGTGTACAGGTTCACGATCAACCCGAAGGACGCCTGGACGGGCACCCCGACGCTGCAGGTGCTGAACGTGCCCGCCGACGCGGTCGTGGCGACCTCGCCCGACGCGGCCCCGGCTTCGGTGGCGATCACCAAGCCCGGCCAGGACGCCGCGGTGACGTTCACCGGCACGACAGGGCAGCGGATCTTCGCCAAGCTCACCATTCCGGCGGGCACTCCCGCCTGCGGGCTTGAGGTGCGGCTGGTCAAGCCGGACGGCACCGAGCTGGCCAAGGACACCTGTATCTATCAGACGGCCGAGTACATCGACACGATCACTCTGCCCGCCGACGGCGCCTACCGGTTCACGATCAACCCGAAGGACGCCTGGACGGGCACGGTGACGTTCGCCTTGACGGGCGTCCCGGCCGACGCGGTCGTGGCGAGCGCGCCGGACGCCGCCCCGGCCGCGGTGGCGATCACCAAGCCGGGCCAGGGCGGAGCGGTGACGTTCACCGGTACGGCCGCCCACCGTCTCTTCGTCAAGCTCGCCGTTCCGGCCGGGGCGCCCGCCTGCGCCCTGGACGTGCGGCTGCTCAAGCCCGACGGCACCGAGCTGGCGAAGGACACCTGCATCTACCAGGCGGCCGAGTACATCGACACGCTGGAGTTGCCCGTCGCCGGGGCGTACAAGCTGACCTTCGACCCGAAGGACGCCTGGACCGGCACGATCACCGTCACCCTGGTCGACGTGCCCGCCGACGTGACGAAGGCGGCGACGGTCGGCGGCGCGGACGTCGTGGTCACCACGACCAAGGCCGGACAGAACTCGGCGGTCACCTTCACCGCCACCGCCGGGCAGACCGTCAAGATCACCATGATCGACGAGACGTACGCGACCTGCACCACCACGGAGTTGTGGCCGCCCACCGGCGCGCGCTTGTGGACCACGTGCCTGTCCAAGAACGGCAGCCACACCACCACCCTGACCGCCGCCGGCACCTACACCTTCAAGATCAACCCCTGGGACGCCGAGACGGGCGCGGCCACCGTCCGGGTCGCGACCGCCGCCGCCGCTGCCAAGCAGGCCACGGAATCCCAGAAGAAGGAGGCGCTGCCCGACGGGGTGAAGCGCGGCGAGCCCGTGGCGTCGTACACCGCGAAGAAGCACAAGGACGCGAGCCTCACCGGTGTCGTGAAGACCACCGCGGGGCTGCCGCTGGCCGGCGTCACCCTGCGCGCCGACGGCCGCGAGGCCCGCACGGACGCCAAGGGCGCCTTCCAGCTCACCGACCTGCGCCAGGGCATGCGCCGCCTGCGCATCGACGGCCGCAGCGCCTCGACGAGCAAGCTCAAGTACGGCGTGTTCGACGTGCAGGTGCCGCTCAAGGCGGGCGGCAACGAGTTGTTCTACACGCCGTACCTGCCCGCCCTGGATACCGACTACGAGATCGACATCCCCTCGCCGACCACCAAGGAGGTCGTGCTGTCCAACCCGGGCGTGCCCGGCCTGGAGGTGCGCATCCCGGCGGGCGTGACGATCGAGGACGCCGACGGCAAGCCCGTACGGCGCGTCGGCATCACGCCGATCCCGGTGGACCGTACGCCGATCCCCATGCCGGACGGCGTGCGCGTGCCCGTCTACTACACGGTCCAGCCCGCCGGCGGCCGTCTCGTGGGCGGGACCGCCCAGATCACCTACCCGAACTACCTGAAACTGCAGGCGGGGCAGCGGGTCAACTTCTGGCACTACGACAAGAGCGGCGAGGGCTGGGAGATCTTCGGCGCGGGCAAGGTCGATCCGGCCGCCCGGCAGGTCGTCCCCGACGCGGGTACGGCGATCTCCGACTTCGACGGCGCCATGATCAACGTGCCGGGCAACGAGGAGCCGGCGTGGAAGTGGCTGCTGAAGTTCCTGAACTCGTCGGGTGACCCGGTCGACCTCGGCAGCGGACTGTTCACCCTGAGCCAGACCGACCTCATGGTGGACGACGTCCTGCCGCTGGCCGTCAACCGCGGCTACAACCCGGGCGACACCCGCAAGCGCGCGATGGGCATCGGCGGCAACGACCTGTACAACATGTACCTGTCGTCGCGTAAGCAGTACCAGGAAGCCGACCTCAACTTCCCCGACGGGTCCCAGGTGCACTACGTGCGGACCTCGCCGGGCACCGGTTTCTGCGACGCGGTCTTCGAGGCGCGCGACACCTCGCCGGAGTTCACCGGGTCCGGGTTCCGCTATGTGGGCGGGTGCAACGCGGGCGGCTGGCACCTCAAGCTGCGCAACGGCATGACCTACGTCTTCGGCGACGAGGCGCCGCTGCAGGAGATCCGTGACGCGCAGGGCAACACCGTCAAGATTCTGCGCAAGTACAAGAACAGCTTCGGCAGCTACCTCGGGCCGATCACCGAGGTCCGCTCGCCGAACGGGTTCTGGCTCAGCTACACGCACGACGCCGCCGACAAGGTCACCAAGGTAGAAGATAATGCGGGCCGCTCGGTGACGTACGGCTACGAGGGCGACCGGCTCAAGACCGTGACCGGCCCCACCGGCCAGACCACCACCTACGGCTACGACACCGCGGGCCGGATGAACGCCATCACCGACGCTCGTGACCACACGTACCTGACCAACGTCTACGACGCCAACGGCAGGGTCGCCACCCAGACGATCCTCGGCCAGGGCACCTACGCCTTCACCTACACCCTCAACGGCACACGCGTCGTCGCCGCCCAGGTCACCGAGCCCGACGGCGCCGTACGCAAGACCACCTACGACGACCTCGGTTACCTGGCCACCGACACCCAGGCGGCGGGCACCGACCGCGAGCACACCATCCGGATCACCCGCGACCCGGACAGCGACCTGCCCAGGACGATCGACGACGGCCTCGGCCGCACCACCACGATCACCTACGACGCCGCGGGCAACCCCCTGGAGCTCAAGGGCGCGGCGGGCTCGGCCACCGTGACCGGCCACGCCACCTACCAGGGCACGCCGTACGGCAGGCCGGACACGCTGACCGACCCCACGGGAGCCGTCACCCGCTTCAAGTACGACACACGCGGCAACCCCGAGCAGATCACCGACGCCATGGGCCGTACCTGGAAGACCAGCTACGACGCCCAGGGCCACCCGCGCACCCAGACCACCCCGCAGGGACGCGTCACCACCTACGACTACGTCGACGGCGCCCTGAGCACGGTGACCGACCCCGAGGGACGCAAGACGCGCTTCGTGCGGGACGCCGCCAACCGGGTGATCGAGACGATCGCCCCCGACGGGACCTCCACCGGGCGGGTCTACGACGCGGCCGACGTGCTCAGGTCCGTCACTGATGCCGGCGGCGACCAGACGATCTTCGGCTACGACGAGAACGGCAACATCACCTCGGTCAAGGACGCCCGCGGCAAGATCACGTCTTACCGGTACGACGAGGCCGACCGGCTGCTCGAACGCACCGACCCGCTCGGCGCGAAGGACACCTTCACCTACGACGGCATGAACCGCCTGTCCACGGTCACCGACCGGCGCGGCAAGGTCACTGAGTACCGCTACGACGAGCTCGGCCGCGCCACCTTCACCGGCTTCGGCAAGAACGGCCAGAACTACGAGTCGACGCAGAGCGCCCTGTACGACGACAGAGGCCGCATCCGCGAGCTGAGCGACTCCACCACCGGCGCCGGGAAGATCACCTACGGCTACGACGACCTCGACCACCTGACCTCCGAGACCAGCTCGGCGGGGACCGTCGGCTACACCTACGACGCGGCCGGGCGGTTGAAGACCATGACCGCCTCCGGCCAGCCGGCGGTCGGCTACGACTACTTCCCCAACGGCCTGCTCAAGTCGGTCACCCGGGGCGCCGTCAGCACCGTGTACGGCTACGACGACGACGCGCGGATGACCTCCAAGTCCCTGCCCGGCGGCATCACGGCCGCCTACGGTTACGACGACTCGGGCCTGTTGACCTCGATCGGCTACAAGCGCGGCACCACCGGCGTCGGCGACGTGACCTACAGCTACGACCAGCTCGGGCGCCGGACCCGGATGCGCGGCACGCTCGTACGCGCCCAGCTCCCCACCCCCGCGACCGGCCTCACCTACGACGACGCCAACCGGCTGACCGGCAACGGCGGCCGGACCCTGGGCTACGACCCGGCCGGCAACCTGACCTCCGACGGCGTCTTCACCTACACCTGGAACGCCCGCGGTGAGCTCGTGACGGTGTCGGACGGCAGCGTCACCACGACCCTCGGCTACGACCCCGCCGGACGCAGGGTCGGCAGCACCACGGGCACCGACACCACCCGCTTCCGCTTCGACGGCGACGCCCTCATCGGCCAGAGCGGGCCCGGCGGGGCGGACGTCTCCTTCCTCAACGGCTTCGGCCAGGACGAGGCCCTGGCCAGGATCAGCGGCGACGGCCAGGTGCAGGGGCTGCTGCCCGACGCGCTCGGCTCCACGCTGGCCCTGACCGACGGCTCGGGCCAGATCACCACCACCTACGGCTACGACCTGTTCGGCGCCACCACCTCCTCCGCGGCCGACGACCCCAACACCGTGCGCTGGACCGGCCGCGTCTCCGGCGCGCCGATCCCCGGCGGGCTGCAGGACAACAGGTCCCGGCTGTACTCCCCGTCGCTGCGGCGCTTCATCTCCGAGGACACCATCGGCTTCGGCGGCGGCTACAACCTCTACGAGTACGCGCTCGGCGACCCGGCCGACTACACCGACCCCGACGGCACCATTCCGCCGCAGGTGGCCGCGGCCGTGGGCGCGTGCCTCGGCAACGGCGTGATCAACACCGTCGCCGGGGCACTGCTCGGCCGCAAGCACTCCTTCGGCGACTACGCCCGGGGCTTCGGCAAGGGCTGCCTGGAGGGCGCGCTCGGCTCGATCACCTTCGGCGGCACCAAGTTCGCCCGCTTCGGCAAGTACGGCGACGAAGTGGTGGAGAGCGTCGGCAAGACCTGCCGTCTGACCAGCAGTTTCGTGCCGGGCACCAAGGTACGGATGGCCGACGGCAGCGCCAAGCCCATCGAGGACGTCGCGGTCGGTGACAAGGTCCTGGCGACCGACCCCGCCACCGGCAAGACGTCCGCACAGCCGGTCGTCGCCACTATGACCAGCCAGGGCGCGAAGGACCTGGTCAAGGTGGGCATCGCGGGCGGAGTGCTGGTCGCCACCGACAACCACCCGTTCTGGGTGCCCGCGCTGAAGACCTGGCTGCCCGCCGCCGACCTGCGGCCGGGCATGTGGCTGCGTACCTCGGCGGGCACCCTCGTCCAGGTGTCGGCGGTGGAGACCGAGCACCGCGACAGCCAGCGCGTCCACAACCTCAGCGTGGACGGTCCGCACACCTATCACGTGGTCCAGGGCGGCACCGACGTCCTCGTCCACAACAGCCCGCGGCCCAAGTACCCCTGTGGCTGGCTGTCACCGACGGAGTGGGCCAACTCCGTCAAGCGCGAGATCCGCGACCGGTACCGGGGCGACACCAGCTTCGAGAGCGGGCGGCACGGCGAGGGCTTCAAGGCCGCCGCCAGGGATCTCGAACGCTTCATCAGGGAGCATCCGGGTATGCTGCCGGAGATCGAGAGGGAGCTGCGCGCCACCGCCAAGCGCTGGATGGCCAACGGCAGATCCACCGGCCACTCCGGAGGATGGTGAGCGGTGCCCGCTGACACCCCGCCCGCCGGGCCGATCTCGACCCCGACCCCGTCTCCCGAGCCGACCTCGATAGCCGAGCTGATCGAGGCGGCGGAGGACGGGCCGGAGGTCCCCGAGACGTTCGGGCGGCTGCTGCGGGCGAGCGAGCGGCTGCTGAAGGAGACCCCCGGCTCGGCCGACGCCCACTACGTGCGGGGCTACACCCTGTACCTGCTGGGCGCCCATGCCGAGGCGCGGGCCGCCTTCGAGCGGGCGGAGCTGCTGCGGCGCGGGCACCAGTGGGCGCTGTTCCACCTCATCGTGCTCGCCTACCGCGACGGCGACCACGGCGCGGTGCTCGGCGCCTTCTCCCGGCTGGAGCGCGCCTATTTCGAGGGCGAGGACAAGCTCTGGCGCTACCTGGTGGCCTGGGAGTACGCGCTGTGCTCGGCGGTCCGGCTCGGCTTGGACGAGCACGTCGCCGCCCGCCTGCCGGAGCTGATCGCTGAGTACACCGGCCGCCAGGACGACCCCGAGGAGATCCTGGAACGGCCGGGCAGGCTGCTCCAGGTCTACGGCGAGCAGCCCGACGGGCCGCTGCGCGACCTGCTGCGCGAACAGCTCGCCCTGCTGGTTTCGGGCGGCTGGATCCGCCCAGACGAGCTCTAGCCGCTCTGCGTCAGGCGGGCTCTAGCTTTGTCCGAGGCGAGCCCTAGCTTTGTCCGAGGAGCGTGTCGCCCCAGTGCCCGCCGGGGGACACGCCGGGCGGGCACGCCCAAAGGCCCGACCCCACGTGCCGGATGTAGGTCGAGAGCCGGTCGTCGGTGGCCAGCCTGCGCTGCACGGGCACGTACTGGCGGCGCGGGTCGCGCTGGTAGGCGAGGAAGAACAGGCCCGCGTCGATGCGGCCCTGGGTGTCGCTGCCGTCCACGAAGGAGTAGCCGCGCCGCAGCAGCCGTACGCCGCCGTTGGACATCGGATGGGCCAGCCGCACATGGGAGTCGGCGGGCAGCCTGGCCGGGTCGAACTTGTCCCGCTCGCCCTTGCCGCCGAGCGGGGCGCCCTCGGTCTTCGTACGGCCGATCGTGGCCTCCTGGTCCTGCCGGGAGGCCTGGTCCCACGACTCCAGATGCATGCGGATCCGCCGCGCGACCAGGTAGCTGCCGCCCGTCATCCACGCTGGCCCGTCTGCGGTGCCCGCCCAGACGTGCTGGTCGAGCGCGGCGTGGTCGTCGTGCGGGATGTTGTCGGTGCCGTCCTTGAAGCCCATGAGGTTGCGCGGGGTGAGCTGGCTGGGCGTGGTCGAGGAGGTCTTGCCGTAGCCGAGCTGCGACCACCGTACGCTCACCCGGCCCAGCCCGATGCGGGCCAGCGTACGGATGGCGTGCACCGCGACCTGCGGGTCGTCGGCGCACGCCTGGACGGCGATGTCACCGCCGCCGCGCGCCGGGTCGAGCTTCTCACCGGGGAAGGGCGGTAAGTCGGCCAGCGCGGGCGGCCGCGAGGCGGCCAGGCCGAAGCGATCCTCCCCGGCCCGCTCGAACAGCGTGGGACCGAACCCGACCGTCAGCGTCAGGCGGGAGGCGGGCAGGTCGAGGGCTTCACCGGAGTCGTCGTCGGCGGTGAGTCGACCCGCGGTCATCGCCTCGGCGGCCCTGGTCCAGGAGACCAGGAGCGCGACCAGCTCCTCGCGCGTGCTCACGGCCACGTCGAAGGCTGCGAAGTGGAGGCGGTCCTGGACGGGCGTGGCGATGCCCGCCTGGTGCGGCCCATGGAAGCCCACCACCTGTGCCGGGGCCGCGCTGCTCGCCGGCGGCTCCGGTTCGCCCAGCAGGAAGGCGCCCGCCGTCGCCGCCGCGCCGGCCACCACGCCCGCGCCGGAGGCGGTCAGCAGCCCGCGCCTGCTCAGTCTCCCCACCGCACCTCCCGTCGAAGATCTTGACCTTATCCTGCCTCCCGGCGGCGTCTCGACCGGCCTGATAGGGCTTCCCCGTAAAGCCCGTTTCGGAGACGGGCTACTGAACAAACTGGCTCAAGTGGGTCATTTATCACCAAAGCGGTGGACACTGGCGGTTGGGGAAACTACCTTCCTCGCTCGAGGACATTTCTTCGCTATAGCCCCAAATGTCCCAGCATCATCAGGAGGGGGGACTGCATGGAGATCACGATTGCCGAGATAGAGGCAGTGGAGCTCACGTGCGGAAACAGCAACAGCTGATACTCATCGCGGGATTGGTGGCCACCCGGGTCGCCGATCCCGCCTTTTTCTGACGTGGAGCGGATAATTGTCGCGCGTTCTGGTCAACCCGGCGTTTCCCCTGTTCATTGAGGACCGCCGCGAACTGGTCCGGCTGGGCGACCTGCCGGGCACCGGAAAGGCGCTCAAGTCCGCCTCTCCGGCCCTACGCGAGCTGGTACGGCGGTGCGCCTCCACCGCCCTGCCCCGCGAGGAACTGGTCAGCCTCACGGCGGGGATCGGCGGCGTCACGGCGGCCGAGGCGGACCAGGCCATCACCGCTCTGCTGGCGGCCCGGATCCTGGTAGAGGAGCAGGACGTCGAGCTGCTGACGCGCCACGGTCCCACGTCGCGGCAGGCCCTGTTCTTCTCCATGTTCCAGCCCGCGTCACGGGCCGCCGAGATGGTCGCGGACCTCGCCGGGCGTACGGTGGCCGTCCTCGGCGTCGGCGGGATCGGCGGCTTCGTCGCCCTGCAACTGGCGACCGCCGGGGTGGGGCGGCTGCGGCTCGTCGACCAGGACGACGTCGACGAGTCCAACCTCCACCGCCAATACCTCTATTCGGCGGAGGACGTCGGGAGCCCGAAGGTGTACACGGCCGCCCGCAGGCTCGCCGAGCACAGCCCGGAGGTCAAGGTGGAGACGCACCACCGCACCATGACCGGCGCCGGGGACGTGGCGGACCTGGTCGCGGGCGCGGACCTGGTCATCGCCACGGCCGACAGCCCGCAGCCGCAGATCCGCCAATGGATGAACGCCGGCTGCGTGGCCGCCGGGGTGCCGCTCCTGCCGGGCGGGTTCAGCCAGCATCTGGGCATCGCGGGGCCGCTGGTCGTGCCGGGGAGCTCGGCCTGCCTGGCCTGCCTGGAGGAGGAGCTGCGGGTCCGTAACGGCGGGTGGGAGCTGCCCGCCATACTGAACCAGGGGCGGAGCATTCCGGCGTTCGGCCCGCTCTGCGCGATCGTGGCCGGGTTCGTCGCCGCCGAGGCGGTCCGCTACCTCACCGGCGTGGTGCCGCCGGCCCTGGTCGGCCGGGTGATCCACTTCGACCTCCTGACGATGGCGACGACGGAGCAGCCCGTCACCCGGCTCGACACCTGCCAGGTCTGCGGGGATCCCCGCCCCTGATGGGCGAGGTTGCGAAACGTCCTGTATCGGCCACGTGACGTGGCGGCGCGCGCTTGAGAGGCTTCCCCCATGCGCGTGATCCCGACCATCGACGACATGGCCGCGTTACTGCGGGAGCTGTGCGACCGGTTCCCCGCGACCTGCCGCAGACGCCTCGTCGGCGCCTCCCGGCGGGGCGAACCGCTGGAACTGGTCTCGATCGGGGACGGGCCCCAGAACGCCCTGGTGTTCGGCGGCCCCCACGCCAACGAGCCGGCCGGCTTCCTGACCGTGCTCCGCCTGGCCTCCGTGCTGTGCGAGAACGCGGCCGAGCGGCGGGGGTTCACCTGGCACTTCATCGCGTGCGTGGATCCCGACGGCGCCCGGCTGAACGAGGGCTGGTACGCCGGTCCGTACACGATCAGCCACTACCACCGCCACTTCTACCGGCCGTCCATGAGCGACCAGCCCGAATGGACCTTCCCCATCCATTCCGGGCGCAAGCAGTTCGACCGGCCGCTGCCGGAGACCTTGGCCATGATGCGGGTCATCGACGAGCTGCGGCCCGCGTTCATGCTGTCGCTGCACAACGCCGACTTCGGCGGCGCCTACTTCCAGATCACCCGCGACGTGCCCGGCCTGGCCGCCGAGCTGGCCTCGATCGCCGCGGGTCAGGGCGTACCGCTGGATCTGGGGCCCATCGACACCGTCGGCTACCAGGTGGCGGGGCCCGGCGTCACGCTGCTGCCGCCGGCCGAGCACATCGACTTCGTGGAGACGGGCGGCGACGCGCGCACGCCTCGTACGTACGGGGCGTCTAGCTGGCACTACGCCGACCGCTACGGCACGTTCACGCTGATCGCCGAGGTGCCCCTGTGGACCACTCCGGGGTGCGACGACCCCTCGGACGCCGGGCTCTCCTTCGGCCACCTGGTCAAGGCGGCCGCGGTACGGCTGCGCGAGGAGATCGAGCCGCTGGCCCGCGCGCGTACGGACGTCCGGCCGCAGTGCGTCGCGCACACCCCGTTCCACGCGGCGGTGGACGACACGCTCGCCGTCTCCGACCTGCTGGTCTCCTCGCTCGAAGGCGCGGTGGACGGGGAGGACGCCGCCAGGACCGTCACGCGGGCCGAGGCGAGCGGCATCCACGACACGGTGCGCCGCCTGCCGCTGCGGGCCTGCGCCATGTTCCTGCGGCTGCTGGCGGCCGAGGCGGCGGCGGGCAACCGCCCGGCCGACCTGACGGCCGTCCGCGCCGCGCTGGAGGAACGCATGGGGCGCCTCTGCGCGGAGGCCGAGGGCCAGCTGGTCCAGCTGGACGATCCGCTCGGCCGGATCGTCACGATCCAGACGGAGGCCGCCCTGGCCGCCGCCCGCCGCCTGCGCTGAGCCGGCGCGGTGACCACACCCGTCCACCGGGTGTCCCTCGATGGGGACCTCCGCCATGACGGACCGTCTCCCCCCTTAGGGGGTGTCCCTCGACGGGGTCCTCCGCCACAACGGACTGTCTTCTTCCTCGCCCGCCGAGGGGGTGTCCCTCCATGGGGACCTCGCCCACGTCGGACCGTCTTCTTCGTCTCCCCCGAAGGGGGTATTACTCCCCAAGGACCCCAGCCACCACGGACCCGCACACGGACCAAGACGGTCGCGTGCCGAACCACCCCGCTAGGGCAGCCGCCAGTTCGCCGTCCACAGGCGGGAGCCGGTGCGGCGGTCGAGGCGGCGGAGGAACGACAGGACGCCGGACGCGCCGGTCGCCCAGGTGTAGCCGGGCTTGTCGAGGTCGTTGCCGGTGAAGACCGGTGCCGAGAGCTCGCCGCCGGCGCGCATCAGCATCAGCTCGACGACCTCTTCGGCGCCGCGCCAGTAGGAGTCGTCGCCGGTGGCCATCGCCAGGTCGATCAGCGCCTCGCCGATGCCCGCCAGGCCGCAGCACTGGGACACGACCCATGCCTGCGGCGCGATGGCCAGGCTCGCGCGGGCGCCCCGCTCCGCCAGATCGAGGTAGCGGTCCTCGCCGTACGCGGTGGCCGCGTGCGCCAGCGGGCCGAGGATGCCGGAAATGCCCTGGCACCAGGACGCGCCCATGGCCTTGGCGTCCGGTCCGGTGAGCTCGCCGAGCATGGCCTCGGTGGCGGTGGCCAGCGACTCGAAGCGTTCCCTGGCCGCCTGCCCGGCGTCGTGGTCGCCGGTGGCCTCGTGGTAGGAGAGCAGGAACTCCGCGCACCCGGCGGCGCCGTGGGCGAAGGCCATCTCCACGTTGACGCCCGAACCGGCCTGGGCCGGTGCGACCGCGTCCTTGGAGTCCGTCACCTCGCCGGAGACGAGCAGCCGGGAGCACTCGGCGGCCACTTCCAGATGGCGCGGATCCTGTTCCAGCGCGGCCAGTGAGAGGTGACCCGCGCCGATACCGGCGACGCCGTGGGCCTGGTCCGCGCGTTGCTCGCCCTCCAGAACGATCGGGCCGGGGTCCGGCAGCTCGGGGACGGCGGTCAGTCGCGCGGCGGCCAGGAACAGCGCCGTTCCCGTGCGGCCGAAGTACAGCGCCGGGGGGAGCGCGGTCGGCGGCATGACGCGCGCCGTCCAGCGGGCCAGGTCGGCGGCGACGGTCTTGGCCTCGGGGTGGTGCAGCAGCTCCATGCCGACCCCGGCCGACCCGCCGTAGACGTTCGTCACCGGCGGGCTTGACGTCCGGGCGTCCGCCGGGCCGTCCATCAGGCCCTCCGCGAACCGTACGCACACGCGGGTGGTGTGATCCAGGACCTGCGACAGCAGCGCACCGCTGAACCGCACCCCGTCAGACCGCGACACCGTACGACCCGCCCGCCCGGCCCTGACGTCGGACCCGGCGGCGGCGCCGACGTCGGCGCTGACACAAGCCCTCAGGTCGGCCGCGGCCGCCATCCGCTCCTCAGCGTCGAGGCTGAGCAGGCGCGGCAGCAGCCCGATGACGCCTGTCGTGACGCCGGGGAACATCCGGGCCAGGCACATCAGCGTCCGTTCGACGTTCCTGGCCGGGTCGGGGTCGATCATGATGGGGTTCATCCCGGTCGCCGAGAAGAACAGCGTCGCCCCGAGCGAGAAGTAGTCGTCGGCGGGCTCGGAGGGGCGGTCCGCCTGCTGGCCGGGCACGCTGTAGCCACGGCTCCACCCGGGCAGTTGCAGCCCCTCGTACCTGCTGTTGCCGAAGTCGATCAGCGTGCAGCGGCCGTCCTCGCCGAGCACCACGTTCTTGGGGGAGAAGTCCCTGACGACGACGCCACGCGCGTGCACGGCGTCCAGCACCTCCAGCAGCCGGCCCGCCAGCGCGGTGAGGTCCCGGTCGCCGCCGTTCTCGGTGAAGCGGCCCCGCTCGCCGACGAACCGGTTGAGGTCCAGGCTGCCGGCGTCGGTCATGACGAGGAACTCGTCCTCGCCGTGCCGGAAGTGGTCGATCGGCGTGGGGATGCCCGCGACGCCGTCCAGGGCCTTGAGGATGCGAAGGTCGTTGCGCAGGTACATGCGCAGGTCCCAGCCCTCGGCGTTCTCGCCCACGTAGGCGCGGGCCTCCTTGACCACGACCGGCCGGCCGTCGGCGTCCTCGGCCCGGTAGACGTTGCCGCGCGGGCCACGCGCGACGCCGGACGTGACGCGGTACCGGTTGCCGATGAGCCTGGCGGGCGCCTCCACGGCGTCCAACCCGATAGCCCGAGGCGGGTCGGCGACGCCGCTCTGCGGGCGGAACGGGTCGGTCGCCCACGGCGGGCAGGAGAACTCGGGTCCCGCCGCGCCCGGCAGGTGCTCGCCGTCGGGGCTGACGATGATCAGCTCGAAGTCGCCGTTCTCGTCCACGCGGTACTGGGGGGCGAAGGGGGCGTACCGGTAATAGACCGGCGCGTCGCGGCGCACCTGGCGATCGCTGACGATGCGCGGCGCGGCCAGCCCCGCCAGCGCCTCGGCCAGCCGGTGACCGAGGGGGACGACCTCGTCCGGCCGCGGGTAGATGGTGATGGCCTTGCCGACCGCGCCCGGGTCGAGGTCTCCGGAGTTGAGCTCCGCGAGCTTCTCGGGCGAGCAGGCGACCTTGAAGTCGCAGGACACGTCGGCCAGGACGGGCAGGACCCGTTCGAGCGTGTCGCCCAGGGTGCCGGGACGGGCGGAGACATGCAGCTTCCAGCCCTGGTTGGGGGTGGTGGCACGCGGGTCGTGGACGCTGATCCAGGTGTCGCCCTCGTAGATTTCCCTAGTGTTCGACTCGGCAAAATGGGTAAGAGAAACAATCACATTTACCGTCAACGAGAAAGCCCTTCTGCACCGACCGGCCGGATGCCTGAAGAAAGGCCACCGGAAGTGCACCGATGGCCTTTCCACAGCGGTACGGCGCAAGGAGCGCGCCGCCGCGGAACGCCGAACGCGTTACCGCCCGATCACACGATCGAAGGGCAGCAGGGGAACGTCGAGCAAACGGTACGCTTGCAGGTGTTCACGCAGGCCTGAGGCCCGTGGAGCAGCGCGGTGAGCTCGCCTTCGAAGTCGACGGCGAGGTCCTCGTACTCCAGAACGCCTGCGTCGCGGGGCTCCAGTGTAAGAACGGACATAAGGGCTCCTTCCTTGGCCACCGGTAGGCGGCCGATGTGGGGCTTGAGCCTCGGGACGGCACCGGATAAGTGCCGTTACCCGTGCCTTGACCGCGATGGGAATCGCCTGTCGCGGCCAAACGGACGCATTATGTTCACAACTCATCAAATATGTCCAGGCGTCACGGAACAGGATTCCTAGCCCCGACCGCGCCGAGAAGGAATCGTTTACAAAGGGGGTTTACGACGACACAACGGTCACTTAGATTGGCTGGGTGATCTCCTGGCTTCCCGCATGAAAGCGTTCTGGAAGAAGCGCCCCCCGGACGTCGCGGCGGACAGGTCGGGGCTGGCGCTCGCCTACTGGGAGAGCCATGGCGACGAGCTCCTGACGGCGAGCATGGCGAAGATCGCGCGTCGCCTGCCGTACCTGGTGATGTCCGCGCTGCGCATGGCATGGGAGGCGCACCGCCGCGACACGATCATCGCGCTGGCCGGGAACCTGGCGGCCGGCATCTTCACCGTCTACGGCCTGGTCGCGACGTCCGACGTGCTCGCCTCGCTGTTCGCCGGCGGGCCGACGCCCGAGCGCGTCCGGGCGGCGCTGCCCTCGCTGGCGCTGGTCGCGGCCGCCGCCGCGCTGCGCGGGGCGCTGCTGACCGCCGCCACCTGGGCCCAGGCGCGGCTCAAGGTGGAGGTCGAACGGCTGGCCGAGACGCGGCTCTTCGAGCTGACCACCCAGGTGGAGCTGACCGCGTTCGACGACGACGAGTTCCACAACGCGATGCGCAGAGCCCGCGACAGCGGCGTGCCCGACGCCGCGGGCGTGGTCGAGGCGACGATCGCCGTCATCGGCGGCGCCGTCGGCGTGCTGGCCTCGGCCGTGGCGCTCGGCCTCATGCACCCGCTCCTGACGCCGCTGCTGCTGGTCACGGTCGTGCCCGCGGGCTGGGCCGCGGTGCGGGCGGCGCGCCTGCAGTACGAGGGGTACTACCGGCTGTCGGCCGCGCGGCGGCGAAAGTTCATGCTGTCGGACCTCATGGCCGAGCGGCTGCCCGCCGCCGAGGTGCGCGCGTTCGCGCTGCGCGACTTCCTGCTCGGCGAGTACGCGAACGTCGCCGACCTCGAACAGGACGTGCAACTCGACGTCGCGCGCCGCCGTGCCGTCACCAAGGCCGCCGGCGACGTGCTGACCGGCGCCGCGACCGTCGCCGTCTACGCCGCGCTCGCCGGGCTGCTGGCCGTCGGCGTCATCCCGCTCTCGGTGGCGGGCGCGGCCGTGCTGGCCATCCGCGCCGGCCAGATGTCGCTGGCCGCGCTGGTGCAGATGATGAACCGGTTGTACGAGGCGGGCCTCTACTTCGGCGACTACCTGTCCTTCCGCGAACTGGCCGCCTCCCGCGTGCGACAGCCATCCGGTACGGCGGCGCCGGAACCGTCCGGGCGGCTGGCCGCCGACCAGGTGACGTTCAGCTACCCGGGGGCGAGTAGCCCCACGCTCAACGGGATCAGTGTCGAGGTGGGGTTCGGCGAGGTCATCGCGCTGGTCGGGGAGAACGGCTCCGGCAAGACCACGCTGGCCAAGCTGCTGGCCGGACTGTACCGGCCGGGCTCGGGGACGATCCGCTGGGACGGCGCCGACCTGGCCGACCTCGACACCCGCGGGCTCATCTCGGTGATCGCCCAGGACCACACCCGCTGGCCGCTGACCCTCCGCGAGAACATTCTCATGGGCCGCCCGCTGGACGAAGACCGCTTAGCCGCCGCCGCGGCCGCCGCCGGGGCCGACGAAGTGGTGGCCGGACTGTCGCAGGGGTACGACTCGCTGCTCGACCAGCGCTTCCGAGGCGGCCACGACCTGTCGGGCGGGCAGTGGCAGCGGATCGCCGTGGCCCGCGGCTTCTACCGCGACGCCGCCCTGGTGATCTTCGACGAGCCGACCTCCGCGCTGGACGCCCGCGCCGAACACGCCCTGTTCGAGCGCATCCGCAAGTACGCCGACGGCCGCTCCATCGTCCTCATCACGCACCGGCTGGCCAGCGTCCGCTACGCCGACCGCATCTACGTCCTCGACCATGGGCGGGTGGCCCAGCAGGGCACGCATGCCGAGCTGATGGAGGAGGGCGGCCTCTACGCCGACATGTACACCCTCCAGGCCCAGGCCTACCGGGACGCGGCCACATGACCTCCTGGCGCCATGCTCCCGTGAGGCTCCACGCGGCGACCCGGCTCTACGCGGCGACCCGGTTCTCCGAGGCGAGCCAGTGATCGTTCTGTCGTCGGCCTATACGGCGCTGATCGCGGTCCTGCTGTACGCGGCCGTGAGCAAGGCTCGTGACCTGTCAGGATTCGCCGCCGACATCGGGGGTTACCGGCTGATCCCGCAGCGGCTCACTGTCGTCGCCGCCGTCGCGGTGGTGGTGGCGGAGCTGGCGGCGGCCGGGCTGCTCACCGCGCCACCCACCCGGCGCTGGGGCGCGCTGCTCGCGGCGGCGCTGTTCGCCGTCTTCCTCGCCGCGATGGCGTCCGTGCTGTGGCGCGGGCTGAGCGTCGGCTGCGGCTGCTTCGGCGACCACGGCCTCGTCGGCGCCGCCACCATGACGCGTACCGGTCTGCTCGCGGTGCTGGCGGTCATGGCCGCCGTCGCGGGACCTTCCCCGTTCACCCCCGGCCACCTGCTGGTGGGAGCGGCGTACCTCGTGCTGACCTTCGTACCGGCCCGGCTGATCGGAGCCGTGGAGCGCGGCCGCGTCGGCCCCCGCCCCGGCACCCACTGGGACGTGACCCCACCTGCGGAGGCCCTCACCTCCGAAGGGCCCGGCGCCACTGAAGGGCCCGGCACCTCCGAAGGGCCCGGCACCTCTGAACGGCCCGGCACCTCTGAACGGCCCGGCGTCCTTTATGCGCTGATCGCGCCGACATGCGGTCTCTGCAGCGCCATGCTGCCCGCCTTCGTCGCGGCGGAGGGAGTGGACGTCGTCCTGGTGAGCGCCGCGGAGGAGGGACAGGTCCGCGACTATCTGGCGGCCCAGGAGGTCGAGTTGCCGCTGGTCATCGATCCCGGGGTGTTCGACCGTCACGGCATCCCCTGGCCGCCGTACGCCGTGCTGACCGACCGGCAGGGCGTCGTCCTGGCGGCAGGCGGCGCGGCCGAGCCCGCCGCTCTCGACGCCCTGCTGGCCCACATCCCCTCGGCTCCTGGCCGAACCAGGACTTGAGTACGAGCCGCCGGGCGTGGTGAGGGGCGGAGGTGACCACCCGGCTGTCCCGCTACCACTGACAGCGGATACCTCCGCCCCTCCGGCCCCTGAGATTGAGGACCGGCCGCCGCGCCGGGCCAGGGTGGGGGACCAAGGACTGCCAAGCGCGACACCCTAGACGCTAACCCGCCGCCGCCCAGCGGTCTGTGGACGATTACGCAGAACGGGCGGCCTGAGGTCTGCGCACGATTACGTGGAACGCCTGAACTCCATCAAGAGCGGGCGGCCCAAGCGGCCAGCACCGCCGCCTCCTTCTCGGGGGCGATGCCGTGCTGCGCCTTGGCCCCGTACGACCGCTCCGCCTCGGGTACGTCACGCAGCCACGCCCACGTGTCCCGCACCGTCTCCGCCACCGGCCGTACGCGCAGCCCGGCCGCCTCGGCCTTGGCCGTGGGCACGCTCCAGAAGTTGGCGATCTCCTCCGACGGCGGGCCGCCCCACAGCGGCAGCTCGACGAACGTCCCCACCCCCTGGTCGACGAGGAACCGGTCGTCCACCCAGACGAACTCCGCGTCCGACCCGGTCGCCTCCTTGCACAGCTCCAGCCACTCGCCGTAAGTGGTGTTGCCCGCGGGCCCGGTCACCGCGAACCGGTCGGCCGTGCCGAGCTCCGCCTGGTCCAGGGTGAAGACGGCGATGTCCCGCGCGTCCACGAGCTGCATCGGCGTGCCCGGATCACCCGGTGCGAGCACCTGGCCGCCCTGGGAGATCCGGTTCAGCCACCATGGCAGCCTGCCGACGTTCTCGTACGGCCCGAGGATCAGGCCCGGCTGCACGATCAGCACGTTGCCGTCGAACCCCTGCTCCACGGCACGCTCGCAGCCGCCCTTCAGCACCCCGTAGTCACCGTCGTCAGGACCGGCGTCCGGCGCGCAGTCCCACACCCCCGAGCCCTCGGTGGCGGGCTTGCCGGGGAAGCCGTCGATGGCGGAGACCGAGGAGATGAACGCGTATGTCCCCACATGTCCCGACAGCGCCCGCGCCGACTCACCGACGACCCGCGGCACATAGCCGGACGTGTCGACCACGAAGTCCCACGTGTGCCCGTCGGCCAGCCGTTGGAGGTCCGCGGTCACCTCGCGGTCACCCCGGATGGCCTCCACACCCGGCAGATCCGCCCCGCTCTGCCCCCTGTTGAACGTCGTGACCTGATGCCCCCGTGCCAGCGCCTCCTCGACGATGGTTCGTCCCAGAAATCTCGTCCCGCCGATGACCAGTACTCTCATGCCGACATTCTTCGCGTACGGCCAGCAAACCAGTCATATCTTCACGGAGAGCGTAGACGGGAGAGGCGGCAGCATGTGCACCCTGGCGGAGCTGATGTCGAAGTACAGGCCCACCAGCTCCAGCTGCCCGGCCCGCACCTGCTCGTCGACCTTGCGGTAGGTCCGCAGGTTCTCCAGCTGCTGCTGCACGTTGACCTTGCACAGGCGGTCCAGCGCCCCGCCGTCGAGCGGCTCGTCCGCGGTCTCGATGAACGTGGCCAGGCTGTGGTAGCCGTGCCGCAGCCAGCGCCGCATCCCCGGCAGGCTGCCCGCCTTCACCCCGCCGCTGAGCAGCCCGCACATCGCCCCGCAGCCCGAATGCCCGCAGACCGTGATCGTGTGCACGCCCAGGACCTGCGTCGCGTACTCGATCGCCGCCACCACCGAGTCGTCGTGCGGCTCGGCGCCCCTGCGCGGCACCAGGTTGCCGATGTTGCGCACGGTGAACAGGTCGCCGGGGCCGCTCGCGGTGATCAGGCTGGGGATGACCCGTGAGTCGGCGCAGGTGATGAACAGGTGCGTGGGCTGCTGCTTGCGGGCCAGCTCGGTGAAGATGGGCCGCACCAGCGGAGCCGTACGCCGGTGATACTCCCGCGCGCCCGCCGTCAGCTGGCACTCCACGCTGGCCGGACGGGGACTTCCCGGAGCCGACCCGCCGTGCCGGGCGGGGCGGTGGTGGCGGTGCGACCACGGCAGCCACCACCGCTCCGGCGTCCGCAGCGGTGTCTTGGTCCGGGACAGGCGGGTCCCGCTGGCCGCCATCGCGTACCACTCGTCGTGCAGCTCATCGATGTCGACGTTGCCGCCCAGCCGCTCGTGGTTCAGCCGCCAGGAGTGGATGGCCTCGAAGGCGGCGTTGTCCATGAAGTCGATGTTCAGGTCGAGGTCCACGGCCGTGCCGGGCGGGATGGCGCGCAGCTCGCGGGTGAGCCTGGGCACGCCCAGGAAGGTGAGCGAGCCGGAGATCGTCGCGTGGACGCGCCCGTCCTGCTCCGGCCGCGTCTTGACGGTGACCCAGGTCAGCCGCCGCAGCGCGAGCAGCGCGGCCAGCGCGAGACCGGCCAGCACCCCCTCGGCCAGCCCGAGGACCAGCACGGCCCCCATCGTCACCAGGTAGACCGGCACCTCGCCGTGGCCGTGCACCTTCCTGACATGACCCAGGTTGACCATCTGCACGCCGATGAAGACGAGCAGCGCCGCCAGCGCCTCCATCGGGATCAGCTTGATCGTCCACCCGAACCCGAGGGCGAACACCACCACCCACACCCCGTGCAGGACCGCCGAGAACCGGCTGCGCCCGCCCGCCTGCACGTTCGCGGTGCTGCGGACGATCACACCCGCCACCGGCAGCCCGCCCAGCGCGCCCGAGACCATGTTGGCCACGCCCTGCCCGCTCAGCTCCTGGTCGAGGTCGGTACGGGGGCCGTCATGCATGCCGTCGACCGCGACCGAGCAGAGCAGCGACTCGACCCCGGCCAGCAGCGCGACGAGCAGCACGGCCGCCACGATCCGATGCCAGTCACCGGACGGCAGCACGGGGAAGGCCCAGGAGGTGACGGCGTTGGACAGGTCAACGCGGGTGACGTCCCAGTCGAACGCCCACGCGGTCACACCGGCCACCAGCAGCGCGGCCAGTGGCGCCGGCACGGCCTTGATCCGTTTGGGCAGGCGCGTCCACAGCGCCAGCACGGCGATCGTGAGCAGGCCCACCGCCACCGTGTGGCCGTGCATATCGGCCAGCTGCGCGGGCAGCTCCACGATGTTGGCCAGCGCCGAGCGCTGCGGTCTGCCGCCCAGCACGACGTGCAGCTGGGAGAGCGCGATGACCACGCCGACGCCCGCGAGCATGCCGTGGATGACCGCCGGCGAGACCGCCAGCGCCGCTCTGGCCGCCCGGAAGACCCCGAGCACCAGCTGCACCGCCCCCGCGATCAGCGTGATCATGCAGGTGGCCCGCCAGCCGTACGTCTGCACGAGATCCGCGACGACCAGGGACAGCCCCGCCGCGGGCCCGCTCACCTGTACGGCGGAGCCGCCGAGCGCGCCCGCCACGATGCCGCCCACCATGGCGGCGATCAACCCGGCGGCCAGGGGGGCACCCGAGGCCATCGAGATGCCCAGCGAGAGGGGCACCGCGATGAGGAAGACCACGAGCGAGGCAGGTACGTCGTACCTGAGCGTGCTCAGCACGCGACTCAGAGTGCCGATCATACGTCGAACCCTATTGCCCCGCGTGCCGGGGGCTTAAGGGGTCATCGGCGGCTTTACAGATTAATGAGTGGCCGCCGTCACTCGTCCGCCGTCCGGCGGTCGGCGTGGGAGTCGCCGATCAGCGGTAGTAGTCGGGGAATTCCTGCTCGGGGGTGGTGCGACGGTGCCCGCCGCTGTTGCCCTGGGCGCCGCCGTTGCGGCCGCCCTGCCGGGCACCCGCCTCGGGCGTGCCGCCGTAGTTGGGCCAGGCGGCGTTGTTCGCCGGCGGCTCGCCCCAGCCCGCCGGCATCTGGCCGGGCGGAATGCTGGTGATGTCGCCGGTCTCGTACGCGAAGGTCTGCGCGATCTGGCCGGGCGGGAGGCTGGTGATGTCACCCGTCTCGTACGCGAAGTGCTGCGGCGCCGGCTGCATGGGCGGGGCCGACAGCACGTCGTCGTAGGCCGAGACAGCCCGCGCGGGCGCCGTGGGAGTGCCGGTGGCGGGGGAGGGGCCGGTCAGCGGGTCGGAGTCGTCGGCCACGGCCCAGCCGGCCCGTACCTCATAGGAGGCCGGATAGGAGGAGCGTGGGGCGGCGGCGGGCTGCTGCGGCTCGAAGGCCGGCCAGGAGTCGCTCGACGGGGCGGCGGGAGCGGGGTCGTCGAGGATGTCGTGGTGCTGCAGCGCGGGCCACGAGCCCGACGCCGTCGGCACGATCGGCGGGTTGGTCCAGGTGGTTTCCAGCGGGTCGGTGTTGGCGCCGTAGACCGTGAACGGGACGCCGGCCTGCGCGCCGCCGATCGGGGAGACCGGCGCGGCGGGGGCCGGTGTGGCGGGGAACGAGCCGCTGCCGCCGACGGCGGGGAAGGAACCACTGGTGGCCGGCGTGGCCGGGAACGAGCCGCTGGTGGTGGCCGGGCTGTTCGTGCTCAGCGAGGTGCCGCTGCCGACCGCCGGGAAGGAGCCGCTGCCCGCCCCGGGCTGGGGCGGCGTCACCTGCTGCGCGCCCACGCCGAGGATGCTCATCACGTCGGGCGGCGTCGGCGCGGAGAAGGTCACCGTGCGCTGGTCGGCCAGCTCGGCGGCCGTCGGGGCCGGACGCTGCGCCGACTCCACGAGGTCGGCCAGACCGGACGAGCCGGACGAGGCGGTCGCGGCGGCGGGCCGCTGGGAACGCGAACGCTGGGATCGCCCGGGAAGCGGCGCCTGGACGGTGGCCGCGTTGGGGTCGATGGCGGTGACGGGCTCGCGCTTGGCGGGCTCTCGCTTGCCGGACCGCTCCCGCTTGGCGGCGGGGCGCTGCTGCTCGCGCTGGGCGCTGGGCTGCTTCTCGCGCTCCCGCTCGCGCTCGGCGGCGGCTCGTGCGGAGGGGGTACGCGCGGCGGGCCGTTGGGCGGGCTTTTCCGTGGGCCGGTCGGAGGGGCGCTCCGAAGGGCGCTCTGGAGGACGACGCTCTGAAGGACGCTCGACGGGGCGCGAGGCGCCCTTGCGCGCCGCGACCGTGCCGCCGGCGCCGAAGCCGCCCTCTTCCGCGTCGCTGCGGATGTTGGCCCAGAACTCCTCGTCCTCGACGTCGGAGTGCGGGTTGCCCCACTCGTCCACGCCACGCTTGCCACGCTGGCCGGTACGTACCGGTTTGGCCTTGACCTCGTCGATCGGACTGAAGTCAGGGCTGAAGTTGTTCATGCGCGGTTCGCTCTTGGAGAACTCATCCGTGGAACGCGTCTGAGTCCTCTCATCCTTCTCGGCCATCTGCTTCAGCCGCTCGGGAGGCAGAGAGCTTTCCCGACGGTTCATGGAACGCATGCCCAGTGCCACGACGACGAGCACGAGGAGCACGACAGCGACCAAGCTGACTACGACCGCGATCATTGCACCACCCTCAAAGCCATGGCCTCCCTGCGGCACCGGTGAGATCGCGCGGCCATCGACGCGACCTTCCCCCTTTGATCACCAGCACCTAGCGATTGGATCTGATTGTGTCGGACCACTATGAGCGTTGTCACACCCTACGTGAAGAATTGGTAACTATTACTACGTTTAGTGAGCGGTGTCTCACTGGATGTTCACCACCGTGAGCCGGCCGCGGGCAATGGTCTGGTCCGCGATCTTTCTCAAGATCTCGGAGAGGGGGGCGCCCTCCTGGACATCGACCTTGCCGTTCAGCGAGTAGACGCTGAAGCGGTAGCTGCCCTTCTCCACGCAGGGGGGCTGGTAGCCCACCTTGCCGCTGGTCACCTTGGCCTGGCTCGCGCCTTCCGGCGGGCTCGCGGCGGCGTTCGGCCCCAGCTCGGTCGTCGTCGCGGGGATGTTGTAGAGCACCCACTGGACGGCGGATTCTGATGGTGAGAGAGAGTCGACCACGATCGCGATCGACTTGGCGTCGGGCAGAGGCTCGCTGGACCAACGCAAAGGCGGACTGCCCTGAGCACCCTTGCAGGAGAATTCGCGCGGCAGCGGTTCGCCCGCGCGCAACTCCGGGCTCGAGACGTTGATCTCGGCGATCTCCTTGGCCTGGGACCTTCCGACGAGGAAGTCGCAACCGGACGACGCGAGCACGACAGCCACCGCTGTCACAGAGACAGCGATGTGTCTCACGCGTCCTGCCGTGTTACACAGCCCCATGCCGCATGATGCTACGCGGCTATCCGCCGTGCGCCGACCGTTTCGCGAGGGTCGGTGGTCGGTAAAGGACCGTAAAGCGGGTGCAATGCGGGCAAGATACGAGTGAACTTCGCCACATCCATGACCTTCGCCGCTCTGGGCCCGCAGGTGACTCGGCAGGGCCGGGAACCGTGGAGATCGCCGGGGAACCGGGTCCCGGCCTGCTGGTTCTCGCCGCCGTGACGATGGCCGCCCCCGACCGGCCGATCGATTGGGCGAGGGGGGACGGCCTGCCGGGCGGGTACGGGGGACGCGATACGCGTCAAGTCCGTTCGGCCGGGCACCGCGCTCATTAAAACCAGGTGCCCAGGTACGCGGCCCCGGCCCCGGCCTCGGTACGCGGCCCCGGCCTCGGTACGCGGCCCCGGCCTCGGTACGCGGACCCAGTACGCGGCCCAGGCCAGGTACGCGGCCCTGGCCTCGGCCAGGTAGGCAAACCCGGCCTCGGCCAGATACGCGGCCCCGGCCTCGGCCGGCCGCCGGTGGGTGGTGTCCCACTGGGCGGTGGATCCACGATCCCGCCGTATGGCCCCTACCAGGGACGAACAGGACCGAGTGGTCGAGAAACCACACCGCTCTGCGGGACGCCGTCCGCAGACGGCAGGGACGGACAGACCCGCACCTTGCGGGACCCGGACCCGGGCCCGGACGGACCTGGACTCGGACCTTGCCGGACACCGACCCGGATGGACCTGGACTCGGACCAGGACCGACCCGGACCCGGATGGGAACCGGTCTCACGCGTGGCTGCGGAAGACCCTGATCGCCAGTGGTGCGAACACCACCACGAACCCCGCCGACCACAGCAGCGAGACCATAGTCGGCCAGGCGATCTCGCCGCCGATCAGCAGGCCGCGGATCGCGTCGGCCAGGTAGGTCACCGGGTTGACGTCGGACCAGGCCTTCAGCCAGCCGGGGAACGTGTCGGCCGGCACCAGCGCACTGCTCGTGAACGTCAGCGGCATCATGGTCGAGAAGGAGATCATCTGCACCTTCTCCGGGCTCGACGCCTTGAGCCCGATCAGGACCGACATCCACGACATCGCCAGAGCCACGACCACCAGCAGCGCCAGCGCCCCGAGCAGCCCCGCCACGCTGGTCGTCACCCGGAACCCGAGCACCATCCCGAACCCGACTAACAGCGCGAACGCCCACACCTGCTTGAACGTGTCGGCGATGATCCGGCCCGACAGGGGCGCTGTGCGCGCGATCGGCAGGCTGCGCAGCCGGTCGAACACGCCCTTGGTGATGTCGGTGTTGAGCCCGATCGCCGTGGACAGCGTGTAGAACAGGGCGTTCTGGACCAGCAGGCCCGGCAGGGCGAACTGCAGGTAGTCGCCGGTCGACCCGGAGATGGCACCGCCGAACACATACGTGAACAGCAGCAGGAACATGATCGGCTGGATGCTGAGGTCGAGCAGCTCCCACGGGTTGTGCTTGATCTGCACCAGGCTCCGCCAGGCCAGCGTCATGGTCTGCCTGAGGGTGGCGCCGGCACCGACCCGGCCGGGCAGGGTCGTCGTGATGGCGGTCATGCGAGGGCTTCCTCCGTCTGCTCGTCCTCCGCGCGGTGCCCGGTCAGGGCCAGGAACACCTCGTCGAGGCTGGACTTGCGCAGCGCCAGCTCGGAGGCGACGATGCCGAGGTCGTCGAGGCGGCGGACGATGGCGGGCACCACGGCCGGGTCGCGCACGGCGGCCGTGACCATGGCGCCGGACAGGTCGGGCGCCACGTCGAGGACGTCGGTGACCACCTTGGCGACCAGGTCGAGCTGGTCCTCCCTGAGCGGCCGCACCTCCAGCACCTGGGCGCCGGTGGTGGCCTTGAGCTCGTCGGACGTGCCCGACGCGATGACCTTGCCGTGGTCGAACACCACGATGTCGTCGGCCAGCTGGTCGGCTTCCTCCAGGTATTGGGTGGTCAGCAGCACGGTCACGCCGTCGGCCATCAGGCCGCGCACGACGCCCCACAGCTCGGTGCGGCTGCGCGGGTCGAGACCGGTCGTCGGCTCGTCCAGGAACAGCACCTGCGGCCTGCCCACCAGGCTCGCCGCCAGGTCGAGCCGCCTGCGCATCCCACCCGAATAGGTCTTCGTGGCCCGGCCCCCGGCGTCGGCCAGGTCGAACCGGCCGAGCAACGCCTTCGCCCGCTCCCTCGCCTCACCTCGCGACAAGCCCAGCAGACGACCGATCATCATCAGGTTTTCGACACCGGTCAGCATCTCGTCGACCGCGGCGTACTGTCCGGTCAGCCCGATCAGCGACCGCACCTGATGCGCCTGCCGGCGCACGTCGAACCCCAGCACCGTGGCCGTGCCCGCGTCAGGCGTGAGCAGCGTGGCCAGAATGCGCACGGCGGTCGTCTTGCCCGCGCCGTTGGGTCCCAGCACGCCGAGCAGCCTGCCGGCCGGCACGGCGAGGTCCACACCATCGAGTGCCTTGGTCTCGCCATAGTGCTTCACCAGGCCGTCTGCCTGAATCGCGTACTGCATGACCCGCCCCTCCTCCTCGGTGCCTCCACCTTGGACTACGGCACCGACAGTTTCCGGCCGGCGTTCCGGCCGGCATCCGGTGCCTCTGGCCGATCACCGACGCGGGCGGGAGCCATAAGCTGGCCTCGTGACGTCTTCTGGCCCGTTGCGTGACCCCCAACACCGTGTCTCGCCCAAGGCCGTCCGGCTCTGGCTCGCTGAGGCGTTGTTCGGGTTCGTGCTGCTCGTGGGGTGCTCGATCCTGGTCGCGCGGTGGGTCGGGGGGAGCGGGTGGTCGTGGGTGCCCGGCTGGTTCGCCGACGACCCGTGGCTGCTGCCCGTGGGGGTGGGCGTGCTGACCACCCCGTTCCTGGTGGCCGAGCCGTTCGTACGCTATGCCGTACATCGTTGGGAGCTGTCGGGTGATGTGGTCTACACCCGGTCGGGGTTCCTGACGCGGGAGTGGGTCTTCGTGCCGGTCAGCCGGATCCAGACGGTCGACAAGGCGCAAGGGTGGGTCGAACGGCTGCTCGGACTGGCGACCCTGGAGATCCGTACGGCCTCCCACGCGGGCTCGTCGACGATCAAGGGCCTGGACTACACGGTGGCGGCCGGGCTGGCGGAGGAACTGGCGCACCGCGCGGAGCAGCTCAGGGACGATGCCACGTGACCGATCCCCGCCCTGGCCCTCCCGCGCACCCATCGGCGCCCGAACCTCATCCCGGGCCTCCCGCGCACCCGTCGGCGCCCGAACCAGCTGATGCTGCTCGTGAGGGCTCGTTCCCGCCGGTGACCGTTCCCGCTGGGCCTGTGGAGCCCGCTCGGGTGCCGATGCGGCTGAGCCCCAAGGTGCTGCTCATCCACCCGGTACGGATGATCCCGTCGCTGATCGTCCCCCTTGTCGGGCTGCTGTTCGTGGGTGGGTTCTCCGGCATGTCGTACACCTGGGCGGCGGTCGGGGTCGGCGTCACGCTGGTCTTCGCCGTCGTCCGGTGGGCGATATTCAGCTACGAGATCGTGGGCGACCGTCTGGAGATCAAGCGTTCACTGATCAGCCGGTCGGTCCGTACCATCCCCTTGGAGCGGATCCGCGGCGTGGACGTCTCCACCCCGCCCATGCACCGGCTGCTCGGTCTGGCCGTACTCAAGATCGACACTGGGGCGAGCGGCGGCGAGGAGGAGGGCAAGCTCGACGGCGTCACCCTCAAGGAGGCCGAACGCCTGAAGTCGGTCCTGCTCCGACGCACCCGCATCACCCGCCCCGCCCGAGCCGCGACGCCCGATGAGACCTCCGCCGCCGTCTCCGCCACGGATCCCGCCGCAGTCACGGTGTCCGCTGCGGTTCGTGGGGAGACGGTGGAGGCCGAGCGGGAGATCATCCGGGTGCCGTGGACCTGGTTGCTGTACGGCCCGCTGTCCGGCGCGTACCTGCTGACGCCGTTCGCCCTGGCAGGCGGTGCCGTGGGGCTGGCGTTCCAGTGGGGCGACGACCTCGGCTACGGCCGGGACGCCGCGCTCACCGTCGGGGAGTGGCTCTGGGAGCACCCGTACCTGCTGCTCGCCGTGGTGTTGCTGCTCGTGCTGGCGATGCCGTTCGTGGGCGGTGTGATGTACGCGGTGTTCAACTGGAACTTCCGCCTCATCAGCCGCGACGGCTACCTGGTGGCCGAACGCGGGCTGATCAACCGGCGCAGTGTGTCCCTCGAGGCGGGGCGCGTACGCGGCTACGAGATCATCGAGGGACTCCCCGAGCGCTGGGCGGGCGTCGCCCGGGTCTGGGCCATCGTGACGGGCCTCGGCGACTCCCAGACCCGCGGGCAACTCCTGCCGGACGTCCCTCGCGCGGTCGCCTTCCGGGTCACCGGGGAGGCCATCGGCACCTACCAGGCCGAACTCCGTCCCCACCCGCCCATCGCCCGCAACCGCCGCCTCTTCCGCGCCGTCGCCCCGTGGCTCGCCCTGGCCCTCGCCACCGCCCTGACGGCCCTGCTGACCGTCCAGCCGATCTGGTGGATCGGGACCGTGGTCGCGCTCCTCCTGGCGGGCTTGGGGATCCCCCTCGGCCTCGACCGGTACAGGTCTCTGGGACACGGGTACGACGGCGTACGCCTGGCGGTCCGCTCAGGCTCCCTCCGCCGCTCGCAAGCGGTGGTGGAACGCCGCGCGGTGGTGGGCTGGCACCTCAGGCAGACGTGGTTCCAGCGGCGAGCCGGGGTGTACACACTCACCGCCGGGGTGGGAGCGGGCAAGGGCGGCTACTCGGCGATCGACGTCTCACAGTCCCAGGCGATCGGCTTCCCGGCCGAAGTGACACCGGAGTGGCTGGCTCCGTTCTTGTCCAAGGAGCAGTAGGCGGGCACCTTCCGCTGCTCGCCGAGGGGGACGCCCCTGGACGTGCTGTTCTACGGTTTCGGTGCGGTCAGCCGGCGTCCTTCCGTCTGAGCCCTCGTCCTCCGCCCCCGCTCCCGTCCTCGCGCCTTCAACCTAGGCCCCGGGGCGCTCAGAGTCCCAGAAGCCCGGGAGGTCCTGCGGGGGGAGACTCCCGACAGGTCCCGCGGGAGAGATCACCGACGAACCGCCGGGCAGTGCGCGGGCGGTGTGCGCGGGTGGCGCTCAGACGGCGGTCTGTGGACGGCGCTTGAGCGGTGTGTGCGGTCGGTGCTCGGCTCAGTCCTGGCGGCGGGCGCCGAACATGATCTCGTCCCAGGTCGGCACCGAGGCGCGACGCCCCCTGGAGCCCTTGCGCGGCTGACGGGCCGCAGGGGCGGGCGGGGGAGAGGGCACCGGGACCGGGGGCTCCTCCTTGGCCGCCGGCTGCTCGGGCTTCGCGGTGTCGTCCTTGCTCGTCCTCGCGGCTGGTACGGCAGGCTCAGGCGCTGTCGGCTCAGCCTTGGCCGCCGCCGGCTCAGCCTTGGGCTCAGCGGCAGGCTCAGTGGCGGGCTCGGTTTTGGGCTCGGCCACTGCGGGCTCAGCCTTGGGCGCGGGTGCCGTGGTCGGCGCGGGTGCCGAGGACTCGGCCTTGGGCTGGGGCTTCGAGGGCTGCGGCTTGGGCTTGGGTACGGGCGCGGTCGGTACCGGCTCGGCGGTAGTCGCCTCTGTGTCGGCCTTCGCGGTCGCATCGGCCTTCGGCGCTGTGTCAGCCGTCGGGGTGGTGTCAGCCTTCGGGGTGGTGCCGGCCTCAGGTACGCCTGCGGCGGCCTGGGGCTCGGGAGCTGTGGGGCTGGGCTTGGGGGCCGCTGTCGTGGGCTCGGGGTCGGCGGTCAGATCGGCAGTTGGCTCGGCAGTTGGCTCGGCTGCCGACCGCGCGGCCGTCTCGGGCGCGGTCTTGGAGGCGTCCTGGTCGGTTGCCGTTGCGGGAGCAGTGGCGTCCTTTGCCGCAGGCGCGGCCTCGGTGACGGGCGGTGTGGCGGTGATGTCCGTAGCGGCGGGGGACGTCTGCGGCGGGGCGGCGCTCTCCACGGTGGCGTCCCCCACGGTGGCGGTGCTCTCCACAGCGGTGTTCTCCGCAGCGGTGTTCTCCACAGCGGTGGGTCCCACAGCGGCGCTTGCCGCTGCGGCGCCAGCGGACTGCTCGACGACCGTGTCAGCGGGCTGTGGGCCGGTGACAGTCCCACCGGGCTGCGGCTCGGTGAGAGTGCTGTTGGGCTCCGGGTCGGAGGCGGCGCTGGGTGCCTCCGGTTCGGTCGCCACCTCAGTGGTGGGCGTCGACTCCACAGAGGTCTGCGCGGTGGGCGTGGGGGTCGCGGCTACGACGTCTGCCGCTTCGGCGTCTGCAGCGACGGGCTTCGCCGTGGCGGTGTCCGTGACGGCCTCTGCGACGGCGCTGCCAGTGACGGCGGTGTTCGCCAGGATGGGGTCGGCGGCGGCCGCTGCGGCATCAGCCTCGGGCGCGACGACAGACGTCACGGCGGCATCAACGTCGGGCGCGGAGGCCGGGGTCACAGGAGCAGGCGGCGCGTTGCTCTCCACCGGCTCTGTGGTGCGGTCGCCCACCGCCGGGACGCTTGCGGCCGGGCTGTCTACAGCGGGTGAACCGTGAACCGACCCCTCTGCGGCGCGTGTGCCGGGGATCGCGTCAGGTGCCGGGGGCAGCGTGACAGCGTCTTCGGGCGCGGACGCAGTGGTACGGGTGCCCGGAGGCGTGCTCTCGCGGCTCGCCGAGGCGTAGATGGCCTCGCCGTCCCGGCCGGTCGGGCGGTCGGTCTGGCGGTCAGGCGGGCGGGGAGTGCCGTAGTCGGGCAGCCAGGACGAAGGGTCGCCGTGACGTGCCGAAGGGTCGCTGGGGCGGGTGTAGTCGGTGTCCTGCGCCGACGACGCCGATGCCGTAGGTGCTGACGACGCCGACGGATGGGTACGGTGGCCGGGCTCCTGGGCGCGGTAGCCCGTCTCCGGTGCTGACGGCTCGGTCAGGTAGCCGGTCTCCTGCGCGGGAGCACGGTAGCCGGGCACGGAGGCGGGCGGCTCCGAGCGGTAGTCCCTCCCTGGCGGGTCCGAGCGGTAGCCGGCCTCCGCCGTGCGGCCGGAGGGGTCGGCTGCGGGGGCGCGGTCGAAAGGGGCCTCTCGCGCCGGAGTGAAGGGGGCCTCACGGGACGGGGTCTCACGGGACGGCGCGGCGTGAGACGGGGTCTCGCGGGACGGCATCTCACGGGACGGGACATCACGGGACGGCGGGCGGCCGTAGGGCGATTCCGTGCCTCTCGGCTGGTAGCCGACCGCCGGCTCCTGCGGCTCCGGCTCGTGGCGGATCACCGACGGGAACGGCAGCGGGTCCGACGCCAGCGGCGGCACCGGCTGCAGCTTGGCCACTCGCGGCGTGAACGGCGTGACCGTGGTGTCCTCCACCACAGGGCTGGGGTCGAAGTCGGCGGCCGAGAGCCGCATCGACTCGTCGTCGTGCGGCGTGACGTGCCGCCTGCGTGGGTCGAAGAGCCACTCGGCGTGCCTGGTGTGACCGTTCCAAACGTAGCCGAGCTTGACACGCCAGAGGCCGTCGTCACGCTTGGCGGAGTCCCAGTCGATCTCGTCGGTGGGCACGCCGCGCCTGGTGAGCCGCTCGGCGACGAGATCGCCGAGCGTCGGGCCGGCTGAGGACTCTCCGGGCATGCGTACGGACACGCGCTGCGCCTGCTGGGCCACGTACTCGCGCTCCTGGAGCACGGGGCCCTCGAACCAGCGGACGCGTTCGACCGGGATGCCCGCTGTGGCGGCGATCTCCTCGGCTGTCTCTCCGGCACGAATGCGGGCCTGGATCTCCTTGGGGCGCAACGGACTCTCCACTTCGATCTCGTACTGGCCGAGACGGGAGAAGTTGCCGCGGACGGCAGCACGGAGCCGGTCGTCCACGGGAAGCGTGAACCGTGTACCCCGCCCTGCTGTCGCCAGCACGAGATAGGTACCGTCCTCACTTACCGCGACGAGTCGGAGCTCCTGCATGCGAGTCCCTTCGTCAGCGTGCTGCTCATTCTTCCCCCGGACCCTTGAGTCTCTCGCGTGTGCCGGTTGCCTGCCAGCACCGTACCCGGCATGTCCGAACATCGCCTTCCTGGGATAGCCCAGGGGCGATGTGACGCCGGTCACATTTGGTGATTCCATCATCTTCAAGGCCTGCCCGTGCGCAAAGCCCTCGACGGATTCTGGCGAATAGTGTCACGCGTCGCCGCGCACTTCAGCCAAGAGGCCAGAACGGATGGGTTGGCGCCTGGATGGAGCTCCAGGTAGCGGGCGGCGGCGCCGGCCAGGCGGGGGGCTCTGGCGGAGTACGTCTCGCCGGTGGGGGAGAGCCGGCATCGGCCGGTGTCGGTGGCGGCGACGACGAAGACGCCGGAGCGGGCCAGGCGGGCCATGGCGGTCCGCAGGGCCGGGGAGTCGGCGCCGTCGAGGGAGATATTGGCCACGGCGGGACCCCGGGCGTGCCTGCGTACCCAGTCGAGGCCGGCCAGGGCGTCCGACAGGCTGCCGGAGCCGCCGCAGCCCAGCACCCGTACCGACGCGACGCTCGCCTGGGGCGCAACCCCGTGCGACCGGCCGGCTACGGCGCGCGCCACCCGGGTGCCATGGCCGCCGCAGTCTTCGCCGGTACGCCCGGTGGCGTCGAAGGCCCACCAGAGCCGATCCCCCAAACCATCCGACACACGGAGAGTCTCCGTGCGACCCGACATATGGGGATTTTCCGAGTGGACTGCGCCGGTTCGGCCGTGAGTGACGCCGCTGTCCACGATGTAGACCGTGACGCCCTTCCCGGTCGCACGAGTGGCACGACGGGTGCGAGGGGCACGGGGGGCGCGGCGGGAGGGCAGGCGGGCGGACGTGGTGAGCGGCATGGCGTGGATCTCGCGGTCGGGCTCGATCGCCACCACCCTGGGATCCGCGCTGAGCTCCGCCAGTTCGCTCGCGTTCAGCAGCGTGGCGAAGCCGGGCAGCGCGGCGGTGTAGAAGCGGCGTACCCGCCATCGCATCTCGCCGACCAGGTCGCGGGCCCCGGCCCGGTCACGCACGGTAACGATGTACGGGCGCGTAGGCTCGGTTACCGGCGGCCGGGAGGCGAGGCCGGAGGCGGGCGCCATGGCGAGGGGGATCGCGGTGGTCACGGCCGTCGCCGCGGCCGCGGCGAGGTAGAGAGAGGGCAGGCCGATTCGTCGGGGCACGAGCGACGAGGGTGTCTGTCACACACGTCACAGGAACAACAGGACACGCCCTCGCGTCTATTCACGAGAAAGCTCTTTACCGAACGCGGGCGAGAAAGGACTGATCCGGGGGATGAGCGGCGAGCAGCGGAAGTTCGAGCTGAGCATGCCGCAGATCGCGGGAAGCGCCCTGGCGGCGGTCACGGCGGCGGTCGGAGCCTCCTACCTCGGCGTGGGGGGAACGGTGATCGGCGCGGCGCTGATGAGCGTGGCGAGCACGGTGGCCACCGCGGTCTACACGCACTACCTCAAACGTACGGGCGAGAAGGTCAAGCAGCACACGGTGATCGCCTGGCGTGACTCCGGCGCGGCGAATCCTCCGCCCGAGCACGACGAGGGCCAGGGCGAGCTGGCGACGGCCGCGCACGCTACGGTGCGTAACCTCAGTGAGGCCGAGGGGCCGGGTGAGCCCTCGCGGCCCGGCGAGACCACGCTGGTCATGGCGCCGATCGAGGTTCCGGCGCGAAGGCGTGTGCCGTGGGCGAAGACGGGTATGGCCGCGGCGCTGGTGTTCGGGGTGAGCATGGGCGGCATCCTGACGTACCAGACCATCGCTCAGACGACCGTGCACGACCAGCTCACCGGTGGCAAGCCGGTGACCGAGCGCGGCAAGGCGCCCGCCAGGGAGAAGGAAGAGCCCGCGGTCGAGCCCCGGACGACGTTCTACAGCGACCCGGCGACGCCCAGCGGCGCGCCGAGCACGAGCGCGAGCCCGACCGCCTCGCCGACCCGCTCGTCCCAGAGCCCCACGCCGACACCCACCGGCACGGACAAGGACGCGAGCAAGGACCCCGGCAAGAACACCGTGGAGCCGTCGACCCCGTCCGCGACCACTTCGGCCCAGGACCCCGGCCGCATGACCGAAGCGCCGTCCGCCCCGACCGAGCCGCCGCAGCAGTCACAACCGGCGCAGCAGGACGAACCCGCCGAGGCGCAGTAAAAGCAGGCCCTACCCCAGCACCGTCTCCAGGTAGGCGTTGCCGAACAGCCGTCCCGGATCCAGCCGATCCCGTAGCGCCACGAAGTCCGCGAACCGCGGGTAGACCGTCCCCAGGTACGCCGCGTCCCGGGTGTGCAGCTTGCCCCAGTGCGGCCGCCCGCCCAGCCGCGTCATGATCTCTTCCACCCCGGCGAAGTAGGCGGGGTTGGGCGTGGGCCGATAGACGTGGCAGGCGATGTACGCCGACTGACGGCCGTACGCCGTGGACAGCCACGCCGTGCTGGCCGGCGTCACCCGCACCTCCACCGGGAACGTGATCCGCCACCCCATCCGCTCCACCAGCGCCCGCGTCTCCCGCAGCGCCTGACCGAGGTGCTCGCGCGGCACCGCGTACTCCATCTCCAGGAAGCGCACGTCCCGGCGTGAGGTGAAGATCTTGTACGACGCGTCCACGGCCTCGGAGTCGCCGAGCGCGGCGGCGCTGACACCGTTGATCCGCGGGATCAGTCCGGGGGATCGGGCCCCCAGCGCGCAGGCGGCGCCGAACAGCGTGTTCTCCAGGAAGACGTTGTCCAGCCAGTACTTGACCGCACCGGGCGGCCGGGCCGGGCCGGGGTCGCGGTTGTTGGTCTTGACCAGGCACGCGTCGGTGTGCGGCAGCCAGAAGAAGTCGAGATGCTCGTTGTCCGCGGTCAGGGAGTCGAGCGAGTCGAGGATGCCGCTGAGCGTCATCCGGCGCCGCCGGTTGCGCAGCAGGAAGGCGGCTTCCACCCGGAACGTCACCGAGGTCAGCACCCCGAGCGCGCCCAGCCCCACCCGCGCGGCGTCGAACAGGTCCTCCCCGGGGGCGGCCGTCACGACCGAGCCGTCCGCGAGCACCAGCTCCAGCGCCTCGACCTGGTCGGCCAGGCCGCCGCTGTCGCGCCCGGTGCCGTGCGTACCGGTCTGGATGGCTCCCGCGACCGTCTGGTCGGTGATGTCGCCCATGTTGGCCAGCGCCAGCCCGCGCGCGGCGAGCAGGGAGTTCAGCTCCCGCACCGGCGTGCCGGCGCGCACGGTGACGCGGTCGTCGGCGACGGAGGTGACGCCGGTCAGCGCGGTGGGGCGGAGCATGACGCCGTCGGTTAGGGCCACTCCGGTGAAGGAGTGGCCCGTACCGATCATGCGCAGACGGCGGCCGGCGGCGGCGGCGTCCTTGACGGCGCGTACGACGTCCTCGGTCGACGCCGGGGTACGCACCTCGGCGGGCGCGGCCGTCTGGTTGCGGGCCCAGTTCGTGAAGACCATGGCCGCCCTTGCGCTAGAGCATCTTTCGGATTAAACGTGAACGATACTCAGTTCTCCCAGCCTTCGGGAAGCGGGAAGGCGTCGCCGGGCTGCAGGTTCTGCGACTTGATGATGTCGGAGACCTTCACCAGCGTGTAGCCCCGGCTCTGCAGCAGTTGCACGAGCGACGGCATCACGTCGACGGTCTGCTTCACCCAATCGTGCATGAGGATGATGCCGTCGCGCTTGGCCACGGCCAGCGTCTGCTTCTTGATCTCCGCGGAGTTCTTGGTCGCCCAGTCGCGCGAACCAGCGGTCCACAGGATCATCGGCATGCCGAACTCGGCCGCGACCTCCGAGGTCTGGATGTCCAGCATGCCGTACGGGGGCCGCAGCAGCTTGGGCTCGACGCCCGCGGCCTTCTTGACGGCGTCCTGCGTCTTCTGGATCTCGCTCTTGATGGCGCCCGGCTCGATGGTGGTGAAGTTCTTGTGCGTGTAGCTGTGGTTGCCGAGCTCGTGGCCCTCCTTGGCCATGCGCTTGACGAAGGCGGGGCGGCTCTTCACGTACTGGCCTTCGAGGAAGAACGTCGCCCTGGCGTTGTACTTCTTCAGCGTGTCGAGGAGCGTTCCCGCGTACTTGCCCGGCCCGTCGTCGAAAGTCAGGGCGAGGCACTTGACCTGCTCGTCAGCGCAGTCCACTGCCTTCGCCTTGGCCTGGGCGACGGCGGCCGACTTGGCCGGGGCGGCGGGCTGACGGGGGGTGGCGGACGCGGTCGCCGGTGTCAGAGTGACAGCAACAGCCGCGATAGCCAAAAGTGAAGTGATTTGTCGGGACATGCGAAAGCTTTCGTTTGTGAAGGGTGTTGCGAGGGTTGTTCGACCGTAGCGGATCAGTTCCCGGCCGGTGAAGGTGCCTCGGGAAGTCTCAGCAAACCCGAACCTCCGACGCCCACGACAACAGCGACCGCCGCCGCGCCGAGCGTGAAGCCGTACGCGTTGGACGCCCCGAACGCCTCCGTCAGCCGTCCCCCGGCCCACGCCCCGATCGCCACCCCGAACCCGATCGACGTGGAGATCCACGCCAGCCCCTCGGTGAGCACCGAGGGCGGCACGAGCCGCTCGGTGAGGGAGAAGCCGGTGATGAGCGTCGGCGAGATCGCGAGCCCGGCCAGGAAGAGGCCGAAAGCCATGATCCGCGCGTCGCCGATGAACATGATCGGCAGCAGTCCCACCACGAGCACCCCGAGCGCCCGTACGAACCGGTGGCGCAGCGAGACCCGCCAGTGCCGCGACCCGAACCAGAGCCCCGACACCATCGACCCGCCCGCGATCGCGGCCAGCAGGAACCCGGAGGCGCCCTTGACCCCGTGCTCCTCGGCGAAGGCCACCGTGATCAGGTCGATCGACCCGAACACCGCCCCCAGCGCCAGGTAGACGCAGGACAGCAGGGCGATCCCCGGAATCAGGATGGCCATCCCGGCGCCGGACTCGCCCGGCCGTATCGGCGGCTGGGTGCGCCGCTGCGCCGCGAGCGCGAGGGATCCGCCGAGCATGCAGACCAGCGCCACCAGCAGTCCCATGTACGGATTGACCGCCGTGGCCAGCACGGTGACCAGCGCCGGTCCGGCGACGAAGATCATTTCGTCGGCGACGGACTCGAACGCGAAGGCCGTGTGCAGCTTGGCCGAGCCGCCGTGCAGGTGCGACCAGCGCGCGCGGACCATCCCGCCCAGGGACAGGGAGGTCGCGCCGACCGACAGCCCGGCGGCGTACAACGTCCACTCGGGCAGCCCGAAGCCCGCCGACAGCATCAGCGCGGCCAGCGAGAGCGCGTTCACGATCGAGAAGGGCACGATCACCCGGGCCTGCCCGAACCGGTCGACCAGCCGCGCGGTCAGGGGGGCGGCCACCGCGAAGGAGACGTTGGTGGTGGCGGCGACGGCGCCCGCGGTCGCGTACGACTCGGTGAGGCCGGAGATCAGCAGCACGATGCCGATGCCGAGCATGGACATCGGCATCCGGCCGACGAAGCCGGCCAGCACGAATCCCTTGATGCCGGGCCCGTTGAACAACCCCCGATAAGGCCCGACCACGCCCGTTCCTCTCCCTTGATGCGTCCCAACATTTACGCGCGCGCTGACCGGACAGCAAGTGATTTTTCCGGCAACTCGGCTAACGTGTGCCGGGTGTCCGGTCTTCCCTCGTTCCGCGCCGTCCTGATCGTGATCGCTTCGGTCATCGCCGTCTCGGTCGTGGCCGTGGGAGTGGCGCTGTCCACGCGGGACGACCTGTTCGCGAGTACGGCCGACCAGCAGCCGGTACGGAAATCGCAGAGACCGGTCCAGAAGACGCAGCCGCAGACCGCCGGTCTCGACAAGATCGTGCCCACGACCGAGCCGGTGAAGGACTTCGGCAAGGGCGGCCCCAGCGTCACCCCGACCCCGCCCCGCGTGCTGGCGATCGCCCGCGCCGAGGTGCCCAAGACCACCCGGTTCGAGCTGGCGAAGCTCAAGCACGTGCAGAAGGTCGCCATCGTCGACGCCGGCTCGGTCCGGGTGTCGGGCACCGGGCTGAACCTGCTCGCCGTCGACCCGGCCGACTTCCGCTCCTGGACGCCCAAGGCCGTCGCCGACCAGCCGGCCGTGTGGAGCGCGCTGTCCAGGGGCGAACTGGTCGCCGAGACCTCGGCCGTACGCAGGCTCGGCATGATCCTGGGCGCCGAGTACCAGGTGGACGGCGGTCCCCGCCTGCGCGTCGCGGCCTCGGCCACCCTCGGCCTGTCGGGGATCGACGGCCTGGTGGGCGCCGACATGGGCAAGGCACTCGGCCTGGCGCCGGGCGTCGCGGTCCTGCTGCACGGCAAGCCCGGCATCAGCGAGCCGGGCGTACGCAAGCTGCTCGGCAAGGGCGCCCAGGTCGTGACACTGGGCGCCCGCCCCAAGGCCCAGCCGACGCAGCCGGCCCAGCAGACGGCCAAGCCGCAGCAGCAGGTCAACGTCGGGCGGCCCAGCAGCTACCTCGACCTCTACAAAGCCTCGGCCACCCACTGCCCCGGACTGTCATGGACCGTGCTGGCGGCGATCGGCCAGGTGGAGAGCGGGCACGGCCGCAACAACGGCCCGTCGAGCGCGGGCGCGCTCGGGCCGATGCAGTTCATGCCCGCCACCTGGAAGCACTACGGGGTGGACGGCGATGGCGACGGCAAGTCCGACATCTGGAGCCCGTACGACGCGGTGCCCGCGGCGGCCAAGTACCTCTGCGCGAACGGCGCCGGCCAGGGCGGCCAGAAGCTGCGCAAGTCGATCTGGTTCTACAACCACTCGTGGGACTACGTGAACAAGGTGATGGGCATCGCCGAGGCGTACGCCCGCGCCTACACCTGACGCCCGCCTGCACGTCCGCGCTCACGGCTGATGCCGCCGGCGCGGACGCCGCGTCTACGCCTGGCGCCGCCGGGGCGGTGGGCAGCAGGTGAGCGCGCAGGGCTGCGGCTCGGGCTCCTCCATCAGCTCGCGGATCATGCGGACGAAGGCCGGATGGGTGCCCGCCGTCGCGGCCCGCTCCATGGGCAGGCCCAGCTCGGTGGCCACCTGCCTGGCCTCGGTGTCGAGGTCGTAGACGACCTCCATGTGGTCGGAGACGAACCCGATCGGCACGAGCACGACCGACCGGGCGTCGGTCTTGCGCAGATGGTCGCAGACGTCGGGCTCCAGCCACGGCACCTCGGGCGGCCCGCTGCGCGACTGCCACACCAGGTCCCACGGCTGGGTGCGGCCCAGCGCCTCGTTGACCAGCTCGGCGCTCCTGCGCAGCTGCGCCTCGTAGAGGCCGCCGTAGGGCCCGGCGGTGCGCGCCATCGAGACCGGCACGCTGTGCGCGGTGAACACCAGCCGGGCGTCGTCGCGGCCGAGCCGGTCGAGCGCCTGCCCGACGTGGTCGGCCATGGCGGCGACGAACCCCGGATGATCCCCGAAGTGCCGCATCTTGACCAGCTCGGGACCGCCCTTGACGGAGATCCTGGCGATGTCCTCGTAGTACTGGCGGCAGCTGGAGTAGCCGGCGAACGCCGAGGTGGCGAACACCGCCGCCTTGCGGATCCCGTCGGCCCTCATCCGCTGGACGGTCTCCTCGCCGAACGGCTCCCAGTTGCGGTTGCCCCAGTAGACGGGCACATCGACCACCGGACGCAGCGCCTCGATGAGCGCGCGGTTCTGGCCGTTGATCGGGCTGACCCCGCCGAAACCCTGGTAGTGCTCGGCCACCTCCAGCAGCCGCTCCTGCGGCACGCCTCGGCCCCGCACCACGTTCTCCAGAAACGGCAACACGTCCTCAGGCCCCTCGGGCCCACCGAACGACAGCACCAGCAGAGCGTCGTAGTTCCCCACGGACCCACCTTATTCCGGCGAGGGAGCGCCGACGCCTGGAGGAGGAGCGGCGGGAGCGTAGCGACCAGAGCGACGGGGGAAGGCGGCGGCATTGGGCGATCGAGCCCGCCGCACGGAGTGCGGCCAATAAGCAGGGAGCGCCGACGCCTGGAGGAGGAGCCCGCCGCACGGGGTGCGGCCAATGAACAGGGAGTGCCGCCGCCTGGAGCCCGCGAGTCTCTACGGAGCTAGGCAAATGAACAGGGTAGGTTCGGTTGAGTGAGCGCATTCAACGACATTCGTGACTATGTTGCCATCCCCCGGGTTCTCTCGCTGAAGCTCTCGCCCGACGGCTCCCGGCTGATCTCCGCGGTCCAGTCCATCAACCCCGACGGCAAGTCGTACGGCACCGCGCTCTGGGCCATTCCGATCGACGGCGAGCCGTACCGGCTGACCCGCTCGGCCAAGGGTGAGAGCGCGGCGGAGTTCACCGACGCGGGCGACGTGCTGTTCACCTCGGCCCGTCCCGACCCGACCGTCAAGGACGCCACCGACGAGGTGCCCTCGCTGTGGCTGCTGCCCCGCTCGGGCGGCGAGGCCCGACAGGTGGCCGCCCGTCCCGGCGGCGTCGGCGCCTTCCGTACGGCCGGTGACGTGGTGGTGTTCGCCGCCGACGTGCTCACCGGCGAGGAAGCGGCCGAGGAGGAGCGCCGCAAGGCGCGCAAGGACGCCGGCATCAGCGCGATCCTGCACGAGAGCTACCCGGTCCGCTACTGGGACCATGACCTCGGCCCCGGCCACACCCGGCTGTTCGCCGCGAGGCTCGGCGCGGACCGGCTGGAGGACGTACGCGACCTGACCCCCGACCCGGGCGAGGGGCTGCGCGACGTCACCTTCGCGCTCACGCCCGACGGCGCCACCGTGGTCTCGACCTGGCGTACCCTCCTGCCCGACGCCGAGCAGCGGGTGGACCTGGTCGCCATCGACGTGGCCACCGGTGAGCGGCGCACGCTGTTCACCGAGGAGGGCCACGACTTCTACGGCCCGATCGCGGTCTCGCCCGACGGGACCCGCGTCGCCTGCGCGCGCGAGCGTCTGGCCGGGCTCGACGTCTCCGTACGCATCGATCTGTGGATCGGCGACCTGGCCACCGGCGCCGGGCGTGCCTACGCACCCGACCTGTTCCCGGCGGACGTCGAGTGGGCGCCCGACTCGTCGGCCGTCTACCTCGCGGCCGACCACCGGGGCCGCCGCCCGATCTTCCGCGTGCCGCTGGACGGGGAGGTCGCCCGGCTGACCCAGGACGACGCCGCCTACCTCGGGCTCAACGCATCGGCCGACGGCCGGTTCGTCTACGCGCTGCACAGCGGCGTCGACCGCACCCACGGCCCGGCCAGGATCGACACCGCCACCGGCGAGATCACCGACCTGCCCTCGCCCGCCTCGCGCCCCGAACTGCCCGGCACGCTGACCGAGGTCTCCGCGACGGCCGACGACGGCACCACGATCCGCGGCTGGCTCACGCTGCCCGAGGGCGCCTCGGCCGACGACCCGGCGCCGATCCTGCTCTGGATCCACGGCGGTCCCGTCGCCTCGTGGAACGACTGGCAGTGGCGCTGGAACCCCTGGATCATGGTCCAGCACGGCTACGCCGTCCTGCTGCCCGACCCGTGCCTGTCCACCGGCTACGGCCAGGAGATGATCGACCGCGGGTGGGGTAACTGGGGTCCGCGTACCCTCGCCGACCTCGACGCGATCGTGGACGTGGTCGTGGCCAGGGACGACATCGACGGCGAGCGGATCGGCGCGATGGGCGGCTCGTACGGCGGCTACATGGCCAACTGGATCGCCGGCCACAGCGACCGCTACAAGGCCATCGTCACCCACGCCGCCCTGTGGAACCTCGACCAGTTCGCCGGCACCACCGACGCGGCCCAGTACTGGCAGCGCGAGATGGGCGAGCCCGGCTCCGAGCGGTACGCCAAGCTCTCCCCGCACCACGGGCTCGACAGCATCACCACCCCGATGCTCGTCATCCACGGCGACAAGGACTACCGGGTGCCGATCGGGGAGGCGCTGCGCCTGTGGTGGGACCTGCAGCGCCGCAACGTCGAGTCGAAGTTCCTGTACTTCCCCGACGAGAACCACTGGATACTCAAGCCCGGCAACGCCGTCGCCTGGTACGAGACCGTGCTGGCCTTCCTTGGCCAGCACGTCCTCGGTCAGGAGTGGAAGCGCCCGGACTCGGTGGCGTGATGACCGATCCGCAGGCACTGCTCGACCTGGCCGAGGACATCGCGCGCGAGGCGGGCGACATGCTGCTCGCCAAGCGGCCCACGATGTCGGAGGTCGTCGAGACCAAGTCCAGCCCCACCGACGTGGTCACCGCCCTGGACACGGCGTCGGAGCGACTCATCCGCGCCCGCGTCCTGGAGGCCAGGCCCGGCGACAGCGTGCTGGGGGAGGAGGGCGGCGAGGCCGCCGGTGACTCCGGTGTGCGCTGGATCGTCGACCCCATCGACGGCACGGTCAACTTCCTGTACGGCCTGCCCGAGTGGGCGGTGTCGATCGCCGTCGAGGTGGGCGGCGAGATCGTCGCGGGCGTGGTGAACGTGGTGCCGCGCGGCGAGGTGTTCACCGCGGCGCGCGGCCGGGGCGCCTGGCTCGGCGGCGAGCGGCTGCGCTGCAACACCGGCGTGCCGCTGCCGCAGGCGCTGGTCGCGACCGGCTTCGGCTACCTGCGCGAACGCCGGGCCGTGCAGGCCCAGGTGCTGGCGTCGGTGCTGCCGCGGGTACGCGACATCAGGCGCGGCGGCTCGTGCGCCGTCGACCTCTGCTCGGTGGCCTCGGGCCGGGTGGACGCCTACTACGAGCGGGGCACCAACTACTGGGACTTCGCCGCGGCCGGGCTGGTCGCGACCGAGGCGGGGGCCAGGATCGGCGGGCTGAACGGCAGGCCGTACAGCAACGACTTCGTGCTCTGCGCGGCGCCGGGGCTGTTCGACGAGCTGCACGACCTGCTCGTACCGCTGGATCCCCAGCGCGACGCCTGACGGCGCGTGGGTCCCCAACACGGCGATCCCCAACACGGCGCGAAAACGGCCGGAGCCCTTGCCCGGGGCTCCGGCCGTTTCGTCACACGATGTGCCGATCAATGAGGCAACGGGACGCCGTTGTCATCCGCCAGGCGGCGCAGGTCCTCGATCTCGGCGGTGAGGGTGTCGGCGAGGTAGTCGTCGCCGGCGCACCGGGCCTCCCGAAGGCCCTTGTAAGCCTGGTCGAGGCGGCTTTCGATCGTGGTCGTGAACTCGCCCATCTCACCTACTCTCTTCAGGGGTTGCGGAGCGAAGAGCGCCCACCGCTCGTGGGGAAGCCAAAAGAGGCACACGGCGATGGGTGTCCAGCAGGCATACCCCGGCCCATCGCTTACCGAAACATGAATTTGGCTGTGCCTTGCGGCACACATGCTCTGACATGCCTTACCGTGCGCTTATCGCAGGTGTGGGCAGAATGAAGCAGCGGATCCGGAGAGAGGTGCCAGTCGTGCGAGTGCTGGTTGTAGAGGACGAGCGGGTGCTCGCCGACGCGATCGCGACCGGTCTGCGGCGCGAGGCCATGGCGGTGGACGTGGCCTATGACGGGGGCGGCGCGCTGGAGCGCACCTCCTACATCGACTACGACGTGATCGTCCTGGACCGCGACCTGCCGGTCGTGCACGGGGACGAGGTCTGCCGCCGGCTGGTGGAGCAGCGTACGTCCTCGCGCATCCTGATGCTGACCGCGTCCGGCGACGTCGACGACAAGGTGGAGGGGCTCGGCCTGGGGGCCGACGACTACCTGGCCAAGCCGTTCGTCTTCGTCGAACTGGTCGCCCGGGTGCGGGCGCTCGGCCGCCGGTCGGCGCCGGCCCTGCCGCCCGTCCTGGAGCGGGGCGGGATCCGGCTGGACCCGGGCAAGCGGCTGGTCGAGCGTGAGGGCAAGGAGGTCATCCTCACCAAGAAGGAGTTCGCGGTCCTGGAAGAGCTGATGCGGGCGGAGGGCGCCGTCGTCAGCCAGGAGGATCTGCTGGACAAGGCGTGGGACGAGAACATCGATCCGTTCACCAACGTGGTGCGGGTGACGATGATGACCCTGCGCAAGAAGCTGGGGGATCCGCAGGTGATCGAGACGGTGCCCGGAGTGGGATACAAGTTGTGACTCAACGGCCGGAGCGCGAGGCGATGCCGACGCATCCGATGATCAGCCCGCACTCGGAGCGGGCCGTGGCGCGGGCGGAGCAGGCGCGGGCGGAGTCGGCGCCGCCGCCGAGCGGCCAGCCCGTCTGGGACGGCCCGCCGCCACCGTCATACGCCCGGCCGCAGCGGACCACGATGGACGTGGTCAAGGCGCTGCCGGGCAAGGTGAGCATCCGATGGAGGCTCACCATCGCTTACGGCTCGCTGTTCTTCGTGGCCGCGGCGGTGCTCCTCATCTCCATGTACGTCATCGTCGGCACAGCGATCAACGTTGTGTGGCCGGAAATCAACACCGACAACATCGACGCCATCGACGCGGCCATCGTCCACGCGCGCTGGTACGCCGCAAAGGACCAGACCGTCGCCAGCGCCCGCGACGCGATGCTGCAGAGCTCCTTGATGGCGCTGGCGGGCGTCGGCATCCTCGCGGTGATCCTCGGTTACTTCGTCGCCGACCGGGCGATGCGGCCCGTGAGCCAGATGACGGCCACGGCCAAGAAACTCTCCGAGAGCACCCTGGCCCATCAGCGCATCGACCTGGAGGGCCCGGACGACGAGCTGAAGGAGCTGGCCGACACCTTCGACGCCATGCTCACCCGGCTCAACATCGCCTTCGACACCCAGCGAAGGTTCGTCGCCAACGCCTCGCACGAGTTGCGAACTCCGCTCACGATCAACCGGACGGTCCTGGAGATCGCCCTGTCCGATCCCGAGGCGTCACAGGACCTCAAGGCGCTCGGCCGTACCCTGCTCGAAGTCAACGCGCGCAACGAGAAGCTCATCGAGGGGCTGCTGCTGCTCGCCAGGAGCGAACGCGAGCTGGCGGTACGCAAGCCGCTGGACGTCAAGGACGTCGCCCAGACGGCCGTTGAGCAGGTGACCCCATTCGCCGAAGATAACGGCGTAACCATCACCACCGAACTGGTCAGCGCGCCTACCATAGGCGATCCGGTGCTCTTGGAGCGGTCCGTCAGCAACCTGCTCGAGAACGCCGTCAAGTACAACATTCCGGAAAACGGAAAAGTATGGATCCGAACGGGAATGGTAGACGGTGCACTGGTTGTTCAGGTGGCCAACACGGGGCAGCATGTCCCTGCGTACGAGGTGAACAGCCTGTTCGAGCCCTTCCGGAGGCTCCACGCGGATCGTGTGGATTCGGCGAAGGGATCTGGTCTTGGGCTGTCCATCGTTCGCGCTGTTGTGCAGGCGCACGGCGGAAATGTGACCGCCGTGCCGCGGGAGGGCGGAGGACTTGTGGTGACCATTCGGCTGCCGAGCCGCTGATCCGGCGTGTTGCACCACGGCGGGCGTCTCGTTCTCGCCGCACATGTGGTTGGATGTGCCGTCGAACACGGTGGGGCATGCCGCCAAGGCTGTGGGTTTCGCCATATTTGGCTAACCATTGCCGACGGCAGCGGGTCCTGACGTGTTGGGAGGTTCATGGTTCCTTCCTGCTGGGTACCGATGCAAAAATTCCCCCGGCAGAACGGGCACAAGATGAGGCTCCCGGGCGTTAGAAGACGCGCGATGAGCGCGAAGACGTATAGATGAGGGGGATGGAGCAAGCACGATGGCTACCGATTACGACAGCCCGCGCAAGACGGACGACGACCTGGGGGAAGACAGCCTCCAGGAGCTCCAGGCGCGGCGCACCGACAAGTCGTCGGGCAGTATCGACATCGATGAGACCGATCTGGCCGAGTCGCTCGAACTACCCGGTGCCGACCTGTCGAACGAAGAGCTCAGCCTGCGCGTGATTCCGCGCCAGGCGGACGAGTTCACCTGCTCGCGTTGCTTCCTCGTGCACCACCGCAGCCAGCTGGCGTCCGAGAAGAACGGCCAGCAGGTGTGCCGGGAGTGCGCCGCCTGACGAAGGAGGAGGCTCCGCGTGGCCGCACCTGAGAAGGACAGGCAACCAGGCGACGAGATCGCCGACCCCGATAAAGAGGTCGGCGAGCTCGTAGGCCGGCTCGCCGACTCCGGTGAGCTGGAGCCGGCCGAGCGGCGACGGCTGCTCGGCCGTCTAGCCCGCGCTCTGGCCTCCGGCGCGCGCAAGACGCGTGAGACCGGAGTGGGGCGTGGACGCTGGCTGGCGGATGTGTTCATGAACATCGCGCCCCGCATCCCTATCAGAGACCTTCACACCCTCTCCGAGCACCACCACGGCCTGACCGGCGAGCAGCTCGCCGACGACCTGGTGCGCACCGCCCAGAAGGCGACCATGACGGTCGGCGCCATCGGCGGAGCGCTCGCCGCGGCCGAGTTCGCGGCCCCACCCCTCCTCCTCTCCGCTCCGGCCCAGCTCGTCGCCGAGACCATCGTGGTGGCCGCCATCGAGGTCAAGCTGCTGGCCGAGCTCCACGAGGTCTATGGCGTACGCGTCTCGGGCACCGGCACGCAGCGCGCGGCCGTCTTCGCCGCGGCCTGGGCCAAGCAGCGCGGCGTCGACCCCCTCGCGCCCGCCTCCGTCACCCTCGCGCTCGGCGCGGCCACGAAGACGGCCCTGCGCAACCGCCTCATGCGTACCCTCGGACGCCATCTGACCACGCTGGGCCCGTTCCTCACCGGCGCGGTCGCCGGCGGCGCGCTCAACCGGATGGCGACCAAGAAGCTGGGCGAGGCCATCCGCGACGACCTGCGCGGCAAGCTGCCGCCCGGCCGCCGCTCGCCGGAGGTCCGGCCTTAGAACGTTTGCGTTGGGACGCCCGCTCTGGGACGACCTCCGCTGGCCTAGCGGTCCCGCTCGTCGATGACTCGCCGGAGTTTGCCCACTGAGCGCTCCAGCGTCTCCGGGTCCACCACCTCGACCTCGACCTGTACGCCGATCGTGTCCTTGACGACCCTGCGCAGCGTCTGCCCTGCCTCTGCGCGGGCCTCTGTGCCCTCCTCCAGGCCCGGTCGCGCCTCGACCCTGACCGTCATCACGTCGAGCCGCTCCGGGCGGGTGAGCCGTACCTGGAAGTGCGGCGACAGCCCCGGCACGCGCAGCACGATCTCCTCGATCTGGGTGGGGAAGACGTTCACCCCGCGCAGGATGATCATGTCGTCGGTACGGCCCGTCACCTTCTCCATCCGCCGGAACGCCGGCCGCGCGGTGCCGGGCAGCAGCCTGGTCAGGTCGCGGGTCCGGTAGCGGATGATCGGCAGCGCCTCCTTGGTGAGGCTGGTGAAGACCAGCTCGCCCGACTCGGCGGGGGCCCCGGTGAACGGGTCGACGGTCTCGGGGTAGAAGTGGTCCTCCCAGACGTGCAGGCCGTCCTTCGACTCCACGCACTCGTTGGCCACGCCCGGCCCCATCACCTCGGACAGTCCGTAGATGTCGACGGCGTCCAGGTCGAAGCGGTCCTCGATCTCGGCGCGCATCTCCTCGGTCCACGGCTCGGCGCCGAAGACGCCGATACGCAGCGAGCACGCGCGGGCGTCCAGGCCCTGCCGGTCGAACTCGTCGAGCAACGCCAGCATGTACGACGGCGTGACCATGATGACGTCCGGCCGGAAGTCGGTGATCAGTTGTACCTGGCGGGGCGTCATGCCGCCGGAGACCGGTATCACCGTGCAGCCCAGCCGCTCGGCGCCGTAGTGGGCGCCCAGGCCGCCGGTGAACAGGCCGTAGCCGTACGAGATGTGCACGATGTCGCCCGGCCGCCCGCCCGAGGCGCGGATCGAGCGGGCCATGACCTCGGCCCAGACGTCGAGGTCGTTCTTGGTGTAGCCGACCACCGTGGGCTGCCCGGTGGTGCCGCTGGAGGCGTGCACCCGCGCCACCCGCTCCCGTGGCACGGCGAACATGCCGAAGGGGTAGCAGTCGCGCAGGTCCTGCTTCGTGGTGAAGGGGAACTTCACCAGGTCGCCGAGCTCTTTGCAGTCGGCTGGGTGAACGCCATGCTCATCAAACTTTTGCCGATATTTCGGGACATTTTGGTATGCGTGGTGGAGTGTCCGTTGGAGGCGCTCGAGTTGGAGGGCCATGAGCTCGTCGCGCGAAGCCCGCTCGATCGGGTCGAGGTCGCCGGGCTGAGGGGCGGCGCCGAGTCTCATCTCATCTCCTTGCTGCGGCCGCGGAACTCCGCGACCACCTCACCGTCGGCCTTCTTCACCGTGATGTCGTAGATGCCACTGCGGCCGTAGCGGGTACGTTCGGCGGCCTCGGCCGTCAGCACGTCACCCATGCGGGCCGGCGCCACGAAGGTGATCTCCGCCCCCGCCGCGACCGTCACGGGGCCGTGGCTGTTGCACGCGCAGGCGAAGGCGGTGTCGGCCAGCAGGAAGACGTAGCCGCCGTGGCACAGCGCGTGCCCGTTGATCATCCGCTCGGTGACCTCCATCCGGCACACCGCCCGCCCGGCCCCCAGCTCCGTCAGCTCGATCCCCAGGGCCGCGGAGGCGGTGTCGGCGTCCATCATGCGCCGCGCGCTCTCCAAGGCAGGTCTCCCTCGCTCAACTGACCGACTGTTCGGTAAATACTCCACCGCCCAGCCTGATCTCTGTCAAGAGACGACCGAATCCCCGCCACCGGCCCTCCGACACCCACGACCTCCCCGCCAACGCCACCAGCCCCGGCTGCCCGACGCCGTCACCCGCTCCCGCCGACGTGGCCCGGCCGCGCGGCGCCATCACCCGTCCCGGCTGCCCGGCGCCGTCACCGGCCCCCGCCGCCCGCCCCGGCCGCCCGCCGCCCGGCGCCGCCGACGTGGCCCGACGGTCGCGGCGCCGTCCGACTCCCGCCGGGCAGCAGTTTTTCTTGCCCCTGGAGGGGGTGTGCTTCCGGGGGGCTCTGTCACGGCGGGCGTCTTCTACTTCACCTCCGGAGGGGTGTGCCTCCCAAGGGCCCTCAGCCATCGCGGGCCGTCCTTTTCCCTCCCCCGAAGGGGGTTTCTCTCCAAGGACCTCAGCCACCACCGACCGTCACACGGACCGAGACGGTCGTGTGACGAAGCTCACCGGGGCCACCGCACTAGGAGATACGTGCGATTCGCGTTTGTTTGTGCAGGTCCTGGGCAAGGTCACTACGGCGCCGCTCGCCGTGCGTGAGTTCGCGGCATTGGACCGCTCCCGAGTCCTGGTAAAGACCCTGGGCGCGGAAGCGGGGCGAGGTCTGGATGGTCAGGCCGGCCGCCCATATCGTCGCGATCATCTCCCAGGCGGAGCCCCGAGCGGGTGGCCGCCACCATGTACCGCGTCCCGCGGCATGTGGAGGATGGACTCTAGGAGGACCTGGGTGAGTGGCCGTAACTCGTTTATGATCGTCGCGAACCGGTTGCCGGTGGATCGAACGGTCGAGCCGGACGGGACGGCCTCATGGCGCAGGAGCCCGGGCGGGCTCGTCACCGCCATCGCTCCCGTCATGCAGCGCCGGCACGGCGCGTGGCTGGGCTGGCACGGCGCCGCCGACGAGCGCCTGGAGCCCTTCGACCAGGACGGCATGAGCCTGGTCCCGGTGCCGCTGTCGGCTCGCGAGGTGGAGCTCTACTACGAGGGCTTCTCCAACGCCACGCTCTGGCCGCTCTATCACGACGTGGTGGCGCCGCCGGTGTTCGAGCGTGACATGTGGGACGCCTACACCACCGTCAACCAGCGCTTCGCCGAGGCCGCGGCCGAGGTGGCGGAGGAGGGGGCGGTCGTCTGGGTGCAGGACTACCAGCTCCAGCTGGTCCCGGCCATGCTGCGCAGGCTCCGGCCGGACCTGCGCATCGGCTTCTTCCTGCACATCCCGTTCCCGCCGGTCGAGCTGTTCTGGCGGCTGCCGTGGCGCAAGGAGCTGGTCGAAGGGCTGCTCGGGGCCGACCTGGTGGGCTTCCAGCTGCCCGGCGGCGCCGCCAACTTCCGGCGGCTGTGCCGCAGGCTGCTCGGCCTGCCGTACAAGGGGAACGAGATCTTCCTCGACGACCGGATCGTGACCACGCAGGCGTTCCCCATCTCGGTGGACTTCGCCGAGCTCGACACGATGGTGCGCCAGGAGCACATCATGACCCGCGCCAAGGAGATCAGGGCGGAGCTCGGCGATCCTGAGCACGTGCTGCTCGGGGTGGACCGGCTGGACTACACCAAGGGCATCGGGCTGCGGCTGGAGGCGTTCGGCGAACTGCTGAAGGAGGGGCGGCTGCAGCCCAACGAGGCGGTGTTCGTGCAGATCGCCACGCCCAGCCGGGAGCGGGTCGACGAATACCGGCGGCTGCGCGACGACATCGAGCTGCAGGTCGGCCGGATCAACGGCGAGCACGCGATGCTCGGCTTGCAGCCGATCCAGTATTTCCACCAGTCGTACGGCCGCGAGGAGCTGGCCGCGCTCTATCTGGCCAGTGACGTCATGGTGGTCACGCCGCTGCGTGACGGGATGAACCTGGTCGCCAAGGAGTACGTCGCCTGTCACCACGACCTGCGGGGCGCGCTCGTGCTCAGTGAGTTCGCGGGGGCGGCCGACGAGCTGCGGCAGTCGTACCTGGTCAATCCGTACGACGTCGAGGACGTCAAGCGCCAGATGATGACGGCGATGCGGGCCACGCCGCACGAGCTGGCCCGGCGGATGCGTACGATGCGCCGCCGGGTAGCCACCTACGACGTGGACCGCTGGGCAGGAGAGTTCCTCAATGCCCTTGAGACACCTGCTTTACCGTCTTCCACGCCTCATACCGCTTCTTGGCGGTCCGGTTGACCACGATCTGCGCCACGGACATCCCGACGCCCATCACCACGGCGTAGCCGATGGCCTCGCCCATGCTGACCTCGGGTGAGTCGGTGTCGATCGGCGGCTCTTTGCCGGTGGTCTTCACCCAGACGAACCCGAGGATCTTGCGTGCCGCCCACGCGGTGGCCAATCCGACCAGTCCCCCGATGACCCGCCAGGCGAGGTCAGGCTTGTCGTCTGCCATCCGAACGTCTCCTTCCGCTATGTAACGAACCCTAGTCTGTAACGCTTCCTGGGCCGGTGAAGCCGTACCATAAGGAGGCATGAATCAGCAGCGACTACGCCATGCAGCCATGCCGGAGAAACCGACTCTCGACGGCTTGGAGAAGGTATGGGTAGAGCGCTGGGAAGATGACGCCATCTACCGGTTCGACAGGTCCAAGCCGTGGGAGCAGATCTACTCGATCGACACCCCGCCGCCGACCGTCTCCGGTTCCCTTCACGTGGGTCACGTCTTCTCCTACACGCACACCGACACCATCGCCCGTTTCCAGCGGATGCGCGGCCGCGAGGTCTTCTACCCCATGGGTTGGGACGACAACGGCCTGCCCACCGAGCGGCGGGTGCAGAACCACTTCGGCGTCCGCTGTGACCCTTCGGTGCCCTATGACCCGGACTTCACACCTCCGGCCAAGCCCGATCCCAAGCGGCAGGTCTCCGTCTCGCGCGGCAACTTCATCGAGCTGTGCGAGCGGCTGACCCTTGAGGACGAGAAGGCGTTCGAGGAGCTGTGGCGGCGGCTGGGGCTGTCCGTCGACTGGTCGCTGACGTACGCGACCATCGACGGCGGCGCGCGGGCCGCCTCGCAGCGGGCCTTCCTGCGCACCCTGGCGCGCGGCGAGGCCTATCTGGCCGAGGCGCCGACGCTGTGGGACGTCTCCTTCCGCACCGCCGTCGCCCAGGCGGAGCTCGAGGACCGCGAGTGGCCGGGGGCCTTCCACCGGGTCTCCTTCTACGGCGAGAAGGGGCCGGTCTGGATCGAGACGACCCGGCCCGAGCTGCTGCCCGCCTGCGTCGCCCTGGTGGCGCACCCCGACGACGAGCGGTACAAGCCGCTGTTCGGCACCTCGGTGCTGACGCCGCTGTTCGGGGCCGAGGTGCCGGTGCTGGCCCACCACCTGGCCGAGCCCGACAAGGGCTCCGGCATCGCGATGGTCTGTACGTTCGGCGACCTCACCGACGTCACCTGGTGGCGCGAGCTGGCGTTGGAGACCAGGCCGATCATCGGCAAGGACGGCCGCCTGCTGCCCGAGCCGCCCGAGGGCGTCGAGCAGGAGCCGTACAAAGAGCTGGCCGGCAAGACCGTCCACAGCGCGCGTGAGCGCGTCGTGGAGCTGCTGCGCGAGTCCGGCGACCTGGACGGCGACCCGCGCGCCACGAAGCGGATGGTGAAGTTCTACGAGAAGGGCGAGCGCCCGCTGGAGATCGTCACCACCCGCCAGTGGTACATCCGCAACGGCGGGCGCGACCCCCAGCTGCGCGAGCAGCTCCTGGCCAGGGGCGCCGAGCTGCGCTGGCACCCGCCGCACATGAAGGTCCGCTACGACAACTGGGTGCGGGGGCTGGCCGGCGACTGGCTGATCTCCCGGCAGCGCTTCTTCGGCGTGCCGATCCCCGTCTGGTACCCGCTGGACGCCTCGGGCGAGCCCGACTACTCCCGCCCGCTGGTGCCGTCGGAGGACCTGCTGCCGATCGACCCCTCCTCGCAGGTGCCCGACGGCTACACCGCGGACCAGCGGGGCGTGCCGGGCGGCTTCATGGGCGATCCGGACATCATGGACACCTGGGCGACCTCGTCCCTCACGCCGGAGATCGCCGGCGGCTGGGAGCGGGATCCCGACCTGTTCGCCCGGGTCTTCCCGATGGACCTGCGGCCGCAGGCGCACGAGATCATCCGCACCTGGCTGTTCTCCACCGTGGTCAGGGCGCACCAGGAGTTCGGCACGCTGCCGTGGCGTGACGTGGTCATCGCGGGCTGGATCCTCGACCCCGACCGCAAGAAGATGTCCAAGTCCAAGGGCAACGTCACGACGCCGCTCGGGCTGCTGGAGGAGTACGGCTCCGACGCGGTCCGCTACTGGGCGGCCAGCGGGCGGCCGGGCACCGACACGGCGTTCGACACCGGGCAGATCAAGGTCGGCCGGCGGCTGGCCATCAAGATCCTCAACGCGTCGAAGTTCGTGCTCGGCTTCCCGGAGTCCGAGGCGGCGGTCACCGAGCCGCTCGACCTGTCGATGCTCGCCCAGCTCTCAGGGGTGGTCGAGGAGGCCACTCAGGCGTTCGAGGGCTACGACTACACCCGGGCGATGGAGGCCGCCGAGCGCTTCTTCTGGGCGTTCTGCGACGACTATCTGGAGCTGGTCAAGGCCAGGGCCTACGAGAGCGGTCCGGCGGCCGCCTCGGCGCACGCGGCGCTGCGCCAGGCGCTCGACGTGCTGCTGCGGCTCTTCGCGCCGTTCCTGCCGTTCGTCACGGAAGAGGTCTGGTCCTGGTGGCGGCCGGGCTCCGTCCACCGCGCGGCCTGGCCGTCGGTCCCGGCGGGCGCGGGCGACCCGGCGGTGCTCGCCGTGGCCTCCGACGTGCTCGGGCGCATCCGCAAGGCCAAGTCGGCCGCCAAGCTGTCGATGCGCGCCGAGGTCTCCCGCCTCACCGTGTCGGGCCCCGAGATCGCCCTGGTACGGCTGGCGCAGGACGACCTGTGCGGCGCGGGCAACGTCGAGGAGTTCGTCCTCGACGAGGGTCCCGAATTCGCCGTCGAGGTGACGCTGGAGGAGCAGTAGCCGCTAGTAGTCGCACACCCCCGAGGGGAAGATCGCCTCAAGGCGGGCCTGCTCCTCGGGGGACGGGCGCCACGAGCCGTACAGACCGCGCGCGATGGCCCTGGACACCGGCTGCAGGCGGCACTTGTAGACGCCGCCCTCCAGCGGACCGCCCGCCACCACGCGAGAGGTGGAGTAGAGCGGGAAGCGCGCGGTGCAGGCACCGGCGGCGCGCTGGTCCAGGATGCCGTCCCACACGTGCGGACCCGCGGCGATCTGCGCCCCGGAGCTGGTGAAGCAGCGGTCCACGGCCGCCGCGGGCTTGTTGCCCGCCACCCCGCGCCACGGGCGCGAGCGGATGTTGGCCATCCACTGGTCCATCACCTGCAGCGCCTCGGGCGTCTGGTCGAAGGCCGGCCCGTCGGGGCGGGCGTCGGTGAACCAGATGACCTGGTTGCCGGCGTTGCCGTCGTAGTTCAGCATCCGCTGCCGCGAGACGAACGACTGGTGCGAGTCGTGCATGTCGAGCTGGTCCTCGAGATAGTGGCGCCAGTCGATGATCGGGATGGCGATGTCGCCCCTGAACACCAGCCCGCTGCGCTCCACGTTCTTGATCGCGATCGGGTCGCCGGTACGTCGGGGGGCTGGGTCGCCGGTCCGTATGTTGCGCGAGCTCCACGGGTCGAACTGGGCGGTGTCCTGGCAGAGGGAGGGGGTGAACGGGCAGCCCTCGCGCACCATGTCCTTCGACTCCTTCCAGGAGCCGGCGCGCGCGTTGACGTCGAGGAACTCCGCGGGCGTGATCACGCCCTTCACCAGCGCGCCCAGGCCGTACTGGACGCCGACGTTGTCCCAGGTGGAGCGGGCGTAGCCGTCGGGGGCGACGCCGTAGATCTCGCGCAGGTCGTCCCAGTGCGTCCACTGGATCGTGTCCTTGACGCCGGGCGGGTCCATCTTGGCCCACTCCGGATCGTTGTTGGAGGTCCAGAGGGGGTTCATGGTCAGCGGGGTCAGCCCGCGCCAGCCCTTGACGCACTCGTCGGAGCCCGGCTTGCCGGTGTAGGGGTTGTCGACGGTGTCGCTGGCGTTCATCCCGATCAGCGCGGTCCGCGCGTCCCAGGAGGCCCAGCGCGGGTTGTGGTCCATGTAGCGTTCGAGTAGCTCGCAGTCGCCGACGTGGATGGTCTGGGTGACCATGTCGGGATAGGAATACTGCGGAATCGCCGCGTCGATCACCGCGGTGCCGTAGTTCTGGCCGTAGATGTACTGCTGGAGGGCGCCGCCCGAGGCGCCCACGCCGACGGTGTAGAGCGGCACCCCGTACTTCTCGATGAACCGCTCCTTCACCATCAGCGCGGTCTCGCCGCCGAGGATCAGGTTGTAGTGCGTGGAGGTACGGGTGCCCGAGGAGAACAGGATCGCGTAGCCCTTGCCCAGCCCGTACGCGTCGAGCGCGCTGCCGCCGATCGTGCCCTGGTCGTGGCCGATCCCCACGCCGCCGTCGAAGCGGTAGATCGCCCGGCCGTTGTAGCCGTCCTCCAGCATCGCGATGGAGTAGAGGAAACGGTTGATCACGCCGCGCTCGCGGCGCACCACGAAGTCCACCGTCCGGCCGTCGAGCGTGGTGGTGGTCGACATGTCCGCGGGGCGCTCGGCGGGCATCGTCTTGAACGCGCCGTCCGTCGCGCGGTAGAGCCGCTCCGTCAGCACCGGCGCGAAGCAGTCCCTGCTCCAGCCGCCCGTGGTGCGCATGCCCTGGCCGTCCTGGTTGTCCGCGACGGGCGGGCCGAGCCCGCTCCGCTCCGTCTTGCACAGGAAGGGGTACTGGTGCGGCCCCGAGAAGATCGGTCCCGAGATCGGGTGGTTGCGTAATTTCAGGGTTTCTTTGAACGGCCCCGCCAGTGCCTTGATCGTGTTGTCGCCGTCGATCAGCCCGGTCACCAGGCCGCTGAACGACTGGCCGCCGGGATCCGGCTTGAAGGACGCGGTGACGTCATCGCCGTTGCGCAGCACCTTGAGCCGCACGCCCTGGCTCACCCGTACCCTGACCAACGCGTCCCCGCCACTCACCTGGTCGGCGCGGCTCGACAGCACGTCGAGCGCGGGTTCGCCGCGCGAGGCCAGGGCGGGCACCGGGGCCGCCACGAGACACGCGATCACCGCGGTGATCGCGCTCACCTTAACCAGCGCGACGGTCCTCATGTGCATGACGGTGACATGTGATCATGCCGTTGCCCAGACCCGATCTTTTATCCACGCGCACATATGTCCTTGACGTGCCAGTCTTGAACACGTGCTGACCGACCGCCCAACCAAGCTCGTGCCACCCGTGCTGGCCAAGATGGCGGCATGGTGCCTGTGCCTGATCCTCGTCGGCGTGGTCGTCTACTTCTTCGTCCAGGGCATCGCGCGGCTCAGCTTCGTGGCCCTGCCGGTCGCCATCGCCCTGCTGCTGACCGCGCTGCTGTTCCCGCTCACCAGGAACCTGCGCGAGGCGGGCATGCGCCCCATCTACGCCACCTGGATCACCATGCTGGTGGCCCTCGCGGTGCTCGTCGGCACCGGCTGGCTGGTCGGCGCGCGGGCCACCGAGGAGTTCCCCAACCTGGTCCAGCAGGTCCAGTCCACCGCCCGCGACGTACAGAACTGGCTGATCACCGGCCCACTGCACCTCAAAGAGGCGCAGATCACCAGCTACGTCGACGAGATCGCGACGATGGTCAACGCCCAGCGCACGGCCATCACCAGTACGGTCCTGACCGCCGGCGCCGTCGCCTTCGAGGTGCTCGCGTCCCTCGTGCTGCTGCTGTTCGTCTCGTTCTTCCTGCTCAAGGACGGCGACCGGATCTGGTCGTGGTTCCTGCGGGGGTTCGGCTCGATGGCGCCGCGCGTCGACCGGGCGGGGCGGGCCGCCTGGACCACGCTCTCCCACTACGTGCAGGGCACCGTCGCGGTCGCCGCCGTACACGGCGTGATCATGGGCATCGTGCTGGCCGGCATGGGAGTGCCCCTGTGGGCGCCGCTGGCGGTGCTGATCTTCTTCGCCAGCTTCATCCCGATCGTCGGCATCTTCTTCGCCGGTACGATCGCCACCCTGGTCACGCTGGGCGCCAAGGGACCGCTCTACGCGTTGATCTTCGTCGGCATCCTGATCGTCGAGCAGCAGCTGGAGAACCACGTGCTCCAGCCGCTCATCGTCGGCCGGGCGCTCAACTTCCACCCGCTGGCCATCATCCTCGTGCTGTCCGTCGGCGGCATCCTGGCCGGCATCGCGGGCGCGGCGGTGGCCGTGCCCGTGGCGGCGGTGATCTACCGGGCGCTTCCCGAACTTTTCCACAAACCGCCCGCCCTGCCACCCGGGCCCACCCCGGCACCCGCCCCGCCTCCGAGCCCCCCACCTCCGGGCTCGCCGGTCGAGGACGCCAGTCCGCCTGGTAGCGAGTAACCTCGTCACCCGTGACCACCTCGCCACGGGATCTCGGAGATCGGCGGCCGTCTCCCCGCTCTCACGAGGGCTCCCGGCGGCACGACACTCCACCCGCCTGCCCGGTGCGACGGGATCGCGGGCGGAAGGGCGTACCTTGAGGCTGAGGGGGCGCATCGCCGCCGAGCACCATGACCATGAGGTGAACCCTTGACCGACGTGCAGGTCCTCATCCAGCGACTCGACGACGGGCTGCCGGTGCCGTCCTACGCCCATCCGGGCGACGCGGGCGCCGATCTCTACGCGGCCGCGGACGTCGAGCTGCTGCCCGGAGAGCGGGCCATGGTCGGGACGGGCGTCGCGATCGCGCTGCCCGACGGCTACGCCGCGTTCGTGCACCCTCGCTCGGGCCTGGCCGCCAGGCACGGCGTCACGCTGGTCAACGCGCCAGGCACGGTCGACGCCGGCTATCGCGGCGAGATCCGGGTGACGGTGATCAACACCGACGCCAAGGAGCCCTTCCGCCTGAGCCGCGGTGACCGGGTGGCCCAGCTGGTCGTCCAGCGCGTCGAGCGGGCGGCGTTCACCGAGGTGGAGCAGCTGCCCGGCTCGGCCCGCGGCACCGGCGGTTTCGGATCAACAGGACGTTAACCAGGGAGAGTGAGCACAGTGTTCCGACGACGCCGTCGTGAGCAGCCGGATCAGGCGGCAGAGCAGCAGGCATCCGCCGCCCCAACGCGCGAGTCCGGCCCGTGGGACGCCGACGAGCCCCACCCCGAGACCGACAGGATCGACCTCGGCGGACTGCTCCTGCCGCACAACCCGGACTTCGACCTGCGGCTGGCCTCGGTGGGAGACCAGAACGTCGGGGTCGTCGCGCTTTATGAGGAGAGTTCGCTCCAGCTCCAGGCGCTGGCCGCGCCCAAGAGCATGGGGCTCTGGGACGAGGTCAGGGCCAAGATCCGGGCCGGCGCCGACAATCTCGCCGAGCAGGAGGGCCCCTTCGGACCCGAGCTGATCGGCGAGATCAGTGGCGAGGGCAACACCACCCGCAAGGCCCGCTACATCGGCATCGACGGGCCGCGCTGGTTCGTGCTGGCGATGATCAGCGGCCGCGCCGCGCTCGACGAGAACGTGGCGAACGTCTTCCTCGACTTCATCAAGGACGTCGTGGTCGTGCGGGGCACCGAGCCGATGGCCCGGGAAGAACCGATCACCCTGCGCCGGCCCAACGAGCAGAGCGCCGAAACGGTCGACAGCCAGGGGCTCAACCCGTTCAAACGAGGTCCCGAGATCAGCGAGATTCGCTGACCGCCCACATCACGTAGGCTGAGTCATCATGAGTACGGCAGAGCCCCCCAAACGCGGGGGATTGCGCGGGTTCTTCAGCCGGCTGGCCTCCACCCAGTCCGAAATCGAAGCCCAGGAACTACGGGAAGACGTCGACGAGGTCGGCGCGACCCCGATCGTCTCGTGTGGCGGCCGCCGCCGCTTCTGCGTGGCCGGTACGCTACGTACCGTGACACTGCGACCCAGGGGCGGCGCGCCCGCCCTTGAGGCCGAGCTCTACGACGGGTCCGACGTCATCGACCTGGTGTGGCTCGGCCGTCGCAAGATCGCGGGCATCGAGCCCGGGCGCACTGTCAAGGCCGAAGGCCTGGTCAGCATGCAGGACGGGCGCAAGGTGATGTTCAATCCTCGATACGAGCTGCGCCCAGGGAGTTGATCAGGTGAGTGCTGAGGCGGAAGAGGTCGCCCACGACACCGTGGAAGCGGCGGTGCGAGCCCAGCTCGCCAAGGCGTTCGGGGGAGTGCGCGGGATCATCGAGGCGGCGGTGCCGACCATCGCGTTCACGCTGTCATGGATCATCACCGAGGACCTGAAGACCTCGCTCATCGTCAGCATCTCGCTGGCGGTCCTGCTCCTGCTGGCCAGGCTCGCGCAGCGGTCGACGCCGCAGTTCGTGATCAACAGCCTGATCGGCATCGCCATCGGCGCGTTCTTCGCCAGCCGCAGTGGCGACGCGAAGGACTATTTCCTGCCCGGCATCCTGTGGAACGCCGGCTACTCGGTGGCGATGTTGCTGTCGATCGTCACCCGGTGGCCCGTGGTCGGGTTCCTGATCGGCTCGGTCACCGGTGACCCCACGGCCTGGCACAAGGATCCGGGCATCGTGAAGCTCTGCGTCAAGCTCACCTGGCTGCTGATGCTCCCGTGCGTGGTCAGGGTGGCCGTGCAGCTGCCCGTGTGGCTGCTGGGCGGCGGCGACGAGGCCGTGGCCGCCCTCGGTCTGGCGAAGATCGCGATGGGCTGGCCGCTCCAGGTGGCCGCGCTCGGCGCGATGCTGTGGCTGCTCGGCAAGGGGCGAACGCCGATCAAGCCGCCGGTCGCCCCCGCCTGACATTTCTCAGTGTTGTGAGAGCAGGTGCGCCAGCTCCTGCTCCACCTCCTGGTTGGCGACGAACAGGAGTTCGTCGCCCGCCTCGAGCGGGTCGTCGTTGGTCGGCACCAGCACCCGGCCCTCGCGCAGGATCGCGACCAGCGCCGAGTCGTTGGGCCACGGCACCGAGCCGGCGCGCTGGCCCACCACGGGCGCGTCCTCGGCCAGGGTGAGCTCGACCAGGTTGGCCTGCCCCTGACGGAAGGTCATCAGGCGCACCAGGTCGCCGACGCTCACCGCCTCCTCGACCAGCGCGCTCAGCAGGCGCGGCGTCGAGACCGCGACGTCCACGCCCCACGACTCGTTGAACAGCCACTCGTTGTTGGGGTGGTTGATCCTGGCCACCACGCGCGGCACGCCGTACTCGGTCTTGGCCAGCAGCGACACCACGAGGTTGACCTTGTCGTCCCCGGAGGAGGCGACGACGACGTGGCAGTTGTTGAGCCCCGCCTCGTCGAGCGAGGCGATCTCGCAGGCGTCGGCCAGCAGCCACTCCGCCCGCGGCACGCTGTCGATCTTGATGGCCCTGGGGTCGATGTCGATCAGCAGGACCTCGTGGCCGTTCTCCAGCAGCTCGGCCGCGATGGACCGGCCCACGGCCCCCGCTCCGGCGATGGCGACGCGCATCAGTGGTCCTCTTCCGGTGCCGCCGCGAGCACCTTGTTGATCCGGTCCATGTCGCTCTCTGCGGCGATGACGTGCAGCACGTCGCCGTCCTGGATCACGGTGTCGTCGGCGATGACCAGGGCCTCGCCCATGCGGTTGAGGTAGGCGACGCGGACCCTGCCCCGCTCCTCCAGCTCGACGGCGCGAGTGCCGATCCAGCCGGTGTGCGTGGCGACCTCGGCCAGCACCACGGTGCCGGTGGGGTCGCGCCAGAGCGGCTCGGCGCCCTCGGGCAGGATGCGGCGCAGGATCTGGTCGGCGGTCCACCGCACGGTCGCCACCGTCGGGATGCCGAGGCGCTGGTAGACCTCGGCCCGCCGCGGGTCGTAGATGCGGGCCACCACATTGTCGACGCCGAACGTCTCGCGCGCCGCCCGCGCCGAGATGATGTTGGAGTTGTCGCCGCTGGAGACCGCCACGTACGCGGAAGCGGACTCGATGCCCGCCTCGGTGAGCACATCGCGGTCGAATCCGACACCGGTCACCCGGCGCCCCCGGAAACCGGCCCGCAGCCGGCGAAACGCCTGCGGATCCCGGTCGATGATCGCGACCGTATGGCCGTTGTCCTCGAGGATGTGAGCCAAGGTCGAACCGACCCGGCCACATCCCATGATCACTATATGCATACTCCCCCGCACTTCGCGGTCGGCCGGTTGCTCGACACCAGTATGGCGCGATAGGGGAGCGCAACGTCGGCGCCCCTACCGCGGGGGGCTAGCATCTCGTAACGTGGCGAAGGTAACGGATCTTGTCAAACGCGTGCTGGTGGGCCGGGCGCTGCGCAGCGGCCAGCTCCACGAGCAGCTGCTGCCCAAACGCATTGCCCTGCCGGTCTTCGCCAGCGACGCCCTGTCCTCTGTGGCGTACGCGCCGCAGGAGATCCTGGTCATCCTGTCGCTGGCCGGAGTGTCGTTCTACGCCTACAGCCCATGGGTCGCGATCGCCGTCGTGGTCGTGATGCTCACGGTCGTGGCGTCGTACCGGCAGAACGTGCACGCCTACCCGAGCGGTGGCGGCGACTACGAGGTGGCCACCACCAACCTGGGCAAGAACGCCGGCCTGACCGTGGCCAGCGCGCTCATGGTCGACTACGTGCTGACCGTCGCGGTGTCGGTCGCCAACGGCGTCGACTACGTGGGCGCCACGATCCCCTTCGTCGGCGAGCACAAGCCGGCCGTCGCCATCGTCATCGTCGTCCTGCTCACCGTGGTCAATCTGCGCGGTCTGCGCGAGTCGGGGGCCGCCTTCGCCGTCCCGACGTACGCGTTCATGATCGCGGTGCTCGGCCTGATCGCCTGGGGCGGCTTCCGGCTGCTGGTGCTCGGCGACGAGCTGCATGCGCCCAGCGACGGGTTCACCATCGACGCCGAGCAGACCAACCTGACCACCTTCGCCGCCGCCTTCCTCATCCTTCGCGCCTTCTCCTCCGGCTGCGCGGCGCTGACGGGCGTCGAGGCCATCAGCAACGGCGTGCCCGCCTTCCGCAAGCCCAAGAGCAAGAACGCCGCCACCACGCTGCTCATGATGGGCCTGGTCGCCATCACCATGTTCGGCGGCATCATCGCGCTGGGCCTGGCCTCGGGCGTGAAGGTGGCCGAGCCGTCCGTGGTGGCCACAGACCTGCACGGGCCCGACGGGCAGCCGGTCGGCCCCGGCTACTACCAGCAGCCGATCATCTCGCAGGTGGCCGACGCGGTCTTCGGCGGCGGCTCGCTGCCGTTCGTCATCATCTCGGCGGTCACCGCGCTCATCCTGTTCCTGGCCGCCAACACCGCTTTCAACGGCTTCCCGGTGCTCGGCTCGATCCTGGCCCAGGACCGCTACCTGCCCCGCCAGCTGCACACCCGCGGCGACCGGCTGGCCTTCTCCAACGGCATCGTCATCCTGGCGCTGGGCGCCTGCCTGCTGCTGTGGGGTTTCGACGCCGACGTCAGCCGCCTGCTGAACCTGTACATCGTCGGCGTCTTCGTCTCCTTCACGCTCAGCCAGATCGGCATGGTCATCCACTGGACCCGCCATCTCAAGACCGAGACCGACCCCAAGATCCGGCACCAGATGCACCGCTCGCGGGTGATCAACTTCTTCGGCGGCATCATGACCGGGCTGGTGCTGGTCGTCGTACTGCTGACCAAGTTCCTGGTCGGCGCCTGGATCGTGTGCTTCGCGATGCCGATCCTGTTCCTCATGATGAAGGCCATCAGGCGCCACTACGACAACGTGGCGGCCGAGCTGGAGATCACCGAGGAGTACGACGAGTCGACGCTGCCGGCGCGCAACCACGCGATCGTGCTCGTCTCCAAGATCCACAAGCCGACGCTGCGCGCGCTCGCCTACGCCCGCGCCACCCGGCCGTCCACGCTGGAGGCGATCACCGTCGGCGTCGAGGGCGCCGAGGCGCGGCAGCTCCAGGACGAGTGGGAGCGCCGGGGCATCCCGGTGCCGCTCAAGATGCTCGACTCGCCGTACCGGGAGATCACCCAGCCGATCCTCGACTACGTCAAGACACTGCGCCGCCGCTCGCCGCGCGACGTGGTCACCGTGTTCATCCCCGAGTACGTGGTCGGGCACTGGTGGGAGCACCTGCTGCACAACCAGAGCGCGCTGCGGCTGAAGGCGCGGCTGCTGTTCAAGCCGGGCGTCATGGTGACGAGCGTGCCGTGGCAGCTCCATTCCTCCGACCGGCTCAAGGGCCGCCCCGAACCGGCCGCCCCGGGTGCCTCGCGCCGGGCGGGACATCAGGTGGTCCAGAAGCAGGTCAAGGCCGGAGACCACTCCGCGTAACGGGCTAAGTCCGGAAAGTGGCAGTGCCGGTCAGGGCATAGGGTGTCCGTGTGGAACAGGCATCTCTCGAGCTGACGGTAGGTCCGGTCGCCCATGGCGGTTGGTGCGTGGCGCGCCATGACGGGCGCGTGGTGTTCGTACGCCACGCGCTGCCCGGCGAGCGGGTCATCGCCGAGGTCACCGAGGAGACGACCCGCTTCCTCCGGGCCGACGCCGTGCGGGTGCTGGAGCCGTCGCCCGACCGCGTGGTCCCGCCCTGCCCCTACGCGGGCCCCGGCCGCTGTGGCGGCTGCGACTGGCAGCACGCCACCCAGGAGGCCCAGCGTGGCCTCAAGGCCGCCGTGGTGGCCGAGCAGCTGAGCAGGCTGGCCGGCATCGAGCGCGAGATCGTGGTCGAGGAGGTGCCCGGCGCCAAGGACGGGCTCGGCTGGCGCACCCGCGTACAGTTCGCCGCCCGGCCCAGCGGCGAGCTCGGCTTCCGCAGGCACCGCTCGCACGACATCGAGGTCGTCGACGCCTGCCTGATCGCGCACCCGGAAGTGGAGGCCGTCGGCGCTGAGCAGCGCGAGTGGCAGGGCGCCTCCGCCGTCGAGGTGATCGCCTCCTCGACCGGCGACCGGGCCGTGGTGGTCAGGCCGCGCCCCAGGCGCAGCGTGACCGTGCCCGACCTCGACGCGCCCGCCTCGATCCTGCTCGACCAGGGCAAGGGCCACACCGTCCCGCGCAAGGGTTCGGGCGTGCTGCGCGAGCAGGTGGGCGACCGCGAGTTCAGGGTGGCGGGCAGCGGCTTCTGGCAGGTGCACCCGGGTGCCGCCGAGACCCTGCTGGACGCCGTCCTGTCCTACGCCGCGCCGGAGCCGGGGGAGTGGGCGCTGGACCTCTACTGCGGGGTCGGCCTGTTCGCCGCCGGCCTGGCGGAGGGCGTGGGGGAGCAGGGCGCGGTGTTCGGCCTGGAGTCGGAGGCGTCGGCCGTCCGCGACGCCCGCGCCAACCTGCGCGACCTGCCGCAGGCCCGGGTGGAGCGGGGACGGGTGGAGGAGGCGCTGGACCGGTTCCAGATCGAGCGGGCCGACATCGTCGTCGTCGATCCGCCCCGGTCGGGGCTGGGGCGCGACGTGGTCCACCGGATCACCGCGCTGGAGTCCTCGCGGATCGTCTACGTCTCGTGCGACCCGGCGACGCTGGCCCGCGACCTGGCCTGGTTCGGCGACGACGGCTACGGGCTGGTCGACCTGCGGGCCTTCGACGCCTTCCCGATGACCCACCATGTGGAGTGCGTGGCCCTGCTGGCCAGGGGCTGACGCGGTTCTGGGAAGCTGACCGTCCTTACCTGGAGCTGTTCTTGGCAAGCACTTCGGACACCCGCCCGCCCATCGACGCCGCGCTCGTCAGGCGCCTGGTCGACGCCCAGTTCCCGCAGTGGGCCGAGCTGCCTCTGAAGCTGCTCGACCCGGCCGGCTCGGACCATGTGATCTACCGGCTGGGCGAGGAGCTGTCCGTCCGGCTGCCCCGCCACACCGGGGCCATCGGGCAGGCCAAGAAGGAGTACGAGTGGCTGCCCCGGCTCGCCCCGCACCTGCCGCTGGCCATCCCGGTGCCGGTGGGGGTGGGTGAGCCCGGCTACGGCTATCCCTGGCCGTGGGCGGTGTCGCGCTGGCTGGACGGCGAGGTGGCGACCGTCGAGACCCTGGCCGCCTCGACCGAGGCCGCCGTCGAACTGGCGGAGTTCCTTACCGCCCTTCAGCGGTTCGCGCCCGGGGACATCCCGGCCGCGAGTGCCCGAGAGGACCTCACCGGCCGACCGCTGGCGGACCGGGACCGCGCCACGCGGGCCGCCATCGCGCAGGTGGGCACAGCGTCGGGCGCCGCGTCTGGGGTCGCGTCCGGAGTGGCGTCGGGCGCCGCGTCTGGGGTCGCGTCGGGAGCCGCGGACGACGCTGCTTCGGGTGCCGTTTTCGACGGGGCGGCCATGACCGAGCTGTGGGACGCGGCGCTGAGCGTACCCGGATGGGACCGCCCCCCGGTCTGGTTCCACGGCGACTTCCACACCGGCAACCTGCTGACCGCCGACGGCCGCCTCAGCGCGGTCATCGACTTCGGCGAGCTCGGCATCGGCGACCCGGCCTGCGACCTGACCATCGCCTTCACCCTGATGTCGGCCGAGAGCCGGGCCGCTTTCCGTGCGGCGCTCGGCGTGGACGACGACACCTGGACCCGCGGCCGCGGCTGGGCGCTGGCCACCGGCCTGAACGCCTACACCTCCTACGCCGCCACCAACCCCCGGGTCGCCGCGCAGACCACCCGCCAGATCACCGAGGCACTCATCGGCTAGCGTCTCTCCGGCCCTCTCAGGAGGTGAGCGGGTGAAAGTGAGATTCCGCGAGCCGGGCGGGCGCCGCACGGCTGGCCAAGATCGAGCCCCGGCCGGCCTTCGACCTGATCGGGTAGGCGGCTCACGCCTTCGGGGGCAGGCCGCCGAGCCAGCGTTTCGCCGCGCGTGCCGTACGCAAGCGGATCACCGTCACCTCCGGATGGCGGGTGACGAGGTCGGCGGTCTGCGTTCTGCGGCGCTGGTGGTGCGTCCACGCCCACCGGATCGGGTGGTCGGGTTCGAGCCAGGAGCTCCAGTCCTCCCGGTTGCCGTTCCACAGCTCGCGCCGGGTGATGGCGCGGCCGAGTGAGCGGCGTACGACCCGCCACATCACGGTGCGGCGCGGCAGGTCCAGCCAGACGGCCGTGTCGGCGCGCTGCCAGAGGAGGTCGCCCAGGAAGCGGTGGTACTGGTCCTCGGTCACCCACCGCTCGCCCCGGCTGAACTCGTCCACGTCGGCCTCGAACTCCGGCCGCTTGACCCAGCCGGGACCGTGATGCAGGGCGTCGAGCTCGTGGCGGGGCAGGCCGAGCCGGGCGGCCAGCCTCCTGGCGAGCGTCGTCTTGCCCGACCCGGAGATGCCGCAGACGATGATCCTGTTCACCGTCCTAGTTTGACGGCACGCGGAATTGGGAGCTGGAGGGGACGACCACGAACCTGCCAGGACCGCGAGCTCAAGGGTTGGGGCCGGGTCAGCCGAGCTTGATCTGGTAGTCGAGAATCGCCCGATCGGCAGGGATGACGATGGGATCGGCCACTTCGACAACGCGGCCCTGGGCCAGCATGCGGCGGGTGATGGCGAACACGGGCACCCCGGATCCTATGCTCAACGTGGCCGTCTCCTCCGGCGTGGGCATCCGCGCCGAGACGCTCTCTTGGACGTCGTCCACGACGATGCCGATGGAGCGCAACTGGGCGATGGTTCCGCCCGGCCATGGTTCGCGATCTGGGTCGGCGACCGGCGTGCCCTCGACATCGGAGGCGAGCAGGCACGGCCGAGACATCTGGGTCGGCTCTCCCTCGGCATGGAAGACGAAGCGCCGCTCTAGGACGCGCGTCCCGACCGCGACGCCGAACAGCTCGCCCAGGCGCTCGTCCGCCTCGATCCACGCATACGCCCGGTCGAGCCGGTAGTCCTGCCAGGCGATGCCCTGCTCGGCCGTGAAAGACGTCTGCGGTGTGTCCTGCGGCTCCATGTCCGCGCGATACCGCTCAGACGCGATGCGCCGAATCGAGGGCCGGCGCTTGGCGAAGACGCCGCGACCGCGCTGACTGAACACCAGCCCTTCCGCCTTCAAGGCGGCGATGGCCTTGCCGACGGTGCTCTTGCTGGCGTGATATCGGGCGATGAGCTCCGGCTCGGATGGTAGGAGCTCGCCGGGGCGGAGCCGGCCGGACTCGATGGCCTCGCGGTAGTCGTTCACGATCCGCTGGTAGAGCGGCTGAGCCATGGGCGGCCTTCCTGTTCCGGACCCGATCAGCTTAGGGGACACCCCCAAGGGGAAGCGGCCCTCGGCTTTCACGAATCCTCTTGACAACCTCCCTAGGGAAGTTCACTCTAAGAACAGCTCCCTAGGGAGGTCTCCTCGGGGAGGAAGATACCATGAATTGCCCGAATTGGGGACTTCGTGGGCGCCGGCCCATGGTGCTTATGGTCCGTGCGGGGATGGCCCGATGACCAACGCCGAGATTCAGGCGAGGCTCGCCACCCTCAACCGGCTGATGGCCCGCACCGGCGGCCTGGCCGTCGCGACGAGTAGCTGCACTCTCCCCACCTGCAAGCAGTGCGCCCAGGGGGAGATAAGGCAGTCGCGATGAAGCGTGTAGCCGCCGTCATCGCCCTCGCCGCCTGCCAACTGCGGACCAGGCCCGACGACCTCTCGTGCGACACCCACCCCCCAGAACCTGACACCGGAAGGTCCCCCGCCATGACGCACCACCGGTACGACATCCCTCCACTGGCGGGGCGCCCGCTGGCTGTCGCCTGGGCCGAGGCGCAGCTGCCCCTGGCCGCCGTCGTCGGCGCCGTCCTGCTCCTGCCAGCCGTCGACTCTCTGGTCCGGCTGGTCGCCGTGGCGTCCATGTCGACCTTGGCGTTCCTGGTCGCCATGATCTCGATTTTGTTCGCCGCAACCCGAACGCCCACGCCGCGCTGGCTACGTATCTGCCGATACGCGTGCGCGGCCGGAGCGGCAGCCACGCACCTCATCCTCTGAGTTCTGCGCGTCTACCTTCCCGCACATTCCAGATTAGATCGCTACCCATTCGAGGAGGGCCTGTGCAAGAAGACTTCGAACGCGGCCGCGTGGACGCGTTCTTCCGCCGGGTGGCGGAGTCCATCCCTGTCACCAATAGGCCCACGAGCCTGGTTATCACGCACCTGCTTGCCGAGCGGCCTGCGTTCCTTCGAGGCGTGGCGCGCCTCTCCGATGTCGCAGCAGTGCTGCCCAAGCCGCGCTCCATCAACGAGGCTGCGCTGCGCGAGGTCAGCGCCACGATGCAGGTCGACCAGCTCGACCGGCGCCGCTTCGCTGAGCCCGAAGAGGTGCTCGCTTATGTCGAGTCCCGAGCCGCTGGCCGGGACCTGGTGCTGCTCGACGTCGGCGGCTACTTCGCGCCGACGCAGGAGCATCTGCGAACCCACTTCTCCGGCCGGCTGGTGGGCGTCGTGGAGGATACTGAGAACGGCCATCAGCGCTATGCCGACCTCGACAAGGTGGCTTGTCCCGTCTTCAGCGTCGCCCGATCTCCGCTGAAGGATCCGGAGGATTACCTGGTCGGCCAGTCCGTCGTATTCTCCACTGAGGCCCTCGTACGCAGCCGCGACAACATCCTCAACGGCCGACCGGCCTGCGTCATCGGCTACGGCAAGCTCGGCCGGTCGATCGCCGCCATGCTGCACGCCAAGCACGTCGGCGTCACCGTCTACGACATCGACCCGGTGCGCCGCGTCCAGGCCCTGTCCCAGGGCTACCGCACTGCGGCCACGCTCGCCGAGGCCCTCGCCGGCGCCGGGGTCGTCGTGTGCGCCACCGGTAACATGGCGCTCCGTGAGGAGGACTTCGGCCGAATCGCCAACGGTGCCTACGTCGCGTCCGTCACCAGCTCCGACGACGAGCTGGAGTTGTCGGCGCTCAACGGCCTGTACGTCAAGACAGCCGTCGAGCCGCATGTCACCCGGTATTCGCGGACTGGCCACTACTTCTACGTGCTGGCCGACGGCAATGCGGTGAACTTCCTACATGGCGCGTCCGTCGGGGCGTTCATCCTCCTCGTGCAGGCCGAGATCCTCGCCGCGCTCGCCCTGCTGGCGGCCAATGGCGGCGCTCCAGGCATGTGGGAGGTCCCTGCCGAAGTCCGGCAGTCGATTGCGGCCACGTGGCTTACCTACTTTCATGAGGTGTCATGACCGTCACCCGCGAGGAGATCCGTACCGTGCTGGGCCGCTACCTCGTCACCCACCCTGACCGCGCTATCGACGTCGCCCCGCTCGTTGAGGCGCTCGACGGCGATCAGGACCTTTCCTCCCGCAAGACCATCCCGTTGCATGTGACGTGTAGCGCCGCCGCGATCGACACCGCTGGACAGGTCCTGATGATTCACCATCGCGCGCTGGACCGGTGGCTGCTGCCCGGCGGCCACGTCGAGCCCGAGGACAGGAGCCTGTACGGCGCGGCTCTACGCGAGCTGGAGGAGGAGACCGGCTTGCCGTGGCAGCACGCGGTCTCACCGCCCTCCCGCGAGGTTGCTCCCGTCGACATCGACGTTCATCCGATACCGGCCAATCCGCTCAAGGGAGAGTCGGCCCACCTGCACGCCGACTTCAGGTTCGCCTTCTGGGTCACCGACACGGAGATCTCCATCCAGTCCGAGGAGATCGTCGCCTTCGCCTGGCGGTCGCCGGCCGACCTCCCGACGCCCCGCCTGGCCATCAGCGTCGGCGCCATCTGATCGGCCAGAGGTAGCTGATGCCGGGTTCCACAGCTCGCGCCGGGTGATGGCGCGGCCGAGTGAGCGGCGTACGACCCTCCACATCACGGTGCGGCGCGGCAGGTCCAGCCAGACGGCCGTGTCGGCGCGCTGCCAGAGGAGGTCGCCCAGGAAGCGGTGGTACTGGTCCTCGGTCACCCACCGCTCGCCCCGGGTGAACTCGTCCACGTCGGCCTCGAACTCCGGCCGCTTGACCCAGCCGGGACCGTGATGCAGGGCGTCGAGCTCGTAGCGGGGCAGGCCAAGCCGGGCGGCCAGCTTCCTGGCGAGCGTCGTCTTGCCCGACCCGGAGATGCCGCAGATGATGACCTGTTCACCGCGCCAGTTTGACGTGCCGGATGGGACGACCATGAAGCACCACATTCGATCGCCTCCCCCGCCACTGTCGCCGCGTTCAGGCGAACCGTTCGATGGTGACGGGAATCAGGCTTTGCCCGCGGATCGCCTGCCGATGATGGCGGAGTAGCTCCCCGATGGGGGCCTCCGGGCCGGTTCCCAGGCGTACGGTCACATCGAGACACCAGGCGATTCCTGGGCCGATCCGCCGCAATTCCCAGGTGAAGTCGTGCCCCGCGGCGGTCGCCGTCGCCGTGCCGACCACGCGGGCCAGGGGATCCGCGGGGTCTTCGACCGGCTCCAGCCTCAGGGCGGAGCGAATGCTCCCCAAGTCGCGCGGTTCCCCGGCGAACAGGATGCGGTAGTGGCGTGACCCGGTCGTGCCCAGGTCGAGCGGGGCGGCGGCCGGTAACGGCTGGCGTTCGCGGAACAGGGCGCGGATCTCGGCCTCCTGCGGCAGCTCGCCCCCGCCGCCCGCCTGGTAGGCCCGGCCCGCGTCGTGACGGCTCACCGCGGTCACCCGCGCCCGCAGGTGGGCGTCGGTACGGATGTCGCGGCTCGACGCGGGCGAACTCCGCCAGGCACCGGCCGCCGCCGACCACTCGGCACTGTCGATGGCAGCCGCGGTGTAGTCGTCGCAGAGCACGAACTCCTCGACCAGGATCCCCAGGGGCGGTGCTCCAGGGTCTCCGCCGTCCGCCTCAGCCAAGATCAGGTAGTAGTCCAGCAGGGCATCGTCCGCGACCTCGTCGCTGCCGAGCTCTTGGACGCACCGCCGCATAGCCTGCCTCCTGCGCTCTGTTCCACTACGGACCCGAAGATATGCCATCGCTCGGCTGAAGGCCGAGTTTGGAGCACTTGCAGGTGAGAGGCCGAGAGAACGAAATCCTCCCGGCTTCTCGGCCGCAGCGCCTCTCGGGCCCGGTCTCCCGGTCGCGGCGCGTAGCGGGTGGGTCAGGCCGGCCTGGTTACTTGATCGACCTGATGAACTCTTCATAAACGGCATCCGGCACGATGACAGGGTGCACGTGCGGATTCTTGCTGTCGCGTATCGCGACACGGCCGCCCCGCAGCCGGGCGACTTCGACGCAAGAGCCATTGTTGCTGCACCGGCTTGATCGCTGCCAGGCGGCCGTCAGCAGGTCTTTTTCCATTATGTGGACTCCCGTGGTGAATGGTGATTTTCCTGCGCCATTGCAGGTCTCCATCGCTGTCGATCGTGGCGCGCGATCAGGTCGCGAGTGAGCTCGGGCGTCAGGGCGTGATCTGCCAGATTCTCGAAGGCACGTTGAAATTGATAGATATGTGTCTCATCTGTGCTGATCGTCCCGGAGCCTACGTTGTCCATGTAGAGCAGCCGCTGCTCGACCTCTTCACCCGGAGAAAGCTTGATAAGAAGGAAGGAGCCGTCCATGATCTCGCGGTCGGCGTCCAGCGGCAAAACGCGGAGAGTTACGTTGGGAAGTTCAGATATTTCGAGCAATCTAACCAGCTGGGCGTGCATCACAGTGGCGTCACCGATGCGCCGCAGCAATACGGACTCATCGATAATGGTATTGAGCTGAAGCGGGTGATCGGAGGTCACGCGATCCTGGCGGCGCATGCGGAGGGTTACGCGCTCCTCGAGCTCGCGCGGCGTCAGGGTGCTCTCGATTCTTTTCCAAGCGTTCAAGAGGCATCGCGCGTAGTCCGCAACCTGGAATAATCCCGGTACAACCCGTATTTCCCATTCCTCGATCAGGTCGGCGACGGCTTCGAAATCCAGGTACTGATGAAAATCATTGGGCGGCGTCGAGGAGGCGCGCCACCATGGATGCGCGGGGGAATGATCAAGCAAGGTCACCAGTCGCTGACGATCAGCGGCGGTGGCCTGGTACAGGTTGAGCAGGATGTCGAGATCCTCCGCCGAAATTCCGATACGCGCGTTCTCGATCCGGCTCACCTTGGAGGTGGACCATCCCAAACGCGCCTTGAGGTCTTCGCCGGTCAGAAAAGCACTTTCGCGCATCCTGCGGAGTTCGGCGGCCAGCATCCGGCGCTGGATCGACGGCGATCTAGGCAAGTTGCCGCTCCGCGGACTCGCGGAAGCCCAGCGTGTGCCCGGTCATCGTTGACCTTCTCCCAGACGTAAGGAAAGCATCTCTGCATGCAACCTTGCATGCAGAGTTAGCGTAGCTCACTCTGGGCTTAGGAGGTGGGATGACTCGCGCGGAATCCCGATAGGCCGACCGTCCCGCCTCCCACCTCAGGGCGGACTGAGATCAGGCAGGGTCGAATGGCAGCTAATGGTGGCGAAACACCTGCCGTGAACGACTGCCCGGTCCCTCGCAGACCTCGTGGAAGGACGCTCTACAGCACGATCGGCGGTGGAGCCGCGGTGACCGCTGTCTTCTTCGGCGGTGCCCTGCCGATCGCGCTGCTGGTCGTAGGCGTGGCGCTGATGGTCGTTCTGGGAATAGTGGCATGCGCACTACTCGGCAGGGGAGATGATCGGACCCCGTTCGAGCGTCTGATGTTCCTGCTCGGTCTGTTACTTGGTGATCCCGAGGGAATGCTGCTTGATATGCATAGAACCGGCTATAACAACAGGATTCGGGCGTCCCTTTCGGCGGTTGACAGCCCAGCCAAAGATGAGGCGTCGGGTTGACGGGGGAAACGCCCTCGCTGTCAGAGCCACCCCATCCGCTGAGCCGTACGGATGGCTTCGAGACGGTTCTGGGCGTTCAGCTTGGTCATCGCGCTGGACAGGTAGTTGCGCACAGTGCCCTCAGTCAGGTGCAGCTCAGCCGCGATCCGCGCGATCGTGGCCCCGTCGTCGGCCAGGCGCAGGGCGTCCCGTTCCCGTTCGGTGAGGGGGCTGTCGCCCGCGGCCATGGCCGCCGCCGCGAGTTCGGCGTCCAGGTAGCGGCCGCCCGACTGCACCTTGCGGATCGCCATGGCCAGTTCCTCTGCCGAGGCGTCCTTGCCGAGGAAGCCGCTCACCCCCGCCGCCATCGCCCTGCGCAGGTAGCCGGGCCGACCCAGGCTGGTCAGGATGACGATCTTGCACATGGAGCTGATCTGCTCCGCCGCGCTCAGCCCGTCCATGCCGGGCATCTCGATGTCGAGTACGGCCACGTCGGGGCGGTGTTCGACGACGGCGGCCAGCACCTCGTCGCCCCGGCCGACCTGGGCGATCACCTCGATGCCCGCCTCCAGGTCGAGCAGGGCCGCCAGAGCGCCGCGGATCAGGTGCTCGTCGTCGGCCAGCAGTACGCGCGTCGTCATGCCGGAACCGCCGCCCTGAGCAGGTAGGCGCCGTCGTCCGTAGGCGCCGCCGACAGCGTGCCGCCCGCGGCGCTGAGCCGCTGCGACAGGCCGCCGAGCCCGTCCGGCGCGTGGTCGCTCACCGGCCCGTCGACCCCGTCGTTGGACATCTCCAGCACCCCGTCCTCGATCGTTATCGTGCAATGTCCGGCTTTGCTGTGCTTGAGGATGTTGGTGGCGCCTTCGCGGACCACGGTGGCCAGCAGCGTGCGGGTCTCGGCGGTCAGCGAGCCCGTGTCCGTCCGGACGACGCAGCGTACGTCCGCCGCCTCCAGCACCGCCCGCACGCTGGCCAGGACCTCGTCGAGGTCCACGGCCCGATAGCTCTGCACGGTGGACCGCACCTCGCGCAGCGTCTGCCTGGCCAGGTCGCGTACCTCGAACATCTCGCCCGCCGCCGCCGAGGGATCCTCGCGCAGCGTCTGGGAGGCGGCCCCGGCCCTGGCCGAGATGTCGGCGAGGCTCTGGCCGAGCAGGTCGTTCAGGTCGCGGGCGAAGCGCAGGCGTTCCTCCGACACCGCGAGCCTGGCCCTGGCCTCCTGGCCCTCGTGGGCGTCCCTGGCCACGCGCCACAGCCACAGGTTCACCCGGACGCCGCCGGTGATGAGGGCGGTGAGGATGGTCTGGACGAGGAGGACCTCGATCTGGAACCCGGCGGCGAGCGTGACGTACGCGTTGAGGACCACGATCGACCCGGCGGCCAGCACGATGATGGTGCGCCTGCGGACGAACGGGGCGAGCATTCCCAGAAACACCGGGATCGCCCAGACCAGCGCTAAGACGGCCAGGGGCAGCGTGACGACCCCGGCGACCACCAGGATCACGGTCGGCCGCGGGCCGCCCCTGACGGCGATCCTGAACGACCGGGTGGCCAGCCCGAGCAGGACGAGGAGCAGGACGGCCGCCGTTATCACCAGGGCCGCGGGAATGCCCGCACTCCACTGGACGTACAGCTGGTAGAGCCCGAGCAGGGCGAGCAGGTTGGCGATATCGGCGGTGTAGACGATCAGCCAGCGCACCTTGTCGAGCCGGCTCGCCCGCCGAAGCCGGCCGCTCACCGCCCTCATGCGGACACCGCCGCCCGCAAAAGGAACTCGCCCGAGGGTGTGGCGGCCGTCGTGAACGAGCCGCCCGCGGCCGACATGCGCTCGGCCAGGCCACGGAGCCCGCTCCCGTCCGGGCCGCTGGTGGCGGGCCCGCGCACGCCGTCGTTGCGCATCTCCAGCACGCCACCGTCGATGACGATCGCGCAGCGCGTGGCCGTACTGTGCTTGAGCACGTTGGTGCCTCCCTCGCGCACCGCCCAGGCGAGCAGCGTACGGGCGGCGGGGGACAGGTCGTCGGTCCTGGCCTCGATGACGCACCGCGCGCCCGCTGCCTCCAGCGCGGCGCGCACCCCGGCGAGCTCCTCGTCCAGGTCGAGCACCCGGTAGCCGTCCACGGCCACCTGCACCTCGGCGAGCGATTCGGCGGCCAGGCGGCGTACGTCGGCCATCTCGGCCGCCGCCTTGCCCGCGTCGATGGTGGCCAGTTTGGCGGCCAGTTCGCTCTTCAGCGTGAGGACGGACAGGCTGTGGCCGAGCAGGTCGTGCAGGTCGCGGGCGAAGCGCAGCCGCTCGTTCGACACGGCCAGGGTGGCCTTGGCCTCCCGGCTGTCGTACGCCTCCCTGAGCGTCCACCACAGCCAGCGCCAGAGCTTCATGGTGCCGGGGAGCAGCACGGCGGACACCGTGAGGGAGAGCAGAAGGGTCAGCCACGGCTGGTCGCCGACCGCCGACACATAGAAGGTGGTCAGCGCGACCAGCGCGGCGCCCACGCAGACCGTCGCCCACAGCGGGACGTAGAGGGCGAGGGCCGAGAGAAAGAAGCACCCGGCCATCTCCCACGACCCGGTGGCGCCGGAGGACGGCGCGAGCGCCACCGCGCTCGCGGAGAACAGCCCGCACGCGACCAGCTTCGCGGTGGGACGTGGCCGGTCGTCGTAGGCGTCGCGCAGGATCAGGGGGAGGAACGCCAGCGCGGCCAGGGCGCACACCTCGATGGCCACCGCGTGCGCTACGGAGATCCGCCCCTCGCCGGCCGAGGTGAGGACCAGCATCGAGAGCATGAAGCCCATCACGGCGAACGTGGCGTCCATCCAGTAGAGGAGGATCTTCTTCGCCGTCTCCGGACGGGTCGCCATCTCACCCCTCTCGCCGACAAAAGCCACGTTGCTCAGAAAATCCTATGGCCGTCGCGGGGGCGGTGGGGTGGGGCAGGGGCATTCTCCGGGTGTCGTCCATTGTGTGGTGGTACGTAAGCGGATAATGAGGCTTATGAAGTTGCGGATCTTCACTGAGCCCCAGCAGGGTGCCACCTACGACGACCTGCTCACCGTCGCCCAGGCCACGGAACGGCTGGGTTTCGACGCGTTCTTCCGGTCTGACCATTACATGCGCATCGGGGAAGGGGAGCCGGGGCCCGGGTCGACCGACGCCTGGCTCACGCTGGCCGCGCTGGCCAGGGAGACCTCCACGATCAGGCTCGGCACACTGGTGAGCCCGGCCACGTTCCGGCTGCCGGGGCCGCTGGCCATCAGCGTCGCGCAGGTGGACCAGATGAGCGGCGGCCGGGTCGAGCTGGGCTTCGGCACCGGCTGGTTCGAGGAGGAACACCGCTCGTACGGCATCCCGTTCCCGCCGGTGGGGGAGCGGTTCGGCCGGTTCGAGGAGCAGCTGGAGATCATCCTGGGGCTGTGGACGGCGGAGAAGGGCTACTCCTTCGAGGGCAGCTACTACCGGCTCGTCGACTCCCCGGCGCTGCCCAAGCCGATCCAGCGCCCGCACCCGCCGGTCATCATCGGCGGGGTCGGCGCCAAGCGCACGCCCCGGCTGGCGGCCGCCTTCGCCGACGAGTACAACGTGCCGTTCAGGACGCTGTCCGAGACGAGCGAGGCATATGCCCGGGTGCGGGAGGCGAGCGCGGAGACCGGCCGTACCGTGCTCCTGTCGGCGGCGCAGACCGTCTGCGTCGGCCGCGACCAGGCCGAGATCGAACGGCGCGCGGCCGCCATCGGGCAGGATCTGGCCGGGCTGCGCACGGGCGGACTCGCGGGAACCCCGGCCGAGGTGATCGACAAGATCGGCCGGCTGGGCGAGCTCGGTGCCGAGCGGGTCTACCTCCAGGTCATGGACCTGTCCGACCTAGAGCACCTGGAGCTGATCGCGGCCGAGGTACTGCCACACGTCTGACATAACCGTTAGCGCCCCTTTGTTGGACTGCGGCACACTTGCCCCGTGCTGCTGACCATTACGACCACCGCCACACCCGCCACCGACCTGGGCTTTCTCCTGCACAAGCATCCTGATCGGGTGCAGGAGTTCGACCGGTCGTTCGGCACGGCCACGGTCTTCTATCCGGAGTCGGGCGAGGGGCGCTGCACGGCCGCGCTGCTGCTCGAGGTCGACCCGATCGCGCTGGTCCGGTCACGCGGCAAGAACTCGCCCGACTTCAGCCTGTCCCAGTACGTCAACGACCGGCCCTACGCCGCCTCCTCGCTGCTGGCCGTGGCCCTGGGCGACGTCTTCCGCACCGCGCGGGCCGGGCGCTGCAAGGCCAGGCCGGAGCTGCCGGGCCGGCCGATGCCGCTGGAGATCCGGCTGCCCGCGCTGCCCTGCCGCGGCGGGCCCGAGCTGGCGGTCCGGCTGTTCGAGCCGCTCGGCTGGGCCGTCGAGGCGAAGGCCGTACCCCTGGACGAGGGTTTTCCCGAGTGGGGCGACTCGCGTTACGTCCGGCTGACGCTCAGCGGGACCGTCCGGCTGGCCGACGCGCTCAATCACCTGTACGTACTGCTGCCCGTGCTCGACGACGGCAAGCACTACTGGATCGCGCCCGACGAGGTCGACAAGCTGGTCAGGGCCGGTGAGGGCTGGCTGTACGGGCACCCGGAGCGCGGCCTGATCATGCGCCGCTACCTGGGCCGCCGCTGGGCGCTGGCCCGGACGGCGCTGGCCAGGCTGGCCGAGCTGGGCGATGAGACCGAGGAGCAGCTGGAGCCCGCGGTCGACGAGGACGCGGCGGCGGGGGAGACCGCGGCCGACGAGGCGGCGGCCGTCGAGGCCGCGGCCCAGGGCGACGTGCCGGAGGTCAAGCCGAAGGCGCTGAACGTCAGGCGGCGCGAGGCCGTACTGGAGACCCTGGAGGAGCTCGGCGCGACCAGCGTGCTCGACCTCGGCTGCGGGCAGGGCGAGTTGGTCGGCGCGCTGCTGGCCAGGCCCAGGTTCGCCAGGGTCGCCGGGATGGACGTCTCGGCCATGGCGCTCACCATCGCCGCGCGCAAGCTCAAGCTGGACCGGATGCCCGACGGCAAGCGGGCCAGGCTGACGCTGTTCCAGGGCGCGCTCACCTACACCGACAAGCGGCTGAGCGGCTATGACGCCGCTGTGCTCATGGAAGTGGTCGAGCACGTCGACCCGCCGCGCCTGGCGGCGCTCGAACGCGTCGTGTTCGGCCACGCCCGGCCCCAGCACGTGCTCGTCACCACCCCGAACATCGAGTACAACCCCCGCTACGAGTTCCTGACCGGACTGCGCCACCGCGACCACCGTTTCGAGTGGACCCGCGCCGAGTTCGCCGCGTGGGCCGAGCGGGTGGCCGAGCAGTACGGATACCAGGTCACCTACAAGCCCGTTGGCGACGACGACCCCGAGGTCGGGCCGCCCACCCAGATGGGAGTGTTCACCCGATGAGCCCGATCAGCGTTCCCGAGCTGTCCCTCGTGGTGCTCGTCGGTGTGTCGGGCAGCGGGAAGTCGACATTCGCCGCCAAGCACTTCAAGCCGACGCAGGTCATCTCGTCCGACTTCTGCCGCGGCCTGGTCGCCGACGACGAGAACGACCAGTCGGCCACCCCCGCCGCCTTCGACCTGCTGCACCACATTGTCGGCGTACGCCTGGCCAGGGGGCTGTTCACCGTCGTCGACGCCACGAACGTCCAGTACCCGGCCCGTCGCAGCCTCATCGAGCTGGCCAAGAAGCACGACGTGCTGGCCGAGGCGATCGTGCTGGACACCCCCGAGGAGGTGGCGATCGAGCGCAACGCCGGCCGCCCGAACCGCGACTTCGGGCCCGGCGTGGTGATCCGCCAGCGCAAGGACCTGCGCCGCTCGCTGGGCAAGATCTCCCGCGACGGCTTCAGGAAGGTGCACGTGCTGCGCGGCCTGGAGGCCATCGAGAACGCGGAGCTGTCGTACGAGAAGGCGTGGAGCGACAAGCGCGAGCTGACCGGCCCGTTCGACGTCATCGGCGACATCCACGGCTGCCGTTCGGAGCTGGAGACGCTGCTGGAAAGCCTGGGCTGGCAGATCGAGCGCGTCGAGGGCAAGGCGGTGACCGCTCAGCACCCGGCCGGTCGTACGGCGGTGTTCGTCGGCGACCTGGTCGACCGTGGCCCCGACACGCCGGGTGTGCTCCGCCTGGTCATGGGCATGGTCGCGGCCGGCACCGCGATCTGCGTCGCGGGCAACCACGAGGCGAAGCTGGTGCGCGCGCTGAACGGCCGCAAGGTCAAGGTCGCGCACGGCCTCCAGGAGTCGCTCGACCAGCTCGCCGCCGAGCCGCCGGAGTTCGTCGAGCGGGCCCGTACCTTCATGGAGGGCCTGATCAGCCACTACCGGCTCGACGGCGGCCGGCTCGTCGTCGCGCACGCCGGGCTCAAGGAGGCCTACCACGGCCGCGCGTCGGGCCGCGTCCGCTCCTTCGCCCTATATGGCGACACGACGGGCGAGACCGACGAGTACGGCCTGCCGGTCCGCTACCCCTGGGCCGAGGAGTACCGCGGCCGGGCCATGGTCGTCTACGGCCACACGCCCACGATCAAGGCCGAGTGGGTCAACAACACGATCTGCCTCGACACCGGCTGCGTCTTCGGCGGCACGATGACCGCGCTGCGCTACCCGGAACGCGAGCTGGTCTCCGTCCCCGCCGAGAAGGTCTGGTACGAATCGGTCAAGCCGCTCGGCGGCGGGCCCGCCCGCGACCCGGGCATGCTCGACATCGGCGACGTCCAGGGCACCAGGCACATCGAGACCCGGTTCGGCACCCGTGTGAAGGTGATGGAGGAGAACGCGGCCGCCGCCCTGGAGATCATGAGCAGGTTCGCCGTGGACCCGCGCTGGCTGGTCTACCTCCCGCCGACCATGGCCCCGCCCGAGACCTCCGCGCTCGACGGCTACCTGGAGCACCCGCACGAGGCGTTCGAGGAGTTCGCCGCCGCCGGGGTGAGCGAGGTCGTGTGCGAGGAGAAGCACATGGGCTCGCGGGCCGTCGCCGTGCTCGCCAGGACCCCCGAGGTGGCCGCGGCCCGTTTCGGCGTGACCGACGGTTCGGCGGGCGCCGTCTACACGCGTACCGGTCGTCCGTTCTTCGACGACATGGCGCCGCTGGTGGACCGGCTGCGCGAGGCGTGCGAGCCGCTCTGGGCCGAGCTCGGCTCCGACTGGGTGGCGCTCGACTGCGAGCTGCTGCCCTGGTCGGCCAAGGCGGGCGAGCTGATCAGGAGCCAGTACGCCTCCGTCGGCGCGTCGGCGCGGGCGGCGCTGCCCGAGGCCATGTCGGCTCTGGAGGCGGCCGCCGGGCGCGGGCTGGATGTGGGCGGGCTGCTCGCCCGCACTCGACGCCGCACCGACAACGCTGCCCTGTTCCGCGACGCCTATGCGCGTTATTGCTGGCCGGTCGACGGCCTGGAGGGGGTACGGGTGGCGCCGTTCCAGATCCTGGCCTGCGAAGGCCGGGCCACGGCGCTGGAGCCGCACGCCTGGCACCTGGCGAAACTCGCCCTGCTGGACTCGCCGCTGATCACCCACACCAGGCACCTGTTCGTCTCCCTCGACTCGCCGCGGGCGCGGGCCGAGGCGGTCGAGTGGTGGTCGTCGCTCACGGCGGCGGGCGGCGAGGGCATGGTGGTCAAACCCGCTCAGTACGTGGCAGGGCGGGTCCAGCCCGGAGTGAAGGTACGCGGCCGCGAATACCTGCGGATCATCTACGGCCCCGACTACACCGAGTCGCTCGACGTCCTGCGCAGGCGCTTCCTCGGCAAGAAGCGGTCCATGGCGCTGCGCGAGTACGCGCTCGGCCTGGAGGCCCTGTCGCGCCTGGCCGACGGCGACGCGGGCTGGCGGGTCCACGAGCCGGTTTTCGGGGTACTCGCCCTGGAATCCGAGCCGGTGGACCCTCGGCTCTAGTTTTTGAGTAATCATGGCCGTACGTGGAGTGACTACGGGTAAATCCCCATTTCGGGGAGGAGGCCCGCATGGCTACTCAGTCCGGCCACCAGGAGAACCTCGGCCACGTCGTCTTCATCACGGCGGCGGCGGCCATCGGCGGGTTCCTGTTCGGCTACGACAGCGCCGTGATCAACGGCGCTGTCGTCGGCATCCAGAAGTACTTCCACGTCGGCCCGGTGGAGATCGGGATCGTGGTGGCCATCGCGCTGCTCGGCTCCGCCATCGGCGCCTGGATCGCGGGCCGGCTGGCCGACTGGTGGGGACGTACCAGGACCATGCAGGTGGCGGCCATCCTCTTCTCCGCCAGCTCGATCGGGCAGATGCTGCCGTTCGCCCTGTGGGACCTGGCCTTCTGGCGGATCCTGGCGGGTATCGCGATCGGGATGGCCTCGGTGCTCGGCCCGGCCTACATCGCCGAGGTGTCGCCGCCTGCCTACCGGGGCCGGCTCGGTTCGTTCCAGCAGCTCGCGATCGTGCTGGGCATCGCGTGCTCGCAGCTGGTCAACTACGCCTTCGTCCGGCTGGCGAAGGGTGACGTCAACAACCCGCTGTGGGGCCTGCAGGCCTGGCAGTGGATGCTGGGCGCGTGCGTCGTGCCCGCCCTGCTTTACCTGCTGTTCGCCTCGACCATCCCTGAGTCGCCCCGGTACCTGATCGCGGTCGGCCGGATCAGGCAGGCCCGCATGGTGCTGGCCGAGGTCGAGGGCGAGCACGTAGATCTGGACGCCCGGGTGGCGGAGATCCACCAGGTCCTCAGGACCGAGGAAAGGACCACGATCAAGGAGCTGCGCGGGCCCGCCCTCGGGCTGCTGCCGATCGTCTGGATCGGCATCGCCCTGTCGGTCTTCCAGCAGTTCGTCGGCATCAACGTGATCTTCTACTACTCGTCGGTGCTCTGGCAGTCGGTGGGCATCACCCAGGCCAACTCGCTGCTGATCAGCTTCTCCAGCTCGGTCATCAACATCATCGGTACGTTCATCGCGATCTCGCTGGTCGACAAGATCGGGCGCAAGCCGCTGCTGCTCATCGGCTCGGCCGGCATGGCCATCGCGCTGGGCACGGCCGCGTGGGCGTTCTCCTACGCCCGCGGGCTCAGCCTGCCCGCCCCGCAGGGACCCATCGCGCTGGTCGCGGCCAATGTGTTCGTCCTGTTCTTCGCGCTGTCGTGGGGTGTCGTGGTGTGGGTGCTCCTGGGGGAGATGTTCCCCAACCGCATCCGGGCCGCCGCCCTGGGCGTGGCCGCCTCGGCGCAGTGGATCGCGAACTGGGCGATCACGGTGACGTTCCCGGCCCTGGGGAAGTGGAACCTGCCTCTCACGTACGCCATGTACTCCTTCTTCGCCGTGCTGTCGTTCCTGTTCGTCGCCAAGTTCGTCAAGGAGACCAAGGGGCGCAAGCTGGAGGAGATGGGTTAGCGTCCGGTGCGTGATTGACGACGTGCTCGGTCCCTCGGTCGAGGTGTTGTTCTGCGGGATCAATCCCGGGCTGATGTCGGAGGCCACCGGTCATCACTTCGCCCGCCCCGGCAACCGGTTCTGGCCCGCGCTGCATCTGTCCGGGTTCACGCCCCGGCTGCTCGCCCCGGCCGAGCAGCACCTCCTGCCGTCGTACGGGCTGGGCATCACGAACGTGGTCGCCCGGCCCAGCGCCAAGGCGTCGGAGCTGACCCGTGAGGAGCTGACCGAGGGCGGAGCCCGGCTGGCCGGGCTGGTGGCGTCGGTGCGGCCCCGGGCGCTGGCCGTGCTGGGGATCTCGGCGTACCGGACGGCTTTCGCCCGGCCGAAGGCGCGGATCGGTCTCCAGCCCGAGCCGGTGGGCGGCGTGCCGGTGTGGGCGCTGCCGAACCCGAGCGGCCTCAACGCCCACTGGACCCTGGCCGGCATCGCCGCCGAATTGCGGCTGCTGCGCGAGCACATCGGGTGGCCTTCGCGCAACTCTTGACGATCTCAGAGCTCGCTCCCTACTATCGGGTAACTCTTTAATGATCAACGCAATCCCCGTTTACGGTTCAACCACTTCCAGGTAGGCGGGAGTGGGCTTCGCCGTAGCCTCGTAGGGAAATATCGCATGACAGATGACTATGACGTCGTCATAGTCGGCGCAAGCATTTCCGGGTGCGCCGGCGCGATACTGTTCGCGAATCTGGGAGCTCGCGTCGCGCTCTTGGAAAAGCATTCCGGCATGGACGCGTACAAGGTGTTGTGCACCCATACGCTGCAACCGAGTTGCCTGCCGGTCATCAAGACGCTGGGCCTGCTGCCACTGCTCGAAGAGGCCGGGGCGCACCGGCACGTCACCCACCTGTGGACCCCCTGGGGCTGGATCGAGCCGCGCCCCGCGCCCGGCGCGGAGCCGCTTCCGCACGGACTCAACATCCGGCGCCAGACCCTGGACCCCTTGCTCAGACGGCTCGCCGCCGAGACACCGGGAGTCGACCTCCGGCTCGGCCAGAACGTCAACGGGCTCCTGGAGGAGGACGGCCGCTTCACCGGAGTCCGCGTCACCGCCAACGGCGTCGAGACCCGGCTGACGGCGCGGCTGGTCGTGGGCGCGGACGGGCGCAACTCGACCGTGGGCGCCCTCAGCGGGCTGCCCGTCAGGCTCAGCGCCAACAACCGGCTGGGCTTCTTCGCCCAGTACCGTGGCCTGCCGGACGACGCGCCGAGCCGGGTGTGGTTCCTCGACCCGGACACCGCCTTCGCCTTCCCCAACGACGACGGCGTCACCGTGATCTCCTGCTCGCCCAGCAAGGAACAGCACAGCTCCGCCTTCCGCGCCGACCTCGAAGGCAGCTTCGAACGGTTCGTCCGCGCCCTGCCCGACGCGCCCCGCATCGACGAGGCCGAACGCGTCTCCAAGATCGTCGGCACGCTCGACCTGCCCAACGTCTACCGCAAGCCGTACGGACCGGGCCTCGCCCTGGTCGGCGACGCGGCCCTGGCCACCGACCCGCTGTGGGGAGTCGGGTGCGGCTGGGCGTTCCAGTCCGCGCAGTGGCTGGTGGACGCGGTCGGGGGCGCCGTGGCGAGCCAGGGCGACGTGCTGCCGGGCCTGGCGGAGTACGGCAAAACGCACCGCGCGGCGCTGGACAGCCATCACAAGCTGATGGAGGACTATTCGGCCGTGCGGCCGTTCAATGTCTTCGAGCGGCTGCTGCTTTCCGCGGCGGCCCGCGACGCCGGCGCGGCCAGGCATTATTACGACTTCGCCTCCCGGCTCATCGATGTCAAGCAGTTCGCGTCACCGGGCTCGCTGCTGCGCGCGGCGCGGGTCAACGCATTCCACCGCCTCCGCAACGGCAAAACGAATTCGATTTGAGGACAGCCGTGACTTCTCGTATCGCCGTAGTAGGAATGGCATGCCGTTTTCCCGACGCCGCCACCGCCGGTGAGCTGTGGGACAACGCGCTGGCGGGCCGCAGGTCGTTCCGGCGGCTGCCCCCGGAACGCATCCGGCTGTCCGACTACTGGTCCGCGGACCGTACGGCGCCCGACCACTTCTACACGACCGAGGCGGCGCTGTTACGCGACTGGGAGTTCGACCGCCTGCGCTTCAAGGTGGCCGGAACGACCTTCCGCAACACCGACATGGTGCACTGGCTCGCCCTGGAGGTGGCCGCCGAGGCGCTCGCCGACGCCGGGTTCCCCGACGGCAAGGGCGCGCCGCACGAGACCACCGGCGTGGTCATCGGCAACTCGCTCACCGGCGAGGGCCAGCGCGCGGCCGGGATCAGGCTGCGCTGGCCGTACGTACGCCGCATCGTCGCCAACGCCCTGGAGGGCAAGCTGGACACCGAGCAGCTCACCGAGCTGCTCGGCCGGATGGAGCACGACTACAAGGCGCCGTTCCCGGTGCCCGACGGCGACTACCTGGCCGGCGGCCTGTCCAACACGATCGCCGGACGCATCTGCAACCACTTCGACCTCAACGGCGGCGGCTACGCCGTCGACGGAGCCTGCGCCTCGTCGCTGCTGGCGCTCACCACCTCCTGCAACGCGCTGGTCTCCGGCGACCTCGACGTCGCGGTGGCCGGCGGGGTGGACATCAGCATCGACCCGAACGAGCTGATCGGCTTCTCCAGGGCCGGCGCGCTCGCCGTCGACGAGATGCGCGTGTACGACCAGCGGTCCGCCGGTTTCTGGCCTGGCGAAGGCTCCGGCATGGTCGTGCTGATGCGCGAGGAGGACGCCGTCGCCAGGGGCCACCGCGTCCACGCCCTCATCGCCGGCTGGGGCGTCTCCTCCGACGGCGCGGGCGGGATCACCCGGCCGGAGTCCGACGGCCAGCGGCTCTGCCTCGACCGCGCCTACGAGCGGGCCGGGTTCGGCATCGAGGAGGTGCCGTACTTCGAAGGGCACGGCACCGGCACCGCCGTCGGCGACGCCGCGGAGCTGGAGACGATCTCCGAGGCGCGAAGGGCGGCCGCGCCGACCGCGCGGCCCGCCGTCATCGGCTCGATCAAGGCGAACATCGGCCACACGAAGGCGGCCGCCGGGATGGCCGGCCTGATCAAGGCGGTCATGGCGGTCAACAGCGCGGTGCTGCCGCCGACCACCGGCTGCGAACGGCCCCACAAGATCCTCTCCGGCGACTCCCCGGCCCTGCGCACCCTCCGCAAGGCCGAGCCGTGGCCGCAGGACGCGCCGCTGCGCGCGGGCGTCAGCGCCATGGGCTTCGGCGGCATCAACACGCACGTGGTGATCGAGTCTGCGCGCCGGCGCCGGTCCCGCCTGGACGGGCGGACCCGGACGCTCATGAACTCCCCTCAGGACGTGGAGCTGTTCTGCCTGGACGCCGACTCGCCGGCCGACCTGCGACAGGAGGCGGAGCGCCTAGCCGAGATCGCGGTCGGCCTGTCCCGGTCCGAGCTGCCCGACCTCGCCGCGTACCTGGCCAGGAAGATCGGCCGCAGGCCGAGCCGCGCCGCGGTGGTCGCCGGCACGCCCGCCGCGCTCGCCGAGCGCCTGCGGCAGGTCGCCGAGCTGGCCGGGCAGGGCTCGGAACGGCACCTCGACAGCGCGGCCGGGGTCTTCCTCGGCACGCTCGGCGAGCTGCCGCGCATCGTGCTGATGTTCCCCGGCCAGGGCTCCGGCACCCGCGCCGACGGGGGCGCGCTGCGCCGCCGCTTCGACTCGGTCGACGAACTGTACGAGATGGCGGCCCTGCCCACCGGCGGCGACCAGGTCGAGACGGCCGTCGCCCAGCCGCGCATCGTGACCGCCTCGGTGGCCGGGCTGCGGGTGCTGTCCGAGCTGGGCGTCGAAGCCGGGACCGCGATCGGGCACAGCCTCGGCGAACTCGTCGCGCTGCACTGGGCCGGCTCGTTCGACGAGGCCGCGGCGCTGCGGATCGCCGCCGCCCGGGGACGGGCGATGAGCGAACTGTCGGAGAGCGGCGGCGCGATGGCCAGCGTCACCGCGGACCACGACACCGTGGCCGCGCTGCTCGGCGACGATCCTGTGGTCGTCGCCGGCCTGAACTCCCCGCGCCAGACCGTGGTGTCGGGCCCCGCCGAGGCGGTGACCCGGGTCGTCGAGCGGGCCACCCGCCAGGGCCTGCCGGCGGTCAGGCTCCCCGTCTCGCACGCCTTCCACTCGCGGCTGGTCGCTCCGGCCGCCGACGTCTTCGCGGGCCGGCTGGCCGAAGAGCGGCCGGAGCCCGTCGGCCGGCACGTCATCTCGACCGTGACCGGAGCGCCGGTCGTCGGCGAGCCCCTCGAACTGCTGCGCGAGCAGATCACCGCGCCGGTCCGCTTCATCGAGGCGCTCACGGTGGCGGCCAAGGACGCGGACCTGCTCATCGAGGTGGGACCCGGGCTCGTACTGACCCAGCTGGCCCGCGACATCGTCGACGTTCCCGCCGTCGCCACGCGTACGGACGACGACTCCCTGGCCGGCATCCTGCAGACGCTGGGCGCGGCGTTCGCCGTCGGCGCCGGAGTGAAGGTCGGGGAGCTGTTCGAGGACCGCTTCACCCGCGCCTTCGACCCGGCCGCCACCCCGACCTTCATCACCAACTTGTGCGAGGTCGTCCCGGAGATCGACTCCGCCCTGCTGGTCAGCGCCGCCGCGTCCGCCTCCGTGGCGTCTTCGGACTCGGATGAGCCCGCCGGAGGTGATCCGCTTCTCCTGCTGCGCCGGCTGGTCGCCGAGCACGCCGAGTTCCCGCTGGAGTCGGTGCAGGCGGACAGCAAGTTCCTGGACGACCTGCACCTCAGCTCGATCGTGGTGGGCGAGCTCGTCGGCGAGGCCATGCGCCGGCTCGGGCTGTCCGAGCCCGCCGCGCCCACCGGGTACGCCACCGCGACCCTGGGCCAGGTCGCCGAGACGCTGGAGCAGCTGGTCGCGACGGGCGCGGCCCCGGCCGAGGACGCCGAGACGGCGGCGGCCCGCATCGTGCCGCCCGGCATCGCGCCCTGGGTGCACAGCTTCGCCGTCGGGAGACGCGACAGCACCCCGTCGGGGCGTACGGCGCCGCGCACCCAGGGCACCTGGCAGGTCATCGGTGAGCATCCCGCCGCCGACGCCGTCCGGACCGCGCTCGAAGCGGCGGCCACCGGCACCGGCGTCCTGGTCATCCTCCCCTCGGGCCCGCGTGCCGAACGGCTGGCGGTGCTGCGCGCCGCCGCCGAGACGGTGCTCGCGGGCAAGGAGGTGACCCGCTGCGCGATCGTCCAGGAGGAGCCCGGCGGGGCCGGCTTCGCCAAGAGCCTGCACCTGGAGGCGCCCTGGGTCGCCACCACCGTCGTGACCCTCCCGCTCGACGCGGCCGAGGCGCCCGCGTGGATCACCGCGGAGGTCAGCGCGACCGACCGCTTCAAGGAGGTCTTCTACGACGCCGACGGCATCGGTACAGAGCCCGTCCTGACGCCGGTGGAGCTCGCCGGCACCGAGCTGCCGCTCGGCCCCGACGACGTGCTGCTCGTCACCGGCGGCGGCAAGGGCATCACCGCCGAATGCGCGCTGAGCCTGGCCAAGGAGACCGGCACCCGGCTGGCCCTGCTCGGCCGATCCGATCCGGAAGAAGACAGCGAACTCGCCGCCAACCTGGAGCGGATGGCGGCGACCGGAGTGACCGCCCGCTACGTGCGCGCCGACGTCACCGACGCGGCGCAGGTGGCCGAAGCGGTCGCTGCGATCGAACGACACCTCGGCAAGGTCACCGGCGTCCTGCACGGAGCCGGTGGCAATGTGCCCAAGCTGCTCGGGGAGCTCACCGACGCCGACTACGCCGCCACGATCGACCCCAAGGTCGCGGGGCTCGAAGCGGTGCTCGCCGCCGTCGGCACCGGCGCTTTGAAGCTGCTCGTCACGTTCGGCAGCATCACCGGGCGGGCCGGGCTGCGGGGTGAGGCCCACTACGCCATAGCCAACGAGTGGCAGAGCGACCTCGTCGAACGGCTGGCGCGCGAGCTGCCGCACTGCCGTTGCCGGGCCGTGGAGTGGTCCCTGTGGTCGGGCGTCGGGATGGGGGAGCGGCTCGGCTCGGTGGAGAACCTCGCCCGCGTGGGCGTCACCACCATCACGCCCGACCAGGGGGTGGCCATGCTCCGAGAGCTGATCGCCGACCCCGGCGCGCCCGTCGTCACCGTGGTCACCGGCCGGTTCGGCGAAATGCCGACGGTGACCTTCAGCGCCGGCTCTGAGAGGGGTGACGATCTACCACTGCTGCGCTTCCTGGAGCAGCCGCGCGTCTACTACCCCGGCATCGAGCTGGTGGCCGACTCCGAGGTCGGCTGGGCCAGCGATCCCTACCTCGCCGAGCACGTCTTCGGCGGCGGGGAAGGGGCGGTCGTGCCGGGCACGGTGGGCATGGAGATCATGGCTCAGGCCGCGGCCGGTCTGCTCGGCACGGACACCGTGCCGGTCCTGGAGGACGTCGAATTCCTCCGGGCCATCGTCGTGACCGAGGACGCCCCGGTGACGGTACGGGTGGCGGCGCTGCGTACCGGGCCGGGCCGGGTCGTCACGGCGGTTCGTACGAGTACGACCAAATTCCAGATCGACCACTTCCGGGCGGTCTGCGACTACTCCGGCGCCAAGGCGGAAACGCTCGGGCACACTGGCGTCAAGCCTGGGACCCTCGGGCTTGCACGGCCCGGCGACGTGGCGCTGCCGCCGCTGGCCTTCGACCCCGCGACGGACCTCTACGGGCCGATGCTCTTCCACGGCCCGCGCTTCAAGCTCGTCGAGAGCGTCCACCGCACCGGCGCCCAGCACGTCACCGGCCGACTCTTGGCAGGCACCGGCTCCTCCTGGTTCGGGCGGTATCTCCCCGACCGGCTGCTGCTCGGCGACCCGGCCGCTCGGGACGCCTACATGCAGCCGATGCAGACCTGCGGGCCGACCGTACTGGCCATCCCCGCAGGAGTGGAGCGCATCGTGCCGGGCCCGTCGACCGGCGCGCAACCGACCGACGTCTACATCCGGCACCGCTTCGACGACAAGTGCTGGGACATCGAGGTCACCGACCGCGACGGCGACGTCATCGAGACCTGGCAGGGCTTCCGGACGCAGCTGGTCAGCAAGTACGAGGTGCCCCGCGAGTGGGTCCCCATGTTGCTCGGCTCGTACCTGGAGCACGTCCTCATCGAGCAGAACCTGGCCGGCCGCGTCCTGTTCGACACCGACGGCGACGGACTGGAACGGCGGCAGGCCAGCCGGCTGGCCATCCAGCGGCTGTTCGGTGCCGAGGCCGAGGTCGTCTGGCGCCCGGACGGCAAGCCGGAGGTACTGGGCGGAGAGACCGTGTCGATCGCGCACTCGGCGGGCGTCACCATGGCGACGACCACTCCGGGGTGCGATCTGGAGACGGTCACGCCCCGGAGCAGGCAGACCTGGTCGACGCTGCTCGGCGCCGACCGGCTCGCGCTGGCCGAGGCCGTCGCGGACGAGACCGGGGAGGACCTCGACACCGCGGCCACGCGGATCTGGACGGCCGCCGAGTGCCTGGTGAAGGCGGGCCGGCCGGTGGACGCCGCGGTGACGTTCGACTCGGCGCGGGAAGGCGGCTGGGTGGGGCTGGTCGCCGGCGATGACCGGATCCTGACGATGTCCACCAGGCTGCGTGGTGTGTCGGCCCCCGTCGTCCTCGCGATCCTGGCCGCGACCGACCCGAACGCCGGCAAGGCGGGTGAGCTCCGATGACCGGGGACGCGTACGAGTACCGGCACGTCGTGGGCATCGAGGACACCGACCTGCTCGGCAACGTCAACTACGTCAACTACATCCGCTGGCAGGGCCGGGCCCGGGAGATGTTCCTGCGGGACTTCGTGCCCGACGTGGTGGCCGGGTTCGCCGATGGGGTGCGCCTGCTGACCGTGAGCTGCCACTGCGACTACCTGCGGGAACTGGCGGTCTTCGACGAGGTGATCATCAGAATGCGGCAGGGAGAGCTGGGCCAGACCCAGTCGGTGATGACCTACGAGTACTGGCGTCAGCTCCCGGACGGAGGCGAGGAACTGGTCGCCACCGGGGAGCAGCGGATCGCCTGCGTACGTCCCGACGAGAACGGCCACCTGGTTCCGGCCCGGATCCCGGAGCAGATGCGGCGCCTGCTCGAACAGGTACGCAGCCCGCGCCGCTGATCCTTCGAAGGGAATGACCATGCACGCTGTTTCCGCCACCGCCCGCTGGACCGCGGCCGCCAGGGCGAAGGAGTCGGGACGCGAAGACGCGATCTTCACCGACCACCTGGCCGAGGAACTCGCCGGAGAGGAGGGCGCGACCCTCTTCGCCCGCTACGACAACCCGGGCGTCGGCGAGTTCATCGCCATCCGGACCCGCTATCTGGACGACGTGATCTCCGAGCGCTCCGGCCTCGGACAGGTCGTACTGCTGGCGGCCGGCCTGGACACGCGCTCCGTACGGCTGGCCTGGCCTCCGGAGACCGTGCTGTACGAGATCGACCAGGCCGACCTGCTGGAGGAGAAGGACAAACGGCTCGCCGAACTCGGCGCCCAGCACCGCTGCGCCCGCCGGGCCGTCGGCGCCGACCTGACCGGCGCCTGGCCGCAGGCGCTTCGGGAGGCCGGCTGGGATCCGGCTGCGCCGACTCTGTGGGTGGTGGAGGGGCTGCTGTTCTACATGCCGGAGCCTGACGCTCGCCGGCTGGTGGAGCTTGTCGCGGAGATCACGGCTCCGGGGAGCGTGCTCGCCGGGGATCTGCTCAGCCACCAGTCGATGATCAGTGAGTTCTCGGCGGAAGGGTTGCGCAGGCTGACGGAGGACGGCTGCCCGTGGCTGTTCGGCACGGACGAGCCGGAGGAGTTCCTGTCGGGGTGCGGCTGGCGGGTCACGGAGCTGAAGACCCCCGGGGAGGAGGGCGCCTCGTACGGCCGGTGGCCGTGGGATCCGCCGCTGCCCCGGGACGTCATGGGCTTCCCCCGGAACTTCCTGTTCATCGCGGACCGCTGACCAGCATGGTCGCGCGATGGTCGCTGGGTGATCGTTTCGTGATCGTGTGATCACGTTCGGTGCCGACCATTTGCGCCCGTAGGTACCCTTGGCCTGTGGCGGGTGCCTCTGACCAGCCACGCAGCACCATTCCCCCTCAGATCACGGGCCGGTGCGGCTGCCATCACGTTGAGTTCGCAGCGTTCAAAGTGTCTCCTCAGCCGCCCCAACTGATAGGAGACTTGTGTTCAAGGCAATCAGCAGGCGATCAATGGCGCTGGCCACCCTCATGGCTCTAGGGCTCGCACTGATCACCACCGCCACGGCCGCTGCGGGCGTGAACCACGCCGCCATCATCGGAGGTAGGGACGCGACGGAGCCCTACTCGTTCATGGCGTCCTTCCGGCTGAGCGAAGTGCCCAACCACCACTGCGGCGGTGCCCTCATCGCCGCCGACTGGGTCGTCACCGCCGCCCACTGCAAGGGACTCATGAAACCCGGCGAGACCCGGGTACGCATCGGCTCCCTCGACCGGGACAAGGGCGGAGTCGTCGCCCGCGTGAAGCGGATCGTCACCCATCCCGACTGGAGCGGCCGCGACTCGAGCGGGGAGCGCAAGGGCGACCTGGAGCTGATCCAGCTGGACCGGCGAGTGAACCTCGCGCCCATCCGCATCGCCGACAGCCCCGGCCGAGTGGGCGACCCGAGCCGAGTCATCGGCTGGGGCATGACCTGCGAGAGCATGGCGAGATGCGAGAACGGTTCCGAGAAGCTGCAGGAACTCGACACCGTACGCGTATCCGACAACCGTTGCGTCGACCTCAACAGCGGCACCGAGCTGTGCACCAGCGACAGCGCCGGGCGCGCGGCCAGCGCCTGCCACGGTGACTCCGGCGGCCCGCAGATCCGCAAGATCGCCGGCCGATGGGAGCTGATCGGAGCCACCTCGCGCGACGGTGACGACGTGGACGAGCGGATGGGCGGCGGCGCCGGCTGCTCCACCAACCCCGATGGCGGGCCGGGGGTCGGCGTCTGGACGGACGTGACCCACTACCGCTCCTGGATCACTCGCACCATAGAGGCGTGACCCACTAGGACGGTGATCCCCCTCTATGGGGGGCGGGCTCCCCCGAGCGGGGGAGCCCGGACGGCTCTCGTCGCTGGCACAGTCATCGCCCATGAGGACGATGGGTTACGCGGCCATGGGCTGGACCGGGCTTTACGTGGTGTCGAAGGTCTTCTTCGCCTTGGAGGGGCGGCTGGGGGTCACGGGCGGCCCGCACGTCTCGCCCGAGAGCTATCAGGGCTACGGGCCGGGCGAGGTGGCGTCGGCTCAGTGGGCCAACGCCGGGAGCGGGCTGCTGATCATCGTGTTCCTGCTGGCCGCCCAGGTGCGTTTCGACAGGTGCTGGCCGCGTGTGGTCCTGCTCGTCCTGCTGTGGTTGTGCACCGCCATGGCGACGGCAGGGGCGGTGGGCATGCTGGGCGGCGCGCTGCTCACCGATCGTGGCGGCGCGGTCTTCGGCGGCTATTGCGCGGTCTGGGCCGTGCTCCTCTTCCTGGCCACGCGCGCCCTCCAGCGCCGGCTCGAGCACGCCATCGCCGGATGATCGCAAGGCAATAGCGCGGCCCATCGCCACTATCGCTGACCCCGTCATCACTCTGATTGACAGTGTCATGAAAGACAGGCCGCGCCGGCCGGTTCGCTTGCGACACGTGACCCGTTTAGCACGTGCGAGACTGGTACGCATGACGACCGGCGTGGATGGTGCGCGGACGCCGCGGAAATACAAGGGTTCCGGCCGGCTGCCGACGATGCAGGACATCGCTGACCATGTGGGTGTGTCGCGTCAGCTGGTCTCGCTGGTGATGCGGGATGTTCCCGGCCCGAGTGCGGAGTCGAAGGAGCGGATCCTCGCCGCGGCGAGTGAGCTCGGGTATCGGCCGAATGCCTCGGCGCGGCTGCTTCGTCAGAATCGCACGCGCCTGATCGGAGCGGTGTTCGAGATTCGCCATCCGTTTCAGGTGCGCTTCGTGGAGCGGTTGTTCGTCCGGGCGGCCGAAGAGGGGTTCGGGTTGGCGCTGGGGCCGAGGACAGTTGAGCGGTCGACGGATGTCGTCGTCGCTGAGCTGATGGAGCAACGGGTGGAGGCGCTGGTCGCGTTCAATCCGGATCCGGCGTCGAGCGCTCTGGCGGAGGCTTGCGAACTCCTGCCCGTGGTGTGGCTCGGGGAATGGGCGCATAAGTCCGACGTCGACAACGTTCATGTGGACGAGGTCGAGGGACTTCGTCTCGCGATCGAGCACCTCGTCGGGCTCGGGCATCGTGACATCGTCTACATCGGCGGGCTCGGGGGGAACGTAGGCCGGGATCGTGCCGATGCCTACCGCGGGGCGATGGCCGCGTTCGGGCTGGAGGACCGGATCGAGGTGCTCTCCAGCGGCTTCTCCGAGGAGAACGGCGCGAGCGCGGCGCGCGAGATCCTGGGGCGCGACCGGCGTCCGACCGCTGTGGTGTGCTGTGGCGATCAGTGCGCGGTGGGTGTGCTGGCGGTGTTCGCGCAGGCGAACGTGCGGGTGCCCGACGAGATCTCCGTGGTCGGGTTCGACGACAGCTACCTGGCGTCGCTGTCGTACCACCGGCTGACGTCGGTTCGGCAGGATGTCGAGGCCACCGTCGAGGCGACCTTGACGTCGGTGCTGGAGCGGCTCGAGTGCGGTGACAAGCCGCGCCGAGTGAGTGCGACGCGGACGGAGCTTGTGGTTCGTGAGTCGACAGGCCCCGCCCGGACAGGGCCCGCCCAAACCGGGTCGTGATGTGCGGGTGGCACGCCACGACCCGACTGCGGCGATGGGCTGGGGTCAGCGGACGCCGCGTATGGGGATGATGAGCGCGGCGCCGATGGCGGTGATGATGCCCGCGCCCCAGAGCAGCGCCGGGTAGTTGTCACCACCGCCCATGCCCAGCAGCAGGAGCCCGAGCGCGGGGGCGAGGGACTGTGGCAGGGAGTTGGCGATGTTCATGACGCCGAGGTCCTTGCCCGGCTTGTCGGGGTCCGGCAGGACATCGATGACCAGGGCCGTGTCGACGGCCGCGTAGATGCCGAACGCGAGTCCCATGATGATCTCGGCGAGGTAGAACACGGCCACGCTGTCGGCGAAGGCGAGGATGACCAGCCCGATGCCGAACACGAGTGAAGAGCCGGCGACGAAGATCTTTCGGCGACGGAGCTTGTCGGACAGCCAGCCGGCGACGCTGGTGCCGATGAACAGGGTGATCGTGTAGAGGAGCACGCCGTTGGCGACCGCCACGACCGCGTCGGCCGCGCTGAGGCCCAGGTGCCTCTGCATGTAAAGCAGCCGATAGGTGGTGAAGACGAAGGCCCCGAGGACCATGCAGAACCGCGACCACCAGGCCAGGCCGAAGTCGGGGTACTTGATGGGGTTCGTCCAGAAGGTGCCGAGGATCCGGGCGAAGGAGAACGGCTGGACTGGTGTGTCCGGGAGGCGATCGGGAGTGACGAGGACGTAGACGACGATGCAGGCAACGCCGATGACGCCGGGCGCGACGAACAGGATGGGCAGGTTCTTCACGAGCAGGACGGCGCCGTAGCTGCCGGCGAGGATCGACACGTTCTGCGCGAGAGCGAGGACGCTGGACGCGCGGCCGCGCTGTGCTTCGGGGACGTTGTCGGCGAAGCTCGCGACCAGCGCCGCGGATGCCGCGTTCGACGCGAGCTGGCAGACCAGCCAGGCGATGGTCAGCGTGAGCACGTTCGTGCTCACGGAGACCCAGGCGAGGCCGGCCAGCAGCGCCACGACGCCGCCGAGGAGCCAGGGCCGGCGACGCCCCCACCTCGTCTTCGTCGCATCGCTCAGTGCTCCGAAGAGTGGGTTCCCGACCAGGGCTCCGAGCGCGCCGATGGGCAGCACGGTGCCGATGATGGACGCGGGATTGTCCGGATTCAGCTCCTGCGCCTTGAGCTGCATGCTGACGATCACTGGCGACAGGATCGCCACGAAGATTCCGAACTGCGCTACCCCGAGGGCGGCGAGGTACCAGTTGCGGACTGGCTGGGTGGGGAGGGGGGGTGTGTGCGAGCGCGCCGGCAGTTCTGTCGACATCGACGCCTCCTTTAGTTCGTAGCCGAACGCCAGAAACTCGGCCAACACAATTTGGCTCGTGCTAACCTGCGCGTAACTTTAGCTCGTGCCAAGTCAGTTTTCTAGAACGTCGATGACATGGAGTGAACATGCTGCCTTCTCATCTCCCCGACCCCGACCTCTACCTGCCAGGCACGGGGGAGCCGTCGCTGCGGTGGGGCATCGTAGGACCGGGATGGATCGCGGGTGAGTTCGCCAAGGCGCTGCGCGCCCACACCGCGCAGCGCGTCGTAGCGGTCTCGTCCCGCTCGGCCGATCGGGCGGCTGCGTTCGCCGCCGAACACGGCATCGAGGTCGCGCTCGGCTCCACGGAGCAGCTGGTGACGCATCCGGAGGTGGATGTCGTCTACATCGCGACGCCGCAGAGCGAGCACCTTTCGATCGGGCTGGCGGCGATCGCCGCGGGCAAGCACGTACTGATCGAGAAGCCGATCACGGTGAGCGCGGCCGAGGCGCGGACGCTGGCGGACGCGGCACGTGCCGCGGGGGTGCTGGTGATGGAGGCGATGTGGAGCCGCTACCTGCCCCAGACGTCGGTCATCCGCAAGCTGCTCGCCGATGGCGTACTCGGGGAGGTTCGTGTCGTACTCGCCGATCACGGGCAGGCGATCACCGCGGATCCGCGGCATCGCCTTTACCGGCCCGAGCTCGGCGGCGGCGCGCTGCTGGATCTGGGCATCTACCCGGTGCAGCTCTCCTCGATGGTGCTCGGCGCCCCGACCCGGGTCGTCGCTGTGGGCGGTATGACGAAGACGGGCGTGGACGCCTACTCGACGCTCGTGCTCACCCATGCGGGCGACGCGCAGTCCACCTTGTACTCCTCGATCCTTGCGAGAACTCCGATGACCGCCGTGATCGCCGGATCAGAAGCGACGATCAGCGTCGACGGCAGCTTCTACACCCCCACCTCCTTCACGCTCGCGGACAGCAACCCGTTCGCCCCCGTGCTCACCTGGAGCGACCCGACGGACCTGAAGCTCTTCGCCGGGCTCTCGTGGGAGGCCACGGCACTGGCCCGGTTCGTCGGCGAAGGCCGTACCGAATCGCCCGTGCACACGCTGGACGAGACCGTCTCGATCCTCGACACCATCGACCAGGCGCGAGCCCAGCTCGCCGCCTCCTGACTCGAAGGAGAGCCGTCATGACCGATCTCGTCACCACGCTGGAACGTCAGGAGCAGGAGCTGGTCTTCGACGCGTTCGACCACGCGCACGCCTGGCGACTCGGCACCCGCATCACCGCGATCGCGCAGGAAGCCGGCCACAAGGTGGGTATCGACATCCGCCGGCCCGGCCTGATCCTCTTCCGCGCCGCCCTGCCGGGCATCACCCCCGATCAGGACACCTGGATCGCCCGCAAGTCCGCCGTCGTCCTGCGGATGGAGGCCAGCAGCGCGCTGGTGGACGCCCGCCTGTCCGCCATGGGGGTGAATCCGGTCGCGGCCGGATGGCTGGGCGCCGAGTACGCGGTGACCGGCGGATCCTTCCCCATCCGGGTACGAGGAGCCGGGGTGGTCGCGGCGGCGACCGCCTCCGGGCTGTCCTCGCAGGAGGATCATGACCTCATTGTCGAAGGCATTCGCGCTTACCTGGCCGAAGGAGACGGTAAGTGAGTGAGCAGAAAGTGCCGCAACGGCGGTTGCGGCCCGGGCAGCGCGCCCGGATCCGCGTCTGGGATCGCCGCACCGGAGCCGTGCGTACGGTGTCCGAGTCGCGCGATCGCCTCTATGAGGCGCCGAACTGGACGCCCGACGGCCGACTGCTGATCAACGGCGACGGGAAACTCTGGCTCCTGCCCGTCGACGGTTCCGAGCCGCCCCGGGAGATCCCCGCGGAAGGGCTGCCGGACGTCAACAACGACCACGTCCTCGCCCCCGACGGGGCGACCGTGTTCGCGTCGGCGAACGACTGGCACATCTGGCAGGTCCCCCTCACCGGAGGTACGGCGCGTCGCGTCACCGCCGATGACGGCGGGATGCATTTCCTGCACGGCGTCAGCCCCGACGGGCAACGGCTCGGCTACGTCCGTTTGACCCCGGAAGGGGACAACTGGTGGGCGTCGGCGACCATCCACACCGTCGGCGTCGACGGGCGGGGAGACGTCGCCGTCACGACCGACCCGGGCCCGGCGGACGGATGCGAGTGGACGCCGGACGGCGAGTGGATCGTGTTCAACACCGAACAGTTTTCCACCACGCCCGGACACGCCCAACTCGCCCGCGTACGGCCGGACGGGACCGAGTTGGCGCAGCTGACCTTCGACGAGCGCGTGAACTGGTTCCCGCATGTCGCTCCGACCGGCGATGTCGCGGTCTACCTCAGCTACCCGCCGGGCACCACCGGGCACCCCGCCGACCTGCCGGTCGCGCTGCGGCTGGTGTCCGTCGACGCCTGGCAGGAGCCCACCACGCTGGTCGCGCTCGACGGCGGGCAGGGCACGATCAACGTGCCCAGCTGGGCGCCGGACGGATCGGCGTTCGCGTACGTGGACTATCCCTTCGACCAGCCTGCGAGGAGACTCCCATGACCCTGGTGCGCCGCACCGCGATCAACCCGCTGCCGTGGATCCTCGGCGACAGCGGCTAGCAGCGCCGCGTCGCCGGCGTTCCTGCGGCAGCACCCGTACTTCACCACGCCGGCCGGAGGCGATGCCTGACCGCCGCGGGTGGCGATCACCGGGATGATCGCCACCCGCGCATCCGCTGGACCACTGTCAGGACACGGTCCAGCCTGGTGACCGCTACTGGACCCGCTCGAAGGGCGCCGGTGCCTTGCCGGTCCAGCGGTGGAGCTGGGCGAGGCCGGTCTGCTTGGTCACCCCGTCCTCCACGACCGTGCCCTGCTGGGCGACGTAGTAGCGGCCGTCGTCCAGTGAGGCCAGGCCGTACTGGCCGCCGAATTCCCAGCCCCAGATGCCGGTCGCCGGGTCATGGAGGCCCCGCTCGACCAGAGAGAGCGTCTTGCCGCGCTCGGGCTGGGGCTGGCCTTCGATGGGCTTGATCACGGCGGGCTTGGCGCCGTCGATCATGAAGAAGGAGTAGTTCGGGAACTGCGGCTTGATGCCCTTGTACGCCGCCATGAACCAGTTGCCGGTGTGGCCGTCGTACTCCAGGTTCTGCACGCCGTAGGTGGTGTTGCCGGTGCGGACGAAGTACTTGTCGTCGGACTTGTCGGGGCCCGAGGTGTGCGGGGCGGTCTGGGTGAGGGGGCGTTCGTACTGGCGCCACTGCTTGATGTCGTACTGCAGGATGACCTGGTAGTCGTTGTCCTGGCGGTCGGCGTTGGCGTAGATGCCGTACGCGACGGTCAGCTTGTCGCCGCCGCCGCGCTTGCCGAACGCGGGGCCGAAGGCGACGCCGTCGATGCCGCTGCAGCCGTAGCGGTGGTCCGGGGTCTTGGCCGTGTCGCCGTCGAAGACGCCGTCGCCGTTCATGTCGGCGCTGTAGTCGTCCACCACGTCCTTGAGGTAGACGGCCGTGACCACGTCGGAGGTCTCGGCGTTCATGTCGAGGCTGGTGATGCGGTCCACGTCGAAGATGGCGATGTAGAAGGACTTGGCGGCCTTGTACTCCAGGGAGCCGTACACGCGGCCGTCGCGGCTGTTGAAGTCGAGGTCGCCCAGGTGGCCGGTGAAGCCGGTGACGGAGCCGACCGGCTTGCCGGCGAGGTCGGTCTTGACCAGGAGGTTGGTGAAGGAGAAGTACATGAACCCCTTCTTCTGGTCGATCGCGATCCCCTGGACGTGGCCCGACGGCCAGGCCCCGCCGTTCACCTCCGCCGGCAGTCGTGACGGCCGGTCGGCCGCCTGGGCGGGGAGGGCGAACAGGGCCGACGCTGTCAACGTCGCGAGCAGTAGTTGAGCGACCCGCATGTTCTTCCGCGTACCTTTCCGTGGATCAGTGCTGATCCACACCATAAAGCGACACACAGGAACTTTACTGACTGTTGTTTGACTCTTTTGTGGCGTCTTGTTGAACGTCAGAGGCCGGAGCCGATGTCATCGCCGCGCGGATGCCGCGCTGGAGCAGGGCGGGCAGGCACAGTATGGTGCCCAGCGCGCCGATCCACACCGCAGCGGCGAGCCCGCCCAGCGCGGTCGCCGCCGCGGCCAGCAGACTGCCCAGCGCGATGGCGCCCCAGAGGAGGAATCGCTGCACCGAACCGACCCGGCCCAACAGGGATGCCGGGGTGAGCACCTGGCGCATCGTGATCGACGTGGGGCTGAAGGCGCCCTCGCCGACGCAGTGCACGATGCTCCCCGCGACCAGCCCGATCGCGCCGGGTGCCCCGCCCAGGGAACCGAGCGCGGGCATGGCGACGATGCCCAGCACGGACACCGACGCGGCCAGTACGAGGGTGCGCGGCGAGCCGAGACGGCGGATCAGCCGGGTCGACAGCAGGTTCCCGATCGGGTAGCCCGCCGCGGCGGCGCCGATCACCACGCCGATCCAGGCGGGGGACAGGCCGAGGACGTTGCGGCAGTAGAGCACCAGGCTCGTCTCGACCATGGACAGTGCCAGGACATAGACCGTGCCGCACGCCAGGACGGGCCGGAGGATCGGGTGCCGGAGCGCGAACCGCAGCCCCTCGGCGATGTCGCGCCGCATCCAGCCGGGCTCACGTCCGTGGCCTGGGGTCGTGGTGCCCGATCCAGGTGCGGTCCCCGGCGCGGTGGTGCTCAGCTCAGTGGCGACCTTCTCGCGGTGGCGGATCAGCGCCAGCGAGGTGAGTGACGCCGCGAAGCTGACCATGTTGGCGGCGATGGCCCCGACCAGGCCGAGCGCCGCGATGACCGGCCCGGCCGCCATCGGGCCCAGCGCCTTGGCCGCCGACTCCGACAGGGCCAGCCGCGTGTTGCCGCGATGTAGCGCCTCCGCCTCGCCGTACAGGCTGGGCAGGTAGGAGGTGTACGCGACCTGGAAGAACACCACCGCGCACCCGCTCACCAGGATCAGCGCGAACAGCACCGGAAACGTCAGCCCGCCCAGAACGGCCAGCACCCAGATCGCGCCGAACGCCAGCACCTGCACGCTGTCGCAGACCAGCATGACGGTACGGCGGGGCAGCCGGTCCACGATGGCCCCGGCCGGCAGGCCGAGCGGGAGGAAGGGGACGAACAGCGCGAACGGCAGCAACGCGGCCTGCGCCGGGGAAGCGCCCAGGACGGTCACGGCCAGCAGCGGCAGCGCCAGCGTCATGAACTGGTCTCCGAACAGCGACAACGACTGCCCGGCCCAGAGCAGGCCGAAGTCACGATCTGCCGTCCGGCGCGTCGCGCGCCCCAGAGGCGACTCGTCACGCGACCGGTCAGTGGTCGCGGAGCCGGACCGCTTCGTCATGCGGACCGCCAGAACTCACGGATCCGCGCCCTCAAGCCGACCGCCGGAACCCGCGCCCTCATGCGGACCGCCAGAACTCGCGCAGCAGGCCCAGCACGGTCTCAGGCTCTTCGACGTGGCCGAAGGAGCCGCTGCGCTCCAGCATCTCGAAGCGCGCCCGCGGGGCGAACCGCTGGAAGTCCAGCTGCGCCGCCGGATACAACGCCCGGTCGTACCGCCCGGCCAGCACCATCAGCGGGACGGCGAGCTCCTTGAGTCGCGGCCGGAAGTCCGGAATCGCCGCCACCTGACCACCGATCATGAAATCGACGTCGTCACCGCAGAAGAGCGGATAAAGCTCCTCGTTGCGGGCGCCCGGTTCGGTGGCCAGGAGAGCGGCGTTGGCGGGATCGTAGAACCTGATCAGCGGTGCCGCCGCGGCGAACTCCGCGCGCATGGGCGCGGACGTGGACCGCAGGCCGGAGCGCCGCAGCGCCTGGATGCGCTCCCAGGTCTCCGGGAGCTGGGTGGCGAGTTCGCGGTTGATGTTGGCGTGGTTGAGCTGCCACATCTCCGGGCTGTGCAGGGAATTGGCCAGAGTGAGGGTCGTGACGAGGTGCGGGTGATCCAGGGCGACGGCCTGGGCGATCAGGCCGCCGTAGGAGAAGCCGTACAGGTGCGCGGGGCCGAGCTCGCCGAGCAGGGCCGTGACGTCGGCCACGTCGTTCGCGAAAGTGATCTCGCCCAGGTCGGCCGGGAGGTCGGATCGGCCGCGGCCGTGGAGGTCGACGTAGATCACCCGATGGTCGGCGGCCAGCGCGTCGAAGTGCGGGTGGAAGACCACGTGCGAACCGGCCGGGCCGAGCCCGGCCAGCAGGACGACCGGTGGGCCCGCGCCGTCCTGCTCCACCCAGAGGCGGTGGCCGCGGATCTCGTGGTGGCGGCCGTTCGGATGTTGGAACATGCCGCGAATTGTGCCGACCGCCGCCCGTCGGGTGACGGCGGCGATCGGACCTATATATGCCTTTAAAAGGGGATGATGGGGTCAGCGGCGGTGGGAGTGCCGGTGGATCATCTTGAAGACCATGGCTCCGATGAACACGAAGAACAGCACCTTCGCGATGCCGAACCCCCCGAACACGAGCCCCACCATCAGCAACACGAACAGGATCGGCAGGAACGGCCCCGGCCCATGGTGCCGCCGTCCCCAGCCATGTCGCATGTCGCGCCGCTCGTGACGCATCGACTGCATCTGGTGCCGGTGCGCCTTCATCGCCGCCCGCCAGGCGTCCTTGTCGAACGCCTGGGGAGGCAGGCCATGCGGGTCGCGGTAGTCGTACTGCCGCCGCTGTCCCGGAAGGTCAGCGGTGATCTGCGCGAGGTCTCGCGCGGTGCGTGCGCCGAGTGTCCGATCGAGGCGCTGGTCCAGCTCCTCGCGGTCGAGGCGGCCCTGCGCGAAGTGCTCGCGCAGGTCGGCCATCGTCTGTTCGCGCTCGGCGTCGCCGATGCGGAGATCGTTGGGGTCCATGGCTGGTTCCTCGCTCTCCCCGTACCGGCCTTCCAGGGTGGCGCCGGTCATGCGTTACTCCTCACCCGGGTCGCCGTCGGCCAGAATCTGGTAGAGCTTGCGCCGGGTCTCTACAAGAGTCTTACGCGCTTCGCGGATTTGTGCGTCGCTCCCGGTCTGCAAAACCTGCATCATCGCGAATGCCGACTGGCGCGCGATGTCCCACAGGTCCGCGGTGTTGTCGTCGATGTCGGGCCGCATCTCGTCCCACGGGGCGCGGATCTCGTCGGCGTGCGCCTCGATGTAGGCGAGCCCGGTCTCGGTGAGGCGGAAGGTCTTGCGGCCCTCGTTCTCCTCGGCGACGACCAGCCCCTCGTCGGTGAGCTGCTGGAGCGCCGGGTAGACGGCGCCGGGGCTGGGCTTCCAGCCGCCTTCGCTGCGCTCGGCGATCTCCTGGATGATCTGGTAGCCGTTGCGCGGCTCCTCGGACAGGAGCGCCAGGATCGCGGCGCGTACGTCGCCCCGCTTGGCCTTCCGGCCACCCCGGCCTCCCCAGCCGCCCCGATGCCCGAACGGGCCCGGTCCGCCGGGACCCCATCCCCAGGGGCCGCGCCCGAACTCGGGCGGGAATCCACGCCGGCCGCGTTGCCGCTCCTCGTGCGGACCGCCGCCGCCGCGGTGGTGGTGATGGTGGTGGTGCCCGCCCTGTTCCCACGCCTCGGCCACGGCCTTGAGCGCTTCACGGGCGGCACGCTTGAACTCGCGGGGCTCGGGCCACGGCCGACCTGCTGCTTGTGCGGAAGTCATGTCAAACGCTCCTTCTTGTGAATGCTTGTGAATGTTCTCGATGCTTCAAAGATATATCGCCAATATGTCGTTCGCAAGCGGGTGGGCAGAGTGAGACAGATCACGAAAAAGTTGCGGATTACGGGAACAGGAGACGGGAGGGTGTCGTTGTTCAGAGCAGACGAGGTCGTTCCGCGTCGGCAGGGCTGGGGGGTGCTGTCGCCGCGGAGACGACCTCGTCTGCGTTTCCGGACATTTCCGGTACGACCGGCGTTGGTCTGCGGTCGGCAAAGTCCGTAGCGCCGTGGTGAGGGTGATGGCGCCCCAGGCGGGTCTCCGCGCGTAAAGAACGGCTTTGCCGTACAGTTTCGATCATGATGGGGCATTCGCATGCGATGACCGGGGCCATCGCTTGGCTAGGACTCGCACCCGGGCTCGCCGCGCTCCCGATGCTGACCGACTCGTCCAGGTTCATCGAGACCGGGATCATGGCGAACGCCCTCACCCCGGCCGAGTTCATCGCCGGCGCCATCATCTGCGCCGGGGCGGCCATGCTGCCCGACCTCGACCATCCGAGCGCGACGATCGCGCAGACGTTCGGGCCGGTCACCTGGGTGCTGAGCAAGGCCGTCAACTGGCTGAGCGGCGGACACCGGGGGGCGACGCATTCGCTGGCGTTCGCGGTGGTGCTCGGGTTCGCGGCGCACTGGCTGGCCAACACCTATCCGATCGGCCGCGACATCATGGTCGTGCTGCTCATCGGCCTGGCGCTGCGCGCGATCGGCATCGGCATCCCGGGCAACAAGCTCGGTTCGGCGATGATCAACGTCGGCCTGACCGCCGGGCTCTACGCCGTCTTCCTGTCGCAGGGGGTCGGCTACGCGTGGCTGGGCATGGCCGTGGCCATCGGCTGCCTCGTGCACGTCGTCGGCGACTGCATGACCGAGCGGGGCTGTCCGGTGCTGTGGCCGGTGTCGGTCCGGTTCGTGCTGCCGTGGAAGATCGGGATCAAGACCGGGAAGACGTTCGAGCAGAAGATCCTGGCTCCCGTGCTGTCCATCGCCATCATCGGCCTGCTGTTCTGGCGGCTGGCGCCGGTTTAACTTGATGTCGAGATACTTTTAGAGATATCTTGACATCAAGACATCCGCCGCGCGGCCCCGCGGGTTAGGCTCACCTAACGTTCTTACTGCTCCCGGGGTGCGGCAGGATTCAACTGAGCAAATGTCTATGGAGGAGGCGAATCATCGTGTCCGCGAACAGCTTCGGCAGCCGTGACACGCTACGCGTAGGCGACGCGTCTTACGAGATTTTCCGGCTGGACGCCGTCGAAGGCGCAGCCCGCCTCCCGTTCAGCCTGAAGATCCTGCTGGAGAACCTCCTCCGCACCGAGGACGGCGCGAACATCACCGCCGACCACATCCGCGCGCTGGGCGGCTGGGATCCCAAGGCGGCGCCGAGCGTGGAGATCCAGTTCACCCCGGCCCGCGTCATCATGCAGGACTTCACCGGCGTGCCGTGCGTGGTCGACCTGGCCACCATGCGTGAGGCCGTACGCGACCTGGGCGGCGACCCGGCCCGGATCAACCCGCTGGCCCCCGCCGAGATGGTCATCGACCACTCGGTCATCGTCGACTACTTCGGTCACCCCGACGCCTTCCAGCGCAACGTCGAGCGCGAATACGAGCGCAACCACGAGCGCTACCAGTTCCTGCGCTGGGGCCAGACGGCCTTCGACGAGTTCAAGGTCGTCCCGCCCGGCACCGGGATCGTCCACCAGGTCAACATCGAGCACCTGGCCCGCGTGGTCATGATCCGCGACGGCAAGGCCTACCCCGACACCTGCGTGGGCACCGACTCGCACACCACGATGGAGAACGGCATCGGCGTCCTCGGCTGGGGCGTCGGCGGCATCGAGGCCGAGGCCGCGATGCTCGGCCAGCCGATCTCCATGCTGATCCCGCGCGTGGTCGGCTTCAAGCTCAACGGCAAGCTGCCCGCCGGCGCCACGGCCACCGACCTGGTGCTGACGGTGACCGAGATCCTGCGCAAGCACGGAGTGGTCGGCAAGTTCGTCGAGTTCTACGGCGACGGCGTCTCGTCCGTGCCGCTGGCCGACCGGGCCACGATCGGCAACATGAGCCCCGAGTTCGGCTCCACCTGCGCGATCTTCCCGATCGACGGCCAGACGGTCGACTACCTGCGCCTGACCGGCCGCTCCGAGGAGCAGATCGCGCTCGTCGAGGCCTACGCCAAGGCCCAGGGCCTCTGGCTCGACCCGTCGGCGGCCGAGCCGGTCTTCTCCGAGTACATCGAGCTCGACCTCGGCACCGTCGTCCCGTCCATCGCCGGCCCGAAGCGCCCGCAGGACCGCATCGCCCTGTCGGCCGCCAAGGACACCTGGCGCCGCGACGTGCGCAACTACGTCACCGACTTCGACGGCGACGGCATCGACGAGGCCGTGGAAGAGAGCTTCCCCGCCTCCGACGCGCCCGCCTCCAACGCCCGCGCCAACGGCAGCCGCCCGCACAAGACGGTCTCGGTGACGCTCGAGGACGGCACCTCGTTCGAGATCGACCACGGCATCGTCTCCATCGCCGCGATCACCTCGTGCACCAACACCTCCAACCCGTACGTCATGCTCGGCGCGGCCCTGCTGGCCCGCAACGCCGTCGAGAAGGGCCTGACCCGCAAGCCGTGGGTCAAGACCTCTCTGGCTCCCGGCTCGCAGGTCGTCACCGGCTACTTCGAGCGTTCGGGGCTCCAGCCGTACCTCGACAAGATCGGCTTCAACCTCGTCGGCTACGGCTGCACCACCTGCATCGGCAACTCCGGGCCGCTGCTCCCGGAGATCTCCGACGCGATCCAGGCCAACGACCTCGCCGTCACCGCCGTGCTGTCGGGCAACCGCAACTTCGAGGGCCGGATCAACCCCGACGTCAAGATGAACTACCTGGCCTCGCCGCCGCTCGTGGTGGCGTACGCGCTGGCCGGGACCATGGACCTCGACCTCGACACCGAGCCGCTGGGCGTCGGCGCCGACGGCACGCCGGTGTTCCTGCGCGACATCTGGCCGTCGCCCGAGGAGATCGCGGCCGTGGTCAACTCTTCGATCGGGCGCGACATGTTCGAGCGGGACTACGCCGACGTGTTCAAGGGCGACGAGCACTGGACGTCGCTGCCGATCCCCACGGGCAACACCTTCGAGTGGGACCCTTCCTCCACGTACGTGCGCAAGGCTCCCTACTTCGAGGGCATGCCCTCGACTCCTGACCCCGTTACCGACATTTCCGGCGCCCGCGTGCTGGTGAAGGTCGGCGACTCGGTCACCACCGACCACATCTCGCCGGCCGGCTCCATCAAGGTCGGCACGCCCGCCGCCCAATACCTGCAGTCGCACGAGGTCGCGGTCAAGGACTTCAACTCCTACGGCTCGCGGCGCGGCAACCACGAGGTCATGATCCGGGGTACGTTCGCCAACATCCGCCTGCGCAACCAGATCGCGCCCGGCACCGAGGGCGGCTACACCCGCGACTTCACCCAGGACGAGGGGCCGGTGTCGTTCATCTACGACGCCTCGGTCAACTACGCCTCGGCCGGGACGCCGCTGGTGGTGCTCGCGGGCAAGGAGTACGGCTCGGGCTCGTCGCGCGACTGGGCGGCCAAGGGCACGGCGCTCCTGGGCGTCCGCGCCGTGATCGCGGAGTCGTACGAGCGCATCCACCGCTCCAACCTGATCGGGATGGGCGTGCTGCCGCTGCAGTACCCGGAGGGCGTCTCGGCCGCCTCGCTGGGGCTGACCGGCGAGGAGACGTTCGACATCACCGGGGTGGAGGAGCTCAACAAGGGCGGCATCCCGGCGACCGTGCACGTCAAGGCGGGCGAGGTGGAGTTCGACGCGGTGGTCCGCATCGACACGCCCGGCGAGGCCGACTACTACCGGCACGGGGGCATCATGCAGTACGTGCTGCGCTCCCTCCTCGCCAAGTCCTCCTAAGTTCTCCGGCGCCGCCGCCTCGGCCACCAGCTGAGCGGAGGCCGCCGGGATCCCGCGCCGCACTTCCCGCGGCCGGGCGGGCGCGACCTCACGCGCCCACATCGGGGGTGAACCACCCGACCACGAAGAGCCGCCCGGCACCACACCGCCGGGCGGCGCTTTGCTGCCTTCCCGCAGACATCTGCTTTCGAGCCACCCGCCGTCCGTGGCCGGACCCCGTTCAGGGGCGCCCTCCTCCGTACCCGCTTTACGGGCACTTCCCTTTTACGGCAGGCACGGTGAGCCCCACCCGCCGTCCATGGCCGGGCCCCGTCCAGGGACACGCTCCTGCGGTTCACGGGGCTGGGCGCCGTGACGTGCGCGTTCTTGGCCGCCTGCTTCGGCGTACGTCACCCGGCGGATCAGCGGGATATACGGCGGTAGGCGCGGACGGCCAACGGCATGAAGACGACGATGAGCGCCCCGGACCACAGCAGGCTCGCCGCGATCGGGTGCTGGAGCGGCCAGGCGGTGGAGTGCGACGTCGGGTTGCCGAAGAGCAGGCGGGCGGCGGCGACCACGGCGCTCATCGGGTTCCAGTCGGCGAGCGGCTTGATCCAGGCGGGCAGCCCCTCCGTCGGGACGAACGTGTTGGCCAGGAACGTCATCGGGAACAGCCACCCGAACGTCGCCGCGTCCGCCTGGGCGCCACTCTTGACGAACAGCCCGATGTACGTGCCCACCCAGATCATCGCGAAGCCGAACAGGGCCAGCAGGCCGAACGCCGCCGCCGTCTGCCCGAAGGTGCCGTGCGCCCGCCACCCCGCCAGCAGCATCGCCGCCACCACCATCGAGGCCAGCGACAGCAGGTGCATGGACAGGTCGGCGACGCTGCGGCCGATGAGCACGGCGCCGCGGGCGATCGGCTGGGCGCGGAACCGGTCGATGATGCCGCGTTCCATGTCCTCGCCGACCGCCGTGGCCGCGGCGGCCGCGGTCATCGCCATGACCTGCATGAAGATGCCGGGCATCAGGTAACTGCGGTAGTCGCCCCCACCGGGGAGGGTGATCGCGCTGCCGAAGACATAGCCAAACAGGATGGTCATGACAACGGGGAACACCAGGTATCCCGCTATTTCCCCTGGTTGCGCCATCAGCCTGAAGTAGGTGCGGCGCGCGATGGTCAGGGAGTCGGAGATCGTCCAGCGGAGGCGCTCGCCGAGCGTCGTCGGTGGAGCGGGTACGTGGACAAGGGTCATGTGGAGTCACCTCGTGGGAATCGGCCGGACCTGCCGGAAGGGCGGGTCGGGTGGCGGTCAGCGGCTGTGGTCGGGTGGTCAGGTGGTGGTCAGGTGGAGGAAGACCTCGTCCAGGGTGGGGCGACGGAGGGACAGGTCTTCGACCGGGATCATGGCCGTGTCCAGCGCGCCGGCGATGCGGATGAGCGACTGCGCCCCCTGTTCGACCGCCACCGTCACCCGCCGCTCGTCCACCACCTCCACCTGCCGTTCATCGGCCGCGCGCCGTACCAGGTCGAGGGCTTGGGGGACGTCGGCGGCGGCGCGGAGGACGACCTGCACCCGGTCGCCGCCGATCCGCTGCTTCAGCTCCACGGGTGAGCCGGAGGCGGCGACCCGCCCCTGGTCGAGCAGGACGATCTGGTCGGCGAGACGGTCGGCCTCGTCCAGGTATTGAGTGGTGAGCAGCAGCGTGGTCCCTTCGGTGACCAGGTCGCGCAGCAGTTCCCACAGCCCGAGGCGGCTGCGCGGGTCGAGACCGGTCGTGGGCTCGTCCATGAACAGCACGGGCGGCGCGACGATCAGGCTGGCGGCCACGTCGAGGCGGCGGCGCATGCCCCCTGAGTACGTCTTGACCCGCCGGTTCGCGGCGTCGGTCAGGTCGAACCGCTCGAGCAGCTCGTCGGCCCGCCGCCGGGCCGCCGCCTTGGGCAGGTGGTACAGGCTGCCGAACATCTCCAGGTTGCGCCGCCCGGTGAGCAACTCGTCGACCGCCGCGTGCTGCCCGGCGAGCCCGAACATGAAGCGCAGCCGCGCCGCGTCCCGCACCACGTCCAGCCCCGCCACCTCCGCGTGACCGGAGTCGGGGCGGAGGAGGGTGGTGAGGATGCGTACGGCGGTGGTCTTGCCCGCCCCGTTGGGCCCGAGGAGCCCGCAGACCGTGCCCGCCGGCACGGACAGGTCGATGCCCGCCAGCGCGTCCTTGGACCGGTAACTCTTCCGGAGCCCTTCCGCGTGGATCACGACGAACCTCCTTAACGCCGTTAAATCTAACGCTGTTAAGGATGCATTGAACGTTGTTAAACTGTCAACCGTGGCACTCGAAAAAGGCACCATCGTGGCGACGGGGCTCCGCTTGCTCGACGAGGTGGGCCTCGACGGCCTCACCTTGCGGCGGCTGGCGGCGGAGCTCGGCGTGCAGGCGCCGGCGCTCTACTGGCACTTCAAGAACAAGCAGCAGTTGCTCGACGCGATGGCGGTGGCCATGGAGGCACCGCACGTGACGCGGCCGGTGTTCACGGACCCGTCGCAGTGGCGGGAGTGGGTGGCCGACTACGCCCGCGGCAGCCGGTCGATACTCAACTCCCACCGCGACGGCGCCAGGCTGGCGGCCGGGACGCGGTCGTCGCCCGAGATGTTCGCGATGGTGGAGCGGGCGGTGGAGGCGCTGGAGCTGGCGGGCTTCACGGTGGCGGACGCGGCGCGGGGACTGTTCGCGGTGAGCAACTACGTGGCCGGGTTCGTGCTGGAGGAGCAGGCCGACCGGACGCGGCCGGACACGGACGAGTCGGGGCCCGACATGGCGGAGTTTCAGGCACGCTACCCCCGGATCATGGCGGCCCTGCTGGAGGAGGGCGACCCGCAGGGCGACCGCTCGTTCGAGGCGGGGCTGGCCCTCATCCTGGACGGCATGCGGCTGCGACTGTCCAGCGGGAGCGCCGCCGATTGAGGCGGGTTGGCGACGGTCGATCGGCGAGTCTGGCACGATGAGGGTGCCACCCGGCGAAATTCCGCTTCGCCGGATGGCACTAATCGTCAGACGATGTCCGCGATCCAGTCGGTCACTTCGCGGACGACCTCGTCGGGAGCGATCCCGACTCTCCTGGTGAATCGCTGGGGAGACACGCTTCGCACGTGCTCGACCATGGCCCAGCTGGGTTTGTCGAGCCCCGTGCCTTCGCGGCTGACCGGGATGTGGTTGTCCCATCCGCGCTCGGTCGTTGTCAGGGGGACAATGATCTTTACTGCGGCTGCGGCGTTGAAGCCGTCGTTGCTCACGACGAGCACGGGGCGACGGTAGCCCTGCTCCCGTCCGGTGGGCTCGCCCAGCTCAGCGAGCCAGATCTCGCCTTGGATCACCCTCATCTCTCTCCTCGGGAAACGTGATGAGCCCCTCCCACTCGGGTGCGATGCGGAGGGAGCTTGACGGTGGGCCCTGGACCAGCTCGGACTCGGCGAGATAGTCGGCCCAGGCTCGCGGGTCCTCCTTCCTCGTGCGTTCCATCTGGTCCGCGACATGTTGCCAGCGGTGCTTCTTCTCCAACTCCCGAATGGCCTGGTCGATGATCGCGGTCATGGGTTCACCCGCCTTTCTGGCAAGTGCGGCGATTCTGTCCCGGGTCTTGACGCTGACGCGTATCGTCGTCGCTTTTTGTTTCACGTTCATACTCCGGAGGCTACGTCTGCGTCGGGAAGAAACCTACACCCTCGTCGTAACGCATACTGCTTGAACGGCAACACAGAGTAAAGATGATTGACTCTCCTCCGTGACTCAGATGGCATTAGTGCTGATTGTTGGCGGTTTGGCGGTCTTCATTGGGGCGGTTGTCCAGGGCAGCGTGGGGTTCGGGCTGGGGCTGGTGGCCGCGCCGGTGCTCACCATGCTCGACCACTCCCTGATGCCCACCGCCATTCAGGTGGTCAACCTCACGTTGCCGCTGTTCACGCTGGCCGCGGAGTGGCGGAAGGTGGACTGGCGCGGGGTGGTTTTCGCGGTGCTGGGACGGCTGCCCGGTGCGGCTATAGGTGGAGTCGTCCTGGTCTACATATCCGTCTACACGCGAGGCGTCTTCGTGGGGGTCATGGTGCTCATCGCGGTGGGGCTCACGGCGTGGGCGGTCAGCGTGCCGCGCAACGATGCGACTATCGCGGGGGCCGGGTTCTTCTCGGGCATCACCGGCACCGCGACCGGCGTCGGCGGGCCGCCGATCGCGCTGGTGTACCAGCACGCCAAGGGGCCGCAGATCCGGGCGACGCTGGCGATGGTCTTCTTCCTAGGCGCCGCGCAGTCGCTGGCCGTCCTGGGCTTCGTGGGGGAGTTCTCCGGCCGGGCGGCCATCACGGGGGCCGTGCTGATCGTGCCGATGGTGCTCGGGTTCCTGGTGTCGGGGCCGCTGCGGCGCTACCTGGACGGCGGGAAGGTACGGACCGCGGTGCTGGTGGTCGCCGCCCTTTCGGCCGTCGCCCTCATCGGTCAGAGCCTGACCGCCTGAGCCGCCCGCCGCGTCCGCGCCTTCATGTCGTCCGTGCCTGATCGGCCGAGCGTCAGGCCCTGACCGGCTAACGGTCAGGGCCTGTAAGCGGTGGTACGGCGCCTAGGTTGCCCTCAGTGAGACGTCGAGTATGGTTCGGCTGCAATTGGTGGTCGGCGCGTTCCCGCAGAAGGTGTTGACCGCGAAGTCGCTGAAGTCCGCGGTGGGCTCGATGGCGATGACGTTGCCCACAAGGTCGGGGTACGGGCTGACCTTGAGCTGGATGCCCGTGTCCAGCCAGTACAGCTTCTTGATGGCCACCTGCACGTAGGCCTGTTGTGCCGCGGTGACGCCTAAGCGGAGGCCGAATGTGCCCAAATACCCGGGGGAGTAGACGGGCCGCGAATGGGTGTCCAGGAAGTAGGCCTGGACCTCTCCCGGTTGGATGACCGTGTTGACGTTAATGGTCTTACAGTCGCCTTGGGCGCTCACCATGGGCACCTCGTAGGTGCAGGCTTTGAACGTGCCGGTGACCCACTTGGCGGGGGCGGCGTGGGCGGCGCCGGCCGGTACGGTGAGTGCCGCACCGGCGGCGAGCCCGGCCGCCGCCAGGCTGAACGCGCGGCGCATGGACATGGGTTTCTCCTTTGATCGCTTCCGCGGGTTGATGTGCTGGACGTTGGATATCTCTAGAACTTTGTTCTGTGTTGGCGTGCGCCAACGATGGGCCGGGGTAGTTCGCCGTCCTGGGAAGGCCGGCGGACTACCCCAGCTCCGCCACGTGTCACTTCGGTTGCAGCTGGGTCGTCAGCGTGTAGTCACCCGCGACCGCGGTGGGGTTGGTCAGCACGAAGCCGAACCAGGTGTCGGTCGAACCGGTGTTGGCGAAGGTGAACTCCTCCGGCACTCCGGGCCCGTGGGTCGTCGACGACGCCACCGCCTGGGCCCGCGTCTGGAAGTTCCCGGACGCGCTCGACAGCAGGAAGATCTCCGGATCCTGGTTGTTCAACGGTGTGAGCGTTACCTTGATCGTTCTTCCGGGTGGGACCGCCAGGTCTCGCGCCGCGATGACGTTGTCGCCGCCCATGGTGATCGTGTCGGTCGTCGTTTCACCCGAGATGGCGCGTCCGCCGCCGAACTCGATCATGTACGGGAGGTTGTCCGAACCGAGGGAGACCGTCGTGCGGTAGGTATCGGCGGGCTGCTTGTTCGAGTCGACCGCCACGAAATCGGTGACCGACCCCGTGATCGTGCTCTCCACGAGTGCGGAACCGTGGTTATTGAGCAGTTTGACGTTCACGTCATTGCCCGACTGCGGCCGGGCGCCGACGACGCTCCAGTAGGTGGGCACCGCGTCGAACCGGAAATTCTGCGCCGGCAACGGCCTCGGCCGTTTGCGCGGCGTATCCCTCGGCAGGGGATCGTGGAACAACCCGATCCCGATCTGGATGCCGTTGTTGTAGGCGCTGCCTTGCGGGTCGACGCCAACGCCCTGGTCCGGACGCTGTCCCCAGTACTGCACGAAGTTCTGCAACGTAGAGGACGAATCCCGCACTGTGTTGAAGATGCTGTGCGGACCCTCGTGCGCGTAGTCCCAGTAGTCCACCGCGCTGATGGCGCTGTCGCCCAGGTCGAGCAGCGCTCCGGCGACGTTCGCCTCCACCGTGATGCCACCGGTGTTGTTGTACTCCACCAGGTCGAGGTCGCTGACATCGAACGGGTTCGTCCAGAAGTCCGACTTGCCGTACACCGCCAACGGGAACCAGTCCGCCCAGCCCTCGACCCAGGCGCAGGTGTCCGAGGAGACCTCGAACAGGAAGTGCGGGTTGCAGTTCGCGATCGACATCGGCGCGTCGTTGAACAGGTCGTCCATCACAGCGTGGCCGACCTCGTGCACCACGGCGTCCGGGGTGTCGGGGTCGTCCGCCTGCAGCCAGATGGTGTCCGTGCCGTGGTCGTAGTGGGTGCGATTCACGTTCGGTCCCATGCTCACCTTGTACTTCCGGCATGGGTTCTCGTTGCCGTCCCAGCACGGGTCCGGGATCCAGAACCACACGTCGGCCAGCTCGTCGAAGGCATGCGCGGCCTTTTGCTTCGAGCTCGGCGGGAACGACTGCCCGAAGTCGACCGTGCCACTCGTCACCGTCTGGCCCCAACTGGTCCAGGTGAAGGGGATGCCGTCCTGCGCCACGACCCAGTGCGGGTTGTCCGTGGTGAACCGGATCTCGATGTTGGGGGAATCACCGGTGGTGTCGAAGCAGAGCTTGTAGTTTCCGCTGCGGTCGGTGTACCCGCTGGCCAGGACGGTGCCGAACCCGAGAACCTCGGCGCGCAGAAACTGCGAGAAATGATTGCTACCGGCGGCGTTGTACAACGCGGTGCCCTTGACGCAGGCGATCACCGGCTTCGGGTCCGGCCCTGGGGCGCCCGTCGGCGCGACGCCCGGGTGATCCGGCTTGTCCGTCGGTGTGACGGCCGAGTCCGCCCGCTTGTCCGTCGGTGTGACGGCTGGGTTCACCGGCCTGTCCGTCGATGTGACGGCCCGATCCACAGGCGTGACCGCCGGGTCCACCTGCTTGTCCGACCGGGTCGGCGCCGGTATCGCGGAGGTGTCCACAACGGCCCGCACCGCGGCGACGTCGTCCGTGACGGCTCCGGCGCGTGACTCGCCACCGGACGCGGCCACCGTGAAGTCGACGGTGTCTCTGTCGCCGTTCTTGCCGACGAGACTTGGCGCCGAAGCGGACGCCATGATCTCGGCATAGCCCGCGGCCGTCGCCCGCACCGCCCCCTCATATGTGGTGGCGCCGGCGGCCAGGTCCACGTGCGCGGCGGCCCGGTGGACGGTGCCCGCACGCGTCGGATCTGTGGACGCCACGTCGCTGGTCGAGAGCCCTCGCGGCGCGTTCGACCAGGTCAGGTTGGGTGGCAACTCGATCGCCACGTCGGCGCCCGCCCGCGCCACCTTGCTGTTCACCGTCACCCGCAGCGTCGCGGTCTGCCCTACCGCGGGCAACTGTGTGAGGTCGGCGGAGACCTCGATGGGCGCGGTGACCGGAGTAGGCGCCGTTGGTTGCGCAACCGCCTTACCGGGGGCGCCGGATAAGAGCAGGCCGGCCCCGAGCATGCCGGCGGACATCAAACGCCAACGGCGATGCGCCCCCGATTTCGAGCGCCTGAACTGACTTCTTCGCCTTCTCGATGTGTCGCCGGCGGCGGTTACGGCGAGACTCAGCCCTGCCAGGCGGCGGGCGATGGACATGATTTTTCCCCTTTTATGAGATGAATTTCCGCTGCCTGGGCCAAGGGTGCGGACCAGGCGTCCAGATCAGGCTGGCCCGTACCTGGTGCCGAGGGCTTTAGGGCGGACCCCCAACCGCGACCCCAAGGTTTGGCGGACCCTCCCCGTCCGCTGGAGGCGTTTTATTGCGCAGACATAGGGGCCGTCGCCGTGCGATGGTGACGCGGGCGGTGAGAGCGATGGTGGGTCAGGTGCGGCTGCGGGAGCGTGAGGATCACCTCGCGTCACTCGCTGACGCCGCGAGGTCGGCCAGAGCCGGGCAGGGCCGGCTCGTGCTGATCAGCGGATCGGCTGGTCTGGGCAAGACCAGCGTGCTGGCGCAGGCGAGGCAGATCGCCGCTTCGGCGGGATTGCGGGTCCTGACGGCGCGCGGCACGGAGCTGGAACGCGATTTCGGCTTCGGGGTGGCGCGGCAGCTGTTCGAGCCGTGGCTGGCGGGCATGCCGGCGGGTGAGCGGGCCGCCCTGCTGTCGGATGCGGGCGCGGCGGCCGAGGCCGTCTTCGGCCCGGCCAGACCGGGGCAGGGCGCGGTGGGCGATTTCGCGGTGCTGCACGGCCTGTACAAGCTCGCGGCCCGAGGCGGCTCACTGGCGTTGCTCTGCGATGATCTGCATTGGGCGGATGAGTCGTCGCTGCGGTTCCTGGCCTATCTGCTGCCGCGCCTGGACGGGCTGGGACTGATGGTCGTGGCGGCGTTGCGGCCCGGCGAGACGGGCGCCGCGACCAGACTGCTGGATCTGATCACCGCCGATGACGGTTGCCAGGTGCGCAGGCTCGCGCCGCTGACCGGGACCGCCAGCGCGGAACTCCTGCGCGAGCTGCTGCCGGACGGCTGCGAGGACGACTTCGTCGTGGCCTGTCAGACGGCCGCGGCCGGCAACCCGCTGCTGCTGCGCGAACTGGCGTGCACAGTGCGGACCGGCGACCTCGCGCCGACGAACGCCAACGCCCCGCGCGTGGCGGGCCTGGGCGCGGACGCGGTCGGCCGCCGGATCGCGCTCCGGCTCGACAGGCTGCCCAAGGCCGACGCGGCGGTCGCGGGGGCGGTCGCGACACTGGGCGGTGCGCCGATCGCCATGGCGTCCAAGCTGGCCCGTCTGCCGGCGGCCGAAGCTGCGGACGCCATCGCGGACCTGGTCACGGCTGACATCCTCCGTGTGGACGACGGCCGGGTGGAGTTCGTCCATCCCCTGGTGCAGGCGGCCGTCTACGACCGGCTGAGCGTGACCGAACGCGTCGATCGGCACCGCTGCGCCGCCGGGCTGCTGGCCACCGCGGGTGCCCCGGCCGAGCAGGCCGCGGTCCACCTGCTCAGGATTCCGCCCGGCGGCGACCGTACCGCCATCGCCACACTGCGCCGCGCCGCCGATGACGCCCGGGCCCGCGGGGCGCCGCAGGCCGCGTTGAGCTACCTCCAGCGCTGCCTGGCCGCTATGGACGACAACGATGTCCGGCGGGTGGAGGTGCTGACGACGGCGGGCATGGCGGCCGCCCATGTCGACCAGAGCGCCGCGGTCACTCACTTGGCCGACGCGCTGGAGCTGGCCACCGAGCTCCGTCAGCGGGCGGAGCTGGCCTACGCCCTGTCGCTCGCCTGCTCGCTGGTGGGCCGGATCGACGAGGCGCTCAGTGTGCTGGCGCGGGCCCGGGAATGGGTGCCCGACGAGGATGAGGAGCTACGCCGCAGGCTGCTGGCCAGTACGACGCTCATCAAGAACATCTTCACCGGAGCCGACCGCGATGCCGCCGACCGTGAGCTCCAGGAACTCCGGGCTCTGACGCCCCATGACAGCGCCGGCGGACGCATGCTCGACTGCGTGATCGCCACGCGCGACGGCATGGCCGGCGATCCGGCCGCGATCCAGCGAGGGCTGCGCGGCCTCGCCGACGATGTGCTGATCTATCAGGCCATCGGCTGGCCGGCGCTTAACGGCGTGTGGGGAGTGCTGTTATCCGCCGACCTGGACGATCCCATGGCCAGCATCGAACGTGCCCTGGAGCACGGTCGCGCACACGGATCGACCTTCGCCCTGGCCGCCGTGCTCACCTATCGCGGCCTGGGCAGGCTATGGCGCGGACAACTGCCCGGCGCCGAGGCCGACCTGCGAGAGGCCGTAAGGGTGATCGACCTCGCCGGGATCGACTCGGGGCGCCCCTTCGCCGGAGCGTTCCTGGCTCTCACCCTGCTGGAGCGGCAGCTGCCCGACCAGGCGGCGGCGGCGCTGGAGTGGGTGGGAGCGCCCGATCCCGTGCCGCCGGTCGGGCCGTGGTACTTCTACCTCGATGCCCTGGCCGCCGTGCGACAGGCTCAGCAACGGTACGAGGAGTCCGCCGTGCTGGCCGTCGCGGCCGGCCACAACCTGGCTGTACACGGGTTCGGCAATCCCGCGTGCGTGCCGTGGCGTACCCGGGCCGCCCAGAGCCTGCACGCCCGGGGCCGTAGCGCGCAGGCGCGGGCGCTCGCTGCGGAAGAGCTCGAACTGGCGCGCCGATGGGGCGCGCCCCGCGCGCTCGGCCGCGCGCTACGGGTGCTGGGCCTGCTGACCGGCGGCGAGCAGGGCCGCGAGCTGATGCGGGAGTCGGTAGAGGTTCTACGCGGATCATCCGCCAAGCTGGAGCACGCCCACAGCCTGCACCACCTCGGCGCGGTGCTACGCCGGGCGGGCACGCTCACCGCCGCCCGCGTGCCCCTGACCGAGGCGCTCGACCTAGCCGTGGCCTGCGGCGCACCCGGACTCGCCCAGGCGGCCAGGAACGAACTGCTGGCAGCGGGAGCCCGACCCCGGCGAGGCCGCTTGCTGTCGGGGCCGCAGGCACTGACGAACGCCGAGCAGCGGGTCGCCGCCCTCGCCGCGGCGGGCCACTCCAACCGGGACATCGCCCAGCGCCTCTTCGTCACCCCCAAGACCGTGGAGGTACACCTGACCAGCGTGTACCGCAAGCTCGGCGTCAGCAATCGGGCCGGCCTGAGGCAGGCGCTGGAACACGCGCCGCTTTGAGGGATCGAGCCGTCAGCGCTGATTTGCCCGTCACGATCCCAGACCGGCCACCGCATGAGCTCCTGAGGACCGGAGCCCCCTGTGCGTGCTCGGCGATACAACCTTTTGTCACACAAGTCGCGTTGGCAACGGGGGAGAGGAGATCACATTGGACCGTCACGACGGCTTCCGTGAGTTCGTGCTCGCCCGCCAGCAAGCCCTGATGCGGACCGCGTACCTGCTCACGGGAGACCCGCACCTGGCAGAGGACCTGCTGCAGAGCGTCCTGATCAATGTCGTGGGCCACTGGTCCAAGCTGGTCAAGGACGGCAACCCGGAGGCGTACACGCGCAAGGCCATGGTCAACCAGTACATCTCCTGGAAGCGCAGATTACGTCCCGAGGTGCCGAGCGGTGACCCGCCCGAGCGGGGCGCGTACTCCGACGGAGCCGTGCTCGACCGGATCGTGTTGCGTCAGGCGCTGGCCAAGCTGGGGCGCAGGCAGCGGGCCGTGATCGTGCTGCGTTTCTGGGAGGACCTGACCGAGGCGCAGACGGCCGAGGTGCTGGGCTGCGCGGTCGGCACCGTCAAGAGCCAGACCCATCACGCGCTGGCCCGCCTGCGCGAGGTCGCGCCCGAACTGCTGCATCTGCTGGATGATCCCGAGATCGTGGAGGTGGCACGATGACGAGACTGCGCGAGGCGTTGGGGGACATCGCCGAGGAGGCTCCGCTGGTGAGCCTCGCCGACGTGGCCATCGCGGGCCACCGGCACCGGCGGCGGACCGTGCTGACGGCATCCGCCGTGGCGGTGCTGTGCGTGACTGCGGCGGTGGCAGTGGTGGTGGCGGTGCCGTGGCCGCGTGGTGCCCAGACGGCCACGCGGCAAGGCCAAGAGGCCGTGCCCGACCTGCCCCCGGGCAAGGTGGGGGCGATCAGCCGCGCGTACATGACATCCTGCAAGGTCATCGAGCATGAGATCGACTGCACCGCGGTCGAGTGGCGGGTGGTCACCCGCGCCGGCAAGACCTACCGCGTGCCGCAGGCGCTCGCCAAGACCGCCAAGGGCGAGCGGGTGCCCGTCGCGATCAGCCGGGACGGCCGCCTGCTCGCCTACTACAGCCGCGACGCTCAGGCGCACGTGGTGCGCGACCTGGTGGGCGGCTCCGAGACGACGTCGGCGGTCACCATCAAGGAGGAGCGGATCGGCGTGGGTTCCATGCTCGTGCTCTCCGACGACGGCCGGTACATCGCCTTCGACCCGCGCGTGGGCAGCAAGTACCCCGGCATGCTGATCGACGTGCGCACCGGCAGGACGACGCACATCAACGGCAAGTACGAGCCGGTCAGCGTCAAGGGCGGCGTCGCCGAACTGGTCCGCTATCGCAAGACCGACCTGTGGCTCATGCCCGTCACGGGGGGCGGCAAGCCGGTGCGCTTCAACGGCGTGTTCATCATGTTCAGCGAAGTAGCGCCCGACGGTCGTACGGTGGCCGCCGTCGAGTTCCCGAAGGTCGGCAAGGGCGAGCCCCTGATGCTCGAAAAGAGCACACTGACCCTGCTCGACGCCAAGACCGGCAAGCTCCTGCGCAAGGTGCCCATCAGCGGCCTGCCGGACGACCGCGGGGGCGTCGCCGGCACCACGATCTGGCAGAGCGAATCCGAGGTCACGCTCCTGTACGGGGGCAAGGAAGGCGAGCGTTCGTACGCGGTCGACGTCAACACCGGGCGGGCTCGGCTCCTGGACCGTCAATCGGGCAGGACCATGAACCTGAGCTATCCCGGGGCCGCGAGCGGCTGACCGCCGCACAGGAGACGCAGCAGAGACGCTGCCCAAGAGACGCCGCGTCGGCCGGATCCCCCCGGCCGGTGCGGCGTTTCGCTTGTCCGGAGGCACGCGCCCGGTGAACCTCCGATGTCAGCCGCGTTTCTAGATTGTTATCCGCAACAACAAACTCCCCCCTTCGTAGGTCTTCCAAAGCAGGCCGTCCCGGAATACGTTGCCGCAAACAACATTCATCCGGGCCCTCCGGAAGAAAGGACCCTGCACTATGCGCAAGGGGATCCTCAGCCTGACCGCCGCGGCCGCCGTTCTAGCCCTCGGTCTCACCGCCTGCGGGGGCAACAGCGGTCCGACCTCGTCCACGTCTTCCGCGCAGAGCACGCAGAGCTCGCAGAAGGCCGGCAAGATCGGCGTCATCCTGCCCGACAGCAAGTCCTCGGCCCGCTGGGAGACGGCGGACCGCAAGTACCTGGAAGAGGCGTTCAAGGCCGCCGGGGTGGCCTACGACATCCAGAACGCCCAGAACGACAAGACGGCCTTCCAGACCATCGCCGACCAGATGATCACCAACGGCGCCACCGTGCTGATGATCGTCAACCTCGACAGCGGCACCGGCAAGACGGTCATCGACAAGGCCAAGTCCCAGGGCGTGGCGACCATCGACTACGACCGGCTGACGCTGGGTGGCGGTGCCGCCTACTACGTGAGCTTCGACAACACCAAGGTCGGCACCCTGCAGGGCGAGGGCCTGGTCAAGTGCCTGACCGACAAGAAGGCCAGTAAGCCGATCATCGCCGAGCTCAACGGCTCGCCGACCGACAACAACGCCACCCTCTTCAAGGCCGGGTACGACGGCGTGCTCAAGCCCAAGTACGACTCGGGCGACTACGTCAAGGGCCCCGACCAGTCCGTGCCCGACTGGGACAACGCCCAGGCCGGCACCATCTTCGAGCAGATGCTGACGAGCGCGCCGAAGATCGCCGGCGTGCTGGCCGCCAACGACGGTCTCGGCAACGCCGCCATCACGGTGCTGAAGAAGAACAACCTCAACGGCAAGGTCCCGGTGACCGGCCAGGACGCCACGGTCCAGGGTCTGCAGAACATCCTGGTCGGCGACCAGTGCATGACCGTCTACAAGGCCGTCAAGAAGGAGGCCGACGCGGCGGCCAAGCTCGCGGTCGCGCTGGCCAAGGGTGAGAAGCCCACGGCGAGCGGCAGCGTCAAGGACCCGCAGAGCAACCAGGACGTGCCGTCCGAGCTGCTCGACCCGCAGCCGATCTACCTCGACAACGTCAAGGATGTCGTGGCGGACGGTTACGTGACCAAGGAGGAGCTGTGCACCGGCGACTTCGCCGCCAAGTGCACCTCGGCCGGAATTCAGTAGGAAAAGGAAGAAAGCGGAACCGGGTACGGCCGCGACCTAAGAGGGCGGCCGTACCCCTCCCCAAGGGAGCCTCATGACCCCCCTGCTCGAAGTGCGCGGGATAGACAAGAGCTTCGGCCCGGTACAGGTCCTGCATGACGTCACCTTCGCCGCCAACCCCGGCGAGGTGACGGCCCTGGTCGGCGACAACGGCGCGGGCAAGTCGACGCTGGTCAAGTGCATCGGCGGCATCTACCCGATCGACGGGGGCGACATCCTCTTCGACGGCCGCCCCGTCCAGGTGCACGGCCCGCGTGACGCCGGTGAGCTGGGTATCGAGATCGTCTACCAGGATCTCGCACTCTGCGACAACCTCGACATCGTCCAGAACATGTTCCTCGGCAGGGAACGCCGCAGCGGGCTCGTGCTCGACGAGGCGTCGATGGAGGAACTGGCCACACAGACACTCGACGGACTGTCCGTCCGTACGGTGAAGTCCATCAGGCAGCAGGTGTCCAGCCTGTCCGGCGGTCAGCGCCAGACGGTGGCCATCGCCAAGGCCGTCCTGTGGAACAGCAAGGTCGTCATCCTCGACGAGCCGACGGCCGCCCTCGGCGTCGCCCAGACCGCGCAGGTGCTGGAGCTGGTCCGGCGACTCGCCGACACCGGCCTGGCCGTCGTCCTCATCTCGCACAACCTGAACGACGTCTTCGCCGTCTCCGACCAGATCGCGGCGCTCTATCTCGGCAGGATGGCCGCGCAGGTCAGGACCGCCGACGTGACGCACGCGCAGGTCGTCGAACTGATCACATCCGGCCGGAGCGGAGACCTGGGGATCGCGCAATGAACAAGGTCAAGGAACTCCCCGGCGAGGCGATCGTCACCGCGAAGCAGTCGCCGTCGATCGGGCACAGCGTCACCGCCTACATCGAGCGGGTACGCGGCGGCGACATGGGCGCGCTGCCGGCCGTACTCGGCCTGCTGGTGCTCTGCACCGTCTTCGCCATCGCACGTCCCGCCTTCCTCACGGCGATCAACATCGCGAACCTGTTCACCCAGGGCGCCGCGGTCACGGTGATCGCGATGGGCCTGGTGTTCGTGCTGCTGCTCGGCGAGATCGACCTGTCGGCCGGTTTCGCCAGCGGCGTCTGCGCGGCGGTGCTCGCGGTGACGCTCACCAACATGGGCCTGCCCTGGTACGTCTGCGTGGGGGCGGCGATACTCACCGGCATCGTCATCGGCACCGTGCTCGGCACGCTGGTGGCCAAGGTGGGCATACCGTCCTTCGTGGTGACGCTGGCCGCCTTCCTCGCCTTCCAGGGGCTGGTCCTGGTGCTGGTCGACGAGGGGACGAACATCTCGATCCGGGATCCCGTCATCGTCGCCATCGCCAACAAGAACCTGCCGGTCTGGCTGGGCTGGGCGCTCTTCGCGGCCTGCGTGGCGGGCTACGCCGCCCTCCAGCTCCTCAGGGCCGGCCGGCGGTCGAAGCGCGGGCTGGTGGCCGACCCGCTCTCGCTGATCGCCGCCCGCGTGGGCGCGCTGGCGATCATCGGGGGCGTCGTCGTCTACGTGCTCAACCTCGAGCGCTCCCGCAACCCGGCCATCAGCTCGCTCATGGGCGTGCCGATCGTGGTGCCGGTGATCCTCGTGCTGCTGGTCGCGTGGACGTTCGTGCTCCGCCGTACCGCGTTCGGCCGGCACATCTACGCGGTCGGCGGGAACGCGGAGGCCTCCCGCAGAGCCGGCATCGGCGTCGACCGGATCAGGATCAGCGCGTTCGTGATCTGCTCCGCGATGGCCGCCGTCGGCGGCATCGTCGCCGCCTCCCGGGCCAGCTCGGTCGACCCGAACACCGGCGGCAGCTCCGTGCTGCTGTACGCGGTCGGCGCCGCGGTCATCGGCGGCACCAGCCTGTTCGGCGGGAAGGGGCGGGTCCTCGACGCGATACTCGGCGGCGCCGTGGTCGCGGTGATCGAGAACGGCATGGGCCTGATGGGGTACGGTGCGAGTGTGAAATACCTGGTCACGGGGTTCGTTCTGCTCCTGGCCGCGGGTGTCGACGCTCTGGCGCGCAAGCGGGCGGCAGCCGCTGGTCTAAGGTGATCAGCGACTCTCACCCCTTTAAGGAAGCCCAGACGATGCGTGCCGGTCCCTCCCAGGAGGACATCAGGCGTCACAACCTCGGCGCCCTGTTGCGGCACGTCCATCTGGGCGGGCCGACCTCGCGCGCCGAGCTGACGTCGAAGATGGGCCTCAACCGCAGCACGATCATGGCGCTCACCTCCGACCTCACGGCGGCCGGCCTGGTACGCGAGGAGCTGCCGCGCGAGACCGGCCGCGCGGGCCGCCCCTCGCTCGTGGTGCGTCCCGAGTCGGCGCGGGTCTACGTGTTCGCCTTCGATGTGGGCCCGGACCGGCTGGCCGTCGCGCGCGTCGGGCTGGGCGGGGTGATCCTCGACCGCAGGGAGGCCGTACGCCTGCGCGGCCCGTTCGAGCTGGAGGAGCTGGCCGGGATCCTGGCCGGCTTCGCCCGGCAGATGCGGCGCAAGACCAGGGCCGACACGGTCTGCGTCGGCGCGGCCGCGGCGGTCGCCGGCGGGGTGCGCAAGGGCGACGGCATGATCAGGTTCGGCCCGAACCTCGGCACCGAGGAGGTGCCGTTCGGTGAGGAACTTGGTCGCAGGCTGGGCCTGGGCCTGCCCGTGAGCGTGGGCAACGACGCCAACCTGGCCGCGCTGGCCGAGCACAGCCGCGGCGTCGGGGCCGCCGTCCGGGACCTGATCTACCTGCACGGAGACGTCGGCATCGGCGGCGGGATCATCGCGGGCGGTCACCTGCTGGGCGGTCACGACGGCTACGGCGGCGAGGTCGGCCACATGGTCGTCAACCCCGGCGGGCGGGCCTGCGGCTGCGGTTCGCACGGCTGCCTGGAGGCCGAGGTGGGGGAGCGGGCCCTGCTGGAGACCGCCGGCCGGCTGGCCGGCGAGCAGCACGGCAGGGACGCGGTGCGCGCCGTGGTCGACGCCGCCGACCGGGGCGACATCGTGGCCCAGGAGGCGCTCAAGAAGGTCGGCGACTGGCTCGGCCTGGGCGTCGCCAACCTGGTCAACATCTTCAACCCGGAGATGGTCATCTTCGGCGGGATGCTACGGGAGATCTATCTCGGCGCGGCCGCTCAGGTACGCACCAGGCTGACGCTGCACGCGATGGCGCCGCAGCGGGAGAAGCTGCGGCTGCGCACCTCGGCCCTGGCCGACGACGCGACGCTCGTGGGCGCGGCCGAACTGGCCTTCGCCCACGTGCTCGCGGACCCGCTGGAAGTGCTGGCCAGGGCCAACGCCTAGGAGACCCGGCTCTTCTGCGCGGTCCAGGTGTTGCAGTACCGGGCCGATCCGCCGCTGTAGCCGCGGTCCTGCCAGTAGGCGAGGTTGGCCGGCTTGCCGTGGACCTTGCTCTCCCCGGCCCTGCTCACGGCGTCGGTCCACTCGTCCCAGGTGATGCCCGGGTCGATGGAGTCGAGGGTGGAGCTGTAGAAGACGCCGGCGAAGCACTCGGCCTGCATCTCCAGGCGGTGGCTGAGTATCGTGCGCGCGCTGCCTCCGGCTCTCCAGTAGAGCCTGTTCTGCTCGTCCAACATGCCGCTGAGCTGCTGCACGTGGTGGCCCCACTCGTGGGCGACGGAGTGCGCGATGTTCATCCGGAACGGGTCCTGCAGGTCCCGCTTCATGATCCGGATGGCGATCGTCCGCTGCGCCGGGCAGTACTGGGCGCCGTTGCTGGTGATCTTGCCGCAGACCGACCCGCTGCCGGTCGTGATGGCGATCTTCGGAGGGCTGTAACGCAGCCCGGCGGCCTTGAACCTGGTGGCCCAGAAGGTGTTGGCGCACCTGGCCATGGCCCGGTGGAAGGTCTTGAGTGAGGCGGCGCTGCCCTTGCGGATCGCGGGGATCGCGCACGACTGCGGCGACGGGGTGCCGGACCGATAGATCTTGTTCTTGGCCAGTACGGCGGGCGGCGCGATCTGCGCGACCTGCGGGGCCGTGGTCTCCGCGTTGGCCGTGCCAGATAGGGCCAAACCCACGACCATGCCGACAGATGCGGCGATAAGGGGTATACGCACGATCGCGGATACTAGACCACTAGGTCGGGCCCTGTTCGCGAGACCTGTGCTTTGTCCGGAAAGCGCAATGCGGCCGCGCCGTAGGGCGCGGCCGCATCAGAGCGGGAGAAAGAACTACGGGAGAAAGAACTAGGCGACGGTACGCGCCGACGCGGCCCAGGTGTTGCAGGAGCCGGGGGACGCCGAGCCGTAGCCGCGGTTCATCCAGTACGCCTGCGACGGGCCCCGGCCGTGGTCGTTCTGCGGCCAGCCCTTGGCGCCGTTCTTACGGAACCAGTTGACGGTGTAGTCCCACTCACCCGAGTCGACGGGCAGCGTGCCCTCGACCGTGCGCATGAAGACCGAGGAGAAGCACTCCGCCTGCAGCTCCGACCGGCGCGAGAGCGCGAGCTGGCCGGACCTGCCGCTGGCGTTCCTGGCGGCCCAGTAGTAGTTCCATATGCCCGACATGTTCTGCACGTGGTGGCCGTACTCGTGGGCCATCAGCCGGGTGATGCCCAGCGCGAACGGCTGGCGCAGCTGAGTCTTGGTGATCAGCATGTACATCGTGCGGTCGGTCGAGCAGTAGATGCCGTCGGCACCCGCGCTCCACGGGCCGCAAGGCGTGCGGACCTTCTTGGTGATGATGCGCAGCCGCGGCTTGCTGAAGGAGAGGCCGGCCTTGCGGAACTGGGTGGCCCAGGAGCGGTTCAGGCAGTTCGTCACGGTCGAGAGGAAGCGCTTGTAAGCCGTCGTGCTGCCCTTGGGCAGGTTGCCGGGCGAACAGTTGGAGCCGGCGAGCCGTCCCGTCCGGTACAGCGGGCTGGCCGTCGCGGCGGCCTTGCCGCGAGGGGGCGCCGCCTGCTGAGCGGCTGGCTGGACGACCTGCTGACCTGCGGAAACAGGCTTGACATCGGCTGTCGCCGTTCCCGCGCCGGCCAGCGCGATAACCGCGCCTGTGGCCACAAGGGACGACAGCTTCTTCATGGGGAGAGTGTTCATAGTGAAGGAAAGACTAGGTCAAGATCGGACATATGTGGGTGGATTTGACTCTATGGAGCTCGATGGAGTCAGCAAGGCAGGCACGAACTAGACTCGATCGGGTTAGCGCACAGGAGCAGAGGGGATCGCATCCGTGAGCGGGTTGCTGGGCTCGGTAAAGGGACCACACGACGTCAAACGCCTGGATGCAGAGGAGCTGCCGCAGCTAGCGGCGGAGATCCGTGACCTGCTCGTCGACTGCTGCGCCCGCTTCGGCGGCCATCTCGGCCCCAACCTCGGTGTGGTGGAGCTCACCATCGCCCTGCACCGCGTCTTCGACTCGCCGAACGACCCGATCGTCTGGGACACCGGGCATCAGTCGTATGTTCATAAATTGCTCACCGGCCGGGCCGCGGGCTTCGGCGCGCTGAAGCAGGAGGGCGGCCTGTCCGGCTACCCGAGCCAGGCCGAGTCCGAGCACGACTTCGTCGAGAACTCCCACGCCTCCACCGCGCTGTCCTACGCCGACGGCCTGGCCAAGGCGTTCAAGCTGCGCGGCGAGCACGACCGCACGGCCATCGCGGTGATCGGTGACGGCGCGCTGACCGGCGGCATGGCCTGGGAGGCGCTCAACAACATCGCGGCGGGCAAGGACCTGCGGCTGGTCATCGTCGTCAACGACAACGGCCGCTCCTACTCGCCGACGATCGGCGGCCTGGCCTCCCACCTGTCCTCGCTGCGGGTCAACCGCCGCTACGAGGACATGCTCGAGTACGTCAAAGACAAGATCGGGAACGTTCCCGTGCTCTACGACGCGCTCCACGGCATCAAGAAGGGCGTCAAGGACGTCCTGGCCCCGCAGGTCATGTTCGAGGACCTCGGCCTGAAATACGTCGGGCCGATCGACGGCCACGACGAGCAGGCCATGGAGGCGGCGCTGCGCAAGGCCCGCGACTTCCGCGGCCCGGTCATCGTGCACGCCCTCACCCAGAAGGGCCGCGGCTACTCACCGGCCGAGAACCACGACGAGGACCAGTTCCACTCGCCCGGCGCCTTCGACCGGGCCACCGGCGCGGAGAAGCCCAAGGGCCGCATCTGGACCAACGTGTTCAGCGAGGAGCTGGTCAGGCTCGGCAAGGACCGCGAGGACCTGGTCGCCATCACCGCCGCGATGCTCCACCCGACCGGCCTGGCCGCCTTCGCCGAGGCATACCCCGAGCGCATCTACGACGTCGGCATCGCCGAGCAGCACGCCCTGACCAGCGCGGCCGGGCTGGCGCTGGGCGGCATGCACCCGGTCGTGGCCGTCTACGCGACCTTCCTCAACCGGGCCTTCGACCAGCTGCTCATGGACGTGGCCCTGCACCGGCTGCCCGTCACCGTGGTGCTCGACCGGGCGGGCGTCACCGGCGACGACGGCGCCAGCCACAACGGCATGTGGGACCTGTCGATCCTGCAGGTCGTCCCCGGCCTGAAGATCGCCGTGCCGCGCGACGGCGAGCGGCTGACCGAGCTGCTCGGCGAGGCCGTGGAGGTCTCCGACGGCCCGACCGTGCTGCGCTTCCCCAAGGGCCCGGTCGCCGAGCCGATCGAGGCCGTCGGCAAGCTGGGCACGATGGACGTGCTGCGCGCGGGCGAGCCCGACGTGCTGCTGGTGGGCGTCGGCCCGATGGCGCGGATCTGCATGGACGCCGCCCTCCTGCTCGACGCGCAGGGCATCTCGGCGACCGTGGTCGACCCGCGCTGGGTCAAGCCGCTCGACGAGGCGCTCGTGGCCGCCGCGAGCGCCCACAAGCTGGTCGCGGTCGTCGAGGACAACGGCCGCGTGGGCGGCGTCGGCGACGCGGTGTCCCGCCTGCTGCGCGACGCCGACGTGGATGTGCCCGTACGCGGCTACGGCATCCCGCAGCGCTTCCTCGACCATGCCAAGCGGGCCGCGATCCTCGGCCAGGTCGGGCTGACCGGCCAGGACCTGGCGCGCGAGATCACCGAGGCGATCGCCAAGCGGAGCAGCCCCATCGAGAGCCAGTCCGCGCCACGCTGATCGCCCTGGTCACAGCCCGTGTAGGGATGATCAACCGGGGGTTTGGGAAGACGCTGAGTGTGGACATCTTTCGCACCAAGAGCGTCGAGCAGTCGATCCTCGACACCGAAGCCCCCGAGCATCGGCTGCGAAAGCGACTGACCGCCGTCGACCTCACCGTCTTCGGCATCGGCGTCATCGTCGGCACCGGCATCTTCGTCCTCACCGGCCGCGTGGCCAAGGAGACGGCCGGTCCGGCGGTGGCGCTCTCCTTCATCGTGGCCGCCGTCGTCTGCGGTCTGGCGGCGCTGTGCTACGCGGAGTTCGCCTCGTCGATCCCCGTGGCCGGATCCGCCTACACCTTCTCGCTGGCCACGCTGGGCGAGTTCCCGGCCTGGGTCATCGGCTGGGACCTGATGCTGGAGATGGCGCTGGCCGGGGCGGTGGTCGCCGTCGGCTGGTCGGGCTACTTCGCGTCGCTGATGTCCTCGCTGGGCCTCCAGCTGCCCGGCTGGATGGCGGGGGAGCACCCCGTGATCAACCTGCCCGCGATGGTCATCGTGCTGATCCTCACCGGCGTTCTGACCGCCGGGATCAAGCTGTCGTCGCGGGTCAACCTGGTCATCGTCACCATCAAGGTGGCGGTGATCCTGCTCGTCATCGTGGCCGGGCTGTTCTTCATCAACACGGCCAACTACTCGCCGTTCATCCCGCCGCCGGTGTCCACGCCGGGGGTCGAGGGGCTGAAGGCGCCGCTGATCCAGGTGCTGTTCGGCATCACGCCCGTCGCCTTCGGCGTGATCGGCATCTTCTCGGCCGCCGCGATCGTGTTCTTCGCCTTCATCGGCTTCGACATCGTCGCCACCGCCGCCGAGGAGACCATCAAGCCACAGCGCGACCTGCCGCGCGGCATCATCGGCTCCCTGGCCATCTGCACCGTCCTGTACGTCGCGGTGTCGCTGGTCGTGGTCGGCATGCAGCGCTACGACAAGCTGAGTGAGAAGGCGCCGCTCGCCGACGCCTTCACCGCGGTCGGGCAGTCCTGGGCGGCCACGCTGATCAGCATCGGCGCGATCGCCGGCCTGACCACCGTGGTGATGATCCTCATGCTGGGGCAGAGCCGGGTGCTGTTCGCCATGTGCCGCGACGGGCTGCTGCCGGTCGCGCTGGCGAAGGTCCACCCCAGGTTCGGCACGCCGGCCCGGCTGACGATCATCATCGGGCTGGTCACCACGGTGCTGTCCGGGTTCATCTCGCTCAGCGCGCTGGCCGAGCTGGTGAACATCGGGACGCTCTTCGCGTTCGTGGTGGTCTCGGCAGGTGTGATCGTGCTGCGTCGGACACAGCCGGATCTGCACCGGGCCTTCCGTACGCCGATGGTGCCGCTGCTGCCGACCCTGTCGGTGCTGGCCTGCCTCTACCTGATGCTCAACCTGCCGGTCGAGACGTGGCTGCGATTCCTGGTGTGGCTGATCATCGGTGCCGTGCTCTACTTCGCCTACGGCTACCGCCACAGCCGGGTCCAGGTGACCGGCCCGAAGGGGTAGGCGCCCGGGGCGCCCACCCCTCGGCGGTCAGGCGGCCGGCGGTCTGACGGTGAAGACCGCTCCGCCCGCCGCCTTCATCCGGCAGGAGTTGGAGAAGATGTAAGTCCATCGCAGCGACGTCCCGCGCCACTTGCCCACCACCACGACGGTGTGCGGCTGGTACTCGTCGGTGCACACCGGATTGGGCACCACGTTCAGCTTGCTCGGGTCGCCCTTGACCTTCCGCAGCAGGTCGCAGGCCGCGGCGGGGGTGGGGTGGCTGCCGCCGTCGGGGTCACAGGTGAGGGTGGCCCCCTTCGGCAGGTCGTCCACCACGACAACGATCTTCAGCGTCGACTTGGGGGCCGTTTCGGCGAGCGCGGGGGTCGCCGTCGCCAGCGCGACTCCGCACAACGCGATCGTGCCGATTGCTCTCATCATGGATCTTCTCCGTTCGTAGCGCGGCGAACACGCTACGTGACGGACGGCCGGACTTTGGGAGGCCCGCCGGACGGGCCTCCCAAGATTCGGTCAAGCCGGCCCGTCTCAGGCGGGCACGGAGGCGGTGCCGGGCGGGAGGAAGCGCGGCCGGGCCAGACCCGACCTGTCCAAGTACGGGGTGATCCCGCCCAGATGGAACGGCCAGCCCGCGCCGAGGATCATGCACAGGTCGATGTCCTGCGCCGCCGCGACCACGCCTTCGTCCAGCATGATCTGGATCTCCTCGGCCAGCGCCCGCAGCACGCGCAGCCGTACGTCGGCGGCGGTGGACGGCGCCGAGCCGCCCGCGAACAGCGCCACCGCCTCGGGGTCGAGCGAGAAGTCGGGCAGATAGACGCCCGGCTTGCCGGAGGCGACCAGCTTGGCCATGTTCGCCGAGACGCCGAAGCGCTCGGGGAAGGCCGCGTGCAGGGTCTCGGCCACGTGCAGGCCGACGGCCGGCCCCACGAGCTGGAGCAGCGCGAACGGCGTCATCGGCAGCCCGAGGTCGTCGAGCGAGTGTTCGGCGACCTCCAGCGGCGTGCCCTCGTCGACCGCGGCGATCACCTCGCCCATGAAGCGGGTGAGCAGCCGGTTGACCACGAACGCCGGAGCGTCCTTCACCAGCACCGACGACTTCTTCAGCGACCGGCCCACGGCGAATGCGGTGGCCAGCGTCGCGTCGTCGGTCGCGGGCGCCTTGACGATCTCCAGCAGCGGCATCACCGCGACCGGGTTGAAGAAGTGGAACCCGACCAGCCGCTCCGGACGCTCCAGCGCGGCGCCCATCTCGGCCAGCGAGAGCGAGGAGGTGTTGGTCGCGAGCACGCAGTCGGCCGAGACCACCGCCTCCACCTCCGCGAACACCTGCCGCTTGACGGCCATCTCCTCGAAGACCGCCTCGATGACGAAGTCGGCGTCGGCGAAGGCGTCCTTGGTCAGCGAGCCGGTCACCAGCCCCTTGAGCCGGTTGGCCTGGTCGGCCGAGACACGGCCCTTGGCGAGCAGCTTGTCGACCTCGGCGTGCACGTGCCCCACGCCCTTGCCGAGCCTGCTCTCGTCGAGGTCGGTCAGTACGACCGGCACCTCCAGGCGGCGGGCGAACAGCAGCGCCATCTGCGAGGCCATCAGCCCCGCGCCCACCACGCCGACCTTGGTCACCTTGCGGGCCAGCGCGGCGTCGGGGGCGCCCGCCGGGCGCTTGGCCCGCCGCTGCACCAGGTCGAAGGCGTAGAGCCCGGCCCGCAGCTCGTCACCCATCAGCAGGTCGGTCAGCGCCTCGTCCTCGGCGGCGAAGCCCTCGTCGCGCGTGGCCGTACGGGCCAGGGCGACCAGGTCGAGCGCCCGATAGGGCGCGGGGGAGGCGCCGCGCAGCTTCATGTCGACCAGGAAACGCGCGTCGGCGACCGCCTTGTCCCAGTCATCGTCGGCGTGCGAATCGCGTGCCACGACGGTGTCGCCGGTGAGCACCCGGGCGGCCCAGCGCAGCGACTCCTCCAGGAAGTCGGCCGGCTCGAACATCGCGTCGGCGACGCCCAGCTCGAACGCCTGGGCACCCTTGAGCATCCGGTTCTGCGAGAGCGGGTTCTCGATGATCAGCTTGAGCGCGCGGGCCGGGCCGATCAGGTGCGGCAGCAGCTGCGTACCGCCCCAGCCCGGTACCAGCCCGAGGAAGCACTCGGGTAGCGCGATGGCCGGGACGCCCGAGGAGATCGTCCGGTAGGTGCAGTGGAGGGCCACCTCCAGGCCGCCGCCCATCGCCGCGCCGTTGACGAACGCGAACGACGGGATCGGCAGCTCGCTCAGGCGGCGGAACACGTGGTGCCCCAGCGCGCCGATGGCCCGCGCCTCCTCGCGCGAGGCCATGGTCGCCGCGCCCTTGAGGTCGGCGCCGACCGCGAAGACGAACGGCTTGCCCGTCACGCCCACGGCGGCCAGGTCGGTGCGGGCGGCGATCTCGGACAGGGCGCCGTTCAGCGCGAACAGCCCGTGCGGGCCGAAGGTGTTGGGCTTGGTGTGGTCGAAGCCGTTGTCGAGGGTGATGAGCGCCATCGTGCCGGCCCCGCCGGGCAGTTCGACGTCGCGGACCAGGGCCTTGGTGACGACTTCGCCGGTGTCGCGCTCGGTCAGCAGCGAGCGCCAGGTGTCGAGGTTGCTCATGCCAGGTTCTCCCAGATCACGGTGCCGCCCATGCCCATGCCGACGCACATGGTGGTGATGCCGTAGCGAACGTCGGGGCGCTCGCCGAACTGCCGCGCGAGCTGCGTCATCAGCCGCACGCCCGAGGAGGCCAGCGGGTGGCCGAAGGCGATCGCGCCGCCGTAGGGGTTCACCCGCGGGTCGTCGTCGGCGATGCCGAAGTGCTCCAGGAAGGCCAGCACCTGTACGGCGAAAGCCTCGTTGATCTCGAACAGCCCGATATCGGAAATATCGAGATTTGCCAGGCGGAGCGCCCGCTCGGTGGACGGGATCGGGCCCACGCCCATCACCTCGGGGTCCACTCCGGCGAAGGCGTAGGAGACCAGCCGCATCTTCGGCGCCAGGCCCAGCTCGGAGGCCGTCTCGGCGGCGGCCACGACGCAGCCGGTGGCCCCGTCGTTGATGCCCGAGGAGTTGCCCGCCGTGACGTTGCCGTGGGCGCGGAACGGCGTCTTGAGCGCGCCCAGCCCGTCCAGCGTGGTGCCGGGGCGCGGCGCCTCGTCCTCGACCGCCAGGCCCCAGCCCCGCTCGGCCGTCCTGATCGCCGTGGGGACCAGATCGGGCTGGATCCGGCCGTCGGCGTACGCCTTGGCCACCTTCTCCTGCGACAGCACCGCGTAGGCGTCGGCACGGTCCTTGGTGATCGTGGGGAAGCGGTCGTGCAGGTTCTCGGCCGTCATGCCCATGACCAGGGCGCTCGGGTCGACGAGGCGCTCGGACAGGAACCTCGGGTTCGGGTCGACGCCCTCGCCCATCGGGTGACGGCCCATGTGCTCGACACCGCCCGCGATGGCCACGTCGTACGCGCCGAACGCGATGCCGCCCGCGACCGTGGTCACCGCGGTCATCGCGCCCGCGCACATGCGGTCGATCGCGTAGCCGGGCACGGTCTTGGGCAGCCCGGCCAGCACCGCCGCCGAGCGGCCGATGGTCAGGCCTTGGTCGCCGATCTGGGTGGTCGCGGCGATCGCGACCTCGTCCACGCGCTCCGGGGGCAGCCCCGGGTTGCGCCGGATCAGCTCGCGGATGACACGGACGACCAGGTCGTCCGCGCGGGTCTCCGCGTACATGCCCTTGGGCCCGGACCGGCCGAAAGGTGTGCGTACGCCGTCGACGAACACGACGTCACGAGAGGAAGGCACGGATTCGCTCCTCGTTGCTCGGCAGTTACCGCGCCTATGCTACTGGTCAGTAACCACGCTGCGGACGAGGCCCGTGCCCGCCGCCGAACCCGCCGGCGCCTCGGTGGCCCGGCTCATCACGTCGGCGAAGCCGTACAGGCCCGTGCTCGCGGAGCGGGCGTGGCGCCCGTACAGCCGAGCGGCGGCGTCACCGCCCACCCGCGGCCGACGGAGAGCCTGCTGAGCGCCGGCTGCGGCGTCCTGGGCGGGCTCGCCGGGAGGGGCGCGAGCTCAGTCATGGGGGTCATGATCTCGTCACTGCGCGTGACTGCGCGCTGAATTTCGGTCTTTTGGATGGAGTCCTCGATTGGACCGAAACTCCGGTCCTGACCGAGATCAGCGCCGTCATGCGCGGCCTTTGCTGGCTTTAGGTGGGCCGTGTCCCGTTACCGTGCGTATAGGGCTGGAGCAGGTGCGTGGTCATGTGCAGGCAACCTTCAGGCATACCCCTCGGGGGGTCCGCCGAAACGGGGGATCAGAGTTGTGACACCAGCTTATTTATGAGCATCCTGTGAAATTTCCGGACAAGTGGTGGAGAAGTCTGTTAGGAAGGGTCGCGGTCCAGATTCGTATTAGAGAGGTTCCATCGTGGCGCGCGACGAGAACGACAGGCCATATGAGGATGGGCAGGGCAGGTCGGCGAACCCGGAGCTGACCGGCGACGTTCTGTCTCCGCGCTGGAGCACGGACGACACCGACGAACAGCCGGCCATTGTGGTCTCGGGCAATGAGACCTACATCCTCCCGCCGGACAACGGCGCGCCCGAGTTGTACATCCCGCCGTCCGAGGGGCAGCACCGCGCGACAGGTGCCGAGGGTGAGCTGTACACGGGTGACCCGGCCAGCGGTCCCCTTTACGGGGATTCGCTTTACACGGGTGGCGACCAGCTGTATGCCGGTGACGCGCCCAGTGGGCCGCTCTACAGCGGTGACTCGGCCAGTGGGCCGCTTTACCCGGGCGATGCGCAGAGGGAGCCGCTCTACTCCGGTGACACCGGCGAGCCGCTCTACACGGGTGACGCCCAGAGTGGGCCGCTTTACACGGGTGACGCGCCGAGCGGGCCGCTTTACACCGGTGACCAGCCGAGTGACGCCTACCTCCCGCTCGACAAGAGCTACGGGTCCTCCTACGACGATGACGAGTCCGCGGAGCCCAAGCGCGGCTTCCTCGGCTCCGGCTGGACCGACGGCTCCCAAGGGGGCGGTCACCAGGCCGAGGGCGACAAGGAGGTGCGCCGCCGTACCAAGGTGCTGCTCATGGCGGCCGTCGCGGTCGTCGTGCTCGGCGCGGGGGCCGGCTGGATGCTGACCGGTACGTCCTCCGACGACCCGTGCCAGAGCGGGAAGTGCGCCAGCGCCGAGCAGGTGAGCGCGCCGGCCGCCTCTCCCACGGACTCGGAGCCGACTGACACGGAGGAGGAGGCCACCGACCCCACGGAATCGGACTCCCCGGAGCCGACCGCGTCGGCCACCGCCGCCCCGTCGCCGACCGCCGCCCGGGTGCGTCCCACCCGTACCCCCTCTCCGCGGGCCACCCGCACGCGCATCGGCGAGCCGACCGCCAAGCCGAGCACCCGGGCCACCAGGGCGACGCAGGACACGATCAAGGACACGGACACCGGCACCACCCAGAAGCAGCCGACGCAGGACCCGGCCAAGCAGGAGACCAGCCAGCCGACGCAGGCGGTCCAGACGCAGGCTCCGGTGCCGGCTCCGACGGAGACCAAGAAGGGCCTGTTCGACATCCTGTTCCCGTGGGGATGAAGTCCTTCGGCGGTGACTTCCTGTCGCGCCGGCCCCGAGACGTGTAAGGATGCGGACCCAGGTGCCGGTCTGGCACACTGGGAAACCGCTTTCCGGGAGGTCTCGTGGTCACGCTGGAAGACGTCGCCAAGCAGGCGGGCGTCTCACTCGCCACCGCCTCGCGGGTGCTCAACGGCAGCACCCGCCAGGTGGGCGCCGACCTGCGGGCCCGCGTCGAGCGAGCCGCGTACGAGCTGGGCTACCGCGCCAACATCGCGGCGCAGACACTGGCCCGCGGGGCGAGCAACGTCATCGGCATCGTGGTCCACGACCTGACCGACCCCTACTTCGCGGCGCTGGCCGACGGCGCGATGCGGGCCGCGGCCGGCGAGGGTCTGCTGGTCATGGTGGGCACCACGCACCGCGACCCCGAGCAGGAGATCGCCTACGTGGCGACGCTCAACGCCCAGCGCGTACGCGCCGTGCTGCTGGTCGGCTCCCGCGTCGCCGACCCTGAGGTCACCGAACGGCTCCGCGCCGAGCTGGACCGCTACCGGGCCAGCGGCGGGCGGGCCGCGTGCGTGGGCCAGGACCTGCTCGGCGTCGACACGGTCGCGCCCGCCAACCACGAGGGCGCCGCCGCCCTGGCCCGCTCGCTGGCCGGGCTGGGCCACACCCGCTTCGCCGTACTGGCGGGGCCGCCGCGCCTGATGACCGCCCGCGACCGCTGCGCCGGGTTCGTGTCGGCGCTGGCCGAGCTCGGCCTGCCGGAGCCGCGCGTCATCGAGGGACCCTTCGACCGCGACGGCGGCTACCGGGCGGCCCAGGAGACGGGGGACGCGACGTGCGTGTTCGCCGTCAACGACGTGATGGCCGTGGGGGCGCTCGCCGCCTACCGCGAGCGGGGGATCCGGGTGCCGGACGATGTGTCGGTGGCCGGCTTCGACGACATCGCGACGCTGCGCGACCAGGTGCCCGCGCTGACCACGGTACGGCTGCCGCTGCAGGACATGGGCGCCCGCGCCCTCGAACTGGCCTTGGCGGCGGAGGAGGAGCCGACGGTGGAGCAGGTGCCGGGTGAGGTGGTTTTGCGCGAGAGCGTACGGGCGCTGCGCTGAGCTTCGCCGTACAGGGCGTGGATAGGGGGCGCTTCCGAAGGGGAGGCGCCGCACAGGCGGGACGGTCGCTCGGGAGGGCACGCGATGAAACTGGCGGTCAGCACGCTCGGGATGCCGGGCGATGGGCTCGACAGGGCGATCGAGGTGGCGACCGCGCAGGGTTGCCAGGGTCTGGAACTGCGGTTGCACCCCGACACTGGCGTACACCGGGGTCTGTCGGCGGATGAGCGGTCGTCGGTGCGGCAGCGGGTCGAAGCCGCAGGTCTGGAAATATCGGCGCTCGCCGGATATGTCGGCGTATGCGAGCCGGGCCCGGACGAGCCCGTCGTCGAGGCGCTCGTCGCGGACCTGACGCTCGCGGCCGACTTGGGCGCCCCGGGCGTCCGGGTGTTCCCGCGCGGCGACGACCCTTCCATCGGAGCGCGCAGGCTCAAAGCGGTCTCCGCCACGGCCGCCGGACTCGGTCTGCGGGTGCTCGTCGAGACGCACGACCAGATGGCCACCGGCGCGGCCGTCGCGCGGCTGCTCGACGAGGCGGCCTGCCCGGAGACCACCGGCGCGCTCTGGGACCTCCTCCACCCTTGGCGCCACGGCGAGTCCCCGGCCGACACATTGGCGCTTCTCGGCCCGCACCTCGCCTACGTCCAGGTCAAGGACGCGGTCTCCGCCCAGGACACCACGCCGGTGCCGATGTGGACCGGCACGGTGCCGCTGGACGAGTGCGGTGAGCTGCTGCGCTCGTGGGGCTACTCCGGGTGGGTGTCGCTGGAGTGGGAGCGCACCTGGTATCCCCAGGTCGCACCGGTGGAGGAGATACTGCCTGGGGCCGCCGAGTGGGTGCGGCGTTTTAGGAGGGAGTAGCCAGTGACGAGCGACCCGGTGAGGGATCCAGCCAGGGGCTCAGTGAGGGCCAAGGTGCTGGTGGTCGGCATGGATGGCCTGCGCTTCGACCGCTTGGTCGCGCTGGAGCCGCCAGTGCTGAGCGGGCTGATGTCGGCGGGTGCGTACGGGACGAGCCTGCTCCCGTACGGCGAGGCCGCCGCCCCCCGGACCGAGTCCCCCGGCGAGATCGTCCCAGAGGGCACCGCCGCTTCGGGCGAGGACGCCGCCACTTCGGGGGAGATCTCCTCTAGCGGTGCCGCTTCGGACCAGGTCTCCTTCAGCCGGGTCATCAGGTCGCGGACCGATTCCGGGCCGGGGTGGTCGTCCATCGCCACCGGGGTGTGGCCCGACAAGCACGGCGTTGTGGACAACGCATTCACCGACCCCCAATTCGCGAAATATCCGGACTTCTTGACGCGCGCCAACACGGCCCGCCCCGACCTGACCACCGCGGCGTTCTTCTCCTGGGCGGCGCTGGCGGACCACGGCGTGTTCGGGCCGGCCATCGGCACCCGCCTCGCCCTGGACGGCTACGCGATCACCTGGCCGACCGCCGACAAGCAGGTGACCGAGGCCGCCGAGAACCACCTCGCGAGCACCGGCGCCGACCTCACCTTCGTCTACCTGGGCGAGACCGACGAGGTGGCCCATGACCTCGGCCCGCACTGCCCCGAATACACCGAGGCGCTGCACACCCAGGACGCCTACCTCGGCCGCTTCCTCGACGCGATCCGGGACAGGCCGACGTTCGCCGGCGAGCGCTGGACCGTGCTGGTCACCACCGACCACGGTCACGTCGACGAGGGCGGCCACGGCGGCACCTCCATCGAGGAGCGAACGGTCTTCGTCATCGCCGCCCGCCTGGGCGGCGGCGTGAACCTGGGCGGTTCCGGCCTCGGCGGTCCGAGGCTCGTGGACGTCGGCCCGACCGCGCTGGCCCTGCTCGGCATCGAGCCCGACCCCGCCTGGGGCCTCGACGGTGTGCCGCTGGAGGTGTGAGCGACGCCACTGTTCATCAAGTGTTGAATTCTTTGCCGTAAAGCGTGACACTCATAGCGAGACGCTGAACGGTGGGGGTGCGCCCGATGAACACGGCACTAAACTTTTCCGACATCGACGGCGGCATGCTGGCCGAAGTCGGTGGCAAGGCGGCCAACCTCGGTGAGCTGACCCGGGCCGGGCTCCCCGTCCCGCCCGGCTGGGCGCTCACCACCGAGGCGTACCACGAGGTGGCGCAGGCGGCGGGCCTGGACGACGTCATCGCGACCGGCGGCCCGGGCCTCGCGGAGGCCGCCAGGACCCGGCTGCTGGGGGCCCCGATCCCCGAGGCCGTCGCGCGGTCGATCCGCGAGGCGTACACCACACTGAGCCAGACCGTGCACCATGACGCGGCGCCGGTCGCGGTGCGGTCCTCGGCCACGGCGGAGGACCTGCCGTTCGCCAGTTTCGCCGGTCAGCAGGACACCTACCTCAACGTCGTCGGCGCCGACGACGTGCTCGACGCCGTACGCCGCTGCTGGGCCTCGCTCTGGACCGACCGCGCCGTCGCCTACCGCGACTCCAACGGCATCGACCACGCCTCCGTACGGCTGGCGGTGGTCGTCCAGGTCATGGTCGACGCGCGGACGGCCGGCGTACTGTTCACCGCGAACCCGCTCACCGGACGCAGGCACGAGGCCGTCATCGACGCGAACCCCGGGCTCGGCGAGGCCGTGGTCTCCGGCGCCGTCAACCCTGACCGGTTCGTCGTCGACGCGGCGAGCGGTGAGATCCTCGACCGGCACGCGGGCGACAAGCGGCTGACGATCCGCGCCCTGCCCGGCGGCGGCACGGAACGCGTCGAGTCCGCCCATGACGGCTTCTGCCTGACCGACGAGCAGGTACGCGACCTGGCCGCGCTCGGCACCCGCGTCGAGGACCACTACGGCGCGCCGCAGGACACCGAGTGGGCCATCGACGCCGACGGCGCGCTCTGGCTCACTCAGGCCAGGCCGATCACCACGCTCTACCCGCTGCCCGAGACCACCAGGCAGGGCCTGCGGGTCTACTTCTCCATCAACGTCGCCCAGGGCGTCATGGGGCCGCTTACCCCGATGGGGCTGTCCGCGTTCCAGCTGCTCAGCTCGGGTGCCGCCGGGGTGTTCGGCTACGGTCCGGCCAGGGCGCGTGATGGGGCGGCGTTCATGTTCGAGGCGGGTCAGCGCGTCTGGCTGGACCTCACCACGGCCCTGCGCAGCCGCATGGGCCGGGCGATCATGCCGCGCGCCCTGCTGATGGGCGAGGCCAGGGCCGGGGCGGTGCTGACGGACCTGTTCGAGGAGCCCCGGTTCTCGGTGATCCAGACCTCGCGCCGGCCGTTCTTCCGCGCGGTGGCGCACTTCGCCCGCCGCGTACACGCCCCGAAGCGGCTGCTCCAGGCGCTGACCCGGCCCGATCGGGCGATCGCCTACACCAGGCGGATGGGCGACGAGCTGGACCGGCGGCTGCGGGTGCCCGGCTCCGCCACGCCCGTCCAGCGGCTCGACCACGCGGAGCGGATGCTCAGCACCGCGTTCCCGGCGATCGTCTCGCTCATGCCGATCGCGATCGCCGGTTATGGGCTGTTCGGGCTGGCCGCGAAGCTCTCCGGCCTGTCCATGAGCGACATGCAGGACGTACTCCGCAGCGTCCCCAACAACCCGACCACCGAGATGGACCTCGAACTCTGGGCGCTGGCGACGCACATCGAGCCGGAACCGTTCAGGAACGAGCCGGTGAGCGAGCTCGTACGCCGCTTCAAGGCCGGCGAACTGCCCCCGAAGGCCCAGCAGGGGATCACTGCTTTTCTGGATAAGTACGGGCATCGCGGCATCGCCGAGATCGACCTGGGCGTCGCCCGCTGGTCGGAGGACCCGACGCACATCCTGGGCGTCCTGGCCAACTACCTGCGTATGGAGGGCGGCGCCGACCTCGCGCCCCACGCGCTGTTCGCCAGGGGAGCGGCCGAGGCCGAGGCGGCTGTCGCGCGGATCGTGGCGACTGCTCGCCGCAAGGGCGCGCTCCGGGGGGCTGTCGTCCGGTTCGGGCTGCGGCGGACCCGGATGTTCGCCGGGGTACGCGAGATGCCGAAGTTCTACCTGGTGAAGACCCTGGCCGCGATCCGGCGGAGTCTGCTGGTCGTCGGCGAGCACCTGGTGACCACCGGCGTGCTGGACGCGGCGGACGACGTGTTCTACCTGCGGATCGAGGAGGCGCGGTCGGCCCTGGACGGGGGCGACCTGCGTACCACGGTGATCGAGCGGCGGGCGGCCTACGAGCGGGAGTCACGCCGCAGGCACGTGCCGAGGATCATGCTGTCGGACGGCACCGAGCCCGAGGCCCTGGCGGCCCCCGCCGCGGCGGGCGCGCTGATCGGCAGCGCCGCCTCCGCCGGTACGGTCACCGGCCGCGCCAGGGTGGTGCTCGACCCGGTCGGGGCGCACCTGGAGCCGGGGGAGATCCTGGTCTGCCCGTCGACCGACCCCGGCTGGACGCCGCTGTTCCTCACGGCGGGCGGGCTGGTGATGGAGATGGGCGGCGCCATGTCGCACGGCGCGGTGGTGGCCCGCGAGTACGGCATCCCGGCGGTGGCCGGCGTCCCGGACGCCACCCACCGCATCGTCACCGGCCAGGAGATCACCGTGAACGGAGCCGCGGGCACGGTGACGATCTCCGAGGCCGAGCCGGACCCGGCTGACGAAGCCGCGGCACGGGACGAACCGGCCGCCAGCCCGGCCTGACCCGGTCGCGGTCAGGAGGGGCGGCACAGGACGCCCGGCCGGGTCAGGCGGACACCACCTGGGCGTAGCGGTGCTTCATGGTGGCCACGATCTCGTCCGGGTCGGCGGCCCAGACGTCGGCGTTGAAGATCTCCACTTCGACGTCCCCGGTGTAGCCGGCCGCGGCGACAGCGCGGGTGATCGGCGGAAAGTCGATCACCCCGTCGCCCATCATCCCGCGCCCCAGCAGCACGTCCGCCGGCAGCGGCTGCAGGTAGTCGCACACCTGGTACGACGCGATCCGGCTGCCGGCCCTGGCGATCTCCTCGAACAGCCGCGGGTCCCACCACACGTGGAAGGTGTCGACCACCACCCCCACCTGCTCCTCCGGATACGGCAGGCACAGGTCGACCGCCTGGGCCAGCGTCGACAGGACGGCCCGGTCGGCGCAGTACATCGGATGCAGCGGCTCCAGCGCCAGCTTGACGCCCCGCTCACCGGCGTACGGGGCCAGCACCTCCAGCGCCTCGGCCACCTGCTCACGGGCCCCGGCCAGATCACGCGAGAAGGGCCGCCCCGCGCCGTCGGGGTCGGCCGGCAGCGGTTCACCCGGCCGCACGACCGGTAGCGGCTCACCCGGCAGCGGTTCGCCGGGCCGCACGCCCGGCAGGCCGCCGACGACCATGACCAGGCAGGCCGCCCCCAGCTCGGCGGCCTCGTCGATGGCCCGCCGGTTGTCGTCGAGCGCCGCCCGACGAGCCGTCCCGCCTGATGCCTGGCCGCTCGTGCCGGAACCCGGGTCGGCGGGGGTGGTCAGGAAGCCGCCACGGCAGAGCGACGACACGCGCAGCCCGGCGTCGCGGACCAGCTTGACGCTCTCGGCCAGCCCCTGCTCCGCCACCTCCTCACGCCACAGCCCCACGGCCTCCAGACCGTGCCGTACGCAGCCCTCGACGGCCTCCGCCACCGACCACCGTTTGGTCGTCCGCTGGTTCAGGGAGAGGCTCACAGCCCGTTCACCTCCAGCAGCGCCTTCATCTTCCGTACGGCCAGCTCCTGGTCGGCCAGCAGCCCGGCCTGGTCGGCCAGGCGGAAGACCTCCGACAGGTGGACCAGCGAGCGGGCCGACTGGGCGCCGTTCACCATGGCGAACGCGTCCTGGTGGCCGTTCAGCCAGGCCAGGAAGACGATGCCGGTCTTGTAGTTGTACGTCGGCGTCTCGAAGATCTTCCGGGACAGCGGCACGGTCGGCGCCAAGATCTCATCGTAAAGTGCGAGATTTCGGGCGGCCTCCGCGCCGGTGCTCTGTTCGGCGGCGTCCAGCGCCCGCAGGGCCGCGGCCGCCGCCGGCGCGATCGCGTCGAAGATGCCCAGCAGCGCGTGCGACCCCGACTTGATCAACGACGGATAGTTGAAGTCGTCGCCGGTGTACAGCCTGACGCCGGCGGGCAGCGCGGCCCGCAGTCCCACCTCGTGCTCCTCGTCGAGCAGCGACACCTTCACGCCGTCCACCTTCGAGGCGTGCGCGTGGATCAGTTCCAGGAACGACTCCGTGGCCGCCGCCACATCGGCGGAGCCCCAGTATCCGGCCAGCTGCGGGTCGAACATCTGGCCGAGCCAGTGCAGGATCACCGGCCGGTCGGCCAGCCCGAGCAGCTCTCCGTACACCTGGTGGTAGTCCTTGGGCCCGCTCGCCACCCGCGCGAGCTGCCGCGAGGCCATGATGATCACCCCGGCGCCGGCGGCCTGCACGGTCTCCAGCTGCTCGGTATAGGCGGCGGTGATCGCGCCCAGGTCGGCGGCTTCGGGGGCGTGGTCGGTGCCCGCGCCGCAGGCCACCAGCGCGGCGGGGTCGCCGAACGAGCGGGCCTCGGCGGCGCTGCGCCGGATGAGCTCCTTGGTGGCGGCCCAGTCCAGGCCCATGTTGCGCTGGGCGGTGTCCATGGCGTCGGCGACGCGCAGGCCGTACGACCAGAGGTGCCGGCGGAACCGGAGCGTGGCGTCCCAGTCGACGGCGGCGGGCGAGCCGGGCGTGTTGTCGCCGAGCGGGTCGGCCACCACGTGCGCGGCCGCGTACACGACCCGGCTCGACGCCGGAGCGTCGACGACGGGCCAGGTCACGGGCTCACGCAGCGTGTACGCGCCGCCGGGCAGGTCGATGATCACAGGTGCGGCACCTCGATCCGGCGGCCCTCGGCCGAGGAGCGCAGGCCCAGCTCGGCCAGCTGCACGCCGCGCGCGCCCGAGGCGAAGTCGTTCGGGAACGGCGCGTCCTCGCACACGTGGCGGATGAACCCCTCCCACTGGATCTTGAAGCCGTTGTCGAAGTCGGCGTTGTCCGGCACGTCCTGCCAGCCCTCGCGGAAGCGGGCCGTGGCGGGCAGGTCGGGGTTCCAGACCGGCTTGGGCGTGGCGGCGCGGTGCTGGAAGCGGCAGTTGCGCAGGCCCGCGACCGCGCTGCCGTGCGTGCCGTCCACCTGGAACTCCACCAGCTCGTCGCGGTTGACGCGGACGGTCCAGGAGGAGTTGATCTGGGCGATCACGCCGCCGGCCAGCTCGAAGATGCCGTACGCGGCGTCGTCGGCGGTGGCCGCGTAGGCCTTGCCCTGCTCGTCGACCCGCTGGGGAACGTGCGTCACGGCCTTGGCGTAGACGGACTCGACGCGGCCGAACAGGTTCTCCATCACGTAGTGCCAGTGCGGGAACATGTCGAGCACGATGCCGCCGCCGTCCTCGGCCCGGTAGTTCCACGACGGCCGCTGGGCCTCCTGCCAGTCGCCCTCGAACACCCAGTAGCCGAACTCGCCCCGGACCGAGAGGATCTGGCCGAAGAAGCCGCTGTCGATGAGCCGCTTCAGCTTGAGCAGGCCCGGCAGGAACAGCTTGTCCTGCACCACGCCGTTCTTGACGCCCTTGGCCTTGGCCGCCTCCGCCAGCGCGACCGCCTCCTGGACGGACTCGGCCGTGGGCTTCTCGGCGTAGATGTGCTTGCCGGCCTCGATGGCCTTGAGCACCGCCTTCACCCTGGCGCTGGTGACCTGGGCGTCGAAGTAGATGAGGTTGTCGTCGTCGGACAGAGCCGAGTCGAGGTCCGTGGTGTAGCGGGAGATGTGGTGCTCGGCGGCGATCCGGGAAAGCTTGTCCGCGCTCCTGCCCACCAGGACCGGCCTGAGCTTGACCCGGCTGCCGTCGGAGAGGACGACCCCACCCTGCTCGTTGATGGCCAGGACCGATCGGACCAGATGCTGGCGGTAACCCATCCGGCCGGTGACGCCGTTCATCACGACGCCAATGGTGCGCACGCTCATGAGGATCCTTTCGCGGAAAGCGCTTTCCCGAACGGTAAGGCCGCCCCCGTGGGGGCGTCAAGTGGGCCGTACCTAGAGCTCGCCCTTGCTTTCCAGCCGGGCCAGCGCCTTGGCGAGCGGATGGGCGGTGAGGGAGAGCTGCCATTCGCGGGCGCCGAGCCCGCGCAGCCGGGCGGTCACGGTCTCGTCGGTGATCTCCACCGGCGGCTCCCAGGTGAGTCTGCGGACCGCGTCGGGCTGCAGGAGATTCTCCGTCGGCATCCGATGCTCGTCGGCGAGCGCGGCCACGACGGCGCGCGCCGCGGCGAGCCGCTTGGCCGCCGCCGGATCGCGGTCGGCCCAGCGGTTGGCCGGGGGCGGCCCGTCGCCGGGCGTGCTCGGCTGCGGCAGCTCGGACTCGGGCAGCCCGCGCGCCCTGCTGACCGCGGCCAGCCAGTCGGTCATGTGCCGGCGCGCGCTGCGCCCGGTGAACGCCGAGATCTCGGTGAGCGCCTTCTTGGTGCGCGGCACCTCCAGCGCGGCCGTGACGATCGCCGAGTCGGGCAGCACCCGGCCGGGCGCCAGGTCGCTCTCCTGGGCGATGCGGTCGCGCATGGTCCACAGCTCCCGCACGATCGCCAGCGCCCGCATGTTGCGTACCTTGTGGATGCCCGACGTGCGCCGCCACGGATCGGAGCGGGGGACCGGTGGCGGGGTGTTGAGCACGGCGGCGAACTCCTCGCGCGCCCACTCCAGCTTGCCGCTCTCCACCAGCTCGCCGTGGAGCACGTCGCGGAGCTCGACCAGCACCTCGACGTCGAGCGCCGCGTAGCGCAGCCAGTCTTCGGGCAACGGCCTGGTCGACCAGTCGGCCGCCGAGTGGCCCTTCTCCAGCCGCAGCCCCAGCACGGTCTCGACCATCGTGCCGAGCCCCACCCGCTCGTAGCCGAGCAACCGGCCCGCCAGCTCGGTGTCGAACATGTCACGGGGCCGGAACCCGACCTCCAGCAGGCACGCCAGGTCCTGCGACGCGGCGTGCAGCACGATCTCCGCGCCCGAGACGGCCTCGTCCAGCTCCGACAGGTCGGGGCAGGCGATCGGGTCGATCAGCGCGCTGCCCGCGCCCACCCGGCGCAGCTGCACCAGGTACGCGCGGTTGCCGTAGCGATAGCCGGAGGCCCGCTCGGCGTCGACGGCCACGGGACCGGTGCCCGCCCGGAAGGCCGCGACGACGCGCGCCAAAGAGGCGCCGTCTTCGACGACCGCCGGGATGCCCTCGCGTGGCTCCAGCAGTGGGACGACGGTTCGTTCTTCTGTCATGAGATCACCGTTCTCATGACGCTTGTGCGGTATTGACTGGTGCCCTCACTTCGTACGGTCACTCTCCGGATCTTCACGTCGGCGTGGCATGGCGGCCACGTCGGGAGGGAGCGGCGGGATCCCGGCCGCCAGGCACATGAGGTCACACCACGCTGCGACATGGCCGGAGAGATCCTCATGCGCGGGCGACCAGGATGCCCTCAGCTCTAGCTCGGTGGTGACCGGGTCTTCGGCCTTGTTGCCGAACCCCTCGGACACGGCTCTAGTCACGGTACCGCCAGCGGCGGAGTAGTCGGCCTGATGAGCCTCGAGCGCTTCGGTGAGCCAGCTCCACGCGACGGGGCCGAGCAGGGGGTCGGAGGTGATCTCCGGCTCCATGTCGGCACGGACATAGGCGACCAGCCGGAACGGACCCTCCCAGCCGCGCTGGCCGTCGGGGTCGAAGAGCAGGATCAGCCTGCCGACCGCGAGTTCGTCGTCCTCGCGGTAGACCGAGGCGCCGATCGCGGCCGAGAAGGGGGCCAGCCGCTGGGGCGCGGGCAGGTCTTCGAGCTCGATCTCCGGCCTGACCTCGGCCTGGCGCAGGCTGTCGACCGCACGCCTGAAGGAGGCGGGGGCCGGCGGCTGCTCACCGAGGGTCATAGCCGAAGCGTAGGTCGAAGACGGGCGGAAGGGGACCACGGGGGTGCTCATAGTTCGCGATCAAACCGATGCCATAGCTAGCTGACGGACCGGCAGGGTGATCCCGCCTAGGACGATCGCGTGGCCGCAGTCGACACAGGCCCACTCCGGACACTCGCCCGGCTCGTGTCCGTCGAGACACGGAGGCTGCTCGAACAGCCGCATGCCGGCGCAGGGAGCGCAGTGCTCACTGCGGTGTTCTGGGGAACCCCACAACGCGGTCATCGCACCGGAGCCTTTCTTCGGGTCGTCGCTCCGACGTTGGCACGGCACGCTGACAATTCGCCGCAACGCGCTCGGCGTGTCCCGAAAGTGGATGCTGAATCGATGCCGCGCGGTGGCTTGGCCAACTTTTGGTCCAGACGAGACCGGCTTTCTGGTCGCCCATGGGGTGTGTTCGACCCGTGTGGGGCGCCGATGCCGAGCCGACCGGTAAACATCCATCTGGCTATCTGATCATGATTTTGGTCGTTCAATGCATACTTTTCCGACACGTCGCGCCGGTGAACGGACCGGCACGAGGTCATGGGACCCTTGAGAGGTGAATCTCGCCGACTCAGCGTTCCTTCGCGCCTGCCGCCGTCAGCCCGCACCGCACACCCCGGTCTGGTACATGCGGCAGGCCGGGCGGTCGCTGCCCGAATACCTGAAGGTTCGCGAGGGCGTGCCCATGCTGACCGCGTGCGCGACGCCCGACCTCATCGTCGAGATCACCCTGCAACCCGTCCGCCGCTACGGCGTCGACGCGGCCATCTTCTTCAGCGACATCGTCGTGCCGCTCAAGGCCATCGGCGTCGACCTCGACATCAAGCCGGGAGTCGGCCCGGTCGTGGCCGACCCCATCCGCGACGCCGCCGGGATCGACGCGCTGCGCCCGCTGGAGCCCGGCGACGTCCCCTACGTGACCGAGGCGATCCAGGCGCTGACCGGCGAGCTGGGCGCCACGCCGCTGATCGGCTTCGCGGGCGCGCCGTTCACGCTCGGCTCCTACCTCATCGAGGGCGGGCCGTCCAAGAACCACGACCGCACCAAGGCCATGATGTACGGCGAGCCCGCGCTGTGGCACGCGTTGATGGACCAGCTCAGTGCCATCGTCCTGGAGCACCTGCGCATCCAGGTACGGGCCGGGGCGTCGGCCGTCCAGCTGTTCGACTCGTGGGTGGGGGCGGTGGCCCCCGAGGACTACCGCGAGTTCGTCCTGCCCCACACCCGCCGCATCTTCGACGGCCTGGCCGACCTCGACGTGCCGCGCATCCACTTCGGGGTGGGCACCGGCGAGCTGCTGGGCCTGCTCGGCGAGGCCGGGGCCGACGTGGTGGGCGTCGACTGGCGGGTGCCGCTCGACGAGGCCGCCCGCCGCGTGGGGCCGGGCAAGGCGCTGCAGGGCAACCTCGACCCCGCCATCCTGCTGGCCCCGTGGGAGGTCGTCGAGCGCAAGGCGCGTGAGGTGCTGCGCCGGGGCGAGGCGGCCGAGGGCCACGTGTTCAACCTCGGCCACGGCGTACTGCCCTCGACCGACCCCGACCAGCTCATGCGCCTGACCGACCTGGTTCACGAAGCCTGAGTCTCCACCGGGGTTGCCGCTGCTGGGCGGGCCGGGCGGCGCCGCCGTACCAGGACGACCGTCAGCACGATCACCGGCACGACCACGATCATCCAGGGCAGCAGCACCCCGACGACCGTCAGCGCGACCTTCACGGCCCCGACCAGGCCCCTCCAGCCCGACTTCAGCCCGCCGAGGAAGCCGGCGGGCTCCTCCGACGGCTCGTTCACGACCGCGACGGGGCCGACCAGCCGGAGCGTGAGGGTCGCCATGCCGACCTGGGTGGTCAGCTCCTTCTGCTGGGACTGCAGCGACTCCAGGTCGGCCTCGCGGTCGGAGATCTCCCGCTCGACCTGCAGGACCTGGCCGATCGTGTCGGCCTTCTTCAGCAGCGTACGCAGTGAGTCGAGCGCCTGCTGCGCCGACTTCAACCGGCTGTTGACGTCGGCCACCTGCAGCGTGACGTCCTGGGTGCCCTGCTGGACCGACAGCTGCTTGCCCAGGTTCTTGCCGAGCGCGGCGAGCACCTCGCCGTAGCGGGCGGGCGGGATCTTGAACTCCAGCAGAGCGCTGGCCTCGCTGCCCTCGGCCGAGTTCGACTCCTCCTTCGACAGGTAGCCGCCGGCCGCGGTGACGATCTGCTTGGCCTGGAGCGCCGCCCCCGTGACCTCCTTGGCCCGTACGGTCATGCTCGCCGTGTAGATGACCTGGCGGTCCTGCTGGGTGACCTTGACCTTCGAGGCGATGTTCTCGACGGACTTGGGGGCTCTGCGTTGCGGGGTGGAGGCACTGTCCTGGGCGGCCTTCGACTCTGTCTGGCCGGACGCGGCCGCTTCGGGTGCCACCGCCGGGGCCCCGGCCTGGTCGGACAAGATGTTCGACTGGCTACCGCCGCAGCCGGACAGGACCAGGATCGCGCAGGCGGCTGATAACGCGACGCCGTACCGGAATCTCTCCATGCACCTAAGACGGGCGGTGGCTCCGGCGGGTTTGACCATGGGCGTCACGGTCAGGTCACATGCCTTCAGCATGATCCCAAAGTGGGCTCCCCCGAGGGGCTGGTCGAGCCCGTGAGGCGGTAGCGTCGGGAGGCGTGGCAGGGAAACAAGCGCACGTGGTCGTCATCGGGGGCGGGATCTCCGGCCTGGCCGCGGCGTGGCACCTCAGACAGGGCGCGGGCGAGCGCGTGAAGGTGACCGTGCTGGAGGGCAGTCCGCGCATCGGCGGCAAGCTGCTCGTCTCCGAGGTCGCGGGCATCGACGTCGACGCCGGCGCGGAGTCCATGCTGGCCAGGCGGCCCGAGGGCAAGGAGCTGGCCAAGGCCGTCGGGCTCGGCGACGACCTGGTGGACCCCGGCACCACCCGCGCCGCCGTCTACAGCAGGGGCGCGCTGCGGCCGATGCCCAAGAAGCAGGTCATGGGGGTGCCCGCCGACCTGATGGAGCTGGTCAGATCCGGCATCGTGTCGCCCGGCGGGCTGGCGCGCGTGCCGCTGGACCAGATCCTGCCCCCCACGCTGGTACGTACCGACGTCTCCGTCGCCTCCTACATCAGGGCCAGGATGGGCGGCGAGGTGCTCGAGCGGCTGGTCGAACCGCTGCTCGGCGGCGTCTACGCGGGCCGGGCCGAACGGCTGTCGCTGGAGGCCACGATGCCGGCGATCGCCGCCGCCGCGCGCTCCGAGCGTTCGCTGCTCGCGGCGGCCAGGCAGATCGTGGAGGAGGCGCCCCGCGACGCGGGACCCGTCTTCACCTCGCTCAGGACCGGGATCGGCAGCCTGCCGGAAGCGGTCGCCAAGGCGTCGGGCGCCGACATCAGGACCGGCGTCACCGTACGCGAGCTGCACCGGACCGAGCACGGCTGGCGGCTCGTGACCGGCCCCGTGCCGCGCCCCGAGGTCATCGAGGCCGACGCGGTGATCGTCGCCACGCCGGGACCCGCCGCCGCCAGGCTGCTGCGCACCGAGGCGCCCAAGGCGGCGACCGAGCTGGACCGCATCGACTACGCCAGCATGGCCATCGTCACCCTCGCCTACGCCGTCGACGCCTTCCCCACACCGCCGACGAGCAGCGGCTACCTCGTCCCGCCGGTCGAGCGGCGGCCGGTCAAGGCGGTGACGTTCAGCTCGGTCAAGTGGCCGCACCTGGCCGGCGACCTGGTGGTGGTGCGCTGCTCCATCGGCCGGATCGGCGAGGAACACCTGCTCCAGCGCGACGACTCCGAACTCGTCTCCCTGGCCACGGCCGAGATGGGCGACGTCATGAGCGTACGCGGGCTGCCGGTCGACACCCGGGTCTCGCGCTGGGGCGGGGCGCTGCCGCAGTACGACGTCGGCCACCTCGACCGGGTGGCCCGCATCCGCGCGGCGGTCGCCGTGCAGCCCGGCCTGGCGGTGTGCGGGGCGGCCTACGACGGGCTCGGCATCCCCGCGTGCGTCTCGACCGCCCGCACGGCGGCGGCCCGGATTCTGGACCACCTCTCGCCGGAAGGACAATGGACCCATGACTGAGGGCGCACCGCGGCCGAAGGCCCGCGATCTGAACCAGGTGATCCGCTACACGATGTGGTCGGTCTTCAAGGCCACCGACCGCTGTCCCGCCAACCGTGACAGCATGACCGGCGAGGTCACTGAGCTGCTCGAACAGGCGGCGCTGAAAGACGTTGTGACCCGCGGCCTCTATGACGTGGCGGGGTTCCGGGCCGACGCCGACTACATGTTCTGGTGGCACGCGCCGACGGCCGAGGACCTCCAGGACGTCTACTCCCGTTTCCGCCGCACCGAGCTCGGCCGCCACAGCGCGCCGGTCTGGTCGGCGATGGCGCTGCACCGGCCGGCCGAGTTCAACAAGTCCCACATCCCGGCCTTCCTGGCCGAGGAGGAGCCGCGCGCCTACGTCAGCGTCTATCCGTTCGTCCGCTCGCTGGAGTGGTACCTCCTCGACGACGCCGAGCGGCGGTCGATGCTGGCCGAGCACGGTCACATGGCGCGTGACTACCCGGACGTCCGGGCCAACACGGTGTCCTGCTTCGCTCTGAACGACTACGAGTGGATGCTGGCCTTCGAGGCCGACGAACTGCATCGGATCGTCGACCTGATGCGTCACCTGCGGGGCGCCAAGGCCCGCGAGCACACGCGCATCGAGGTCCCCTTCTACACGGGCGTGCGCAAGCCCGTCCAGGAACTCATCGCGGCACTTCCGTAACCTCAACCTCCCTGTTCACTGGCGCCCCGAGTTGGGGGATCCAACTGAATTGATCTATCGCTCCTTGCCACAATCGGGGGAATCCCTTGCCTGTGCGGTGCGAGGGTGTCCACGTTCCAAGGGGGCGGGCCGGGTGCGGCGGTCGGAAGGGCACACCTCTGGGCGACACGCGGCGGACCATGCCGATCTGCGGAGCAGGCTGGGACGGGAGCGGCCTTCGCCGCGGAGAGAGCCGTTCGACGCGCCTCCGCTGGGACGGGAGTGGTCCGATGTGCCTCCGCCGGGACGCCCGGAGCGTCGCGGGGGGACCCGGCAGGCGGCCGGTCACGGGTCGGCGCGAAACTCGCCGCGGAGGTCGCGGCGGGCCGGGCGGCGGCGTCGTACGAAGGCTCGGCGGCCGTGGGCCTTGGGGTTGTCGGCGGGGGCGTTGGTGCTGGCGGGCGCGATCTTGGGACTGCTGGGCACGGACGGCCTATTCGCCGGTCCGTTCGCTGGGCCGCTGGCCGGCCCGCTCGGCGGTGGGCTGACGGCCCGATCGGATGCGAGCGGAGGCGCGGACACGGGCGTGGCCGCGGACCCGGGCCTGCGCGGGAGTACGAGCTCGGGTGTCCACAGCGGTTCGGGGAAGCACGGCCAGGTCCTCGCGGAGGGCGGCGCGACCCGCATCCCGATGAGCGTCACCCCCACCCCACTGGGCGGAGGCGCCCAGCGCTCGGGCGGTTCGACGCACGACACCCCGGCCTCGAAGGCCCCGCCGGCCGGCGCCACGCCGGGCTCCGTGACAGGGGACGACCCCCAGGCCGAAGCGCCCCAGGACAGCGGCACCGTGACCCCCTCGACCGTCGATGCGTTGACCGGAGATCTGTCGACTGGGGATGACGGATCCGACTACAAGGCGGACGGCCCCTCGATGCACACCGACCAGCAGGCGGCCGAATACTTCCGCACCCACTGGCCCGCGGACGACAAAGCCTCCAAACGCCTCAAGGACATCCGCAGCATAGGCGGATATCTCCGCCTATACACCGACCTCCCGGAGTCGGCCGGCAACTCCAGCCAAGCCATCACCTTGTGCGAACGCGGCCTGCAATATTTGAGGGAGAGCGGCGAGACGAACCCGATCATCTTCGTTCAGGCCAAGTTCGGCGAGAACGGCAACCCGGTCCTGGCCAACATCCTCGGCCCCGCCGACAAGAGCTGCCGCGTCACCTACCCCGAACCCGACTAAGAGCTGTTTCTCGAATCAGGTGCGGAGCGAGATGGTCAGGGCGGCCAAGGTGACGGTGCCGAGGCAGATGTGGGCGCGTTTGTCGTGGCGGGTCGCGATGGCTCGGAGGTTCTTCAGCCGGTTGATGGCTCGTTCGACGACGTTCCTGCTCTTGTATCGTTCGGCGTCGAAGCCGGTGGGGCGTCCGCCGGCGGACAGATGGATCTTGGTGGTGAAGCCACCCCGGCAACGGCCTGACCACCTCCGCCAGCCGGGAGAAATTCCAGCTCAGCCTCGCTGAACTCCTGCCGATCGACGTCATCCCTCGTCGGCGGCGACCTTGAGCTCCACGGTGACCGGGGCAAGTCCGTCACTGGTGACCCGCACGTGGATGGGGCCCGGGCCGGTCGGGCGGATAACGGCGAGGGCCCGGCCGTCGAACGTGGTACGCCGTGTCGCGTCGAAGCCTTCCTCGGTCATGGGCCGCGCGCTGCCCAGCGCCTGAAGGACTCCTGCACCGCTCACCTGGACCGCCACTTGGCGATCGTCGTCGTGTGCCAGGTTGCCGTCGGCGTCACGGAGCTCGATGGTGACGTAGGCCAGATCGCGATGGTCGGCGCGCAGCAGGTGACGATCGGTCTCGACGCTGAGGCGGGGCTCTGCAGCCGTCCGAAGGCGCACTCGTGACTGTTCGCGGCCGGCGCTGTACGCGACCGCCGTGAGCTCGCCGGGGTGGTACCGCAGGTCGAAGCGCGCCCGGTACTCGTGGTGGCGGCCGGCCGGGGCCCGGCCCACCGCTGTGCCGTTCAGGAGCAGTTCGACTTCGTCGGCGTCGCTGTACACCTCGACCTCGACGGGTGCTCCCGGTGCCACGTTCCAGGACCACCCGGCGACCGTGTCGGTCCACGCCCACTGCATCTCCAGGCGTCGCCTGCCATGGTGCTGAGGACGGAACACGGCGATATACGGCTCGTGCCGCAGCCCGAACACGATCTCCCGGTAATAGGAGGCCGGGCGGCGATGGCCGGTGATGTCGATGTCTCCGCACCAGGCGAGCAGCCAGGGGTAATCCGGGTCACCGCCGCCACTCCGTGCCGGATCGTCGGCGTAGTCGGTGCGTCCGAGCCCCACCTCGCCCAGGTAGTCCCACCCGGTCCAGGTGAAGTCGCCGATCACGTGCGGTAGTTCCTCCACCAGCGGCCAGATCCGCGCGATGTTGCGCGGATTGGTCTCCGTGCCCAGGACGACCCGGTTGGGGAACCGCTGCCTGTCGGAGACGTAGCGCTGCTCGGCGTAGTTCAGGCCCGCCACGTCGACGGCCGCGTGTGACTCCGCTGTGCGCTCGGTGACGAGGTCGGAGGTGGTGATGCGGTCGAAGATGTCCGACATCGCGGTCATGACGTCGTTGACGCCGCGGGCATGCAGAGCCGAGACCTCCTGCTTGAAGTCGTCGAGGATCTCGGCGCTGACGGCCCAGAAGCTGCTGATCGCGTTGGTCACGAAGCGGGTGCCGTCCAGGCTGTGGACCTTCTCGGCCAGCCGGCGTCCCCATGCGCCGCCGTGCCCGGAACCGGCCTCGGGTACCTCGTTGCCGATCGAGTACATGATGACGCTCGGGTGGTTGCGGCTCTTGGCCACCATGGCCTCGATGTCACGCTCCCACCACTCGGGAAAGTCCAGGGAGTAGTCGAAGGGCTTCATGGCCTCCAACCACATGTCGAACGCCTCGTCCAAGACGAGCATCCCGAGCCGGTCGCACGCTTCCAGCAAGGCGGGGCTCGCCGGGTTGTGGGAGCTGCGGATGGCGTTGAACCCGGCGGCCTTGAGGATCTCGATGCGGCGCTCCTCCGCCCGCGCGATCGCCGCCGCTCCGAGCGGACCGTTGTCGTGATGGATGCACGCCCCGCGCAGCTTCACCGCCTGGCCGTTGATCCGCAGGCCGTGCATCGGATCCAGTTGGAGAGTGCGGATGCCGATGTTCAGCGAGGCCGAGTCGGACTCGACGTCCCCGTCCTGCAGCCTGATCGTCGCCTGGTACAGGTAGGGGTCGTCGACGCTCCAGCGGCGGTGGCCGGCCACGTAGAGCCGGTTGCGCGACACCGTGGTCGTGCCAGGGGTGATGGTGACGGGCGTGGCCTCGTTCGCGACGAGTGCGCCTTGCTGGTCGCGCAGCTCCACCTGCACGGCCACGGTGCGCGTGGTCAGGCCCTCGTTCTGGATGGTCGCAGCGACCTCGACCACCGCTCGCTCGTCGTCCACGTCCGGCGTGGTGACCAATACGCCGTCGGGGGCCAGGTGGACGAGATCCAGCACGTGCAGATACGTGTCGCGGTGAATGCCCAGGCCCGAGTACCAGCGGGAGTCCTGGTGCGCCCGTGCCTCGACCCGGATGGTGTTCGTCTGCCCGTAGTGCAGGTAGGCGTCCAGGGGTACCCGGAATCCGGTGTAACCGTTGCGGCGCTGCCCGGCGAAAGAGCCGTTCACGAAGACCATGGCGTCCCGGTAGACGGCCTCGAACTCGATCGCGACACGCTTGTGACGCCACTCCTCGGGCACGAACAGCGTCTTGTTGTACTCGACCACACCACCGGGGTGGTAACCGGTGGAAGGTCCTTCGCTGTCCGTGGCCGAACGCTTGAGCGACTGCATGGCGTCGTGGGGGAGCACGACAGCCTGGCCGGCGGCATCTGCGGCGACGAGATCGGAGAAGCTGCTGACCTTCGGTTTCACCGTCCAGTCGGCGTTGAACGAGATGCGTGCCACAGTGACCTCTTTCTATGGGGACAGGCGACCTGAAACTGGTCAGGCCGCCACCAGCCGCACGGCCTGATACGGCTTGGACGGTAGGGGCACCAGCACGAACGTCTCGTACGTGCCGGGCAGCCGGTCGATGGTGCACTCCCAGGTGTCGAGCACGTCCACTCCGCGGACAGCTCGACGTCCACGAAGGGGTTGCCGGCCGCCGGTCCCTGCAGTGCGATTTCCAGCACTTCCCACCTGGACGGCTCGCCCACGAGGGTCCAGGCCGCCGTGGCGCGCGGAGCCGACGGGTCCGGGGCGGCGGGCGTGACGGCGGGCGCGTGCTCGTGGAGCAGGATCGGGGCCATCACCTTGTCGATCTCGTTCCAGAAAAGCTCTCTCGCCGCCTCGTCGTCGCGCAGGCCGGGCGCCACCCGTAGGAACGCGCCGATGAGGAGCACACGCAGGCCCGGCTGGTCGAGCACGGCTTCCGGCAGATGCCGCTCCAGCAGGGCGCGGCCGCCCGGCGCGTCGAGGACCTGGCCGAGCGTGACGAGGGGTGTGAGCATGGGTTCGTTCTCCTTACGTCTCGTGAATCAGGGCTTCACAACCACGCGGACCCGGCCGAGGTTCTCGACCTGGGCGAACGGGCCTGCCTGGCCCGGCCGGGAGGAGGCCACCTTGAGCGAGATGTAGTACGTGCCGGGCTTGGTGTACCGGTGGCTGCCGGTGAGGGTCAGTGTGGAGCCGGGCTTGCCGATGGTGATGGGCGTGTAGGTGCCGGAGCCGGTGAAGTCCCACGCGGCCGAGACGATCGTCCCGGCGTCCGGGGGAGTCTGTGCTTTTGCGAAGAAGGTCGCCTTGCGACCGGCCAGACGGACGGTCAGGTCGACGACGGGCTGAATGCCGCGCCTGTCCGACGCCCGCGCCGGGATGGTGACCTGTCCGCCGGTGATGTCGTACCGGGTGGAACGAGGTGGGGTCACACCGCGCTCGGCCCATGCGGCCACGTCGCGCAGCGCCTGCTCGACGATCGGGTCGTAGGAGACGATCCGGTTCGTCTTGGTGCCGGTGACCGGGCCTTCGAGGTGGTCGGCGTTGTCGTTGTAGTAGAGCCGGAAGGCGCCGTCGAACGCCTGGTCACCGAGCGCCGTGCGCACCTGCTTGGCGTACCAGTCCGCGTGCCACGGGTAGGCGTCGGTGTCGACGAGGTTGTCCACCACGATGACCTTGGTGTTGATCTTGCCGGTGAAGGTGCCGCCGCCGGTGGTGCTCCGCGCGATCATTGGGCCGATGAGCATGGGCCGCTGCGGGTAGAGCGGCTGCCCGTCAGGGCCACGAAGCACGTCGTAGATGGCGTAGCCCTGGTCGGCGGGCGGAACCTGGTGGCGGTAGTACGACGGCAGCGCGACGAACCAGCGGTTGTCGACGCGGATCCGCACGCCGGTCTTGAGCGCCGCGAGCACCACGGCGGAGTTCCCGCTGCCCAGAGTCAGCACGCCGGTGGAGGGATCGAGGGTGCCGATCAAGCCGCCGATTCCCGGGACGGTGAAGTCCAGCCCGAGGGTGCCGGTCAAGGTGGGCAGGCCGGACAGCGTGACGGCGATGGGTGTCCCGTCGGCGGCGGCTTGCACGTGGGTGATGGTCGGTGTGGCGTCGATCAGTTCGGCGCGGACGAGGTCGCCGAGCGGCGACTGCTCGGTGCCGAGATAGCCGGGCTTGGACCAGAAGTCGGTGACGTAGGACGGGTCGAACCGGCGGATCACGGCACCGAAGCCGAGCAGCCCGTCCGCGGTGGACAGCCCCAGCACATAGTCCGGGTCCTCCCACGCCCGCAGCGGGACGCCGAGGCTCGTCACCTCGCGCAGCATCGCCGCCTGAACCGCCGTCAGCCCGGCGTACGGGTCGCCGGAGCCGCCGGGGTGGACCGCGTCCGCGATTCGGTCGGCCACATCCCGCAGCACCATGCGGGCCTGCGCGCGGATGAAGAAGTTGGCCGGGATGGACATGGGGACGCCCACGACGATCGGGACTGCGCCGTCCCAGACGCCCGTGGTGTTCTCGATCGCGCCGACGGTCTGGAAGGAACCGCCGGAGGGGCCGTAGAGGTAGCCGTAGATGCGCCGGGAGCCGGAGCGGTAGTAGGCGGCGGCCACGGTCTCGGCGAATTTCGCCGCGGCGGCGGCATGCCGGTACCCCTGGGTCCCGCCGGTCGCGACGGTGTACCCGCCGCTGGCGGCGCCGAAGGAGATGACGCGGTCCAGGGCGTTCTCGCCCGACAGGGGATAGGTGTACTGGAAGAAGCGGCCCTGCCACTGGGCGGCCGGCGGCAGGTAGATCGTGAACTTCACGTCCGTGCCCTCGAAATGCCCCGACACGCGGCGGTGTGCCACGGGGGTGGTGAGGTCCCGCTCGGCGTCGATCACGGGCTTGGCGTAGAGCGGGTCCACGCAGTCCGGCGTCACTTGGATCGGCCCTCCTGGCTGGGAAGCGGCGCAGTCCGCCGCTGCGATGGCGGGCTGCGCGGGGACGAGGACCGGGCTCAAGGCGAGGACGAGGCCGGTGGCCACGAAACGCAGGGTCATGCGAACTCCTTGGGGGGTGGGGTGGCGGGCTCCTACGCCTGCGGGCGGTAGGTCACCGAGCGCACGTGCGCCGGGACGGTGGTGGAGCCCAGAGCGAGCATGCGTCCGGTAAACCCGGAGGCGACCTCGGTGGACAGGTAGCGCCCGTCCAACCGGGCGAGATCCCGCACGCCGTCCGGCCGGCCGACGGAGAGCACGATCTCGTCCGGGCCCGCGTCACCGAGGGGTACGGTGGGCGATGCCGGCGGCGCCGCCTCGATGCGTAGCACGACGGGGCCGTCCGGGACGAAGGCTGTCGCGAGCACGACGTCGAGGTCGCCCACGCGGGCACTGGCCTCGACGCGATCACCGTAGCGGGCCAGCCCATAGTGGTGCCGATGATCCAGGCGCAGCAGGAATCGGCCCGAGCCCTCCAGCGTCGCCTCGGCCGACCAGCGCAGGTCCCGGACCCGGGCGCACAACAATCCCTCGGCGATGCGCAGGCCGTCGGCGGTGACGGTCACGGCTGGTTCGCCGCCCGGCACCACCCAGCGCGGGTCGAGCGCAGGACGGTCGAAGCGGTCGGTGAACGCGGTGTTCGCCGAAGGGACGTCGTAGCGGTCCTCGTCGAACACCGGCCAGCCGCCCACCCAGTTCACGCCCGCGAGGAACGTCTCTCGACCCAGCACGTGGAAGCCGGGCGTCGAGCCGCGCGGCCGGGCGCCCAGGTAGACGGCCGCCCAGCCGCCGTCCGGCGCGCGCACCAGATCGGCGTGGCCGGTGTTCTGCGTCGGGTGGATCGTGCTGCGGTGGCTGAGGATCGGGTTGGCCGGGCAGCCCTCGAAGGGGCCGGAGGGGTGCGGGCCGCGGGCGACCGTGACGGCGTGCCCCCGCTCGGTGCCGCCTTCTGCGAGGAGCAGGTACCAGAGGCCGTCCACCTCGTACAGGTGCGGGCCTTCGGCGGCGCTCAGCCCGCTGCCCTGCCACACCGGGTAGGCCGGTTCGAGGAGCCGGCCGGTGGCGAGGTCGAGGCGGGCCTGCATGATGCCGCCCTCGCCCTCGGTGAAGCTCAGCGCCTTCCACGTCAGGTAGCACTGCCCGGCGTCGTCCCAGGCCAGGTCCGGGTCGATGCCGATGGCCTGGGGGACGCGCACCGGGTCGCTCCACGGCCCGGCGGGGTCGTCGGCCTGGAGGATGAGCTGGCCGCCGTCGTGGTCGCCGACGTTCGTGGTGACGTACCAGAAGCGCCCGCCGTGATGGCGCAGCGTGCCCGCGTAGATCCCGCCGGACGAGCGCCCGTCACCGCGGGCGAACTGGCTGCGGCGGGTCAGGACGTGGCCGAGCTGCGTCCAGCGCAGCAGGTCGCGGCTGTGCCAGATCGGCACGCCGGGGAAGTACTCGAAGCTCGAATGCGCCAGGTAGTAGTCGTCGCCGACGCGGCACACGGTCGGGTCGGGGTAGAAGCCCGGGACGATCGGCGTGGTGGAGCCCTTCACCCGAGGGTCACCTCGGACAGGAACGACCGCTCGGCGCTCTTCAGCGTGCGCGCCTCGCCTCTGACGTCGAAGGAGCCTTCCAGCCACCGGTCGTCGGCCGGCAGCGTCGGGTCGAGGTGTCCCTGAGAGGTCATCGTCGGTCCTTCGTGTCGCCGAGAATGTCCGCGATGCGGAGGTGCAGCTCCCGCGCCCGCGGCAGGTGATCTTCAGGTGCCAGGGCGTGGGCCACCCGCGTCGCGGGGGAGTCGAGGTAGGCGGCCAGCTTTTCGGCGGCCTGGGCGTCGCCCCTGGGGGTGATGCCCGCCGTGACGGCGGCTTGGGCCACCGCGGCCCAGGTCCGCGGATCGTCGAGCAGGTCCCTGACCGTCGCGCCGGTCCAGTGGCGATCCTCGTCCGTGATGGGATCGGCGGCCGTCCAGCGGTGCTCGCCGTGGCCGACCTGCACGGGAGCGTCCGCCCCTGGGACGTGGACCTCGGCGGATGCTCCGGCGGGGACGGCGACCGTGAGGCGCATGCTGCCGCCGGAGCGTTCCCACGACACCGAGGCCTCCCCGTAAGGGGTGGCGTGGCGGGCGGCGGCGCGGGTGAGCGCCGCGGTCGGCCGGGGCCGGATGAGCAGCCGCCGGTAGCCCGGGGCCGCGGGCGCGAGACCGGCGACGGTGCGGTGCAGCCAGTCGGCCACGGCGCCCAGGGCGTAGTGGTTGAAGGAGGTCATCTCGCCCGGGTTGATGCCACCGTCGGGCCGCATGCTGTCCCAGCGCTCCCAGATCGTGGTCGCGCCCATGGTGACGGGGTACAGCCAGGACGGGCACCGCGTCTGAAGGAGCAGCCGGTAGGCGAGGTCGAGATGGCCGGTGCTGGTGAGCGCGTCGCATACCAGCGGAGTGCCGACGAAGCCTGTGGCGATCCGGAAACCGCCGGCCCGCACGAGGTCGGCCAGCCGGCGACCGGCCTCCTCGCGCTGGGCCTGCGTGGGCAGCAGGTCCCACTCGATGGCCAGCGCGTACACGGTCTGGGCATCGGACAGCACCCGCCCCGCCGGTGTCACGAACGTCCGGGCGAAGGCGTCGCGCACCTCCTGGGTGAGAGCCTGATACTTGTCCGCTTCGTCCGCGCGTCCGAGCAGCCGTGCTGTTTCGGCGACGATCCATGAGGAGCGGGCGAAATGGGCGGTCGCTACCACGTCGGGGTCAGCCTTGGCGCGGCCCGGCTCCTCTGGGGGCGCGGTGGGGTCGAGCCAGTCGCCGAACTGGAAGCCGCCCCGCCAGATCCGGTCCGGGCCGGCCAGCGCCGTGACCTTGTCGACCCAGGCGCACATGCTCGGCAGTTGACGTTCCAGGAGTTCGAGGTCGCCGGTGCGCTGGTAGAGCGTCCAGGGCAGGATCGTGGCGGCGTCACCCCAGGCGGCCGCCGGCACCGCTGACGCCGCGTCGTCCCTGAAACCTGGGACGACGTGCGGCACCGAACCGTCCGGGCGCTGCTCGGCGGCGAGGTCGGCCAGCCACGAGCGCAGCAGGCCGGTGGCGTCGTAGAGGAAGGTCGCGGTGGGGCCGAACACCTGGATGTCGCCGGTCCAGCCGAGGCGCTCGTCGCGTTGCGGGCAGTCCGTGGGCAGATCGACGAAGTTGCCGCGGGTGCTCCACACCACGTTCTCGTGCAACTGGTCGAGTTCCTCGTGTGAGGAGGAGAACCATCCGGTGCGACGCAGATCCGAGCCGACGACGACCAGTTCGAGGTCTTCGGCGCGCAGGTCCGGCACGCCGGTGACCTCGGCGTAGCGGAAGCCGTGCAGCGTCAGCGACGGTTCGAGCACCTCGTCGCGGCCGGACAGCACCCACGTGTCGGTGGCGCGGGCCGTGCGCAGCGGGCGCGTGCCCAGCTCGTCGTCCTCCAGCACCTCGGCGTGCCGGATCACGACCGTGGTGCCCTCCGGCAGGCCGCGCGTGCGGAGCCGGACCCAGCCGACCGCGTTCTGCCCGAAGTCGACGAGCGTCATGCCGGACGGTGAGGTCCACACCCGCTGTGCCGGCAGTACACCGGTCGGCCGGATGGGCGGGCCGTCGGGGGCGACGAGCGTCGACAGGTCCGCCTCGATCACCTCCACGCCGCTCACCGGGCCGGGCGCGCCGCGCAGGCGCAGGTCGGTGGACTGCCCGTCGTACAGGTCGTCGGCCAGGACCTCGCTCTCGCGGGCGCGCCAGGTGTCATCCGTCGCCAGGACGTGCACGGCACCGTCGGTGGTGGTGATCTCGAGCTGGGCGAGCAGGGCGAGCCGGTCGCCGTAGACGGCGCGATCGTTGAGGTAGCCGAGCCGGCCGCGATACCAGCCGTTGCCGAGCAGCACCTCCAGCATGTTCTCGCCGGGCCGGACCAGGTCGGTGACGTCGTAGACGTGGTAGCGCAGCCGGTGCCGGTACGACGTCCAGCCCGGGGCGAGGACCGTGTCGGCCACGCGGCGCCCGTTGATCGACGGCGAGTAGATGCCGTGGGCGGTGGCGTACAGCCGGGCACTGCGCACCGGGCCCGGCACGTCCACCAGGCCGTACAGGAGGGGAGCCCTGCCGTCCATGGCGCCGATCTCGGCGGGGCTGATGAAGCGGGCCGTCCAATCGGACGGGTGCAGCAGGCCCGCTTCGACGGTGGCCGCCTCGCTCCAAGGGCTCCAGTCCTCCCCGTGCGCCACCCGCACCCTGGCCTCGGCGGCCTCACGGGAGGCGAGCGGCGGCGCCGGCCACGGGACCAGTACCTGCTCCCGGCTCCGCACCAGATGGGGCTCGCGAGTTCTTCCTCGGGTGATCTCCACCTCATACGCCGTCTGCTCCCAGCCCTCGCCGGCGTGCGGGACGGTCCAGGACAATCGAGGGGCCGGCGTGCCCATCCCGAGCGCCGGCCCGGGCTCGGTGCGGTGCTCGAAGCGCGGCGCGCTGGGTGCAGCAGACAAAGTCATGCAAAACTCCATAATGTACGTGAAGCGTCAGGACCGGCCCTCAGCCGGCAGGGCTTGGCGCAGCTCGCGCCGTTCGCGCTGCTTGGCCGGGTCGGCGACCGGCGCGGCCATGTGCAACCGGCGCGTGTACTCGTGCCGCGGTGCGGTGGCCACCTGGCGCGCGTCACCGATCTCCACGATCTTCCCGCGGTGCAGGACCGCGATCCGGTCGCTGATCTGGTTGACCACGCCCAGGTCGTGGCTGATGAACAGGTAGGCCACGCCGGTCGCCTGCTGGATGTCCTTGAACAGCCGCAGGACACGAGCCTGGGTGGTGACGTCCAGCGCGCTCGTCGGCTCGTCGCAGACGATCACCGCCGGGTCGAGGGCGAGCGCGCGGGCAATGGCCACCCGCTGTCGTTGCCCGCCGGAGAACTCTCGCGGATGCCTGGCGGCGGCATCCGTGGGCAGACCGACCGCGTCCAGCAACTCCCGGACCCGGGCAGGACCGCCCGCGACGCCGGCGGCGGCGAGCGGCTCGACCAGGATGTCCCCGACCGTCATGGACGGGTTGAGCGAGGAGTAGGGGTCCTGGAAGACCACCTGAAGGTCGCGGGCCAGCTCGCGGCGGCGCGCCCGGGACACGCCGCTGATGGTCTGCCCGCGAAAGCCGATGCTCCCCGAGGTGACCGGGGCGAGGCCCAGAATGGCGCGGCCGATCGTGGTCTTGCCGGACCCGGACTCGCCAACGAGGCTGAGCGTCTCCCCGGACGCCAGGTCGAAGGAGACACCGTCGATGACGGTGGTCGCGCTCTTGCCGCGCCCGCCGAAGCGGACCACCAAGTCACGGACCTGCAGCAGGGGTTGCGTCATGGTTGGATCTCCATCAGCTCGACACTGCGCGAGGAGGACAGCAGCTCCTTCGTGTACGCCTCCCGCGGCGACTCGAAGAGCGTCTCGACATCGGCCCGCTCGACGATGCGGCCTTCCTTCATCACGCTCACGACGTCGCACAGGTCGGCCACGACCCCGAGGTTGTGCGTCACCAGGATCATGGCCAGGCCACGCTCGCGGCTGAGCTCGCGCAGCAGCTCCAGGACCTCCGCCTGAACCGTGACGTCGAGGGCGGTGGTGGGCTCGTCGGCGACGATGACGTCCGGGTCGGCGGCGACGGCACCGCAGATGAGCACCCGCTGCGCCATGCCGCCCGAGATCTCGTGCGGGTACTGACCCATGACGCGCCCCGGATCGTTGATGCCGACGCGGGTGAGCAGCTCCACGAGCCGCTCCCGCGCTTGCTGCGCACTCAGCGAGGTCACCGCCCGCAGGCCGTAGGCGAGCTGCTTGCCGATGGTGAATGACGGGTCCAGATTCGACATGGGCTCCTGCGGGACGTACGCGATGCGCCGCCCGCGGGCCGCGCGCATCTTCGCCCCGTCCTCCAGCAGGTCGTCGCCGCCGAGCAGCACGCTGCCGCCAAGGATGAGCGCCTCGCGCGGCAGGATGCCGAGCGTGGAGAAGGCGACCTGGGACTTGCCCGACCCCGACTCGCCGACCAGGCCGTGGATCTCCCCGCGCCGCACGTCCAGATCGACACCGTGGACGACCTCGCGGATCTCGCCGCCCACCGGGTAGGCGACCCGCAGGGCGCGGATGGACAGCACGACGTCGTCGGAGCTGCCCACCAGGATGGAGTCCTCCTCCACCTCCTCGCGCCGCGCCGCCTTCAGCACCGCGCGCCGGGCCCGCGGAGACAGCGGCTTGCTGCGGGCCGAGGCCTGCAGGACGTCGCTGAGCGCGTTGCCGAGCAGGACCAGCGCCAGGATGGTGAGGCTGATGACGAGCGCGGGCCACACGACGGCTGTGGGATTGTTGTAGATGCCGTTGAACGACTCCTGCAGCACGATGCCCCACGACGCCGCGGCGGGGTCGCCGAGCCCGAGGAACGAGATCCCGGCCTCGATCCCGATGCCGGACGCGAGCACGAACGAGCTCTGGATGATCACCGGCGCGCGCACCGCCCACAGCACGTGCCGGCCGACGATGCGCAGGTCGGGCAAGCCGACCACGCGCGCCGCGTCCACGTACAGCTCGTTGCGAACCCCCAGCACGACGCTGCGGACGAGGCGGTAGTACGTGGGCGCGAGGATCAGCCCGAACGCGGCCATGGCGACCGGGATGTTCGGGCCGGTGAGGGCGTAGAGGGCGATCAGCAGGACGACCCCCGGCAGCGACATGATCACGTCGGCCACGAAACTCGCGCCCGCCTCGAAGCGCCCCCGGTAGAAGCCCGCCGCGAGGCCGGAGAGGACACCGGTCACCACCGACACCGCCAGGATGATGAGGCAGGCGAGCACGGTCTGGCGTGAGCCCCACATCAGCCGGGACAGGATGTCGCGGCCCGCGCCGTCGCCGCCGAGCAGGTGTCCGGCGGTGAACGGCGGGGCGTTGGTGGCGTCGAGCTCGGTGACCGACGGGCCCGTCGGGGCCAGCCACGGGCTCGTGACGGCGACCAGGACGACGAGCAGCAGGTAGACCAGGCAGATGGCGCCCTGCGGGTTGCGCAGAAGGCGGACGAGCACTCCGCGCCGGGGGTTCTCGGTCATCGGGTCCTCGCCTTCGGGTTCAGGACCGTCGTAGCCAGATCGCCGAGAAAATTGACGACCAGGACGATCACGATGGTGACGAGTACGGTGCCCATGACCATGGGCACGTCGTTGATCTGGGCCGACTGGTTGGCGAGCTGACCCATGCCCGGCAGGGCGAACACCTGCTCGATGAAGACCGCGCCGCCCAGCAGGCTGAAGGTCGTCAGGCTGAGCACCGTCAGACCGGGAGCGGCTGAGTTGCGCAGCACGTGCCGGAAGATGACGTGCCGCTCGCTGATGCCGCGCGCCCGCAGCGTGCGGACGTAGTCACGGCTCAGCGTGTCCAGCACCGCCGTGCGGAACTGCGCGGCGGCGCTGGCCATCGACCCGATCAGCAGCGCGACGACCGGCAGCGTCACGGACGCCAGCCAGCCGGAGACGCTGATCTCGGGCGAGACATATCCGGTGGCCGGCAGCACCCGCCCGGCGATGGCGAAGGCGAAGACCAGGACGATGGCCACGATGAACGCCGGCACGGCGGTGCCCAGCACCGACAGGAACTGCAGCACCCGGTCCACCCATCCGCCCTTGACGGCCGCGGTGACACCGAGGAGCACGCTGAGCGCGGCCGTCAGGACGAGGGTGATGACCACGATGGCGAGCGTCACCGGCACCCTGGACGAGAGAGCGTTCGTCACGGTCTGCCCCGTGTAGAACGACGCGCCGAGGTCACCGGAGAGTGCCCCCTTCAGCCAGTTCCCGTACTGAACGAGGAGCGGCTGGTCGAGTCCCAGGGCGATGACCTCACGCTGGACGTCCTCGGGTCTGGCGTTCATCCCGAGCACCGCCCGCGCGATACCCGGTCCGTTGCCGAACATGAGAGAGAAGGTGGCGAAGGTGACCACCAGCAGTACGGCGAGCGAGCGTACGAGGTTCTTGAGCAGCGTGAGTGCCATCTGTGAGTTCTCCCGGCTACTTGAAGTCGCGCAGCTTCGGGGTCAGCGCCTCGACGTCGGAGACCGTGTCGACGGTGACGTCGGGGCTGTGCGCGTAAAAGCCGTCCGGATTGACCATCGGAGCGAACCAGGCCTGGTCGATGATGTACCGGTTGATCTCCTGCTGGGCGGCCTTCTTCTGGGCCTCGTCGCCGGTGACGATCTGCTTCCAGCGCTTGTCCACGGTGGCGTCGGGCTGGTGCATGAGGTTCCAGTAGCCGGACGAGCGGACCACGATGTCGATGTCCTGCAACGACTGGCCGAAGTTGCCGAGCTGCCAGAGCACCACCGGGTAGGTGCCGCTGAGCAGGTCGCCGATCGCGTTCGCACCGGACAGCGGAACCTGCTTGACGGTGATGTTGAGCTGGGCGAGCTGCTGTGTCACGTACGGCATCAGCTTCTCGTGGTTCTGGCCCGCCATCGTCGGCAGCTCCAGCGCGAAGCCCTTCTCGTAGCCGGCCTCGGCCATGAACGCTTTGGCCTTGGCGACGTCGAACGGGTAGGGGTCCTGCAAGCCCTCGATGTAGGCGTCGCTGCCCGGGCGGAAGATCTGGTACGACGGCTTGCCATGGCCTTGGTAGAGGTTCTTCACCATGGCCTCGCGGTCGAACACCATGTTGATCGCCCGGCGCACCCGCACGTCGCCGAGAGCCGGGATCTTCTTGCCCAGATGGTCGGTGAGCAGCAGGCGGGTCGTCTGACCCTGCATCGTCTGCACCTTCAGGCCCGATGCCGTGATCTCGTTGTAGCTCTGCGGGGTGATCAGCGCCCCGTCGATCTGCTTGGTCTTGAGCGCGCTGACGGTGGCGGTCTCGCTCTCGATGACCTTGATGACGAGCTTCTTGTACGGGTAATTGGCCGCGTTCCAGTGCTGGTCGTTCTTGGTGAACGCGTACACCGAGCCGCGCGTGGTGCCGGCCGTGTCGAGGACGTAGGGGCCCGAGCCGACCGGGGTGTCATTCACCTTCCCGGAGTCCAGGATCGCCTTGGTCGTGACCTTCGGGTTGCAGATCCGGGTGACGATCATCGGCTGCGGCTCCGGCCAGGTGATCGTGATGTTCTGCGGATCGGGGGTGTCGAACTTGATGCCCTCATAGTCGGCCTGGGCTCCGCCGTGAGTGCTTATGTACTTGTACGTGGCCTCGACGGCGGCGGAGTCGACCGGCGTCCCGTCGGAGAACTTCATGCCCTCCCGGATATGCGCCGTGAACGACTTGTTGTCCTCGCTGATCGACCACTTGTCGGCGATGTCGGCCTCGGGCTTGCCGAAGGCGTCACACTTGACGAGGGTGTCCCAGACGGCCTCCCCCGCCCAGCCCTGGTAACCCGGCTGGTTCGACGGGTCCCAGCCCTGGATGTCGGCCGACATGCCCAGCGTGAGCGTGTCCTTGGCCGTCTTGGTGGTGCCACCGCCGGCAGGGCCGGTGCTTGTCGCCGACTGTCCGGTGCACCCGGCCAGCAGGACGGCGAGTGCCGATGCCGAGGCGATGAGTGCTGGCTTGTTAGGTCGCATAGGGGGACTCCTTCAGGCTGCCGCCGAAGTGGGCACTCGGTCTGCGGGAGCAGGAGGCGATCAAGAGGACTTGAGTACTTCGGCATGTGCAACGTTCTACGCCGAGGACTGTAGGGAGCCGCCTCGTAGCCCGTCAAGAGTGCGGATGAAACCTGCTAGTAACTATCAAGAAAAGACAGAGGCGACTTCTTGTAGAACGTTGCCGCAAATCCTCTTGCCAGAGGAGCGTGGACGATCAGTGCTCGGCGGGAGCGGGACCACTGGTGGCGCGGGGGATGAGCCTCGGCGCGATGATGTAGTGCACCGGCCTAGGGCGGCCGCCGATGCGCTCCAGCAGAAGACGGGCGCTGATCGAACCGGTATGGCGCCCCGACTGATCGATGGTCGTCAGAGCGACACGACCGATCGTGGAGATGAAGGTGTTGTCATATCCGGTCACCGAAAGTCGGTCCGGCACGGTCAGACCTCGCTCCTCGGCGGCACGCAGGACGCCGAGCGCTGCGATGTCCGCGCCGGCGAACACCGCCGTGGGCGGTTCCGGCCCGGCCAGCGCCAGCAGCGCCGCCTCGTGGCCGCCCTCCTCGGAATAGGAGGTCTCGATCACGTCCGGGACGAGCCCGTGTCTCCTCATCGCGGCGACATAGCCTTCGCGTCGTGCGGTGTGCGCCAGCACGTGCGGCGGCGTCAGGCCGAGAGCGGAGTGACCGGTATGGACGATCCGGCGGTGACCGAGCCCCACGAGATGGTCGACCATCAGCCGCGCGCCCTCGTAGTCGTCGTCCACGATGGTGTCGAAGGTGTCCCCGCCGCCGTGCCGGGCGATGACGACCGTGGGGATCTTCGCGCCTAAGGCCTCCAGCCAGGAGGTCTCCACCCAAGGGGCGACCAGGATGAGGCCATCGACCTGCCGGTCGATGAGCGCCTCCACGCTGCCGCGCTGTCGTGCCTCGGATGGGCTCGCTCCGATGAGGATCTCCTGATAGGGGCTGGGCTCCAACTCCGCCCCGATCCCCGCGGAGATCTCCAGCTGAAAAGGGGAGCCCAGGTCCGCGATCAGCACGCCGATCGTGAAAGAGCGCCCCCGCATCGCCCGCGCCCCCGCGTGCGGGCGGTAGCCGAGCCTCTCGATGGCCTCGGTGACCTTCTGCCGCATCTGTGGACTGACCCCGTAGGCCTGGCGGAGTACCTTCGAGACGGCGGACATGGAGACCCCGGCCGCTTTCGCGACATCCTGGATCGTCACACGCCGGGTCTCGGGTTGGGTCACGGAGGGAGCCTACCCGAGCGTAGAACGTTCTCTCCGGCAGGGTTGGACGTTGCCGTCACGCCGGCCGTTCTCCGCCAGGAGGCACGACGAGCGCGCCCAGGAGTGCGATGACGGCGGCGGCCGGCAGGGCGGCATGCGAACCGAAACCGTCGACCAGCAGCCCCGCGAACAAGGTCCCCACGGCGTTTCCGATCGCCAGTGCGCTGCCCATCCAGCCGAACGCCTCCGTGGCGGATCCGGCGGGAACGAGCTCCGACAGCCGTTCGAACAGTCTGGACATGGTCGGCGCGACGGTGCCGCCCCAGAGAAACAGCACCACGCTGAGCACGCCCGTGTCAGGCGCCAAGGCCAGGACGAAGAGGCCCGTCGACACGAGCAGCAGCAGGTGTCGCAGGTGGATCGCGCGGCGGCGAACCGACCCGTAGAGCAGTCCACCCACCAGCGATCCGAGACTGCCGACGGCCATGACGAGGCCCGCGTCGGCTGAGACGCTCGCCCCGCTGACCAGCGCGGCGACCCCCAGGACCTGTGCGGCCAGCGCGCAGGTCAGCAGCGCGGTGCCGCCCAGCAGCCTGGCCAGACCCGGTATTCGCAGGACCGCGCCCAACCCGGCCCGTTCCTCTCGCGGCCTGTCGGCGGGCGGCCGGGACAGCTCGACGTTGCGATCCCGGGCATAGCCGACGGTTCCGGCGAGGACGAACGCCGCTGCCACGAAGATGGCCAGGCGGGGGCCTCCCAGGGAGGAGGCGAGCGCCGCGACAGGAGGGCCGAGGACGAACGTGATCTCCTGCGCCGTCGCCTCCATCGCGTAGGCGCTCCGTCGCCTGTCCGGGCCGACCAGGACGGGCAGCACGGCTCGGAGCGAGGCGGTCAAGGGCGGTGCCGACACTCCGACCAGGAAGGCGACCGCGATGAGCAACGGCGGGTTGTGCGGCACCAGCGCAAGGGCGCACGTCCCGCCGGCGTGGAGAACCGCGCTGATCTGCAGCACCCGGCGATGCCCTCTGGCGTCGGCCAGCCGGCTCAGCGCGGGACCCCCGATGAACGCCCCGGCTGTCGTGGCCGCCGAGACCGCGCTGAAGACCGCATAGCTCGACGTCTGGGTGATGAGCATCATCAGCGCGAGCCCGACCATGCCCTGAGGGAAACGGCCGATGATGGAGGTGCCGAACAGCCATGCGAACGACGGCACGCGAAACAGGTCCCGGAAGGCGGACATTCCTGGTCTTCCTCAAGTGGATGGCGCGGCCCGATGCCGAATCATCCGGGGCCCGCCCAGGACCGGTCTGGTACCGATGTGTAACGTTCTACGCCGGAGCGTAGAATCGTCCACCAAGACGTGTCAAATCCTTGGCTCAAGGCCTGGCAGACGGGGGCGCGCTGGTGCCGCGCGGCACGAGGCGCGGCACGATGACGTAGTGCACGGGCCTGGTGCGGCCTTCCAGTCTTTCGAGCAGCTTCCCAAGGTGCGGAGTAGAACGTTGCACACGCGCTTCCTCGGCTTCCACTCCGACGAGCGGGGCATCGAGGGTCCCTCCATGGGAGCCCTGCCGCGACGGGCGTCTTCTTCCGTCCCCCTGACGGGTGTGCCTCCGTGGGACCTTTGCCACGACGGACCGTCGTCTTTCGCTCCCCAGGAGGGGCAGGCCTCCTTTGGGACCCCAGCCACCACAGACCGCCGCAGGGATTGAGACGGTCGCGTGACGAACCATTCGGGAAACCATCGTGGTAACCCCGCTGTCCCCACCAGGAAGACGATCGGCTCGCGGCCGGTTGGGGATTACATCGTCTTCGATAGCGAGCGAGGGGCCTTCATATGAGCGAGATCAAGCGGGCACTGGTGATGGGCGGCGGCGGGGTCGCCGGGATCGCGTGGACCACCGGTGTGCTGGCCGGCCTGGCCGCCGGGGGAGTGGACGTGGCCGCCTCCGCCGACAAGGTCATCGGCACCTCGGCGGGGTCCGTCGTCGCCGCGCAGGTCACCAGCGGCCTGTCGCTGCCCGACCTCCTCGAACGCCAGACCAACCCCGCCCTCCAGGCCCCCGAACTCCCGAGCGGCGTCCCCATGGACCATCTGTGGGCGACCATGCAGGAGGTCTACGAGAGTACGGAGGATCCGGCCGAGCAGCGGCGCAGGTTCGGCGCGCTGGCCCTGGCCGCCGACACCGTCGGCGAGCCCGAACGCCGCCGGGTGATCGAGGCGCGCCTGCCCGTCCACACCTGGCCGGAACGCGACCTCGTCATCGTGGCCGTGGACGCGGTCACGGGCGAGCCCGCCCTGTTCGGGCCCGGCTCGGGCGTGGCGCTGGTCGACGCGGTCGCGGCGAGCTGCGCGATCCCGGTCGTCTGGCCGCCGGTGACGATCGACGGCGTGCGTTACATCGACGGCGGCATGCGCTCGATGAGCAACGCCGACCTCGCCTCCGGGTACGACCGGATCCTCATCCTCGCCCCGATGCCCGAACTCGGCCCCGAGCCCGCGGTGACGGGCGGGAAGGTCGAGGTGATCGAGCCCGACGAGGCGTCACAGGCGGCGGTTGGCGCCGACCCTCTCGACCCCGCCGTGCGGGGCGCCAGCGCCGAGGCCGGCTACGCCCAGGGCACCGCCCTCGTCGCCCACGTGGCGGCGCTGTGGACATGACCGAACTCGTGCTCGTCCCTGGTCGCAGGGAGAGCTAGCGCACGCGCGTGCGGGTCTTGAAGCACACTTCGCACCGCTGGGTCACGACGCGGCCGATGGCCTCGATCGTGTGCCAGCGGTGACGAAGATGAACAAGATTCACAGCGGAGTACTTACCCGCTCCACGCGCTCGATACGCGGTGTCGCCGGTCGTTCACGCGCTGGGTTCGAGCCGCAAGGACACGGAGTTGATGCAATAACGGTCGTCCGTGGGCGTGGCGTACCCCTCGCCGTGGAAGACGTGCCCCAGATGAGAGTCGCACCGCGCGCAGCGCACCTCGGTACGCACCATGCCGTGGCTGGCGTCCTCGATCAGCCGCACCGCGTCCGAATCCGACGGCTGGAAGAAGCTCGGCCACCCGCAGTGCGACTCGAACTTCGTGTCCGACCGGAACAGTTCGGCCCCGCACGCCCGGCAGGAGTAGACCCCCTCGGTCTTGGTATCGACGTACTCGCCGGTAAACGGACGCTCGGTGCCCGCCTCCCTGAGGACGTGGAACTCGTCGGGAGAGAGCTGGATCCGCCACTCGGCATCGCTCTTGACCACCTTTTCCATGCTTCCAGCGTACGAGATCCGGCAAAAAGAGATCTCCATTGGGTGAAGCATCCCTTCTGGGGCCAATTTGCGTCTTTGACGACAAGGGGGTGTCATCACCTCCTGCCCAGAGGTGAGATCACTCGCCGGATCGCCTGCGCGGCACAGCCCACGCCCGTGCTGGCGCCGCCGGCGATCCGAAGACCGGCCGGGTGGCGCGCCAGCGCCCGGAACGGTGGCGAGTGATCTTTTGGTCCGTCCCGTCGAGCGCCGGTCCCGCCACCGCGCCCGCTCCGGGCCGGACCACCTCATACCACCATCAACATCATTGGTCTCTTTACGGCACCCACGGTCAGCCCCAGTCGCCGTAAAGGGCGGGGGTCCCTGGCACACGTACGGCGTAACCGAGATGTGGTCGAACGTGACCGGCGCGAACGGCATCGTGGTAGCGCGCCCTGGAGCAAGTTTCCCGAGCTGAGCACCGCCGCGTCATCTCGCTTTTAAGGCTTTTTGGGAGACCCCACGGGCTGGGCGCCGCACTGCGTGCCGTTGGCCCGCTGGACTCGCCGAGCCCACGCACCGGCCGCGCACCTCAGCAAGCGTCCGCCAAGTCGCCGGCCCAACTCGCCGGACGCTCGCCCTTCGGGCGCTACGCATTGGCCGGACGGCTTGGCTCCCATCGCACAGATTTACGCCAAACCGAGCAGTGATTCCGCCGCTCTCATCGCAGTGACATTCCCGGCGACATCATGAACTCGCACGACCCGCGCGCCCTGATGAACGCACATCGTGTTCGCCGCGATCGTTCCTGCCTTCAGCGCTTCGCTGTCTCGTTCCACCCCGAGGCTTTCCCGAATGAAATGCTTGTTGCTGCACGCCACGAGTACGGGATATCCGATCGCCGCGATCTCTCCCAGGCGGCGGGTTATCGCGTTCGAGTGCTCGGTGTTCTTGTTCAGGTCGTGCCCCGGATCGATGAAGATCTTCTCCGGTCTGATGCCATGTCCAACCGCGGCGTCCGCCCGTTGACGAAGGAATTCTGTCACCTCGCTGACGACATCCTCATATCGGGGGCTCGCTACCACCTCGCCCGGCCCGCCGATGCTGTGGGTAATGACAACGCTCATCCCTGTCTCGGCGATCAGGCTCGCCATCCCCGGCGAACGGAGCCCGTTTGTGTCATTGATCACATCGGCCCCCGCTTTGTAGGCCGCCTCCGCGACCTCCGGCAGGTGAGTGTCCACGCTGATCACGGCGTCGCTCTTCTCCCGAATGCCCTTGATTACCGGCACCACTCGGTCTATCTCTTCCGCCCCCGACAACGGTGGCTGATCAGAGCGGAAAGCCCGGCCCCCTACATCAAGCCATTCCGCGCCATCCCGTAGCGCCCGCTCCGCCGTCGCAATCGTCTCGCCAAGCTCCATCGACCGATTCGGATCCAGGCCCGAGTTGGGGGTGCGATTCACAATGCCCATCACGACTATGTGTCGTGCTAGATCGAATTCTCGCCGTCCCACTCTCCGTATCGGCGCGATCAGCTTGGGGTGGTACATCTGCATTACGTTCAACTCCGTCTGAAAGAATGATCAGCGCAGCGCCATGAAGAGGCCGATAGATCCCGGTTCGATCAAAACCACGTCGCCTGCTGCCAGCCTTTCGTCATTGCTCGCCTCAGTCCCTAAGTCACTCGCGGTCATACTCCAGCGCAGCCGGGTGCCGTCCGTGGATCTCCACCACCATAACTTCAACATGTGGATCTCCGTAGTGCGTCGGAGACCCAGGTGTCAACGATGATCGTCAGTTTTAGACCGCCGCCTTCCCCTACGCCTCGTGGGACGCGACCGGCGCGCTGCAGGTGGGCCGTGTCCAGTGGCACAACACCTTCATCGAGAACTTCGCCGGTGACATCGACGAGCTGAAGGTGTGGAACCGGGAGTTGTTCGACGACCCGCGCACGGTCAACGATCCCGCGCGGCTGGCCGCCGCTGAAGATCGTGATCGGCTCGACCGGAGGAGCGTTTCCCTGAACAGGCCCCGGCCCGGTGTGGGTGGGTGGGGCTCACCGTGCCTGCCGTACAAGATCGTCAAGAGAATGAGGTACGGCGCGCAGGCGATCTCCACCGGAGGCGCGTTAGGTTGGGGGGCATGGCGTCACCGTTTGTTGAGATTGAGGTGGGGGAGCGGACCGTTAAGGTCACAAATCCCGACAAGGTGTATTTCCCGGAGATCGGGGCGACCAAGCGCGAGCTGGTCGAGTACTACGTGAGCGTCGGCGACGGCGCGTTGCGGTCGCTCAAGGATCGGCCGACCAACCTGAAACGTCACCCCGACGGCGTGCACAGCCCGGCGATCTACCAGAAGCGGATGCCGCCCAAGCATCCCGACTGGCTCGAGACCGTGACCGTCACGTTCCCCAGCGGGCGCAAGGCCGACTCCCTGCGCGTCACCGAGGTGGCCGCCATCGCCTACTGCGCCAACCTCGGCACCATCGACTTCCACCCCTGGCAGGTGCGCGCCGCCGACACCGAGCACCCCGACGAGCTGCGCATCGACCTCGATCCGCAGCCCGGCCTGGAGTTCGACGCCGCGCGGAAGGCCGCGTTCCTGACCCGCGAGGTGCTGGACGAGCTGGGGATGACCGGGTTCGTGAAGACCTCGGGCAACCGCGGCGTGCACATCGCCGTGCGGATCGAGCCGCGCTGGGACTTCGTTCAGGTACGGTACGCGGGCATCGCCCTGGCCAGAGCCATCGAGGCTCGGGACCCCGGCCTGGTCACGACCGCCTGGTGGAAGGAGGAACGCGGCGAACGGGTCTTCATCGACTTCAACCAGAACGCCCGCGACCGCACCATAGCCAGTGCTTACTCCGTCAGAGCCAGGCCGGACGCCACCGTCTCCACCCCGCTCACCTGGGACGAGCTGGCGGACGCCGACCCGCGCGACTTCGACATCCGCACGGTCCCGGCCCGCTTCGCCAAGCTGGGCGACGTCCACGCCGCCATCGACGACCAGGCGTACTCGATTGAAGCCCTGCTCGACCGCTACGAAAGCGACGAACGCGGCGACATGCCCTATCCCCCGAACTACCCGAAGATGCCCGGCGAGCCCAAGCGCGTACAGCCGAGCAAGGCCAGGGACAGCGAGCAAGACTGATCTGCCGGCGCGAGCACGGGGCATTCGGATTCACGCTGATGAGGCGCTGCCCGGGCTGTTCGCCGTGAGGAAGTCCGTTACGAGCGCGGCGACCGCCTTCGGCTGCTCGGCGAGCATATTGTGGCTGGCATCCAGCTCTTTGACCTGAATATTGGACGGCACGTCAGCGAGGTCCCGGCGCACCCCCCTTCTGAAGGCTTCCATCAATTCCCCGCCCGACATCCCCGGCGGGTCCTGGGTCGGAATCACCACCAGCGCGGCACAGGTGACCTGACGCAGCAGCGGAATCGTGTCGCGGAACTCCGGCGTGTATCGCACCGCTTCGAGGAGCTCCGCGCCAGGCCGGGCGTATGCGTTCCCGCCCTTCTCGGTGAGAGCTCTCTTGGGGAACATCCCTTGGAACTCGGCGGGTAGCGGCTGACCCATGTTCGCGGCCTGCGCGTCGAACATGGCCTTGAGTTTCGCCAGCTCTTGGTCCCTCTCAGCCGGATCCATCCCCGGATAGTTGTCCGGGTCGTTCTCAGCTGACCGCAATCCGTCCAGGTTGACGATGCCAGGGCATTCGGGATGGCGCCGGGCCCAAAGCACGGCGAGCATTCCGCCCAGCGAGTGCCCGACGATTGCCGGGTTGCCGAGGTCGAAATGCCGCACCACGGCCTCGATGTCGTCCAGGACTCTTTCCCACTCCCACGGCCCGTCTCCGGACAGGCCGTGGCCCCGCAAGTCCATGGCCACGGCCCGGTGGTCGCCGAGTTCCAGCCCGTCCCAGGCTTCCAGGGTGCCGCCGAGCCCGTGGAGAAGAAGCACGGGTTCGCCGTCCCCGCCCAAGTCCCGCGCGGCGAGGGGTATTTCGTGTTCAGTGATGGTCACGTCGTGCGGCATAACGCTCCTGAGGTTGGTTCAGTCGTTCGTGTATGGATTCTGTGGTCACCCCGCCGTCGGGATGGCGGTCGAGCTTCGCGCGTTTGACGAGGTCGTGAACGCCCTGCCGGGTGATGCCGAGCATCGCCCCCGCCGTGGCGAACGGCACCGCGACCTTGCCCGGGTGGCCCACACGTCTGGCCACCGTCCGGCCAAAGGCCGTGCGCCACCACTCGTCGGGTGGATCGAACGGACCGTCTCCGGGAAAGACCGCCGCGATCAGCCGCGCTGCCGTATGAACCGCGAGCCGGTCGTCGGGTCCCAGCAACTGCGCGGCCCAAACCTCGGCCTCGATCCGCAATCGACCTCTGACCGGACCCACCTGTTCGTCCGAGCCGAACAGGATCTCCAACGGATCGACGATCCGCCGCTCGATCAGTCTGACCAGCTCACCAGCCAACGCGACGTGCTCGCCCGTACTCACTTGACGAACAATAGCAAGTACTTGCTCTCGTTCGTCAAGTATCAATCGCGAAGCCGCTTCCGCTCGTTGATCCGGCGGATATGAGCGCGGTGGGCGCGGTCGTGGTCCCGTTCGGGCTGCGGTCACTGCCTGTAGGTCGCTCCTGCGGTTTTACTGGGAGAGAGAAAACGCAGAGTAAGTGACTGATTTCACTTCGGTCACATTACTTGACTCTTGGTCTAATAATTCGCAAGGCTCTCTTTCAATCTCGGGGCGTGACAACCGATTCGGAGCCTTGTAATGACAAGAGCGCGACGTCTCGCAGCCGCCGGAGCCTTGGCGGCCTTCGTGGTCGGGGGCGTGAGCATGGTGGCGGGCATCGGAACCGCTTCGGCCACCACGCAGGACGAGCCGAACGCGGGCGCCACCTGCCTGCTGCCCATCCTGCCGTGCGAGGTCCAGCCGTCGCTCGCGGTGCCCGACCTGCCCATCCCCAACCCGCTCGACAGCTGGTCCAGCGCGCCCACGACGGACGACTCGTGGTCGCCGCCGCCCGATGAGCCGGCGCCCTCGAAGGAGCCCGACCGGCCGTGGAAACCGGCCGACGAAGAAGAGCACCGGATGCCGCAGGGCCATCCCGAGACGGGCGGTGGCGGGCTGGTGCCTGAGCCGCCGGTGTGGCCGTTCGCGGCGGGTGGGGTCGCGCTGCTGGCCGGGGCCGGGCTGACCGGGTTCGCCGTGCGGCGCGGCAAGGGCGACACGGACGCGGAGGAGATCGCGCAGGCCGCCCAACGCTGAAGCGGCCGATGGCATGGGAAGCGGGGCGGTGAGACGGTGGCTGGCTCGAAGCTGATCTGGGCCGGGGCGGGTGTGGTGTCGCTGGCCGGGGTGCTGCTGATCGGGTTCGGGATCAACGGCATGCTCGGCGACGGCGCGTCCGAATCCGTGGCGGCCGCCGGACCCCAGGTGCCCCACGCGCTCAAGGCCACCAGCCTGCCGTCCCTGAACGTGCCGCTCGACAAGGTCGCCAAGCCGATGAAGGCCGCGCGGCCCACGGCCGTCTACATCCCCTCGATCGGCGTGTCGGCGCCGCTCATGGAACTCGGCCTCGACGCCGCCGGGGCCATCCAGAACCCGCCCTTCGACCCGCCGAACCTCGCCGGCTGGTACCGCTACGGCGCCGTCCCCGGCGGGCGCGGCGCCGCCGTGATCACCGGCCATCTCGACACGAAGAGCGGCCCGGCCGTGTTCGCGAGGCTCAAGAACGTCAAGCGCGGCGAGCAGGTGCAGGTGCTGCGGGCCGACCGGTCCGTGGCCGTGTTCGTGGTGGACCGGGTCGAGCACACGCCGAAGAAGAGCTTCCCCACCAAGAAGGTGTACGGGAAGATCGACTATCCGGGGCTACGGCTGGTGACCTGCGGGGGGACCTTTGACCGGCAGGCCCACAGCTATCGCGACAACACCATCGTGTTCGCCCACCTCGCGGCGCCGTACCATCTCAAAAGCTAAGGATCGCGGGGCAGGCCGAGGGCGCGTTCGGCGATGATGTTCAGCTGGACCTCGGCGGTGCCGCCGCCGATGGTGAACGCCCTGGTGGTCAGGATCGTCCGTGACCAGCGGGCGTTCGACGGGTCGAGTGACCAGCAGTATTCGGAGACGGCCTGGGCGTGGCGCATGCCGAGGAGTTTGCGCACGCTGGGGGCCGTACCCGGGTCGGTGCCCGAGAGCTGGGAGAGCGTCACGCGCAGGCCGAGCGCCGAGATGGCCTGGCCTTCCGCCCAGAGGCGGCCCGCCTGTTCGCGCTGGGACTGCCGCAGGTCGGGCAGCTTGCCGACGAGTTCGATCATGTCGGTGTGCTGGGAGCCGGGGCCCCAGGAGTCGCCGAGCGCGACCCGTTCATGCGAGAGCGTGTCGCGGGCCACGCGCCAGCCGCCATCGACCTCGCCGACCACCAGGTCATCGGGTACGAACACGTCATCCAGGAACACCTCGTTGAAGATCTCCTCGCCGTTGATCTCCTTGAGCGGCCTGATGGTGATGCCCGGCGTGGCCATGTCCACCAGGAAGTAGGTGATGCCCTCATGCTTGGGTTTTGAGGGGGAAGTCCTCGCTAGACATATCCCGAAATGTGCGTACTGGGCGAGGGATGTCCAGATCTTCTGGCCCGTCAGGGACCAGCCGCCCTCCACCCGGGTCGCCTTCGTCGACAGGCCCGCCAGGTCGGAGCCCGCGCCCGGCTCGCTGAAGAGCTGGCACCACACGATCTCGCCGGCGAACGTCCTGGGCAGGAAGCGTTCGGCCTGCTCGGGGGTGCCGTACTTGACGATGGAGGGCACGGCCCACGCCGCTATGCCAAGGTTCGGTCGGCCGAGGTCGCGGAACTCCTGGTGGATGATCACCTGCTCCAGCGGTGACGCGGCCCGGCCCCACGGCTTCGGGAGGTAGGGCATGATCCACCCTTCCCGGGCGAACCTCCCCAGCCTGGCCTCTCGCTCCAACGCCCGCAGAGACGCCGCCTCGGCCCAGATCGTGTCGCGTACCTTCGCCGCCTCCTCGGGCAGATCAGGCTCCATGCGCCGCCGCACCCCCGCGGCGGCCAACTCGGCCACCTTCTCGGCCCACACGCCCGGATCGTTGGCCAGCATCCTGTCGGACAGGGCCCGGCGGTAGTAGCGATGCGCGTCGTGCTCGTAGGTGTAGCCGATGCCGCCGAGGACCTGGATCGCATCGGCGGTACACCGTACGGCCGCATCGGGCCCCAGCACCGCCGCCACCCCGACCGTCAGCCGCGCCTCATCGCCGACCATCCACGGTCCGGTACGACTCGCGGCCGATCCGACCGTGACCCGCGTACGGCCGAGGGTCGGCGCGGCGGGGACCGCCTCGTCCAGAGCCCTGGCCGCGTCCCAGACGGCGGCGCGTGCCTGCTCCAGCGCCACCAGCGCCGCCGCCACCCGGTGCTTGACCCCCTGGAACTGCCCGATCGGCCGCCCGAACTGCTCGCGCACCTTGGCGTACTCGGCGGCCGTCGCCACGGCCCACGCCGCCACTCCGCACGAGTCCGCGCCCAGCAGCACGGCGGCCACCTCGCGCACCGGCACGACACCGAGCGGCCGCTTCCGCGTCCCGGTGAACCCCACGATCGAGCACACGGCCCGGTCGAGGTCCACGCTCTCGAACGGCTCGGCGGTGACGTCCTGCCACTCGAACAGCGACCACTCCCCGTCCCCGATCGGCAGCAGGAAGACGTCGGCCTTGGGGGAGCCCAGGGCGAGCAGCGTGTCGCCGTCGGCCGTACCGTGCAGGGCGACCGCCGCGCTGAGCGACCCGTCGGCGAGGCCTCCGAGCAGGTCCTTCGGCCCCCGGGACCGCGCGAGCACCGCCGAGGCGAGCACGGTCGGCAGGTAGGCGCCGGGCACACGCCGCTCACCGAGCACCTCCAGCGCCACGGCCAGCTCCAGCAGCCCGTAGCCCTGACCGCCGTACTCCTCGGGCAGGTGCAGCCCGAGCACACCCTGCTCGGCCAGCGCCCGGTGGCTGGTGTCCCGCTCGGCCTGCCCGCGTACGGAGGCGGCCAGCGCCCGGTGTTCCTCGGTCAGCCCGATCCCCATGCGACCGAATCTAGAAGCCCGGTGTGTCGATCTCCAGAGGTCAGAGGCAACGGATCACGCACAGTCGGCGTCGCGCTACGCCGGCCGCCGCATCGGTGAACAACCCCTGTGCGCGGCCGCCGGCCTGGTGGCCGCCCTCACCGCCGCCCCGCCGGCATCGGCATCGGCGAGAAGGTCGGTGACAACAGCGTCGTCTGCGTCTACGTCCACACCGTCCCCGCCGGAGAGACCGAAAGGGCGGCTCACCTTCCACATCACCCGCTGACCGCCTGGGTATATGTCCCGCTATGTAGGTATATGGGGGTGATTGCGTGGATGGGATCGCCGATATGGGGGGCACCGAGGGCTGGGGACCCACCCATCCGCCGAGAGGCGATGAGCCGGTCTTCAAGGAGCCCTGGCAGGGGAGGGCGTTCGCGCTGACGCTGCTGTCCATCCGGGTGTCCGGGCGAAACGTGGACGCCTTCCGGCATGCGCAAGAGCGCCTGGGCCGAGCCGCCTACCTCGACGACGGCTACTTCGGCCGCTGGCTCAACGCCTCGGAGCTGATGCTCACCGACAGCGCCATCCTCGCGCCGGCCGCGATCGACGCCCGCGCTCGCAACCTGCGCGGCGAACACGTTGAGGAACCACCGATCCCCGAACCCGCGAAGCCCGACTACACGCCGACCGCTGCGGGCTCGCTCCGTTCGGTGGACGTCCCGCCGGCCTTCGCCGTCGGCGAGCGGGTACGCGCCAAGGACATGTCACCGCCCGGGCACACCAGGTTGCCGGCGTACGTACGCGGACATACCGGCGTTGTCGAGTTCATCCAGCCCGCCGCGCTGCTGCCGGACACCAACGCGCACTTCCTGGGCGAGAACCCCCAGCACGTCTATTCGGTGCGCTTCGACTCACGGGAGTTGTGGGGCGCCGACGCCGAACCCTTCACGCTCACCGCGGAGCTGTACGAGAGCTACCTGGAGGCACTCTCATGACCACCGGCGGACGTCTCCCCGCGGCGCTGCGTACCGAAGCGCTCGAGCAACTGCTCACCGAGCGGGGCCTGATCGACCCGAAGGCGATGGACGGGATCATCGCCAACTACGAGACCAGCGTGGGCCCGCTCAATGGCGCCAAGGTGGTCGCCAAGGCGTGGACCGACCCGCGGTACCGGCGACGGCTGCTCGCCGATGGCACCGCGGCCATCAAGGAGCTGGGCTTCGGCGGGCCGCAGGGCGAGCACATCGTCGTCGTGGAGAACACCGCGACCACCCACAACGTGGTGGTCTGCACGTTGTGCTCGTGTTACCCGTGGCCGGTGCTCGGCCTGCCGCCGAGCTGGTACAAGGATCCGGCCTACCGGGCGCGCATGGTCAAAGAGCCGCGTACGGTGCTGTCGGAGATGGGGCTCGAACTCGCCGAGGACGTACGGATCACCGTCCGCGACTCCACCAGCGAAGTGCGCTGGCTGGTGCTGCCCGAACGCCCGGCCGGCACCGAGCACCTGTCGGAGGAACAGCTCGTGCCGCTGGTGACCCGATCACGGTCACCCGTGATCACGCCCGCCTCTCCGGCCTGCCCGCGTGCGCGGCGGCGTGGCGCAGTGAGCGGCAGGCCACCACGACCCACGCGGCGACGAGTAGCGCGTAGAGGACGATGGCGACCCAGACGAAGATCTGCGAGCCGGTACGGGCAGCGAGGGCACCGGTGCCGGTGACGCAGGCACCGAGCGGGAAGATGAAAGACCACCAGGTGACGGCGAAGGGCAGCCCCGCTCGGAACTCCCGTACGGTCAGCGCCGCGGCGAGCGCGAGCCACAGCATGGCGAAGCCCCACACCCCGACTCCGCACAGCAGCGCGACGACCTCCGCGCCGTGCGCGTACGACGCGGGCAGCGCGCTCGGCGTTGCGGCGGCCAGCGCCCCCAGCCCTGTCACGATCTGGCCCAGCGCCCCCAGGCCGATCCACACCGTGGGGACCATCGCACCAGTGGGCGCGTCATGGTGCACCAGACGGCTGTAGACCATGGCCAGCACCAGCAGTACCGCCACCAGGCCGAGCCCGAACATCGCGTAGCAGCCCAGCAGCAGGGCCAGCCGCGCCTGCCCGGCAGGCGTGTGCGGGACGAGCAGCGCGCCCGTCGTGGCCGAGACCAACGGTGGTACCACCGGCATCAGCCAGCCACCGAACGCCGCGTCCGGTGCGAAGCGGTGCCGGGTGACCATCAGGTACGGCACCGTACAGGCAGTGGCGAGACCGAGTGCGGTGCCGAGCGACCACAGCGCCCAGTCCACCTCCAGCGCGGCCCGCGCCCCGATCACCGGCTGACCGAGTCGCAGTGCCCCGGCACCTACCGTGAGCAGCGCCACGGCCGGCGCGCCGAAGAATTGAGCGTGCACCGGATCCGCGGCGTGCAGGCGCAGCGCCCGCTGCCAGACGTAGCCGACCGTCAGCACGACGAGCAGCAGGCCGGCCCCCGACCAGACCACCGTGGCGGCGACCAGCAGCCCAGGAAAGCTTCGGGGCAGGGTGACCGCCGCGTTGGCGACGATACCGGTGCCCATGACGGCCGCGAACCAGCTGGGGGCGAGCAGCGCACGACCTATGGGCGGCGGGGAGAGCCCCGGGTCCACGTCGCCCTCGGCAGGGATGGCTCGGGCATTGCCGGGGTGGGGTGTCACGGCGTAGAACGCCTCTTTCTCCGTCTGGGGAATCACCGTCGTGAACCGGCCGGACCGGAGGGTCCCAGACCAGCACATCGCGGGCCGCGGCCAAGTCCGTCGGCCCGTTGGCATCACGGTATGGCGGCCGCTCGTCCCGGGCGGATAGCAGCGTGTGCCACAACGCCCTCACATCAGGACATTCAACGGAGCGGGTCCGCCACTCCGGTGGTGTGGAAACGCGCCCGGAACACGCCTGGAGTCACCTTGAGATTGCGTACGAACGCTCTGCGTAGTGACTCCGCGGAGCCGAACCCGGTGCGGCGGGCGATCACCGCCATGGGATCGTCGCCGGTCTCCAGCATCGCCTGCGCCGCTTCCAGCCGGATCTGCTCCACGTACCGGGCCGGTGTCGTGCCCATCTCGTCGTAGAAGAGCCGGGTCACGTGGCGGGAGCTGATGCCGGCTCTGCGCGCCATGGTGGACAGCGTGTGGGTGGCGCCGGGATCTTCCACGACGGCGTCGAGCACCCGGCGGAGCATCTCCTGGCGAGTGTGCGGAGCACGGGCGCGCACGCTGAACTGGGACTGCCCGCCGGGCCGTTGCATGAAGACCACCATGTCCTTGGCCACCGCGCGGGCCACTTCGGCTCCACAGTGCTGTTCCACGAGAGCCAGTGAGAGGTCGATGCCCGCGCTCACCCCGGCCGAGGTCATCACCTTCCCGTCCTGGACGAAGATCGCGTCGGACTCGACCTGGACGGCGGGGAAACGCAGGGCGAGATCCCGTGAGTGGCGCCAGTGGGTGGCGGCGCGACGGCCGTCCAGGAGGCCGGCGGCGGCCAGCAGGAAGGCGCCGGTGCAGACGGAAACAGTGCGACGAGAGTTCGCGTCGAGCCTGCGCACCATGTCCAGCAGCGCGTCGTCCTTGATCAGCTGGTCCCAGCCCGGACCTCCGGGTATCACCAGGACGTCGCTGGTCTCGTGCGCGTCCTTGACGGCCATGTCGACGCTGAGCCGGGTGCCTGCCGAGGTCGTCACCTCGTTGCCGTCGGCCGACACGAGGTTCAGCCGGTAGTGGCCGCCGAATTCGTTCGCCGAAGTGAACACCTCGATCGGACCGGTCACGTCCAGCAGCCGGGCTCCAGGAAAGACGAAGATCGTGACGAGGAGTGGGCCGGTTCCGGCGTGTCTGGGGTTCATCGAATGCCCTCCGGACCTGCGATGCGGTGCCGCCGATGTTAGGCGTAGTGAGTTCGCAAAACAAACCGACTAGGCTCGCGGTGTGACCGATGTCCAGCCACGTGCCTGCCCTATCGCCGGGACCCTCGACCTGGTAGGGGAGCGCTGGTCGCTCCTGGTATTGCGTGAGGTGTTCATGGGCGTCCGGCGCTACGCCGACATCCGCGCCAACACCGGAGTGCCCCGGGACGTTCTCACCAAGCGACTGAGGTCACTGGAGGCCGCGGAGATCCTGGAGCGCCGCCCGTATCAGGACCGCCCTCCCCGCTCCGAGTACCACCTGACGGCAGCGGGGCAGGCGCTGGAGCCGGTGCTGATCGGGCTCCGGGAATGGGGCATCCGGCACCTGCGGAACCCGCCGCCCGCACCGCGGTTCCTGCACACGTGCGGTGCCGAGGTGCAGACGCGGATCGTCTGCGCGGAGTGCGGCGAACCTCTTGAGGGAGGTGGATTGGTGAAGGTGCCGCAGGAGCCGGACCGTCCCCGTGCAATCGGGCGCCTCTAGGAAAGGGCGTCCGATCCCGCCCGCGCAGGACCGGACACCCGGTCGCGGCCGCTCGGGAATCTGAGCACCAAGACGGCGGTCAGGACGAGAGCGGCGGTCTGAAGGGCGAGTTGCACCCCATAGTTGATCTCTTGGGTGGGGAACGCGCCGCTGCTCAGGTAGATCGAGGTATGTACGCCCACAGCCATCCACACCGCTCCCGTTCGCGCCCGGGCCGCCCCGCACAGCAGCCCGAGCGCGGTGGCCTGTACGACATAGAGGATCTTCTCCGCGATCCCCGAGGCGGGGCTGCTCGACAGGATGTGGATCGCGCCGAATGACAGCGTGGTGATCGCCAGAACGGCGCGGGGGCTGAGCCGGTCGGACAGCGTGTCGTACAGATGGCCGCGGAACAGCAGTTCCTCCGGGAACGAGGCTCTCAGCATGATCAGGACGATGGCGACAGGGAGCATGAGGGGCGACTCGATCGCCGGCGGTTGCCACGTCGCCGCGCCCGCCCAGACGGAGACCGCGTTGGCCGCGAGCAGGGCGGCCAGGCCCACCGCCATGCCGAGCAGCGCCTGAGGCAGGGCCCGCCAGGTCAAGGTCATCCCGAGGCCGGACCACGGGCGGTGGCTCACGAAGCGCCGATAGACGTACAGGAGGAGGAGCACCAGCACCGTGATCAACGGCGCCAGGGCTCGGGAGCCGTCGAACAGGACGTTGCTGATCGCGATGACTCCGAACGTGGCCGCGAACAGCATCGCGATCGTGACAAGAACAGCACCGAGGATTCGCATGGCGGCACGCTAAAGCGCACTCGTCAGCGCGCACATCGAGCATGGGGTAGATCCGGGCGTGACCGAAGTACCGTGTCGCTGGGGGGATGTCCGGGGGCGGGTAGCCGCGTAGGGTCCCCAGATGTGATGTTTCGCGACCCCGGTCGGCCTGCCCTGCTGTCGGTGGTGTTCTGGTCGGTCTTCGCGACGGTCCTGGTCGGCGGCGTCGGATCCTCAGTCGGACCCGCCATCGGATCCCCAGTCGCATGGCCGCGCCTCGGGGTCTTCGCCGCCCTGATGGCGCTGGTGGCGGTGCTCTGGCTGATCATGCCATGGAGCCCCGACGCGAGCCCCGTGCGCAAGCTGGCCGCCCCGGGGCTCCTGGTGGCGATCTTGTTCGTCGGTCAGTTCCTGAGCGGGTGGCACACCGCGCTGGTGTTCGTCGCGATGGTGAACCTCGCCTTCGTGTACGACATGCGCCGCGCCATCGTGATCACGGCGATCTACCTGCTCTCCGTGGGCGGGTTCATCCTGGTGCTGCTCGGCGCCACCTGGCGTGAAGCGCTCGACCAGGTCATGCCGATGACGCTGCTCGCCGTCTTCTCGCTGGCCATGACCTCCGCCCTGCTCGAGGCCGGGCGGCAGCGCGCGGCGGCGCAGCGGCTGATCGAGCGGATCAGGGAGCTGGCGGTGGCCGAGGAACGCGCCCGGATGGCCAGGGACATGCACGACTCGATCGGGCACCAGCTCACCGTGATCAAGATCAACCTGGAGAACGCCGAACGCTACCGGGAACGGCGTCCGGAACTGATCTGGGAGGAGGTACGCCAGGCCAAGGAGATGACCGTGCGGGCGCTGGCCGAGGCGCGGCGCTGGGTGCGCGCGCTGCGCCCCCTCGCGCTGGACGGCCGGCTCGGCAGCGCCGCGCTCGGCCAGCTGGCCCGGTCCTTCGAGGGCACCGGCATCGAGGTCGGCTTCACGGTCGACGGGCACGAACGCCGCATCGACCCCGACTCCGAGCTGGTCCTCTACCGCGTACTCCAGGAAGGGCTCACCAACGCGCTGCGGCACGCCGAAGCCCGCCGGGTGCGTGCCCACCTGAACTTCGGCGAGGATCGGGTGGTGCTGACGATCGACGATGACGGCAAGGGCGCGGCGCGCGCGGCCGGGTTCGGCCTGTCCTCGCTGGCCGAGCGGGTGCGGTCGGTCGGCGGTAGCTTCCTGGCGGCCAACGCCCGCGACGGCGGGTTCGAGCTGCGGGCCGAGGTGCCGGTGGCCCGGCCATGATCCGCGTACTGCTCGTGGACGACCAGGAGCTCATGCGCCGCGGACTGCGCAAACTGCTGGAGATCGAGGACGGGATCGAGGTGGTGGGCGAGGCCGCCGACGGCAGGGAGGCACTGGCCGCCGTGCCGGGTTGCGCCCCCGATGTGGTGCTCGTCGACGCCAGGATGCCGCGGATGGACGGGGTCGAGCTGACCGCCCGGCTCGCCGCCGAACACCCGAGCGTCGCCGCGCTGGTGCTCAGCACCTTCGAGGAGGACGCGTACATCTTCGGCACCCTGCGCGCCGGAGCCTGCGGCTACCTGCTGAAGGACTGCTCGCCCGAGGAGCTGATCGACGGCATCCGCAAGGCGTACGAGGGCGAGACCGTGCTCGACGGGCCCGTGGCCGCCCGGCTCGTGGCCGAGCTGCGCGGGCAGCCGCGCGAACCGAGCCGCTTTCGCGGCCAGGAACTCCTGTCGAGCCGGGAACTCGAGGTGGCCAGGATGATCGCCGTGGGTGCGACCAACCGGGAGATCGCCGCCCGGCTGTTCATCACCGAGGGGACGGTGAAGAACCACGTGTCGAGCATGCTGCGCAAACTGGGACTACGCGACCGCACCCAACTCGCCCTGCACCTGTCCAGGTAGTAAGGGGTTTTCAGGAGTCACCGAACTCCAGGTCCAGTGCCCGGGTGAAGTCGGCCACCGCCTCCTCGTGCCGCTCCATCTCCTGCAGGACCTCCCCCCGCACCCGGTACGCCCAGATGTAGTCCCCGTCCAGCTCGATCGCCCGGTCCAGGTCCTTCACCGCGCCCTCGTTGTCGCCCATCTCGCTGAGCACCGCCCCGCGGCTGCCCAGCGCCCGGTCGTTGTCCGGGTCAAGGTCGATGGCCCGGTTCAGGTCGGCCAGGGCCTCGTCGTAGCGGTCGACCATGCGCAGGGCCTCGCCGCGCCTGCTGAACGCCCGTACGTACTCGGGCTCCACCTCCAGCGCCCGCGTGTAGTCGTCGATGGCCTCGGTGTACAGGTGCATGCGCTGGTAGAGCTCGCCTCTGGCCAGCCACGAGTACGCCAGTTCCTCGTTCAGGGCGATGATCTTCGCGTGCTCCTCCAGCGCCTCGTCAAGGCGGCCGAGATCGGCGAGGGTGTCCGCCTTCGCCTCCAGGATCCACAGCGATTCGGGCGAGAGGGTGAGCGCGTGCTCGAAGTCGGCCATGGCCTCCTCGAAGCGGCCGAGCGAGGCGTACGCCTGGCCGCGCGAGCCCAGGGCGTACCCGCTGTCCGGCTCCAGCCGCAGCGCCTCGTCGAAGTCGGACAGCGCGGCCTCGTAGCGCTCGATGATCCGGTGGCTCTCACCCCGCAGCCGCCAGGCTCGGGCATTGTCCGGCACGAGCGCGATCGACTCCGTAAGATCGGCGATGGCGGCGTCGTGTCTCGACAGCGCGATGTACGACTCGGCCCGGCTGCGCAGCACCGAGGCCCGAGACTGTGCGGCAGCCTCGGAAAGCTCCGGCTTTTCGTTGATCCCCTCGCTCATGATGGGAATCTATCTAACTAAATCTGGATGATGGCCGCCTTTTCCCGGGTGTATTCGAGGACCGAGTCGTGCCCGTAGCCGCTGTCCTTCACGCCGCCGAACGGCAGCCCCGGCGGCATCTGCCGGAAGGTGTTCACCCACACCGTCCCGCTCCGCAGATCGCGGACGAACCGGTGGGCGCGGCGCAGGTCACGCGTCCACAGACCGGCCGCCAGCCCGTACGGCGAGTCGTTGGCGATCGTCAGCGCCTCCTCGTCCGTCTCGAACGGGATCGCCACCGCCACGGGTCCGAAGATCTCCTCCTGGCAGATGCGCAGCGCGTTGTCGCCGGTCGTGTAGAGGGTGGGCGCCACCCAGTAGCCACCGGGCAGATGCGGCACCACCTCGGCGCCCGCCCGGCCGCCGAACACCAGCTCCGCGCCCTCCTTCTCGGCCACCTCCAGGTAGGAGACGACGCGCTCGTACTGGCCGGCCGACACGATCGGGCCCATCGTGGTCGCCAGGTCGAGCGGGTCGTCCAGGATGAGGCTCTCCGCGATCTGCCGGGTACGCTCCAGCACCTCGTCCCAGACGGACCGGTGGACCAGGATCCGCGAACCGGCCACGCAGACCTGCCCGGCGTTGCCGGTGAAGATGGAGTTCACGGTGATGCCCTGGGCGGCCGCCTCCAGATCAGCATCAGGGAAGACGATATTTGGCGACTTGCCGCCCAACTCGAAGGTCATCGGCTTGAGCGAGTCGGCGGAGGCCCGGGTGATGGCCTGGCCGGTGGCCGTCGAACCGGTGAGGCTGATCTTGCCGACGCCCCGGTGCCGTACCAGGGCGTCGCCCACCTCCTCGCCCAGGCCGCTGACGATGTTCAGCACCCCGGGCGGGAACACCTCCGCCAGCAGCTCGCCCAGCCGCAACACCGACACGCTCGCCTGCTCGGCGGGCTTGACGATGACCGTGTTGCCGGCCGCGAGGGCGAAGGCGGCCTTCGCGGAGAACGTCGAGATGGGGGAGTTCCACGGGATGATGCAGACGGCCACGCCGTACGGCTCGCGCCGCGTCAGGCCCAGGGCGTCGGGCCCCAGGATGACGGTGTCGCCCTTGACCGCGTCCAGGCACTGGCCCGCGGCGAGCTGCCACAGGTGCGCCATGCCCGGCAGGTCCTTCTTCAGGGTGTCGCGCAGGATCCTGCCGTTGTCGCGCGTCTCCAGCCTGGCCAGCTCCTCGGCGTGCTGGACGAAGAGCTCGGAGACCTTGCGCAGGAAGTGCGCCCTGCCCAGCGCCGGCATGGCCGACCAGCGGGGGAACGCCTCCTGGGCCGCCGCCACGGCCGCCTCGGCGTCCTTGGGGCCGCTCGCCGGGATCCTGGTCCACACCTCGCCGGTGGCCGGATTGACGGAGTCCATGGTCTTGCCGTCGGCGGCCGGGACGAGCTTGCCGCCGATCAAGTTGCGATAGTCAGCCACGTGGCCAAGCATATGCTTGCTTGCCTCGCGCGGGCTAGCGGGCACCGCGGTGGGCCGGGTGCCCATCGTGATCGCAGAAACCGCTGTGATCACGATGGGCGGGGGTTTGTCGACCGGTGCTCAGCCGTCGATCCGGCTGATGGTGTACATCTGCGGGGTGGCGCCGAGCTGGGCGCGCAGTTGCCGGCCACTGCCCACGTTGGAGGCGGGCTTGTGGTCGCTGATCACTACCGGCCGTGCGTCTTGCCACCATTCGCACTGGTCGCCGTCGCCCAGGAACCTCCACCGCTGGCTGGAGGAGCCTACGGCGCAGACGTAGCCGTCGCTGGAGTCCAGCCAGTAGTCGGCGTAGGGGCCGTCGTCGATCTTCATTCGGCAGCTCCAGCCGTCGTCCTCTTCCTGGCCGTCTACCGCGCGGAAGCGTGCCTGGGTGGACTCGACGGCGCCCCAGCACAACCACTTGGTGTCCACCAGGCGCGAAGGGTGGTCGGGGGCGGGCTGTGTGCCGTACGCGAAGTCCAGCCGACTCTGGGGGTGCAGCTCCGTGCCCCGGTAGATGGAGAACCGTCCCTGTGGAAGTCCCATGGATCCCTCGCTAGCTACTTTGTGCATTCCTTCATGTTCAGAGAGTAGCTACCCAGGATCGGAACGGGCCGCACCCATGCCTGTGGGGCAAAGTAGAACGTTTCCGCAGGTGAAGGGCGATGAGGGTGGCCCGCGCCGCTCCTAGGTTCAGCTCGCTACGGCTGCGGGATGCCGAGGTCCGAGGGGCGCTGGGCTGAGGTGGGGCGCTTGGCGAGGTCGGGGTCGAGTTGGTCCAGCAAACGCTGGACCAGGGCCGCTCGGCGTACCCGCTCCCGGCCCAGCTCGCGGGGCACGGCGCCCAGGTGGGCGCCGGACGGGTAGATGTTCGGCGCGTTCCGCAGGCCCATTTTCAGGTAGACCGGGGCCGTCGCCCGGACGATCTCCACCGCCTCGTAGAAGCGGACGAACCCGCCCTGGTCATCGGGCACCTCCAGATACAGGTCGATCGGCAGGCCGGTGGCGGCACGGATCTCGGCCAGGTGCGGGACGGTCAGGTCGGTGCCGACGTTGAGCGTGCTCGCGCCGAGCCGTTCCAGGATCGTGGCGGTGGGGCCGTTGGTGAGCGGCAGGAGTACGGAGGTCTTCAGCACCAGGGAGGACGGGAGCGCGCCGTCGGCCTTCATCGTCGTGAGCACCTCCAGCGTGCCGAGATCGCCGACGAGCAGGCTGCGGATGCCCAGCTCGCACGCCCGCAGCGCATCGGCCACGCAGGCGGCGACCATCGCGTTGCCCCTGGCCGCGGCGCCGACCGCCTGGGTCACCTTGGCCTGGCCGCCGGTGTCCCAGGCGGCGCGCGGGCCGAGGAACAGGTTGATCTCGATGCCGCGCTCGGCGCCGATGCGCGCCATGCGGGTGATCTCCGCGTCCGTCAGCATCATCACGCCGCTGCCCTGCGAGGTCCGGTGCACCGGTACGTTCAGGAGGTCCCCCTCCGCGACGACGGCCTCCAGGACCTCCGGCCCCTCCACACTGGGAATCTCGAACCGGTATGGAGCGCCGTCCGCGAACCGGGCGACGGAGGGGGCGGGGGCGGTCACCACCGGATGTCCCAGGCGAGCCATCAGGGCGTGCAGGTCGGCAAGAGTGGTCATCGGTTAGTTCCCCTCATAGATGATCTCGGCGCGACCGAGAGTGGTGCGGCGGCCCTGGTCGTCTTCGCCCCACAGTTCGAGCTCCGCCCGCTCTCCGTCGGTCGAGACCACCCGGCCGCGGCACGTGTGCGGGCGGTCGCGGAAGTCCATGCCCCGGTAACTGACCTCCAGTACGGTCAGGCGGCCGCGCCCGGCCAGCCATCCCGTGACCAGCCGGCCCAGGTAGGCGGCCTTGAGCAGGCCGTGGACCGCCAGGTCCGGGTGGCCGAGCGCGTGGGCGAAGTCGAGATCGTAGTGCATGTCGTAGAAGTCCCCCGAGGCTCCGGCGTACTCCACGAGCCTGCGCAGCGTGGTGGTCTCCGTCAGGGATGGGAGATCGGTCATGAAAGGCCCTTATTTCCGGATGCGGGTGCCGACGTGTCTGACCACCAGCTCGCCGTCCGGCCGGATGAACTCGGTCTCGAACGTGAGCAGCGCCATCGGCCCCGCCGAGCCGTACTTCTCGACGATGCCGGTGAAGCGCGGCCGGGACCTGATCACGTCGCCCGGCCGGAGCGGTGCGTGGTACTCGAACCGGTCCCCGCCGTTGAGCCATCCGTCGCCGTAGGAGGCGGCGGCGGGCAGCGAGGGCGGCTCGTCGAGGAAACAGGCGGTGAACGTCGCAGGCACCTCATCATCGGGCCCGGTGTCGAGCCCGATGGCGTGCTGGTACGCCGCCAGATGGCGGTGCTCCACCACGTCCTCCCGCGACGGCCCCGTCCACCCGATCGCGGCCCTGAGCTCCGCTAGACGATCACTCATTCTGAAGGTCCTCTCTGAGGCGGTGCAGCCAGGCCAGCGACTCGGGTGAGTGCCCGCCGACCCGGTCCTCGATGCCGTCCAGGAACGCCATGTCCCCATGCGCGGCCAGCTCCCGGTGCACCTCCTCCGGATCCCCGGCCTCGATCACGCCCAGCAGACGACGGTGCCGGTGCCAGTCCTCGACCAGTGACTCGTCCGACGCCCGCGCCTGCCGGTTCATGCCCATGCACAGCAGCATCTGGAACTGGATCGACCGGTACGCCTCCTCCAGCCGCCGATGCCCGGACAGCCCGATCACCGAGCTGTGGAAGTCGACCGCCCGCTCCAGTACGCCCAGCCAGTCGCCCGCCTGCGCCGCCTCGCCGTGCTTGTGCAGCGCGGCGTGGCAGCGTTCGAGGCGAGCGGCGGAGCGGACCGGAACGCCCAGGTCCACGGCCATTCGCTCGAGTTCGCGGCGGAGTGTGACGATCTCGTAGATGTCGTGCAGCGTGAGCTGGGTGACGAAGGCGCCGCGTCGCGGCAGCTGGGTGATCAGCCCTTGCTGTTCCAGCACCCGCATGGCCTCGCGCAGCGGCGGCCGGCTGACGCCGAGTTCCTGGGTGAGCTGGTTCTCCACCACCCGGTCGCCGGGGCGGAGCGTGCCGCCGAGGAGCATGCGCATCAACGCCTCGGTGGCGAGCTGGACCATGCTGGGGGGTGCCTCGATGCGCATCGTGGTCTCTCTTGTCATAGGCGATCAGTGTCTGACGCCATAGTGCCGAAGAAGTTCCGGCCGAACCCTTGTCTAGCGGAGTTGTCTTCTGTAGACAATAGTCCATCCCCGGCCGAAGTGAGGTTTTTGTAACACTATGACTGCTCCGCTGTCAGGCATCCGTGTCGTCGAGGTGGGCGCCTTCATGGCCGCCCCGTTCGCCGCCATGCAGCTCGCCGACCTGGGCGCCGACGTCGTCAAGGTCGAGAACCCAGCCGGGGGCGACCAGGTACGGGCGATCGGCCCGTTCGTGGCCGGGCACAGCTCGCCGTTCGCCCGGATCAACAGGAACAAGCGCTCCGTCGCGCTCGACCTGAAGTCGCCGGGCGGCGTGGCGGCGCTGCGTCGCCTGGTGGAGAAGGCCGACGTCCTCGTGGAGAACCTCCGGCCCGGCGCCATGCGCAGGCTCGGCCTCGGGTATGACGACCTCAAGAAGGTCAACCCCAAGCTCGTCTACGTCTCCGCCTCCGGGTGGGGACAGGACGGGCCGCTGGCCGGCCTGCCGGGGCTGGACATCATGGCCCAGGCCCGTGGCGGGCTGATGAGCGTGACCGGGCCGCCCGGCGGAGACCCCGTCAAGGTCGGCGTGCCCATCGCCGACCTGGTCTGCGGCCTGTACGGGGCGCTCGGCGCGGTCTCCGCGCTGCACGCCCGCGAGCTGACCGGCGAAGGCCAGCACGTGGACGTGTCGCTGCTGGAGTCGGCCGTGTCGTTCGCGATCTGGGAGGCGGGCAAGTACTTCGCCACCGGCGAGGTCAGCGGCCCCCTCGGCTCCGCGCACCAGAGCACCGCCCCTTACCAGGCAGTGCGTACCTCCGACGGCTGGTGCACGGTCGGCGCCGTCACTCCCAAGACCTGGCACGGCTTCTGCGCCGCGCTTGGACTGACCGCCCTGCTCGACGACGACAGGTACGGCGACGCCCACGACCGGCACGGGTTACGGCACGAGCTGATTCCCGCCATCGAGGCCGTCACCAGCCAGCGGACCACGGCCGAGGTCGTGGCCGCCCTCGACGCGCACGGCGTGCCGTGTGCCCCCATTTCCGACTACTCCCAGGTGTTCAACGACGAACACCTGGACCGGCGGCGGTTCTTCTGGGACGCGGAACATCCCGGTATGGGCCCCGTACGCCAGCTCGGCTCGGCCATGCGCTTCTCGGCCACCCCCACGAAGCGCGGGGCCGCCGGGCCGCTGCTCGGCGCGGACACCGTCGCGGTGCTGCGCGAGTGCGGCCTGCCTGAGCAGGAGATCGACCGGCTGCTCGCCGAAGGCGTCGCGGCTCAATCCCCCACCCCCTTGGAGAGTTCATGAGTGACCAGCCGGCCCCTGGCGCGAGCGCCGTCCTCACCTGGGTCGTCGAGGAACGGCACTGCACCCGCCGCGGTGACTACGACATCTTCTCCACGCCGAACCTGGTCCACCTGCTGGAGGACGCCGCGATCGAGGCGCTGGCCCCGTACCTGAGCGACGGCCAGGGCAGTGTCGGCAGCAAAGTGGACATCGCGCACGTGGCGCCCACGCTCAAGGGCGACTCGGTGACCGCGACGGCCACGGTCACCGAAGTGGACCGGCGGCGCGTCACGTTCGCCGTGACCGCCGAGGACGGCAACGGCACGATCGGCGCCGGCACTCACGAGCGCTTCGTCATCGACGTCGCCAAGTTCACCGCCAAGCTCGCGGAGCTCCGGTCATGAGGGGCGTTCTTCCCAAAAGGGTCGCGGCGCTGCTGGCCGTACTGCTGGCGACCGCGGCGTGCAACGGCAGCGGCGCCGCCGACGCCGGAGGGGCGTGGAAGCCGCGCGGCGACGTACGGATGATCGTGCCCTTCAGCGCCGGAGGCGGCAGCGACCTGGCGGGCCGGGCCATCGCGGGCGCGCTGGAGAAGGCCGAGCCGGGCTTGAAGGTCACCGTGGAGAACCGCGAGGGCGGCTCCGGCGCGGTCGGCTACTCGGCGTTGCTCGGCAAGAAGGGCAACGGCAACTACCTGCTCGCCACCGAGAACGCCATCCTCTCGCTCCCGCTCAGCGGCCAGGTGACCTTCAGCCGCAAGGACTTCACCCCTATCGCCAAGCTGGCCGAGGACGGCGGCATCCTCGTGGTCAAGAAGGACGCGCCCTACAAGACCTGCGCGGACGTGGTCGCCGCGGCCAAGAGCGGGCGGGTCAGCGTGGGCATGTCCGGCGCGTACGGCGTGGACAACGTGATCTTCACGATGATCGAGCAGAAGTCCGGGGTGAAGTTTCAGCGGGTGCCGTTCGAGTCGGGCGGTGAGCTCGTACCGGCCGTGCTCGGCGGGCAGATCCAGGTCGCGCTGCTGAACCCGGGCGAGGTGATCGGCCAGCTCAAGTCCGGCGACCTCCGGGGCCTGTGCGTGACCACCGACAAGCGCTACACCTACCCCGAGTTCGCCGACCTGGGCACCGCCAAGGAGCAGGGGATAGATGTCTCGTACGTTCAGTTTCGCGGCTTCCTCGCGCCCGGCGGGCTGGACGAGCGGGAGTCCGCGTACTGGCAGGAGGCGGCGAAGGGCGTCGCCAAGACCGCCGAGTTCCAGAAGTGGCTCAAGGACAACTACCTGCAGCAGGCGGAGCTGTACGGGCCCGCGTTCGGCACCTACCTGGAGCAGCTCGACACCGCGCTCGCCCCGGTGCTGAAGAAGTCGTCATGAGACGGCTGGTCCAGGGGGAGGCGGCCGTGTGGGCGCTGCTGACCTGCCTGGCGCTGGGGATGGCGGCGGCCTCCTTCGGCTTCGGGATCACCAGGGAGGGCGGGCAGGTCGGGCCCGGGTTCCTGCCGCTGGTGAGCGGGGTGCTGCTCGCCGGGCTCTCGGCCGCCACCCTGGTCGGGACGCTGCGCCGGACCGCTCCCGAGCAGCCGGTGGAGCAGGCGGAGCGGCGGCGGGTGCGGACGTTGTGGATCGTGTTCGCGATGCTGCTCGCGGCGCTGCTGCTGGTGCCGGTGACGGGGTTCCTGGTGGCGTTCGGGCTGCTGGTGTTCGCGGTGTCGGCCTTTGTCGAGCGGCGGCGGCCGGTGCCCGCCCTCGTGGTCGCCGTCGTCGCGACGCTGGTCATCTACGCGGTGTTCGTCCTGTTCCTGAACGTGCCCCTGCCCGGTGGCCTGCTCGGGATCGGAGGCGAGGGCTGAATGCTGGACAACCTGCTCATGGGGTTCGGCGCGGCGCTGACCCCGGCCAACCTGCTCTGGTGCTTCGTCGGCGTCCTCGCGGGCACGATCATCGGGCTGCTGCCCGGACTGGGCTCGACGACGGGTGTGGCCGTACTGCTGCCGCTGACCCTCTCGTTCGAACCGCTGACCGCGCTCATCATGCTCGCGGGCATCTACTACGGCGCGCAGTACGGCGGGACGATCACCTCCGTACTGATCTCCACACCCGGCGAGGCGGCCAGCGTGGTGACGGCGATCGACGGCTATCAGATGGCCAGGAAGGGCCGGGCGGGCGCGGCGCTGTCGATCGCGGCCATCGGGTCGTTCGTGGCGGCCATCATCTCGCTGATCCTGCTGGTCGCGATGGCGCCGCCGTTCGCGAAGCTCGCTCTGGACTTCGGGCCGCCGGAGAACCTGGCGGTCATGGTGCTCGGCCTGGCGACCATCGTCAGCTTCTCCGGAGGCGCGCGGACGCGTGGGCTGGCCATGGCGGTGCTCGGCGTGCTGCTGGCCACCGTGGGCGTCGACGCGGCGACCGGACTGCCCCGCTACACCTTCGGCGACGTGGACCTGCTGTCCGGCCTGCCGTTCGTCCAGGTCATGATCGGGCTGTTCGCCGTGGGGGAGGTGCTCTTCCAGATCAGGCAGGGCGCGGCCGAGCCCATCCGCGCGCGGTTCAGGGATCTGATGATCACCAGGGCGGAGCTGTCGCGGTCCAAGGGCGCCATCCTGCGCGGGAGCGTGATCGGCTACCTGCTCGGCTGCCTGCCGGGCGCGGGCTCCACGCTGGCCTCCTTCCTGGCGTACGGCGTGGAGAAGCGCGTCTCGCGGCACAAGGAGGAGTTCGGGCACGGCGCGATCGAGGGTGTGGCCTCGCCCGAGAGCGCCAACAACGCCGCCGCCAACGCGAACTTCGTGCCCACCCTCGCCCTCGGCATCCCCGGCGGCGCGACCACGGCGGTGCTGCTCGGGGCGTTCACGATGTACGGGATCCAGCCGGGGCCGCTGCTGTTCGAGGAGCAGCCGGAGCTGGTGTGGGGGCTGCTGGCGTCGTTCTTCATCGGGAACGTGCTGCTGCTGATCCTGAACCTGCCGCTGGCGCCGCTGTTCGCGCAGATGCTGCGCATTCCGTACGCGTACCTGTATCCGCTGATCCTGGTGACCAGTTTTGTCGGGGCGTACTCGATCGACAACAACATGTTCAGCGTCTGGGTGGTGTTCGCCTTCGGTCTGGTCGGATATTTCATGAAGAAGTTTGATCTGCCGATGGCGCCGCTCGTGCTGGGGCTGGTGATCGGGTCGCTGTTCGAGAAGGCGCTGGTGCAGACGTCTGCGATGGGCGACGGCGATCTGACGATCATCTTCACCCGGCCGATCGCGCTCGTGGTGCTGGCACTCGCTGTCCTGCTGGCGGCCGGACCCACGCTATCGAGGCTGGTACGCCGCAAAATTTCCGATAAGGAGAAGGTATGAGCGAGCTCCTGGTCTCGACCGACGGGCCCGTGCTGCGGGTCGTCTTCAACCGGCCCGACCAGCACAACGCGCTGACCTGGGGCATGTGGGAGGGACTGCACGATGCCTGCGAACAGGCCGACTCCGACCCGGACATCAGGCTCCTGGTGCTCTCGGGCGCGGGCGGCCGGGCCTTCGTCGCGGGCACCGACATCTCCCAGTTCGCCACTTTCACCAGCGGCGAGGACGGGATCGCGTACGAGCGCAAGGTACAGCGCGTCATCGACCGGCTGGAGCGCGTCAAGGTGCCGACCGTGGCCGTGGTGCAGGGCTACTGCGTGGGCGGTGGGCTGGTCGTGGCCGCCGCCTGCGACCTGCGCCTGGCCGTACACGGGGCACGGTTCGGCGCCCCGATCGCCAAGACGCTGGGCAACTGCCTGTCGATGAACACCTACTCGCTGCTGCTCCACCACCTCGGCCCGGCGCGCACGCTCGACATGCTGCTGCGGGCGCGCATGTACACCGCCGAGGAGGCACACGCGGCCGGCTTCACCGCCGAGCTGTGCGCGCCCGATGACCTTCCGGTACGACAGGCCGAGGTGGAGGAGCGGCTGCTGGGGCACGCGCCGCTGTCGATGTGGGCCGCCAAGGAGGCGGTCAGGCGGCTCCGCGTGGCGAACCTGCCCGAGGGGGACGACATCGTGGCGACGGTCTTCGGCAGCGACGACTTCCACGCGGCCGTCCCTGCCTTCCTGGCCAAGCAGAAACCCCACTGGCAGGGACACTGACGGGACCACCAGCAGGTGCAGCCTCGGCGGGCGAGTCCCAGCGGGCGGTCACCGGCTGGGCGGATCGGGACGCCGGAGGTGGGCTACCGGTGGGTGGGGCCTAAGATCGGGGCATGGAGCTGGCCCCCGGAGTGCACGTCGCCATCACCGATCGCCACGGGGGCGTGAGCGCCGCGCCGTACACGTCGCGCAATCTCGGCGGGCTGGTCGGTGACGACCCCGAGGCGGTGCGCGCCAACCGGGCGGGTGTCGCGGCCGAGCTGGGTGTGCGGGCCGTCGTGTTCATGCGGCAGGTCCACAGCGCCGACGTCGCCTACGTCAGCGAGCCGTTCGGCGACGACGCGCCGCCGCTCGACGGCGTCTTCACCACCGAGCCGCGGCTGGCGCTCGCCTCCCTGGGCGCCGACTGCCCGGCCGTGCTCGTCGCCGACCCGGTCGCGGGCATGGTGGCCGCCGCCCACTCCGGCCGTCCGGGCACCGAGGCGGGCATCGCGACCGCCCTGGTCGAGGCGATGACGGCCAAGGGTGCGGAACCCGCGCGGATGGTGGCGCTGATCGGGCCCGGCGCATGCGGCCGCTGCTACGAAGTGCCCGCCGACCTGCGCGAACGGGTCGCGTCTCGGGTGCCGGAAACCTGGTCGACCACCTCGTGGGACACGCCCGCGCTGGACCTGCGGGCGGGCATCGAGGCTCAGCTGCGTACGGCGGGCGTCGCCGACGTACGACACGACGCCCGGTGCACGATCGAGTCGCAGGAGCTCTACTCCCACCGGCGAGAGCAGCCAGGCGGCCGCTTCGCCGGCCTCATCTGGCTCACCTGACCACCAGCGCCCACCAAACCCTGCACTCCCTGGGACCTGTACCCCGCTCTGGAACCTGCACCCCCTGGGACCTGCGCCCGGGATCGGCCGGGTGGTTGGGTCAGCCCTTGCCGTTACCGGAGAAGATGCCGTTGACCACGATGATCGCGAACCAGATCGGCGCGATCACCCACATCTCCTTCTGGCCCATGATCACGGCCAACGTCAGGAGCGTGCCGAGAGCCATCGAGACGATCGCCAGAGCCAGCCGTTGGCCGTCGGCGGGTCGCTGCAGTTGCTGCTTGACCTTCTTGCCCTTGGGATCTGCGGCGGCGAGCCGCTCGTCGACCCGCCGGTCGACCTCCTGCCCCATTTTGTCGAGGAACGACTCGACTATCGCATCCTCGAAATCGGGACCGAGGTCCCGCCGGGCGCCCACCGCCGCCCGCAGCTCATCACCGGTACTCATATGTCGAGATATAACGGGATAAAGGGCTATCGGGCAAGGATATCGTCAAGGTTGTACGAGACCGGCCTCTCCAACTGCTCGTACGTACACGATTCCGGCGTGCGGTCCGGCCGCCACCGCCGCCACTGCGCGGTGTGCCGGAACCTGTCGCCTTCCATCTGGTCATAAGCCACCTCGATCACCAGCTCCGGCCGGAGCGGGATGAACGACAGGTCCTTCTTGGCGTTCCAGCGCGACACCGCGCCGGGAACCCGCTGCCCGCCGGTGGCGGGCCCGGCCGCCGGCTGCCCGACGGTGGCCGCCGCCTGCTCGGCCCAGTGGCCCCAGGGATGCTCGCCCAGCTCGGCGATGTACGGCTTGAGCTCCTCGACCAGCTCGGCCCGGCGCGCCATCGGGAACGACGCCGCCACGCCCACGTGATGCAGCCTGCCGTCGTCGCCGTAGAGGCCGAGCAGGATCGAGCCCACGATCGGCCCGGTCTTGTGCTCGCGGTAACCGGCCACCACCACGTCGGCGGTGCGCTCGTGCTTGACCTTGAACATCGTGCGCTTGTCGGGGATGTACGGCTGGTCGCCGGGCTTGACGATGATGCCGTCGAGCCCCGCCCCCTCGAACATCTCGAACCACTCGCCCGCCTGCTCGGTGTTGGTCGTCACCGGGGTCAGCCGGATTGACCTGCCCTTCTCCGGGAAGATCTGCTCCAGCCGCGCCCGCCGCTCACTGAACGGCGCCTCCATCAGCGACTCGTCGCCCAGCGCCAGCAGGTCGAACGCCACGAACGACGCGGGAGTCCGCTCCGACAGCATCGCGACCCGCGACTTGGCCGGATGGATGCGCTGCTGCAACGCGTCGAAGTCGAGCTGCGACCCCTGCGGCAGCACGATCTCGCCGTCGACCACGCACCTGTCCGGCAGCTCCGCCCTGACGGCCTCGACCAGCTCGGGAAAGTAGCGGGTGAACGGCCGCTCGTTGCGGCTGCCCAGATAGACCTCGTCACCGTCGCGGAACACGATGCACCGGAACCCGTCCCACTTCGGCTCGTAGAACAGCGTGCCGTCCTGCTCGGGCATCTTCTTGACCGGCTTGGCCAGCATCGGCGCCACCGGCGGCCGAACCGGCAGATTAGGCACCGGCTCCGGTTCCGACGCTTCGGCGACCGGCGCCTCGACGGGCGGGTGGGCTGGTGGCTCGATCGGCGGGTGGGCCGCCGCCTCGATCGGCGGGTCGACCGGTGTCTCGGTGGGCGGCTGGGTGGGTTCGGTCATGTCGTCGACTCCCTCGTGTACTTGCAGAAGAGGACCCCCTCCTCCTCCAGCACCTGGCTGAGCCGTAGCTCGACCTGTGCCGCCTCGCCGTTGAGAATGCGCGCCGCCCCGCCCCCGACCAGCAGCGGGCTGATCGACAGGCAGAGCTCGTCGATCAGGTCGGCCGTCGCTAGCTGCCCGTTGAGCCGGGGGCCGCCCTCGCACAGGATCCGCGTCAGGCCGCGCTCGTGCAGCTCGCGTACGGCCACCGACATGTCGACCTGGTCGCCGCCCGCCACGACGACGTCGGCCACCCGGGCGGCCTCGGCGCGGAGCTCGGCGGGCGCGGCCTCGCAGGTGATGACGATCGTCCGGCTCACGGCTTCGGTGAACAGTGGACTGCCCAGATCGAGATCGAGTCGGCGGGTGACCACCGCGAGGGGCGGAGCCGGCGGCCGGTCCCCCCGCAACTCCTTCCAGGAGTCGCGTGGTTTGACCGCGCCGTACCCCTCGGTACGCACGGTCGCGGCGCCCGCCATGACCACGTCGGCCAGCCCGCGCAGGATCCGGAAGATCCGCCGGTCGCCCTGGCTGGACAGCCCCCCTGACAGGCCCTTCAGCCAGGCGGCCCCGTCGGCGCTGGCGACCATGTTGAGGCGCAGCCACGGCCGGTCCGCCGGATAGGCGTAGGCCTGCTGGATATCTGGATCGTCCTGAATGTCGGGATGGATGCGACGCACTCCTCTACCTTGGCACACGCCTCCGACAACCAGCCGACGAAGGACCCTCGACAGCGGGCATAGTGAGGCTGTGCACGATAGATGGCCAATCTGGGCCTCGCGTGCCACCCCCGGCTATAGACGGCGGTTCCCGCTGGGGGCGGATGCGGGGCAGAACACCGACGTGAGGGCTTGGTCGATGCGTCTCGCCACAGCGGCGCGCTCGCCATCATCCATGGCCACCGTCACGGAGACCGCGAACTGCAGCCGCCCGTCCGGGGAGGTGTAGGTCGCGGCGACGAAGCCGGGGGCGCTGCCGCCGCGTGGCTGGAAGCCGGGGTTGTCCGCGCACGGACCACCCTGCGGCGGCGGCTGCTGGCCGGGCACCGGATCGGTGATCACCTTGCGCAGGGAGTCCGGCAGCAGCTTGCCCTGAACGAAGGCGCGTTGGAAGGCGCTGACGTCTCGCGCGGTGGAGATCACGCCGCCGGCGCCCAGCATGGTGGTGGCGTTGAGCATGTCGACATCGAGCAGCTTGCCCGTCTCATCCGGCATGTAGCCGTGCCCATGCGGCCCTTTGATCCCCGCGCCGGCCTTGACCGGCAGGTAGGTGTCCCGCATGCCCAGCGGGGTGAAGATCTTCCGGTTGAGCTCGGTCGCCAGCGAACGCCCGGTCAGCTTCTCGATGATCATGCCGAGCAGGATGTAGTTGGTGTTGGAGTAGTTGAAGGTCCCGATCTGCGACGGCCGTTGCCGCTTGCGGGAGGCGGCCACCAGGTCGACGGGGCGATACGTGAGCGTGGGGTCGAGCGCGCGGATGTCGGGACCGAGGAAGTCGGGGATGCCCGAGGTGAGCTGGATCAGGTCGCGTACCGTGATCTCTTCGGCCCGTTCCACCAGATCCTTCTCCGCCATCTCGGGGAGCACCTCGCTGAGAGTGTCCTCCAGCTTCAGCTTGCCGCTCTGTACGAGTTGCAGGGCCACGGTGGCGGTCATGTTCTTGGTCTGTGAGCCGATCCGGTAGCGGGCGGTGGAGGGGATGGCGCCGCCCCTGCCGTCGAGCAGCCGGGATCCGGCCGATCCCGTCCTGACCCGCTTGCCGTTCACGTACACCTCGCCAATGGCGCCCACCACGTGGCCTGTCTTCACCAAGGCGGCCATCGCCTTCTGCACGTCCCCTACCTCGACGGCGTTGTCCGCCGTTGCGACGGCGGGCGTGGACACGCTCAGAGCCAACGCCGTGCATGCCGCCAAGATGACGCGGGCGACTGCCGATTGACGCGAAACCATGAGGCGCTCCTCCTAGAAGATCGAAGTCCCGATGCGGAGCTCCAGTTCTAGGCAGGAGAGCGTTTCCTCAGCGTTTCCTCGGAAGCCGGTATGAGCCAGGCCTGCCGCGCAGACGTCGCACGAGGTCGTCGGCGGCAGCCCCACCGGCGCCAAGGCCGAGGCGCGCGAGCCGCAGCATGACATCGAAGACGCCGCCGCGGTCGGGGCTCATCACCATGGCGGCGCGCATGCTGACCTTGCGCGTGTGCGGGGTTTGGGCTTGCTCCTGGGCCCGCTCCCACCCGCGAATCCATCATCGCCCGCAGATTGTCAGGCGTGTAGCGACAGTTGACGCTGCGCCCGGCCAGGTTGATCACTATGTCGCTGCCGTCGAGTTCCTTCGCCCATGGGCCCAGGGCTTCGGCATCCCAGCGGACGTCGTGATCACGCACCGGGCGCCTGGTCAGGACCACAACGTCATGGCCCGCTGCGGTCAGCGCGCGACTGAGGATGGTGCCTACCTGCCCGGTTCCCCCGGATATCACGATCTTCATCCGGCTTCCCCTAACAACGTAGGACAAGGCTAACTGGCTGGCTGAACGCGGTTAAAAGTGGCTCGTCGCACCGCCAGAGATAGCACTTTGGCGTATCTAGGGACGTACGCAGCGTGACGCGCATAACGTGGCGGCAGGGGAATCGGGCACTTGAGGGAGGGCCCAGTGGGGTTGGTCACCGCTGTGACATGGCTGTTCACCGCGCTCGTGGGGATCTATCTGCTCTACCTGTGGCTGTCGGGTGGTGGGCTGCGGCAACAGGCGGCGAAGGTCACGCGCTTCCCGGTGACGCTGATCTTCTCCCATCCGGTGCTGGGGGTGTCCGCGCTGGCCTGCTGGGTGGCCTTCCTGCTCACGGGCAACCGCGCGCTGGCATGGACGGCGTTCGGGGTCCTGGCGGCGGCGGCGCTGCTGGGCTTCGTGATGTTCACCCGCTGGCTGGGTGCCGGCCGCCACGCGCGAGGCGCGGAGCGACGCTTTCCCCTCCTCGCGGTGCTGCTACACGGTTTGGCGGGCGTGGCCACGTTCGTCCTGGTCATCCTCACGGTGAGCGTCGCGGGGCTGCTCTAGGGGCCGCGATGAGCCCTCTACGACCGCGGTGGGCCTTCTACGGGCGGTATGAGGCGGGTTGTGAAGGCCCCGGTCTCACCGTCTCGTCACGGCGCCCGGCCACCTCCACCGGAGGAGCGTCCCCCTGGACAGACGCCGACCCCGTACGGCGGGTGGGGCTCACCGTGCCTGCCGTAAAAACCGCTCCTAAAACCAGCCCTTAAGAAAGGGGACGCTGGAGCACCTGCATGCTGCGGGAGGTCACCGTCACCTGGGAGGAGGAGGCGTATTCGCCATCACAGACCCCCTTGTCGTCCGTGTCCAGGATCGGCAGCCAGTGGTCGCCGAATTCCCCGCCCGGCAATGTGAACGTCATGTCCTCATGGTGGGCGTTGATCAGCAACAGGAACGAGTCGTCCACGATCCGCTCACCCCGCGTCCCCGGCTCCGTGATCGCCTCGCCGTTGAGGTAGACCATCAGCGACTTGGCGTAGCCGATGTGCCAGTCTCCGGCCGTCATCTCCGTGCCGCCCGGCGTGAGCCACACCAGGTCGCGCTTGCCGTCGTCCGGGTGGCGGCCGTGGAAGAAGCGGCGGCGCTGGAAGACCGGGTGCTCGCGCCGCAGCCGCGACAGTCCGCAGACGAACTCCAGCAGGTCGGACTCGGTGTGGAGCTGCGACCAGTCGATCCAGGCGAGCTCGTTGTCCTGGCAGTAGGCGTTGTTGTTGCCCCGCTGCGTGCGGCCGAGCTCGTCGCCGTGGGAGAGCATCGGCACCCCCTGCGACAGGAACAGCGTCGTCAGGAAGTTGCGGCGCTGCCGGTGGCGGAGGCGGACGATCTCGGGGTCCTCGACGGGCCCCTCCGCGCCGCTGTTCCAGGAGCGGTTGTCGTCGGTGCCGTCGCGGTTGTCCTCGCAGTTGGCCTCGTTGTGCTTGCGGTCGTACGACACCAGGTCCGTGAGGGTGAAGCCGTCGTGGCAGGTCACGAAGTTGATGGAGGCGACGGGCCGGCGGCCCGAGGAGGCGTAGAGGTCGGCGGAGCCGGTCAGGCGGGAGGCGAACTCGGGGAGCGCCGAGTGGGTGCCGCGCCAGAAATCTCGCACTATGTCGCGGTATTTCCCGTTCCACTCCGTCCACAAGGGTGGGAAATTTCCGACCTGGTAGCCGCCGGGGCCGACGTCCCACGGCTCCGCGATCAGCTTCACCTGCGAGATGACCGGATCCTGCTGGATCAGATCGAAGAAGGCGCTCAGCCGGTCGACGTCGTGCAGTTCCCGCGCCAGCGCCGCCGCCAGGTCGAACCGGAACCCGTCGACGTGCATCTCCAGCACCCAGTAACGCAGGGAGTCCATGATGAGCTGGAGCGCGTGCGGCGAGCGGACATTCAGCGAGTTGCCGCAGCCGGTGTAGTCCAGGTAGTAGCGCCGGTCACCGTCGTGCAGCCGGTAGTAGGCCGAGTTGTCGATCCCCCTGAACCCCAGCGTCGGCCCCATGTGGTCGCCCTCGGCCGTGTGGTTGTAGACCACGTCGAGAATGACCTCGATGCCCGCCTCGTGCAGCGCCCGCACCATGGCCTTGAACTCCAGCACCTGCTCGCCCCGCGTGCCCGCGCTGCTGTAACGGCCGTGGGGGGCCAGGTAGGCCATCGTGTTGTAGCCCCAGTAGTTGGTCAGCCCCCGCGCCACCAGGAAGTGCTCGGGCATGTAGTGGTGCACCGGCATCAGCTCGACCGCCGTCACCCCGAGCGAGAGCAGGTGGTCGATGATCGCCGGGTGCCCCACGCCCGCGTACGTGCCGCGCTGCTCCTCGGGCACCGCCGGGTGGCGCATGGTGAGCCCCCGCACGTGCGCCTCGTAGATCACGGTCTCGTGGTACGGAGTGCGCGGCGGCCGGTCGTTGCCCCATTCGAAGAACGGGTTGACGACCACATTTTTCGGCATGAAGGGCGCGCTGTCGGCCGAGTTGAGCCGCGTCGGGTCGGTGAAGTGGTACGGGAACAGCGCTTCGTTCCACGTCAGATCACCGTCGATCGCTTTGGCGTAGGGATCGAGGAGGAGCTTGGCCGGGTTGCACCGGTGCCCGTGTGACGGCTCGTACGGGCCGTGCACGCGGTAGCCATAGCGCTGTCCCGGCGCGATGCCCGGCAGGTAACCGTGCCAGACGAATCCATCGACTTCCGGCAGATCCACGCGTTCTTCGGAGCCGTCATCGTGAAAGAGGCATAGCTCGACTCGCTCGGCCACCTCGGAGAACAGCGAGAAGCTGGTGCCCACGCCGTCCCAGGTGCCGCCAAGTGGATAGGGCTCGCCCGGCCAGACCTCGCGCATGTGACCCAATTGTCGCACGCGATCGCGGTCCCGCTAGAGGAGTTCGGCGTTGAGGCTGATCGTCGTGCCCGTCAACGCCTTACTCACCGGGCAATTGGCCTTCGCGGTTTCCGCCGCCTCCTGGAACTGCTCGGCCGTGATCCCGGGCACCTGCCCCTTCACGGTCAGGACGATCCCGGTGATGCCCTCACCGGGCTGGAACGTCACGTCCGCGCTGGTCTCCAGCGACTCCGGGGGCGTGCCGGCACCGGCGAGGCCGTGCGAGAGCGCCATCGAGAAGCAGGAGGAGTGGGCGGCCGCGATGAGCTCCTCGGGCGAGGTCTTGCCGCCGGCGTCCTGGGACCTGGACGCCCAGGTGACCTCGAACGTGCCGACACCCGAGGTGTTCAGCGACACCGTGCCCGACCCGTCGAGCAGCGCGCCCTTCCACTCAGTGGTGGCGGTGCGAGTGGTGGCCATAGTGGTTGCTCCCTCTGGTCGTAGGAATTCCGACCCTATCGCGAGCCCGAGAAAGTTCTGCGGCTCGGTCATCCGTGTGCACATTTCCGGCGAATAATGACATGCTCGGGTCGCGGCGCACCCGCCGCCTTGGTCCGGATCACGGGAGTGTGGTGCCAGTGGAGGCACCGTACGACGACCGCCTGCTGCATCAGCGGGTGGTCGGCGGCGACGAGGCCGCGCTCGGGGAGGTCTACGATCGGCTCTCCTCGCTGATCTTCGGTCTCGCCCTGCGTGTCACCAGGGACCGGGTGATCGCCGAGGACATCACGCAGGAGGTGTTCCTGGTCTTCTGGGAACGGCCGCTGGCCTACGACCCAGATCGTGGCACCCTGCGCGCGTGGCTCGCCACGATCGCCCACCGCCGCGCGGTCGACCACGTACGGGCCGAGGAGCGCAGGCGCGTCTCCGCGCTGGGCCCCCGCCTGTACGAGCCCGAGCCCGCCAGGCTGGAGGACAACGTGCTCGCGGCCGACGAGGCCAAGCGGGTACGGCAGGCGGTGATGGCGTTACCCGACGGCCTGCGGGAAGCGGTCGAACTGGCCTACTACGGTGGGCGGACATACCGCCAGGTGGGCGAGGAGCTGGGCGTGCCCGAGGGCACGGCCAAGTCGCGGATCCGGCTGGCGCTACGCCGCCTGGCAGACGCGCTGGCAGAGGAAGAGGTGTGATGGAGCCCGTCGAGCGTCTCTACCTGGACGCGCTGATGGAGGACCCGGCCGTACCGGAACGCTCCCTGCGGCCCCAGCTCCTGGCCGGGGCCAGGGCCCGGCGCCGGCCCGCCGCGCCCACCGCCCCCTGGGTGCGGCCGTACGCCGGGCGCGTCGCCGCCCTGGACGCGCTGCTCGCCTCCGCCGTGGAGGACGACTGGTCACGGGTCATCGTCGAGGGCTGGACGCTCCAGGAACTCGTCGCCCACCTCGCCGCCAAGGACGGCCTGCTGGCGGCCTCCGTCGGCGCCCCCGTGCTGGGTCCGGCCATCGGCGCGAACGACTCGCTCAGCCGTACCGCCGACGTCCAGAACTACGAGCGGTCCCGCAGCCCCGAACAGACCAGGCGTGACTGGCGCGCCCAGGCCGACGCCCTCTGCCGCCACCTGGCCGACCTCGACCCCGGCACCGCCGCGCACCTCGACGGCCTCGACGCGCCGGTGTCCGACCACATCCTGGCCCGATGCCTGGAGACGTGGGTGCACGCCGACGACGCCGCCCGCACCGGCGGCCTCCGGCTGCCCGACCCGATCCCCGAGCACATCCACCCGACGGCCGACCTGTGCGCGCGGCTGCTGCCGTGGACGATGCTCCTGTCCGGCCTGGACGGCAGCGGGCGCACGCTCCTGCTCACGCTGACCGGGCCGGGAGGCGGGGAGTGGCACGTTCCGCTCGGCGTGACGGACGCCGCCGACGGTGGCGGCGTCCCGGACGCGCACATCACGGCGGACGTGGTGGAGTTCTGCTTCCTGCTGGGCGGGCGGGGCGACCCGGGGTCCTTCCCCGCCGACCTCGAAGGCGACCTCGCCCTGGCTCACGACGTCCTCAACACCGCCCCGGCCCTTTCGGGCCCCTGACGCCCGCTTCCCCGCAGGCGGTCAGGGCCGGGTCCATCCGAGGCGGTCAGGGCCGGGCCCGTGTCACGTCCCTACTGCGCCTGGGTCTGGGTGACCAGGTCCCTGGCGTACTCGTCGTCGCTCTCCGCCAGCACGCGTTTGGCGCCCTGCTCGGCCCGCGGGTCGCCCCGCTCGGCGAGCCCGCGCGTGGCCTCCGCCACCGTACGGAAGTCGGCGTCGTCGAGGCGATCGGCGAGTGCCTCGCGGATCTGCGGCGTGTCGGCCTTGAGCGAGGCCAGCCCGGCCGTGGCCCAGTCGCGGACCTCCGCCTCGTCGTCCCGCGTCATGCCGATCAGCAGCTCCAGCCCCTCCTCGTGGTCCGGCGGCAGCACATCGGCCAGCGCGATCGCGTCGGTCATGGTGCGCCGGTGATCAGGACGGCCGATGATGTCGAGCACCTGCGGCAGCGCCCGGGGGTCGCCCTGATGGCCGAGCGCGGCCAGCACCGAGCGCAGGACCTGCGCGTTGCCCTCCGTGGTGGCCATCTTCTGCAGCAGCGGCAGCGTCTGCTCGAGGTAGGGCTTGTCGTCGTCGGCGAACCCGAACTGGGCGATCGCGTCGACGCCGAACTCCCGCTCCCTGGCGTCCTCGCTCACGCACAGCCCGGCCAGCACCTCGTACGTCTCGTCGTCGGCCCGCTTGCCCAGCGAGTCGGCGACGATCCACCACGTCTCGGCGTCCTCGTCGGTGTCGCGGTGCGCCAGGGCCCGCGCCACGAGCTGGTCGGCCGGGGCGTAGATGCCGGTGGCGTCCTCCAGCAGCGTCGCGATGGCGGCGTGGCCGCGCTGTGCCTGCACCTGCTCGGTCTGCTCGCCGTCGGGGGAGCGCCCGGCCACGGTGACGAGCTCGGTGCCGTCCTTGGCGAACTGGCGGGCCACGACGTACTCCCAGTCGTCCTGGCCGATCTGGTCGAGCAGCGCGCTCTCCAGGTGCACGCCCACCCAGTCGACGGCGATCTCGTGCGGGGTGTCGCCGTCTCCGTCGTACTTGGCGGCGTCGGCCCCGCTGTCCAGCAGCAGGCGTACGACGCCCAGGGCGCCGCGCCGGGCCGCCAGCGTGAGCGGCGTGTCGCCGACGTCGTTGGCGGCGTCGATCTCGGCACCCGCCTCGATGAGCAATTCGGCCGTCTCGGCGTGCCCCTTGGCCGCGGCCCAGAGCAGCGCGGTCCAGCCGCCGCTCTCCCGGCCGTTGACGTCGGCCCCGGCGGCCAGCAGCAGGCCCGCGACCTCGGCCCGGTCCCAGGCGGCCGCCGCGCAGAGCGGCAGCCCGTCTTCATCGCCCGCGCTGGCCTGGTTGGGGTCGGTGCCACCGGCGAGCAGCTCGCTCACCTTCTCCGACTCGCCGTTCAACGCGGCCCGGTAGAGCTGTTCCTCATGCATGACTGGACCCTAGCTTGGATCGGGCGCCGGCCGTGTCAGCCCCTCGCAAGCGCGATGAGCAGTTCGGCGAGGTGAGCGGCTCGGCGAGGTGAGCAGTTCGGAGTAGGGCTGTTCCTTCTCCGGGAGGATCCCGATCGTCCGGAAACGCGATATGTTGCGACTATGACTGACCCTGGCGAGGTTAGGGCCTCGGACGCCGAACGTGAAGCCGTCGTGGAGCAGCTCCGCGTCGCCTCGGTCGACGGGCGGCTGACGCTCGTCGAGCTGACCGACCGCACCGAGGCCGCCTACACCGCCTCCACGCACGCCGAGCTGGCCATGCTCGTCCAGGACCTGCCCGCCTCGGGCGCCGTGCCCGTGCCACCGGTCCATCAGGAGGGGCCCGCGCGCAAGCGGCGCTGGTTCGTCGGCGTCATGGGCGACTCCAAGCGGCGCGGCACCTGGCGGATCGACCAGGAGCTGGGGGCGGTCGCCGTGATGGGCGACGTGCTGCTCGACCTGCGTGAGGCCGAGGTCCGCACGAACGTGGTCGACATCATGGCCGTCTCGGTGATGGGCGACGTGAAGATCATCGTCCCCGACGGCGTCAACGTGGACCTCGACGGCATGGCCATCATGGGCGACAAGCGGGTCGACGTCCTGGAAGCGGCTCCGGGCACCAACGCACCGGTCATCCGGGTGCACGCGTACGCGGTCATGGGCGACGTGAAGGTGATCGGCGACTCCCAGGCGCAACCGCTACGGCGCGGCCTGGCGGCGTGGCGCGAGCAGTGGCGCATGCTGCACGGCGACGAGTGGCGCAGCATGCGCAGGCAGCTCCGCGACGACCACCGCAGCATGCGCCGCGATCTGCGCCGGGGCTACTGACGCGCTCACGAACCCATGGCCGCCATCAACGGCAGCGGGTTGATGTAGTCGCGATAGTGCACGATAAATCCGTCACGCACCCGGATCACGGCGATGACCCGCTGGGTGAACGGCGCGCCGGTGGCGGCGACGTGGCCGTGGACGGTGTACTCGACGATGACCACCTCGGGATCGGCCGTCTCGTGGATCACCACATCGACGTGCCTCTCGAACTCGATCAGCCGCCCACCCGTGGCCATGAACGCCCGGATCTCGTCCCGCCCGTTGAGGGTCTCCGGGACGCCCTCGGGACGGTAGGGCCACTCGATGACCCCGTCGGGGGCCATCAACGCCACGAACCCCTCCATGTCCGCCGACAGGCTCGTCTCCAGCACCCGCTCGGCCACCTCACGTGCGTTCACGGCCACCCCGCATTCGTTGAACGTGCGTTCATTGAACAACCGTAGAACGAATCTGGTGATTCGGTCAACGCCCGTACAATGAACTGGTGTCCGACGAGAAGCCGCGCCGCACCCGAGCCGAGCAGCGCCGCGAGACCGAGGCCCGCATTCTCGCCGCCGCCCGTGCCACCTTCGCCGAGCTCGGATACGAGCGCACGACGATCCGGAACGTGGCGTCCGCCGCGGGGGTCAACGCGGGGCTGGTGATGCACTACTTCGGCAGCAAGGAGGAGCTGTTCTCGCGCGCGGCCAAGCTGCCGGACGAGGAACTGCCGGTGGGGCATCCGGCGGAGGCCCTGCTCACCTCGCTGCGCCGGCGGCTCGACGACGAACCGGTCGCGTCGCTCGTCGTGCTGCGTTCCGTGCTCACGCACGCGGAGGCGTCGGGGGAGTTCCGAGCGGCGGCGGCGACCTGGCTCGACCGGATGAGCGCGGCCATCCCGGCCGCCGACGCCGGGCTGCGGGCGGCGCTGATCAGCGCGATCATCCACGGGGTGGTGATCGATCGTTACCTGCTCAAGCTGAGCTCCCTGGCGGACGCGCCCGCCGACGACATCATCGCCCTGCTGCGGCCGTGCTTCGAGAGCTTGGCGGGCGAGACGCGCTGAGGTCTACGAGGCCGCCGCACCGGCCGGGGCGCGGGCCGCGGTGTCATAGCGCTCCAGCAGGACCTCGGCCAGTTCGGGAGCCGGGCCGAGCACGTCGGCGACCACGTCGGCGCCCGCCTCAAGGGTGCTCCGCCGCACCTTGTCGGCGAAATAGCCGGGCGCCAGCAGGTACGGCGCGACGGCCACCCGGGGCGCGCCCGCCTCGCGGAGGAGCGCCACCGCCTGCGCGGGCGTCGGCTCGGCCGCCGACGCGTACGCCGCGGTCACCGCCCACCACCCTCCCGTGGCACGCGGGCCCGCGGACAGCCCTCGCGGGAAGCCCGTCGCCCGTGACCAGGAGCGCGCCATCCCGGTGATCACCGCGTTGGCCCGTGGATCACTCGAACCCGCCGACACGAGCACGACCGCCGTGTCCGGATCGCCCGGCGACACCCCGGCCTCCGCCAGCCGCCGTTCGAGCGTCGCCAGCAGCAGCGGGTGCGGCCCCAGCGTCGCGCCGTAGCGCACGCGCAGCCGCGGGTCGCGCGCCCTGGCCTCGTTGAGCGCCGCGGGAAGGTCCACCCGGCTGTGGTAGGCCTCGGTGAGCAGCAGTGGCAGCACCACGGCCGCGTCCAGCCCGCTCAGCGCCTGCCCCAAGGACGGGGTCGCGTGGTCGAGGTACGCCGTGCGCACCGGCAGTCCGGGCCGCGCCAGCCGTACCTCGTCGAGCAGGGCTTCCACGGTCGCGGCGGCGCGCGGATCGCGAGACCCGTGCGCCACCGCGACCAGTGGGATGTCCTGGCCCGTCCCGTCTGCCAACGGGACGGGCCACATGCTGGGGGTTACAGGTGAATGCCGCATTCGACCTTCCCCAGCCCCGCCCAGCGGCCGCTGCGCGGGTCCTCGCCCTCCGCGACCTGCCGGGTGCAGGGGGCGCAGCCGATCGAGGGGTAGTTGTCATAGTGCAACGGGTTGATCAGCACCCCGTTGTCGGCCATGTAGTTGTCGACCTCGTCCTGGGTCCACTTGGCGATCGGGTTGACCTTGACCATCTGCCGCTTGGCGTCCCACTCCACGACCTTGGTCTCGGCGCGGGTGCTCGCCTCGTCGCGGCGGATGCCCGAGATCCACGCCAGGTACGGTTCGAGCGCCCGGTTGAGGGGCTCCACCTTGCGCAGGTAGCAGCACAGGTCGGGATTGCGGCCGAACAGGCGCGGCCCGAGCTCGCGTTCCTGCTCCTCCACCGTGCGCGACGGCTGCACGTTGATCACATTGACGTCATAGACCTGCTGGACCGCGTCACGGGTGCCGATCGTCTCGGCGAAATGGAACCCGGTGTCGATGAACAACACGTCCACCCCGGGCTTGACCCGGCTGACCAGGTCGATGAGCAGCGCGTCGCTCATCGAGGAGGTCAGGCACAGCCGGTCGCCGAACGTCGCCGCCGCCCACCGGATGATCTCGCGGGCGGACGCGTCTTCCAGGAAGACCGCGGCGGACTCGACGATGTCCTGCAGGTCGAGCGCGCCGCGTTGCTCTCTTAAACCGACCTCGATGTCGACGAGTGTCATATCTTCACTCCGATTCCAAGAAACTTCAGCTTGAAGGCGCGGGCGCAGGACCGGCAGTACCAGCCGCCGTGCGCCGCGGAGTCGGGGGCTTCGGGGTCGCCCTCGTAGGGTTCGAGGTCCTCGTCGCCGCAGTAGGGGCAGTGGAAGGGGACGGCTCGCGTGGTCATCGCAGGTCCGCCTCGTCCGCTCGCTGCACCCAGTCGGCGAAGGCCTCGCCTTCCTTCTTCTGGGCGTCGTAGTGCTTCACGACCCGCTCGACGTAGTCGGGCAGGGCCTCGGCGGTGGTCTTGAGTCCGCGTACCTTCCTGCCGAAGCCGGGGTTGACGCCCATCGAGCCGCCCAGGTGGATCTGGTAGCCCTCCACCTGCTCCCCGTGCTCGTCCACGACGAGCTGGCCCTTGAGGCCGATGTCGGCCACCTGGATGCGCGCGCAGGAGTTGGGGCAGCCGTTGACGTTGATGGTGAGCGGCTCGGCGAAGTCGGGCAGGCGCCGCTCCAGCTCGTCGATGAGGTTGGCGGCGGTGGCCTTGGTCTCGACGATGGCCAGCTTGCAGTACTCGATGCCGGTGCAGGCCATCGTCTGGCGGCGGAACGTCGACGGGTTGACCTGGAGGTCGTTCGCCTCCAGCTCGGCGACCAGGGAGTCGACCTGGTCCGGCGCGACGTCGAGGATGACCATCTTCTGCTCGACCGTGGTGCGGACGCGGCCGGAGCCGTGCCGCTCGGCGAGGTCGGCGATCACGTGCAGCTTGTCGCCGTCGAGGCGGCCGACCTTGGGCGCGAAGCCCACGTAGAAGTTGCCGTCCTTCTGCGGGTAGACCCCGACGTGGTCGCGGCGGGAGCCACGGGGCGCCTGGGGCGCGGGCCCGTCGGGCAGCGCCTCCTTGAGGTATTCGGTCTCCAGGACTTCCCGGAACTTCTCCACGCCCCAGTCGTTGACCAGGAACTTGATCCGCGCGCGGTGCCGCAGCCGCCGATATCCGTAATCACGAAATATCCCGATCACTCCGGCCCAGACGTCGGCCACCTGCTCGGGCCGGACGAACACCCCGAGCCGCTTGGCGAACATCGGATTGGTGGACAGCCCCCCGCCGACCCACAGGTCGTAGCCCTTCTCCCCACTGGGCAGCTCGACACCCACGAACGCCACGTCGTTGATCTCGTGCACCGTGCAGTGCGACGGGCACCCGCTCAGCGCCGACTTGAACTTGCGCGGCAGGTTGGAGTAGGCCGGGTCGCCGATGAACCGTTCGTTCAGCACGTGGATCTCGTCGGTGGCGTCCAGCACCTCGTCGGTGTCGATCCCGGCCAGCGGGCAGCCCAGGATGACGCGCGGCGTGTCGCCACACGCCTCGGTGGTCGACAGCCCGACCGCTTCGAGCCGCGCCCAGATGTCGGGCACCGACTCGATCTCGATCCAGTGCAGCTGGACGTTCTGCCGGTCCGTCAGGTCGGCGGTGCCCCGGCCGTACTCGTTGGAGATCTCGGCGATGACCCGCAACTGCGGGATGCTCAGCTGACCGCCGTCGATCCGCACCCGCAGCATGAAGTAGCGGTCGTCCAGCTCCTCGGGCTCCAGGATCGCGGTCTTGCCGCCGTCGATCCCGGGCTTGCGCTGGGTGTAGAGGCCGTACCAACGCATCCGGCCGCGCAGGTCGGCCGGGTCGATCGAGTCGAAACCACGCTTGGAGTAGATGTCGATGATGCGCTGGCGGACGTTGAGGCCGTCGTCGTTCTTCTTGTTCTCTTCATTCTTGTTCAGCGGCTCCCGGTAACCGAGAGCCCACTGGCCTTCGCCGCGCGGGCGTTTGTGATGCCGGCTGGCAGGGGTGCTCATTGCGCGTCCTTCGGTTCATGGGCGCGCGCAGGCTTCCTCCCGCCTCATCATTGAGGGCAGGGGTGAAGGAGGAGATTTGCGACGCGCGCAACGGAGAAAACGGGTGGGTTAACGGGCGTCGCAACAGATGGCACTGCGGACACGCTGAAGATCGACGTGTCGTCGACCGACAAGCATGGGGTCCGCTGGCATAGTTCGAAGATACGCTAGGTATCCGGTATGTCCAAGACTGGGTCCAGACTGTGGACGCTCTTCACCCCTGACGGGGCCAGTCCAGGTCCGACTCGGCCGGCTCCTCGGCCTGCTGGTGCTGGCAATCGCACCAGGATCCGCCGCGACACTCCTCGTGGCGCTTCTCCTTGCACTTCTCGCAGATCACCCTTGCATTATTCCTCGTAGAACCTTGTTCGGTTAGGCTGGCGCCCGTGGACCTCATGGGCGAGTTGCTGAGCGACCTGCGTGCGGAGACCGCGTCACTCGACGGGCTGTTACGGCCCCTGGAGGCCGGAGACTGGGAGCTCGGCACACCCGCCGAGGGATGGGCGGTGCGCGACCAGGTGAGCCACCTGGCCTGGTTCGACGAGGCCGCGCGCACCGCCGTGACCGATCCCGACGTCTTCCGGGCGGCGGCGGCGCACTTCACCTCCACCGACGACCTGGCCGCGGAGTTCCGCGGGCTCGCCCCCGACGAACTGCTCGAATGGTTCCGTACGGCGCGCGCCCGCAGCATCAAGGCGTTCACCGGGCTGTCGGCCCGGGACCGGCTGCCCTGGTACGGCCCCGACATGTCGGCCGCGTCCTTCGTCACCGCCCGGCTGATGGAGACCTGGGCGCACGGCCAGGACGTCGCGGACGCGCTCGGCGTCACCAGGGAGCCCACCCCGAGGCTGCGGCACGTGGCGATGATCGGGTTCAGGGCCATGCCCTACGGTTTCGCCGTACGGAATCTGCCCCTTCCGGCGCGGCCGGTGCGCGTGGAGCTGACCATGCCCGACGGGACGCCATGGGCGGCGGGCCCCGAGGAGGCCGCCGACACGGTCCGCGGGCCGATGCTGGACTTCTGCCTGCTCGTCACCCAGCGCGTCCACCGCGACGACACCGACCTGGAGATCACCGGCGAGACCGCGCGCGCCTGGATGGAGATAGCGCAGGCGTTCGCCGGACCACCCGGTAAGGGTCGATCAGGGAAAGGCCAGGGGTATTCCCGATGATGTGAGAGGCAGCCCCGGTGACATGCTGTAAGCATGCGGACAATCCTGAACGTCATCTGGCTGATCTTCGCCGGTGTCTGGCTGGCCATCGGCTACGCGATCGCCGGCGTCATCTGCTGCGTCCTGATCGTCACGATCCCGTTCGGCATCGCCTCGTTCAGGATCGCGGCCTACGCGCTCTGGCCGTTCGGCCGGACCGTCGTGCGCGACCCCGACGCGGGGGCGCTCTCCACGATCGGCAACGTCATCTGGCTCGTCTTCGCGGGCATCTGGCTGGCGATCGGGCACGTGGTCACCTCGATCCCGCTGTTCCTGTCGGTCATCGGCATCCCGCTGGGCATCGCGAACCTCAAACTCATCCCGGTTTCCCTGCTCCCGCTGGGTGCGCGCATCGTCGACGTCGACTAGGGCAGTGCCCGGGGGACGTAAGCTGTCCCGAAGAGTCACTGCTAATAACCGTTGGGTGCCATGACGTCCACCGATGCGCCTAGCCGGTCGATGAGGAGGCGGCTCGCCTCCAACGCCCGTGCCAGGCTGAACTGGGTGCTCGACACGAATTCGTGGGCGACCGTCCGCGCGACCACGAACGCGGGAGTCACTTACCGCGTCACGGGCCTCGCGGGCGAGGCGGCCTTCTTCGCGCTGCTGTCCCTCCCGCCGTTCGTGCTGGGACTGATCGGGGTACTGGCCAAGCTCGGCACCTGGCTGGGGCCCCAGGTTGTCGTGCAGGTGAAGACCTGGGTGATCGACCAGGCCGGGCTGCTGTTCACCGACGACGCGGTGCACAAGGTGGTCAACCCGCTCATCACCGACGTCCTCAGCGACGACGCCAGCAAGGTGTCGATCATCTCGGTGGGCTTCCTGCTGTCGCTCTGGTCGGGCTCGCGGGCACTTTACGTCTACGTGGACCTCATCTCCGTCTCCTACGGGCTCGGCGAGGAACGCGGCATCATCAGGACCAGGCTGATGTCGTTCGGGCTCTACGTGATCGGGCTGGTCATCGGGATCATCGTGATGCCGGTGCTGGTCATCGGGCCGACGCTGCTCAAGGACGCGCTGCCGGGGGAGTACGGCGTCCTCGTCGACCTGCTGTACTGGCCGGTGGTGGTCATCGGCTCGGTGCTCTTCCTGACCGTGCTCTACCACGTGAGCGTGCCGGTCCGGACGAAGTGGTACCGGGAGCTGCCGGGGGCGATCCTGGCGCTGTTCCTGTGGATCGTTTGTGCCGCCGTGCTGCGGGCCGTGCTCGCGGCGTGGTTCTCGCCCGTGTCCGTCTACGGCTCGCTGGCCGCGCCCATCGCGCTGCTGCTCTGGCTCTACATCACCGCGCTCGCCGTGCTGATCGGAGCCATTCTGAACGCCGAGGTCGATCGGCTCTGGCCCGGCGCCAGTCGTACCAAATAGGGAATAATCCCCCCGGTGGACGCACAGCGGAGAGTCGGCCCCTACACGCTCGTCAAGAAGCTGGGCGAGGGTGGCATGGGGTTCGTCTACCTCGCGGAGGACCCCACCGGCAGGCGCGTCGCGCTGAAGATGATGCGGCCCGAGCTGGCCGCCCGTGAGGAGTTCAGGCGCCGGTTCGGCAAGGAAGCCGAGGCCGCCAGGCGGGTCGCCAGATTCTGCACCGCCCCCGTGCTCGACGCCGGGTTCGAGGGCGGGACCGCCTATCTGGTCACCGAATACGTCGAGGGCCCCGACCTGTCCGGCGTGGTCGTCCGGCAGGGGCCGCTGACCGGGTCGAACCTGGAGGCGCTGGCCGTCGGCGTGGCCACCGCGCTGGCCGCGATCCACCAGGCCGGGGTCGTGCACCGCGATCTGAAGCCGTCCAACGTGCTGCTCAGCGCGGTCGGGCCGCGGGTCATCGACTTCGGCATCGCCCAGCTCGCCGACGCCGGGGGAGCGCCCGTCACGATCGCCCAGAGCATGGGGACGCCCGCGTACATGTCGCCCGAGCAGGCCAAGGGCGAGCAGGTGACCTCGGCGAGCGACATCTTCTCGTGGGCCGCCTTGGTGGCGTACGCGGGCATCGGCCGGCCGCCGTTCGGGTCCGGCGGGGTGGCCGAGGTCGTCTACCGGGTGATCAACCACGCGCCGGTGCTCGACGGGCTGGACGAGCGGATCAGGCCGCTGGTCGAGCGGGCGCTGGACAAGGACCCTGTGCGGCGGCCGACCGCGCAGCAACTCCTGGACCGGCTGCTCGGCCGCACCGAGGTGCCGGTCGCCGCCGCCACCAGACTCGTCTCAGACACCTGGACCCCACTCGCCCCCACCCCACCTTCCGCCGCCCCACCTTTCGCCACTCCGTCGTCAGCCACTCCGTCGTCAGCCACCCCATCGTTGGCCAGCCCGTTCTCAGCCAGCCCGTCGTCAGCCACCACGCCCGGTGCCACGCGGCCCGACAGCCGGTTGGCAGGTCCGTCCGCTGGTCCGGCGGAAGGTCCGTCCGCTGGAGTGGTGGCAGGTTCGTCCCCGGGGTCGGTTGGCGGGCCGTCCACCGGAGCGCTGGGAGGCCCGCCCGCTGCGGCGGGTGAAGGGTCGTTCGGCGGGAGGCGGGCTGCCGGGCGGCGCCGTTGGCTGGGCCCGGTCGCCGCCGCCGCGCTCGCGGCCGTCCTCGGCGTGGGCGCCACGCTCGCCGTACTGCGCCCATGGCAGGAGCGCGTCGCCGAGCCGGGCACCCCCGCCGTCACCCGCACGCTCGACGCCCTGGACACCACCTTCCAGGTGCGGATCGACTCCCTCGTGCGGCAGGGCACCACGGCCCGCCTGCAGTGGACGGTCAAGAACGTCGGCAAGAACAACGCACCCCTGTACGACAAATTCGGCGCGAGCACCCTCGACAACACCGTGTCGAAGGTCAGCATCGTTCCTCCTGGCGTGGGCAAGCCGTTGTACCCGGCGAGGAAGGACAACGCCTGTCAGTGCGCCGACGTCCCCACGGCCTCGTTCGGGGGCGGTATGCAGCTTCAGCTCTGGGCGGTCTTCGAGGGCGTGCCCCAGGACGCGGAGCACGTGGACGTCAACCTCGGGCCGCTGGGAACGATCAAGAACGTGGCCCTCTCATCTGCCTGATCACCTGATCCGTGCCCGGTCCCCCCTGCCCGATCCGCTATCGTCTAGAACGTCGCGACTGGCGCGTTAGGTGGGGCGAACCACCAGGGAGCGGAAGGGCAGAAGGCCGTGCGCCTGGGTCTTCGCACATTGTCAACGATGACAGGAGAGTCATGAGTTCTCTCACAAGCGTAGACCCGCAGATCGCCGAGCTCATCAAGGCGGAGGAGCGCCGCCAGGCCGACACCGTCAAGCTCATCGCGTCGGAGAACTACGTGTCCAAGGCCGTTCTGGAGGCCACGGGCACCGTCCTGACCAACAAATACTCCGAGGGTTACCCCGGCAAGCGCTACTACGAGGGCCAGCAGGTCATCGACCAGGTCGAGACCCTGGCCAACGAGCGGGCCAAGGCGCTGTTCGGCGTCAACCACGCCAACGTCCAGCCCTACTCGGGCTCGCCCGCCAACCTGGCCATCTACATGGCCTTCCTGCAGCCGGGCGACACCGTGATGGGCATGGGCCTGCCGTTCGGCGGTCACCTCACGCACGGCTGGTCGGTCTCGGCCACCGGCAAGTGGTTCAACCCGGTCCGCTACGGCGTGCGCCAGGACACCGGCCGCATCGACCTCGACGAGGTCAGGGCGCTGGCGCTGGAGCACCGGCCGAAGCTGATCTTCTGCGGCGGCACGGCCATCCCGCGCACGATCGACTTCGAGGGCTTCGCCTCCATCGCCCGCGAGGTGGGCGCCGTACTCGCCGCCGACATCGCGCACATCGCCGGCCTCGTCGCGGGCGGCGCGCACCCGTCGCCGGTGGGCCACGCCGACGTGATCTCCACGACCACGCACAAGACGCTGCGCGGCCCGCGCGGCGCCATGCTCATGGCCACCACCGACGAGCACGCGACCGCGCTCAACAAGGCCGTCTTCCCCGGTCTGCAGGGTGGCCCGCACAACCACACCACCGCCGCCATCGCCGTGGCCCTGCACGAGGCGTCCACCGACGACTTCAAGGCATACGCGCACCAGGTGGTGACCAACGCGAAGGCGCTGGCCGAGGAGCTGTCGAGCCGCGGCTTCGACCTGGTCTCGGGCGGCACCGACAACCACCTCATCCTGCTCGACCTCACGCCCAAGGGCATCGGCGGCAAGCCGGCCGCCCAGGCGCTCGACCGCGCGGGCCTGGAGACCAACTACAACACGGTCCCCTTCGACACCCGCAAGCCGTTCGACCCGAGCGGCATCCGCATCGGCACCCCCTCTGTCACCTCCCGGGGGATGGGGCCGGAGGAGATGCGGCAGATCGGCGCGTGGATGGACGAGGTCGTCACCGCCCTGGCCAAGGGCGACGCCGAGCACGTCATCAGCCGGGTGCACCACGAGGTGAGTGAGCTGACCGCGCAGTTCCCCGCGCCTGGTCTCTCCTGATTTCCGTTTCGGCACAGCCGCCCGCCATACGTGGCTGTAGGTCTCCAGGAAAACGGCCGCTGAGCCCCGCACAGGGCTCGGCGCCGTTACGTGCGTGTCGTTGACCGGTGGCGCGGTTCGGTGGGCCGGAGGCGTCCCTCCCGGATGGTGGCCACCGGGAGGATGCGCTGGGTGGGCTCGCGGTGGGTTCCGCGAGAATCCACATAGACCCGCTCCGTCTCCCCGGTCAGCCGGAACTCCGTGGTCTCTGCGGTCGACCGGGGCGCCGTGGCCTCTCCGACCAGCCGGAATACCGTGGCGTGCCTTATCGTGCCGTCGTTCGCCAGCCATTCCGAGTCTGGCGAGTCCATGCGCAGGACGCGGCGGGGTGCGTCCGTCACCGCCGTGATCGCGTTCTCCAGCGGCAGGCCGCAGGCCAGCAGCTTGGTGATCGTGGTGGCCAGGTCGTGCACCGGGCCGCCGATGTTGCGTACGTGGATGTCGGTGCTGATCGAGTGCGGTGGGTAACCGGCGGCGAGCGCGCGTTCGGCGACGTCGAAGCTGAAGCTGGCCGCGCCATGCCCCACGTCCAGCAGCACGCCCCGGTCGAGCGCGCGGGCCAGCGCGGGGACAGGGGTGCCGTCGGGCCGCCACGGATGGCCGGTCTTGCCGTGGTAGCAGTGGGTGATCACGTCGCCCTCGTCCAGGAGGTCGAGCACGTCCTCGATCAGCGGCGGTGCCTCGCCGACGTGCACCAGCAGCGGCAGACCCGCCTGCCGGGCGACGAGCCGGCCGAGTTGGAGCGGCTGCAGCCCCATCGCGCCCACGACCGCGCCGCTGGAGCGGACCTTCACGCCGCAGACCAGGCCCCGGTGCCGTTCGATGGCAGCCAGTGTGGCGTCCACGTCGATGAAACTCGGGTCGGCCGTTTCGCGTAGATGAACGAGGCCGTATGAGCCGATGTTCACCCAGGCGCGTATTTCGGTCTCGGCGGCCGGAACGACATAGCGGGCCAGACCGTCGATCGTCGCCTGGCCCGCGCTGCCCGCGTCGGCGACCACGTGCACGCCCTGGTCCAGGCCGACCCCGTCCGGGGGCACGCTGATCACCGTCATCCCGTCGTAGACGTGGGCGTGCAGGTCCACCCAGCCGGGCCCGATCCAGAGATCCCCGGGCCGCTCCCGGGTCGGCTCCAGCACCAGCCCGCCGCCTCCCGGAACCAGCCGCACCACCGAAGCCGAACCGACCACCCGAAGCGCATCACCGATCACGCCAGGACCTCCGCGACAGCCGCATTGTGGAAGGCGCGGCGGATTCGGTTGATCGCGTCCGACCCCCGGCTGGGGTGCACCCGGTTGGTCAGCAGCACCACGAACACGTCCAGTTCCGGATCCACCCACAGGCTCGTCCCCGTGAACCCGGTGTGCCCATACGCCGCCGGGCTCAGCAGATCACCCCCGCTGCAGCCGGGCCGCGCCCACCCCTCCCAGGCCAGCGCCCTGCCTCCGGTCCGCGTCCGGGTCATCACCTCGAGCGTTCGGGCGCCCAAAAAGCCGCCGCCCCGGCACAGCGCCCGGCCCAGCCGCGCCAGGTCGTCCAGCGTGCCGAACAGCCCCGCGTGCCCGGCCACCCCGCCCAGCACCTCGGCGTTCTCGTCGTGCACGGTCCCCTGGACGATCCGGCCGCGCCACGGGCAGTCCTCCGTGGCGGCCGCGCGACCCCGGTCGGCCTCGGGCAGCAGGAAGCGGGTCTCGTCCATGCCGACGGGCCCGGTCACCCGCTCCCGTACCAGCTGGTCGAGCGGGGTCCGGGCGGCGCGTTCGGCGATCAGGCCGAGGATCATGAACCCCTGGGAGCTGTACTCGACCCCGGGCGAGGAGCGCAGCGGCAGCCGGGCCACCGCCGCGAGCAGTTCGTCGCGGGTCGGGTGGTCGCGGTAGAGCGGCTGTTGCCCGGGGATGCGCGAGGTGTGCGTCAGCAGCTCGAAGACGGTGATGCCGGACTTGTCGGTCGAGGCGTACTCCGGCAGGTGCAGCGCGATGGGATCGTCCAGGGTCAGCTCGCCCGACTCGACCAGCGCCATGACGGCCAGCCCGACGATCGGCTTGGTGAGTGAGGCCAGGTCCCACAGGGTGTCGTCGCTGACCGGGTCGCCGTTCCACGCCAGCGTGCCGAGCCGGCCGCGCGAAACCGGGCCGCTCGACCTGCCGTAGGCCCAGGCCGCGCCGGAGAACTCCCCGAGGGCTCGGGCCCGCGCGAGCACGTCCGTCATACGTTCCTCCCGATCGCCGCCGGCACGCGGGCGGCGGCGGCCACCACCAGCGGTCCCAGCAGCGGTATGTCGTCCTGACCCAGGCTGAGCGTGAGACCCGCGACGCTCACCGCGCCCACCGCCGTCCCACTCGCGTCGCGGACCAACGCCCCGACGCAGCGCACGTTCGCCTCATTCTGCTCCTTGTCGATCGCGTAGCCGCGTGAGCGTACCGCCTCCAGTTCCTGAAGCGGCAAAGCCGCCGCCGACCGGGGCTGAGGTCCGGGCATGAGGACGCCCCCCGTTCGGAGCTGCTCCGGGCGTGAGGGCGCCCCGCCGTTCGGACCTGCTCCGGGCATGAGGACGCCCCGCCGTACGGAGGGTTACGGCGGGGCGTCGGGTGCCTTCGGGGACGGGCCGGAGGTCCCCGGAGGCGGTGGCCGGTGGCGGGTGGCGCCGCTACCGGCCGGGGGCGGCCCTCGCGGGCGGGACCGAATCGCCCGCGCGGACCTGCTCTTCAGTTGGTCTTATGGACTTCCTTAGAGTGATCAGCCCAGGAAGAGGTAGTCGGCCTTGTAGTCGACCTGGGTCTGGGCGCCGACCGTGCAGGTGCCCGCGGGGGCCACGCCGCCCTCGGTGTTGAGGCGCAGGATCGTGGTGGCGTGGGCCAGCAGGCCGGTGTTCTTGCCGGACTGGGTGGCGTCCAGGACCAGCTCGGGGATGTTGCCGTCACCGTTGGGGGTCTTGGTGACGACCGCTCCGCGTACCGCGCTGCCGTCTGGAGCGACCCACTGCGGCGGTCCCGCGGCAGGGGTCACGAAGGAGTGGTCGATGCCGCGCCGCAGCTTGGCCGCCACGCCGTACTGGGTGAAGGCCGCTGCCGCGCCGGGCTGCTGGGTGCAGGCGTAGATCTGGGCGCCCTTCAGCACCTCGGCGGTGACCGCGCGGGGGTGGTCGAACGGGTCGCCGGACAGCTGGCCGCGCACCGCGCCGCCGTTGAACTCCGTGGTGTGCAGGTTGGTGTAGTACCGGCCGGGGTTGGCGGCGATGCGCTTGACGACCGGCGCGGCGACCTTGGCCTCACCCGCGACCCCCGTCAGGTTCGACGGCAGGCCCGCGGCGTCGGCGAACAGGTCGGCGACCACGTCGCCGTTCTTGCCGCTCGCGCCCTTGTGGACGTGCCCGTTGGTCACCGGGGCGAGCCCGGTCCAGAAGGCGGTGTAGCCGATGACCGAGCCGGCCGGACGCAGCCACCAGGTGGCCTGGCCGTCCTGGTCGCCGCGCTTCTTGCCGTCGTTCGCGGGCACTTCCTTGGTGCCGTCGGCGCGGGCGGAGAGCGTGGCCTGGTTGCTGCCCTGCAGGACGCCGTTGAGGTCGATCGGCTTGTTCAGCCGGTGGAACTGGCCGCGGACCGCGCCCTTGGGGTGGGCGGCGTCGTGCAGGTTGGCGTAGAAGCCGCCAGGGTCGTCGATCAGCGCCTTGACCAGCGCCGGGTCGGCGGTGACCGTGCCGGTCACGCCGAGCACGGACTTGGGCAGCGGCTTGGTGAAGAACTCGAGCTTGACGTCGCCGTTGGCGCCCTTGGCGGCCTGGTGGATGTGCCCGGCGGTAGGTGAGTCGATCTTGTTCCAGCGAGCCGCGAAGGTGACCTCGTTACCGCTGATCTTGATGACGACGGTCGACCGGCCATCGGCGTCACCCTTGACGCCCACCTCGTTGGCACCGCGCAGACCGGCGGCGAGATACACGTCGTCACCGGAGGCCGAGACAGTCGCCTGAGCAGCGGTGACCGGAGCGAGAAGGCCGGTGGCGAGCAGCGCCCCGGACAGGGCGAGCGTACGAATCGACATGATGAAACCTCTTCAAGGATTGTCATTGGGGTTGGTACGGCAAGCAGTACGCGACCCGGTCCGAAGAGGTTCAACCGCTGAATCCGTAAATTTACACATAGGGAAGTGCGCACAGAAAAGCCCTCCCACCTGCGGTGGAAGGGCTTCTGAGAGGTGAGTCCCGGGGAATTCAGGCTCTGACGGTAAGTAAAGTCTTACCAGTCGTGGTGACCACCTCGAAATGATCGATGTCCTCGAGCTTCCACGGGCTGCCGCCGTGCATGTAGAGCGGATCGGGCGACCCGGGCACGCCGTATCCGGCGGGTGGCACCGACCAGCCCGTCATGATCCGCTGCTTGCCCGTCTTGGACACCGAGATCAGCTCGCATTCGAGCGGGCCCTTGATGCCCGAGAGCTTGAGCGCGGCATGTGTGCCCCAGCCCTTGGACTCCAGCACCAGCCCGCCGGTCACGCCGTCGGCGCCGACGCCCTCGATGGGCTTGCCGTCGGCGTAGAACTGCTCGGCCGGACCCAGATGCTGCGTGGGATGGCCCGCCGCCACGGGCGGCGCCGCGTCACCGCCCCCGAGCTGGGTGCCGACCGCGAGCCCGCCGGCCACCAGCGTGACCGAGGCCGCCAGCCCGATCACGAATGTGCCCCGCCTCGACCGCCGGTCCTCCGCCTTCTTACGCCGGAGCAGGTCGATGACATCGGCCTGCCCGTAATCGGGAGGAGGGGGCTCTTCTCGCACCGGCCCGATCCCCGTCAGCACACTGGCCACTCCGGCCAGCTCTGACAGCTCCGCCCGACACGACGGGCAGAGGGAGAGGTGCGCTTCGAAGGCCAGCCTGTCGTCGTCGTCCAGCAGGCCGAGGGAGTAGGCGCCCACGTCCGTATGCTCGACTCTGTTCACGCCGTCACCCCTCTCTCCTGCAGTGCGACGCGCAACGCGCGGACCGCGTAGTAAACCCGGGACTTCACTGTGCCAACGGGGATGCCGAGCGCTATGGCAGCATCGTTGACCGACCGGTCTCGCAAGATCGTCTCGTTGAGGATCTCGCGGTGGGCCGGGGATAACGCCATCAGCGCCTCGGATACGACCACCTGGTGCAGCAGTCCCTCCATCTCGTCCGGCACGGGCATGCTCTCCAGCGGGCCGTCGCCTGATTCCGGCGGGCGGGCTTCCTTGCGCCGCCGGTCATCGATCACGATACGGCGTGCGACGGTGGCTAGCCAGGGCATGAGCGAAGCCGAATCCGGATCAAGCTGCTCGGAACTACGCCAGGCACGGATCATGGTCTCCTGCACGACGTCCTCGGCCCATTGCCGATCGCCCGCCGTCAGCCGGATCACGAAGGCCAGCAGCGGCCGGTGGTACTCCCGGTAGAGAGTGGAGACGACCACTTCGTCATCCGGACGTACTCGTCTCATCCGGTGGCGTGAGCGTGGCTTGCCCATGGGGGCGGCTCCCTCGGCCGAGGGCGGGGGACACGTGCTGACTCGCATCATTCCCCTTTCAAAGTGCAGTCGGCAGGAAGTACGGACAGATTCCCTGGTGCGGTTCAACAGATCGAGAAGAAAGTCGTTGCGAAGTCGCAGGAGGGATGCGTAGAGTCACTTCCCAGCTGCACCGAGAACTCGAGTGAGGAGGTGACGACCATGCGGGCTGTTCTGTTCGGCTTGCCGTTTGTCATCCTCCGGGGGCCCGCTTAGAGGTCACCCGGGTCCTTCTCGACCACAAAGGTGTCACTCCGTTGTTCTCCACGCTTTTCCCGCTCGGCTGGACCGAATCCCGCGCCGCCGAGCTACCACTACATACCGTGCCCGCCCGGGTGTCCCGGGTCGATCGCGGTGCGGCCGAAGTGATCGCCGCCGATGGGCAGCATCACGTCAAATACGGCGCGCGCGTCCGCAGGGCGTCCGCTGACGACCCGGTGGCGCTGCCCTGTGTCGGAGACTGGGTCGCGCTCAAGGAGCTCCCAGAGGGCCGCTACGAGCTCGACGCGGTCCTGCCGAGAAGCAGCGCCTTCGTCAGGGGCGGCGTCAGCCGCGACTCGCGCGGCGGCTTGTCGGGCGACGGCCAGGGCCAGGTGCTCGCGGCCAACATCGACATCGTCTTCGTCGCGGAGCCGTCCATGCAAGCCACGGACTTCGCCGACCTGGGCCGCATCGAACGGCTCGTCGCGCTGGCCTGGGAGTCGGGCGGCACGCCGGTCGTGCTCGTCACCAAGTCCGACCTGTTCGAACGCGGCCTCGACGACCTGCTCGCCGACGTACGCGTCGCCGCGCCGGGCGTCGACGTGCACGCCGTCTCCTCGGTGCTCGGCGACGGCGTCGAGCTCGTACGCGGCTATCTCGAAGGCTCGCGTACGGCCGTCGTGCTCGGCCCGTCGGGCGCCGGCAAGTCCACGCTCGTCAACGCCATGGCGGACGGCGAGGCGATGGAGACCCAGCAGGTGCGCGCCGCCGACGGCCGGGGCCGCCACACCACCGTGCACCGGGAGCTGATCCCGCTGCCCGGCGGCGGCCTCGTCATCGACACGCCGGGCATCCGCCGCGTCGGCCTCTACGAGATGAGCGAGGGTGTCGACCTCGTCTTCTCCGACATCGAGGAGCTGGCGGCCGGCTGCCGGTTCGACGACTGCGGCCACGAGAGCGAGCCCGGCTGCGCGGTGCTCGCCGCCCTGGAGTGCGGCGAACTCCCCGAGCGGCGGCTGATCAGCTGGCGCAAGCTCCAGCGCGAAGCCGCCTGGATGGCCTCGCGCACCGACGCGCGGCTCCGCAAGGAGCAGCAGAACAAGTGGAAGGTCATCCACAAGGAAATGCGGCGCACGGGCAGAAACCGCCCCTGACCGGGTAACACCACTGCATGGAGCTGCTGTTCGCGGACCGCGCGCAAGCGGGGGCCATGCTGGCGGGGCGCCTGCTCGACGCGCAGGACCCGGTGGTGCTGGCGCTCCCACGCGGCGGCGTGGCGGTGGCCGTGCCGATCCACCGCAGTGTCGGTGGCCGGCTCGACGTGCTGGTGACCCGGAAGATCGGCTATCCGCCGACGCCCGAACTGGGCGTCGGCGCGATAGCCGAGGGCGGCGAGCCGGTGTTCGACCTGCTGCTGCTGCGCAGGCTCGGGATGACGCCCGAGTCGGTGGCGGACGTGGTCGCGGAGGAGCGGCGCGAGCTGGCCCGCCGGGTCAAGGTCTATCGGGGCGACCGCCCGCTGCCCGATCTCGCCGGACGCGAGGTGATCGTGGTCGACGACGGCCTGGCCACCGGCGCCACCGCGCGGGCCGCGCTCCGGGCGGTCGGCGCGGCCAAGCCGGGCCGGGTGACGCTGGCCGTGCCGGTGGGCGCCCGCGACACCGTCGAGGCCATGCGCGAGGAGGCCGACGAGGTGGTGGTGCTGCGGGTCCCGGCGGATTTCCGGGCGGTGGGGCAGTGGTACGAGCACTTCGACCAGCTCAGCGACGCCGACGTGCTGGATCTGCTGGCGGGTGTGCAGTGAGGGGTGTTTCGTCACACGACCGTTTCGGACTCTGTGACGGTCCGTCGGGGTTGGTGTCCCTTGGGAGGGATACCCCCTACGGGGGAGCGGAAGAGGCCGGTCCGTGGAGAGCCGGGGTCCCTGCGGGGGAGCGGAAGAGGCCGGTCCGTGGAGAGCCGGGGTCCCTTCGGGGGAGCGGACGAAGGTGGTCCGTTGTGGCCGGGGTCCCGATGGGCGTGGGGTCAGTTGGAGAGTACGGCCCAGACGAGCTTGCCCTGGGCACCGGGGGTGAGCCAGCCCCAGCCCGTGGTGAGGGCCTCGACCAGGCGCAGGCCGCGGCCGTATTCGGCGAAGACGTCGGTGGTGGGCGGGGCCGCGGGCGCGTGCCGGCTGTAGTCGCTCACCACGCACGCCACCTCGGGCCGCCGGCTCAGCAGCCGGAGCTGGATGGCGCCGCCGCCGTGCCGCATCGCGTTGGTGACGAGCTCGGAGACCACCAGCTGGGCGTCGAAGACGATGTCGTCGGAGCCCCACGAGGTGAGCGTCCGGTCGACGAACCGCCTGGCAGAGGCCACGCAGACGGGCTCGAACGTGCTCAGCTCATGAAAGCGGAAGACCTCGTCACACGGTCCGCGCCGCCCGTCGAGCAGAATGGGCAGCAGCCATTCGGGTGCCTGGGCACACGTGGCGGCTTGCGGCCGAGCGTCGAAAGTCGTCATCCTGGCCCCCGAAGCGCGGTCTAGGTGATCCAATGCCCATCTTTACGGCGTGTGCTTACCGATGCAAGACTTTTCGTGTTTTACAGATGCAAATAGCATCTGCACGTGCAGATGATCTGGGAGCGATAGGTGTGAGCGCACTGAGTGCGGAAGGGAATGTGGTCGGCTACTCGCCGGGAAGCCCGACGGTGCTGCGGATCCTGCTGGGTACGCAACTGCGCAGGCTCCGCACGGAGAAGCGTATCTCGCGGGAGGACGCGGGGTATGCGATTCGCGCTTCTCACGCCAAGATCAGCCGCCTGGAGCTCGGGCAGGTCAGCTTCAAGGAACGCGACGTCGCCGATCTGCTCACCCTCTACGGCGTCACCGACGAGGCCGAGCGGGCGCCGTTGCTGGAGCTGGCCCGGCAGGCGAACGCCCCGGGCTGGTGGCACAAGTACAGCGACCTGCTGCCCGGCTGGTTCGAGGTCTACATCGGGCTGGAGGGTGCGGCCTCGGTCATCCGTACGTATGAGAACCAGTTCATCCCCGGCCTGCTCCAGACGCCCGAGTACGCCAGGGCGGTGATCAAGCTGGCGCACGAGACGACTCCCGAGGCCGAGGTCGACCGGCGTGTGGCGCTGCGCACCAGGCGGCAGGAGCGCCTGGCCGGTGGCCGGGCGCTCAAGCTGTGGGCGGTCATCGACGAGGCCGTGGTGCGGCGCGCGCTCGGCGGCCGTGAGGTGATGCGGCGGCAGATCGAGCACCTGCTGGAGATGACGAAACGGTCCAACGTCACCGTTCAGGTCATCCCGTTCGAGCGCGGCGGGCACGCCGCCGCCGGCGGGCCGTTCAGCATCCTGCGCTTCCCCGAGCGTGACCTGCCCGACGTCGTGTACCTGGAGCAGCTCACGAGCGCCCTCTATCTGGACAAGCCGGCTGAGTCCGAGCATTACATGCAGGTCATGGACCGATTGAGCGTCCAGGCCGACTCCCCTGAGCAGACCCAACGCTTCCTGGAGCGCCTGCTGTCAGTGTGATCCACCCCATATCAGGGTTTTGGTCGTCCCGTATATGGCGATCTTGGCGATGCCGTAACGTGATCTCGCAACCACGGCTGCACGTGCATCCGTAAGCGCGCGAGGGAGCTTCGCCCATGCATGAGTTCCGCAACGGAACGCCCGCCGGTCGCCTTCCCGCCGTCTGGCGCAAGAGCAGGCGGAGCAACCCCAACGGCAACTGCGTCGAGGTGGCCGATCTGCCCACGGGGGAGGTGGCGATGCGTAACTCACGCTTCCCCGAGGGGCCCGCCCTGGTCTACACGCGGGATGAGATCACCGCGTTCGTGCTCGGCGCCAAGGACGGCGAGTTCGACGATCTGATCGTCTGAGCCAAGAGCCCGGAGCCAGGCGCAGCGCCGACTCGTCTGAGCCAAGAGCCCAGAGCCAGGCGCGGCGCCGACTCAGAGCGGTCCGGCCCCGAAGCTCGGCGAGCAGCGATCCGGAAACCACTTCAGCCCGGCGTCACGGATGACGCCGGGCTGAAGCGCGTGCTGGGGGCTGAGGTCTTTTGCCTGATCAAGCAGTTGCCCCGACCGGGTTCGCCGGAGCCTGGACTTGGCTGGCCAGGCCCCGGTTCATCGGGGCAACTGCATGATCACGCGGTGATCGCTGCCGGGTGGAGTCAGGCGGCGGAGATGCCGGCGCTGGCGGCGCGGCGCATGCGACGGCGACGCTCGGAAGCGCGCTCGTCCTCGTTCAGGCCACCCCACGTGCCGTACTTCTCCGGACGGGACAGCGCGTAGTCCAGGCACTCGTTGCGGACAGGGCACTGGGCGCAGATCGCCTTGGCCTTCCGCTCGCGCACGTCACGCTCGGGCTGCCGCTCCCCATCGGGGCCGAAGAAGAGCACGAGGTCCTCACCCCGGCACGCGGCATCATCCTGCCAACCCCAGCTGGGGCGCGGGCGGGCGAGCTGCCGACGTACCTGAGACATGAGAAAACCACCTTCGTGAGAGGTATTTCAGTAATTGAGCCGCATTGGACGTTTTCGGCGTCACTGTTCCAACGCAAAGGTGGGCCGTAGTGTTCCCGTGATCAGGTAAGGGCGGGCGTGGCGTACCGCACAGGCGTGAGCCTGTCCAGCGAAACCAGCCGGTAGGTGGTGATCTTCTCGGCGCAAGCCGTACCACACGGCGCTTGGAACACCGATGGCTCAACCACAACCTCGAACCGGACGTCGCCGCAGCGCACGATGGCTTCGGTGACGTCGCCGTCCGACCTGGAGGATTCCACGGCCACTGCGCCGACAGAACACTCTCCCGAATGGGTTCGGGCGAAGTGCTCGACGGCTTGCAATGGCTCAGGGATGCCTGCGCGTCCCCGGTAACGGTCGAGAATGATCTCGCCCGACCGGTACGCGTTAGCCGCTGCGATCGCAGCAGCCTGAGACATGCTGCCGTAGAAAATTCCGTGTGGCAAGCACACGAGGTTGGCGGCGTAGCGATCGCCGCCAACGTGTGACGTTTCCCATACTCTGTCCGGCCAGTTTTCGGCCAGGCTTCGAGCGATGGGCAGTCCAATGCGGGCGCAACACGCATTGCGCTTGGCGTGCGTGCAGACCAGAAATACCGGCTCGTCTTCAAGTATGCAGGACTCCGGGACCACTCCGGCCACCAGCGCGTCCAGGTCAAGATCCTCGGTACCTGCGATGACTCCGCTGGCCAGCCAGGGGTTGGGGCCCGTGGCGTAGCCCACTAGCACACGCAAGTCCTGCTCCTGTGGGCGGACCCGTCTGCCGGGGCGGCGGATGAGCTGGGGTCTGATGCCACGTTCTTGGGCTCGGCGCACGAGGTTCGAGATTTTTTCAGGAAGCTCGAAGGTTTCCAGATGTGACGGCCACGGTCCGTCGTACTCGACGAGTAGCCACAGCCGGGCCCCCACGGTGGCGCTGGCCAGATTCGGCACCCCGCCCGTGTGGCAGCCATCCGGATGCTCGCAGCCCCTGGCCAACGCCTTGCTCCCCTCTTGCGAATTAGGTAAGACTAACCTAACGGTAAGAGGGATGTACGGGTTATCGGTTGAAAGCCGCCCTGGCGGCCGGCAGCGCCGCCGCCCGGTCCTCGGGGACGAGGCCGATCCTGGTCCTGCGGTCGAGGAGGTCGTCCGCGTCGAGCGCGCCCTCGTGGGCGACGGACCACATCAGCTCGCCCATCGTGATGCCGAGGCCGACCTCCTCGGGATGCGCCCGGACGAGTTCGTGCACGGCCGCCGCCTCGACGCCGTGGCGGGCGACCAGCCGCTCGGGTGGGCGGCCCGCGCCCGCCCCGGTTCGCGGGGTCACGGCGCCGTGATCCCGGACGGCTCCGACGAGCGGGATCGAGGCGGTACGGCTCCGGCCCGCCGGGAGGTTCCCCACCGAGATCGCTCGATCCACCGCGTCGGCCGCCATCCGCCGGTATGTCGTGAGCTTGCCGCCCACGACCGTGACGACCCCTCCGTCCGCCTTCCCGCCATCCGCGTACACGGCGTGCCTGCGTGAGACGTCCGCCGTCCGCCCGTCCGCCGCCAGAAGCGGCCTGAGCCCCGCGTAGGCGCCCGCGACGGCCTCGCGGGTCACCGGTGCCGCCAGAACCGTGTTGAGCACGCTCAGGAGCGTCCTGATGTCCTCCTCGGGGGCCTCGGGCACGTCGGGGACGGGTCCGTCGAGGGGCTCGTCGGTCAGGCCCACGTGCACGCGGCCGTCGGCTTGGGGGAGTACGAGCGCGAATCGGCTGCTCTCTCCGGGAATCGGAATGTGCAGCCCGGACAGGAGGCCCGGCAGGGTTCCGGGGCGGAGCACGAGGTGCGTGCCGCGTGACGGGCGCAGGCTCACCCGCGGGTCCAGCAGGCCCGCCCACACACCCGCGGCGTTGATCACCGTCCTGGCCCGGATGCCGAACTCCGCGCCGGTCAGCTCGTCGCGCACCTTGGCGCCCGCGCCGGTCAGCTCCAGGGCGCGGCACCGGGTCAGGATCCGGGCCCCGTACGCCGCCGCCGTCCTGGCTATGGCCACCACCAGCCGGGCGTCGTCGTACACGCGGCCGTCCCACGACAGCAGGCCGCCCCGCAGGCCGTCCTCGCTCAGCATGGGCGCGAGCGTGTGCGCCCGGGCGGCCGTCAGCCGGGACGGCCCGGGCAGCAGGCGGCGCGGCGTGCCGGCGGCGGCGCGCAGCCCGTCGCCGAGCCGGTAGCCGGTCATCAGCAGCTCCGCCCGGGACCTGGAGACCTCCGGCGTCAGCGGCAGCACGTACGGATGCGCCTTGACCAGGTGCGGAGCCGTCCGCCGCAGCAGGACGCCGCGCTCGACCGCGCTCTCGCGGGCGATGCCCACCTGCCCCTTGGCGAGGTAGCGGAGGCCGCCGTGGATGAGCTTGGAACTGAACCTCGACGTGCCGAAGGCCAGGTCGTGCGCGTCGATCGCCGCGACGCTGAGACCGCGCGAAGCGGCGTCGAGCGCCGCGCCCGCACCTGTCGCGCCCAGGCCCACGACCAGCACGTCGATTGTCTCCTCCGCGACCACGGCCAGCTCGCGGGTCCGTCGCGCGGCGTTCAGCGAGCTGTCTGAGGGGCGCGCGGCGTTCGGCGGGCTATCCAAGGTAGGCCTCCAGCAGAGTGGCGAGTTCGGCGTCGAGTTCGTCGAGGGTCACGGGGTCGAGCATGGTGGGCGCCGACAGCAGGAACGACTGCGCCACGAGCAGCACCGCCCTGGCCTTGCGGCGGTCGCCGACGGCGGCTTCGAGCACGCCGAGCACCGCCTCGTGGGTGGCGCCGCGCCGATCCAGCAGGTACGGCAGCAGCAGCTCCGGGTCCGCTTCCACGATCTTGCGCCAGAGCGGATGGCCGCGCAGCCGCCGTACCCCTTCGACCACGGCGGCGACCGGGTCCGACAGGTCCAGTTCGGTGACGGCCAGCACCCACTCCCGCGTCATCAGGTCGGCGACCAGGCTCCGCACGTCGGGCCAGCGGCGATAGAGCGTCATCCGGGACACCCCCGCCCGCCGCGCCACGTCGGTGAGCGTGGTGCGCCGCACCCCGTAGGCGAGCACGCAGTCGCGGGCCGCGTCTAGCACGCCGTCATTGTGACGAATCGACGTCATATGTCACAGTGTAGACGTGCTGAACGAACCGATGCTGTGGTCGGGCTGGGGCGACCCCGCCAAGGCCCGCGAACTGCCCCCGCAGATCCGCGAGCTGCTCCACGACCTGCTGGGCGTACGCGAGCCGGCCGCTCCCGCCGCCTCGTTCGAGTCCGTACGGCTGGCCCCAGTCGCGCTCTCGCCCGCGCACCTGGCCGCCCTGGCCGACGTCGTGGGCCACGAACAGGTGCTGACCTCGCGCGCGGCCCGGATCCGGCACACGCGCGGCAAGTCGACCCCCGACCTGCTGCGGATGCGCGCGGGAGACGGCTCGGCCGCGCCCGACGCCGTGCTGCTGCCCGGCTCGCACGACGAGGTCGCCGCGCTGCTGCGGCTGTGCGCCGCCGAGCGGATCGCGGTGGTGCCCTTCGGCGGCGGCACCTCCGTGGTGGGCGGGCTGGCGGCGTCCAGGTCCGGCTTCGCCGGGGTGGTGGCGCTGGACCTGGCCCGGCTCGACCGGCTCGTCTCGGTCGACACCGAGTCGATGGTCGTCACCGCCGAGCCGGGACTGCGGGCGCCCGAGGCCGAACGGCTGCTCGAACGGCACGGGCTGACGCTGGGGCATTTCCCGCAGTCGTACGAGTACGCCACGCTGGGCGGATTCGCGGCGGCCCGGTCCAGCGGGCAGGCTTCGGCCGGTTACGGGCGCTTCGACGACATGGTGGTGGGTCTGACCGTCGCCACTCCCTCCGGCGATCTGGACCTGGGTCGCGCGCCCAAGTCGGCGGCGGGGCCCGATCTGCGGCAGCTCCTGCTGGGGTCCGAGGGGGTGTTCGGGGTGATCACGGCGCTGCGGCTGCGGGTGCGGCGGGTGCCCGGGCGGCGGGTGTACGAAGGGTGGCGGTTCGGGTCGTTCCGGGAGGGGATGGCCGCGCTGCGGACGCTGGCGCAAGAGGGGCCGCTGCCCACGGTGCTGCGGCTTTCGGACGAGACGGAGACCATGATCGGGCTGGCCCGGCCGGACGACATCGGGGGCGGCTCCAGCGGCTGCCTGGTGATCGCGGGTTACGAAGGCCCGGTTGACGGTCCAGCCGACGGGCCGACTGACCGGCCGACCGACGGGCAGGAGGCGTCTTCCCCGGCGACGTCTTCCCCGGCGACGTCCGTCGAAGGGCGCAGGGCCGGGGCCGGGGTGGTGCTGGCGCGGATGGGCGGGGTGCCGCTCGGGACCGAGCCCGGACGGGCGTGGGAGCACGGCCGGTTCTCGGCGCCGTACCTGCGCGACTCGCTGCTGGCCGCCGGCGCGACGGTGGAGACCATCGAGACGGCCGGGTTCTGGTCCGCGCTGCCACGCCTGTACGACGCGGTACGGCTGGCCCTGCTCGGGGCGCTGGAGTCGCCGCTGGTCATGTGCCACATCTCGCATGTGTACGAGACCGGGGCCTCGCTGTACTTCACCGTCGTCACCGCGCAGAAGGGCGACCCGGTGGCGCAGTGGGAGCGGGCCAAGGAGGCGGTCAACGCGGCCATCGTGGCGGCGGGCGGCACGATCTCGCACCACCACGGCGTGGGCCGCGACCACCGCGAGGCGTACGCGGCCGAGCTGGGACCCGTGGGCGTCGACATCCTGCGCGCCGTCAAGGCCCGGCTCGACCCCACGGGCATCCTGAACCCGGGCATCTTGATCCCCTGAGGTCGACCTGGGGCCGCGGGCCTGGGGCGCGGGCCTAGGTCTGAGTCTGGGGGTCAGTCCGGTGGGTCGACCGAGGCGGCCTCCGTCATGGCCGCCGCCGCTTCCCCATAGCGCTGCTGCGCCTCGTACACGTCCGACAGGCAGGCCAGGGCGAACACCAGCGGCGCGCCACCCGCCGGACGGCAGAGCTCGACGGCCTCCTCGGCGTACGGCAGCGCCTCCGCGGCCCGGCCGCGCTTGAGCAGCAGCTTGGCCGCGGCCAGCAGGCAGCGGGCGAGCAGCACCGCGTGCTCGTCGGGGTCCGCGGCGGCCAGCTCCCGGCTGAGCCCGATCGCCTGGTGGACCCTGTCGAGCGCCCCACCACCCCAACGCGACCGTCTGCCGGCGTACGCCAGCAACCCCTCTACGGCGGCCACCCCCGCGGTGCCCCTCCGGGTGGCGTCGTCCGAACCGTTCCGGGCCATGGCAGCCCCCCATCGCGGCGACGAACCGCTTGCTTGGGGCGTGAGGCTACACCATCGCGAACCGATTGTGTTCCCAACGGCACGCTGCGTTCGGACGCGCTTCGGGAAGTGGGTGCGGCTTGGGGAAGATCGCGTAAAGATGGAGTCATGGTGGAAGTCGCGGCTGAGCGTGGAAAGCAGCTCTCCTCCCGGGTGTCGGAGGAAGGCGCGGGGTGGGCCTGTCAGCGGATCGGCACGTTCAACGACCTGAGACCCGACAACAAGGGCTTCACCTGGCTCAGCCCGCGCACGCTGTGGCACTCGCGCAACCAGATCGTCGCCGGGCTCTTCGGCGACCCGTCCGGGAAGGTGCGCCGCAGGTGGATCGCCGAGCAGGAGGCCCGTGGCGCCGACCCGGACTTCCGCGTCAAGCCGGAGGTGGGGGAGAGCTTCAGCTTCCTGCTGCTCGGCGACACCGGCGAGGGCGACGCCTCCCAGTACGCGGTCGTGCCCGGCCTGCTCAAGGTGGGCGAAGGCACCTCCTTCGCGGTCATCGCCAGCGACGTGCTCTATCCGGCCGGGTCCGGCAACGAGTACGAGAACAAGTTCTTCCGCCCGTACAAGGACTATGACGCGCCGATCTACGCGATCCCCGGCAACCACGACTGGTACGACGGGCTCGGCGGTTTCATGCGCGTGTTCTGCGACGCCCCGGCGCTCCCGCCCAAGCGGGATGCGGGGTTACGTGGCCTGCTCTGGCGCAGGTCGGAGACGATCGACGAGCGGCTGCTGGCCGAGGCCCGCGCGTTCAGGGACCGTCCGGCGCAGCGGGCCGCGCAGCCGGGGCCGTACTGGGCGATCGAGACCCCGAGCCTGCTCATCGTGGGCGTCGACACCGGCATCCAGGGAGAGATCGACGCCCAGCAGTCCGAATGGCTGCGGCGCACCTCCCTGGACCCGCGCCCGAAGATCCTGGTCACCGGCAAGCCGATCTACACGCGCAACGACTACAAGCCGTCCCCGCTGGAGGGCGGCGGCACGATCGACGACATCATCCGCGCCCCCGAACACCGCTATGTGGCCGCCATCGGCGGCGACGTGCACAACTACCAGCGCTATCCCGTCAGGGTGGGCGACCGGGTGATCCAGTACATCGTCTCCGGGGGCGGCGGCGCGTTCATGCACGCCACCCACACCACCCGCCGGGTGGACGTGGCGGGCGTGCACGAGGACGACTTCAAGTGCTACCCCCTGCGCGGCGACTCGCTGTCCTTCTACAGCCAGCTGTACGCCAAGCGGCTCCGGATGAAGTGGATCTACCTCACCCCGGCCGAGGCCGCCTGCATCATGGCGGACCAGATCAAGAACACCCCGGTCCGGCCCGTCGCCGGACCCATCAAGATCACTCGCAGGATGAGGTGGGCGGCCCGGCTGCTCGGAGCCTGGCCGATGCCGTTCCGGCTGCCCGTGGGCACGGTCTTCCACCGCTACCTCTCCGAGCTGTCCGACTGGGACACACCACCGTTCTTCAAGCAGTTCCTGCACCTTTCGGTCACGCCCGAGCTGCTCTCGGTGCGCTGCTTCGCCGCCACCGGCTGCCTGCCGCAGGAGGTGGATCCGCCGATGGAGGACGAGGTGCACATCAGTTTGTCGTAGTCACCTGGCACTCTGGACGGCGTGCACGTAGTGGTGGCAGACGGGACGATCCTGCCGGTCGGTGGTCCGGCTCGCCGGGTCGACGACCTGGCGCGGGCCGTGCGCGAGCTCGAAGCCGAGCGGCCGCGCTGGGTCTGGGCGGACGCCCGCGAGATCTATCCGTCCCTGCTGTCCAAGGGTGTGCGGGTGTCACGCTGCCACGACCTGACGCTCACCGAGGGGCTGCTGCTCGCGTACGAGGGACGATACGGCCAGCCGCGCTCGGCCAAGGCCGCCCACGCCAGGCTGCACGGCCTGCCGGTGCCCGACGATCAGCCCAGCGTGCCCGACACCCTGTTCGCGCCCGAGCCGCTCGGCGCGGAGGCGGTGGCGGAGGTGCTGGCCGACCAGCTGCGCCGGATCGAGGCGCTGCCGGAGCCGGGCCGGTTCCGGCTGCTGGTGGCGGCCGAGTCGGCGGGCGCGCTGATCGCCGCCGAGATGGGCCACGACGGCATGCCGTGGCGCCGGGACGTACACGACGCCCTGCTCACCGAGCTGCTCGGCCCGCGCCCGGTGCACGGCATGCGGCCGGCCAAGCTCCAGGCGCTGGCCGACGAGGTGTCGGCGGCGTTCGGGCATCCGGTCAATCCCGACTCGGTGCAGCAGCTGGTCAAGGCGTTCAAGGGGGCGGGCGTCGCGCTCAAGACCACCCGGTCGTGGGAGCTCAAGCAGCTCGACCACCCGGCGGTCGCGCCGCTGCTCGCCTACAAGGAGCTGGCCAGGCTGTACAGCTTCCACGGGTGGGTCTGGGCCGATCAGTGGGTGCGTGACGGGCGCTTCCGTGCCGAATACGTGGTGGCCGGGGTGGTGTCGGGGCGGTGGGCCACCGACGGCGGCGGCGCGCTGCAGATCCCCAAGGTGATGCGCCGCGTGGTGGTCGCCGACGACGGCTGGACGTTGATCGTGGCCGACGCCGCCCAGCTGGAGCCGCGGGTGCTGGCCGCGATGGCCGCCGACGGAGGGCTGGCGCGGGCGGCGGGGGAGATCGACCTCTACTCGGCGCTGGCCAAGTCGTTCGGGGGCGAGCGCGCCAACGCCAAGATCGCGATGCTGTCCGCCATGTACGGCGGCACCAGCGGTGACGCGTCCAAGCTGCTGGCGGTGATGCGGCAGCGCTTCCCCAAGGCCTACCAGTTCGTCGAGGACGCGGCCAAGGCGGGAGAGGAGGGGCGGCTGGTGCGCTCCTGGCTCGGCCGCACCAGCCCGCCGCCGTCGGAGGGGTGGAAGTCCCTCGTGTCGGGGCCCGAGGGGAGCCGGGCGATCCGGGATCGGGGGCGGTTCACCCGCAACTTCGTCGTACAGGCCACCGCCGCCGAGTGGGCGCTGGTGCTGATGGCGGTGCTGCGGGGGCGGTTGTCCGGCCCGGCCCGGCTGGTGTTCTTCCAGCACGACGAGATCATGGTGCACTGCCCGCTCGACCAGGCCGAAGAGGTGATGACCGCGGTGTCGGAGTCGGCCGCCGAGGCCAGCCGCCTGCTGTTCGGGGGGACGCCGGTGCGCTTCCCGATGGAGGCGGTCGCGGTCTCCTGCTACGCCGACGCCAAGTGACTCCGCGCACGTCACATGGCGGGTGTCAGCGGGCCGCTGTTCACGTGGCGCCAGGTGATCGCCAGCCAGACCCCGGCCAGTGTCACCATCACCCCCACCACCAGCCCGAGCACCCCGTACGACAGCCCGCCCACGATCGCGCCCGCGACGATCGTGCCGGTCGCGCCGCACACGTTCATCAGCAGGTCGGACAGGCCCTGCACGGCGGGCCGGCTCCCGACCGGGACCGACTCGCTGACCAGCGCCGATCCCGCCACCAGGCCGCACGACCAGCCGAGGCCGAGCAGCACCAGCGCGCTGGTCACCTGCCAGACGCGGTGCCCGGCCGTACCCGCCAGAACGGCGGAGCTGAGCAGCAACGCCATGCCGAGCAGCAGCACCGGCACCTTGCCCGCCTTGTCGGCCAGCCAGCCCACCACCGGAGACATGACGTACATCCCGGCGATGTGCAGGCTGATCACCAGGCCGATGATGTCCAGATTCGAGCCGTCGTGGTGGAGCTTGACCGGGGTCATCGACATGACCGACACCATCGCGGTGTGGCTGACCGCGATCATGACCAGGGCCTTGCGGGCCATGGGGGTGGTGCGCAGGGTCGTCCAGGCGTTCCTGATCGTCCGGTTCTGACCGGCGGCGGGGGGTTGCGTGTCGTTCAACCGGCGGGCCAGTTTGAGCGGGTCCGGGCGCAGGCCGACCAGGATGATGAGCATCGCCAGCGCGAACGCCAGCGCCGCGAACGCGAACGGCCCGGCCTTCTCCACGAGGCCCGCGCTCATGCCGATCTGGTCGGCGGGCTTGGCCAGGTTCGGGCCGGCGACGGAGCCGATGGTGGCCGCCCAGACGACCAGGGACAGGTGCCTGGCGGCGTGCCCCGGTGGTGACAGGTCGGTCGCCGAGTAGCGGGCCGCCAGGTTCCCCGCGCTGCCGCCGCCCACCAGAACCAGTCCGACCAGCAGCAGCGGCCAGTTGCCGAGGCTGATGGCGCCGACGGACAACGCGCAGCCCGCCAGCGCGGCCACGTACGCCAGCGTCAGGCCCGTCCGCCGGCCGCCCCTGCCGGACGCCTTGGCGGTCGGCAGGGCGAGGAGGGCCGCGCCGAGTACGGTCGCGGTGCCCGCGAAGCCGCTGATCACGGTGGATCCGGAGAGCTCGTCGACGACGACGGAGCTCAGTGCCAGGCCGACTGCGACGCCTACGCCGCCTACTATTTGCGCGGCGGACAGGATCACGAGAGTGCGCCGCTGGACGGCCCGGATCCGGTCAGGGGATGAAATATCGGGCTTTATAGGGGCGCTGGTCACTTGTGAAGTCTCGCATAGCCCATGAGATCCCCCCAAAGGCCCAAATCACCCCACGCGGCATTATTCGACTACTTAAGGCTGCTTTCGGGTGGGATGGGGTTTTCGCCGCCCGGCTCGGAGGTTCGCCCGCCTGGCTCCGAGAACCCGGCTCAGAGGATCGTCACCGGATCCCCCTGCGCGATCCGGCCAGGCGCGTCCGGGATGAGGTTCACGCCGAACCAGACCTTGCCGTCCCACCTGCGGTGCCTGGCCAGGGTGCGGATGGGCTCCTTGCCCTTGGTGTAGGTGGCGGCGTCCACGGTGGTCAGTACGCATCGGTCACAGCCCTTGACCACCCGGAACTCCGTGTCGCCGACGCGGACGCGCCTCCATCCGTCCTCGGCGAAGGCGTCCGGCACGCCGTCCACGACCACGTTCGGCCGGAACCTGCTCATGGGCAGCGGCTGGGGCAGCTCCTCGCCGCTCTCGACCGCCGTCTCCGCGATCCAGTCGTTGAGCCGGGCCAGCGAAGCCGTGGAGGTGAGCAGCAGCGGATAGGCGTCGGCCAGGCTGACCCGGTCGTCCGGCCGGCCGTACTCGGGATCGACGGGACGGCGGGTGGGGTCGTCCTGCCAGGCCAGCCGGACGGGGCGGTCGATCAGCGCGCTCAGCCACGCGGCCGCGTCGTCGCCGCAGTCGGTCAGCTCTATCGACGTCTTCCGCATCTTGATCACCGAACGGCCGGCGGTGGGAGTGACCCGCAGCGGCGCGGCGTGCGGGCCGGTGAGCTTGAGCGTCTCGCCGTCCGGCTCCGGCACGCACATCAGCAGGCGGGGGAGTTCGCGGGCGGTCAGCATCTCGCCGTGCTCGTCGACGATGAGGTAGCGCCGGTCACCGGCCAGGCCCCAGGGCTGCACCTCGGCCCCATGTACCTCGTGCCCGGTCGTCGATTTGACGGGATAGATGTGGATGCTCGCCAGCTTCATGCGGCCGACGGTACATGACGCCCACCTGCGGGGGATTCGGCGACCGGCCAAGGGCTGAGGCGCTGGGGAGCGGCCGTCGGGCGGCTGTTAGCGTACCGATCATTCCGAGCGAGGAGAGCCTTGTGAGAGCTGCCACACCTGCTGTGACCTTCGACAGTGACGGGGTCCCGTTGATGGGAGTGCTGCACCTGCCGGCCGGCGAGGGGCCGCATCCGACCGTGGTGGTGCTGCACGGGTTTCCCGGCAATGAGCGCAACTTCGATCTGGCCCAGGCGCTGCGCCAGGCGGGGTACGCCAGCCTGGTCTTCCATTACCGGGGCTCCTGGGGCGTCGGTGGGGACTGGTCGTGGGGGAACGGCCTGGCGGACGCGGCGCGGGTGGTGGCGGCCGTCCGGGAGAAGCCGTTCGCGGCCGAGCACCGGCTCGACCCGGAGCGGGTCGCCGTTGTCGGACATAGCTTCGGGGGCTTCGTCGCGCTGATGACTGCCGCCGCGGATCCGGGCATCGCGGCCGCCGTGTCGGTGTCCGGCGTCGACTTCGGCACGATCTCCCGCGGGCTCGACGCCGAAGGGCGGCGGGAGTGGGTCGAGGCGTTCGACGGTGAACTGCTCCCGCTCACCGGCACCAGCGGTGAAGCGCTGGTGGCCGAGATGGAGGCCGCGGGGGAGGAGTGGAGCCTGGCCTCGCTGGCACCCGCGTTCGCCGGGCGCCCGGTGATGCTGATCGGGACCGGACTCGACCCCGTGACGCCCGCCGCCGTACACCACCGGCCGCTGCTGCCCGCGTACGCGGGGGCGGCGCTCGAACACCACGAATGGGCCACCGACCACGCCCTGTCCGACCACCGCGCCGAACTGGCCACGACGGTCCGCGACTTCCTCGACCGCGCTCTCGGCGTGCGGTAACCGTTCAGATCCCGGCCGCGCGCTCCACCCGGCCGCGCTCATGACGCGGTGGCTGGGTCTCAGGTGGTCACGTCTGGCGGAAGGTGTCGAAGAAGACCTTGCGGGTTTCGGCCTGGTCGTCCCACTTGAGTTCGGGCATGTTGAAGGTGATCTTGTACGCGTTGGTGTCGTCGATCGTGACGAACCGGGTCAGCGCGTGCATGGGGACGCCGTTGGCCAGGGTGTAGGTGTACTCCCAGTCGGCGGCCTTCCAGTCGCGATACCGCGTCGCCTGGAGCTGTACCTGGATGTAGCCGTCGACGCGACCGGCCGCCTCCTCGCGGGTCAGTTCCGACAGGCCTCCGTCCTGCTGCGGGGTCGTCTGCTCGATGCGGGTCGTCATGCCGGAGTCCTTGGGCCCGGTGAAGGTGGCGTCGCCGCCTGACGCGGTCAGCTTCCAGCCGTCGGGGACGGCGGCGGAGAAGCCGGGCGGGGTCTGCTCGCTGAAGCCCTTGGGCACGGTCGCCGTCAGGGGATCGGCGGCGGGTGGCGACGACACCTCCTGGGTGATCGCCACGCTCGGCACCGGCGCGGGTGCGCTGCCCGTGCGGACGTACAGGACGACGGCCACGATCACGCCGATGGTGGCGATGCCCGTGACGATCAGGCGCGGGGTGGGGCGGCCGTCGCGGAGCCAGCCGCCCTCATCGTCGTCCTCGTGCCTGCGCCTGCTCTTGGTCAGGCGCTCCGAGGTGGCGCTGGGCAGCTTGGTGAGACGGTCGTGGGTCAGGTCGCGCGACAGGTCGATGGCCTGGTCGCGCAGGTGGTCCGGCGAGGCCAGCGGCCAGGGGGCGGCGGCGCGGCTGTCACTGGTCAGGGGCAGGATCGGCTGCGGGCCCGACGGGCTCGGGGAGTCCGCACGCGATTCCGGGATCCGGCGCGGCCCCGAAGGGCTCCCGAACGCCCCGCTGTCAGAGGCCCGATGGGATCCCGACGGCCCGCCGAACGACGGCGGCGCGCCGAGCGGCCCGCTGGGCGGGAAGCCCGGCGACGACGGTGGCCCGCCTGACGGGAAGCCCGGCGACGACGGTGGCCCACTCGCTGGGTAGCCCGGCGACGACGGCGGCCCGTCCAGCGGGGAGCCCGGCGAGGACACGGGCCCGGACGGAAAGCTGCCCGACGGAAAGCTGCCCGACGGGAAGCTGCCCGACGGGTAGCTGCCCGGCAGAGGACGCACCAAGGACGGTCCGGCCGGATCGCTCAGCGACGGGTGCGGCCCCGTCGGCGGGCGCTCCCCGGCCTCCGGTATCCGGTGCGACCCCGACTGGCTGGTGAACGCCTCGAACCCGTCCGCCCGAGGCAGCGAGGGCAGCGCGTCCGTGCGGTGGCTGCCCGACGGGCTCGACATCCCCTCGTAGGGCATGGAGTAGCCGCCCGACGGGCTGTTCAGCGGGTCGTACGGCACGCGCACCGGCCCCGAGGGCGTCTCCACGATCCGCGACGGCATCGGCCCGGACAGCGAGTCGAACGGCGGCAGCAACCCGGCGGGCGTCGAGTCCGCCTCCGTGGGCAGGGACCGTGAGGTCTCGGCGGGTCGCGGGCGGGTCGAGCCGTGGGCGTGCAGGATCCGCTCCAGCAGATCGCCGACCTGCTCGGCGGTGAGACGTTCGGCCGGGTTCTTGCGCAGCAGGCCCTCGATCACCGGCGCCAGCGCGCCGGCCCGCTGCGGCGTGACGGGGTCCTGCGTGAGGACCGCGCCCAGCACCGCGATCGGGTCCGGCCCCTCGTACGGCGGGCGTCCCTCCACGGCCGCGTACATCGTCGCCCCGAACGACCACAGGTCGGCCGCCTGGGTGATCGACTGCCCGGACAGCCGCTCCGGCGGGATGTAGGCGGGCGAGCCCATGAGCAGCCCGGTCTGCGTGATCGTGACGTCGCCCTCGATCGCGGCGATGCCGAAGTCGGTCAGCACCACACGGTCGGAGGTGAGCAGGACGTTGCCCGGCTTGATGTCACGGTGCAGGATCCCGGCCGCGTGCGCGTGCCGGACCGCGTCGAGCACCCGGATGCCGATCTCGGCGGCCTGGATCACCGGGAGGGGTCCGCTCTGGCGGACCGCCTGCTCCAGGGACCACGCCCGGACCAGCTCCATGACGATCCACGGCCGGCCGTCTTCCTCGACGACGTCGTGCACGGTCACGATGCCGGGGTGCGTCAGCCGGGCGGCGGACCGGGCCTCGCGCAGCATGCGCCGGTGGGCCACCTGCTTGCCCGCCTGGTCGAGCCCGTACGGCAGGATCAGCTCCTTGACCGCCACGTCGCGGGCGAGCAGCACGTCATGCGCGTGCCACACCATCCCCATGCCGCCCCGGCCGACCGGTGACATCAACCGGTAGCGCCTGCCGATCAAACGACCCTGGCTCTGTGAAGCGTTTCCCTCCGCACCGGGTCCGCTGAGCAAGCGGTCGGCTGCCATGTTCCCGCCCCAATCTCCAGCCTCATCGGTCACAAGCGTCGCGCCGCCATACGTCAAGATTATGAGCGTTGGCCACGATATAGGCAGGTCATTCCCAAGGGAACCACAACTCGGCTCTTACAAATGCCTTGACGTGTCGCAATATCGCCCATCAATTGGATCAATTACGGTCGGCGGCCAGGGCGAGCAATGCGGCGGTGAATGCCTCTACCGGGGGCTTCACCAGGCCCGCACCGACCTGGCCGGTGCCCGCCACGCGGCCCGCGATACCGGTGTTGACGACGGGCAACACGCCGGTCCTGGCCACCAGGGTGATGTCGATGCCGACCGGTGTGCCGCGGAAGCCGAGCCCCGGGATCTGGTAGGCGGGATGCTCGGCGAGCGTGATCTCGTACATGGACCGGGTCGCCGCCACCGCGTCCGCCACCTCGCCGCCGACGAACCGCACGATGGCCGGGGACGCCGCCATCGCGAACCCGCCCAGGCCCGACGTCTCGGTGATCGTGGAGTCGCCGATGTCCGGGTTGGCGTCCGCCGGGCCGTACGCGCCGAGGTAGAGCCCGTCCGGCACGCCCGCCGGCCCGGTGAACCACCGATCGCCCAGCCCCGAGACCTGTACTCCGAAATCGGTGCCGTTGCGGGCCATGGCGACGACCATCGAGGAGCCGGGTACGTTCCTGGCCGCGTCGGTGCTCACCTTGCCCGCGGCCATGGCGGCGTTCAGGAAGAAGTGGTCGTTGCCGTTGACGAAGCGCAGCACCTCGGCGGCGCTGCCGGCCGCCGCCTCGACCACCCAGGGGGCCAGCTCGCGCAGGAACAGCGAGGTGGCGGCGCGGTTGCGGTTGTGCAGCTCGTCACCCATCTGCAGCGCCTGCGCGATCATCGCGCGCAGGTCGATCGGGCCGCCCAGCTCGATCGCGGCCGACAGGACGGGCCCGAGCACCCGGTCCATCCACTGCAGCCGCTCCAGCACCTCGGGTCCGTACGCGCCGTAACGCAGCACCTTGCCCAGGCCCTCGTTGAGCGAGCAGTAGGCCGTGCCGCCGTGCTCGGCGTCGCGTACCTCCAGCATCCACATCGACGGGCTCACCACGCCCGCCATCGGGCCGACCGTGGCGTGCCGATGGCAGGGCTCCAGGAGTACCCGGCCGGTGGCCAGCAGCTCCTCGGCCGACGGCACGTCATGGGCGTACTCCTCGAGCAGCATCGCGCCGATCAGCGCCCCGCGCATCGGGCCCGACGCGCGCTCCCAGTCGATGGGCGGCCCCGCGTGCAGGAACATCCGCTCCGGCAGGTCGAGCACCTCCGAGGCCCGCCGTACCCCGACGAGCTGGGGGCGGGCCGAGGTCAGGCGGCCGACGGCCCGTTCGTTGGCCGCGGGCAGGCGCGGGTCGGCGAGCACCCGCGCGAGCGCGTCCGCGGTGCCGGGCAGGGGCGGCCGCCACGCGACGGCGGTCGTCGGCGCGGCCTGCGCGTCGAGCGACTCCTGGAGGAGGGCGGCGCCGACGGTGATCACGTGGGGCGGACCGGAGAGCAGAGTCAAAGGAGGTTCCTGGCGTGCCGGGCGGCTTGGGCGTTGGAGGTGAAGACGGTGGCGCCCGCCTCGCGGAACGCCGCGGCCTGCCGGTGCAGGCCCTGGGGGTCGCCCTCGGTGCCGATGAGCGCGACGACGACGGTGGCTCCATGGTGGGTGGCGTGGGCGACGGCCGAGGCGAGGGAGGCGGCCGGGTCGGGGTCGGCGCCGTGCCCGAGCACGACGTCCATGAGGATCACGTCGCCCGGCTCCACCTGGGCCAGGGCCTCCAGACGGAGCGTCGGGTCGATCATCGGATGGGCGCGGCCCCTGGTGTAGGCGTCGTCGCCGTAGTCGGTGAACTCGCCCGCCCCGGCGATCAGGCTCGCCTCGGCGCACAGCGTGCCGCCCGAGTAGACGCCCTTGAGCTTCGTGTACGCCGACGTGGGCGACCAGCCGGGCCACGACTCCCAGGCGGGAACGGGCCGGCCGATGGCGCGCAGCGCCTCCTCCGCGGCCGCCGTCAGATCGCGCTCCCCGAGCAGCGCCGACACGACCGGCGTGCTCAGCGTCTCCACCACCTCCTGTACGGCCCGCGCCACCGCCGGGTCGGGCCGCTTGGAGACCAGCACGATCAGCTCGGTGGCCGGGTCGTCGTCCAGCATGCGCAGCGCCCGCATCGCCGACAGCCCGCCCACCTCGGCCGACAGGTCCCTGCCGCCCACGCCGAGCACATGGCTGACCCCGGCGCCCGCCTGGTCGAGCAGGGACGTCACCTGCTGGGCGCCGGTGCCGGAGGCCGCGACGACGCCGATCGGGCCCGGCCTGAGCACGTTGGCGAACCCCAGCCCCACCCCGGCGATCACGGCGGTGCCGCAGTCGGGGCCCATGACCAGCACGTCACGCTCCTCGGCCAGCAGCTTGAGCCGCCGCTCCCGGGCGACCGGCACGCCGTCGCTGAAGATCATCACGGGTAGTCCCGCGTGGATCGCGTCGAGCGCCTCGGCGAACGCGTGCTCTCCCGGAACCGACACGAGCACCAGGTCGGCCGGGCTTCTGGCCGCCGAGAGGGTGGTGAGCGGGGGTTGGTCGGCGGCCGCCCGGGTCCGGGAGGCGGACAGCCGGGCCAGGGCGTGGTCGAGCTCGCCGGTGGCGGTGTCCACACTGTCGCCGCGCAGGGCGACGAGCAGGTCGCCCGGGTCGGCGGCGGGCAGGTCGAAGCCCAGGTCGCGAGCCAGGGCGAGGTTCAGTTCCGTGGCCATGGCGACGATGGCCACCCGCATGCCGGGCAGGTCCGACAGCGAGCGGCTGACGCGCATGAGGGTGACGGAGTCGTGGTAGACGCCCTTGCGCAGCAGCACCGCGTCGCGGGTCATCCGGTCACGCTCAAGGCGCGGGCCGGGGCCGGGGCCTCCGTCATGGCCGGGACATGGGGCGGGCTTTGGGGCGGGCTCGGGGCCTCCGCCATGGCCAGGACGGTGTCGAGACCGATGGAGATGCCCTGGAGCAGGTCGGACCCGGAGGTGTGGCCGAGCCGCCGCAGCTGCCGCCGCGCCGGTTCGAGCTCCTGCCGCCCGGCGATGCCGCGCAGCACGGCGATCACCTCGGGGCTGGCCTCGCCTCTGGCCGCGCAGTGCAGGAGTGTCGCCGAGATCGGCGTCGTACGGGTGCGGGCGTCGTACGTCACGGTCGCGGCCAGCCAGTCCGCCAGCCACACCGCCCGCTCCGCCCCGGCCGCCGCGCCGAGGTGCCTGAGCGTCACCAGCAGCCCGGCCAGCACGTCGTCCCCGCTCGGCGTCAGCCCCGGACCGAGGCCGACCAGTCGTTCGGCCGCCGTGACCGCGCCCAGCAACCGGCCGCTCGCGCAGCCGGCCGCCAGGAGCTCGATGGCGTCGTTGCCCGCCAATCCGGGCTCGCCGGGGGTCAGGCGAGGGGCGGCCTGCCTGAGCCGTACGGGATCGACCCGGCCGAGCGGCGGCGCGGGATCCCACCAGCGGCGCGCCCGTACGCTCAGCCGCCCCAGCTCGATGGCGCCGTCGCCCACGGCGGCCTCGTCACCCACGGTGACGCGCGGCAGCTCGGCGGCCAGCAGCACGGAGTTGGGCAGCCGCGTCGCCGCGCCCGTGATGACGGCCAGCACGGACGGCTCCAGCTCGGTCCTGACCTCCAGGTACACCCCGGCGGGGAAGACGGCCAGCACCCGCGCGGGGCTGCGCGGCGCCGCCAGCACAGGGCGTACCGCCGCGCTGGCCGCTCCTGTCACAGGGGTACGCGGGCGCCTCGCATGAATACCGACGGTCACCGAACCTCCCTACCGGCTCTGGACCTGACCGTAGAACGTGCCGCACAACCGTCCGTACGGAGAAATTTGCCAAGAGTCAGCGTGAAGGTTGGCTCTTCCTGACAGACCGCTTCTGGGGTCACAATCTCCACATGGAGCCCCCAGTCCGTCTCGCGAGCACGGGCACGATCACCCACGGCGTCTCGGTGGGGGAGGTGCTGGGCGTATCGACCCTCGCGGACGCCCGCCTCATCGCCGGCGAGAGCGGGCTGGGCCGCATCGTGCAGCGCCTCAACGTCATGGAGGTGCCCGACATCCTGGCCTGGGTCAAGCCGCACGAGCTGCTGCTGACCACCGGCTACCCGCTGCGCAACACCCCCCAGTCGCTCGGCCGCCTGGTGGCCGACCTCGACGAGCGCAAACTGGCGGCCCTGGCGATCAAGCTCGGCAGGTACGTGGACAAGCTGCCCGACGAGATGGTCGAGCAGGCCGACCGGCTCGGGTTCCCGCTCATCCTGCTGCCGAACGACGTCGGCTTCGACGACATCCTGAACCAGGTGCTGACCGACATCCTCAACCGCCAGGCCGCCGTGCTCGCCCGCGCCGAGGAGGCGCACCGGGCGCTGGTCCAGGTGGTGCTGGCCGGCGGCGGGCTGGACGAGGTGACCGCCGAGGTGGCCGCGCTGCTCGACGTGGCGGTGGCGGCGGTCGACGGCGGCGGGCGGGTGCTCGCCACGGCCGGGCCGCCCGACCACGTGACCCTCCTGTGGGAGTCGATCGCGCACGAGGGGCCGCCGCTCGTCCCCGCCTCGGGCCGTACTCCTTCCGGCAGGCCCGCTTTCGGTACGGCGGGCCGCACGCGCGCGTTCGCCTCCGTTCCCGTCCTCGCGGGCGGCCACCACCACGGCCGCATCGTCGCCTACAGCCCGGCCGGGACGCTCCGTGACAGCGACGTCGGCATATTGGAGCGCGCCGCGACCGTCGCCGCGCTCGTCGTCACCAGGCAGGAGGCGGTCAACGCCGTCGAGAGCAAGTACCGGGCCGACTTCCTGCGCGACGTGCTCACCGGCCGGGCGGGCACGGCCGAGCGCGTCACGGCGCGGGCCAGGGCGTTCGGCTGGGATCTGGAACGGCCCGTCACCGTGCTGGTCGCCGAACTCGACCCGGACGGCGACGAACGCGCCACCCAGGACCGCCTGGTCGCGTGCTGGGTCGCGGCGATGCGCCGCCACGACCCCCAGGGCGCGGTCGCGGGCTTCTCGCACGAGGTGGTGGCCGTACTGGACGCCACGGTGGACGCCGCCAGGGTGGCCAAGGACGCCGCCTCCTCCTTCGCCGACGTGCCGCCCGCCACGTTCTCGACCGGCACCTCCCGCCCGTCGCCCGGCGCCGACCTGCTGCCCGAGGCGTATTCGCAGGCTTTGAAGGCGGCCCGCGTCGGCCGCCAGCTCCACGGCCCCGGCGCGGTGGCCCACTTCGACCAGCTGGGCGTTTATCGGCTGCTGTCGCTGGTGAACGACACGGAGGAACTGCACGCGTTCGTCCGCGAGACGCTGGGCCCGCTGGCCCTGGACGACGACGCCGAGAACTCCGACCTGCGCAGAACCCTGCAGGTGCTCCTGGAGACCAACCTCAACGTGGCGGAGACGGCCAGGCGGCTGCACTTCCACTACAACACGCTGCGCTACCGCATCGGCAAGCTGGAGCGCCTGCTCGGCAACTTCACCGACGACCCCCACCTGCGCCTCAACCTGACCCTGGCCCTGCACGTGCTGCGCATGCGGGGCATCTAGGCTGAGTGGTCGTGGACTTCGAACTGCGCTCCGACTTCATCCCGCTGTGTGACCTGCTGAAGTACTGCGGGGTCACGGAGACGGGCGGCATGGCCAAACACCTGATCGCCGAGGGAATGGTGTCGGTGGATGGGGAAGTGGAGCTCCGGAAGACGTGCAAGATCCGGACGGGGCAGGTGGTGACGGGGGAGGGGTTCTCGATCCGGGTGCACTGAGGTTTGGCGGGCCTACCTGGCCGCGCTGAAGCGAGCGGGCCCGGTGGTGCCACCTACCACCGGCCGCCGCACTGGAACTGAGCGCTCACCGGAACCACCTGAAGGTAGTGCGCGACCACTCCTCTGGTCAGGAAAGCGAATTTGGCAGATCATGCCCGTGTACGAGCACGCCTGCGGGCCTAATGTGCCCGCAACGGCAGCACGAATCTGGAGCGGGATGCGGAAGGAGCCTGCGGGGCGGCACTGGAAGCGGCAGCCCGGGTGAAGAGGGGCTCACATGGTTTTCGGTTGGACCAAACACGGCGACGGCAAGCATCTGGCTCCCGGAGAGGTCGTCAAACCCGGCGAGCGGCTGACCTGGCCGCGCATGATCGGGTTCGGCGCGCAGCATGTGATCGCGATGTTCGGCGCGACGTTCGTGTTCCCGCTGGTGATGGGGCTGAGCCCCAATGTCGCGATCATGATGTCCGGCGTGGCCACGATCATGTTCCTGCTGATCGTGAAGGGCAAGATCCCCAGCTACCTGGGCACCAGCGCGTCGTTCGTGGGCGGCGTGCTGGCCATCAGGGCGGTGTTCGGCGGTGACACCCCCGGCGCCGATGCCATCGTGACCGGCGCGATCCTCATCGTCGGGTTCGTGCTCGCGCTGGCCGGGCTGGCCGTGCACTTCCTCGGGGTACAGATCATCCACCGGATCTTCCCGCCGATCGTGACCGGCGCGGTGGTCATGCTGATCGGGTTCGGGCTGGCCTACGTGGTGGCGGACGTCTACTGGCCCAAGGACCAGTGGATGGCGCTGATCACGATGCTGGTGACGTTCGTGATCGTGGTGGCGTTCAAGGGCTTCATCGGGCGCATCGGCATCCTGCTCGGCCTGATCGTCGGCTACGCGCTGTCCTGGGTGGCCGACCAGCTGTTCGGCCAGGTCCCGGCCTACACCGACGGCGCGCTCAAGATCGCCCCGCATCTGCGTGTCGACTTCTCCAAGCTGGAGGCGGCGCCATGGTTCGGCCTGCCGCCGTTTCATCTGCCAGACTTCAAGTTCTCGGCCGTGCTGCTCGTGCTGCCCGCGGTGATCGCGCTGATCGCGGAGAACATCGGTCACGTCAAGGCCGTGGGAGAGATGACGCGTACCGACGTCGATCCCTACATCGGCCGCGCCATCGCCGCCGACGGCCTGGCCACCGTGGTGACCAGCGCCGTCGGCGGCTCGCCCACCACCACCTACGCCGAGAACATCGGCGTCATGGCCGCCACCAAGGTCTACTCCACCGCCGCCTACTACATCGCCGCACTCATCGCCATCCTGTTCGGCCTGAGCCCGAAGTTCGGCGCGCTGGTCTCCGCGACTCCGGAAGGCGTTCTGGGCGGCGTGACGGTCATCCTGTACGGCATGATCGGCCTGCTCGGCGCCAAGATCTGGATCGAGAACCGGGTGAACTTCGCCGACCCGGTCAACATGGTCCCCATCGGCGCGGGCATCATCCTGGCGATCGGACCGGTGAAGCAATTGATCAGCGGCGACTTCCGGCTGGAGGGCATCGCGTTCGGCACGATCGTCGTGGTGGGCGGCTACCACCTGCTGCGCGTCATCGCCGGGCGGCCCGCCGACACAGCCGCCGCGGGGAGAGAGGCCGGGTGAAGCCGCCGCCCTTCGAACACCACGCGCCGCGCGACCTCGGCGAGGCCCTGGACGTCCTCGCCCAGGTGGGTCCGCGCGGCAAGGTGCTCGCGGGCGGCCAGAGCCTGATCCCCATGCTCAACATGCGGCTGGCGGCGCCCGAGCACCTGGTCGACATCAACCGCGTCGAGTCGCTGGCCAGCCTCGACCTCGCCGCCGAAGGCGTCACCGTGGGCGCGCTGGCCAGGCACGCCCAGGTGGAGCGGCTGGCCGGACATCCGCTGCTGCGGCAGGCGCTCCGGCTGGTCGCCCACCCGGTGATCCGCAACAGGGGCACGGTGGTGGGCAGCCTGGTGCACGCCGACCCGGCCGCCGAGCTGCCCGCCGTGCTGGCCCTGCTCGGCGGGTCGGTACGGCTGTCCCGGCTGGACGCCGCCGAGGGCGTGGTGAGCCGGGAGGTGACGGCCGCCGACTTCTTCGTCGGGCCGATGGAGTCGGCCGTCCAGCCGGGCGAACTCGCCGTTTCCGCATATTTCCCGATGCCGCCGGAACGGTCGGGTACGGCGTTCCGCGAGGTGGCCAGGAGGCACGGCGACTACGCCCTGGCCGGGGTGTGCGCGCTGGTCACGCTGGACGACGACCTGCGCGTCACCGCCGCCCGGGTGGCCTGCGTCAGCGTCGGCCCCGTGCCGGTGGTCGTGGACGTGGGCGGGCTGTGCGAGCGCCGTCCCCCCTCCAGCGTCGACTGGGCGGGCGTGGCGCGGGCCGTACGGGAGGCGACCGAGCCGGACGACGACATCCACGCGAGCGCCGCGTACCGGCTGCATCTGGTCGGCGTCCTCGCCGAGCAGGCGCTGAAGGACGCCGCCCGTGAGGCGGCGCTCAAGGACGTGGCCCGTGAGGTGGCGGGACCGTGGGGTAGCAGCCCAGCAGGTACGTGAGGGAGGCCGGATTGGAGCGCGAGCGCGAGATCACGCTGGTGGTGAACGGAGCCGCGCGGCGGGTGCGGGTGCCGGGACGGCGGCTGCTGTCCGACTGCCTGCGCCACGACCTCGGGCTGACCGGCACGCACGTGGGCTGCGAGCACGGCGTGTGCGGCTGCTGCACGGTGCTGCTGGACGGCGAGCCGGTGCGCTCGTGCCTGACGTTCGCGGTGACCGTCGACGGCAGCGAGATCACCACGGTGGAGGGGCTGGCCGGGCCGGAGGGGATGTCGGCGGTGCAGCGGGCGTTCGCGGAGTGCCACGGGCTGCAGTGCGGCTTCTGCACACCGGGCTTCCTGTGTACGGTGACCGCGCTGCTGCGTGACAACCCGGCGCCCACCGACGAGGAGGTGGTCGACGGCATCTCCGGCAACCTGTGCCGCTGCACCGGCTACCAGAACATCGTGAAGGCCGTCCACCGGGCGGCGGAGCTGATCGCCGAGGAGACCTAGGGATGACCACCAGGCTGTTCGGGGAGCCGGTCCAGCGCCGGGAGGACCCCAGGCTGCTCACCGGCGGGGGCCGCTACCTCGACGACCTGGGCTCCGGCGCGCTGGCCGCGGCGTTCGTCCGCTCGCCGCACGCCCACGCCCGCGTCCGCGACGTCGACGTGAGCGCCGCGCTCGACGTGGACGGCCTGGTCGCCATCTACACCTGGGAGGACCTGCCCGAGCGCGTGGGCCGTCCCCTGCCCCTGCTGATCCCGCATCCCGCCCTCACTCACGGCCGCACCGCCTACCCCCTGGCCAGGGACGTCGTCCGGCACGTGGGCGAGCCCGTGGTGATGGTCGTGGCCAGGGACCGCTACCTCGCCGAGGACGCCTGCGCCCTCATCGAGGTCGACTACGAGCCGCTCAAGCCGGTCGTGGGCATCGAGGAGGCTGTCCAGGGCGCGCAGCTGGTCCACGAGGACGTACCGGGCAACGTGGGCGCCCATCTGGTGCAGGAGGTGCCGAACCAGGCGGGCCGGAGCGCCCGCGAGGCCATCGAGGCGTCGCCGCACACGCTGAGCTTCCGGCTCGACATCGAGCGCAGCGCCAGCATGCCGCTGGAGGGCCGCGGCGTGTACGCCCGCTGGGACGGCTCCGACCTGCGCGTCTACACCAGCACCCAGACCTCGACCAGCGTCCGCATGGCCGTCGCCGCGGCCCTGGGCCTGCCATTGCCGCACGTCGAGGTGATCGCGCCCGACGTGGGCGGCGGGTTCGGGGTGAAGATCGTGCACCCGTGGCCGGAGGAGATCCTGGTGCCGTGGGCGGCGATGCGGCTCGGCCAGGAGGTCAAGTGGACCGAGGACCGGCGCGAGCACTTCATCTCCTCCGCCCACGAGCGGGGTCAGGTGCAGCACGTCAAGGTCGGTTTCGACGACGACGGGGTGGTTCAAGGGTTGGATGTGACGATCCTGCACGATCACGGCGCCTACACGCCGTACGGGATCATCGTCCCGATCATCACCTCGACGCAGCTGCTCGGGCCGTACCGGATCGGGGCCTACCGGGCCGAGTTCTCCGCCGTTTACACCAACACCGTGCAGGTCACCCCGTACCGGGGGGCGGGGCGGCCGCAGGCCGTGTTCTGCATGGAGCGGACGATGGACAAGATCGCCCGCTACCTGGGCAAGGACCGCACCGAGGTGCGCGCGGCGAACTTCATCCGCCCCGACGAGTTCCCCTACGACCAGGGCCTGATTTTCCAGGACGGACGCCCGCTGATCTACGACAGCGGCGACTACCCCGAGATGCTCCGCATGCTCAAGGAGCTCATCGGCTGGGACGACTTCGAACCCGGCCGGCACCGGGGCATCGGCATCGGCTGCTACGTCGAGGGCACCGGCGTCGGCCCGTACGAGGGCGGCCACGTCCAGATCACCTCCGACGGCCGCGTACACGTCTCCACCGGGCTCACCTCGCAGGGGCAGGGCCACGAGACCGTGTTCGCCCAGATCGCCGCCACCGAGCTGGGCGTGCCCATCGAGCGGATCTCGGTCGTCACCGGCGACACGCGCAGGTTCGGGTACGCGGTCGGCACCTTCGCCTCCCGCGCGGCCGTGGTCAGCGGCAACGCCATCGCCCTGGCCTGCCGCAAGGTGCGGGAGAAGGCGCTGCGCATCGCCGCCGACGCGCTGGAGGCCGACCCGGCCGACCTGGAGATCGCCGACGGCCTGGTGCACGTCGTGGGCGCCCCGACCGCCTCGATCCCGCTGTCCACGGTCGCGGTCCTGGCCAACCCGCTGCGGTACGCCTTCGACGAGGAGGCGGCCAAGGCGACCCAGTTCTCCGGCGTCTCCTCGCCCGACAAACCGCCGGTGGCCGAGGGCGACGAGCCGGGGCTGGAGGGCCGTGACTACTACTCGCCGATCAGGTCCACGTTCGCGGCCGGGATGCACGCCGCCATCGTCGAGACCGACCCGCTGACCGCCGAGATCAAGGTCCTGCGGTACGCGGTCGTGCACGACTGCGGCCGGCTGATCAACCCGATGATCGTGGAGGGACAGATCCACGGGGGAGTGGCCCAGGGCATCGGTGGCGCCCTGTACGAACGGATGGTGTACGACGGGCACGGGCAGCTGCTCAACGCCTCGTTCATGGACTTCCTCATGCCGTACGTCACGGAGATCCCGCACATCGAGACCGCCCACCTGGAGACGCCGTCGCCGCTCAACCCGCTCGGCATCAAGGGGGCGGGAGAGGCCGGGGTGATCCCGGTCTCGGCGGTGATCGCGGGGGCGATCGAGGACGCGGAGGGCATCGAGATCGACCGCATGCCGATCTCGCCGTCCGAGCTGTTCGACCTCAGGAACCTCGCCGGACAGGACGCCGCGCCGGGCACTTAGCCGGGCTTCCTGCGGCGTGCTTCCGGCGGCGGCGTGCTTCCGGTGGCGGCGTGCGAGGATCGGCGCCGTGACGATCCATGTTGAACTGCGCGCACCCGGCGCGGGGCTGACCACGTTCCCCGGCTCCGACCCCGCCGAGCTCGGCGAGGTCCGGCTGATCGACCTGGCCTGGAACGAGCTCACCGAGCTCCCCGCGTGGCTGGGCGGCCTGACGTCGCTGGCCGAGCTCCGGCTCGACGGCAACCGCCTGCGCTCGCTGCCGGACCTGACGGGACTCACCGCGCTGCGGGCGCTGCACCTCGATGGCAACCTGCTGACCGAGGTGCCCGGCTGCCCGCCGTACCTGGAGACGCTGTACCTGTACGGCAACGCCATCGAGACGCTGCCCGCGCGGCTCGGCGGCGGGCTGCGGCACCTGGCGGCGGGCGGCAACCGGCTGACCGGCGTGCCCGACGCGCTGTGGAAGCTGACCCGGCTCGAATCGCTCAACCTGGCCGAGAACGCACTCACCGAGGTGCCCGCGGCGATCGGCGGGCTGACCGGGCTGCGCATGCTCGACCTCGGGCACAACGACCTCGCCACGATACCGCCGGAGATCGGCGACCTGGGCCTGACCGACTACCTCTACCTGAGCGACAACCGGTTCACCGAGGTGCCCGCCGCGATCGGCCGGCTCGACCGGCTCGCCTACCTCAACGTGACCGACAACCGGCTGACCGGCCTGCCCGAGGCGCTCGGCCGCATGGCGTCGCTGGTCGAGCTGCGGCTCTACAACAACCGGCTGGAGACGCTGCCCGGCTCCATCGGCGGGCTGGGCCGGCTGCGCGAGCTGCATCTGCAGGGCAACCGGCTGACCGCCCTGCCTGACTCGATCGGCGGGCTCGGCGAGTTGCGCGTGCTCGACCTGCGCAACAACCAGCTGCGCGCGCTGCCCGGCGCGGTCGCGGGGCTGGCCCGGCTCACGCACCTGGATCTGCGCAACAACCGGCTCAGGACGCTGCCCGAGAGCCTTGGCGAGCTGCCCGCGCTGGAGAAGCTCGACCTGCGCTGGAACAAGCTCGACGGCGAGCCCGACGCGCTGCGCCGCCTGGTGGAGCGCGGCTGCGTCGTCCTGCGCTGAGATCGCGGTTCTTCGGCCGGGATTGCGGCTCTCGGGCTGAGGTCTCGGGTGAATCTCGGTTTAATCTCGGCCGGAGTGAACCCCACCTACGGGGGTTGCGTATCTCGGCACATGACGACATTTCCACGTCTGGCCGCTACTGCGCTGCTGGTCGGGCTCGTGGCCGGTTGTACGAACGCCAGCGGTTCCGTAGGAGCCGGCCAGAGCGCCGCGATGGCCGGGGGCGAGCCCATCGTGCAGAAGCCCGCCACGGTCGACAACAACGTCTACACCGTCGAGCAACTGGCCGAGAAGGTCGGGTGCAAGCCGAAGATCCAGGTCAACGCCAAGGACATTCGTACGGGCTTCTGCCAGACCGACGAGGGTCAGTTCTTCGTGTCGACGTTCGCCACCCAGGCCGGCAAGGACGCCTGGATGGACACCGCGCCCGAATACAACCCGCACCTGGTCGGCAACCGATGGACCGTGCTGTCCAGCCGCAAGGTGCTTGACGCTTTGAAGGAGCGTCTCCACGGTGAGCTCCATCTCAAGGACCACAGGACCAAACAGATGCAGACTAACGGCTGACGGAGGGCTGGGAAGGCGGTGGGAGTCCTCCCAGCCCCAGCCGTTCAGCCTCGGGTCGCCAGCTTGTACTGGGCCCAGATCTCCAGGGGGGCCGCGACCCTGTCGAGGAACATCAAATCGTCCATCCGGCAGTTACAGGGGTTGTTCTCTCTGGTGTTCTGCGGATAGCTACCTCCGATCTTGATGCCTCTGGGGTCGGTGGCCGAGGTGAGATCGGGCTCCGGCGCCCCCTCCACGCCCCACGGATCACCCGTGAGCGTGTAGAAGCCGTCGAGCGGGCGGCCGTTCTTGTAGAGCTTCATCGCGGCGTTGTCGTAGTCGAACGTGGCCGCCAGGAAGACCCATTCATCCTGGGGAAGCACGCTCTGCCACGGCTCGCTCGCGGCGAAGGTCTGGGAACTGCTGCCGTCGACTCGCCTGCCCAGCGCGACCACGCGCAGCTCCCCGTTGACCGTGATGAGTTCTAGCAGCGCTCTGACGTCATGGCCCTGGGAGTTGCCGGTGAGCACCCCGGCCAGCCCGATCGCTCCGTAGCGGTCGGCCGGGTCCGCGGTGTTGGAGTTGAGGCTGGGGTTCTCGCCGGTCATCTTGAACCAGCCCATGACGGTGGCGCCCTTGACGGCGTTGAAGGCGTGGAGGGTGGGCACTCCGGTCTCGGAGTAGATCCCGGCCTTCCAGTCGTCGTTGCCCATCGTGGCGGGGTTCACCTGCTGGAGCTGGATCGAGTGGCGGCTGCCCCGATGCGCGCCGTCGTCGTTGCGCATGGCGGCACCGCCGTTGATCAGCGTGATGTCCGTGCCCGATCTGCCCTGGTCGCGCTCCTGCGCCGGGTTTCCGGGGACCGGGTGTTCGAAGTCGTAGGCGGCGATGAGGTTGTGGCGCAGCGTGGGCAGTACGCCGGGCCGGTCGTGGGCGGCGGCCGGGGTGGCGAGCGTCGCCGTCAGGACGAGAGCCACCGCCGGGGCCAGATAGCGGTGCCTCATGGCGTCGCCGTCATGCAGGCGCCGGTGACCTTCCAGATCTTGCCGTTGGCCTTGGACAGCAGGTAGAGCTCGCCCGCGCCGTCGCGGCTCAGGCGCAGGTCCACCCGGGCGTCCCCGGCCAGATCCTTCATGGTGACCGTGGCGCCGCTCGCGTTCACGAGCTTGGGCTGGTAGATCGTGGCCCGCGGGCCGCCCTGCCGCATCTGGCTCGCGATGGTGAAGAAGACGCGGCCGTCGACGATGTCGCCGAACAGGTATTTGCCGTACAGCAGCGGCAGCCGCGTGCCGCGATAGACGAACCCACCGGCCACCGCGTGACCGCTGTCGGCCGTGCAGGAGTGGCCGGGCGGCGGGTCGTGGTCGTAGGCCGCGACCGGGTAGGTGTAGCCGAACGACGCGTCGTTGTCGGGCAGCGTGTACAGATGGCAGCGGTCGGCCTTGTTGAACACGAAGGAGCCCTCGCGCTCGCTCCAGCCCAGGTTGTCACCGGCCTTGACCTCGTAGATGGCCTCGATGGCGTGCTCGCCGATGTGGCCGAGGAACAGCCGGTTGCCCTGCGGGTCCCAGCTGAAGCGGTGCGGGTCGCGCATGCCGTACGCGTAGATCTCGCCGATCGCGCCGGCCTTGGTGACGAACGGGTTCTTGGCCGGGATGCCGTACTTGCCGTTGGCGGCGTTCGTGCCCAAGGGGTCGATGCGCAGCACCTTGCCCTGCGGGATGGCCAGGTTCTGCGGGTCGTCGCTCGACGAGCCCCGGCCGCCGTCGCCCGAGGCGACGTAGAGCAGGCCGTAGTCGGCGTCCCGGCGCCGCGCGTACGGGTTGAAGTCGATCTGCTGGATGCCGTGGACCTGGCCGTTGAAACCGAGCCTGAGCACCTCTCTGTGGGTGCCGCTGAAGGTGTCGGCCTTCGGGTTCGTGGCCGTCCACTCGGTGATCACGCCGTGGAACTTGGTGTCGGGCTGAGGCGTCAGGTCCGGCGTCTTGGTGGTGAGAGCCGCGCCCCACTCGGTGTGTACGGTGTAGAACTTGCCGTTACGGGCGAAGTCCGGATGGAAGGCGACGTACCCGAACCCGGATCCCAGACCGCGGCCGGAGAGGAAGTCCGGCGCGAACGTGGCACCGACGTCGAGGTATTCCTGCGGCTGGCCGTTCTTCAGCAGGTACAGCTTGCCGTTGAGGTCGTTGACGAACTGGCGCCGCGACCCGTCGGGGATCTCGCCGATGTTGTTGATCCTGGCCCAGCGCATCAGCCGTTGGTCGGTGGGCGTGGGGACCGGTTCGGTCTTGGGGAAGGTCGCGTACTCGGTCAGCGTCAGCGTGAGACCGGACGCGGTGGGATTCTCCGGAATGGGGTCGTCGATCGGGGTCGAGTCCATCGCGGCCGCCGGCGGCGCCCAGAGCGCGGTCGCCAGCAGTGCGGCTAAGAGGTACCGGAGGGGGGATTTCGGCATTCCTGTGCACCACCTGAGGGGTTGTTGGAAAGCGCTTACCGGGGACGGTAAAGGGAGAAGTGGGAGCAGTCAAGAAGGGTGACGTCAGGGGTTCTGGGTGCTCGGCGCAGGCGGTCAGGGCTGGGAGCGGTCGGCGCAGGCCGGTGTGCCGGTGACGGTCAGGTTGCGCACCCGCCCGATGTTGTCGAACGAGCCGAAGCCGACACGGCCCGAGGGGAACGTCCGGTCCGTGGCCGTGATCAGCGGTGTCGTCGAGCCGTCCATGAAGACCGAGATGCGGCCGGTGTCCGCGCAGTAGCGGACGCGGACCTTGTGCCACGCCTCATCGGTGACCGCGGGCGGCGCGCCGACCTGGCCGTTCCACTGGTCGTCGATGCGCAGGCGGTCGGCGTTGTTCACCACGAAGATCCCGTTGTGGGGATAGATGGTGTTGTCCTGCGACAGGTGGGCGTAGTTGAACTGCAGATCGGAGCGGTAGCCGAACACGATGATCACGTCACGGTTGCTGACGCTGGTCGGGGTGTCGAGCCGTACCTCGGCGTCGATCTGCACCGATCCGAAGACCGGGCCCTTGGTCAGCACGGCGTACTCGAAGGGGCGGCGCGGGCCGGGGCGCGCTTCCCCGGCTTCGGCGAGGATCACCTGGTCACCGGGGAACTGCCACTTGGCGGGGGTCACCGGGGCCCAGCTGGTGGCGGCGTTGGTCTTGCGGACGACCGTGCGGCCCAACGTACAGTCGGGAGCTTGTGCCGCCTGGTCGGCGGCGGTGGCGTGGGCGGTGGGCGCGATGAACTGGGCCAGGACCAGCACCAGTGCGAGCGCGCACAAGCGGACGAATGTGGGCATCGGAATCCTCTCAGTGGGGGGAGGGGGCGGATCCGAGCGGTCAATCGTTGTGCGTGGCGGCCCCCAGCAGGTCGCGGATGTGGCTGGTCGCGGCGGCGAAGGCGGGCTGGGACATGGTCGCCGCGTAGTCACGTACCCGTGGCAGCGCCACGTCGATGACCTCGGCGATCGTGCCGGGCCGCGGCGTCATGACGATCACCCGGTTGCCCAGGTAGACCGCCTCGGCGATGGAGTGCGTGACGAGCAGGACCGTGGTCTCGGTCTCGTGCCAGATGCGGTGCAGCTCGATGTTCATCTGCTCGCGGGTCAGGGCGTCCAGCGCGCCGAACGGCTCGTCCATGAGCAGCACGGGCGGCCGGTGCAGCAGCGCGCGGCAGAGTGCCACCCGCTGCTGCATCCCGCCGGACAGCTCATGCGGCAACGCGTCCTCGAAGCCCGTCAGCCCGGTCATCTCGATCAGCTCGTCGGCCCTGGCGGCGGCCTCCTTCTGCGGCATGTCACGCATCTCGGCCTGCAGCAGGATGTTCTTGCGCGCCGAACGCCACTCCAGCAGGGCGGCGCGCTGGAAGACGTACCCGACGTCGTGGCGCGGGCCGCCGACCGTGCCGCCGAGCAGCCGCACCGCGCCCGCCGACGGCTTGAGCAGCCCGGAGACCAGCTTGAGCAGCGTCGACTTGCCGCATCCCGACGGGCCCACGATGGACACGAACTCGCCGGGGCGGACGTCCATCGACACGTTCTCCAGCGCGACCACGTCGCGCTTCTTCGATCGGAACCGCACCGCCACCTTGTCGATCTCGACGGCGGGTGCCTGTTGCGTCACGGTCATCCCTTCGGCGCCACGCTGGCGTCCCAGTAGGCGCTGGGCGCCTGCGGGTTGGAGACCATCCCGGCCTTGGCGAAGGTGTCGATCGTCTTCTGCCAGTCGGCCTCGGTGTTGACGCCCGGCGCCTGTCCCTGGGTGGCGTCGGTGTGCAGCAGCGTGGTCGTGGTCTTGAACTGGTCGAGCAGTACCTGAGCCGGCGGCAGCTGCTCCGAGGCGCCCTTCATGGCGTCCACGGCGGCCTGCTGGTCCTTCTCGGCCGCCGCCCACGCCTCGCTGGTGGCCGCGACCATCCGCTTGACCAGGTCGGCCTTGCTCTGCAGGAAGGAGGAGGAGGTGAGCAGGCCGTTGCTGTAGTAGTTCAGGCCGAACTCGGAGAAGCGCAGGTACGCGACCGGCTTGCCGGCCTTGTTCTGCATCGTCGGGCCCTGGTCGGAGGCGTAGCCGAGCAGCGCGTCCGTCTGCCCCGACATGACCGCCGCGATCTTGCCGGCCGGGTCGGTGTTCTGCAGCTTGACGTCGGCGTCGCTCATCCCGTTGGCCTTGAGGAACACCGGGAAGGTCTTGGTGAGCGCGTCACCGGCCGTCGAGGCGATCGTCTTGCCCTTCAGGTCGGCCGGCTTGGTGATGTTCTTCTCCTGGAAGAACTGCACCGAGGCCGGGGTCGTCTGCAGGAAGACGCCCAGGCTCTTCACGGGCACGCCCGAGCTCACTCCGCCGAGCAGCGCGGGGGTGTCGGCCCAGCCGAAGTCCGTCTGGCCGGCGCCGGTGGCCTGGACGGTCTTCTGCGAGCCCTGCCCGGCCTGGATCGTCAGGTCGATGCCGTGTTTTTCGAAGATGCCCTTCGTCTTGCCGTAGTAGAAGGGCGCGTGCTCGCCGTACGGATACCAGTTGAGGGTGAGCGTGGCCTTGTCGAGCTGCTTGCCCGACGAACTGGTGGTCTTCTCGCCGCCGCCGGAGCCGCACGCGGTGGCGAACAGGAGCAGAGCCGGGGCTATGGCGGCGATCAGCGTGCGTGTCTTCATGGCGTCCTCAGGGGGTGAGGTCTTCGGCGGGGTCGTTCCTTAGTACGTGACGGTGACGGCGTCGCCGCGGCGGCTGGCGTGCCAGGGCAGCAGCAGCCGCTCGGCGAACTCGACGGCGACGAAGAGCACGACGCCGAGCAGGGACATGACGAGGAGTCCCGCGAAGAGCATGGGTGTGTCGATGTTGCCGTTGGCCTGCAGGATGACCGAGCCGAGCCCGTCGTTGCCGCCGACGAACTCGCCCACGACCGCCCCGGTGACGGCGAGCGTCACGGCGACCTTCAACCCGGAGAACAGGAACGGCAGGGAGGCGGGAAACCTGATCTTGGCGAAGGTCTTCGCCGGGCTCGCTCCCATGGTCGAAGCCAGCTGGAGCATCTCCGGATCCACCGACTTCAGGCCGGTGACCATGGAGATGACGACGGGGAAGAACGCGATCAGCACGGCGACCACGATCCTGGGCGTCAGCCCGAACCCGAGCCAGACCACGAACAGCGGGGCGATCGCGATCTTCGGGACGACCTGCGCGAACAGCAGCAGCGGATAGAGGGTCTTCTCGACCTCCGCCGAGGCCACCATGAGCACCGCCGCGGCGACGCCGACGACGACGGCGATCGCGAAGCCGAGCACCGTCTCGTAGCCGGTCACCAAGGTGTGGTGGGCGAGGTAGCCGGCCTTGTCGGCCATCACCTGGAGGGTGACTCCGGGCGAGGGCACGAGGAACCTGGGCACGATCTCGAACTCGGTGATCGCCCACCAGATCGCGTAGCAGGCGGCGAGCAGGGCGAACGGCCGCCAGGACCGGTCCGCCAGTTCCACGACGCGGTCGCGCGAGCTCGGACTCTCGCGCCGCACGATTCCATCAGCGGTCTGTACCACGATCGAAGGTATCCCTCCATCGCGTGCCATCAGGCCAAATGCGAGAAAGCGCTATCTGAAAGCGCTTTCCTGCGGTACGCTAACCCGGCATGGTCCAGGGGTCAATGGTCGTTAACTTCCTGTTACAGGAGGGCGAGTGGCCGATCGCGTTCACGTCACTCTCCGGGATGTGGCCATGGCCGCCGGAGTCTCCCTAGCCACCGCCTCACGTGTCCTCAACGGCACCGCCAAGGTCCGCGAAGACCTGCGCGACCGGGTCGAGGCCGCCGCCTCCGAGCTCGCGTACACGCCGAACGCCCACGCCCAGGCCCTCGTCCGGGCCTCCAACGAGACCGTCGGCGTGATCTGCCACGACGTCAGCGACCCCTATTTCTCCGGCATCGCCAGGGGCGTCATGCGCGCCGCCGCGCAGCGCGACCTGCTGGTGATGCTGGCCAGCACGTTCCGCGACAGCACGCGCGAGGTGGCCTACGTCTCCATGCTGCGCGCCCAGCGGGCCCGCGCGATCCTGCTGATCGGCTCCGGCTTCGAGGACCGCGGCTGGGAACGGGCCATGGACGTCGAACTACGCCCCTACCTGAACGCCGGCGGCCGGGTCGCCGTGGTCAGCCGGCACCGCAGCCTGCGCGTCGACACCGTACTTCCGGAGAACCGCGAGGGCGCCGCCGCCCTGGCCCGCGCCCTGCTCGCCCTCGGCCACCGCCGCTTCGCCATCCTGTCGGGCCCGCCCGGCCTCAGCACCGTCGTGGACCGGGTCAGCGGCTTCCGCGACGCCCTGGCGGCGGCCGGGGTGACGGTCGACCAGATCGAGGAGGGCCCGTTCAACCGTGAAGGCGGCTACGCCGGGGCCTCCGCCCTCCTGGACCGCGGTCTCGACGCCACCTGCCTGTTCGCCGCCACGGACGTGATGGCGGTGGGAGCGCTGGCCGCCTTGCGGGAACGCGGGCTGCGGGTGCCGGAGGACGTGTCGCTGGCGGGCTTCGACGACATCCCGGTGGTACGGGACCTGACACCACCGCTGACGACGGTGTCGCTGCCGTTGGAGGAGATGGGGGAGCGGGTGATCGCTCTGGCCCTGCGGGACGGGAGCCGGGGACGACGGCGAATCGAACGGGTGCCGGGCACGGTCATCTTGCGCGCCAGCACCATCGGGCCGCCCTAAAGGGCGTTCTTCCTGTGCACCCGCCCACAAAGGGCCTTCGCTTCGCTCCGGACGTTCTTCTTTCTCTCGCGTACCACGTACCGCACAGCAGCCTGATCGTCCGGCGAACGCCCAGCTCAGCAGCAGTGTTCGCGTTTTGGAACCGCACACGCCGTGCGCTCCGGGCTCACTGCCATTCGATGACCTCGTCCATCTGGACGCTGCTCTGCTCGCGGTGATAGCTGCTGATGTCCTCGATGTGCTGCTGCATGAGGGTACGGGCCAGCGTGCCGTGGCCGCCGACGATCGCCTTGGCCAGGCGCCGGTGGCTGGTGGCGATGAGGTCGCGGATCGCTCTGGGATCCTCGTTCACCGCGACATGGTGCGTGACGACCTGCCCCATGGTCTGCAACGTCAATTCCAGGACGCGGTTGCGGGCCAGCGAGGCGATGGTGGCATGGAAGGACGAGTGCTGCGCCACGAAGTCCTCAACCCCTGCCTGCTCGTCGTCGGCACAGTCGTCGGAGCCGAGGAAGGGCGCCATCGCGGCCAACCGCGCGTCGCGCAGGGGGTGGCGCGCCGCGCGCGCGGCCAGCTCGCACTCGGCGAACACCCATGCCTCGAACAGCTCCTCGTACGTGGCGCCGGCCATCTGGTAGTAGAGCGTCGCGGTGCGGCCCAGGTTGGCCGGGTCCACCATGCCGACCACGGGGCCGCCGCCGGGCCCCCGGCGGATGGAGATGAGCCCTTGGACCTCCAGCAGGCGCAGGCCCTCCCGCAGCGACTCGCGGCTGACGCCGTACTCGGCCAGCATGGCCGCCTCGGCCGGCAACGCGTCACCGGGTTGCCGTCCGGATGCGATGATGTCGCGTACGAGATCGCGGGCCATGCTCTCGGACGTCTTGAGAACACGCATCAGGCCGTCGCCACGTCCGATCGCGACGCGGCTCATGGCGGGGGTCTCAGCGCTGTCACGCCTGATGGACATGACGTCAAGGCTACCGTTGAGGAAGACTCGGGGATCAGAACCGGATGATGTCCCGGATGCCGTGCCAGGCGCGCTCGTCCTCGTAGGCCTGGCCGATCTCGTCCATCGTGCCGACCAGCGCCACGGCGCCGTCGTCGCACAGGGTCAAGGCCGCGCACGTCTTCACGTCCATCTCCTCCTCTCCCTCACGCGACACAGGCGTGGACCGGGCCGGACTGTTGTTTCGAGCATGTACCGAACCATAATCCTCATGAGAAATAACGACAAGGATTCTGGTACTTGCGGTTAATCCTCATGACATTTATGGTCCGAGGCATGCCCCGGTGCGACGTGCCGCTCCGGCCGCCACTCCCCGTAGACCCGTTTCGACCACCCCCAATTGATCACTACGACGGGTAGCCACATGTACGGCACCAAGACCCTGACGCTCCTCGCCACAGGCGTGCTCGCGACCGCTCTGGCGGCGTGCGGGACGATTTCGGAGCCGGCCTCGCAGAAGGTCGCCTTCGTCCAGTGCGCGGACCCGAGCTGCGCCATCCTGGCCGGATACCTCGACGAGGCCGTCAAGGCCCGAGGCTGGGAACTGGTCACGGTGAGCGCCACGGCCACGGACCCGGGCGCCGCCGTCCAGCAGGCGATCGACGCCGGCGTGGACTACCTGGTCACCACGCCGGAGGCGGCGAAGGAGATCGAGGGAGAGAAGGACGGTTGGCCCGGCCTCGCCGGGTTCACGGACACGTTCAAGAACTGTGGGGCGTCTAGGTGAGCGGCCCCGCACTGGATCTTCACACGGTCTCGAAGACGTTCGCCGGCCAGGTCGTGCTCGACCGGCGGTCGCGGCGCACGAGGCGGGCATCCGCTTCGTCCACCAGGACCTGGCGGACCGCACCGAGGTGGCCGTCTCAGGCGGTGACGGCGCCCCGCAGGAGGCGCCGCACACCCCGATCGGCGCGACCCTGGGCCGCTACAGCGCGGTGTTCCTGTTCGCGTACTTCGCCCCGGCGTTCGGCGTCAAGGGCCTGCAGCTGTCGTTCGGGCCGGGCACCTTCTGGATCCAGCCGTTGTTCCAGGGCGCGGCGCTGATGATCGCGGTGGCCCTGGCGAGCAGGCAGATCACTCACACCCGGCGCTGCCGGCGGGCACAGGCACGCCGGACCGGCCCCGACGATGCTTCCGTCACCTGAAAGGAGTGTTGCCGGATGAGCAGCACGTTGACCGACCCCTCTGTCTACCCGATCTCGGCGGACACCGTCCGCGAGCTGTCCCGCCAGCTGTTCGGTCACGTGATCGACGGCGAGGTGGTCCCGTCCGCCGACGGCGCGACCATGCCGGTCGTCGACCCGGCGACAGAACGGCAGGTGGCCATCGCGGCCGTAGGCTCCGCTGCGGACGCCGAACGGGCTGCGCGGTCGGCGCGGGCCGCGTTCGACGACGGCCGGTGGCGTTTCCTCGCGCCGTTGGAGCGGGAGCGGCGGCTGCGCCGCCTGTCCGCCCTGCTCGCGGAGCGGGCCGACGTCTTCACCGAGCTCGACGTGATCGACTCGGGACTGCTGCGGTGGTACGAGAGCTTCATCGTGCAGTTCGCCGTCGACGGCATCGACTACTACGCGGGCTGGCCGACGAAGCTGGAGGGAACGATCCCGTCGGTGCCGTCCGACCTGGTCGTCTACCAGCACCGCGAGCCGATCGGCGTGATCGGCCTCATCACACCGTGGAACGGGCCGACCTCGGTGCTGGCCTTCGTGGCCGCGGTGCTCGCCGCCGGCAACAGCGTCGTGCTGAAGCCCGCCGAGCAGACCCCGATGTCCGCGGTGCTCATGGCCGAGCTGGCGCTGGAGGCGGGCATCCCGCCCGGCGTGTTCAACGTGCTGCAGGGGTCCGGCGAGTCGGCGGGCGCCGCGCTCGTCACGTCACCGTACGTCGACGCCGTCTCCTTCACCGGCTCGGTCGCCACCGGATCGGCGATCCAGGCGGCGGCCGCTGCCCGGGTCAAGCGGGTGGGCCTCGAACTGGGCGGCAAGAGCGCGCTGATCGTCTTCCCGGACGCGGACCTGGAGGCCGCGGCCGCGGCGGCGATGATGGGCGTGTGGGGCGCGTCCGGCCAGGTGTGCACCGCCGGCAGCCGGGTGCTCGTCCACCGCGACGTGCGCGAGGAACTGGTGAGCAGGATCGTCGAGGGCTCGCGCGATCTGCGGATCGGCTCGGGCTTCGCCCCCGGCAGCCAGCTCGGCCCGCTGGTGTCCGCGCAGCAGCTGGAGCGCGTGCGCCGTTACGTCGGCTACGGCCTGGAGGACGGCGCCGAGCTCGTGCTCGGCGGCGATCGGCACGGTGACGTCGGCTACTTCCACCAGCCGACCGTCTTCACCTCGGTGCGCAACGATATGCGCATCGCCCAGGAGGAGATCTTCGGGCCGGTGATGTCGGTGCTGGACTTCGGCTCGGAGGAGGAGGCGTACGCGATCGCCAACGACACCGACTACGGCCTGGCGGCCGGCGTCTGGACGAACGACCTCGGCCGGGCCCACCGTGCCGGCCGGGCGCTGCGCGCGGGAACCGTGTGGGTGAACACCTACCAGATGGTCTATCCGACGGTGGCCTACGGCGGCGTGAAGCTGTCCGGGCACGGCCGCAACCTGGGCGCGGCGTCGCTGGACGACCTGACCCAGGTCAAGAGCGTGTGGATGAAGGTCGGCTGACGAACGTGGAGGGAGCGACCATGAGGACCCAGTCAGAGGTGGCGGCGATGCTGGACCGGGCCAAGGTGACCGACGTGCTGTACCGGTACGCCTCGTGCATCGACAGAAGGGACCTCGGCGGGCTGCGTACCACGCTCGCCGACGACCTGCGGGCGCAGTACGGCAACGCGGAACCCATCACCGGCGGCGACGCCGTCGCGCGGTGGATCGACGAGGCCACCCGAGACTGCCTGTGGCAGCACCACCTGCTCAGCGTCTACCACGTGGACGTCACCGGGGACGAGGCGAGCGCGCTCGTCTACCACACCTCACACCAGTGCTTCGCCGCCGCCCCGGACACGGCTCACGTCCTGGTCGGCCGGTACCACAATCGGCTGCGCCGGGAGCCGGACGGCTGGCGGATCAGCAGTCTGGTACTGGAGATCCTGTGGGGCGAGCGGCGCACGGACACGACCGGCTACCTGGCCGCGGTCGGCGGCCGGGGGCCCGAGCTGGGACACCGGGCCCAGGCGGACGCTCCCGCGGCGGCGGGAGCCGGCCACGGGGATGGGCGGCTCTGACATGGCCGGCGGCATGAGGGACCCGCTCGATCTCGCCGGGCTACGGTTGCGCAACCGGCTGGTGGCGGTCGCGCACGGTCTGGCGGACGTGCGCGACGGCGCGCCGACCGAGACCGACGCGGCCTACTGGCGGCGGCTCGCCTCGGGAGGCGCGGCCATGGTCATCACCGGCGGCACGGTCGTGGCCAGGGAGTCGACGCTGCGGCAACGCTACCTCACCGAGGCGTACCGGCCGCCGATCCGCGAGGCGCTGCGGCGCCGCGCCCAGGCCATCACGGGCGAGGGCGCAGTGGCGATCTCCCAACTCCTCCACCTGGGCCGGGAGACCCTCGGCGCCGGCAACCACTTCCACCCCGTGTCCGCGAGCGGCGTACGCTCCCCGCGGGAGCCGACCGCCCCGCGCCCGCTGACCGCGGCCGAGGTGCGGGGCGTGGTGAAGGGGTTCCGCGTCTCGGCGGGCAACTGCGTGGAGGCCGGTTACCACGGCGTCGAGCTGCACGCGGCGCACGGGTACCTGCTCGCCCAGTTCCTGTCGCCGGTCACCAACGACCGCGACGACGCCTACGGAGGGGACGCCGACCGGCGGGCGGCGCTGCTGTGCGAGGTCATCGACGCGGTCCGCGCCGAGATCGGCGGGCGGCCGATCGGGGTGCGCCTGTCGATCGCGAACGGTGCCGAGCCCGAGCTGGAGCTCGACGACCTGCTCGACATCGCCCGGCGTGTGTCCGCCGCGTCCCCGTTCGACTACCTCAACGTCACCACGGGCGTGCGCAACACCTACGTGCCCGGTATGGCCACCACCGGGCCGCCCCTGCTGGAATCGGTCGCCGCGCTGCGCCGGGCGGCCTCCGTCCCGCTGCTGGTGAGCCAGTCGTTCCGGACAGCCGCCGACATCGGGCGGGCGCTGCGGCTGGGCGCGGACCTGGTCGGCATGGCGCGGCCGTTCATAGCCGACCCCGACGTGGCGAACAAGTTGCTGTCCGGCGACGAGCGTGGCATCCGGCCGTGCACCTCCTGCAACGAGGACTGCCGCACGTTCGAGCCGACGGGCCTGTGCGCGGTCAATCCGGAGCTCGCGCCCCCCGGCGAGACCAGCCGGCCCGCGGCGCCGCTCATCCTTCTCCACGGTGACGGCCGTCAAGGAGCACGGGCCGGCGGGTCGGGGCCGGTGGCGGTGGTCGGGGCGGGGCCCGCGGGCATGGAGTGCGCGCTGACGCTGGCCCGGCACGACGTGGCCGTAACGGTGTTCGAGGCGGAGCCGTCAGTCGGCGGGCAGGCGGCGCTGGCGAGCCTCGCGCCGCAGCGCGGCGGCTGGCAGCGGTTCGTCGACTACCAGTACGCACAGCTCACCGACCTTGGCGTGTGCGTACGCCCGGGCGCGGCGCCGTCGGCCGCCGATCTGCGTGAGTTCGACGCCGTGGTGGTGGCCACGGGGGCCGTCGAGGAGGCCCCGGAGCTGCCCGGCGACCTGCCGGTCACGTCCAGCACGGAGTTCCTCGGCGACCCCGGGCTCGCAGCGCCGGGCGGCCGCATCGCCGTGCTCGACGACGGCTTCGGATGGTGGCCCGGGATCGGCGCGGTGCAGGCCGCGATCGAGCGGGAGGCGGCCGAGGTCGTCCTGCTCACTCCCGCAGCGGGCTTCGCCACGGGTGTGTCGGTGGAGAACAGGGTGCAACTGCTGCACAGGCTGAAGGGCGCGCCGCTGCGGGTCATGCCGTTCACGACGGTGACGGCCACCCTGACCGCCGCCATCGAGGTACGCGACGTGCTCAGCGGCAGGGCGCGCCGGATCGAGGCCGACCTGCTGGTCGTCGTCGGCCAACGGATCCCGCGCGCGCCGTGGCCCCTCCCGGCGGACGGACGGACCGGGCGGACCGTGGTGGCGATCGGCGACTGCGTGGTGCCCCGCCGGATGTCGCACGCGGTGGCGGAGGGACGTGCCACCGCCATGACGCTGCTCGCTCGCCCGGTCGCGCGCGCCCGGTGATCTCCCAGCTCAGGAGGGGGACGCCGGACGCGGCGCGCGGGCAAGGCCCGCGCCGGCGCCCACGGCGAGTTGCGGCTCCGCGCGCACCAGGCGCCCCGCCGCCGGGACTTGGTGACGTTCGGACCGGGGACATCACCTCATACAGGTTGCGAGATACAGGTTGCGAGCGGCATCGACGAAGAACACTCATCGCGCCGCCGACCGGCCTCACCCCGGAGCTTCCCCGTACTCCGGACACTTGACCTGAGGTCACCCCTGATCGAATGCGAGCCCCAATAGCCAGGCGCGTGCTGGGAGAGGCCGTAGCGCCTGACGGTCAGCCGGGGCCGGGCTTCCTCCTGCTGCTCGCGGGAGATCCGCCGCTGGGTGAGCCGGTGTTCTTCCTGAGCCTCATCGCTGAGTTCCTGGTCATAGGCGGCTGGTCCTCGGCGCGCAGCCCCGGGGTGTGTTGGGCGATGGCGAGGTCTTCCTCGCGGAGGCGCTCGCAGACGCGAGCAGCTTGCGGGACATGCCGAGGTGAAGCTCGTCGACGAGCTCGGTATGGCGGGGTGGATCGAGCGCTACCTCGCCGGTCCCACCTGTCAATGACGGGGCCGTGATCAGGGAAGCGCGCTGACGGTCAGGCGCAGGTGTAGCCGGACGGCAGGGCGGTGTTGCCGTCGGGCCTGCTCGCTTGGAAGCCGAAGCCGGTGGTGCTGGCTCCCGGCGCGAGCGTGCCGTTGTGGCTGACACTTCTGGCCGTGACGGTCTGGCCGCTGGTGGTGATGGTGGCGTTCCACGAGCCGGTCAGGGTGTGCCCGGCCGGCAGGGTGAAGGTGACGGTCCAGCTGGTGATCGTCGAGGTGCTGGTGTTGGTGATGGTCAGCGGCTGGATCACATACCCGGTCCCCCACTGGGACTGCACGGTCGGGGTGGCCGAGCAGGCACCGGTCGTGCCTCCCTGAGTGGTGATCTGCACAGTGTTGGAGACCGGTGAGACGTTACCAGCGGCATCGCGCGCTCGGACCTGGTAGCGGTAGGTGGTGTTCGCAGTCAGGCCTGTGTCGGTGAACGAGGTCGTGGCCGAGGTGCCGACCTGGGGGAATGTGCCGCCCATCGCGCCGGTAGCGCGCAGGATGTCATAGCCGGTCACACCGGTGTCGTCAGTGGAGGCCGTCCAGGTCAGGCTGGTGCCGGTTGTGCTGGTGCCCGAGGCGGTGAGCCCGGCCGGGGCGGTCGGCGGCGTGGTGTCGGTCGGACTGGTAGTCAAGCCGAAGAACTCGATGGCGTAGAGGGCCATACCGCTCTGCGGAAGAGTGTGCCCGGCGCCCTGGATGCTGTACGCCTCCACCTGCACGGTGCCGGACAGATTGGCGTATCGGCTGCGGTTCCAGTTTGCCTGCGGGGTGTCGGTGCCGGTCGGGGTCTGGCTCAGCCCAAACACATTGGTCCACTGCTCGATCGACTCTCGCAGCAGCGAGTAGGGCACGAGGGTGTCGCTGGTGCCGTGCCACAGCTGCATGCGCGGGCGGGGGCCGGAATATCCCGGGTACGTCTGGCGGACCGCATCGCCCCACTGCTGGGGTGTTCGGTCCATGCTCCCGCCGGTGCACCTGCTGCTTCCGGGCGGGTAGTCGGAGGCGCCGGCGAAGCAGTTGAACGGCACGCCCATGAAGGAGGCCCCTGCCTTGAACAGGTCCGGGTAGACGGCGAGCATGTGCTGGGTCATCATGCCGCCGGACGAGCTTCCAGTGGCGTAGACACGGTTCGGGTCTCCCTGATAGGTCCGCTCGACATAGTCGATCATTGAGACGATCGAGACCGGATCGCTGCCGCCGCCGCGCCGCTTGGCCGCGTCCGACCAGGTGTCGAAGCAGTTGCCGAACCCTGCCGACTGGGTGGCGGTCGGGTAGATGACGATGAAGCCATATCGATCCGCCAGCGAGGCGAACTCACTGCCCTGGTAGAAGCCGGGACCGGAGCCGCCGCAGCCATGCATCGCCACCACGATCGCCGGCGAGGCCGGGTGCGAGCCCGGCACATAGACGTGCATCCGCATGTTGCCCGGGTTGTTGCCGAAGCTGGTCACCTCCACCAGGGCGGCGGCGACGGCCGGCGATCCGAGTACCACGGTCATGACGGCAAAGAGCGCCGCGGTGCAGGCACGAGCCAGCACCGTGGTCAATCGTGTCATTCGCGCTCCTCCTCTCCACAGCCGCGGCGCGCCGCGGACCGGTCCGCCGCGTATTGACATCGGTCGCTGGAAAATAGAAGAGCCACAATCCACCGTCAATGCACGCTTGGTGTGCATGTCCGCCGGTTCACCGGGCAGAGAGCTGTTTCCCCTGGTTATCAAGTAACTTGTTATCAAGGTTCTTGATAGCGGTGTGGGAAACTTACATGGGGCCCGTTCTGACGGGGCGCGATATCGTCTCCTGGTGACCGATCCGGGTGTCCCCGCGGCCGCTGCGCCCGACGCACCGCCGCCCCGTGTGAGCTACCTGGTGTTCCGGCTGGAACGCCGCATCCGCGCCTGCCTGGATGAAGCGCTCGCCCGGCACGGCATGACGACCACCGGATACATGGCGCTCAGCGAGCTGCGCCTGCGCGACGCCCCATCCTCGGCCGACCTGGCCCGCATCGCCTTCGTCACCCCGCAGGCGATGAACCTGGTCATCCGCGATCTCGAGCAACGCGGCCTGATCCGCCGCGACCCGCATCCCCGTGGCGGCCGCGCTCTGCGCACCCGCCTTACCCCGAAGGGCCTGAGCACCCTCCGGAGATGTGACCGCTCCCTCGACAGCATCGAAGCCGTCATGCTCGCCGAGATCGACGACCCGGACCGCACGACACTCGCGGAAACGCTCACGCTGTGCGCCCGAGCCCTCCACCCGGACACGCGGGCCGTGACCCCAGCCCCGCACGGGATGAACTGGGAGAACAGCTCCACGTAGGTGTCGGAGATGTAGTGGTAGGCGATTCCGCCGAATCCAGTTGTCAGTCCTCGATATCCCTGGCGGGATGCCCATTCCGGACTGAAAATCGGGGTGGTTGCCCGCCGACGTCGTAGGTGCTTGACCCGTTGAGGTCGTTTGTTGGTCGGACGCCGGAGCCGCGTCATGGGCCCTTCACTGTGCTTCGAGCACGCGGATGAGATTCGCTCCGTCCTGGCGGCTCTTGCGGGCAGCCTGTGCAGGGTCCTCGCGCGTGATGACGGCAGGAGAAACGACATGCTGGAGGAAATCAAAGACCGCGAGGAGATCATCGAACGGATCGCGGCGCTGGACATCGGCAAGCCTCCGAGCTCGGCACCAAGAGGCCGTGTCGTAGCCGTAGACCACCAGCGCGTGTCCCCCGCCTGCCGCCCAGCTGATCCCGGCGTAGAAGGGACGCTCGACGTCGATCTGGCCCTTGAGGGCGGTCCAGCTGATCGAGGTCTCGATGACCTCGCCGGGCCAGTAGAAGCCGCGTCTTTCCAGTGCGTGCTGTACGCGATACGGGTTACCGGCGTCATTGGGCAGACTCCGGTAACCGGATAGTCCTTGGCCAGGTTGCAGAACGCGTAAGGCGACACGTAGTCGCCGTGGTTGGCGGCGATGGTCGCGCCCGCAGCGGCCCAGCACCAGCTCGTCTTCTCCCGGTGCTGCGTCGTGATGTAGAGCACGTGCTGGGTCGACGCGGTTCTCGACGTCGCCGAGGCCGGAGTGACTGAACTGGCCAGGCACAATCCGGCTGCCACGAGCGCCGGAATGGCGCGTGGCACGTTTCTTGGCATGCGATTCTCCTTTCGGTTCCTGTTGAACGGGGAATTCGGTCGCGTTGGACCCTGCGGAGAAGCTCCTGTCTTCGTCCCGGATGGAGCCCAACCTCCCCGAAATCAGAAGGAAAGCCGCTGAATTTCCGGCTAGAAATCCCGTGTGAGGAGAAATGCCGGGGTAGGTTCGGGAGCGTGCTGAGACGAATCAACTACGACGACCGCCAGCACCTGGTGTACGCCCGTGGCCGAGCGCTGCCTCCCGACGTCGTCGCCGCCTGGATGGCGGAATTCGCCCGGCACGCGCCGTCCCGGCGGCCACTGACGGTCCTGGACCTGGGCAGCGGTACCGGCCGGTTCTCCCCGGCCCTCGCCGACACCTTCGGCGGCCCGGTGTACGGCGTTGAGCCCTCCGTCCGGATGCGTCAGGTAGCGGCGAACATCTCCGCCCACCCGTCGGTCAGCTATCTCGAGGGCGCCGCCGACGAGATCCCGCTGCCCGGCAACGCCTGTGACCTGACCCTGCTCTACCTGGTGATCCACCACATCCAGGACCTACCGGCGGCGGCCGCGGAGATCGCTCGCGTGCTGGCCCCAGATGGCCGGGTGCTCATCCGCAACGCCTTCGCCGATCGGTCGCCCAACCCGCTGTGGCACCGCTGGTTTCCACGCGCCCGGACCATCGAGGAAGAGGTCTTTCCCACCGTCGCCGAAGTGGCGGCGGCCTTCGCCACGGTCAACCTGCGCCCGGTCGCCCTCACCTCGGTTCGGCACCGTCTCGCGGCCGGCCGTGCCGACTACGCCGCGCGACTGCGGCTGCGCGCCAGCTCGATCTTCGACCACATGACGGAGCGGGAAATCACCGAGGGCTTCGCCGCGCTGGACGCCGACCTCGCCACGCGTCCCGACGCCGGCCCCGTCGAGGAAGACTGCGACCTGCTCGTCCTGGCCGGCTGAGATCGCACCGGAAGGCGCCCTCTTCCGGTGCGGCTACCTACCGTCGGATCAAGCCGCCGCCGGGCTGAGGCGAGAACGTGTGCCGTATCGCTTGAGGTTCCAGTGGGTGGAAGGTGCAGAGTCGAGCCATGAGCGATGCGACCGATCTGTACACGATTGGGCAGCTGGCCCAGCGCACCGGGCTGCAGGCGCGCACGATCCGCTTCTGGTCCGACAGTGGCGTTGTCCCACCGGCCCACAGGTCGAGTGGGGGATACCGGCTTTATGACGCGGAGGCGGTCGCACGGCTGGACCTGGTCCGGACCCTTCGCGATCTCGGGCTCAGTCTCGATGCCATCCAGCAGATCGTGGAAAAGCGGGTCGCACTGCGGGAACTTGCGCAGACCCACGTCAAAGCCCTCGACGCGGAGATCCGCACCTTGAAGGTACGGCGCGCCGTCCTGCACGTTCTCGCCCAACGTGACAGCACCACAGAGGAGATCACCTTGATGCACGCGCTAGCCCGATTGTCGGCGCGGGAACGCCAGCAGATCATCGACGAGTTCGTTGACGGGGCATTCGCCGACATCCTCGACGAGGACGCCGCTCTCGTCGCGGACTGGATGCGTGACATCCCCGCCGACCTTCCCGAGGATCCGACAGCCGAGCAGGTGAACGCCTGGATAGAGCTGGCCGAGCTGGTCGCCGACGAGAGCTTCCAGCGGACGGTACGACAGCTGGTGTTGAGCGGCCGGCAGGACAATCGCCTCGAGTTCGGCCTCAACCTCCGGCCCCTGGTCCTTGAGCACGCGGCCGCCGCCCTGGAGAAGGGGATCCCGCCGGAGTCGCCGGGCGCGAGGGCGACGCTTGACCGGATCATCCCCGTGGACCTCCCCGCCGACGAAACCGCCTCCCTGACGGACTGGCTGGGACTGGTCGCCGAGCCCAGGGTGGAGCGGTATTGGCAGCTTCTCCAGCTCCTCCAGGGCCTGCCGCCGGATCCGCCGGCGGTCCCGGCCTTCCAATGGCTGCTCACCGCGCTGTGCACTCACCGCTGATCCTTCAGTGCGTCAGGGCCACCCGCTTGCGGAACACCCAGTAGGTCCAGCCCTGGTACACCAGTACGAACGGCAGCGTGATCAGCCCGATCCAGCTGAGCATCGTCAGCGTGTAGGGCCCCGAGGCCGCGTCCGTCAGCGTGATGCCCGGTAGCGGGGCCCATCGGAGCTCGGCGAAGACCGCCACCGAGGCAAGGGCGATGGCGCCGGCGGTGGCGGTGAAGGCCCAGCCTTCCCTGCGGCGGTACGTCAGCGCCGCCCCGGCGGCCAGCGCCGCCATGGAGATCAGGGCGGGGATCGAGCCCAGGCTGGACAGGGCCGCCACGGCCAGCGGCAGGACCACGGCGCTCGCGGCCAGGGCGACCGCGCGGGCGCGACGTCGTACGGGGCCCTCGGTCTTGAGGGACAGGAAGACGGCGCCATGGAGTACGCAGGTCGCCAGGGTGAACAGGCCGCCCACGAGCGCCGCGAGAGCGCTGTCGAAGAGCACGTCGGCGAAGATCGCGCCCCACAGGAACGCCGGGAGGGCGCTGCCCGCCACGATGCCCAGGTCGCACCAGAGCGTATTGGTCACCTTGCCGCGCCACTCAAGGCCGACGCCGCGCACGATCAGGCCCACCAGGATGAGCACGACCGGGAGGTAGAAGGCGCTGAACATCCCGGCGTACCAGGCGGGGAAGGCGGCGAACATGGCGCCGACCGCGGTGATCAGCCACACCTCGTTGCCGTCCCAGACCGGGCCGATCGTCTCCAGGCTCTGCCGGTGCTGCTCCGGACCCCTGCTCACGAACGGCGCCAGCAGGCCCACACCGAAGTCGAAGCCCTCCAGCACGAAGTAGCCGGTCCAGAGGAAGGCGATGATGACGAACCACAGGTTGACCACTGTCTCCACCTCAGTACATCAGCGACGGCTGGAGTCGCTCGGTCGCGGGGACGGGCTCCGTCTGCTCGGGGCCCTTGCGTACGTGCCTGGTCAGGAGTACGGCCTCGGCCACCGCGAGCCCGCCGTACAGAAGCGTGAAGATCGTGAGTGAGGTGGCCACCTCGGCGAGGCTCACGCCGGGGGACACGCTCGCGGCCGTGAGCAGTTCGCCCGTCACCGTCCACGGCTGGCGGCCTATCTCGCTCAGCAGCCAGCCGGAGATCATCGCGAGGAACGGCAGCGGCAGGGCCAGCACCATGATCCGGGCCAGCCAGGGGGGCAACTCGCGCCTGCGGCGGGTGAGCCAGAGGCCGAGCACCGACAGCGTCACCGTGGTCAGGCCGAAGACGATCATCACCCGGAACGACCAGAACACCACGGTCTGGTCGGGCCGGTAGTCGCCGGGGCCGAACTGCTGCTCGAGCCGGGCCTGCAGGTCCTCGGTGCCCTGGACGGTGGCGGTGGGGTCGTGGCTGGCGAGGAGGCTGAGGAGGCTGGGGATCTCGACGCCGGGGACGATGGAGAACGGGGCTCCGGCGGTGTCGTGCTGGAGGCCCTCGGCGGCGGCGAGCTTCATCGGCTGCTGCTCGTACAGTAGCCGGGCCGAGGTGTCGCCGGTGCCCGCGACGACGGCGCCGGCCAGTGCGGTCATGACCAGCGCGGCCCGGGCGGCGCTGCGCCACATGGGGGCCTTCGTCCTCAGCAGCCAGTAGCCGCAGACCGCCAGTACGAACCCGCCCGCCACGATGAAGGCGGCGCCGACGACGTGCGGCACCTGGGCGATCGCGGTGGGGTTGGTGAGCACCGCCCACAGGTCGGTCATCCTGGCCCGGCCGTCGACCACCTCGTAGCCGACCGGGTGCTTCATCCAGGCGTTGGCCGCGAGGATGAAATACGCGGACAAGTTAGAGCCGATGGCGGCGGCCCAGATGCACGCCAGGTGGACCTTCTTCGGCAGCCGTTCCCAGCCGAAGATCCACAGCCCCAGGAACGTGGACTCCATGAAGAACGCCAGCAACGCCTCCATGGCCAGGGGCGCCCCGAACACGTCGCCGACGAAGGTCGAGTATTCGCTCCAGTTCATGCCGAACTGGAACTCCTGCACGATGCCGGTGACCACGCCCATGGCGAAGTTGATCAGGAACAGCTTGCCGAAGAACTTCGTCAGCCGGAGATACTGCTCCTTCCCCGTCCGGTGCCAGGCGGTCTGGAGGCCGGCCACGAAGACGCCCAGGCCGATCGTCAACGGCACGAACAGAAAGTGGTAAACGGTGGTCACCCCGAACTGCCACCGCGCGAGATCGAGCGCGTCCATCTTCCCCCCACCGGGTGCTTAGCTCTACAAGCTGTAGTGCATCTACTTAAAGTAGTACTACAGCTCGTAGAGCACGGCTATGCGATCTTTGTCACAAGCCTGCGGATCGGTGGTCCCACGATGGCGTACGGGGGCCGGCGGGGCTCAGCGGGCGGTGGCGGCGTCCAGGTACGCCTGAAGGTTGCCCAGCTCGAAGCCCCGGCGCTTGATCTTGTCGACCAGGATGCGGAAGTCTCTGGCCAGGTTCGGGCGGAAGTGCAGCAGCAGGATGTCGCCGGGGCGCAGGCGCTTGTCGGGCACCTGGTAGGCGATCTTGCCGCCCGGTTGCACCGTGGCCGTCCAGAGCAGTACCGACTTCAGGCCGCAGTTCTTGGCGGCCCTGAGCGTGTCGGTGTTGTAGTTGCCGAACGGTGGCCTGAACAGCGTCGGCCTGGTCCCCAGCTGCCTCCTGATGATGGTGGAGGAGCCGCAGATCTCCCGTCGCTGGGCGTCGTAGCCGAGGAGGCGGAGGTTCGGGTGGGTGAGGGTGTGGTTCTCGACGGGTACGTGGGCGTCACGTAGCGAGCGGAAATATCCCCATTTCCCGGCTCCTACGAAGCGGCCGGGCCCGCCGGCCGGGTCGGGCGTGCCCTTGGCCTCCACCGCGTCCCGCATGGCGAACGCCGTGATCGGGATGCGCTGGTCACGTACCTGCGCCAGGAAGCCGGGATCCTGCTCCCACCCGTCGTCGATGGTCAGGAAGACGACCTTGCGCTTGGTGGGAATGGAGCTGATCACCGGAGGTAAGGAGCCCGTGGCCTGGATCTCCCTTACTTCGCCGCGTCGGGGCACCGCACCGGGCGGTCCGTCGAGCGGCCGCGTGGTCGCGTCGGACCTTTGGGCGGCAGGGGTGGCCGTGCTGCCCGGGGTGGCGCCGGTGGTGTCGCCTCCTGGGCCGTCCGCCGTACCGCTTGACCCGCCGTTGGCCGCGCAGCCGGCCAGCAGGACCGCGACCGCCGCCACGGCGGCAACGCGGACGGGCCGCGCCACAGGGGTCATATCGCCCACTCGGGCCGCTCGTGCCATATCGGCAACGATCGTCATGTTTTGTCCCCCGGCTCGCCCCTCGCACACCGGTCCCATCCTGCCAGTCTTGATCGCCAGGCGGGCGCATCCGATCGGTGATCTAGGGCGCGGACCCCTGGCTTTAGCCTTGGCGGTGAGCCCTTCTGTCGAATCTTTGAGCGGTAGATAGGTCGCTGCTGTATATTGATCCATGTGGCCGTGACCTTGCGCGCGAACAGCGATATCGCCTTCCAGTGCGCCTTCCACGTGGTGTGGTGTCCCAAGTACCGCAGGCGGGTGCTGGGCGGAGGGATCGAGGAACGACTCAAGCAGCTCATCGGCGAGGTGGTCGAGGAGAAGGGGGCGTGGCTGGTGGACGTGGAGGTCGTGCCTGACCACGTGCGGCTGCTGGTCGAGGTGGATCCCCAGCTCGGGATCCACAAGCTGGTCAAGGCCATCAAGGGCCGCTCTTCTCGCGTCCTGCGTCAGGAGTTCCCGAGCCTGAAGTCGAAGCTGCCGACGCTGTGGACCAACTCCTACTTCGTGGCCACCGTCGGCGCGGCGCCCCCGGAGGTCGTCGAGCGGTATGTCGAGAACCAGAAGAACCGGTGATCGCGGATGCTGACCGGGCGTAAGTACCGCCTGGATCTGACTGCCGGCCAGGCGGAGTTCGCCGAGCGGATCGGCGGGGCGTGCCGCAGCGTGTGGAACACCGGGCTGGAGCAGCGCCGCACCTACCGGCGACGCGGCGCGTTGATCGGCTACCACGCCCAGGCCCGCCAGCTCGCCGAGGCCAAGCGGGAGTTCGCGTGGCTGGGCGAGGCGCCCGGCCATTGCCTTCAGCAGACGTTGATCGATCTGGACCAGGCGTGTTCCCGGCACGGCACGTGGAAGGTCGGCTGGAAGTCCAAGGTCAAGAATCCGCCGTCGTTCCGGTTTCCCGAGGGCGCCAAGATCGCCATCGAGCGGTTGAACCGGCGCTGGGCGCGGGCGAAACTGCCCAAGCTCGGCTGGGTCCGCTTCCGCATCACCCGCCCGCTGGGCGGCAGGGTCAAGAACGCCACCGTCAGCCGGGACGGCAAGCACTGGCACATCAGTTTCCTCGTCGAAGACGGTGTGATCACACCCTGGCGGCATGCCCATCCCGGCAGTGCGGTCGGTGTCGACCGGGGTGTGGTCAAGGTCGTGACCCGCTCGGACGGGCGTTTCCACCATCAGGTGTTCGCCCGCGATCGGGAGGCCGGGCACGCCAAGAAGCTCCAGCGGGACTTCGCCCGGACTACCCAGGGATCGGCCCGGCGCAGGAGAGCCGCCGCGCGGGCCGCCGAGCTGGCGCGGAAGATCCGCCGTCGCCGGGAGGACTTCGCCGCCAAGACCGCCTGCATCCTGGCCGCGAGCTTCGAACTGGTGGTGTTCGAGGCGCTGGCGACCAGGAACATGGCCGCCCGTGTCGCGCCCCGGCCGGATCCCGAACGGCCGGGCGTTTTCCTGCCTAACGGGGCCGCGGGCAAGTCCGGCTTGAACCGCAGCATTCTGGACAAGGGCTGGCATCGGATCGAACTGGCCACCCGGAGCAAGGCCCGGTACACGGGCACCAACGTGATCACTGTCAATCCGGCGTACACGAGTCAGACGTGCAACGTGTGCACGGTGGTGGATCGCAAGTCCCGCGAGAGTCAAGCGGTCTTCCGGTGCACCTCGTGCGGACACACCGAGCACGCCGACGTGAACGCCGCCAAGAACATCCTCACCGCCGGGAGGGCGGAGCACGCACAACCCAGACCGGGTGTGCGGGTTGGGGCGCGCAAACCACGCAACCGCGTGGGCCGGAAGGCGAACCGCCAAGCAACAGCAGCCCAGGCCACCGCGCAGCCGGAGCCCGAGCTGGCTGGAATCCCCCGACTTTAGTCGTGGGGAGCGCTTCAAAAGGGCAACACTCGCCAGACGGATCCCTAGAGTGGCGATGTGAAGGTGGCAGGTAGCGCCATGATCGGCGTTGAGAGGCATCGCGTGTGGGACGCGCTTCAGGATCCGGCGGTGCTGGTACGCACCATCCCCGGCTGTGAGCGCCTGGAGGAGACGGGGCCGGACACGTACCGGATGACGGTGACGGCGGGGGTCGCCTCCATCAAGGGCGTCTACCAGGGCGAGGTGTCGCTGTCCGAACCGTCGGCGCCGGAGAGCTTCGTGCTGCGGGCGCGCGGCCAGGGCGCGCCGGGGACGGTGGAGGCCACGGTGCTCGTACGGCTCAGCGAGGTCGACGGGGGGACCCGCGTCGACTACGACGCCGACGCGGTCGTCGGCGGGATGATCGGCGGGGTGGGGCAGCGCATGCTCGGCTCGGTGGCCAAGAGGACGGCGGGGGAGTTCTTCGCGGCCGTCGAGGACCATTTGCGCCTCCCGGAGGGTCCGTTGCTCGCCCCGGACGGTACGGGGGTGGACGAGTTGGCCGCCCGGCGAGCCGCGATGGCGCGTACGGCCGACGAGGTCGCGGAGGGGCGTCGGGCGCCCGCCGTGTACGAACGGCCGTCCGGCGTGTACGAGCGCCCGCCCAAGAGCCACACCGAGACGAGGCCTTGGGTGATGCTGGCGTCGTTCGGCATGGGAGCGGGCATCGCGCTGACCGGCGTCGCCGTGGGCTGGCTGTTCGGCCGGGCAGGCCGCCGTCCACGCCGCTGACGGTCGCCTGCGATCGAGGGCGGTCGTGCCCTCGGACCGCCCGCTGTCCGAGGGCGGTCGATGTCGTCAAACGGGCTGCTCATGAGCGCGGATCTGGCCTCTCGCGGAAAAGGATCTCCAGGCGTAGCGTGGCTATATGCGGCAGGCACATGCTGAAGACGCACGAACCGAGGCCCGGCGAATCATCCGCAACCTACTTGGAGAGGAGCGCCCGACCGCCGAGGCGCTGATCGGCGACGCGCGCTCCGTGCTCGGCGACGCGCGGCTCGGCCGCTGCCTGAGCCTGGCGCTCGGCGCGTCTCTCACCAGGCGGTCCGCCGAGCTGGCCGCCATCGCCGCGTTGCTGGTCGGGGCGCGGGAGCTGGGTGAGGAGTGGTGGACGCGGCCCAGGGGCGGCAAGTTGCCCGCGCCCGACGAGGTGCTGCGTACGGCCGTCGCGATCGAGCCGTGGACCGACCTGACCGCCCTGGAGATGCTCGCCGCCTGGATCTCCGACGACGCGGCCGACCAGCTGTGGGGCCAGCCCGTCGCCCAGGTGGACCTCAACTCGTGGCAGGCCGAGGACCGCTTCGACCTGCCGGACGGGGCGAAGCCGGGGCAGCGGCTCGTCGTCCACTTCGACGCCGGAGGGCGGCTCGACGCGGTGGTCACCCGGCGGCCCGACGAGGACCTGGGGTCGAACCTCGACTTCCACTCGCTGCGCTACTCGCGTCCCGCCGAGGCCCAGTGGAGCTGGGGAGTGGCGGCCGGGCTCGGACCGCACCGGCTGCCGGACGAGGATCCCGACCCGTACGCCCGTGAGGTACCCGGCACCGCCGTCGGCATCCTGCGCGCCTGGGCGCTACGGCACGGCGCCACCCGCGAGCAACTGGGCGAGCGGTGGCAGACGGTCGGCGACGTGGTGGCGGCCATCGAGCGGGTCGACTGGATGTGGCGCAGCGGGGAGTGGTTCGGCTGGTGGCGCGGCGCCTCCGCCCTGGTGGACGACTCGGCGTACCTCCCGTACCGGCTGGAGGAACTGGCGGCCGGGTGACCGGCCCGCCAGGCGGCTGGCCCGGCAGGTCACCGGCCTGGCGGGGGAGCGGGCCCCGGACAAGGCCGTGCGCACATACGGCCAAGGTCGCGCGGGAGCACGGCCAAGGTCACGCTCACACCCGGCCAATACTGGTGGAATGGGGTCGGGGTCGTAGAGGTTGTGGTCGAGCGTGAAAGTCGAGATATTTTCGGACATCGTCTGCCCCTGGTGCTACATCGGCCACACCCGCTTCGGCCGAGCGGCAGACCGCTTCCGCGCCAAGGGCGGCACCGTGGACATCACCATGCGCCCGTTCCAGCTGAACCCGGACGCCCCCGCCGAAGGCGAACCGCTGCTTCCGTCCCTGGAGCGGAAGTTCGGCGGGAACGTCGCGCAGATGACCTCCCATGTCACCACCGTCGCCGCGGAAGAGGGACTGGACCTGCGCTTCTCGCAGGCGATCAGCGCGAACACGTTCGAGGCGCACCGGCTGGTCGAACTCGCCACCCGGCAGGGGCGCGGGCTGGAGGCGGTCGATCGGCTGTTCCACGCGCACTTCACCGACGGGCTCAACGTCGGTGACCAGGACGTGCTCACGAAGCTGGCCGCCGAGCTGGGTGTGGATCACCCGCCGGGTGAGGGCGCGCAGGAGGTAAGCGAGCAGCTCGGCCGGGCGCGGGCGCTGGGGATAACGGGTGTGCCGCTGTTCCTGTTCGAGGGGCAGTTCGCGGTGTCGGGAGCGCAGCCGGCGGAGACGTTCGACGCCGCTCTCGACGAGGTGGCGGCCCGCACCGGCCAGACCCCGGTGACCATCCTCGCGCCCCCGGCCGACGGTTGCGACGACGGCTATTGCGCCGTTTGAGGGAAGGTGGCGGCTGCTGCGCCGCCTAACGGCTACCGCGTCATGTGGGCGATGAGCTCTTCGGCCAGCCATTCGGCCACGTTCGCCGGGCCGGGCAGGCGGACGCCGAGGACGAAGTGGGTCAGGCCGGCGTCCGCGAGCTCGCGGATCGCTGACCGGGCGGCGGCGGGGTCTTCGGTGGAGACGACGAGTTGGGTCGAGCGGGTGATCTCCGCCGGATCGCGGCCGATGGCGGCGCACTTCTCGTCGAGCACCTTGTTCCGTTCCCGGATGAACTCGATCGTGTTGTGCGGCGGCCCCGGTACGTTCCAGATGTCGGCGTGCTCGGCCACCACCCCGAGCGTCCTGTCGCCCCACCCGCCGATCAGCAGCGGCGGCGGGACGGCCGGCTTCGGCGAGCAGACCACCTCGCGCAACTGGTAGTAGCGGCCGTCGAAGTCGAAGCGGTCCTCGGTCCACATCCGCTTGATGATCGCGCACGACTCGGCCAGCCGGGCCACGCCCTCACCGGGTGAGGCGATGCGCAGGCCGTACGCGTTGTACTCCCTGGGTACGAGCGTGTCGCCCGGCTGGTGCGTGCCGCCGACGCCGAGGCCGAGGACCAGCCGGCCGGGCGCGATGGCGTCCACGGTCGCCGCGATCTTGGCGAGTACGGCCGGCGGCCGGGTGAGGTTGCTCGTCACCATGAGCCCCAGCCGGAGCCGGGAGGTCCGCGCGGCCAGGGCGGCGAGCATCGTCCAGCCCTCGTGGATCGGCGCGTCCACCGGCCCGAACAGCGGCAGCATGTGGTCCCAGAGCCACGCGTGCTCGATGGCGGGGACCGCGTCGGCCTGCTGCCAGGTTCGCAGCAGCGTGTCGTACGTGACGCCGACAGGGACGGTCTTCATTCCGAAGCTCAGCATATGACAGCTCCACTGATTGTCAGCTCTACTGACGATTAGGCTAGTGCGAGAATCGGGAGGTGTCGAGACGCCGCCTTGGATACCTGCTGAAGCACGCCAACCTGCGCCTGGCCCAGCACACCGGCCCGGCCCTGGAGCCGTACGGCGTCGACGGCCGCGAGCTCGCGGTGCTCAACGTGCTCGACTCGGCCGACCCGCTGTCCCAGCAGGAGGCCGCGACGCGGCTGCGGATCGACAGGACGACGATGGTCGCGATGATCGACACGCTGGAGGGCAAGAAGCTGGTCAGCCGTCGGCCGCATCCGGCCGACCGGCGCAAGAACATGGTCGAGCTGACCCCGCGTGGGCGCAACACGCTGCGCGACGGGGGTCAGGCCGTGGACGAGGCGGAGCGGGCGTTCCTGGCGAAGCTGACGCCTGAGGACGCGGCCCGCCTCAGAGAGCTGCTCGACAAGCTGATCTAGGCTCGGGCTGGGGTCCTTAGGGTGGGATACCCCCTCCGGGGGAGCGAGGGTAGACGGTCTGTCGTGGCTGGGGCCCCTTTAAGGGCCGTGGAAGAAGGTGGCCAGGCTCAGGCAGTGCCCTCGCCCAGGAGGCCCGCGCGGTGGTGGCGGCGGCAGAGGACCTGGTAGCGGACCGGGGACGCGTCCGTGTCGCCGATCACGACCTGCTCGCCCGTACGGACCAGCTCCCCGCCCACGATCCGCCCGTTGAGCTGGCCGGGGCGCCCGCACCAGCACAGCACCTCGACCTGCAACCGGCACACCTCGTCCGCCAGCTCGAACAGCCGCTGCGCCGCCGGGAACATCACGGATCTGAAGTCCGAGGCCAGCCCGAAGGCGTAGACGTCGATGCCGTGGTCGTCCACCAGGTCGGCGAGCTGCTCGATCTGGTCGACGGTGTAGAAGCAGACCTCGTCGCAGATCAGGTAGTCGATCCTGTCGTGGCCGGTCACGAGCGTCACCAGGTCGAGGGAGTCCACGACCTCGATGGCGTCCAGGCCGAGCCCTATCCTGCTGGTGACCTGGGGTCCGCCCGAGCGGTCGTGCTTGGTCAGGACCAGCCCGCGCCGGCCCTGGCGGCCGTGGTTGTAGTTCATCTGCAGCGCGAGCGTGGACTTCCCGCAGTCCATGGGACCGAAGTAGAACTTCAGTACGGCATCACGGGCGCCGGACGGGACGGCGGACAGGGCAAACGTGTCGGTCACAGGGGGCCACCTTAGCGGCTTGGCTTGTTACCTGACCTCGTGGGAGATTTCTCCCCTGGAGTTATCAGGAGGAACCGTGGTCACAGAGAAGCCCCCTTCGCTCGACGCGATGATGACGACCGACGACCTCACGGCGGCGCAGGCCGACGCCACGAGGTGGCGGTACGGCTTCCTTGTGGTCGTGGCGGGGATCGTCGCGGTGCTGGTGGCCTTCGGGGCCGCCGTGTTCGCCACGAAGGAGTTCGCGGCGTTGTTCGCGGGCGTGGCCGGGGTGGTGGGCACGATCATCGGCGCCTACTTCGGCGTGCAGGCTGGGCAGTCGGGTAAGGCCAGGGTCGAGGCCGAACTTGCCAGGTCACAGGAGCTAGTGGTGCGCTTGGCCGCCTATGTTGGCACTGAGAACGCGCCCCGGGTCATCGATGAAGTGCTCGGCCGGCGCCGAAGCTGAGGAGCCATGCGTAGCGTCCGTATTGGAGTCGACACCGGGGGCACGTTCACCGACGTGGTGGCCGTGGACGACCAGACCGGTGAGATCGTCACCACCAAAACCCCCTCGACCCCCGCGAACCCGGCCGACGGGTTCGTCAGGGGCATCGAGAAGCTGGGGCCGCTCGACGCGAGTTCCGTCGTGCACGGCACCACTGTGGCCACCAATCAACTGCTCGAGGACCGGATCGCGAACCTGGGGTTCATCACGACCGAGGGCTTCGAGTTCATCCTGGAGATAGCCAGGCAGAGCGTGCCCGACGGCTATGGCAACTCCTACTTCTGGGTCAAACCACCGCGGATCGTCCCGATCCACCTGGTCAAGACCGTCGGGGGGCGGCTGGACCACACCGGTGCCGAGGTACGCCCGTTCGCCGAGGAGCAGGCCGCCGAGGTGGCCCGCTGGTTCAAGGCCAAGGGCGTCACCGCGATCGGCGTGTGCTTCCTGCACTCGTACGCCAATCCGGACCACGAGCGGCGCATGCGGGACGTACTGGCCCGTGAGCACCCCGAGGCGATCGTCTCGCTGTCGAGCGACGTGCTGCGCGAATACCGCGAGTACGAGCGGTCGGTCACCACGCTCGTGGACGCGGCGGTCAAGCCGACGATGCGCCGCTACCTGGCCAACCTGTCGGCCCGGCTCGGCATGCCGTTCTCGGTGATGAAGTCCAACGGCGGCGTGCTGTCGGCCCGCGAGGTCGTCAACCAGCCGATCACCACGGTGCTGTCGGGGCCCGCTGCCGGGGCGCTGGGAGCGGCGCTCATCGCGTCCACGGCGGGGCACCCGTCGGTGATCACCCTGGACGGCGGCGGCACGTCCACCGACGTCTCCGTGGTGATCGACGGCGAGCCGTCCATCACCACCGAGGGCGTCATCGGGCGCTACCCGTGCAAGATCCCGATGATCGACATCGTCACCGTCGGCGCGGGCGGCGGCTCGATCGCCTGGATCTCGCCCGAGGGCACGCTGAAGGTCGGCCCCAAGTCGGCCGGGGCCGATCCCGGACCGCTCTGCTACGGCAGGGGCGGCACCGAGGTGACGGTCACCGACGCGCACGTCTTCCTCGGCCGCATCCCGCCGCACCTGCTCGGCGGGGAGATCCCGCTCGACGTGGCGGCCGCGCGCACCGGCATCCAGGCGCTGGCCGACAAGCTCGGGCTCAGCGCCGAGCGGACCGCGACGGGCATCCTGGAGATCAGCGCGTTCAACCAGAGCAACGCCATCCGCCAGCTCACCGTCAAGCGCGGGCTCGACGTGCGGGACTTCCCGCTGGTGACGTTCGGCGGCTCGGGGCCGCTGCTGGCCTGCCGGCTGATCGACATCCTGGGACTGCCCGCGGTGGTCGTCCCGCCCGATCCGGGCAACGTCTCGGCGTTCGGCCTGCTCACGGTGGACGTCAAGAACGACTACGTCCGTACGCACGTCACCCGCGACCTGTCACCGGCGACGGCAGGGGAGATCTTCCGCGAGCTGGAGGGCGAGGCGGCGCAGGCGCTCGACCGGGAGGGCTTCGACGAGCCGGTCTACGCCCGCAGCGCCGACCTGCGTTACTACGGTCAGGCGTACGAGGTGAGCGTGGCCGCCCCGGCGGGCGAGGTGGACGAGGAGTGGCGCCGGGAGGTGCTGGACCGCTTCCACCAGGCGCACGAGAAGCTCTACGGCTACGGCTACCGCGACGACGAGCGGCACGGCGTCGAATGGGTCAACCTGCGCGTCTCCGGCATCGGTCCCATCACCCGCCCGGCCATCCGCCGCAGGGAGCCCGGCGCCGGTGAGCGGCCCGCGGCGGCGACCAGGAGCGTGCACTTCGACTCGGCCGCCGACACGCCGATCCACCAGCGGTCCGACCTGGACCCGGGCACCGTGGTCGAGGGTCCGGCGGTCATCGAGGAGTACGGCTCGACGATCCCCATCCATCCCGGCTTCACCGCCCAGGTGGACGACTACGGCAACGTGGAGGTGCGGCGTGGCTGACCCGATTCTCGTCGAGATCGTCGAGGGCACCCTGGCCTCCGTGGAGAAGGAGGTCGAGACCGCGATCGCGCGTACGGCCCGCTCGCCGATGATCCGCGACGCGCACGACTTCCGCGCGGGCATCCACGACGCGCGGCTGCGCAAGCTGACCGGCCGCTCCTACAGCGCGCTCGTCCAGCCGATCGTCCGCGACTTCCCGATCGAGGAGATGAACCCCGGCGACGTCTTCTTCCACAACGACGTCTACCTGTCAGAAGGCGGGATCGGCCACCTGCCCGATCTGTGCGTCACCGTCCCGGTCTTCCACGAGGGCTCTGTGGTGGCCTTCGTGCAGGCGTTCGGGCACCACGACGACATCGGCGGCTCCGTGCCCGGCTCGATGCCCTCGCACGCGCGCAGCGTGTACGAGGAGGGGCTGATGGTCCCGCCGATCAAGCTGTGGGACGCGGGCGTGCCCAACGAGGCCGCGCTGCGCATCATGACCCGCAACTCGCGCATGCCCGACTCCCTCGCGGGCGACCTCGACGCCGAGTGCTCGGCCTGCCTCATGGGGGCGCGCCGCCTGGGCGAGCTGTTCGACAGGTACGGCCGGGCCGAGGTCGAGGCGTGCTTCGACGCGATCATCGGCAAGACGACGGAGACGTTCCGGCGCGAGCTGCTGGCCAAGATCCCCGAGGGCACCTACACCTGGGAGGACTACGCCGAGCACGACGGCGTGGACGAGCCGCGGCTGCACGCCCAGCGGATCACGCTCACCGTCGACCACGCGGCGGACGCCCCGCTGAAGATCGACTTCACCGGCACGTCACCGCAGGCCAAGGGGCCGATCAACCACGCGGGCGACTACGCCGACGGGGTGTTCCTGAAGAAGTGGCTGGCCCCCATCCTGCGCAACCTCGCCGACACCCCGGAGCGCATGGCCGAGCTGGACGTCAACGAGGGCGTCGTCCCCCTGATCGAGATGGTCTTCCCGGAGAAGGGGACGCTGCTCACCCCGATCTTCCCCGCGCCAACCAACGCGCGGACGTTCGTGATCCTGCGCCTGCTCGGCGTGCTCGCGGGCGTGCTGGCCAAGGCCACCGGCGGCCGCATGCCGGCCGACCAGGAGACGATCCGCTACACCGGCGTCCACGGCGCCGACGCCGACGGCGTCCCGTACCTGATGAGGGAGGTCCTCGGCGGCGGCTCCGGCGGGCGCTGGTACGCCGACGGCGAGGACACCATCCACGTGGTGCCCGACTCGCGCAACATCCCGGTGGAGTTCGCCGAGGCGCGCTGGCCGTTCCGGGTCGAGCGGCTGGCGCTGGCCTGTGACTCGGGCGGGCCGGGCATGTTCAGGGGCGGGCTCGGCTACGACAAGCACATCAGGATGCTCAGGGACGCCTCGTACATGTCGATCGCCGACCGGTCGATCCTGTCGTGCTGGGGCGTCAACGGCGGGCTGGCCGGGCGGCCGTTCCGGGTCGAGATCGCGGGCAAGGAGATGGAAGGCCTGGTGGACGACTACCAGGTGCAGGCGGGCGAGACCATCCGCATCCGCACCACCGGGGGCGGCGGCTGGGGCTCACCGTACGACCGGGACCCGCGCGCCGTGGCGGCGGACGTCCGCGACGGGAAGGTGTCGATCGCCGGCGCCCTGGGCGACTACGGCGTGGTGCTGGACGGCGACCGCATCGACGAGCAGGGCACCGCCCAGCTCCGCGCCAACCTGCGCCCGCCGGCGGGCCGCTTCTTCGACCGCGGCCCCGGCTACCCGAAGCTGTCGGGCGGCCGCTCCCACGCGGAGGTGGACGAGCTCTAGCGGATGCCATGATGGGCTCCATTTCCTGAGATTTTCTGAGATTTCCTGAAATGTCGTGAAATGGAGCCAGCCATGCGTGTCGCCCTAGCCGGTCTCGCCACCAGCCATCCCTTCACCGACGCCCGTACCCTGGCCCGCCACGCGGACCTGCTGGTGTGGGAGGAGGACCCGGAACGGCTGAGCCGCTTCACCGGCGAGCACCCCGGCGCCGAGGTGCTGCCGAGCCTGGCCGCGCTGCTGGCCGCCGAGCCGGACGGCGTGGTGCTGACCGTGCCGAGCCCGCGCGTGCCCGGGGCGCTGGCGGCCGTGCTCGACACCGGCGCGGCCTGCTTCGTGAACAAGCCCGCCGTCGCCACCCGCGCCCAGCTGCGCGAGCTGGACCGGCTGCGGATCCACGACCGCGTGCTGTCCAGCTCGGTGCTCCGCTTCGCCCCGGCCTTCGCGGGGCTGCGGGTGGACCCCGCCGACGTGCTCGCGGTCCGGGCCACCGTACGGCATGACGTCGGCCTCTGGGCCAATGGCTACAACGCCTGGCAGGACACCCCCGGCGAGGGCGGCGGGACGATGGTGACCATGGGGATCCACGGCGTGGAGCTGCTGGTCTCGCTGTTCGGCCCGGACGTACGGCTGGCCGGCGCGGCCTCGGCCACCAGGCACTACGCGGGCCTGCGCTCGGAGGACACCGGCGTCATGGCCCTGCGCTGGGACAGCGGCGTCACCGGCACGGTCGAGATCCTCGGCGTCTCCGACGAGGAGTCCTACTCCGTCACCATCCATCGGCGCGGCGGCACCGACACCGTCGTGATCGAAGGCGGCGACGACCACGTCAAGGGCCTGGGCTACGAGGGGACGATCGAGGCGTTCCTGGCGATGATCGGGGGCGCGCCGAGCCCGGTCCCGTGGGCGCAGACCCGGGCCATCCTGGAGGTACTGGTCGCGGCCCGCGAAACCACCCAATGACCGGCTCGTGAGAGCGCCCAACGACCGGCGCGCGAACCACCCGTTGCCCGGCGTCCGAGGACGCCCGCCGACAGGCGTCCGAGGACGCCCGCCGACAGGCGTCCGAGGGCGCCCATTGACAGCCGAACTCCGCCGCAGTTACGGTCTGGACCGTAAATGACGTAACGGAGGTAGACCGCGTGCGGACGACAGCGGAACTCGAGGAACGGCTGGCGCGGCCGAGCGCCGCCCTCGTCGACGACCTGAGCAGGCTCGACGGCGACATCCTGATCCTCGGCGCGGGCGGCAAGCTCGGCCCGAGCCTGGTCCGGCTGGCGCTCAACGCCACGCGTGGCGACCGGCGGATCACCGCGGTGTCCCGGTTCTCCGAACCCGGGCTGGCCCAGGCGCTCCAGGACGACGGCGCGACCGTGGTGGCCGCCGACGTGGCCGACGAGGGGGCACTGCGCGAGCTCCCCGAAGCGCCGAACGTGGTGTTCCTGGTCGGCGCCAAGTTCGGCACCGAGGGCCGGGAGCACGCCACCTGGTTCACCAACGCGTACCTGCCGGGCAGGGTCGCCGACAGGTTCAGGGACGCCAGGATCGCCGCCCTGTCCACCGGCAACGTCTACCCGCTGGTCCCCGTGGGCGGCGGCAGCACGGAGGGCTCGCCGACCGGGCCGGTCGGCGACTACGCGATGAGCTGCCTCGGCCGGGAGCGGGTGTTGTCGCACTTCGCGGAGGCGTACGGCACCCGCATGTCGCTGCTGCGGCTCAACTACGCCGTCGAGCTGCGCTACGGCGTGCTCGTCGACCTGGCCGGGAAGATCCTGGCCGGGGAGCCGATCGATCTGGCCACCGGCCAGGTCAACGTGGTCTGGCAGGGTTACGCCAACGAGGTCGTGCTCCGCTCGCTGCTGCTCGCCGAGTCACCGCCGTACGTGCTCAACGTGACCGGGCCCGAGCTGGTCTCGGTCCGGCAGGCGGCGCTGGACCTCGGCGCGGCCCTGGGCAAGGAGCCGGTGTTCAGCGGCGAGGAGGCGCCCACGGCGCTGCTGTCGAACGCCGGCAAGTGCCACCGCCTGTTCGGCTACCCCGAGCTCACGCCCGCCGAGCTGATCGAGCACACGGCGCGCTGGGTGGCCGACGGCGGCCCGCTGCTCGGCAAGCCCACCAAGTTCGAACGCCGTGACGGCCGCTTCTAACCGCGTGCCCGGTTCATTGACCCAAGGGGGATCCGACGTGCTCAGCACGATTCCAGAGGCGCAGACGTCCGTGCGCGAGCTGTTCCGGCGCGGCCTGGTGATTCCGGCGCACCCGCTGGCGTTGACCGAGGACCGGAAGCTGGACGAGCGGCGGCAGCGGGCGCTGACCCGCTACTACGTCGAGGCCGGCGCGGGCGGGCTGGCGGTGGGCGTGCACACCACGCAGTTCGCCATCCACGGCACCGACCTGCTGCCGCCGGTGCTGGAGCTGGCCGCGCGGACCGCGGGGGAGTACGAGCGCGAGGTGGTCCTGGTGGCGGGCGCGACCGGGACCACGCGGCAGGCCGTGGCGGAGGCCGAGCTGGCCAGGTCGCTCGGCTACCACATGGTGCTGCTGAGCCCGTGCCGGGAGCTGGACGAGGACGGGCTGATCGAGCGGGCGCGGGCGGTGGGCGAGGTGCTGCCGGTCATCGGCTTCTACCTGCAGACCGCGGTCGGCGGACGCCCTTTGTCACGAAATTTCTGGACCCGGTTGGCGGCGATCGAGTCCGTGGTGGGCATCAAGGTCGCCCCCTTCGACCGCTATCGCACGCTCGACGTGCTCCACGGCGTGGTCCGGGCCGGTCGCGCGGCCGAGGTCGCACTCTACACCGGCAACGACGACCACATCCTGGCCGATCTCGTCACCACCCACCGGGTCGTCGTGGACGGCCACGAGGTGGAGATCGAGTTCGTCGGCGGGCTGCTCGGTCAGTGGGCGGTCTGGGTACGGCGGGCGGTCGAACTGCTGGAGGAGGCCAAGCTGGCCCGCTCGGGCGACGACGCGGCCATGCGGCGGCTGCTCACCCTCGACGGCCACCTCACCGACGCCAACGCCGCCATCTTCGACTCGGCCAACGCCTTCCACGGCTGCATCCCCGGCATCCACGAGGTGCTGCGCCGCCAGGGGCTGCTGGCGGGGCGCTGGTGCCTGGACCCGGCGGAGGAGCTCTCACCGGGGCAGCTCGCGGAGCTCGACCGGATCTGGGCCGCCTACCCGTGGCTACGGGACGACGACTTCGTCAGCGCCGGCCTGTCCCGCTGGCTCGCCTGACCCTCATGCGAGCCAGCGGCACCGTCCCCGAGCCGGCCGTCCCCGAGCCGGCCGTCCCCAAAACGGCCGTCCCCGAGCCTGCCGCCTCAGAGTGTGAGGCGGTACAGGGTCAGGGGGCGGCCGCTGGAGCCGCTGGTGAGGTTGCCCGTGCGTTCGGCCAGCCCGGCCAGCTCCAGCCGGTGCAGCATGCGCCGGGCCGTGCGCTGCTGGACGTCGAGGCGGTCGGCGATCTCCCTGGTGGTCAGCGGCTCGTCACCCGCCGCCGACCGCGCCTCCAGCAGCCGCTCGATCGTCGCCACCGACAGCCCCACGCGGCGGGCGATCACCGAGAGGTTGCGCTCCGACTCCGGGACGCCGGCGACCGACTCCAGGACGATGTCGGTGTCGGCGCGCAGCGACAGCACCGCCGCGACCTCGCCGATGCGCCGGGCGCGGGCCAGGGCCCGGCGGGCCAGGCTCTCGGCCTCCGCCGCGCTGCGGCCCAGCCCGAAACCCACGCGTACCACCTGATTCTGCGCCGCGAGGCGGCTCAGCATGGGCAGGCCGGTGAAGCCGCCCGTGGCGTCGTACAGCGGGCCCCGGGTGGTCACCAGGAGATGGGTGCCGCCCCGGAAGGCGGCCAGTGTGCCGCCGAGCGCGGTGGCCTCGCGCAGCAGTCCCTCCTCGTTCTCGACCTCGATCAGCCCGAGCGCGATCTGCGCGTCCTCCTGCGCCTGCCCCTCGGCGGTCAGCAGCAGCTGGCGCAGCGCCACCCGGACCGAGTGGACGGACGGCGCCAGGCGCAGCACGTGCATCTCACCGCGCAGCGCCTCGTGCACCGAGCTCAGGCAGGTGATCACCGGATGGGCGGGGCCGCGCCGGTGGAAGGCGATCGCCTTCTTGGAGGTCATCTCCGGCCGGTAGGGCAGCGTCCTGAGCGTGTCGGCGGGCAGCCCGGCCTCGGCGAACGTGGCCACCACGTCGGCCGCGGGCAGCGTGTCGATGGACAGCCCGGTGACGTCCTGGCCCTCGTGCTGCAGGCGTACCAGGGCGCTGAGCAGCGTCGCGCCCGAGTAGTCGACGAACGCGGCGGCCCGGCTCAGCACCTCGGCGTCGCGGGAGAGCATGTAGGGGACGATGCCGGTGAACAGCCATCCCTCCACGGCGGCGGCGTGCGCCTCGACGATCGCGGGCGCCTGCGACTCGTGGTCGTAGTCGAGGCGCAGCGCGGTGACCCCGGGCTGCTCCTCGCAGGTGGCCGCGACGTCGTCGACCAGATCATGCGGGCCGACGACCCCGATGACGATTCCCACCCACGCCTCCCTCTCGCTGTTTTCGGTCAAGACCGCAATTATAACTTGTGAGGTGCCCCTGTGAAGTTCCCGTCCATGGCCGAGGCCGCCGGCCGTACGCTCGGCGACGAAGAGGTCGCCGCCGCGGCGCGGGTGATCCGCTCGGGCATGCTCAGCTCCGTCTGGGGGACCGAGACCAGAGCGCTCGAACGCGAGGTCGCCGCCTTGTACGGCGTGCGCCACGCGGTCGCGTGCGGCTCCGGCACCGCGGCCCTCCATCTGTCGGTCGTGGCGGCTGCGCCGGACCCCGGAGACGAGATCATCACGACGCCGATCACCGACTTCGGGACCGTGGCCCCCATCCTGGCGCAGAACGCGGTCCCTGTCTTCGCGGATGTAGATCCCTCGGACGGCAATCTCGACCCCGGCGCGGTGGCCAAGCTGATCGGCCCGCGAACGCGGGCGATCATGGCCGTCCACCTGTTCGGCGCGCCCGCCCGCGTGGCCGAGCTGCGGGCGCTGGCCGACGAGCACGGCCTGGCGCTGATCGAGGACTGTGCCCAGGCGTGGCTCGCCGAGCTGCCGGACGGCCGGCCGGCGGGCACGGTGGGCGACGTCGCCACCCTCAGCCTGCAGCAGTGGAAGCACATCACCTGCGGCGACGGCGGCCTGGCGCTCACCGAGGACGACGAGCTGGCGCGCCGGATGCGGCTGTTCGCCGACAAGGGCTGGGACCGGGCGGCCGGGCGCTCGCACGCCGGTTTCGGCCTGAACTACCGCATGACCGAGCTGCAGGCCGCCGTGGCGCGGGCCCAGCTCGCCAAGCTGCCCGGCGTCGTCGCGGCCCGCCGGAGCACGGCCGTACGGCTGCTCGACGCCCTTCAGGGTCTGCCAGGGGTACGGCTGCCGCGCCCGGAGGGGCACGCCTGGTGGCTGTTCCCCATCGTGCGGCCGGAGGGTGACGCCCGGGAGCTGGCCGCGCACCTGGCCGCGGCCGGGATACCCGCGCGGGCCGGTTACCTGGAGGAGCCGCTGAACCGCGCCCCACTGTGGGATCGGCCCATCTACGGCTCCTCGCGCTACCCGCTCGACGGGTACGTCCCGAACCCGTGTCCCGAGGCCGAGCGGCTGGTCGCCGAGACGCTGCTGATCATCGACTGGAACGAGAACTACACGGCCGAGCACGCCGACGCCGTCGCCCGCGAGATCACCCGATTCACCGCGCGTTAACGGTGGAGGCCGTAGTTACGTTCAGGTATCGCCCATTGACCGCACGAGGTCCTCGTCATTAGGTTTCGGTCAGGACCGGTATTACTCGAAAGGAATCCGCCGATGAGGAAGACAGCGGCACTCGGCCTGACGGCCGCCCTGGCCCTCGCCGCCGCCGGGTGCGGATCCAGCGGCTCGGACAAGAGCACCGTGACCCTCTGGATGTACCCCGTCATCGGGGACCAGGCCAAGAGCCAGGCGTTCTGGGCCAAGGTCGAGAAGGACTTCGAGGCCAAGAACGCGACGATCGACATCAAGATCGACCAGCAGCCGTGGGAGGGCCGTCAGGAGAAGGTCACCACGGCACTGGTCTCGAAGAAGGGCTTCGACCTCGTCGTCCTGGGTCCCGACCAGATCCCGCAGTACGCCCAGCAGGGCACCATCGACGCCGTCGACGACGTGGTGGGCAAGGACAAGGCGACCTACCTGCCCAGCGCGCTCACCGCGCTGACCGTGAACGGCAAGCTGTACGGCGTGCCGATCTACCAGACGATCACCGCCCCCATCTACAACAAGAAGCTGTTCGCCGAGGCGGGCGTCGACAAGGTGCCCGAGACGCTGGCCGAGCTCAAGGCGGCGGCGCCCAAGCTGGCCGCCAAGAAGGTCGCCGTGCTCGACTACCCCGGCAAGCCCGAGGTCAGCCTCAACCAGAGCTTCTACCCCATCCTGTGGGCCAACGGCGGCAGCGTCTTCGCCCCCGACGGCAAGAAGGTGGCCTTCAACGGCCCGCAAGGCGTCGACAGTCTGCAACTCCTGCTCGACCTGAAGGCCGCGGGCGGCCTGCCCGCCGACGCCGCCAGCAAGGGCAACGAGATCGAGGGCGGCGCCCTGGCGGGTGGCAAGAGCGCGATGTACCACGCGGCCACCGCCCTGCAGGCCACCCAGCTCGGCGCCGCGATCGGCGCCGAGAACGTCGGCATCGGCCTGCCGCTTGAGGGCACCAAGCGGGTCGCGTTCGGCATCCCCGGCGCCCTGGTGCTGGCCAAGCACGCCGAGAGCAAGGACGCGGCGAAGAAGTTCGCCACCTACCTGTCCTCGCCCGAGGTCGCGGCGAGCCTGGCCGCGGAGTCGGGCTTCTTCCCCGCCCGTACCGACGTGACCGTGCCGGGGCAGTCGGCCGCGGCCACGGAGTTCGCCAAGTCGCTGCAGTACGCCTTCCCCGGTGACACCCACCCGAAGGCCCGCCAGGTGATGGGCGTCATCGCCCCGCACATCCAGGCGGCCCTGCTCGGCAAGGAGGACGCGAAGACGGCGCTCGACGCGGCGGCCAAGGAGGCCGACGCGCTGCTGGGCAACGGCGGATAGGGATGCGCCAACGCCTGCGTGACCCGGTCACGGGCCTGCTGTTCGTGCTGCCCGTGCTGGTGCTCTTCCTGATCTTCCGGATCTTCCCCGCCCTCGGCGCGGCGGGGATGAGCCTGACCAACTGGAACATCGGCGGGGAGTGGAGCTTCGTCGGCGCGGACAACTACGCCCGGCTGCTCGACGACACGATCTTCTGGACGAGCCTGCGCGTGACGCTCGTGTACGTGGCCGTCTACGTGCCGCTCACCCTGCTCGTCTCGCTCGGCACGGCGTTGCTGCTGAACCAGGTCGTGTTCCTGCGCGGCCTGTTCCGCGGCATGCTGTTCCTGCCGTACGTGACCAGCTTCGTGCTGGCCGGCGTCATCTGGCGGTGGATCTACGAGTTCGACGGCCTGATCAACGGCGTCCTGGGCAAGGCCGGGCTCGGCCCGGTGGCCTTCCTGGAGCAGTCGTCGCTGGTGCTGCCGGCCCTGGCCGTGGTGTCGGCGTGGAAGGGCTTCGGCTACTCCATGCTGATCCTGCTGGCCGGGCTGAAGGCCATCCCCGGCTCCTACCTGGAGGCGGCCCGGGTCGACGGGGCCTCGGCGTGGCAGCGCTTCCGCCGGATCACGCTGCCGCTGCTGAAGCCCGCGCTCTTCTTCGTCCTGGTGATCGAGACGATCAGCGCCTTCCAGACCTTCGACACCGTCTACGTGATGACCGGTGGCGGTCCCGCCAGGGCCACCTACACCCTCATCTACGGCATCTACGACCACGGCTTCAGATCCTTCGACTTCGGCTACGCCGCCACGTGGGGGATGGTCCTGTTCGCCCTGGTGCTCATCGTGTCGCTGATCCAGCGCCGCTTCCTGGACCGGGGGAACACATGACGCGCACGCGGCAGAGATGGCCGCTCGTCGCGCTGCTCGGCGTGCTGTCGGTGCTGACCGTCAGCCCGTTCGCCGCCATGCTGATCGTCGCGCTGTCGCCCGCGGGCGCCCCTACCCTGCCCGCGCAGTGGCCGGACTCGCTCACGCTCGACAACCTCACGCGGGTGCTGTCCGCCTCCGGCTTCGTGGGGTGGACGGTCAACTCGCTGGTGTACTCCGTGGTCTCGGTGGTGATCATCCTGCTCACCGCCTCGATGGCCGGGTACGCGTTCGCCAAGAAGCGCTTCCCCGGCCGCCAGGCGATGTTCTGGACGTTCCTCGCGACCATGATGGTGCCCTTCCAGGCCACCCTGATCCCGACGTTCGTGCTGGTCAACAGCCTGGACGGGGTGGACACGTTCTGGGGGCTGATCGTGCCGACGCTGGCCAACTCGCAGGCCGTGTTCCTGATGCGGCAGTTCATCATGGGGCTGCCCGACGAGCTGTTCGACGCGGCCAAGGTGGACGGCGCCTCCGAGCTGCGGGTCTACTGGACGATCGTGGTGCCGCTGACCCGGCCCGTCCTGGCCACGCTGGGCGTGTTCGTGTTCCTGTGGCACTGGAACGACTTCCTGTGGCCGCTGGTCGTGGGGCAGAGCGACGCCACCCGTACGCTCACCGTCGGCCTGACCACGCTGCGGACCGAGGAGATGCAGCTGTCGGTGCTGATGGCGTCGGCGGCGATCTCCGTGGTGCCGTGCCTGCTGGTCTTCTTCCTGTTGCAGCGGTACCTGGTCAACAGCATCGCGATGACTGGGCTGAAATAAGCTCTCTCGGGTGGATATTTCGGCACAAGTCCTCCGTGATCGTCTTCGCGGCACGCTGCTCGCCGCCGCGGCCACCCCCATGACGGAGTCGGGCGAGGTGGATCTCGGCGTGGTGTCGCGCTACCTCGCCGGGCTGGTCGAGGACGGCGCCGACGGGCTGGCGGTGCTCGCGCACACCGGCCGCGGGCCGTACCTGGCGCCGGACGTACGCGCCGCCGTGATCGAGCGCGCGGTCGCGCTCGGCGTGCCGGTCATCGTCGGCGTCGGCGGCTCGTCGGCGCATTCCGGGGGGGTCGCTCAGGCCGAGGAGCAGGCCCGGGTGGCCGCGAGGCTCGGTGCCGATGGCGTCCTGGTCTTCCCCGCCGAGGGCGACCGGCTGGGCGGCCACGAGGCGATCTGGCGGGCGGCCGGGATCCCCATGATCGCCTTCGACCTCTACACCCGGCCCTGCCCGCCCGAGACCATGCGGGACCTTCTCCGGCATCCCGGCGTGGCCGGGATCAAGACCGCGCTGCTGTCCGACGCCATGGGCTGCCAGCGCGCCATCACCCTCGCGAGGGAGGCGGGCAGGCTGGCCATCACCGGTGAGGACCGCATGTTCGGCCCGTCGCTCCTGTGGGGCGCCGAGGCCGCCCTGGTGGGCCTCGCGGCCGCGTCGGTCCCGGTCACGGCCGCGGTCATGGCCGCCTACCGAGGTTCGGACCTGCGGGCCTTCGACGCGGCGTCGGGCCGCCTGGACCGCCTGGCCACCGCCACCTTCACCGAGCCCATGGAGGGCTACGTCCAGCGCATGCTGTGGCTCGCGGCGGCCGAGGGCCGCATCCCGGAGTCCCACGCCCACGACCCGTACGGCCCGCCCCTGCCGGAGCAGGAACGGGCCGCGGTGGCGAGGGCGGGGGGCTACCTCGCCAAGTAGGCGTCGGCGACGGTCTGCGTGACGGTGTTGCCGTCCTTGCCCTTCGCCTCGGCCTTGATCGTGATGCTGCCGGCCGGGTTGACCACCAGGACCTTGTAGGAGCCGCCCGGCGCCGGGAGGACCACGGCCGGCGTCCAGTGGGCGCCCTTGTCGGCGGAGGTCCAGACCCGCAGCGCGGACGCGCCGCCCTCGGCCTTGACGGTGAACGCGAACGGCCGGCCGGCGGCCACGGTGTCGTTCCCCGGCAGGTTGAGCTGGTACCGGAGCTGGATCAGCGGCAACCGGGCACACGGCTGCTTGTCGCCGAAGAGCAAGCCGTCCAGGCAGGGGTAGGGGGCGTTGTCCTTCGCCGGCCGGGCGGATCGGAACGTCCAGGTGGACTCGACGCTGGTGCCCGGGTGCTTGCCGGTGAACCCGTCCTTCCACACATCGGTCAGCCGGTACGTGCCCGACCCGGCCGGCACGCTGTAGTACGGCAGGCCGATCTCGTCGTACTGGGGCTGCACCTCCGTCTCGCCGCTGAACAGGTGGGTCTGCTCGTCGCCCGGCGCCCCCACGTAGGTGTGGCTGGGGTCGGAGGCGTCGGTGTAGTAGCCCAGGCCGGCCGGGACGAGCGCGCGCACCCGCATCCGGTCGCCCTGGCGGCAGCCGTCGCAGAAGATCCCCGGATCGACCCAGTCCGGCCGGTCAGGCCCGGCGGTGATCTGGGTGGGCATGAGGGCTTCGTTCCAGTCCTCCCGCTCCTGGGTGGCGCGGGTGAACCCCCGTTCGGACATGGCCAGGCGAGTGGTGTCCGTGGCGGGGTCGCGGAACTGATAGCCGCGCTGCCACAGCACCTCGCTGCCGGTCGTGTTGTAGTACTCGGTCCGGGTCACGGGCGCGTTGAAGAGGTGCGAGCCGCGGACGCTGAGCGGCTGGACGGGGATGTAGGTGTGGTCGACCTCGTTGAAGTTCGGGTACGGCCCCCACCTCCCCGCCTGCATGGGGAACTGGGCGTGGTAGGTGGTGTCGATCGCGGTCAGGTCGCGGGCCTTCGGGGCGAAGGTCAGGCGGCCGGCGGTGACGCCCTTCACGTAGTAGGCCAGCTTGTACTCGAACGGGCTGGTCGGCTGGACGGTCAGCTTCCCGGCCGGGTACGGCTTGCGGGCCATGGCCTTGCCGAGGGTGTCGGCTTCGGCGCTGTCGAGCCACAGGAGGGGCAGCTTGTTCTGGGCGAGGTAGGCGTCGGCGCTGAGGATCCAGGCGAAGCGGTCGCTGGTGATCACACCCGCGGCCCCGCCCTTGATCGCCGTCTCCATGTCGGTCAGGAGGAGCTGCAGTGAGTTCCTGGCGGGGAGGTAGACCAGCTTGCCGCGTATGTCCGCGCCGATGGTGGTCAGGCTCAGCCGCTGGTCGGCGGCGAACTTGGGCACCAGGGCGTCGTGCTCACTGACGTAGCGCGGGTGCAGCGACAGGCCCGGCACGCTCAGCGAGACCTCCGGCGCCCGGCGGATCTGGTCGAACAGGAACGTGAAGGTGCCCACGGTCGGCTTGGACGTCAGGGGCGTGACCCAGTAGTTACCGGTGATGGCCGGCTCGTAGCTCAGCAGCGAGGCGCCGGCGTACATCCGTCCCGAGGCGGTCGTGCGGACGTTCATCACGTTCAGGAACACCGGCTCCGACTCGCGCGGCGTGCTGATCCGCAACTGCTCGGTCTTCGTCGCGTCCAGGGTGATCGTGGTCTCGCCGGTGAGCTTGGTCTCGGGGGCGATCAGCAGGCCGTACTGGAGCTGGCGGGCCGGCATGGTGTACCACCACGGCTGGGCGCTGATGGAGTAGACGCCGCCGTGGGCGAGCTTCACGTCCACCTGCACCGTGCCGGGCACGTCGGTGGTCCGCCAGTTCTCGGTGACCACGGTGAGCGGCTCGCCGGCCAGGATCGGATCGGTGTCGCTGACCCTGATCACGGCCAGCGGTCCGGGGTTCAGCCTCGTCCACTCGGGCTTGCCGACGAGCTTGACGTGCACCGTGTCCATCTGGGCCTGCTTACGGAAGGCGATGGGGGCCGTCAGCCGGTCGGTCCCGGCCGTCGCCGTCAGGCGGCCCTCGTACCAGCCGGGGTCGCCGAGCTTGGGCTCGATGGTGAGGTCCGCGGCGGCGGTGCCACCGGCGGGGACGGTCACCGACGACGGCGTGATCGTGGCCATCCCGGCGGGCGCCTGCGTGCCGTCGTGCGTCAGGGCCACCGACAGGGCCAGCGTGACGGGGTCCTTGCCGGTGTTGCGGTAGGTCACCTTCTTGGTGAGCGTCTGGCCGGTGTACGGGTCGGTGAACCCGGCCGACACCGCCGACAGGTCGTCGAAGACCTGCTGGGTGACGGCCCGGCCGATGTCCAGCCGACCGGCGCCCTGGTCGTACGGCGAGGTGGCGTCAAGGGGCTGCGCGGTGCCCACCAGGGCGGTCTTGAGCTGGTCGGGCGTCCAGTCGGGATGCTGGGCGGCCAGGATGCCCGCCGCGGCGGCCACGTGCGGCGTGGCCATCGAGGTGCCGGACGCCGCCGTGTAGTTGTCGTCGATCGGGCCGCCGCCCGGGACGCTGCTGCCCTCGCCGAGCGAGGTCCCGGCCGCGCGGGCCGCGATGATGTTCACGCCGGGCGCGGTGATCTCCGGCTTGATCGCGAAGTCGTCGCTCAGGCGCGGGCCGCGGCTGGAGAACGACGCGATCTTGTCGGCGGAGTCGACCGCCCCGACCGTGAGGGCCGAGGTCGCCGCGCCGGGCGCGGCCACGGTGAACCGGTCAGGGCCCGAGTTGCCCGCCGCGACCACGAACAGCGTGCCGTACTCGGCGGTCAGGTCGTTGGCCGCCTGGCTCAGCGGGTCGGTGCCGTCGGTCGCGCCGTTGCTGCCCAGGCTCATGTTGACCACCCGGGCGTGCTCGGTGGCCGCCTGCCACTCCATCGCCGCGATGATCTCGGAGTTGTTGCCGCTGCCGGTGTCGTCCAGCGCCTTGGCGATGGTCAGCCGGGCACCGGGCGCGACGCCCTTGTAGCGGCCGTTGGACGCGGCGCCGCTGCCCGCGATGATGCCCGCCACGTGGGTTCCGTGGCCGAACTTGTCGGAGACGTTGGCCGGGTCGCCGCCGCCGGGACTGCCCGCCGGGACGAAGCTGCGCGCCTCGGCGATCCTGCCCTGAAGGTCGGGGTGCCGGGCGTCGATGCCGGTGTCGATGATGCCGACCGTGGCGCCGGTGCCGTCGAACCCGGCGGCCCACGCCTTCGGCGCGCCGATCTGCGGGTTGCTGACGTCGTCGAGCGCCTTGGCCTTGCCGTCGAGCCACACCTTGCGCAGGCCGCTCTCGAGGGCGGGGGCCGCCTTCGCCTTGGCCTCCGACGGGGTCGTCTCCCCGGTTACGGACTGCCAGAACGCTCGGGCCTGCTTCTTGTCGACCTTCAGCGCGGCGCCGTCGATGCTCTTCAGGACCAGCGGTTCCGCGCCGCCCTTCAGAGACCGGGCCTTGCCCGCGACGTCGCCGGACTTCACCTGCGGCTGGTACTGGACGATGAGGGGCAGCCGATCGGCCTTGGCGTCGCCGTACCCGTTGACGGCCAGGTAGTCGACGTTGAACAGCTCCTTGTCCAGCAGACCGCTGCTGACGTAAGGCCCGGCGTCGGTGGGGATCACGTAGTAGCCGTGCTCGTCCTGCTGGGCCTGGTAGGTCGTCGCCTCGTGGCCGTCGCGGGGGTCCACGACGACCGCCGCGCGGCCCGCGGCGTCCTTGGAGTAGGTGACGGTGTCCCCGGTGACCAGGGTGATCTTGACGGGCGCCGTACCCGGTGCCTTGACGGCGGCGGGCGCGTTGGCGGACCCGTTGGCGGGCGCCTCGGCGGGTGCGGCGGCGGGCGCGGCGGTGGCCGGCTCGGCTACGGCGACCAGCGGCACCGCCAGCGCGAACGCGAGTAAGGCCCCGAGACCGCGTCGCCGGGGGGTGGACAGCATGCGCACGGCACTCTCCTGTGCGGTGGAGATCGTTTCCTCGCTGACCTAATCTGGGAATCAGTCAGGGCACAAGTACGCCGGAGGGGCCAAAACCCGCCAGGTGGCGGTATCCCGCCATCGGTCAGAAGGGTGCCGCCATGCTCGAAGCGATCGGCCTGTCACCGGCCGAGAGCCGCCTGTACACGATGCTCGTCGAGAATCCGCGGTCATCGGCCGCCGAGCTCGCCACGCACTGCGGGGTGTCGACGCCGCTGGCCGCGCGCACGCTCGCCGGATTCGCCAGGCGCGGGCTGGCCAGCCGCCTGCCCGGCCGCCGCGCCCGGTACGTGGCGGTCGCGCCGGACATCGCCATCCGGCCGATGCTCAGCCGCCAGGAGGAGGAGCTGCACCAGGTGCGGACGGCCATCCACGAACTCACCGCGTCGTTCCAGCGGGCCTCGCGCTACGCGGCGCACCCGGCCGAGCAGGTGGAGGTGGTCATGGGCACCGACAACATCATCAGCCGGGCGTACGCGCTGCAGGACAGCGCGCAGAGCATGTTCCGCAACATCGACAAGCCCCCGTACGTCATGCCGGACCACTCGAACAACGTCGAGCGGGAGCAGCGGATGATCCAGGCGGGCGTCGACTACCGCAGCGTCTACGACCTTGAGGTGCTGGCGATGCCCGGCCGGCTGGAGCTGATCCAGGACGCGGCGGCGCGCGGCGAGAAGGCGCGCGTGGTGGCGGACGCGTCGGTGAAGATGTGGATCGCCGACGACGCGCTGGCGCTGATCCCCATCCGCAACGGGGCGTACTCGATCGACGCGGCGTTCATCCTGCACCACTCGGCGCTGCTGGACGCGCTGATCGCGCTGTTCGAGCGGGAGTGGCTGCGCGGCTTCCCGTTACGCGCCGTGCCCCGGCCGCCCGCCGCCGACGGCCCGGACGAGCTGGCCAGGGACCTGCTGGCGCTGATGGCCGGGGGACTGACCGACGAGGGCATCGCGCGGGCGCTCGGGCTCGGGCTGCGTACCGTGCAGCGCCGCATCCACGACCTCATGCAGGACCTCAACGCCATCACCCGCTTCCAGGCGGGGATGGCGGCGAGGGAACGTGGGTGGATCTGACGGCCTTGGCGCTCGTTTTGCCGGCTCAGCGACGGCTCTCGTTTTGCCGGCTCAGCGACGGCTCTCGGTCTGACGGGGTCAGCGGCGGCCTGAGATGGCGATGCGGACCAGGTCGCGGCCGCGCACGCCGTACAGGGCCTGGCCGGAGGGGTCCAGGGCCAGCTTGGGCTCGCCGCCGAACCACTGACCGGCCAGACCCTCGACGATCGTCTTCGCCGTGAACGTGACCAGGTCCAGCTTGTACACCTTGTCGCCGTCGGTGCAGTAGGCGACGCGGCCGGTGACGAACAGCTCGCCGCCCTTGGCGCCCACCTTCAGCGTCCTGGTGACCTTCTTGCGGATCAGGTCGAACTCGAACACCTCACCCGTGCTCGCCATGCCGTACAGGGTGATCGGGCCCAGCGCGAGGGAGGCGATGTACCGCGCGCCCGCGATCGGCTCGACTTGCCACAGCAGCTTCCGTTTGACCAGGTCGAACGCGGCCAGCCTGGCGCTCGTGGTGACGGGCGGCAGCCCGAGGCCCTCCTGGGTGGTGGTGCCGAGGTAGGCGGTGCCGAGGCGGGTGGCGACGGAGTAGACGGTCTGCCGCTCGACGGCGGGGCGATAAGTCTCGTACGTGCCGGTGCGCGGTGAGTAGAGCGACAGCGCGCCGTTCATGTGGCCGGGCTCCGGCTGCGTGGGCATCACGACCAGGCCCGTCCGCGCGTCGTAGGCCAGGTCGCGCGGCCGGTCCTGCTGGTTGCCGGTACGGGCCAGCAGCTTCGGCTCCGCGTCCCCCGGCCGGTAGGAGTAGAGCGCGGCCTGGGTGTAGACGCCGAGGTAGGTGGTGCCGCCGACGGTCAGCAGCGTCTTCGGCTCGCCCGAGATGCCCAGCCTGCTCACCTTGCCCGTGGCCAGGTCGTGGACGTCGGCGCCGCCCTTGCCGCCCACGTAGACGCGGCGGCCGTCGGAATGGACCGACATCGGCTCCTCCGGCGCCGCCTTGAGCCCGCGCTGCACCAGGTTGAGGTAGTCGAGGGTGCCCGTCGCGGGGTCGTACACGAAGACCGCGCTGTCCTGGATGCCGTAGACGCGCCCCTCGTGGGCCAGCAGCCGGTGTGTGAGCGCCTCGAAGTACGGCACGCCGAGCGCTTCCAGCTTGCCCGTGGCCAGCTCGTAGCGGTAGAAGGTGCCCGAAGGGCGGCCGGAGAAGTAGACGTAGCCGTCGTGGATCAGCACCGCGACGACGTACTTCTCGCCCGGAGCCGTGGCCTTGACCAGCTTGTAGTCCCCCGGCGCGGTCTTGTCGAGGACGACCAGCTCGGCGAGGGAGTTCATACCGCCCGCTATGTGGGTGTCGGAGATGTTCATGCTCGACACCCAGTCGCGGTCGGCCAGGGCGGCCGGGAGCAACTCCCGCTTCTCGCCGGTCGCCCGGTCGATCGCGACGAGGTGGGCGTGGGAGCCGACGCCCGCGTAGACGTACTTGTCGTCGGCCTGGATGCTGCGTACGTACGCCTCGCCGGGGGCGGGCTGGCCCAGGTCGCGGCTGGTGCCCGTGGCCGGGTCGTACTCCCAGACGCGGCCCGGCTCCGACGTGCCCATGTAGACCTTGCCGTCGGGGGAGGAGGCCATGGTCCAGATGTAGTGGTCGGGGTATTCGGCGACCTTCGTCACCTGTCCCGCGACGGTGTCGATGCGGTAGAGGTCGGAACGGGCGTGCGTGCCCACGTAGACGTCGGTGCCCACCCGGCACATCGCCCAGATCCCCACGCCGGTGGGGATGTCGAAATGGGTGGTGACCGAATCCTTGGCCAGGTCGTAGGCGCCCACCACGTTGGGAGACAGGCCGCGGGAGCCCACGTACAGGACGCCGCCGACGAACTCGCCGTTGCCCAGCGGGCTGGCGACGCTCGCGGGCCCGAGGCCGGTGACGGTGCCCTCGGGCTCGCGGCTGCTCCTGGTCTCCGCGCCGGACTGGGCTGCGGCGGTCCGGGCCTGGATCACCGGCACGGCGGTGAGGGAGGCGGCCGCGGCGGCCGCTCGCAGGAAACGACGACGGGGGATCATGTGCGGCTCCCTTGGTGAAGTTGCGCCGCACGCTATAACGGACCGGGCCGTAATGTCCAGAAGGCTTCGGACCGCTGAGGCCGCCGCCCCTCTGGCAGTCCGCCTCGGACCCCTCCCGACCGCCTCGGTCGGACCCCTCCCGACCGCCCCGGATCCCCCGGGCCGCTGCTAGAGGGCCGTCTCCAGGCCGAACAGTTCCGCCGCGTTGCGCCACGCGATCCGCTCGGCCGTCTCGCCGGTGAGGTTCGCCGCGGCGACCGAGCCGAAGGCCGATGACGGGTCGATGAGCGTCGCGTCGGTGCCGAACAGCAGTTGCCGCGCGTCCACGTTCGCCGCCACCTCGGCGATGCGGCCCGCCGGGGCGTGGGACCAGCAGGGCTCCAGGTAGAGGCGGTCGCAGGCGCCGGCCGCCTCGATCGCGTACCTGAACCCGTCGGCGCCCATGTGCCCGGCGATCACCCGGAGCCCCGGCGTGTCGAGGCAGACCTGGGCCAGGTCGAGCACCGAGGGACCCCAGGTGTGGACCAGCGCCGGGCAGCCCGCCGAGGCGACCAGTTCGAGGGCGTCGCGCAACTGGGGCGAGGTGGCGGGCGAGCCCGTGTAGTCGGTGTGGATCTTGACACCGACGAACCGGCCGGTAGGCAGGTACTCGGCCAAGTCCCGGACCGCCTCCTGGAGCCTGCGGGGATTAATGGTGACATAGCCGTACAACCGATGTCGGCCGCCTTCGACCCCGCCGTCCGGGCTGTCTCCGCGCCCGCCCACCCCGCCGTTGCCCTGGTCGTTGAGGGCGGCGGCCAGGGCGCGGTTGCCCGCCGGGGCGTCGTAGATGACCGCCTCGGTCGACGACACGATGGCCCGGTCGATGCCGTAGCGGTCCATGGTGGCGAGGGTCGCCCCCGCCACGTCCATGGTGAAGAACCAGGGGCCCCAGTGGGCGTGGACATCGATGATCATCCGAGTAGCCTCCTGGCGTTGCCGCCCGCCACGGCGGCCACCTCGTCGGGTTTCAGGCCGCTGGTCGCCAGCCTGAGCAGCGGGACAATGGGTTCGTAGTGGGGGGTCCGGGAGCCGTACAGCAGCCGGTCGGCGCCGAGTTCCGCGGCGACCGTCTCCAGCGCGTCGGGGGAGTTGAGCAGGCGGGTGGAGGTGTGGAAGCCGGGCTCGTCGGCGGCGGCCACCAGGAAGTCGCCCAGATGGTAGAAGTGCGTGTCGAGGAAGACCACCCTGGCCTCCAGTCCGGCGAACGGCTGCCAGAACCTGCGTACGTCGCCACCGGTCAGGACCGTCATGTCCAGCCGCGCCGCCCGCCGGGCGACATGCCGGACCGACGGAAATCCGGCCTCCACGCCCTGCTCGTCCGGAAACAGCCGGACCGCCCGGACACCCGCCGCCGCGAGACGGTCCATCTCCCGCCCCGCACCCACGGGATCCCGCAGATCCACCACCCCGACCGGCACGAACGCCGCAGACGAACCTCCGCCGGACGCCGCCGCGCCGGGCGCCGTCAGATCATCGGGCGCGGCCAGCGCGAGGGTCGCGTCGTTGCCCGAGCGTACGTCGAAGAGTGCCGCGCGCAGGCTCGCCACCGCCCCCGCCCGGATCCGGTGCGCCGCCAGCATCGCCCGTACGGTGGCCGGCGTCCCGGGCGGCCCGTCGCGGTCCGGGTAGGCGCCCACGAGCACGTCGACGTCCAGGGCCACCTCCAGCCCACCGATCAGCCCCCAAGCGTCGAACGCCATACCGGCCTTGTCCCTAATCGCCATGCGGCCAATCATGCCATTGACGAACGGCGCGCAGAAGATTACGGTCAGGGCCATAATTGCTCAGAAATGAACGCGAGGCCCACATGCTCCGCTCACTCATGGTCGTCGTGGCCGGCCTGTTACCCGCCCTCCTCACAGCCCCCACCGCCGAAGCCGCTGCCGTCGCCAATTGTGAGAGCCCGGCGGTGGAGACGTTCGGACCGGCGTCGGTCACCGGTGCGATCGTCGGCGCCGTCGTCCACGAAGGACACGCCTACGTCGTCGAACGCGGCCCCAAGCCGCCCGTACTGGCGGAGATCGACCTGGCCACCCGCAAGGTCGTCAGGAGCGTCACGCTCCCCGACGGCCCGGCGGCGGGCGAGGCGGAGGGTGGCTGGGCCACCGCCGTGTCCGGCGGCAAGATCTATGTCGGCACGTACCCGGTCCCCGACCTCTACAGCTTCGACCCGGCGACGGGTGAGGTGAAGCACCTGTACTCGTTCGGGAAGAACGGCGGTTTCGTCTGGAGCCTGACCGCGGCGCCCGACGGCACCCTCTACGCGGGGACGTACCCGGACGGCAAGGTCTGGGAGTACGTTCCCAGCACCGGCGCGGTCCGGAACTTCGGCGTACTGGCGCCCGGCGAGCGTTACGTCAGGGCCATCGCCGCGGACGCCGACCACGTCTACGCGGGCCTGCTCGACAAGGCCCAGCTCATGTCGATCGACCGGGCCACCGGCACGGTCACGCGGCTCGCCACCGGCCCCACCGGCTTCGGCGCCGTCGCCGAGCACGGCGACCGCGTGCTCGCGGCCAGCGGCGGGACCCTCATCGACGTGCGCAAGGACGGTACCGACCTCCGGCAGCCCGCCCTGGCGGAGGGCAGCCTGGACATGCTCACGGTGGCCGCCGACGGCACGGTCTACGCCACCACCCGCCCGGACGGCGCCGTCTACCGCTACCGGACGGGCGACGCCACGCTCACGAAGATCGCCGACCCGCCGTCCCTCGGCGACGAGACCAGACGGCTGCAGCTGCTCGACGACAACACCCTGTTCGGCGTCTCGGGCAGCGGCGGCATGTGGTGGCTGGACCTGCGTACGGGCAAGTCGGAGTTCGTGGACCTGATCGAGGCCGGAATACCCGCCGGCGCCGAACGGCCGCAGAGCATGCTGCTCGTGCCCAACCGCGCCCTCTACATCGGCGGGCACTTCTCCATGGAGGTCCGCGACCTGCGTACGGGCGCCAAGCGCAGGTTCCGCCTGCCCGGCGAGCCCAAGGACCTGGTGCGGCGTGGCAACAAGATCTACGCGGCGATGTACCCGAGCGGGCAGATCCTCTCCATCGACATCCGCACCGACCAGGTGCGCGGGCTCGGCTACCTGGGCCACGACCAGCAGCGGCCGTGGGACATCGAGTACGACCCGCTGACCGACAAGCTCCTGGTGGCCTCCGCGCCGCTCGGCGCCAAGCTGTCGGGCGCCCTGTCCGTGGTCGACCCGGACACCGGCAAGATGGACGTGTACGTGGACGTCATCCCCGGCCAGAGCCTGATGAGCCTGTCGCTGGGCACCGGCGTCGTCTACCTGGGCGGCGACGTGCTCGGCGGCGGGGGCACTCCGCCGGTCAAGACCTCGGCGTCCGTGGCGGCCTTCGACCTGAGGAAGCGCAAGGTGCTCTGGCAGGTCGATCCCGTCGCCAATTTCCGTACGTTCCAGGACATCAAGGTGCACCGCGGGCTGCTGTACGGGGTGTACAAGCGCGACTCGGGAGCCTGGATCGCGCTGGACCTGGCCACCAAGAAGGTGGTCAGCCAGGGCAAGCTCGCCGGCTACGGAGAGCTGACCGCGCATCGGGGCAAGGTGTTCGTGTCCACCTTCTTCGGCGGCGGCAACGCCTACGAACTGGGCACCGACGCCAAGCTGCTGGCCACCGGCCTGGGCGACGAGTGGTACACCAACCCCCAGCTCCACTTCGAGCCCGGCAGCTGGCGGGCCTGGGCCCTGGTGGGGCGGAACCTGGCCCGGATCAGGCTCGACCCCGGCTGCCCGCCCTTGACCATCCCGGCGACCGCTGGCTAGATTTCGGTCTGTGCCGAAATCAGTGATCGATGCCCACCGGCTGATCGGCCCCGTACCGTTCGACGACCTGCCGTCGGACCCCGGGCCCGAGATGGACCGGCTGGGCATCGACCGGGCCTGTGTGACCCACACGCTCAGCCTCTACTCGGACGCGCAGGCGGGCAACGAGGCCCTCCTGCGGCTGGACGACCCCCGGTTCATCCCGGTGCCCGTCGTGGTGCCCGGCGTGACGGGGGCGTCCGCGCCGGTCGCGGTTCACGAGGTGCTGGGGTGGAACGTCCGCATGATCAGGCTCTGCCCCGAACGCCACCGCTTCGACCTCACCGGCCCGATCGCCCTGCGCTGGCTGGCCGCCATCGCCCTGCCCATCGCGATCGACCTGGACGAGACGTCGCCCGCCCAGCTCCGCACACTGCTGGAGCGGCTGCCCGAGCAGCGGGTCCTCCTGCTCAACCCCGGCTACCGCCGCCTGCGCGCGGTGGCCGAACTGATGGCGGAGACCCGCCGCCTCTGGCTGGAGATCGGCACCGTCAACACCCAGGGCGGCGTCGAATGGCTCGCCCACCGGTTCGGGGCGGACCGGCTGGTCTTCGGTACGGGCGCGCCGATCGCCGACGACTGCGGCCCTCGCTTCCTCCTCGACCACCTCGACCTGGAGCCGTCCGCCGTCGACCTGATCGCCGCCGGCTCCCTGAGCGGGCTGCTGTGACCCTCGTTCCTGAGCCGGCCGACGTGAGCCCTCTTCCTGGGCGGGCTGATGTGGTGCTCGACGCGCACGGTCACGTCGGCGACTGGCCCGATTTCCTCATCCCCGATCCGTCCGCGGACGGCCTGGTGGCCACGATGGACCGGATCGGCGTCACCGCGATGGGCATCAGCCACCTGCTCGCCGTCGGCCCGGACGCCGTACGCGGCAACCAGCTGGCTGTCGAGATCGCCGAGCGCTTCCCCGGCCGGTTCGGCGTCTGGCAGGTCTACAACCCGCACCACCGCACGCCCCTGACCCTGGAGGGCGTTTGGGGCGTGAAGCTGCACCCCGACGTACACCAGTGCCGTCTGGACGACCCGCTCTACGACCCGGTGTGGGAGCTCAGCCTGCCCGTTCTCGCCCACGGCCAGACCGATTCGCCGTGGAGCGACCCCGCCCAGTTCGCCGCCGTCGCCGCCCGCCATCCGGCGGTGCCGCTACTCATGGGGCATACCGGGCTCTGGGCGTACGGCTTCGCCCGCGCCGCCCGTCTGGCGGCCGACCACCCGAACCTCTACCTGGAGATCTGCGGCTCCAAGATGACCGGCCGCTGGATCGCCCGGCTCGTGGACATGATCGGGGCCGAGCGGGTGGTGTTCGGCTCTGACGCCTGCTTCCTCGACCTGCGCACCGGTTTCGGCCGCATCGCTCTCGCCCCGCTCACTGACGCGGACCGCACCCTCGTCCAGGGCGCGAACCTCGCCCGCCTCCTCGACCTTCCCCGGCCTTCCCCGACGTCGCATCGAAAGGGACGTTCCCCGTGACACTCGCCCTCCACGGCGGTACGCCGGTCCGCTCGGCGCCCTGGCCCGCGTGGCCGCCGCCGCTCGACCCGGCCCAGCGCGCTCTCGTCACCGAGGTCCTGGAGAGTGGCCAGTGGGGCGCCACCCAGGGTGGTTCCACGGTCACGGACCTGACCGCCGCGTTCGCCCACAGGTCCGGCGTGCCGTACGGCGTGGCGGTCGGGAACGCGACTCTGGGCCTGTTCGCCGCGCTGAGAGGTCTGGGCGTGGGGCGGGGCGACGAGGTGATCGTGCCCGCCTACACGTTCGTCGCCTCAGCAACGGCGGTGCTCCTGGCCGGTGCCACGCCCGTGATCGCCGACGTGAACCCGGTGGACCTGCACCTCTCCCCGGAGGCCGTCGAAGCGGCGCTGACGGACAGAACGGCCGCCATCATGCCCGTCCACCTGGCCGGCAGCCCCGCCGACATGGACCCGCTCAACGCGCTGGCCGCCCGCCACGGCCTCGTCGTGGTCGAGGACACCGCCCAGGCGCACGGCGCGACCTACAAGGACCGCCCGGTCGGCGGCCTGGGCGACGCCGGGGTGTACAGCTTCCAGGCGACCAAGGCCATGACGGCGGGCGAGGGCGGCTTGATCGTCTGCCGCGACGAGGCCGCGTATGAGGCGATCTGGTCGGTCTGCAACCTCGGCCGTCGGCTCGGCGGTCAGTGGTACGGCCACCCATCGGTCGGCTGGAACCTCCGGCTCACCGAGATCCAGGCCGCCCTCCTGCTGCCCTGGCTCGACCGCCTCGACACCGAGATCGCCCGCCGCGAGGCCTTCTGCGCCGCCGCCGAACACGAACTGGGCACCGAGTGGTGCGTAGCGCACGGCGGTGAGTCGGCGGGTGTGGGTTCGGTGAGTGTGGTGCCGCGGCCGCCTGGTACCACCCGGGACTCCCGCCATCTGCTCATGCTCCGCTTCCACGAGCCGGTGGACCGGGAGTTCCTGTTCGCCGCCATGGCCGCCGAGGGGGTGCCGCTCGAAGGCGGGTACCCGCCGCTCGGGACGATGGCGGCGCTCGTCAGGGAGGGCGCGCGGGTGGAGCCGTGCCCGGCCGCCGAGGCGGCGGCTCGGGAGGTGGTCTGGGTCCGGCAGTCGATGCTCATGGACGATCCCCGCCACGCCGCCCACCTGGCCGAGGCCCTGGCCAAGGTGCTGGCCGCCATGCCGCCGCGCGGCCAGGTGTGACCACTGAACCCCGGCCGCGCGCCCTCCGCCGCCGGGGTTCACACCCCCTATTTCCCCTTCTTGCATCCCTTCGGGGGAGAAGCCGGTGGGCCGGACCAGCCCGACTCGGGACCGCGAGCGTGGTAGCTCATGACCTCACCCTTTGTCGCCCCCAGAGCCGTGCGAGCCGCGTAGGTGATGGAGGAGAGTGTCTCCCCCGTCCCGGGGTTGAGGATCAGCCTGTGGTAGACCGGTAGCTCCTTACGTGGTTTGTCGGAGTACACGAGGGAGCCGCCCGCCTCGCCGGTGTCCACGGATATGCCCTTTCTGCCCAGGGGGTCCGTCACCGTGCCGACGACCTTGGTGGTCGGCAGACCGGCCAGGACGCGGATGATCGCGGCGCGCGTGGCGGGGCTGATCGGCATGTGGAGGAGGTTCGCGGTAGTAGGCAGGAACTTCTCGAAAGGCTCCGTGAAGCCGCGGCCCTTCCAGATCTCGTGGTAGGAGTGAAGCCGCTCCATGAGCTTGGTGGGATCGGCGGGGATGGCCGCGAGATCGGCCATGGTGAACTCGCTGATCGTCCGGTCAGGATACGTTCCCGTGGGATCAATCTTTGAGCTGTACCTGCAGTCCTGCGGCTGATCGGCGATCGGAACGGAAGGGCACGGCCCGCCGTACTCGCAGCGGCCCTTGACCCGGCCGGGAGCTCCCGCCGCCTGCCAGGCGCGCTCGTCCGCGGTCGTGGCCGGGCGGGCGCTTTCCCGCCGCCACACCTGCATGAGCGCCAGATCGGCGGGGTCGCGCGGCTGCCAGGTCTCCCGTCGCCCGCTCACCACGAGCGTGTAGCCGCCGGTGGACAGGTAGTTGCCGTCGATCTCCACCTCGCGCCAGTAGGTGTTGCTCTCCGCCGGGAGCTTCTCGATCCTGTCGGCCAGGTCGAACAGCTCCTGGTTGACCTTCGGCGGCTTGAGCACGGCAGGAGCGGAGGCCAGGTTCGTCACCAGCGCGAAGACCACGGCCACGATCGCGGCCGTGGCCAGTGGCGCCCACAGGACCCACGGGCGAGGCCGGGCCCGAGAGACCGGGGCGGCGGCCGAGCGGGCGCGGGCGCGCGCCACGACTTCGGGCGACGGCGGTCGAGCGTCGGGCAGGGCGCGAGCGAGCAGGTCCATCTCATCCATCGGAGTCCTCCTTCAGCGGGTTGACGGAGCCGAGCGCCCTGCGCAGTTGTTTGCGCGCCCGGTTCAGCCGGGACGCGACGGTTCCGAAAGGGATTCCCAGGGCGGCCGCCACCTCGGCATGGCTCAGCCCGCCCAGCGCGACCAGCAGGACCACGTCCCGGTCGCGCTGCTTCAGCCCGGCCAGCGCCCCCGCCAGCGGCCCGGTGTAGCGGGCGGCGTCCACCCGGTCGAGCACCTCGTCCTCGTGGCTCGCGGCATCGCGCTCCGCCGCCTTGGCGATCGCCTTCCACCGCCTGATCTCGGTACGGCGATGCCGCGCGACGAGATTGGTCGCGATGCCGTACAGCCAGGGCCGTACAGCGCCGATCGACGGGTCGTATCCCCCATGCAGGGCGATCGCGAACACCTCCGCGGCCAGGTCGTCGGCCACGTCCTCGGACAGGCGGCGGGCGACGTAGCGGTGGATGTCGGCGAAGTAGTCGTCGAAGAGGTCTGGTGGAACCGGTAAGCGTTCCGCTCCGTAACGGGGATTGTGCACTATCACGCCAGTTGTTGCCCTTTCGCCGGGAATGGTTTCACGTTCGGGGGAGAGGGTGCGGCGGAGGTCAGGCCCACCTCCGCAGAGACAGATCTACTTTGTAAAGGCGCCCGGCGCATCTATGACACCATGCACTACATGGGACCGTCGCGGATCCTCGCCGTACGACATGGCGAAAGCGAGGCGAATGCCGCCTACCGGCGAGCGGGCGACACGCCACTCGTCTACGAGCGTGGCGATGACGAGGTGACCCTGACGGACCTGGGCCGGCGGCAGGCCGGGGCGCTCGGGCACTTGCTGGGGGCGCTGCCGGAGGAGGAGGCGCCCGAGTTCGTGTGGTGCTCGCCCTACCAGCGTGCGCTCGACACCTGGGCGAGCGCCTCAGAGGTGTGGCGGACCTTGCCGGTGACGACGGACGAGCGGCTCAGGGATCGGGAGCGGGGGATGCTCGCCCCGTACAACGAGGCGGAGATCGGGCGGCGCCATCCCGAGGAACTGGCGCGCCAGCGGGCGGCGGGGGACTACGACTATCGGCCGCCGGGCGGTGAGTCGGTGGGTGACGTGGCGGTCCGGGTGCGTGCGGCGGTCGGTGACCTGGGCGCGCGGGCCGCTGGGCGGCGGGTGCTGATCGTCGCGCACGACGCGGTGGTGCTGACCCTGCGGCATGTGATCGCCGAGACGCCGGACGCCGAGCTGGCCGCCATGGATGAGTTCGCGCCCGTGCTCAACGCGTCCGTCTCGACGTGGGAGGCGCTGGACGGCCGTCTGGAGCTGCTGTCCTTCAATGACGTCGACCACCTGTGGTCCTTATAGCGACCTCAACCGCTTTTGATGAGATCGGCCCGGCCCCGCGTGTCGTCGGCGTCGAACCAGGCCTGCTCCGTGGCGAACCACACGCGCCACCGCGGTTCCAGCTCCGGCCCGTCGCGCTCGATCACCCGGCGCAGCCGCACCTCTTCGGGGGCCTCCACCCAGATGGTGAACGCCAGCAGATGGGCCGCCGATCGGCGGGCCGTGCCCACACCTTCGATGATCAGGACCGGTGCGGCAGGGACCGTGATCAGGTCCGTGTATTCGCCGCGTACCCAGTCATAACGGCGGAACGCGCCCGGGAGTCCGCGCTGGAGCGGGCGGAGCACCTGCGTGTCGAGGGCGTCGAACCAGCCGCCGGGGCCCTCGTCCCATGGGACCGGGAAGTCGTCGCTGTGCACCACCTGGCAGCCGAGTTCGGCGGCCAGTTCGCCGGCGAACGTGGTCTTGCCCGACCCGGCGGGGCCGTCGACGGCGACCAGCCGGACCGGCCCGCACGACGGATCGAGCGCCTGGATGCGGCGGGCGGGCGATTCCACGGCTCCCAGGGTAGGTGAAGGAGACACGAAGCCTGAAAGACTACTCTTTCGCCACGAACGCAATTCTGGAGGCTGACCTTGCCCGGACCCCTTGGTGACATCGTGGTGCTGGATCTGTCCAGGGCCTTGGCAGGCCCGCACGCCGCTCAGATGCTCGGCGACCTCGGCGCCCGGGTGATCAAGGTGGAGCATCCGGACGGAGGAGACGAGTCTCGAGGCTGGGGGCCGCCCTTCGTCGGGCCGGATCACGATATTTCCACCTATTTCCTGGCGGCGAACCGCAACAAGCAGTCCATCGCCATCGACCTGAAGTCCGCCGACGGCAAACAGCTCGTCGAGCGCCTGGTACGCCAGAGCGACGTGCTCATCGAGAACTTCCGTACCGGCGTGCTCGACCGCCTCGGCTTGTCCGTCGAGCGGCTGCACGAGCTCAACCCACGCCTGGTCATCCTGTCGATCACCGGCTTCGGCCACGACGGGCCCGAGGGCGGCCGGCCGGGCTACGACCAGATCGCCCAGGGCGAGGCCGGCCTGATGTCGCTGACGGGCCCCTCGCGCGACGAGCCGTACCGCGTGGGCGCGTCCATCGCCGACCTGCTCGCGGGCATCCACGGCGCGTACGGCGTGACCGGAGCCCTGTACGAGCGCGAGCGGACCGGCAGGGGCCGGGTGGTGCGTACGTCGCTGCTGGCCGCCGTCACCGGTGTGCACTCCTACCACGGCACGGCGTGGACCGTGGGCGGCCAGGTGCCCGGCGCGAACGGCAACCACCACGCCTCGATCGCCCCCTACGGCGCCTTCCATTGCGCCGACGGGATGCTGCAGATCGCGGCGGCCAACGACGGCCAGTGGAAGAAGGTGGCCGCTCTACTGGGCATAGACCCAGATGTGGCTAAATATGCGACGAACAGGGAGCGATTCGCGCACCGGGATGAGCTGATCGCCGACATGGAGAAGGCTCTGGCCGCGCACGACCGCGGCCACTGGCTGGCCAGGCTCGGCGAGGCGGGAGTGCCCGCGGGCGCGATCCGCTCGATCGACGAGGTCTACACCTGGGACCAGACCCGCTCGCAGGGCCTGGTGATCGAGGTGGACCATCCCGTACTCGGCCGCATCGAACTGCCGGGCCCCCCGCTGCGCTTCGAAGACGACACAGAGGAGAGTGGCCACGAAGAGAGTGGCACCGAGGTGACGCACACCGCGCCGCCCGCCCTGGGCCAGGACGGCGACGCCGTGCTCAGCTGGCTGGAAGAGCGCGAGGGGTGATGCGAATCCGATGGCACCGGCGGGCGCTCTGGTGCGTCAACATTCCAACATCGCCGGTTAGTAGGGAGCCATGGTGAGCCGTCCGGACGCGCGCACACTGATCGAAACGGTCCTCGACGCGGGATCGTGGAAGTCGTGGGACGCGCCGCCCGCCGATCCGGTGGCGCCGGGCTCCTCCTACGCCGACGAGCTGGCCGCGGCCCGCGCCAAATCCGGCTACGACGAGTCCGTCGTCACCGGCGAGGGCCTGCTCGACGGGCGGCGGGTGGCCGTGGTGGTCTCCGAGTTCTCGTTCATGGCCGGGTCGATCGGGGTGGCGGCGGCCGAGCGGGTCGTCGCCGCGGCAGAGCGGGCCACCCGTGAGCGGCTGCCGTTGCTGGCCGCGCCCGCCTCGGGCGGCACCCGGATGCAGGAGGGCGCGCTCGCGTTCGTGCAGATGGTGAAGATCACCGCCGCGGTGCAGGCGCATCGCGGGGCGGGGCTGCCGTTCGTGGTGTATTTGCGGCATCCGACGACCGGCGGGGTGTTCGCGTCGTGGGGCTCGCTCGGGCATGTCACGGCCGCGGAGCCGGGGGCGCTGATCGGGTTCCTGGGGCCGCGGGTGTTCGAGTCGTTGCACGGTTATCCGTTCCCCGAAGGCGTACAGGTGGCGGAGAACCTGCACGAGCACGGGCTGGTCGACGCCGTGGTGTCGGCCGACGACGCGCGGGAGGTGGCGATCAGGGCGCTGTCGGTGCTGTGCGCCGAACGTACCGGGCTGGTCGCCGGCGAGCCGCCCGAGGAGGACCTGCGGCCGGTGGAGGCGTGGGAGGCGATCACCCGCTCGCGCCGCGACGACCGTCCCGGCGCGCGCACGCTGCTCAAGCTGGCCGCCACCGACGTGACCCCGCTCACCGGCAACGGCGCGGGCGAGAACGAGCCGGGCCTGCTGCTGGCGCTGGCGCGGTTCGGCAGCGCGCCGGCCGTCGTGCTCGGCCAGGACCGGCGCCGGGCGCGGCCCAGCTCGCCGCTCGGCCCCGGCGGGCTGCGGATGGCCAGGCGCGGTATGCGGTTGGCCGCCGAGCTGGGGCTGCCCCTGGTCACCGTGATCGACACGGCGGGCGCGGCGCTGTCGAAGGCGGCCGAGGAGGGCGGGCTGGCCGCGGAGATCGCCCGCTGTCTGGCCGACCTGGTCATGCTCGACGCGCCGACGGTGTGCCTGCTGCTCGGTGAGGGCGCGGGCGGCGCGGCGCTGGCCCTGCTGCCCGCCGACCGGGTGCTGTGCGCGCAGCACGCGTGGCTGTCGCCGCTGCCGCCGGAGGGCGCTTCGGCGATCCTCTACCGCAGTGTGGACTTCGCGCCGGAGATCGCTCAGCAGCAGCGGGTGCGGGCCACCGACCTGCGGCGTGACGGGATCGTCGACCGGGTGATCCCGGAGGTGCCCGACGCCGCGTACGAGCCGCGCGCGTTCTGCGAGCGGGTGGGACGGGCGCTGGAGTACGAGATCGCCGGGCTGCTGGCGCGCAGCCCGGCGGACCGTCGAGCGGCCCGCCAGGCCCGCTACCGCAACCTGGGCGGCTAGCCCGGGGCCCGTTACCGCGAGGGCTCCTTCGGCTCGTACGTCCAGAGCACGCCTCCGTCGGCGCCGTAGCCGGTGAACCGCATGCCCGGCCAGGACAGCCCCTGGTTGCCGACCGCCTTGGGCACCGGCCCGGCGAACAGCAGCACGCCCTGGTCCCAGGGGTCGGGCACCGTGCTCGCGGTCAGGCGCCCGCCGCCCTTGAGCGTGACGTCGACCTTGGCCGTGCCGGGCACGGTGAAGCCGTACCATTCCTGCCGGCCTCCCGACCACTGCAGCGGGAGCTCCGGCGCGGCGATCATGTCGCTCAGCTTCCCGCCCGGGACGGCCTGGAAGGAGCCCGGCTGTTCCTTGCCGTCCTTCGTCCACTTGACGCACGTGTCGGCGTACAGGTGGGCGGTGAGCCCGCCGGGGAAGACATGGCCGGCGTCGAGGGGCTTCTTGTCCTCCCAGCACCAGCCGCGCCGCGTCAGGTCGACCTGTTCGATTTGCTTGCCTCGCACCTTGTACGCGAAGGCGCGCACTTTCGCGTCGCTCGGGTATCTGACCCACCACACGGGCGCGGGCAGGTCCTTGCCGCGCGTCAGGGTGGCGGGCAGGCGGCGTCCGTCCTCCAGCACCGCGTCGATCGACAGCCAGTCGTCCTCGGCCGCGCCGAAGGCGAGGACGCTGCCCGGCAGCGGCAGGTAGGTCTCCACCCGGCCGCTGGAGAAGCTGTCGGACGGCGGTTCGGGCCGCACCCGGGCGCAACCGATCTGCTCCCCGCCGTCGGCGCCGGTGCCGCCGGTGCCGCACAGCTGCAGGTCGTCCTGGTAGGGGTACTTGCCGAAGGAGAGCCGTACCGGTCCGTTGCTGAAGTCGTCGGTGCCGGGGACGGTGATGGGCTCGCCGGTCTGTTTGAAGTTCGACTTCGGAGACGCGGTGCTGCGTGGTCTGTCTTCACGCCAGAGCTGCTTGCCCGCGGCGTCGTAGCCCGCCCACCAGCCGCCGAGGGACCAGTCGACCGGTGGCAGGTGCGCGAGGGTGAACAGGTTGCGGTCGAGGTTCCACGGATCGGGGATGCCCTGCATGGTGATCGGGGCGTCGGAGCCGAGCACTATCTGGATCTTGACGGTGTCCCTCTTCGTGGCGGTGTAGATGAGCCCGTCCTCGGAATGGATCATGGGTGCCTTGGCCGTCATCGGATCCTTCAGGTCGAGGTTGACCCAGCCGAGCTCCTTGGTCCCGCGGAACCAGAACACACTGCGGCCCTGGACCTTGTCGTCGTAGGGGCGCACCATGACCTCACCGGGCAGCCGCATGGGCTGGCCGATCGGTGTGTGCCTGCTGCTCTCGCCGACGAGGCGCCTGGGCGAGGTGTCCGAGCCTCGCCTGCCACGCGCGTCGGTGAACTCCACCGTGGACACCTTGTCCCCGGCCGACAGCGCCAGGGTCCAGATGACCATCGGGGCGCCCTCGGACCGGTGCACGGTCGCGTCGACGCGCCGGCCGTCCGCCAGCACGGCCGTGACCTTCGCCACGTCGTTGTCGGCGATGCCGTAGTCCACGTAGGCGGACGGGGTGTCGGCGCGGGTGGAGCCCTCGTACATGCCGCTACGTTCCATGATCCTGGCCATGAGCAGGTCGTGGCACGAGCCGTACGGATCGCCGTCCGCCGGGACGGCGACGAAGCACACTTCGGGGGAGCCGAGCCGACCCCGGGCGAACCACAGGCGCAGCGGCTTGCCCCGCGCTGGGTCGTTCACCACGACCTGTTCTCCGGCCGCCGTCTTGCCCTGCATGAGCTGCTTGTAGACCTCGTCGGGGTCGCTCGCGCTGTTCCGGCCCAGACCCCCGTTGAGCAGGATGGGGACGAAGATGGCGAGCAGCGCGATGGGCAGGGCGGCGAGCAGCCACCGCCCGCGCGGCACCGGCGGGGGAGTGCGGCGCTGGACCTTGAGCCAGGCGTTCGGATCGGCCTCGTAGGTCTGGGCGCGGGCTTCGAGTGCCGCCCGCAGGCGTGCTTCGAGGTCGCTCACTGGTCCTCCTCCTTCAGCGCCTTGCCCAGCGCGGCCAGGGCCCTGCTGGCGTGGGTCTTGACCGAACCCGTCGAGACGCCCATGACGTCGGCGATCTCGCGTTCGGACAGGTCGAGCCAGTAGCGCAGGACGAGCGCCTCGCGCTGCCTGCGCGGGAGGCGGTCGAGCGCCGCGAGCAGTTCGCGGTGCTCCTCGGCGACGATCACCGCGTGCTCGCTGCTGCGCTCATGCTCGGGAGGATCGGGGCGGCGCAGCCGGACCAGCCTGAGGTGGCGCAGGCGGTTGCGGGTGAGGTTGCAGACAATCGTGCGCAGGTACGAGACGGCCGCCCCGTCGTCGCGCAGCCGTCTGATGTGCAGCCGGGAGAACGCCTCCTGGGCGATGTCCTCCGGGTCGTCGGCGCCGAGCAGGCCCGCCAGCCGTACCAGGGGGTGGTAGTGGGCGGCGAACAGCTCGGCGAATGACGGCTGCGCCATGGTGGAGGAGTCGATCACAGTACAGAGACACCCAAGACGGGCGTCGGTTGACTAGGGGACGGGAATCCGTTCGACGCGGATCGAGAAGACCTCCTCACGGGGCACCACGACCTCGTAGGCGCCGTGGTCGACCATCCAGTAGCCGAGCGCCTCCGCCTTCATGCCGCTGTGGCCGGTGTAGGCGATGTGCAGGCCGTCGTCGTCCTCGTCGAGCACGATGCACGGCTCGCCGCCGAACGCACCGACCGTGCGGATCAGCACCAGCCAGTCGAGCTCGGCGCGGCCGACCGTACGCCGCCAGTAGCCGGAGCCGGGCTCGAACCCGTCGAGCTCCTCCTCGCTGAACAGCACCACCTGATCGCTGTCGGGGCCGAGCGCGGCGGGCAGCGTGCGCTCGGCGAACCGCGCGACGAAGCCGGCGGCCACGGGGGTGATCTCGTCACTCATGCGGCGGGCCGCCAGGTGAGCCCGTCGTAGGTGGCGAACGGCCGCTCCTGTTCGGGGGTGATGTGCACGATCTCCGCCCCTGCGGGGATGGGGATCGGCGTGGTGTGGAACTGCGGGACCACATGCTCGCGCGAGGTGGTGAACCCGTTTCCGGCGAACGGTGGCGCGTCGCTCCAGTCACCGCCCATATGCGGTCCGTACGGAACGGCGTAGGTGTCGGCGTCACGGGCGTACCAGCGCATGACATAGAGCTCGGGCACGTCGGCCGTCAGCTCCGATCCCTCGAACGAAAGGTCGAGTCCGTAGTAGAGCTGTCTGGGGGTCGTCAGCCGGACGCAGTCCTGAAGCCGGTAGACGTAGCCGGAGATGACCGTGCGTTTACCCGATAGGTATGGCACGAGCAGACGCGGCGGGACGACCTTCTGCATCTGCGTTCTGCTCACTGTTCTACTTTACCGAAGGTCCGCAGAAAGCCTCGGCCTGAAGGACTCCGTTGCCTTATCCGGTGGTGGGTCATGTTGCGAGCTCCAGGTCTGTGAAGTGGGAAGTTCGTGTGGTCCCCAGCGGGGGTTGGCTGAGCCGGGCGTTCAGGCGGATGAGATCGATCGCGGATGCGGTAACGAACTCGACCCGGTTCAGCGACCGCACCCCGGCCAGCACGTGCGTGGATTCGGTCCGCTGACGCTCGCCGCTTCGCAGAAACCCCAGTACAGCCAGGCGTTCCAGGAGCAATTCCAAGACGTGCTCCTTCTGGCCATGCTCGACCAGGCGGGCGCGGAAACCGCTGAGCACCGAAAAGTCGAACCCGGGATCCTCGAGCTCCAGCCCGAGGGCGCACTTCCACTCGATCCGGCCGCGGACCGCATCGGCGGCCTGCCGATCGGACAGGTCCTCCGCGTATTGCAGGAGCGACACCAGCGCCAACTGGCCCGGCGACAGACCGGGACGTCCCCGCACCCCGAACATGCCCGCGAACTCCTCATCGGCGAACAACGGGCCCAGCGCATCCCGGATCCGCATCGCCATCGTGCCCTTGGGAAACGCCGCCCGGGCCACCCGTGCGGTCATCTCGGGGATCTCCGGCCAGGCACGCGGCTGCATCGACATCACAGACTCCTTCCGCTGCCCGGCGAAGGGAACCCGAGCGTAGCAACGACATCGTTGACCACACGACGATCAATGTGACGAAGGCGCCCCGAATTGGGCGACGGAGTCCTTCGGGTCGAGGCTGAATGCGGTCCCCGTCAGGGGATGGCCCGCCGGAGGCGGGACGGCCCCGGGGGTGTGTGGCGCGGGCCCGGAAGCGGTCAGGTGAGGCGGCGTTGTTGTTCGATGTAGGCGTTGATGAGGGTTAGTGGGGCTTCGCCGCAGGAGGCGGCGAGGTAGGAGGGTGACCAGAAGGGGCCGTGCGTGATGGCCTGGTTGAGCTGGCCGGGGAATTCCTTGCGCAGGTAGAGGGATGAGACGCCTTTCAGTGAGTTGACGAGTTTGGAGACCGTCATCTTCGGGGGGTAGTGGACGAGGAGGTGGACGTGGTCGTGTTCGCCGTTGAACTCGCGTAGTTCGGCCTCGAAGCTGTCGCACACCTCGATCATGATGTCCTGGCAGCGTCGTAGCATCTCGTCGTTGAACACGTTTCTGCGATATTTGGTGACAAAGACCAGATGGACGTGCATCGCGGAAACCACATGTCTGCCTCGCCGGTATTCCACTTCCTGGCTCATAGACCGGATGATAATGTGTTCGAGTCGATGACAGGTGTGGGTGTCGCGCGGAGGAGGGGGTTCCCTCGTGCTGGCGGGTCGCAGGTACCGGCTGGAGTTCGACTTCGGGCAGCAGATCTTCGCCGAGCGGCTGGGCGGGATCTGCCGCAGCGTGTGGAACGCCGGCCTCGAACAACGCCGTGAATACCGGCGGCGCGGCGCGTATCTCAGCTATGAGGAGCAGTGCGCGCAGCTGGCCGAGGCGAAGAAGGACCCGTACTGCGGGTGGCTCGCCGACGCCCCCGCCCAGGTCATCCAGCAGACACTGAAGGACCTGGACCAGGCGTGCCGACGGCACGGCACGTGGAAGGTGCGCTGGAAGTCGCGGACGAGGTGGAAGCCGTCGTTTCGGTTCCCCACCGCGAAACACATCCCCGTCGAGCGGATCAACCGTAAGTGGGCCCGGGTGTTCCTGTCGAAATTCGGGTGGGTGAAGTTCCGGATGTCACGCCCATTGGGCGGGGTGGTGAAGTCGGCGACCGTCTCCCGCGACGGCAGGCACTGGTTCATCTCCTTCCTGGTCGAGGACGGCATCAAGGAAGCCGCCGCGCACGCGCGCCCCGAGCGGGAGTGCGGCGTGGACCGAGGCGTCGTCACCGCCGCCGTCACCAGCGATGGGGAGTTCTTCGACCGCCGCCACGCCGCAACCGACGCCGTCTCCTCGATGCAACCCCCGCCGGCCAGGAAAGACGACCGGCAGGAGGACCTCGGCTACCTCAACCCCGGTGAGAAGGAGCGCTACCTGCGACTGCAGCGTCAACTCGCCCGCACCCGCAAGGGCTCCAAGCGGCGTAAGCAGGTCGTGGCCGCGCTGGGCGACATCATGGTCCGGGTCCGGTCCCGGCGGGCCGACTTCAACGCCCAAGCCGCCCACCGGCTCACCCACCGGTACGGGGTTGTGGTCCTGGAGAACCTCAATATCGACGGCATGACCGCGGCGGTGAAGCCGAAACCCGATCCGGAGCTGCCGAGCCGCTACCTCCGCAACGGGGCCGCCGCGAAGTCCGGCCTGAACAAGGCGATCCTGGACAAGGGCTGGTACGGCCTGGAGCGCGCCCTGCGGAGCAAGGCCCGCTACACCGGGACCATCGTCGCGAAGGTCCCGGCCCCCTACACCTCCCAGACCTGCCCGGATCCGGCCTGCGGGAAGGTGGATGAGAAGAGCCGCGAGAGCCAAGCGGTCTTCTCCTGCACCTCCTGCGGGCACACCGAGCACGCCGACATCGTCGGAGCGAAGAACACGCTGGCCAGATATCGGGCGGCAGGGCTTGCCGTCCCAGGGCGTGGAGACCCATCCGGGTCGGTGAAGCGTCAAGCACCCCGTTCCACAGCACTCGCCACGCAAGCGGCACGAGCTGCCGCATAAGCGGCACGGGAATCTCCGTCCTTTAGAGCGGAGAGCAGGTCAAGATCGCTTGACACCTAGTACGCGATGTTCGAGGCACGGCAGGGCGGTCCTGGCCGCGGCGGTCACCTCCGGGTCCACCTCCACGACCTGAATGCCCGGATTGGTGCCCAGATCGGCGCGGACTACACCGAGCGGGTCGACCAGCATGCTGCGGCCCACCCCGAAACCGTCGGTCGACTCGGCCGGATTGGGTGCCTGGCCGACGGCGGCGGTCCATGTCGTGTTCTCCAGCGCCCGCGCCCGGACCAGTGTGGTCCAGTGGTCCTCCTTGAGCGGGCCCGAGCCCCACGCGGCGATGACCGCGAACAGCTCGGCGCCCTGGTCGACCAGCGCTCTGGCCAGCTCGGGGAAGCGGAGGTCGTAGCAGGTGATCAGCCCGACGCGGAGCCCCGCGAGCTCCACCACCGTGGGCTCGGCGCCGGGGGCGACCAGCTCGGATTCCTTCGCGCCGAAGGAGTCGAACAGGTGGATCTTCCGGTAGGCGGCCTTGACGGAGCCGTGCGCGTCGATGGCCACGGCGGTGTTGTGCACCCGGCCGGAGCCCGGCTCGAACACGCCGGCGATCACCGCGAGGCCGTGCTCGCGGGCCGCCTGCGCCACGCCGGACACGAACGGCCCGTCGAGCGGTTCGGCCAGGTCGGTGATGCGGCTGCCGTAGCGGGTCAGCGTCGCCTCGGGGAAGATCGCCAGGTCGGCGCCTTCGGCCTTGGCGAGCGCTTCGCGGACCCTCTTGAGGTTGGCAGACGGGTCAGGAGACACCGGGATCTGGCAGAGGGCGATTCTGGTCACGGCCCGACTCTAACCGGTTGGGCACCCGTCGAAACCAGGTCAGGCATCGCCAGATCCACTCGAGCGGGCCGTACCTGAATCTCGCCAGCCACCAGGCGCTGAACGGAATCTGTACGGCCAGCGTCGCCACGGTGATCACGAGCACCCACCAGCGTGTGGGATCGGTCTTGAGCAGGTGGCTCGTCAGGGCGATCACCAGCGTGCCGGAGATGTAGTTGGTCAGCGCCATCCGCCCGAGCGGCTCCAGCGCCGCCGACAGCGGTGCCGACCACCGGGTCCGCAGGACCAGCAGCAGGCCGGTGGAGTAGGCGGCGGCCCCGGCGAGCGCGGCCGTGCTGTAGACGGTCCAGTTGTGGTTGGTGGTCCAGGCGGCGGTGAGCAGGGCGGAGGCCAGCGCGCTGACCGCGAAGACCGGCAGCAGCAGCCGCCCGGACGGGCGCGACTCCATCAGCGCCATGCCGAGCAGGAACAGCGCCGGGATGAGATATGGCCCGGCCCCGACCGACACCGTCCACACGACCGCGGCTACCCCGAGGATCACCATGGGCAGGCCGCCGGCCAGGAACGAGGCGGGCAGCAGCACCAGCGCCCCGAACGCCGCGTAGGCCGTCAGCACCTCGCCGCTGTAGAACGTCCGCTGGAGCAGCCCGAAGCACAGCAGCCAGAACAGCCGGCGCAGCAGCACCCACCGCCCGGCCCGCTCCAGGACCAGGACGAAGCTGATGCCGAACAGCAGCGAGAAGATCGGGTAGAACCGGCTCTGGAACAGCGCGTCGATGGTCCAGTCGATGCCGTTCTTGGGCTCGTGCACGGCGTGCTGCCAGGTGTTGACCAGCATGATGCCGCCCACCGCGAAGCCGCGGAGCGCGTCGAGCTCTCGGATACGCCTCACAGGATCCAGGCGAACCACCATACGAGGAATCCGGCCGCCGTGACCGCGGCCACCGCCTGCGGCCATCCCCGCCGCAGCGCGAGCGCGCCGAGCGTCAGTACGGCCGAGCCGACCGCCACCCAGGTGTACGGCCAGGCCGAGGCGGGCAGGCCGACGGCCAGCGCGGTCTCGTTCTCCTTGAGCATGCCCCACACCGCCGAGCCGAGCAGCCCCGTGAACGCCGTCCCCGCCAGCCCGGCGAAGGCGGCCAGCGCCCGGCCCTTCAGCGCGCCCGCGACCAGCTGGATCAGCGACACCAGCGCGAACAGCGCCAACGGGGCGGCCAGCCAGGGCGACAGCGAGATCTGGTAGGGGGCGCCGGTCACGTGTACGTCGCCGGGGTTCAGCCGGGGGTAGACGGTCGCCTTCTCGGGCGAGCAGGGTGCGGCCGCCCCGCCTGACGGGGTGTCCACGAAGGCCAGGATGTGGCGGCGGGCGCAGGCGTTGGCCAGGAACACCGCGTGGCCCGTGCCCGCGAACTCCACGAAGCGGGCGTTGGGCAGGCTCTTGGCGGCGGGCTCGCTGGTCCTGGTCGGCGTCGTGGGGTCGTACTGGCCGCCCACCACGAGCACCGGGGCCTTCGTGGTGGCGTTGACGGGTGCCGACTTGGGAAGCTTCCAAGCATCACACACCCCTTTGTCACTATTTACGGTGAAAAGTCGGGATTTTGTGGCGAATGTGTTGAACGGGACCTCGTCCTGGCACTGCACCGCGTTGTACAGCCCGAACTCGTGGGAGACCAGCCCGTCGCCCACCGCGTCGGCGAGCGGGCGCAGCAGCTCGTCGTGGCCCTTGCTCAGCGCGTCGATCATCGTCGGCGCCACGGCGAGCACGTCGGCCTCGTGCAGCGCCTCCGCCATGATCGTCGAGACGTCGTCGCCGGTCAGCCGGGCGGTGAAACCCGTGCCGAGCAGCGGATCCGTGGTCGGCACCCGGGCCGGGCGGGCGTTCAACCGCTTCACCATCGCCTCGAACGGCTCGCGCAGGCCCAGCTTGGCCACGGTGTCGGTTAAGTTGCGGTCGGCGTCGTCGTACCAGCCGACCTTCTCCGGCAGGTACGAGTCGAGCACCACCGAGCGCACACCCGCCGGGTCGGCGGCGGCCACGTCCATCATGACCCGGGTGGAGTAGCTGACCCCGAACAGGTTCCAGGTGGGGTAGCCGAGCGCCTTGCGCAGCGCGACGACGTCGGCGGCGATCTCCTTGGTGTTGTAGCCGCGCAGGTCCACGCCCTGCTGCGTGAGCCGCTCCCGGCACTTCAGCGCGGCGGCGCCGACGTCGGCCGACGGCTCGCGCAGCCGGTCCAGCATCGCCTCGGCCGTCTCCGGGCAGCCCAGGGTCGGCTGGGAGTATTTGCTGCCGCGCTGCTCGACGGCCACCACGTCACGGTCGGGGAACATCTGGCTCAAGAACCCCGTGAGCTGCATCGACGCCGAGGCCGGGCCGCCGCTCATGTAGACGACCGGGTCGGGCTTGCGGTCCTTGGCCGTCGAGGCGTGCACGGCGTAGCCGACCTTGATGGTCTTGCCCGGCGTGTCCCTTCGCTCAGGGACGACCAGGAAACCGCAGGTCGTATTGTCAGGCATGGCGACGGGACACGCGCTCTTCTCGACACCGCCCGGACCCATGACGGGCGGCGCGGAGAGGGCGAGTGCGAGGAGGACCCGAATGATCACGGGAAGAGACTAATAGTGTGGGGCCGTGACGGAACCACTTGTATCTCGGATGCGGGCCTTCGGTACGACGATTTTCGCGGAGATGAGCGCGCTGGCCGTACAGACCAGCTCGATCAACCTGGGCCAGGGTTTCCCCGACACCGACGGACCCGCGGCGATGCTCGACCGGGCGGTGCAGGCCATCGTGTCCGGCGCCAACCAGTACCCACCCGGCCCCGGCGTCCCTGAGCTGCGGCAGGCCGTCTCCGAGCACCGGGCCGACCACTACGGCCTCGACTACGCGGCCGACGGCGAGATCCTGGTGACCGTGGGGGCCACCGAGGCGATCGCGGCCAGCGTGCTGGCGCTGTGCGAGGCGGGCGACGAGGTGATCGCCTTCGAGCCCTACTACGACTCCTACGCCGCCTCCATCGCGCTGGCCGGGGCCCGGCTGGTCGCGGTGACCATGCGGCCGGTGGAGGGACGATTCACCTTCAACCCGGACGAACTACGCGCCGCCGTCACGCCGCGTACCCGGGCGATCCTCGTCAACTCCCCGCACAACCCGACCGGGACCGTGTTCACCCGCGCCGAGCTGACCGTCATCGCCGAGCTCTGCCAGGAGGCCGGGCTGACCGCGATCACCGACGAGGTGTACGAGCACTTGACGTTCGACGGCGTCGAGCACATCCCGCTGGCGACGCTTCCCGGCATGCGCGAACGCACGGTGATGATCTCCTCGGCGGGCAAGACGTTCTCCGTCACCGGGTGGAAGACGGGCTGGATCTGCGCCCCCGCCTCGCTGATCACGGCGGTGCAGACGGTCAAGCAGTTCCTCACCTTCACCGCGAGCGCGCCGTGGCAGCTCGCGGTCGCCTACGGCCTGCGCAACGAGCTGGAGTGGGTCTCGGCGCTGTGCGACGGGCTGGGACACAAGCGGGACCGGCTGATGGACGGGCTGGCGGCGGCCGGGTTCGAGGTGCTCAGGCCGTCGGGAACGTACTTCGTGCAGACCGACATCCGGCCCCTGGGCTTCGAGGACGGGCTGGAACTGACGCGGCGGCTGCCGGAGCTGGTGGGGGTGGTGGCCATCCCGACGCAGGTCTTCTACGACCACCCGGACCGGGGCAGGCACTTCGTCCGGTTCGCGTTCTGCAAGAAGGACGAGGTCATCGACGAGGCGGTCACCCGGCTCAAGCGCCTGTCGGCCTGACGACCTCCCGGAAGTGTAGTTGTTCGGCTACGGCGAGGAATGAGCGCAGGTGAGCTAGGGTAGGAGTCGCCCCCAAACAGGGATCGCCTCTGGGCCCCGACCCCCCGAAGGAGACGGAATCGTGCTCACCGTCGGTGACCGCTTTCCCGAATACGCGCTCAAGGCGTGCGTCGGCCTCGACCCCGAGCGGGCGTTCGCGGAGATCGACCACAAGACCTACGAGGGCAAGTGGCGCGTCGTGTTCTTCTGGCCGAAGGACTTCACCTTCGTCTGCCCGACCGAGATCGCCGAGTTCGGCCGGCTCAACGGCGAGTTCGCCGACCGCGACACGCGGGTGCTCGGCGTCTCCGTCGACTCCGAGTACGTCCACCACGCCTGGCGCAAGCACCACGACGACCTGCGCGACCTGCCGTTCCCGATGCTGAGCGACGTCAAGCGCGAGCTGAGCGGCGCGTGCGGGGTGCTCGGCGAGGACGGCACGGCCCAGCGGGCCACGTTCATCGTCGACCCGCACAACGAGATCCAGTTCACGATGGTGACCGCCGGATCCGTGGGCCGCAACGTCAAGGAGGTCCTGCGGGTCCTCGACGCCCTGCAGTCCGACGAGCTGTGCCCCTGCAACTGGACCAAGGGCGAGGCCGGTCTCGACGCGCGGATGCTGCTGGCCCAGTGAGCGAGCTGACTTACGGACACGGTGGCGCATGAGCATCGAGGAGCTGAAGGCGGCGCTGCCCGGCTACGCCAAGGACATCAGGCTCAACCTGGGCTCGGTCACGACCACCTCGCCGCTGACCGACCAGCAGCTGTGGGGCACGGTGCTGGCGAGCGCGCTGGCCACCAGGTCCGGGCGGGTCATCGCCGCGGTCTGCGAGGAGGCCGCCGGCAAGCTGTCGGCGGAGGCGTTCACCGCCGCCAAGGCCGCCGCCTCGATCATGGCGATGAACAACGTCTACTACCGGGCCACCCACCTCATCGGCGACGAGACGTACGCGACGCTGCCCGCCCGGCTCAGGATGACCGTGATGGGCGATCCGGGCGTGGACCGGGGCGACTTCGAGCTGTGGTGCCTGGCGGTCTCCGCGATCAACGGCTGCGGCCGGTGCCTGGAGTCGCACGAGCGGGTGCTGCGCGGCTCCGGCCTGCCACGCGAGCACATCCAGGAGGCGCTGCGCGTGGCCGCCGTGATCAACGCCACCGCCGCCACCCTCGAAGCCGAAGCGGCCCTGATCACGATCTGACGGCCGCCGCTCTGACGGTCGCCGGTCGGTTGGCCGCCGGTCGGGCGGTGGCCGGGTCGCGCGGTCAGGGTCGTGCGGTCGCGCGGTCGCGCGGTGGCCGGTCGGGCGGTCACCGTCCGCGCTTCCGTGGCGGAGGTGGGCTCTCCGGGTGTCCACCTCCGCCACGGTTCAGCCCTTGGCGCTGTTGGTGTCGTTCGCGTCCTCGACCTGCGGCGCGTCCAGTGGGGTCAGCGTCGCCGTCGCCTCCTCGTGGTCCATCCCGGTGGCCTGGAGCAGGTCCACGGCGATGGAGCGCAGTTGCGCGATGATGACGTGCGCCGAGAAGCCCAGCCGTTCGGGACGCTCCCGCGCCGCGACGGCGAGCAGCGCCTGCCGGGCCAGCATGGGCTCGCGGCCGGCCGCCAGTTCGAGCTGGAGCAGCAGCGCCGCCTCCGACACCTCGCGCATCGCCTCGGCCAGCGAGGTCGGCGGCGGGCTCGTCTCGCCCAGTGCCGCCAGCGTCCGGCGGGCCAGCACCCTGGCGTTGCGCAGGGCCAGGTCCACCGGCACGGCCACGGTCTCGTACCTGGCCAGGCGGCCACGGCGGTGCCAGTGCAGCGGCGAGATCAGCGTGATCTCCTTGCTGGTCTCCACCGCCTGCTCGAACTCCGCGACCGCCGCCTGGGTGTTGCGCGCCTCCTCCAGCGCCTCGGCGGCCAGGTCCACGTCGCGTTTCTCGATCGCCTCCGCGGCCCGTTCGAGCACCGTGGACAGCGCGTCGAGCACGCCCGACAGGTGCTTGGCGGCGATCGTGAAGGGGCTGGCCGGAAGCAGCGCCGCCGTGGCGATGCCGATGACGCCGCCGGTGAGCGCGTCGGCCATCCGGTCCCAGCCCCCGGCGCCGTCCGCAGGCACCAGGGCGGCGACGAGTACCGCGGACGACCCGGCCTGCGCCACGAAGAGCGCCCCGCTGTTCAGCAGCACCGCGGCGGTCATCGCCAGCGCGACCACCAGCATGATCTGCCAGGCGCCCGAGCCGATCCAGGACACCAGCAGGTCGCCGACGCCGACGCCGAGGCTGACCCCGACCACGAGCTCGGCCACCCGGCGCAACCGCTGCCCGAGGCCCACGCCGACGCAGATCAGCACGGAGATCGGCGCGAAGAACGGGCGAGGGTGGTCGAGCAACTGGATGGCGACGGTCCAGGCGAGCGCCGCGCCGACCGCGCACTGCGCGATGGAGGGCGCCATCAGGCCGAACCCGCTCAGCCGTTCCCGTACATGATCGCTGAGCCTCGTTCGCACCCCTCTACCTTGGCGGATCTTTGTGACATTAAGGTCACATTGCCCGTATTCGGGCGTGTCGGCAGGTTCGCCGACCGGCCGTTCTTCCGCTCCCCCGAAGGCCGGACACCCGTTCTTCCGCTCCCCCGAAGGGGGATCCCTCCAGAAGGACCTCAGCCGGTACGGGCCGTCTGCTTCTTCGCCCCCGGAGGGTGATCCCACCTGAAGGACCCCAGCCGCCACGGACCGTTTTCGTCTTCGCCCCCCGGAGGGGGTATCTCTCCCAAAGGACCCAGCCGCCACGGACCGTCACAGAGACCGAGACGGTCGTGGGACGAATCCCCAGGGGGTCACCGCGCTAGGGGACGTCCTCTTCGCCCGTGTCCAGGGGCGGGAGGGCGGCCATCGCCTGTTCGCGGTCGCCGCCGCTAGCTTGGAGCAGGTCCACCACGATCGACCGGTACTGCGCGACCATCACCCCGGCCGAGAACCCCCATCGCTCATCCGCCACCTGCCGCGACGCCACCGCCAGGATCGCCTCGCGGGCCCGATCCGGCTCGTGCCCCAGGGCCAGCTCCTCCCGGAGCAGCTGGGTCGCGTCGGCCAGGTCGCGCAGCGCGCCCGGCATCCAGGCGGGCGGCGGGCTCTGCCCCTCGAGGGCCACGACGGCCCGCCTGGCCAGGACCCTGGCGTTCCTGACCGCGTGATCGAGCGGTACGGCGGCCCTCTCGTACCCCTCCAGCCGGTGGCGGCTCTGCCAGTGCAGCGGTGAGATGGTGGCGATCTCCCAGCTGGTCCCCAGCGCTTGCCGGAAGGTGTCCACGCTCGTCTGCGTCCCCCGCGCGGCCTCCAGCGCCTCGGCCGCCAGGCCGGGGTCAGACTTCTCGATCGCCTCCGCGATCCGCCGCAGCGCGTCGCCCAGCGCCTCGAACATCCCCGACGCCTGCCTGGCCACCAGGGCGAACGGGCTGGCCGGCAGCAGGGCCATCGCGATGATCCCCATGACACCGCCGACCAGCGCGTCGAGCATCCTGTTGACCCCGCCGACGCCCGTCGGGGGCAGCAGGGTGGCGACGAGTACCGCCGAGGACCCGGCCTGCAGGACGATCAGGGAACCGCTGTCCAGGAGCACGCCCATGGCCATCGCCAGCGCCACCACGAGTGCGATCTGCCAGGCGCCCGAGCCGATCCAGGACACCAGCACGTCGCCGACTCCCACGCCGAGGCTGACCCCGACGACCATCTCGACCATCCGGCGCCGCCGCTGCCCGAGGCCCACGCCGATGCAGATGATCACCGCGATCGGCGCGAAGAACGGGCTGGGGTGCCCAAGTACGTCCTTGGCCACCAACCAGGCCAGCGCCGCGGCCACGGCACACTGCCCGACCGTCGGCGCCATCAGGACCAGCCTGCTCAGCCGGCGTTTCACCTGCACGAACCCTCGCCTACCCAGCTTGCGGCGCTCCATCGGCCAGGAACTCGTCCACGGCCCGCAGGAACGCCGCCCGCGCGGAGACGTGGATGAGATGCCCGACCTCGATCGTGACCAGCTCGGCCCCCGGAATCCGCTCGGCCACCGCCTCGACGTCGAGATGGCTGGCCCCCGACAGGACCAGCGTCGGCGCGGTGATCGAGGCGAGCCCTTCGGCCCACGCCGGATCGGGCGCGAGGAACTGCCGCTCGGTCTCGTGCACCATCCGCCAGTCGAAGCCGGGCGACTCGCCCTCCTCCACGATCGGCGGGCGGTTCTTCATCGCGTACGGCGGCGCCGGATCCTCCAGGACCAGCCGCTCGACGCGATCGGGCCACGTCATGGCCACGAGATAGGCCACCGCTCCGCCCAGCGAGTGCCCCACCAGCGTCGCCCGCTCGAAACCCAGCTCGTCCAGCAGCGCGACGACGTCGCGCGCCATGTCGGCCAGCGCGTACGCGCCCGGGTAGTCGCTGGCGCCGTGCCCCCGCAGGTCGATGGCGAAGACGTGATAGCGGGCGGCGAAGTGCTGGGTGATGCCGTTCCAGTCGTTGTGGTCGGCGGTCCGCCCGTGGATGAGCACCAGCGGGGGAGCGGCCGGGTCGCCCTCCTCGCGATAGACGAGCTTGATCCCGTTTACGTGCGCTTCGCGAATCACACCGGTGACCCTATCCCCGAGGCCGGCCGCCACGTTGGGCAGACATTGCCGGTGAGAGCCCGATCGGCTGGTGGATAGCGTGTTCTGCGTGCCGCCGGGGTAGGTCTGGGAGTCGCGCGTGTTCGCCACCGAACCGCCGAACCGCCGAACTGCTGAACCGCCGAATCGTCGAATAGGGGTTGTGATGCCGGATCCGATAGAAGTGCGCAAGGTGCCGATCGAGAGCGTGACGGACGCCTCCGGCCTGGCCCGGCTGATCGACGACGGGGTGATCGAGGCGCACCGGGTGCTCGCGGTGATCGGCAAGACCGAGGGCAACGGGGGTGTGAACGACTACACCCGGATCCTGGCCGACCGGGCTTTCCGTGAGGTGCTGGCGGCCAAGGGGCATCCGGCGCCGGAGACCGTACCCCTGGTGTGGTCCGGAGGGACGGACGGCGTGCTCAGCCCGCACGCCACCGTGTTCGCCACCACCGACCCGGCCGGCGCGCCGCGATCGGATGAGCCGCGCGTGTCGGTCGGCGTGGCGATGAGCGACGTGATCCTCCCGGAGGACATCGGCCGCCCGGCGATGGTGGAGAAGGTCGCGGCCGGGGTGCGCGAGGCGATGAAGATCGCGGGCATCGACGACCCGCGCGACGTCCACTACGTGCAGACCAAGACGCCCCTGCTCACCCTGGCCACCATCACCGACGCCAAGAGCCGTGGCCAGGACACCGCCATCGAGGAGACCGGCCCCTCCATGGACCTGTCGAACTCCACCACGGCCCTCGGCATCGCCGTCGCCCTCGGCGAGATCGAACCGCCGCGGGCCGACCAGATCCACAAGGACCTGTCCCTGTACTCCTCGGTGGCCTCGTGCTCGTCCGGGGTCGAGCTGGACCGGGCGCAGATCGTGCTGGTGGGCAACGTACGGGGAATCGGCGGGCGCTATCGGATCGGCCACGGCGTGATGCGGGACGCCCTGGACGCCGACGGCATCTGGGACGCGATCCGCGACTCCGGCCTTCCGCTCCCCGAGCGGCCGCACCACACCGACCTCGGCGAGCGCCTGGTGAACGTCTTCATGAAGTGCGAGGCCGACCCGTCCGGCCGGGTCCGGGGGCGGCGCAACATCATGCTCGACGACTCCGACGTGCACTGGCACCGCCAGATCAAGGCCACGGTGGGGGGAGTGGCGGCGGCGGTCACCGGCGATCCGGCGGTGTTCGTCTCGGTCGCCGCGGTTCACCAGGGCCCGTCGGGCGGCGGCCCGGTCGCCGCCATCGCCGACCTGGGACAAGGGTAGTCTCGGGCGTTGTGCCCAGCATTCCGCAGCCACTCGACCCCGGCGACGACGGCACGGCCGCGCCCGCCGTGGCCGCCGCCCTGGCCTCCTACGAGCGAGGCGAGGCGGAGGCCACCGAGGTGCTCAACGCCCTGACCGGCGCCCGGCTCCTCGTCCCCGTGGTCGCCCTGCTGACCGAGTCCGAGGTTGGCGAGCATGGGCTGCGCCAGGAGAAGGAGAGCGAGATGGCGCTCCCCAAGCTCGTCGGCAAGGACGGCAGGGAGGCGGTGCCGGCGTTCACGGGCGCCGAGTCCCTGGCCAGATGGCGCCCCGACGCCCGGCCGATCCAGGCCACCCTGCTCCAGGTCTGCCGGGCCGCCGCCGGTGAGCGGGTCGCGGCGGTCGTGGTGGACGTGGCGGGGCCGGTGCCGTTCGTGATCGAGGGCGGCGTGCTGGAAGCGCTCGCCGCCGTCGAGTCCGGCACGCTCGACGAGGTCTCCGGCGTGACCGTGGCCCACGTCGAGCCGGTACGCAAGCGCCGCTGGTTCTCCAGGAAGTAGGGTTCGGCGAGTGGTGGCACTCGTCACGCTCCTCGGCCTGATCGTCGGCCGCTACATCAGGACGCTCGCCGGCTGCTTCGTACCGAACCCCCCGGACACCCGCGAGGAGGCCCACGCCGCCCTGGACGCCGTGCTGCGCACGGTGCCCGTGCCGCGCTGGCCGCCCACCGTCGAGGTGGCCACCGCCGCCGTCGCCGCGCTCGTCGCCTGGCGCGCGGGCCTGCCGTACGTCTACTTCGCCCTGGCCGGTACGGCCCTGGCGCTCATCGACTGGCGGACCACGAGGCTGCCCGACGTGATCACGCTGCCGTCGTACCCGATCCTGGCGCTGACCCTGCTGCCCACGGGGGAACTGCCCAGGGCGCTGCTGGGCGCGCTGGCGCTGGCCGCCGCGTACGCCGTGCTCTGGTTCGCCCGCCCGGAGGCGATGGGTCTGGGCGACGTCAAGCTCGCCGGGCTGATCGGCATGGCGGCCGCGGCGATGAGCTGGCAGGCGTGGGTCGTCGCGGCCGTCGCGGGCCAGCTGTCAGGCGCCCTCTACGCCATCGTCCTGCTCCTCACCAGACGCGCCACTCGCGACACACAGTTCCCTTTCGGCCCGTTCATGCTGCTCGGCGCCTTCACGGCGCTCTGTCTCGGCCAGTGAACACCGGACATCCCACTAGGCGGCACGTGGAAGACTTGTACGCATGTTGCGCTGGTTGACCGCCGGAGAGTCCCACGGCCCCGAGCTCGTAGCCGTCATGGAAGGCCTGCCGGCCGGGGTCGAGGTGACCACGGCCGCCATAGACGAGGCCCTGCGCCGCCGCCGGCTCGGCTATGGCCGCGGCGCCCGGATGAAGTTCGAGCAGGACCAGGTGACGATCGCCGGCGGCGTCCGGCACGGCCGCACGATGGGCAGCCCGATCGCCGTCCGCATCGGCAACACCGAGTGGCCCAAGTGGGAGAAGGTCATGTCGGCCGACCCGGTCGACCCGGCCGAGCTCGACGGCCTGGCCAGGAACGCCCCCAGGTCGCGCCCCAGGCCGGGCCACGCCGACCTGGCCGGGATGCAGAAATACGGCTTCGACGACGCCCGCCAGGTCCTCGACCGGGCCAGCGCCCGCGAGACCGCGGCCCGTGTCGCGCTCGGCGAGGTGGCCAGGCGCTTCCTGAAGCAGGCGCTCGGCGTCGACATCGTCAGCCACGTCACCTCCATCGGCGGCGCCCAGACGCCCACCGAAAACCTGCCCGGCCCCAACGACCTGGCGCGCATCGACGCCGACCCCGTCAGGTGCGCCGACCCCGAGGGCAGCGCCGCGATGGTCGCCGTCATCGACCAGGCACACAAGGAGGGCGACACGCTCGGCGGTGTCGTCGAGGTGCTCGCCTACGGCCTGCCGCCCGGCCTGGGCAGCTACACCCACTGGGACCGCCGCCTCGACTCCCGGCTGGCCGGAGCGCTCATGGGCATCCAGGCCATCAAGGGTGTGGCGGTCGGCGACGGCTTCGAGACCGCGCGCCGGCCCGGCTCGCGCGCCCATGACGAGATCGAATACACCGCGGCCGATGGCGTCAAGCGCATCACCAACCGCGCGGGCGGCGTCGAGGGCGGCATGACCAACGGCGAGATCCTGCGGGTCAGCGCCGCGATGAAGCCCATCTCCACCGTCCCGCGGGCGCTGGCCACGATCGACGTCAAGACCGGCGAGGCGGCCAAGGCGCACCACGAGCGTTCCGACGTCTGCGCGGTCCCGGCCGCGGGCATCGTCGCCGAGGCCATGGTCGCGCTGGTGCTGGCCGACGCGGCGCTCGAGAAGTTCGGAGGCGACTCCGTCGAGGAGGTCGCCCGCAACCTGTCCGGCTACCTGTCATCGATGGTGATCAAATGATCAAGGCCGTGCTGATCGGCCCCCCGGGGTCCGGCAAGACCACCCTCGGCCGCCTGCTCGCCGGTCTGCTCGGCGTGTCGTTCCGCGACACCGACGCCGACGTCGAGGCCACCGCGGGCAAGCCCGTCGCCGACATCTTCATCGAGGAGGGCGAGGCCCGCTTCCGCGAGCTCGAACTGCTGGCCGTACGTAAGGCGCTGGCCGAGCACGACGGCGTGCTGGCCCTGGGCGGCGGCGCGGTGCTCAACGAGGAGGCGCAGCGGCTCCTGGCCGGCCAGCCGGTCGTCTACCTCCAGGTCGGCCTGTCCGACGCGGTCCAGCGGGTGGGCCTGGCCTCCGCCCGGCCGCTGCTCGTGCTCAGCCCGCGCAGCCAGCTGAAGAAGCTCATGGAGGAGCGCCGCCCGATCTACGAGCGGCTCGCCGTCCTGACGGTCGTGACCGACAAGCGCGAGCCCGCCGAGCTGGCCGAAGAGATCATGAAGGGGCTCCCGTCATGAGCGCGACCAGGATCGCCGTCCGCGGCGACAGCCCCTACGAGGTGGTGATCGGCACCGGCGTGCTGCCGGAGCTGGCCGGGCTGTTCAAGCCGGGCGTACGCACGGTCGCGGTCATCCACCCGGCGGGCCTGCCCGAGATCTCCCGCCCGGTCTGCGAGGCGCTGTCCGGCGCCGGGTACGACGTGGTGGAGCTGCCCGTGCCCGACGGCGAGGCGGCCAAGTCGATCGAGGTGGCCGCCGAGCTCTGGTCCGCCCTGGGCCGCTACGGCGTGACCCGCTCCGATGCCGTCGTGGGCGTCGGCGGGGGAGCCACCACCGACCTGGCCGGGTTCATCGCCGCGACCTGGCTGCGCGGCGTCCAGGTGGTGCTGGTGCCGACGACCCTGCTGGCCATGGTCGACGCGGCGGTCGGCGGCAAGAACGGCATCGACACCCCCGAGGGCAAGAACCTCGTCGGCACCTTCCTGCCTCCGGCGGGCGTGCTGTGCGAGCTGAGCACGCTGTCGAGCATGCCGCGCGCCGACTACGCGGCCGGGCTCGCCGAGATCATCAAGGGCGGCTTCATCGCCGACCCCACCATCCTCATGCTGATCGAGGACGATCCCGACGCCGCCGCCACGCCCGAGGGGCCGCACACCCGCGAGCTGATCGAGCGGAAGATCCAGATCAAGGCCGACGTCGTCGGCGCCGACCTGCGCGAGGCCGGGCTGCGCGAGATCCTCAACTACGGTCACACGCTCGGCCACGCGATCGAGCGGGCCGAGCACTACACCATGCGCCACGGTGAGGCCATCGCCATCGGCATGGTGTTCGCCGCCGAGCTGTCCAGGCTCGACGGGCGCATCGGGATCGACCTGGTCGAGCGCACCCGGACCGTCCTCACCTCGGTCGGCCTGCCCACGACCTACCGGGCCGACGCGTGGCCGCAACTGCGCGACCACATGCGGCTGGACAAGAAGAACCGGGGCGCCAAGCAGCGCTTCGTCGTGCTCGACGGGCTGGCGAAGCCGGGACGGCTGGAAGGGCCCTCCGAGGAGCTCCTGGAGGCCGCCTACCGGGCCGTAGGCCGGTGACGCTGCGGCAGCCGGCAGCGTCCCGGACCGCAGAGCCGGCGCCTTTCCCCCGATCGTCGTTCCTTAACCGTCTTCCACTCGATTACTTTGCACGCGTGTCGGGGTGGCGGCGGGCGTGGCGGCGGGGTTCGCACTACAGTCAGATGTCCTGACGCACCACGGCACGGCGGAGATGAACAGCAGGTCATGAGGCAATATCGCTCTTTCGTGGCTCTTGGTGACAGCTTTACCGAAGGTCTCAACGACCCCGGCACCAACGGCCACTACCGTGGCTGGGCCGACCGGGTGGCCGAGCGGCTGGCGGCCGACGATCCGTCCTTCCGCTACGCGAACCTGGCCGTGCGCGGCCGGCTGCTCGAGCAGATCGTCACCGAGCAGGTGCCGATCGCCGTCGAGATGGCGCCCGACCTCGTCAGCCTGTGCGCGGGCGGCAACGACCTGCTGCGGCCGGGCAGCGACCCCGACGTGATGGCCAAGCGGCTCGCCCGCGCCGTGCGCGACCTGCGGGCCACCGGCGCCGACGTGCTGCTGTTCACCGGGGTCGACCCGCGCGACACGCCGGTGATGCGGCGGCTGCGCGGCCGCTTCGCGATCTTCTATCTGCATGTACGCTCCATCGCCGACCTGTACGGGTGCCGGCTCGTCGACCAGTGGTCCATGCAGGGGCTGCGGGATTGGCGGGCGTGGAGCGAGGACCGGCTGCACATGAACCAGGACGGGCACCGCCTGGTGGCCGCCCGGGTCCTCGACGTGCTGGGCGTGCCGTTCGACGACTGGCACAAGGTGTGGCCCGAGCGCACCATAGACCCGCGCGCCCGGCGCCGCGAGGACGCGCAGTGGATCCGCGAGCACCTGGTGCCGTGGGTGACCCGCCGTCTGCGCGGCGCCTCCTCGGGCGACGGCCTCGACCCGAAACGCCCCGACCTCGCCCCCTGGGTCCACTGACCAGCCCAGCCTTCTGACCAGCCCAGCCCTCTGCCCGGCACGGCTCCCTGCCCAGCACGGCTCTCAAAAACCCCTGCCGGGCAGGCGGGGGCGGGTCAGTCTTCGGTGGACAGGCGCTTGAGGGCGGCTCGGGGGATCGCCGGGTCCGTGGTGCGCCAGAACGGTGGCAGGGAGCCCAGCAGGAAGCCGCTGTAGCGGGCGGTGGCCAGACGCGGGTCGAGGACGGCGATGACGCCCTTGTCGTGCTGGGCGCGCAGCAGCCGGCCGGTGCCCTGGGCGAGCAGCAGGGCCGCGTGCGTGGCGGCGACCGCCATGAAGCCGTTGCCGCCCTTGGCCGCCACGTGCCGTTGCCGGGCCGAGGTGAGCGGGTCGTCGGGGCGCGGGAACGGGACCCGGTCGATGATGACCAGCCGCAGCGACGGGCCGGGGACGTCGACGCCCTGCCACAGCGACAGCGTGCCGAACAGGCAGGTCGCCTCGTCCTCGGCGAACTGCTTGACCAGCAGCATCGTGGAGTCGTCGCCCTGGCACAGCAGCGGCAAGTCGAGCCGGTCGCGCAGCGCCTCGGTGGCGGCCTTGGCGGCCCGCATCGAGGAGAACAGGCCGAGCGTGCGCCCGCCCGCCGCCTCGATCAGCTCGGCGATCTCGTCGAGGTAGGCCTGTGGCAGGCCGTCACGGCCCGGCTGTGGCAGGTGCTTGGCCACGTACAGGATGCCCGCCCGTGGATGGTCGAACGGCGAGCCGACGTCGATGCCCTGCCAGCCCTTGTCGCCCAGGCCCCACTGGCGGGCCAGGCCGTCGAAGGTGCCGCCGAGCGCCAGCGTGGCCGAGGTGAGGACCACGGTGCGGTCGCCGAAGAGCCGGTCGCGCAGCATGCCGCCCACGTTGAGCGGGGCCACCCGCAGCACGGGCGGGCGCCGGTCGGTGGCGCCCTCCAGCCACACCACCTCGGCCCGGTCCTCCTCCGAGGCGTGGCCGTAGGCCTCGAGCATGCGCACCGCCGTGTCGTGCACCTCGTCGAGCGCGGTGAAGGCGGCCTTGCGCTGGCCGGCTCTGTCCGGATCGTCCTTGTCGCCGCCGCGCGGGCCGAGCGCCGAGACGCACCGCGCCGAGGCGTCGCGCACCAGCGCCAGCGTGAGCCCGAGCACCTCGGGCAGCTCGTCGACGCGTCCGGGGGGAGCGGCGGCCAGCAGCGCCTTGAGGTCTTCGGCCGCCTCCATGAGCTGGTCGGCGATCGGCTGCTCGATGAGCCGGCCGACCCGGCGCACGGCGAGCGCGGCCGAGCTCTCCGACAGCTCGGAGGTCACCACCGAGGTCACCCGGTCGACGAGTTCGTGGGCCTCGTCGACGACCACCATGGCGTGCTCGGGCAGCACCGGGATGTCGCCCATCGCGTCGATCGCCAGCAGCGCGTGGTTGGTGACGACCACGTCGACCTCGCCGGCCCGGCTCCTGGCCAGCTCGGCGAAGCACTCGGCGCCGCTGGGGCAGCGAGTGGCGCCCAGACACTCCTGGGCGCTGACCGAGAACTGCCGCCACGCCTGCTCGTTGACCCCGGGCACCAGCTCGTCGCGGTCGCCGGTCTCGGTCTCCTCGGCCCACTCCTGGATGCGCTGCACCATCCGGCCCGTCGCGCCGACCTCGCGGGGGTCGAAGAGCTGGTCCTGCTCGTCGTCCTCGGGCCAGCCCGCCGTTGCCTTGTAGCGGCACAGGTAGTTGCGCCGGCCCTTGAGGATCGCGAACGTCGGCTCGTGCGGCAGCTCCTTGCCGAGCGCCTCGGCCAGCCGTGGCAGGTCGCGGTCCACGAGCTGCCGCTGGAGCGCGATCGTGGCCGTCGAGATGACCACCGGCTTGTCGGCCTCCATGGCGTGCCTGATCGAGGGCACCAGGTAGGCGAGCGACTTTCCGGTGCCGGTGCCGGCCTGGACCGCCAGATGTTCCTCTTCTTCGATGGCCCGTTGTACGGCCTGCACCATCGTGATCTGGCCCCGCCGTTCGCTCCCTCCGAGAGCGCTGACCGCGATGCTGAGCAGTTCTTCGGCTGAGGGAAGATGGGAGTCCGGCACGGCAGTAAACGGTACCTGCAATCGGGGGTCGACGCGCCGAACGCCGTGTGATCGTGCAGACGCATCCCGGCGTTCTGGGACGTCCACAGCGGCTCGCGTGGCACACTGAACGATCGGAACTCCAACTGGCCCAAAAGACCTACCTGGAAGTGGCCAGTGGGGTATGAGGTCAGATGGGGAGAGCCGGTTCAGTAGGGTTTGCCGGGGTTGAGTGGACGGATAAAGGCTGGTTAAAGCAGTATGTCTGCCATGTCGGAAGTTGTCCCGTTGCCGTCGTTCGGCGAAGTGTTCTTCGATGCTCGAGGTCAGGAGCGGTGTCTCCGGGTCACGTGGCATGAGGGCACCCTGGTGCTCAGCCTGTGGCGAGGTGAGATGTGCACCGCCAGCTTCCGCATGCCGATGGACGATGTCGGCCGGTTGCTCGACACCCTCGATGACGGGTTCGCCGAGGCCACGGGCGAGCAGCCCGCAGTGCCCGCGCACGACCCGGGCACCGAGGTGATCCCCGGCACCGGCCAATACCAACGGCCGCACCAGAGCTCTCCACCGCCGCCGCACGAGGACCGGCCCACCGCCGCTCTGTCCCCCAACGACGTCCTGGTGGCCAGGGGCGCCCCGCCGCCTCAGGACAAGCTGGTCGCCTCCTACGGCGAGACGACCGCGCCGCCGCCGCGCGAGCCTCTTGGCCAGCAGTACGGCCAGCAGGGCTCCTACGGCGCGCAGCAGTACGGCCAGCCGAATCCCCGCGAGCCGTTCACCGGCCCTCAGTACACCGAACCCGAGCCGCCCGAGCCCTTCACCGGCCCGCAGTACGCGGTCCCCGCCGCCCCGGACCCCTATAGCGGCGCCCCCCAGTACACCGGCGACCCCTTCACCGGCCCCCAGCAGCCCCAGCAGTACGCGCAGCCGGCGCCGGTCCAGGACCCCGGCGAGCCCGTCTACCAGATGCCCGGCAACCGCCGCAGGCAGGCGCCCAACACCGATCCGCTCGGCTTCCCCTCCCAAACGGCCGCGCCGAGCCGCCCGCAGCCCGAGCCCTTCACCCAGCAGCCGCACGACCCCTATGGCCAGCGCGGATACCAGCAGCAACCGGCGCAGCAGCCGGACCCGGCCGGTCTCGGCACCCCGATGCACGGCATTCCGGGTGCGGGCCGCCCCCGGGAGCCCATCACCTACGCCAAGCGCGACGCGTACCCGCCGACGCAGGTGCCCTACCCCTCCACGGACGGCTTCCCCGCCTACCAGACCCCGCCCAACCCGGTCGACCCGCTGTTCTCGATGGGAAGCAACCAGCAGCAGGGGACGCCGTACCAGACGGACCTGTCCCGGCCCTACGTGGGCGACCCGATGTTCTCCACCGGTGAGCGGCTCCGTCCCGACCAGGAGTACGACGACGACAGGGACCGCCGCAGGGAGTGGTGAGCCCGAGGCGGGCGGCCCATCTCATGAGCGGTACGCTGCCTTCGCGTGCCCGTGCCGAGGTGGAGGAGCGCCGTGAACCCCACGATGGGCCTGCAACTGCTGCTGGTGGCGGCAGGGGCGGTCGCGGTCGCCGCCGTCGCCCGGCGTAAGGGCTGGCCGGCGCCGCTGTTGCTGGTGGCCGCCGGGCTGCTGGTCTCGCCGCTGGTGCCCGCCGTGCCGCTGGACCCGCAGCTGGTGCTGTTCGTGTTCCTGCCGCCGCTGCTCTACTCGGCCGCGCTCGACAGCTCCTACCTGCGCCTGCGTGACGTCAAGCGGGCCGTGGCGCTGCTGTCGGTCGGGCTGGTGCTGTTCACGACGGCCGTCGTCGGGCTGGTCGTCCACCTGCTGCTGCCCGATCTGCCGCTGGCGGCGGCGTTCGCGCTGGGCGCCATCATCGCGCCGCCCGACGCCGTGGCCGCCGTCGCGGTCGGCCGGCGGCTCGGGCTGCCGCGCCGGGCGCTGACGATCCTCATCGGCGAGAGCCTGTTCAACGACGCGACCGCGCTGACCCTCTACCGCGTGGCGATCGGCGCCGCCGTGGGCGGCACGGTGGACCTGCTCGACGGGGTCGGCGAGTTCCTCTACTCGGCGGCGGCCGGGGTGGCGATCGGGCTGGCGCTGGCGTTCCTGTTCGCCTGGGTGTTCCGGCACACCCGCGACTCCCTGGTCGAGAACACGCTGATGCTGCTGATCCCGTTCGCCGCCTACCTGGCGGCCGAGTCGGTGCACGCCTCGGGCGTCATCGCAGTGGTGATCGTCGGGCTCTATCTCGGCAACCAGATGCACAAGCGGGGGTTCGGCACCCGGCTGGTGTCCGACGCGGTGTGGAAGGTGACCGACTTCTTCCTGGAGGCGATCGTCTTCGCGCTGATCGGCCTGCAGCTGGTCACGGTGATCAAGGGGATCGGCGGCTACGGCGCCTGGGAGGTCGCGCTGTACGCGGTCGTCGTGTTCCTGGTGACCGTACTGTCGAGGTTCGTGTGGATGTTCCCCGTCACGTACCTGACGTGGCTGTTCACCGGGAGACGCAGGAGCGAACCGGCGCCCGAGCCCGCGCCGACCGTGATCATCAGCTGGGCGGGCATGCGCGGGGTCGTCTCGCTGGCCGCCGCCTTCGCCATTCCGGTCGGCATGCCCGACCGCGACATCCTGCTCTTCCTCACCTTCACCACCGTGATAGGCACGCTGCTCGTGCAGGGCACGACGTTCCCCGCGCTGATCAGGCGGCTGCGCGTGTCGAGCGAGCAGGAGCAGTATGAGGACAGGCTGGCCGAGGCCGCGGCGCAGCAGGCCGCGCTCGCCGCGGGCACCGAGGTGCTCGACAGGCTGATCGAGGCCGAAGGCGAGCCCGACGAGATCCAGAAGCAGGTCATCGACCAGCTCAGGGAGAAGTCGTGGCGGCGCTCGCTGACCGCGTGGGAGCGTCTGGGCGGCGGCACCGCTCAAGGAGGCGCCGAGACGCCCAGCACGCTCTATCGCCGGTTGCGCCGGGAGATGCTGCAGGCCGAGCGCGAGACGTTCGTCCGGCTACGCGACGAACGCCGCCTCGACGACGAGGTGCTGCGCGAGGTGATGGCCGAGCTCGACTTCGAGGAGGCCATCCTGGAGCGTTAGGCCGCGTCGGGCCATCGCGTTGTCAGCGTCAGGCCCGCATCAGGCCATCGCGTTGTCGACGAAGCACCACTTCCAGCTCTCGCCCGGCTCGTACGACTGCATCACCGGGTGCGAGGTGGCGTGGAAGTGCTTGGTGGCGTGCTTGTTGGGTGAGGAGTCGCAGCACCCGATATGACCGCACTCCAGGCAGCGGCGCAGGTGCACCCACCGGCCACCCGCCGCCAGGCACTCCTCGCAGCCCTCGGGCGTGCGCGGGGCCGGGTCGTCCGCTTGGGAAATATGCTCACACGTTGCCATAGGTGAAATCCTAGAGCTTCTGCGGCACGGCCATTTGCCGGCACCCCTCCCCGCTTGGGCCCGCCGGGGCGTGAACCCGTTGGGTAGGTTCGGAGTATGCGTCGCCTCAAAAGTCAGTTCGTGCCCCTTGCCGCCCTCACCATGTTCGTCTTCGCCGCGGGCTGCGGTGAGGTCAACAACACCATCGACAAGGCCCAGTCCTGCCTGGAGGCCCCCAAGATCGTCACCGAGCTGGGCGCCAAGCTCACCGAACTGAAGGACGACCCGAAGGCCATGGAGAAGGCCCTCGACGACAGCGCCGCCAAGCTCAACGAGGTGGCCGACAAGGCCGCCAACACCACGCTCAAGCAGGCCTCCGACGACCTGGCCAAGACACTGAGCGGCATCAACGTCAAGGACGTCAACGACGCCGTCGACGCGGCCCAGAAGGTCGGCTCCGAGACCGCCGCCTACCTGGAGAAGGTCGCCAAGGCCTGCGGCGGCTAACCCGGCTTCTCTAGGGGGAATGTGTGCCAATTAGCGTCGTTCGTATGGAGCCTGACCCGCGTTTCACGCTCGCGAACGAGCGTACGTTCCTCACATGGCTGAGCACCGCGCTGGCACTCAGCGCCGGGGGCGTCGCCATGGCGGCGCTCCCCGACCACTTGTTCGTCCCCTGGGTGCGCACCGCCCTGGCCGTGGTCCTGGTCTCGCTCTCCGCGCTGGCGGCGGGCATGGCCTATCCGCGCTGGCGCAACATCCAGCGCGCGCTGCGCGAGCGCGCGCCGCTGCCGCCGCCCGCCCTGGCCGCCGTCTTCGGCTATGGCGTGGCGGCGGTGGCGGTGATCGCCCTGGTGGTCATCGTGATGGGCGCCTGATCCGCCCATGTCCGAGGAGATCTGGGATCCCGGGCTGCAGAGCGAGCGGACCCGCCTGGCCTGGGTACGCACCGCCGTGGCCCTGTCGTCGGGCGGGCTCGGCGCGATGGGCCTGTCCGCGCGGCACGGGCTGCCCCTCGCCGTCGTCGTCACGTTCGTACCGGCCGCGCTCTGCGGCGCCGCGCTGCTGCTCAGGACCAGGACACGGTTCCGCCGCGTCCAGGAGGCGCTGCACGGCGGCCGGCCCGTCGATGCCGGGCTCGACGCGCTGTTCGCCTGGCTCGGCACGCTCAGCGTGGCGGCCGGAGCGCTCGCGTTCGTCCTGGCTCTCGCCTAGCTGGTACGGGCGGTCGCATCCTGACCTGGTCATCCGATGCCGCGCAGCCGGGTCCCGTCCTTCTCCAGCGAGCCCACGACGAGCAGGCCCGGTCCCGTCATGAGCCGGGCCGTGGTGTTGCGGCCGCAGCTCGATCCGCACCCTGAGGGGTCATAGGGTTGCCGGGCGCGTACTTGGCCGGTGGCGACGTCGAGCGCGAGCAGCAGCAGAGCGGGTCGGGCCGGGTCGTCCGCCGCGTCCTCCGCCGGGCCCAGCAGCAGATACGCGATGCCGTCGCGGCTCACCGCGTCGATCGGCGCCCAGCCCGCAAACTCGGTCATCCGCTGCTTCCAGCGCACCCGGCCCGTGGCCAGGTCCACGCCGATGGCCGGCTCGCCCGGATAGATGATCGTGCCGTCCGCGACCAGCGGGAACCGGTAGTGCTCCAGCTGCTCGGACGGCAGCGGGTGCTCCGCCGTCATCGCGCCGGTGTCCGCGTTGAGCAGCGCCGCGGACCGCGTCGCCGCCTTCTCGTCGGCGGATGTCCGGGAGTACGCGACCCAGAATCGGTCTCCGGCCGAATGGATCGGCAGTTCCAGGCCCAGGGGCCGCGTTCCCGCGCTGACCGGCGGCCTCCATGTCCAGCGTTGTCGCCCGTCGGTGGTGGACAGCGCGATCACCATGTCCGCCTCGGGCCTGCCGCGGCAGCCGGCCAGCAGCGCGGCGACGGGACCGGCCACCGCCACCGCCGTGGCGACCTCACGGCAGCCGTTCTCGAGCTTCGCCGTGCTCCACCGCCACAGGGGCAGCCCGTCGCGGCGATTCAGCGCGACGAGCTCGCCGCCCAGGGCGGTGTTGTCGAGCAGCAGCACCTCACCGCCGTCGACCAGGCGGGGCAGCCCGGCGACCGGGCTCATCCGTAGCTCGCGCCGCCAGCGCTCCTGGCCGGTGGCGGTGTCCAGGGCCACCACCAGCGCGCCGGTGAAGAAGTGGTACGACAGGACGGTCATGAGCCCGTCGGAGGTGACCACGACGCCCGCGAGGTCCTCGTCCCTGGTGACGTCGTCACGCTCATAGGACCACAACGGGTGGCCGGTGACGGCGTCCAGCGCACGTACGCCCCCGCCCTCCGGGACGATCACGTGGCGACCGGCGGCGACGGGCTCGACGATCAGCCGGAACGGGTCCGAGGGTGCCTGCCAGCGATAGCGGTCGAGCTGGGATGGCGGGGCACTGGGTAAGGCGGGCAGCGCCGTGCTGGTGGTGTGCCGGACGAAGCGGCCCTCGGTGTACCAGCCGACGGCGGGGACGGCGCCGAGCCCCACGAGCAGCAGGACCGCCGAAGCCGCGGCGATCGGGATCGGTGCCCGGCGCGGCGGCGTGCGGCGGATCGGGAGCTCCAGCGGCGTACGGCGTGCCGGGAGCAGCGGCGATCTACGGCGGATCGGGAGGAGCAGTAGCCAGCCGGCGGCAGCGGCGGCGCAGGCGAGCACGGTCAGCGGCCCGCCCGCTCGGATGCCTTCGTCCGGGGTGATGTCCAGCAGGACCACCGTGGCGATCCCACCGGCCAGGAGGGCGGCCCCCGCGGCCGTCAGCGGCGCGCCGATGGATCTGCCCGCCGTCGGGCTGTTGTCGGCTGTCGTGCGGGCCGACAAGGCTCCGCCGCCGCGCGCGGCTTCGAGCCTCGCACGCAACGTCGCCGTCTCGTCATCCCGGCGCATGGCCAACAGCGCCATTCCGGCGCTGGTCACCGGCACGAGAGCCAGGATCACGACCCACGTCGTCGCGTCCGGGGGATCCTTGGCCAGGCCGGCCCAGGACCACGGAACGAACAACGCCGCCACGACACCGATCCCGCCGAGCGCGACCAGGCCCGCGCCGGTCAGCCGTACCATCGCCCGCCAGTCCATTGATCCTCCCCTGGGGGCGCCGATCACAAGGCCCCGCGAGCCTATTCGTCACGTCGGTCCCAATGGATCACTGCCGCCTGGATCAGTCCGCCACCAAGGTGAGCATGCCGCCGGGCTCGCTGCGGATCCGGCCCCCGAAACCGCGGCCTACCCTGTCGAGGGTCGCGCGAAGCCACTCGGCGTCGTCGGGTGCGGCGTGGCTGAGCCGTATGCGCCGGACCCGCAGCGGCGCCATGCGCAGGGCGGCGAGCCGTCCGGAGTCCGGATCGAGCGAGGCGAGGTAGAGCAACCGCAGGTCGCCGCGGTACTCCTCGTACCCGCCGATCCCCTCGTAGTCGTCGATCATGTCGCCGCAGCCGTACAGCACCAGGTGGCCGCGGTAGATCTCGATCGGGCGCGGATGGTGCGAGGAGTGCCCGTGCACCACGTCGACGCCGCCTTCGATGAGGGCGTGCGCGAATTCGATCTGCTCCCGGGAGACCCAATACCCCCAGTTGGAGCCCCAATGGATGGAGGCCACCGCGATATCGCCGGGCCGCTTGGCCCGCCGTACCCGTTCGGTGATGTCGGCCGCGGCGGCCGGCGACGGCTGCGGCACGTAGTCGACGCCGGAGCGGTCCGGGGCCGCCGCCCAGTCCGGTGGCACACCACTGGACGGCATGCCGAACGAGAACACCAGCACGCGCCGCCCTCCCGGCACAGACACGGCCACCGGACGGCGCGCCTCCTCCAGGTCCCTGCCCGCCCCGGCGGCCGCGAGCCCGGCGGCGGCCAGCGCGTCGAGCGTCTCGGCGAGCCCGTCGCGTCCGAAGTCCAGCAGGTGGTTGTTCGCCAGTACGCAGACGTCCGGCCGCGCCACGGCCAGGCAGGGAAGGTTGGCGGGGTTCATGCGGTAGTGGATGGCCTTGCCCGGAGCGTACGCGCCGCTCGTGGTCACCGTCGTCTCCAGGTTGACCACCCGGACGGCCCGCGCGTGCGCGTCCAAGATCGACAGCGCGTCACCCCAGGGCCAGGAGAAGCCGACGGGGCGCGGAATCGGTCCGTTGACCGCCTCGGCGAGCTCGACGTAGACGCGTGCGTCGTCGATGTGCGGCTCGCGCAGGGCGGGATCACCGGGATGCGGCAGGACCTGGTCCACCCCTCGGCCGAGCATGACGTCGCCGCAGAGACACAGGGTCACCAGGTCAGCGCCCATGCCTCCATGGTATGGCGGCTGTCATCGGGGGCGGTTGCCAGTTCGCGACAAATAGGACGACACTCGAAGGAGGGGGTGACTCATGGAAGAAGAGCTCAAGATCCTGCCATTCGAGTGCCGCGGGTGCTGGCATGTGTGGGAAGAGGAATACCTCGTCAGGCGCTTCGACGATCGTCACGGCAACGAGCGCGAGATCTGGTTGCGCTCCGGTGTGCCGGTCCCACCGCCTTCGTCGGGCGCCATCTGTCCCAACTGCGGCTGCCAGCAGGCGATCATGTTCCCGGAGGGCTATCTCAGCCGGCATCCCGAGCTGAGGCCACCGGCCGAGCCGGTAACGCCCGACGCGACACCGCTCCTCAGTCCGGTTCAGAGGCGGGTTTACCCGCTCTAACCTGACAGTAGGTGAGCATTTCATAGCCCTGAGTGTCATAGTGCCGTCTTGTCGGGTGACGGGGCGGGGTGGACACTCTAATCGGATGGTGGCACGTGACCGGGGGTGGTCCTGGTGCGCGATGGGTTCAACACCCAGGAGACATGGCCTTTCGAGTGCATGCGCTGTTTACATGTCTGGGAAGAGGAGTACGTCGTCAGGCATCTCATGGACGACTACGGCAACGAGGTGACGATCTGGCTGCGGGGCGGCGTGACCGTGCAACCGCCCTGGTCAGGCATGTCCTGTCCGGGCTGCGGGGCGTACCACGTCACGTCGTTCCCGACGGGATATCTGTCACGCCACCCTGAGCTGGTGCCGGTGCCGGTGCCGGAGCCCGTGGTGGAGGCGCCCGCCGTGTCCGCCGGGTCCGCGGCGGCGGCGAGGCGGGTGCCCATGACACGGGCACCCCTCCCCGGCCGGCTTCTGCTGGCGGTCGGCCTGCCCGTGGCGTTGTTCGTCGGCTACGAGCTGTACGAGAACATGACGCGCGTGGTGCACCCGCACTGACGACAAGGACAGTGGGGTGCACTGCACCCCACTGTCCTGTCGTCAGCTGCTGAGGCTGTCCAGCCAGGCCTGGTGCAGGCCGGCGAAGCGGCCGGAGGCGGCGATGAGGCGGTCCGGCGGGCCGTCCTCGACGATCTCGCCACTCTCCATGACCAGCACCCGGTCGGCGATCTCCACGGTCGACAGCCGGTGCGCGATGATCAGCGCCGTGCGGTCGGCCAGGATCGTGCGCAGCGCCCGCTGCACCAGCCGCTCGCTCGGCACGTCGAGGCTGGAGGTCGCCTCGTCGAGGATGAGCACCGCCGGATCGGCCAGGAACGCCCTGGCGAAGGCCACCAGCTGACGCTGACCGGCCGACATGCGCCCGCCCCGCTTGCCCACCTCGGTGTCGTAGCCGTTGGGCAGCGCGGAGATGAACTCGTGCGCGCCGATCGCCTTGGCGGCCTCGCGTACCTCACGGTCGGACGCGCCGGGGCGGCCGAACCTGATGTTGTCGGCGACCGTACCGCTGAACAGGAAGTTCTCCTGCGTCACCATGACCACGGCCTTGCGCAGCGTGGGCTCGTCGAGCGTACGCAGATCGACGCCGTCGAGCAGGACGCGGCCCGCGGTCGGGTCGTAGAAGCGGGAGATCAGCTTGGCCAGCGTCGTCTTGCCCGCGCCCGTCGAGCCGACCAGCGCGACGCTCTGCCCCGCCGGAATCGTCAGGTCCAGCCCCGGCAGGATCGGCCGGTCCTCGACGTAGGCGAACCTGACGCCCTCGAACCTGACCTTGCCGCGGGCCTTGGGCAGCGCCGCCGGCTCGCGCGGCTCCGGTACGGCCGGCTCCTCCTCCAGCACGCCCGACAGCTTCTCCAGCGCGGCGCCCGCCGACTGGAGCGTGTTGTAGAACTGGCTGATCTCCTGCATCGGCTCGTAGAACTGGCGCAGGTAGAGCAGGAACGCCGCCAGCACACCGACCGTGACCTCGCCGTGGAGCGCCAGCCAGCCGCCGTAGACCAGCACGACCGCCACGGTCACGTTGCCGATCAGCTTGATGCCGGGCATGAACACCGCGATGAGGTGCATGCTGCTGGCGTTGGCGCCGCGGTAGTCGTCGTTGAGCTGCTTGAAGATCTCCTGGTTGCGCGGCTCCCGGCGGAACGCCTGCACGGCGCGGATGCCGGTCATCGACTCCACGAAGTGCACGATGACCAGCGCCACCGTCTCCCTGGTACGCCGGTAGACGATCGCCGACTGGCGCCGGAACCACCGGGTGAACAGCAGCAGCAACGGCAGCGGGATCAGCGCCACCAGGCCCAGGTGGACGTCGAGCACCAGCAGCAGCGCGGCCGTGCCGAACATGGTGAGCACGGCGGTGACCAGGCCGTCGAAGCCCGACTGCAGTAGTTCGGCGATGGCGTCGATGTCGGAGGTGAGCCGGGAGATGACGCGGCCGGAGGTGTACTTCTCGTGGAAGCTCAGCGACAGCCGCTGGAAGTGGTCGAAGACCCGCCTGCGCAGCTCCAGCAGGATGTTCTGGCCGATGCGGCCCGCCATCTGCAGGAACACCTGCCGGGTGAGGGCCTGCGTCACCGCCGCCGCCAGGATGACGCCGACGACGGTCAGCAGCGTGCCTGGGCCGGTGCCCTTGAGCATCGGCGGGATGCCCGCGTCGATGCCCACCTTCACCAGGTAGGGGATCGCCAGGCCCGCCAGGTTGGACACGATGATGATCCCGGTGAGCAGCGCGATCGCCTTGCGGTGCGGCGTGAGCAGGTCGCCGAGCAGCCTTCGGGAGCGCTCCCGAAGTAACACCGTCACCGTCTCGGACAGGTCGTCCTGGTTCTCGGAGGCGACACCCCGCCAGTCGGCCGCGCTCGACGTCGTCGTGGTGGTCGTCATCGCAGGGCTCCTTCCGAAGGGTCGAAGTCGGCGTCCTGGGCGAGCAGCTCGCGGTATTCGGGCACCTCGTCCAGCAGGTCGTGATGCCGTCCGACGTGCGTGATCGTGCCGTCTCTGAGCAGCGCCACCTTGTCGGCCAGCAGGACCGTGGAGGCGCGGTGGGCGACCACGATGCCGGTCGCCTCGCGCAGCACGTGGCGCAGCGCCTCCTCCACCAGCGCCTCGGTCTCGACGTCGAGCGCGGACAGCGTGTCGTCGAGGACCAGGATCCGTGGCCTGCTCAGCACGGCCCGCGCCAGGGCGAGCCGCTGCCGCTGGCCGCCGGACAGGGACATGCCCTGCTCGCCGATCCGGGTGTCGAGGCCCCACGGCAGGTCGTACACGAACATGGCCTGGGCGGTGCGGATGGCCTCGTCGAGCTCCTCCTCGGTGGCGTCCTGGCGGCCGAGCGTGAGGTTCTCGCGCACGCTCATCGAGAACAGCGTCGGCTCCTCGAACGCCGTGGCCACCACCTCGCGCAGCGCGGGCAGCGACAGGTCGCGTACGTCGTGGCCGTCGATCGTCACCCGGCCCGCGGTGGGGTCGATGAGCCGGGGTACGAGCGAGGTCATCGTCGTCTTGCCCGAGCCGGTGGCGCCGACGATGGCCACCGTCTCGCCCGGGCGTACCTCGAGCCACACGTCACGCAGGACCGGCTGGTCGGAGTCGGGGAAGCGGAACTCCACCCCCTCGAAGCGCAGGTGGCCGCGCGGCCGCTCGATCGACCCGGAACCGCCCTCGATGGCCGGGACCGTGTCCATGACCTCCATGACCCGGTCGGCGGAGGTCATCGCCTCCTGGGCCATCGCCAGGATGTAGCCGAGGCTGGCGACCGGCCAGACCAGCTGCAGCATCAGCGTGGTGAAGGCGACCAGCGTGCCCAGCGTCAGCGAGCCGCCGCCGACGGCCAGCGCGCCGAGCAGCAGGACCAGGGCGAGGGTGAAGTTGGGGATCACCTCGAGGAAGGTGAAGAAGCGGGCCGACAGCCGCACCTTGTCCATCGAGGTGCCGTAGACCTTGCGCGCCGAGTCGTCGAACTGGTCGAACACGTGGTGACGGCGGCCGAACGCCTTGATCGTCCGGATGCCGATCGCCGACTCCTCGACGACCGTGGCGAGGTCTCCCTGCTCGTCCTGCACCTGGCGGGAGATCCTGATGTACTTCTTCTCGAAGCTCAGCGACACCAGGATGATCGGCACCGCCGAGGCGGCCACCAGCAGTCCGAGCGGCCAGTACATGTTGAGCAGCAGCACCGTCACGGTGGTCAGCTGCAGGATGTTCATGACCAGGAAGAGCATGCCGAAGCCGAGGAAGCGGCGGATCGTCGACAGGTCGGTGGTGGCCCGCGACAGCAGCTGGCCCGACTGCCAGTCGCCGTGGAAGCCCATCGGCAGGCGCTGCAGGTGCGCGTAGAGGTCGTCGCGGATCTGGGTCTCCAGTCCGAGGACCGGGCCGGTCTGCGTCCAGCGCCTGAAGAAGATCAGGAACGCTTCGAGCACGCCCACGCCCAGAGCGACGAGGCCGAGGGGGAGCAGGGCGCCGGAGTCGCCGTGGAGCACGGGACCGTCGACGACCTCTTTGCCGACGAGAGGCAGGGCGATGCTCGCCCCGATGCCGATGATCGCGGCCAGCCAGATGAAGACCAACCTGGTGACATAGGGGCGGAGATAGGGCTTCATCCGCCACAGGGCATTGGAGGAGAGAGAGGTGAAGATGGGCAGGGGACGGCGAGGAGAACGCGTATCGGGAGGCATCCCATCCAGGCTAATACGTTGGATCAACCGATTTTCTGGCGCCCACCGCCTGCTCCCTGCGGCCAAAGCGGAACAGTTTTGCATCCGCCCAGCCCATTGAGTGCCCTGGTCCGAGACCCATGAGGTGATATATCCGGATGCGGCGCGAGCCGCCGATGGAGTTGACTGCCCCGCATGAAAGCTTCGGTGAGCGACTACGCGGCCGAGGCGGATCTGCGGGCGATGCAGGAGCTGTGGCGGGCGGGGGAGCGGGTCGTGGCGTGGGGCTGGATCGAGCTGCCCGACCATCTCAACCTGGCGGTCGATCCCGCGTACGACGGGCACGGTCTCGTTGATGAGGTGCTGGGCGGCCCTGCGCGCGGCCCGGAACGCGGGCGCGACGCAGGCTGTGGTCGGGCCTCGTGGAGACGACGCCTACCCGGCCCCGGCGCGGCTGTATCGCGGCCCCGGCTTCCACGACACCACCAGAAGCCGCCTCCTGCACTCCTGACGACCCACCTGTCCGGCTCAGCCCGTTAACCCGTGGCGGGTCGCGTAGTGGGTGGCCTCGACGCGGTTGCGGGCGCCGATCTTGGTGAACGTGTTGTTGATGTGCGTCTTGACCGTGGCCTCGCCGATGAACAATGCCTCGGCGATCTCCGGGTTGCTCAGGCCGCTCGCGATCAGGCCCAGCACCTCGGCCTCGCGGGCGGTCAGGCCGTCGGGCAGTTGCCGGGTTCTGGGGCGCGGCGCGCAGTGCATCGCCTCCACCAGCCGGTCTGACACCTTGGCGGCGAAAGTCGACTGGCCCGCGACGGCCGAGCGCAGTGCCGCCGCTATCTCGGCGCGGCCCGCGTCCTTGGTCAGGTAGCCGCGCGCGCCCGCCCGGAGCGCGCCGGCGATCGACTCGTCGTCGGTGTAGGTGGTGAGCACGATGACCGCGATGCCGGGATGCTCGCCGACGATCCGGCCGGTCGCCTCGACGCCGTCCATCACGGGCATCCTCAGGTCCATCAGTACGACGTCCGCGGGGTGGGCGCCGTCCGTGCCGTTCGCGATGGCCGCGGCGTTGGCGGCCAGCAGGTCGAGGGCCTGGCGGCCGTCTCCGGCCGTACCCAGGACCTCGATGTCCTCGACCAGGCCGAGCAGGGCGGCCAGGCCCTCGCGCATGACCTGCTGGTCGTCCACCACGACCACTCTGATCACTTCCGCACCTCCACGATCGATCGCTCCACACCCACCGCTCTGCTCACTCCGGCACTTCCGCGGTCACTTGCCAAATCCCCTCTTCGTAGCCGGAGTCGAGTGTGCCGCCGGCCAGTGCGAGCCGTTCGCGCATGCCCGTCAATCCGAACCCGCCCTTCGCCGGGACTTCGGCGGGCAGCGGGTTGCGTACCCGCAATCGCACCACATCAGCGGTGAAGTCGAGCGTCATCGACACGGGCGCGTCCGGCGCGTGCTTGGCCGCGTTCGTCAGCGCCTCCCGCGCGGTCCCGACCAGCGAGACGGTGGCCGCCGACGACAGCCCACGGGGGATCCCGTCCGCGCGGAAGTCCACCGGGGACCGGTGGTCGCGCCGGTGCACCTCGGCCAGCGTGGCGAGCGCGTCGGCCAGCGAGGGGATGTCCTGGCGCAGCGCGGCCACCGCGGCGCGGGCCTCCGCCAGACCGTCCGCGGCCAGCCCGCGCGAGCGCCGCACCGTCGCCAGCGCGCCGGTCACGTCGTTCTTCTCCGCGAGCAGGGCCTCGGCCAGCTCCAGCTGCACGCCCAGCGCGCCCAGCGAGTGCGCGAGCACGTCGTGGATCTCGCGGGCGATCCTGGTGCGCTCGTCCAGCGCGGCGGCTCGCGCCTGCTCGGCCTGCGCGAGCCGGGTCTGCTCCAGGAGCCGTTCGGCCTGCTCCCGTCGTACGACGTGCTGTCGGTGATTGACGCCGACCAGCGTGATCGCCAGCAGTACCAGCGCCTGCCCGAACGCGCCGACCGGCGTCTCCCCGGAGATCGGCCAAGTCAGTATGGCCAGCGCCATCGTCCCCGCGCCGACGCCCACGATCGCGGCCACGGACGGGGTGGCGAGCGCGGCGAACCGGCCGAGGACGATCGCCGTGAGGAGCAGCGCCGTACTGTCCTCGGCGGCTCCGAGCGCCACGGCGGGCAGCAGCGTCGCGGCGGCCAGCAGCCCGGCCGTGAGCCGGGGCCGGGACCGGTCGAGCGCCACGAACAGCAGCCAGCACGCGGCGCTGACCCCGTACAGCGCCCAGATCCACAGCGCGCTCTCCCGCGCGGTGACCAGGGTGATGATGACGAACAGCGTGCCGAACACCTGCACCACCAGCCAGCCCGGTGCGATGGTGTCCGGCAGCGACCGCTTCTGTTCCATGCGCTTGATTCCACCAGGTACGGGCTGGTCAGCGCAGGCGGGTGATGAGCTCGATGAGAAGAAGCCGGTAGGCGATGAACCCCACCAGCACCACACCGGCCACCACCGCGATCCCGACCCACGTCTTGCCGTGCATCTTGCCTCCCTTGAGCGATTCCTGCGCTTTGTCGGCTGCGAACCTGAGCAGTTCGTTTCTGTCCATGACCGCGAAACTACGGATCGGGGCGGGTGGAGCGGCACCGCCAGATGGTGGAGATACGGGTGGAGAAGCGGGGTGGAGCGCCTAGACGGCCGCCGTCAGGGCACTTGGCAGGGTCCTTGCGCAAAGGAGGAGACGGTGACCGCAACGGACAAGGCGGGGCGGCAGGCTCGGGCCGCCGCCAGGAAAGCGACCGCGCATCCGGCGATGAACCGGCTCGCCAGGGTCGGGCTGGCCTGCCGGGGAGTGCTGTACGCGCTGATCGGGGTGGTGGCCGTGCGGATCGCGCTGGGCGAAGGAGGGGGACGGGAGGCGGACAAGGCGGGCGCGATCTCGACCGTGGCGCGGTTGCCGTTCGGGGAGGTGGTGTTGTGGGTGATGGTGGCGGGGTTCGTCGCGCTGACGCTCTGGCAGTTGTCGGAGGCGCTGTTCGGCGGGCTCGGCGTGGCGGACCGGCTGGAAACGGTCGGCCGGACCGGCGTGTACGCGCTGATCTGCGGCACCTTGCTGAGCGTGCTGCGAGCCGGGAAGGCCACCTCTGACGACGAGAAGTCGCGGGACGCGACGGAGGCGCTGCTCGGCCTGCCGGGCGGGCCGTTCATCGTGGGCGCGATCGGGCTGGGCCTCGTCGCGCTCGGCGTCCGCTGGGGGCACCAGGGCGTCACCAAGAGGTTCCGGGACGAGCTGAACCTCGGCCAGATGTCCCTGCGGGCCCGCTCGGCGATGGACAAGCTCGGCCTCGCCGGGTACGTCGCCCGCGGGGTCATCGCCGGCCTGGCCGGGGTCTTCGTCGTCGAGGCGGCGATCACGTACGACCCGGACAAGGCGGGCGGGCTGGACGCGACGCTCAGAGCGTTCGCCGCGACGCCCGTGGGGCCCTGGCTGCTCGTGGTGGTCGCCCTGGGGTTGGTGCTGTTCGCGGGTTATTGCTTCGGCGAGTCACGCTGGCGCCGCGTCCGCTGACGCCCGCGTCCAGCGTTCACGGGCGTCCGGCGTTCATGTGCTCGCGTTCAGCGGGAGCGGGGGTTGAGCAGGCCGGCGTCCCGTTGGATGGCGGCTGTGGCGGCGGCCAGCTTCTCCTCGTCGGGGAGCGTGGTGTTGTCCTCGTACGTGACGCCCGCCGGCACGTCGTCCACCCCGACCGGGTCGGCGTCCCAGAAGTTGCCCCGGTAGATCACGTTGTCCAGCGGCGGCGCCACCTGCAGGACGGTGGTGTTGTCGGCGCGTGTGACCACGTTCTCCTCCACGGTCACCCAGGCGGCGCCGTAGTCGGTGTAGAGAGCGAAGTTGTACGGCGTGCGCGTGTCCTTGATGACGTTGCCGCGGATCACCGCGCCGTTCTCGTGCGAGTCGCCCTGCGGCCCCGACAGGTAGACGCCGCCGCCGTCGGCCAGTACCCCCATGGTGCCGACGGCGAGGTTACGCAGGATGCGGGTGCCCTCGGCGGGCCCGGCCACGATGCCGCAGTGGGGCACCTCCTCGACCTGGTTGTGGGCGACCGTGCAGCCCTTGGTGCCCAGCACCGCGATGCCCGGGGAGCCGGTGAACTCCAGGCCGGTGTGATGGATCCAGTTGTCCTCGACCAGGGGATTCGCGGCGCCGGTGACGGAGACGGCGCCGGCTGAGAGCGTGTCGAAGTCGCACCCGCGCACGCTGACGTCCGTGCCGCCGGTCAGCTCCAGGCCCGCGGCGCCCATGCGGGTGAAACGGCAGTGCTCGACCGCCACGCGTACACCGTCCTCGATCACCACGCACGCGGGGATCCTGGCCGACTCGCGCGGCACCGTCACCCACGCCTGCCCTTCGACGAGCTCCACCTTGTCGACGGGGCCGCCTTCGTAGTAGCCGCTGCCGTGGTAGTGCAGGAAGCCCTCCGCACGGCCGGGCCGCAGCCAGGTGGCGTCGGCGAAGACCAGGCCGCGGAAGGACACCCCGCTCGTGCCGGTGGCCCGCAGCAGCGTCTCGAGAACCGGGGCGACCACGCGCGTACCGTCCGGCGCCTCACCCGTGAGGGGAAGGTAGCGGAGGACGTGGTGGCCGGGCCGCGAGCGGTCCAGGACGAAGGTGCCGGGCTCGGTGAGGAAGGTGACGTCGTTCTCGACCCGGGTGGGCAGGCCGGGGCCGCGGTTGATGTTGCCTTCCCACGCGGAGTTGTAGAGGTCGAGGGCCCACCCGAAGCCGGGCTGAGCCATGGTGATCACGGTCGCTCCGCCACTGTCCGTCCTGGTGGTGACCGCGGCGACGCCGCAGCGGGCCTCGGTCCATGGGTAGACGCCGCGGTAGACGAACTCGACGTCGGCGGGGTTGTGCCAGGCTCGCGGGGCCGCACTGTCGCTCTCGTAGCCGGTCTCCGTCATGGTCACGGTGCCCGGCAGGCCGTCTATGGCGGCGCGTTCGACCCGGCGGCCGTCCACGTACAGCTGGCGCGTGTCCAGGTCGCCCACGTCGGCCAGCCACACGCCGTCCTCGATCCGCCAGCCGGTGATCTCGCGGCCGCCGCTGACGACGACCTCCTCCTGGTCGGCGGTTCCGTAGCCGTGGGCCTGGTAGACGATCCGGTGACCGTCACGGCCGGAGTCGGCCTCGGTGAGCTCGAACGGCGCGGTGAGCACGTGGGTGCCGGCCCGCAACTGGACGACGACATCCCCGGTCGCGGTCCCGGCGGGATCCCGTATGAGGTCTCGTACGGCGTCGCGGGCGCGGTGCAGGCCGGCGAACGGGCGCTCCGCGGTGCCGGGCCAGGAGTCGTCGCCCGAGGGATCGACGTGGAACTCGGTCATGATGTACCGCCCCTTTGCAGTTTATGGTGTACACGAGGTATTACACCATAAACAAGGGAGGTGTCCATGGCGAGAAGCGGCACTGGAGATCCCGACGACGGGGTGGAACTGCTGTGGCGAGAGGGTGACGTCGAGCCGCGACCAGGGCTGAGTCTGAGCCGGATCGTCCGGACGGCGATCGAGCTGGCGGACGCCGAGGGGCTCGAAGGGCTGTCGATGCGCAAGGTCGCGGACCGGCTCGGGTTCACCACGATGTCGCTCTACCGTCACGTGCCCAGCCGCGATCACCTGCTCGACCTCATGCGCGACGCCGTCATGGGCTCACCGGGCGCGGTCCCCTCCGAGAGGGGCGGCCAAGGGTGGCGCGCGGGCGCCGAGAAGGCGGATGGCCAGGTGCGGGGCGCGGGCGCCGAGGAGGCCGGCGGGTGGCGGGCGCGGCTGGAGGCGTGTGCGCGTGAAGGGTGGCGGCTGCGCGAACGGCATCCCTGGCTGGCCGAGGTGCGGGGCACTCGCCGGGTGCCGGGGCCCAACGCGGTCGCCCACTACGAGTACATGCTGAGCGCGGTCTCCGGCACCGGTCTCACGCCGGCCGAGATGATCGCCGTCGTCGGGCTCGTCGCCCGGTTCGTCGACTCCGAGGCCCTGCGGCTGGCGGAGGTGGCGCGTACCGAGCGCCTCAGCGGGGTGAGCGAGGAGGAGTGGTGGGGCTCCCGCGACACGCTCTACGCGCGGCTCGAGCGCTACCCGACCCTCACGCGTCTGTGGGAGGAGGGCGGTTACGACGAGCCGGAGGACCCGTTCGAGTTCGGCCTGCGCCGGGTGCTGGACGGCATCGAGATGCTGGTCCAAAAGCGTGATGAAACGCGTGATGAAACTTGTCAGATTTGTGGTGCGCCGGTTGAGCGGGCCGCGTCGGGACGTCCGCGCGCGTACTGCTCCCGGGCCTGCCAGCAGCGCGCCTACCGCAAGCGCAAATCCGGCTGACCCATCGGCGTCAGGCGCCGCGGCGGATCGCCACGATGGCCACGTCGTCCTCCCGCGAGCCGAACGCTGCCAGCAGCCGGTCGCAGAACTCCTCCAGGTCGTCCTCGACCGTCTCGGCCACCTGCCTGGCCTGCTCCAGGCTGTCGTCGAGCAGGATGCCGCGGTCCTCCACCAGCCCGTCGGTGAACAGCAGCATCGTGGCGCCCGCGGGCAGCTCCAGCCGGTTGACCTTGTACTCCTCGTGCGCCACACCCAGCAGCAGGTTGCCCAGCCCCAGGTAGTGGGCACCGGGTCCGGCCAGCATCGGCGGGATGTGCCCGGCGTTGGCCATCTCGACCTCGCCGCTCTCCGGGTCGATGAGCAGCAGGCAGACCGTGGCCGTCATGCCGGGGTGATAGCGGCGCAGGACCTTGTTGAGCAGGTCCATCGAGGCGCTCAGGTCGACCGAGTCGATCAGCGAGGCGCGCAGCGCGTGCCGCAGCTCGGCCATGATGGTCGCCGCGTGCAGCGAGTGGCCGGCCACGTCGCCGATCGCCACCAGCACCCGGTCGCCGACCCGCAGCACCTCGTAGAAGTCGCCGCCGACCTCGATGTTGTCCACGGCCGGCTGGTAGCGGAAGGTCACCTTCAGCCCCGGCACCTCAGGGATGCGCGTCGGCAGGAGGCTGCGCTGCAGGGTCAGCGAGATCGTGTGTTCCTCGGTGTAGACGCGCAGCGCGTCGACGGCCAGCGCCAGCCCTTGGCCGAGCTGCCGCAGCACGTTCAGCTCGTCGGCGTCCAGCGGAGGGTCGGCCTCCAGCCCCAGGTAGACGGGTGGCTGGCCCCTCTTGGTACGGCACAGCACGCCCGTCACCGGTGCGTTGAGTTGTACGTCGCTCACCAGCGTGAGCCACTCGGCGGCCTCCACGGTGAAGACCTTGGCGCCCGCCGGCTCGCCCAGCGACATCGCGCTGAGCCGGTCCAGCAGCTGGGGAGCGGCGGACCTGCTGCTGGCCGTCTCGCCGGGCCGGGCGCGGAAGCGGCGCATCCGGCCGTCGGGCGGCAGCGCCAGCGCGCCCGCGTGGCGGCCCAGCACGCCGACCGTGCCTTCCACGGCCACGGCCAGCAGCCGGTCGAAGGAGTCGGCGCCGTTCATCCGCAGCGTGACGTCGGCCAGTTTGGCCAGGCGCTCGGCCATCAGCTCCGCCCGCCGCCTGGCGCGGTAGTAGCGCAGCGTCGCCTCAACCGTCGCGGCGAACTCGGCCGGCTCGATCGGCTCCGACAGGTAGGCGTCGGCGCCGCGTTCGAGCCCTTCCGTACGGTCGGCCGAGGTGATGGCGTTGCCCGACACCTGGATGACCGGGATCGAGGTCGTCGCCGGGTTCGCCTTGATCCGCTCGCACACCTCGAAGCCACCGATGTCGGGCAGCCGTACGTCGAGCACGACCAGGTCGGGGCGGTTCGTGGCGAGCATGGCCAGCGCCTCCTCGCCGCCGGCCGCCTCGACCACGATGTGGCCCGCCCTGCGCAGCCAGCTCGACAGGATGTAGCGCTTGGTCGGCGTGTCGTCGACCACCAGCACCGTCGCGGCGCCGCCGGCGGGCTCGATCACCGCCCCGGCCACGTGCTCAGTCATGATCCGTCCCCGCCGCGCCCCGGATGGCCTGAAGCAGCTGGTCGCGGCGCAGCCCCTGCTTGGACAGCACCGGGTGGCCGGACGGCGCGGCGTCGGGCCGGATCGTCACCACCACGACGCCGACCCGCTCCAGGGCCTGGTCCTCGGCCATGCGCTGCAGCAGCGCGGTGCCGTCCAGCCGCGGCATCAGCATGTCCAGCAGGATCACATCCGGCGGGCGCGCGGTCATCATCTCCAGCGCGGCGACGCCGTCCGCCGCCTCCTCCACCTCGACGGCGAAGCCGTACAGCATCCTGCGGGCGGCGGCGCGGAACGCCTCGTCGTCGTCGGCGACCAGCACCCGCGCGATCTCGGGCGTGCCGTCGTGGTGGGGCAGCCGCATCGTCACCGTGGTGCCCCGTCCGACGTCGCTCGCCAGCTCCAGCGTGCCGCCCAGCGCCTCGGTGAGCCGGCGGGCGTACGGCAGGCCGAGCCCGGTGCCCTTGACCTTGACCTGGAGCGCGCTCGGCACCTGGAAGAACTCCTCGAACACGCTCGCCAGGTACTCCTGGGGTATGCCGATGCCCGTGTCGGTGACCGTGATGACCACCTCGTCGGTGGCCGCGTCGGCGTGCGCGCTCAGCCGTACCTCGCCCTTCTGGGTGAACTTCAGGGCATTGGACAGCAGGTTGCGCAGGACGCGGATCAGCATCCCCTCGTCGGTGTAGACGTCGGTGACCTCGGGGGCGATGTCGACGCGCAGCGTGACGTCGCCGGGCTCGCTGGTGGGCTGCATCGTCAGGCGCAGGTGCTCGGCCAGCGTGGGCAGGTGGACGACCGACGACTGGGGGTCGAGCCGCCCGGACTCGGCCTTGGCCATGTCGAGCAGCTCGCCGACCTGCTCCAGCAGCGTCTCCGCCGAGTCGCCGATGAAGCGCACCTGACGTGACTGCTCCTCGCTGAGCGGCTCGCTGCCGGGCCCGACCATCAGCCTGACCAGGCCGATGATGGAGTTGAGCGGGGTGCGCAGCTCGTGGCTGACCGTCGCCCAGAACCGGTTCCTGGCCTCGGCCGCCTGTCGGAGCTGGGAGGACTTCTCGTCCAGCTCCCCGTACAGGGCGACCACGCCGCGGTTGGTCTCCTCCAGCTCGGCCGACAGCTGGTTGTACAGGGCCAGCACCCCGGTGTTGGTCTCCTGCAGCTCGGCGTTGAGCTGCAGGACGTCCTCCAGGGTCGCGGCGAGCTCCTTGTTCTGCTGGCGCAGCTCTTCGAGGGCGCTGACCGGCGCCATCCCGGCCAGGCGCTCGCGGATCTCGTCGATCGGGAGCCGTGGGGAGTGGGGTGGCAGCCGCTTGGCTATGGTGACGCGACCGTGTTCGGCGTCAAGGGTGACCACGTCGACCAGGCGGCCGGCCAGTGCCAACCCCTCGGATCGGGCGAAATCCGCGCCCATTGCGTGATCCATGGTGATGAGCAGTTTCCCTTTCTCGAGCGAGAACACGACGGCCGCCCCGGTGCCGAGGAGTTCCCGGCAGACCTCGCTCAGCGCGGTCGCCACCCTGACCTGGTCCTGTGCCTCCAGACCGGCCAGCTCGGCGACGGCCTTGCCCAGGCGGCGCACCACGAAGACGTCATGGTCGTGTTCGAGCGCAGTCCTGGCCAGCTCAGTCGCGGTCATCGCCGGGCCTCACGGTCACCACGCAGGCGTCGTCCCGGCGGCTGCCCGCCTCCCGCAGCAGCCCGGCGGCGATGACCGCGGGGGAGCGGGCGAACAGGCCCGGCATGGCGGAGGGGTTCCACCGCTCGGTCAGACCGTCGGAGTGCAGCACCACGGTGGCGTGCTCGGGGAGCTCGAACTCGTACTGGCGCAGCTGCCGGGCCTGGTGTCCGGCGATGCCGGGCACCGAGATCATCCCCCGGCGGCCGTCGGCGTCGACGATCCAGCCGGAGATGTTGCCCAGCCCGGCGTAGGAGACCGTGGCGGCCCTGACGCGGGCCACCGCGACCGCGCCTCCCCGGGTATGGACGAGGCCCCGATGCAGGCGTTCGAGTGTCGCCAGCGGCTCTTCGTCCGCCGCCCGCAGGAACAGCTCCACCGCCGCCCTGGACGCCTGGGCGGCCGGCTCGCCGTGGCCCAGGCCGTCGCACAGCAGGATCGTCGTCTCGGGCGTGCCGCCGTCACCTGTGGCGGCGATCGCGAAGGAGTCGCCGCAGACCGCCTCCTCACCGATGGGGCGGCGCAGGCCGCTGGCGTACGGCGCCGAGGTGGGCGCGCCGGTGGCGGCGAAGCGCATGACCAGGACGGTGCCCTTGCCGGGCAGGGAATGGACGTCGTACCAGGAGGAGATGCGGGCCATCGCCCCCATTCCGATGCCGAGGGTGCCGGAGGTGGAGTAGCCGTCGCGCAGGGCGCGGGCGATGTCGGGCATGCCCGGTCCCTTGTCGATGGCGATCAGCTCCACGATGGCCGGGTCCCCGGGCTGGGAACGGACCATGACGACGCCCTCCACCGCGTGCTTGACCAGGTTGGAGACGGCCTCGGTGACCGCGACCGCCGTCTGCCCCGTACGCTCGCCGTCGAACCCGGCGGACTCGGCGAGTTCGACGGCCATCCGGCGTACGGCGCCCACCGCGCTGGAGTTGTCCGCTCGCACCCAGGTGTCGTCACGTGTGTAGCTCACCGGCACCATGTCATCGAGCCCATTTCGTCACCGTCGCCGTCGTGCCCTTTCCGGGAGCCGAGACCAGGTCGAACTCGTCGACCAGCCGCCGGGATCCGCTCAGGCCCAGCCCCAGCCCGGTGCCGGTGGTCCAGCCGTCGGTGAGTGCCTGCTCGATGTCGGGAATCCCCGGCCCCTCGTCGCTGAAGGTGAGTTTAAGGCCGCGGCGCGTCCCGTTCTCAACGATCTCGATGCGGGCCAGGCCGCCGCCGCCGTACACCAGGGCGTTGCGGGCCAGTTCGCTGGCCGCGGTCACCACCTTGGTCTGGTCGATGAGGGACAGTCCCACCTCGACCGCGACACTCCGGACCCGCTGGCGGACCATGACGACGTCGGAGTTGCTGGCGATGGGCAGTTCCCAGCCGCCGGTCACGATGTCGCGCCTCTCACATGGTCGAGCAGCGCGATTCCCTTCTCCAGGTTGAGTGCGGTGCGTACGCCGCCCAGCGACAGGCCGAGCTCGACCAGGGTGATCGCGACGGCCGGCCGCATGCCGACGACCACGGTCTGGGCGTCGAGCAGCCGCGACGTGGCGGCGATGGTGGCCAGCATTCTGCCGATGAAGGAGTCGACGATCTCCACCGCGGTGATGTCGATGATGACGCCGCGCGCTCCGTGGGTCACCACGGCGTCGGCCAGGTCCTCCTGCAGGGCGAGCACGCTCTGGTCGTCCAGATCGATCTGGATGGAGATGATCAGGATGTCGCCGAGCTTGAGAATGGGCACCCGGTCCATCAGACGTTCTCCGTCCGCACCGCGAGGCGGGTCGCCTTCGGCGCGATCACCTCGATGCCGCTGCGCTTGAGCGCGTGGGCCAGCGCGTCGGCCAGCGAGGCCTTGGTCACGATGTCGCCGAACTCGATGCCGAGCGTGACGATGGTGTGCGCGATCTGCGGGCGGATGCCGGAGATGACGCACTCGGCGCCCATCAGGCGGGCGGCGACGACGGCCTTCAGCAGGTGCTGGGCGACCTGGGTGTCGACGGCCGGGACGCCGGTGATGTCGATCACCGCGTGCTCGGCGCCCGTGTCGACCAGCGTCTGCAGCAGCTTCTCCATCACGACCTGGGTCCTGGCGGAGTCGAGCGTGCCGACCAGGGGCACCGCGACGATGCCCTCCCACAGCTTGACGACCGGTGTCGACAGCTCCAGCAGCTGCTCGGCCTGGTCGAGGATGATCCGCTCGCGGGCCGTCGTGTACGTCTCGAAGGTGAACAGGCCGAGGTCGTCGACGAGCCTGGAGAACCAGATGAAGCCGCGCAGCGCCTCGGCGCCGCCGTCGCTCTCGACGGCCTCGTACATCGCCTCCTTCAGGCCGAAGACGGCCCTGGCGGTGTCCGCCGGGGTGAAGCCCTGGCGGGCCCGGGAACGTGACAACTCGGCGAGCAGGCCGCGCATGTCGGCGAGGTCGCCGCCCTGTTCGAGGGAGGTGAGCAGCGCCCGGTAGATGTCGTTCAGCTCCTCGCTCGACGCCTTGGAGATCAGCGTCCACCGGTGCAGGATCTGCGTCTCGTTCTCGCGGAGCAGCTCTTCGATACGTCGCCTGGCGACATCGGCATCGACGGTCAAGGTCACTCCTGGGAGGAAATTTCACCGGCACTGCCGGGGATGCTAACGACACTGTTCCGCTTCGGCGGGCGGTTAGCGAGATAGCCCGCTTCATGCGTTGAACGACCTTATCTGACGATATAAAGGGATAAGTCCTGCTTTGCGAGATAGTGATCCCCGGCCGATCAGGCGAATCCGGCGCCCTCCGCCGGGCGGGCACCCAGCCTGGTCAGCAGCCGTACCATGCGCGGGGCGTCGAGCGGATCCACCGGCAGCACGTGGCCGGTCCACCAGCGGGCGATCTCGGGTGTGGGCCCCTGCTGGATCATCGGCAGATAGTCGTCCAGCGGCGGATCGTAGACGAAACCGGGCACCACGCCGAGCCGCTCCAGCCCGGCGACGATCTCGTCGCGGTTCTCGACCAGCAGCGGCACCCGCAGGAGCGGACGTACGGGGGATTCGCGGACGCCCGCCGCCACCCACGGGGTCCTGCGCAGCACCTCGACCCCGGCCAGGCGGAGCTCCCGCTCGCGGTCGATCGCCCGCAGGCGCGCGCGCTGGTAGCGGCAGAGCGCGGGGCCCGGGCGCATCCGCCAGCCGTCGTGGTCGATCCCCAGCCACGGGTCCATGGCCGACAGGTTGCCCTTGACGGCCATGAGGGCGTCCTCATGGGGCGCGGGGCGGTGCCCGCTCCACTTGACGATCCCGAGTTGGCGCGACAGGTGCCACATCAGCCGGACCGCGCCGGTGCGGTGGAGGGTCTCGCGGAGCATCGGCTGCACCACGGCCGCCAGCTGGTCGCGCGGCTCGCCGGGCAGCAGCAACGCGTCTCTCGCCTCGGCCAGCGCCGCCAGCGCGCCGGGGTTGGGCGTGGTCAGGAAGCCGCCGGACGCCCGGCCGTGCTTGGCCAGGCTGTACACACCGGCCTGGCCGAACGTGCCGGCCAGGCGCCCGCCGACCATCGTCTGGAAGGCGTGGGCGGCGTCGTCGATGAGGACGAGGCCGCGCCGCTCGCACTGCGTGATCAGATCCCTTATCCGGTCCGGCTGGCCGTACAGGTGGGTAGTGATGACGCCGGCCAGGCCGCTCCAGTTGACGCGCGGCGCATCGATGTTGCCGTCGCGCCACGACACCGGCGCCATCACCGGCTCCAGGTCGGCGGCCAGCACCATGAACAGCACGGCCTCGGAGGTGGTCGGCGCGATCAGCACCCGGTCACCGGGGTCGAACCAGTGGCGTAACGCCAGCAGCAGGCCGAACCGGGCCGACGGCACATGCAGGCAGTCCTGGCCGACCCGGTGCCGCATGAGGTCTTCCAGCGGGCTCATCGGCGACCTCGCCGGACGCGGCGTTTCAGCATCCGTTCGGCCAGAACGTGCAGGAAGGACCGGTCCAAATGCTCCCCTCCCTGGTCTTGATCACTTTGCAGATTTATAGCAGCAGAGCCTCGATAGGGCTTAACGGGCGTAACGAAGTGATATCCGCTATTCGACGACAGTGGCCGCGCTGCGGCGCGGCCCCGCGTACCGCGCCAAGAAGCTGACCAGGACGCTCAGCCGGTTGCGCCCGCCCAGCAGGTAGGTCAGGTGCAGCCCGATCCAGGCCAGCCAGGCGAGCGGGCCGTGCATGGTCATGCCGTTGGACAGCTGCAGCACGGCCGAGCCCCGGCCGACCGTGGCCATGATGCCGGGGTCGCTGTAGGAGAAGGGCGCCGCGGGACGGCCATGGGCCAGCGCCAGGATCTGCTTGCCCACGTGCTCGCCCATCTGGATGGCGGGCTGGGCCAGCTGCGGCAGCGGATTGGGCGGCCCGGCCAGGTCGCCGGCGACGAAGATCTCGGGGTACGCCGCGACGTTGAGCGCCGGGGTGACCTCGATCCGGCCGCCCTTGCCCTGCGGCAGGCCCAGGTTCGACACCTCGGCGGGCGCGGCGACGCCCAGCGCCCACACGGTGACGTCGCTCGGCAGCCGGGTGCCGTCGCTCAGCACGACCGCGTCGGGCTCGACCGAGGCCACCGTGCTGCCGAGCCGCAGGCGCACGCCGCGCCTGCGCAGCGCGTTCGCGGCCGCGTCGCGCAGCCGCGGCTTGTACGGCGAGAGCACGTAATCGAAGCGCTCGACCAGGGTGACACTCGTCTGATCGGGTTTGATCTCCGGATAGGTCACCGGGAGCGTCCGCTGGCGCAGCTCGCCCATCGTGCCCGCCATCTCCACCCCGGTCGCGCCGGCGCCGACCACCACGGCGTGCGCGCTCTCGCGCTTGCCGCCCGCGACCTGCTCCAGGAGGGTCTGCAGCCGTTTGCGCAGCACGATCGAGTCCTGGACCGAATAGATCGGGTAGCCGTTGTCCCGCGCGCCCTCGATGCCGTACCAGTTGGTGGTCACGCCGGTGGTGAGCACGAGGTAGTCGTAGTCGAGCGAGGTGCCGTCGTCGAACTCCACCCGCCGCTCGGCCGGGTGCAGCTTCGTCAGCGCGCCCCGCCGGGCCCGCGCCCGCCGATACTTGGCGGCGAACGCCCGCGTCGGGTAGGTGATGTCCCCGGCGGCGAGCCCGGCCGTCGCCACCTGGTAGAGCAGCGGCTGGAAGGTGGAGTAGGGGTGGCGGTCGACGAGCGTGACGCGCGCGCCGCCGCGGGCCAGCACCCTGGTGGCGTTCAGCCCGGCGAAGCCCGCGCCCACGACGACGACATGCGGCCTGGTGGACCGTGCTGGTTCCTGGACCATGGCGAGATGCCCCCTCCGGCGGATGCTCATAGGGTGCATATGGCACAGGAGGCAACTCTTAAACCACTCGCCGGAGCTCTCTCAGTTGGCGCCCATCTCGATGGTCTCGGCGACCTCGGCGTGCCGCTCGGCCTCCTCCTCGGCGAAGCGGGCCTCGTCGAGCTTGTCGGCGATGTCCTCGTCCTGCCGCATCAGCGCGTCGAGCGACTGGCCGGCCATCTCCAGCACGCCCATGTCGGCGTACGCCTGCTGCAACCGCGGGCTCCACAGCCCGATGTCCTTCACGCACGGCACGATCCGGCTGAACAGCAGCGACCGGAACAGCCGCAGATACTCCGAGTGCTCCGTGGCCACCTCGGCCTCTTCGACCTCCGCCTTCGACAGGCCCAGGTTCTCCCAGGTCTCCCGGCCCCTGAGCCGGTCGCGCATCAGGTAGCAGCCCTCAATGACGAAGTCTTCGCGCTCGCGCCGCTCGGCCTCGGTTAAGTTCCCGTAGAAGTCGCGCAGCGCCATCCGGCCGAACGCCACGTGCCTGGCCTCGTCCTGCATGACGTACGCGAGGATCTGCTTGGGCAGCGGCTTGGTGGTGATGTCGCGCATGACGCCGAACGCCGCCAGCGCCAGGCCCTCGATCAGCACCTGCATCCCCAGGTAGGGCATGTCCCACCGCGAGTCGCTGAGCGTCGAGTCGAGCAGCGACTTGAGGTGCTCGTTGATGGGGTAGGCCAGGCCCACCTTCTCCTGCAGGAATCGGGCGTACGTCTCGGCGTGCCGGGCCTCGTCCATGGTCTGGGTGGCGGCGTAGAACTTGGAGTCGAGATCCGGGACCGACTCCACGATCTTGGCCGAGCAGATCATCGCCCCCTGCTCACCGTGCAGGAACTGCGAGAACTGCCAGGCCGCGCCGTGCAGGCGGACGTCCTGGCGCTGCTTCTCGTCCATCCGGTGCCAGAGCGGCGTGTCGTAGATGGCGATCGTCTGGTCCGGGATGCCGAGCACGTTGTACGGGTCGACCTCGAGATCCCAGTCGATGCGCTTGGTGGAGTCCCACTGCTTGTCCTTGCCCTTTTGGTACAGGGCCAGCATCCGATCCCTGCCGTCGTCGTACTCCCACGTAAACCTGCTGGCACCGGACATCTCCACGTCCCACGTGGAGAGCTCGGCCGGGATGGTGTAGAGATCGTGCGTCGACATGGGGTCCTCCGCAGGGGGGCTACGTACACCGTACGTCCACTGTCGAGGCTTGCACGTACGGCGTACGTACGTCAATAGAATGAGCTATGCCCACCGAGCCTCTCTCGCGGACCCGCATCGTCGCCGCGGCGATCGACCTCATCGAGCGCGAGGGGGCCGACGCGGTGTCCATGCGACGCATCGCCGCGGACCTCGGCGTCGGTGTGATGTCGCTCTACAACCACGTGCCGAACAAGGACGCCCTGCTCAACGGCGTCGCCGAGGCGGTGCTCAGCCAGATCGAGTTCACCGACGACCCCGACGCCCACTGGACCGACCGGGTGCGGATGCAGGCCCGCGCCTTCCGCCAGATCGCGCACGGCCACCCGCGCTGCACGATGCTCGTCGTCAGCCGCCAGCTCCACTCCAACGCCGGGCTGCTGCCGGTCGAGCGGGCCCTCGCCACGCTGCGCAGCGCGGGGTTCGACGGGCCGGACGCGGTACGGGTGCTGCGGATGTTCATCGCCTACATCGTGGGCTCCCTGCTGCGCGAGGTCGGGGTCACGCCCACGTTCGCCCCGCCGCGCGGGCAGATGGTCAACCCGGACGACGTCGATCCCACCCTGTTCCCCGAGGTGAACGGGCTGGCTCCGCTGCTGTCCAGCTGCGACCACGACGCCGACTTCGACTTCGGCGTCGAGCTGCTGATCCAGGCGATCGCGGTGCTGCCGAAGCGCAAGAGGGAGGGCACCCGGTGATCCCGGATGCCCTCCTGCTCTAGTACCAGTTGTGCGCTCTGAAGTGGCCCCAGGCGCCGCACGGTTTGCCGTATCTGCCCTTGATGTAACCCAGGCCCCAGCGGATCTGCGTCTCAGGGTTGGACTTCCAGTCCTCGCCCGCTCCCCGCATCTTTCCTCCGGGGAGCGCCTGCGGGATGCCATAGGCGCCTGAGGAGCTGTTGTACGCGTGGTGGTTCCAGTTGCTCTCTCTGGTCCAGAGGTTGTCCAGGCACTGGAACTCCTGGTAGGACCAGGCTCGCTGGACGACCTGGTTCAGCGCGATGCCCTTGTTCCGGCTCTTCGGCGCCTTGGCCTTGATCTTGATCTTCGGCCGCGCGGAGGTGGTCCAGGAACGGGTCTTGATCACGGGGGCGTGCCATGAGCCCTCGATGATCCGGGGCTCGGGTATCCGCGGTGCGGTCGCTCGCGGTTGTGCTGCTCTTGGTTGGGCTGTTCGTGGCTGTGCGGTTCGCGGTCCGGCCTCGGCCCAGACGAGGGTTGAACTGCCGGTGACGGCCGTGAGCGTGGTCAGAGTGATGAACGTGTAGCGCAGGGCGCGGTTGCTGTCCATGTCGATCCTTGCTGCCAGGTCGCGTGCGGACAGGCGCTCTTGCTTCCCCGGCGCCCTTGCCGGTCCGCGTCCGTGGCTCGGACGAGGAGGGTCCGCGCGGCCCCCCGGGCTTCCGTTGACGCCCCATGGTGCTGGGCGGCCCGGAGGGCTCCACGACGTTTCTCTAGCCCGGTTTCTATTACGCACAGTCACCGTCAATCACTCTCGGTGATTGGCTTTGGGAAGACGATGGCGTGATCGCTAGAGATATTTAGCCTGCTCGCAGGGCCGCCATGGCGCGGCCCGCTCGCGCGTTGACCTGGCCTTTCGTGAAAACAGGGACAGGCAGGGGACGGCGGATCAGTACCAGTGGCGGGACTGGAAGTGCGCCCACGCGCGGCACGGGGAGCCGTACCTCTGCTTGATGTAGCCGAGGCCCCACGCGATCTGCGTGCGCGGGTTGGTGCGCCAGTCGCGGCCCTTGGTGGCCATCTTGTGGCCGGGCAGCGCCTGCGGGATGCCGTAGGCGCCCGAGCCGTTGCCGGCCCGGTGGTTCCAGCCGCTTTCTCGCGACCAGAGGCGCACCAGGCAGCGGTACTGGGCCTTGGTCCAGCCGCGCTTGGCGACCATGTGCTTGGCGATGGTCTTGTTCTTGCTGATGGCGCGTTGCGTGCTTGTTTCGGAGCTTGCCTGGGAGCTCTGCGCCTGTGCGGCCGTCGCGCCGCCTGCCACCACGAACGTGGCGGACAGGATCAAGGCGCTCGTACGGCGGAGCATGGGCATGCGGGTTCCCTTTCGATGGGTTCGGGGGACCGCGCCACCCTGCCCTATCCGCCCGATTTACCGCGAATTGACCATGAAAAGGTAGATCGTTGGCAAAGATCACTCTTTAGGGCTGTTCAGGGGAAATGTCGGGAAAATGTGGAGTGCATCACAAACCGGGAGACGGGGCGTTCTGTAGGGTCGGCTCATGAGTCTTCGTGACATTCCTGTCCGCACCCTCGCGGACGCCCCCACCACGCTCGCCGAGCTCGTCGGCGACAAGGCCGTGCTCATCGTGAACGTGGCCTCCAAGTGCGGCCTCACCCCGCAGTACACCGGCCTCGTCGAGCTGCAGCGGCAGTACGGCGAGCGCGGGTTCAGCGTGATCGGCATGCCGTGCAACCAGTTCATGGGCCAGGAGCCCGGCTCGGCCGAGGAGATCCAGGAGTTCTGCGCCACCACGTACGGCGTGGACTTCCCGCTGCTGGAGAAGGCCGAGGTGAACGGGCCCGGCCGGCACCCGCTCTACGAGGCGCTCGTGGAGACGCCCGACGCGGAGGGGACGGGCGGCGACATCCAGTGGAACTTCGAGAAGTTCCTCGTCGACCGCGAGGGGGCTGTGGTCGCTCGCTTCCGTCCGAGGACCACCCCGGACGACCCGGCGGTCATCGCGGCGATCGAGAAGGTGGTCTGAGGGTTCCCCGGATGGCCCGTCACGCGACCGCCTCGCTCCCTGTGACGGTCCGTGGTGGCTGGTGTCCCTTGGGAGGGAACCCCCTGCGGGGGAGCGGAAGAGGACGGTCCGTCGTGGCTGGGGTTCCTTGAGAGAGATGCCCCTTCGGGGGAGGGGAAGGACGGATGCCCGGCGAACGTGCGTGGACACCGTGCCAGGGGGTGGCGGCAGTCGGTCGGCGGGGGTGGCCAGTGGCGTGGCCCCGGCCGCTGCGGACGTTTGGGGGTCAGTGGCGGGGGCCGCAGCTGCCTCGGACGATGAGTTCCGTTGGGAGCAGTACGCTCCGGGGTCGGCGGCTTCCCGCTCGCAGCACCAGCTCCGCCGCTCGGTAGCCGATGTCGCGGCCCGGTTGGGCGATCACGGTCAGTGGTGGGGAGCACAGTTCGGCCCACGGGACGTCGTCGTACATCACCAGCGACACATCCCGTGGCACCCGCAGGTCCAGCTCCCTGGCCGCCAGGACGGCCGCCTCGCCCAGGACGTTGCCGCCGGTCACCACGGCCGTCAGGTCGGGGCGGCTCTGGAACAGCCCGGACGCGGCCGCGTAGGCCGAGTCGCGGCTGCCCGTGGCGAACACGACCAGGTCCTCGTCCACGGGCGCGCCGACCGCCTCGCGGAAGGCCGTCACCCGCCTGCCGTGCCCCGGGCCGCCGAGGAAGGCGATGCGCCGGTGGCCGAGCCCTCTCAGGTAGCGCACCGCCGTACGGATGCCGGCCCGGTCGTCCGCCAGTACGGCGGGAACGTCCAGCGGCCGGGCCCGCGAGGCGGGCGGCAGGCCGTCCAGCAGCATGAGGTCGGTGACACCACGCGACGCGGAGTCCCTGTCGGACGGCACATCAGACGCCGCGTCGGACGGCAACCGGTCAGCGAAGACGACCGTCATGCCCGCCTTGATCGCCGGGGCCCACGTCTCGGCGCCGCCCGACGGGACCGCGATCACCCGGTCCACGCTCTGCTCCAGCAGCATGCCGACCAGTTCGGCCTCCTGCTCGGGATCGTCGCCCGTCGAGCCGAGCACGACCGGCTCGCCCGCCGAGCGCGCGCAGGCCAGCACGCCCTCGGCCAGCTGGCCGTAGAAGGTGTCCGTGAGGTCGGGTACGAACAGCCCCATGCCGCCCGTGCGCCGCTGGCGGAGGTTGCGGCCGAGCGCGCTCGGCCGGTAGTCGAGGTGGGCGGCGATGGCCAGCACTCGTTCCCTTGTCTCAGGGCTGGCCGAGCCGCCGGACAGGACCCGGGACACGGTCGCGACGCCGACGCCCGCCGCCTCGGCCACATCCTTGATGGTGGCCCGCCTCGATTCCATGGAAACGATTCCATCATGGTTTCCGCCGCGCAGGAAGACCAGGACACTGACATGCGCTGATCTCTTGACACACATGTCCGTTTCGGGTGAGATGCTTGAAAACGTATCCATGCAAATGGATACCCCCCGCACATCATCCGGGTCACCCGCCCGGGAGCGCGAAGGAATGTCATGGCATCCATCGTTCTGACCAATGTCGACAAGATCTACGCCGGTGGCGTTAAGGCTGTGAACGGGCTCAACCTTGAGATCAAGGATGGCGAGTTCATGGTGCTGGTCGGCCCATCCGGTTGCGGTAAGTCGACCGCGCTCCGGATGATCGCCGGTTTGGAGGACATCAGCGGTGGCGAGATCGCGATCGGCGAGAAGGTGGTCAACCACCTGCCGCCGAAGGACCGCGACATCGCCATGGTCTTCCAGAACTACGCGCTGTACCCCCACATGACGGTCGAGGAGAACCTCGCCTTCGGCCTCAAGCTTCGCAAGATGCCCAAGCCGGAGATCCAGAAGCGCGTCAACGAGGCCGCCAAGATGCTCGGCCTGGAGACGTACCTCAAGCGCAAGCCGGCCGCCCTGTCCGGTGGTCAGCGCCAGCGTGTCGCGATGGGCCGCGCCATCGTCCGCGAGCCCCAGGCGTTCCTCATGGACGAGCCGCTGTCGAACCTCGACGCCAAGCTCCGTGTCTCCATGCGCGCCTCCCTCAACCAGATGCACGAGCGCCTCGGCGTCACCACCGTCTACGTCACGCACGACCAGGTCGAGGCCATGACGCTGGGCGACCGCGTCTGCGTCCTGCGCGACGGCATCCTGCAGCAGGTCGACACGCCGCAGAACCTGTTCGACAAGCCGGTCAACCTGTTCGTCGCCGGCTTCATGGGCTCGCCCGCCATGAACTTCGTCACCGCCGAGCTGGTCCGTGACGGCGGCACCGCCGTCACGTTCGCCGACATCAAGCTGGAGATCCCGGAGTCGACGTTCAGCGACAAGCCGGGCCTCGACCAGTACATCGGCAAGCAGGTCATCCTCGGCATCCGCCCGTCCGACTTCGAGGACGCCGCGTCCGCCGGCCAGAACGCCAACGGCTGGGCCACGCTGGCCGTCAAGGCGGAGGTCACCGAGGAGCTCGGCTCCGAGATCAACGTCCTGTTCCTGATCGACGCCCCGCCGGTCGAGCACAAGGACACCGTCGCCGCCGCCGACACGGGCGACGACGAGGAGGCGGCGCTGCCGCTGGTGGGCGACAAGTCGCTGTGGACCGCCCGCGTGAACGCCCGCAGCCACGCCCGTCCGGGCTCGAGCCTCGACCTCGTGCTGGACACGCACAACCTGCACTTCTTCGACCCGACCTCCGGCCTGGCCATCGGCCACGAGGCGAACGTCGGCAAGTGATCTCCACCGAATCTCGGCCGTGAGCCCGCTCACGACCGGACTGGGCGTGAGTCCCCCTCACACCCGCCTGGGTGCGATCATCCCGCACCCGGACAGGGCCCCCACCGCGACCCCCTCCCGCGGCGGGGGCCCGCTTGCTTGTACGACCTCAGCGGTTGAATTTCGCCGCCGCGCTGCTCACCACCGTACGAGGGACGAATCTGCCGATCGCCGCGACCGCCTTGTACCGCAGGTCCGGAATCGACACCCGCTTGCCCAGGGCCAGGTCGCGCATGGCCGCGTTGACCACGTTGTCGGCCTTGAGCCACAGGAAGCGGGGGATGTGGGAGGTGTCCATGTACGCCCGGTCGTGGAACTCCGTCCGTACGAAGCCGGGACACAAGGCCATCACCTTGATACGCGGATTGCCCACCTCGGCCGCGGTCGCCTCGCTGAAGTTCACCACCCACGCCTTGGACGCGCTGTAGGTGCCGTGGACGAAGAACGCCGCGACGGAGGCCACGTTGATCACGCCGCCCCGGTTACGCTCCCTCATCCCGGGTAGCGCGGCGAGCGTCAGCCTCAGCACGGCCTCACAGTGGACCTTGAGCATGCGTAGCTCGTCCTCCACCGGCACCTCCAGGAACTTCTGGGGGTGGCCGAAGCCGGCGTTGTTCACCAGGAGATCGACCCCGTCGCGCAGCCGCGCCTCGACCCGGGCGAGGCCGTCGTCGGTGGCGAGATCGGCGGGCAGCGACTCGACGCTGACGCCGTACCTGAGCTTGAGCTGGCCCGCGATCTCGCCCAGCCGGGCCTCGTCGCGGGCCACCAGGACCAGGCTGAACCCGTCGGCGGCCAGCCGGCGGGCGAAGGCGGCGCCGATGCCGGCGGTCGCGCCCGTGATCAATGCGGTAGGCATGGCAGCACCTTAACGCCTCTCCCGTCACCGTCCGGTGGGGGCGTATTGCCGTGGTGGGGATTCTCGAGTGGACTGAGACCACAGCCCAGATCACGAGGAGCAGCGGTGAGCAGGCTTCGATTCGGCGTATTCATGGCCCGGAGTTCCAGGGCCAGGCACAGCCGACCCTGGACGCACGGGACCGCGCGAGCGCCGTCCGGGAAGAGCACGCCGAGGCGCAGCTCGCGGCGGTCGCGCACATGGCGGACAAGTATCAGTCCGAGGCGAACATCAAGGATTGAGCGGGGTCGCGCCTGGCTGGGACTGGGCGTCCGCCAGGCGCCGGGCGAGTTCGTCGCGTTCGCGGGTGATCTCGGCGAGTTCGTGCTGTAGCTCGATGATGCGACGGATGGCCGGCAGCGTCATGCCCTGGTCCATCATCGTCACCACTTCTTGGACGCGGCCGATCTCGTGGCGGCTGTAGCGGCGCTGTCCGCCCGCCGAGCGCTGGGGGGAGACGACCTGGTTGTCGTCGATGCGCCGCAGGAACGCCTGCTGTACGTCCAGCATGCTCGCCACCTGGCCGACAGTGAACAGGGCGGCGTGTTCGTCGTCCATGGGTAGTTTCATGACCGTTCCTCCTGTCGGAATGCGTCGGCCCCGCCCGGTGGCGCACGTAGGGGCCGTACCGGGGCGGGGCCGTAGCCTGTCCAGGTGCAGGGGCGCTGCGTGGGCGGTCAGCTCTTGATCGCCTTGTGCGACTCGGTCGTGGTGCGCTGGATGGCCACCTTGCGTGGCTTGGCCTGCTCCAGGACCGGGATCCGCACCGCCAGCACGCCGTTGTTGTAGGCGGCCTCGATCGCGTTGGCGTCCAGGTGCTCGGACAGGTAGACCCGGCGTGTGAAGGAGCCCATCACTCGCTCCCGTACGAACACACGCTCGTCCTGCTCGTACTCCTCTTCGCGCCGCGCGGTCACCGACAGGACGCCGCGGTCGACGGTGACCTCGATGGAGTCGGGGTCGACGCCGGGCAGGTCGAACCGCAGCACCACATCGTCGGCGCGGCGGATTCCGTCCATCGGCATCGTCGCCCCGTTGCCCTGAGCGCCGGCTTGGCGGGCGAGACGGTCGAACTGACGCTCGAACTCCTGGATGAACGGGTCGATCGACGTGAGCAGCATCGCGCTTCACCTCCGAAGAACGCCCGGGGGCTCCTCGGTCCCCCGGATTACCTATCCTCCGTCCAAGAGGAAACCTACAGCTGGAATTATAAGTTTCCTCCGGGTGAAGTTGTCAACTGGTTGCGGCGGCGCCGATGGTCAGTGGCCCCCGATCACTTCTCGCCGCGACCCCCACCGCCGCTGTCGTGCTTGCCGCGTCCGACCGCCTGCCTCGGCGACGGACGGCCTTCATGGCGAGCGCCGGGGGGCGACCGGTCGGACGCCCCCCGCGGAAAAGAGCTAGGCCACCTTCGAGGAGGGTGCCGCCCAGGTGTTGCACGAGCCAGGGTCGCCGGTGGCGAAGCCGCGCTTGCTCCAGGCGACGATGGTGGCCGTCTTGCCGTACCAGCGCGCCTCGCCGGGTTCGTCGCCATTCTGCATGCTCTGCAGGTAGTTCCAGTCCTTGGTGGTCCTGCCCTTCAGCGGCCAGACGCTCTTGATGAACGCTCCGGAGAGGCACTCGTTCTGGAGCTTGCTGCGCCGGCTCAGCTCGCGATCCTCGGCTTTGCTATGGACCGACAGCACGTCATAGGCGTCGGCGATCCCGACGAGCTTCTTGACGTGCCAGCCGTACATGTAGGAGACGGTGCTGAGCAGCCACATGTCGGACGGGTCCTTGAGCCACGTCTTACCGACCTGGAAGATCAGCGTGTTGGTGCGGTCGCAGTAGTAGGTCGTGGAGTCCTCGTTGTCTGTCTTGATGCCGCAGTACGTCTTCGGGATCTTGTCGACGTGCCGCACCTTGGGCTTGCTGAAGGGCAGGCCGGCGGCGGTGAGGTGCTGTTCCCAGGTGGTGTCGAGACAGGCGACGATCGCGTCGATATAGGCACGAGCCAGCTTGCGGTTGTTGCGCTTGACCGGCGGCTCGTCACAGGTCGTGGCGGGCAGCGCGCCGGCCTCGTAGAGGGGGTTGGCGATCAGCTTGGGGTGTTTGACGGGGTCGGCCGCGGTCGTCGCGGCGGTGGCCGTACCGGTTAAGGAGAGCATCGACGCGACGGTCAGCGCCATGATCGGAAATTTTCTCACGAGGGGTGACAATAGGGCCGCTGGCGTGTTTTCGCATCATCAATTCCTTTGTATCCGTTCCTTCACTGTGCGTCGTCTCGATGGGGCCTGCCCGGGCGGGGGCCGGGAATGGCTGACCCAGGGGGCGCCGGAGTAACAAACACCGCTATTGACTCGCCAGCCACCAGCACTGTCACAAATACCCTTTATTGTCATGTGAAATGTTAGATATCAAAATCAGCGTCGTCATTCGGACGTCGGCGAAAATTAATTCCCTTACCCCTTCACATTGAAGCGGCGACCTCTCAAGATGAAAAAGTTCGCCAGAATCGCTTCATGGAAGGGAAGATTCATGAGTGCACGCTCAAGGCGCGCCGCAATTGTCGCTTTTGCGACATTGCTGGCAGTCTCGGGGTTGAGCGCGACCGCGACTGCGACGGCAGCACCTTCCCCTGCCGCATCCGCCACGGGGGCGGTGAACAAGTCCGACAGCAAGAGCATCCAGGCCCACTGGACCGCCGAACGCATGCGCGCGGCCACGCCGGAGCCGGTCGTGGCGGTCCCGGACGCGAAAGCGGCGCCGGAGCAGGTCAAGAACGTCCTGCCCAGCCGCTCGGCCGAGGGGTCGCTGCCGACCAGGAAGATCAGCCGGTCCGCCGGCCCGTCGGCCGGTCTGCTCGCCGGCCAGCGGGCCGAGCGCTGGGGGCGTCAGGGGAGCATGCCCGCCCTCACGATCGGCAAGATCTACTACACGCGCAATGACAACAGCTCCGGCTACTGCACCGGCAGCGTGATCAACGCCGCCAACAAGAACACGGTCTGGACCTCCGGCCACTGCGTGCACGCGGGGAGCGGTGGCGCGTCCGGCTGGTTCCGCGACTTCATCTTCGTCCCCGACGCCGACAACGGTCTAGAGCCTCAGGGCCGCTGGACCTGGCGATACGCCAACACGACCAACGGCTGGTTCAACAACCACAACTGGAGTTACGACATCGCGGCCATCGCCTTCAACCCGCAGCCGGCCCACGGCAACCTCCAGGACTGGACCGGCTCGCAGGGCTACAAGTTCAACCAGGGCCAGGCGTGGACCGGCATCAACGCCTTCGGTTTCCCGCAGGACGGCTACCAGCGCACCGACTTCACCGGCAACGACCTGTGGTACTGCTTCGGCAACGTCACCCGCGCCAGCTCCTCCGACGACCGTATGCACATGAACAACGACATGTTCCACGGCTCCAGCGGCGGCCCCTGGCTGCAGGACCTCCAGCTGAGCCGAGGCTGGGGCTACATCATCGGCGCCAACAGCCACCGGGACGTCGACGCCAACCAGAACCCCACCAATATCGTCTACAAGTCGCCCTACCACGGTGACGGGGCTGTCAACGTTTATAACGATGTAACAGCCCACTAATCACGATAAAAGAAGCGAGGGGCTTAACGGCCCCTCGCTTTTCGTCATCCCGGGCTGGCCTCATTCATGCGCTCCTTGGTCCAGTGGGACGCGATGTCCTGCGGAGCGCGCGTATTTTGGACCCCCGTCGCCGCTTCGTCGGGAGCGGGAGAACGGAAAATCACGACCACCGTCGCCGCCGCCACGAGGGCCGCGGCGGCTGCCACAAGTGCGATGGCTTTACGCCTCATACCGCCATCGTACGACCAAGCGCCCCGATCGATGGCGGAGAGGGTTATGCGCGGTGATATGTCCGGTTAGAGATGGACAGGAGCTCTACGCGCTCAGCCGTCAAGGTCCCGTCTATCGGATCGACCCCGTCTGACGGCTTCGATCAGATCCTCGACCTGATTGTTCAGCCGCGAGCCACGGGTCCAGCCCGCGTAGTGGGTGAGGAAGACCACGACCTCCCGCAGTTCGCTCTCACTCAGGTCGCCCGCGCGCAACGCGGCGTCGAGTCGCACCTCCAGTTGGTCGTCGATGCCCTGCCCGACGAGCAGGCCGAGCAAGAGCAGGTGGCGCTCCTTGGCCGAGAGGACGCCGCGCGACCAGAGGTCGGCGAACGCCCGCTCCGCCGTCATGCCGAAGCTGTCCACTGTCTCCATGGCCGGTTCTGTCATTGTCCGCTCCGGGTAGCAGGGGATCCCTCTATCTTTCGCTACTTTGCCGGGTGAACCAATGGGGGCACGCCAACGTAGTACGGACGTCCGCTCCGAGCGGATCTGTAACAACTGAAGCCAAGGTACGGCCAAGATTTGGTCAAGATTTATCACCGTACACTCGGCCTCATTCCGCATGAAAGCGGGCACAACAACTCCGTTGGTCCGTAAAGCGGAGGTAAGCCCTGGTGAACAAGACACGGGCTTGGATCGCGCTCATGACCGCGATCGTCATGCTGTCAGCGTGCGGGCAGCCGGATTTCACCTACGTACGTGACAGGGAAGGCACCACCTACTTCAAGGTGCCGTCCTCCTTCAGCCAGCTCAACGCCTATCCGATCGAACTCTCCCTGTCGGGCGACCATCCGAACTCGGAGGCGGCCCGGCTGCGGCGCGAGCGGGTCTGGTCCACGGCCTTCGACCAGTCCGCGCAGCCGTCCGTCGCGCACCTGCTCAGCTCGACGGATCCGTTCATCTACGCCACCGTGCACAAGCTCACCGACGAGCAGCGGGACGGGATGTCGCTGGATCGGCTGCGTGACTTCATCCTGCCGGTGACCGCGCAGATCCGCGCGATGTACCTGTCCAAGGCGACCGAGGCCGGGCGGCAGCCGCTGTTCAACCGGTTCGAGTCGATCAGCGATCAGATCCTCCAGCTGGACCGTGGTGCCAGGGGAGTACGGGTTCGCTTCAACTACCAGATCGGCGGCGACGTCCAGACCTTCGACCACACCGCCATCCTCGACGAGCAGGGAGCCACGGTCTCCGTGATGCTCATCGGCTGCCAGGCGATCTGCTTCCGAGCGCGCGCGGCCGAGTTCGACAAGATCGAGCAAACCTTCAAGCTGCTCCGGCTGCCCGGATGAGGGAGCGTCATTGACCACGACCACGCATCACGGCGGGCTGCGCGCGCCCGGTAGCGGCCCATCCGATCCCGAAGCCGTGACCAGGAAGAAGATGCGGTTCTGGGATCGCAGCAAGTTCCTCATCGGGCTGGTCCTCGCCTTCCTCGTCCTCACCTGGAAGGTGATGGCCGACTACGAGGGCATCGTGTCGTTCGGCGAGGCCATGCGGGCCATCGCGTACGCCTATCAGTGGATCTTCTGGTTGCTGGGCGTCGAGGCGCTGCGGCAGCTCCACTTCTTCGTCAGCGAGCGGTGGTCGGCCTACCACCGCTTCTGGAGCCACCGGGTCTTCGGCGGGTTCGAGCGCTGGTCCCACCGGCGCTTCGACGACTGGACCAGGTATCGCTTCTCCCGCGCCGCGAAGATCGTTTTCTGGGTGGTGCTGATCGCGCTGGTGCTCGGGGCGGTGCTCGAAACCAGCCCGTTCCTCGCCCTGTTCAGCGCGCCGGCGCTGATCTGGAAGGCGATGCCGTTCCTGATCCAGATCGTGTTCCTGTTCTTCGTGGTCATCATCCAGTTCGTCGGCCTGTTCTGGTTCCTGTCCAGAGGCGGCGTCGAGACGTACTTCCCCGACGACATCAAGACCCGCTTCTCCGACGTCTGGGGACAGGACCACGTCGTCGAACGCGTCCAGGAGAACATCGTCTTCCTGGAGCGGCCCGACGAGATCGAGAAGCGCGGCGGGTACGTGCCCAGCGGCCTGCTGCTGTGGGGGCCGCCGGGCACCGGCAAGACGCTGATGGCCGAGGCGGTGGCCGGCGAGACCGGCAAGCCGTACGTGTTCGTCGACCCCGGCGCCTTCACGAACATGTTCATGGGCATCGGCATCCTCAAGGTCAAGACGCTCTTCAGGAAGCTGCGCAAGCTCGCGCTCAGGTACGGCGGGGTGATCGTCTTCTTCGACGAGGCCGACTCGCTCGGCAAGCGCGGCCGGCTCGCCCAGCAGGGCCCGCAGGGGCAGGGCGGCGGCGGTTTCTCCGGCTGTCACGGTGCCAACTATCTGTCCGAGGAGACCCGCTCGGTGCTCGCCTTCCGCGCCCGGCGGGAGGTGGAGGAGCCGGAGACCCGCAACCGCTTCTTCATGGGCGGCGGCGGCATGAACAGCGGCGACCCGGGCACCCTGCAGGCCCTGCTCACCGAGCTGTCCGGGCTCAAGAAGCCGCGCGGCTTCTTCAACCGCCTGGTCAGACGGCTGCTCGGGATGCGACCCAAGCCGCCGCCCAAGTTCCGCATCCTGGTCATGATGGCCACCAACCGGCCCGACGCGCTCGACGAGGCGCTGCTGCGTCCCGGCCGCATCGACCGCATCTACAAGGTCGGTTACCCCTCCAAGGCCGGACGGGTCCGCACATACCAGGGCTATTTCGACAAGGTCGACCACGAGCTGACCGAGGAGCAGATCGACAAGCTCGCCACCATCACCCCGTACGCGACGGGCGCCACGATCAAGGACCTGGTGAACGAGTCGCTGATCACCGCGATCCGCGACGGCCGGGAGATCATCTCCTGGTCGGACGTCCTGCGGGCCAAGCGGCTCAAGCAGCTCGGCCCGCCCGAGGACGTCGAGTACATCGAGCGGGAGCGGCACGCCGTGGCCGTGCACGAGGCGTGCCACGCCGTGGTGGCCTACGTGACCCGCTTCCACCTGGAGATCGACATCGCCACGATCGAGAAGGGCGCCGACTACCTGGGCATGGTCGCCTCGATCAAGCCCGAGGACCAGTTCACCCGGTGGAAGTCCGAGTACGAGGCCGACATCATGGTCTCGCTCGCCTCTCTGGCGGGGGAGCGGATGTTCTTCGGCGAGGACAACTCCTCCGGCGTCTCCAGCGACCTGCACTCGGCGACGTTCCTGACGGCGCTCATGGAGTCGTACTGGGGGATGGGTTCGGGCGTCACCTCCCTTCCCGCGCTGCAGGAACTGGAGATCCACGGCGGCAAGGCGATGCCACGGCGCGGCGGTGGTGGCGGCCCGATCGGCATCACCGAGCGGGAGCCGAGCCGGGGCCAGGCCGAGCTGGCGCCTGACGTGCTGGGCGAGCGGATCGAGTTCAACCTGGTCCGGCTGCTGGAGAAGACCGAGCGGCTGCTGGAGGAGCATCGCCGGGACGTGCTCTGCCTCGCGCACGCGCTGGAGACGCACAAGACGCTCAACGGCGACGACGTGGTGGCGATCATCGAGCGGGCGACCGGGCCGCTCATCGACGGCACGATCTACGCCTCCGACGAGCTGTACCAGGAGTTGGAGGAGTATCACCGGGACGCGGCCAGGGCGCACAAGGAGCACAGCCGGATCGAGCGCGACCTGCCTGGGCAGGCGGAAGAGCCTGCCTACCAGCCCAACGGCCAGACCGCCGGGTGGCCGGTCGGGCCGGTTCTTCAACCCGAGCCGGTAGGGACTGTCCTGGCCGCCGAGCCCGTGGTGGTGACCGCCGAGATCGTCGCCGAGCCGGGCCGGCCCGAGTTCGTGCCGTGGGCGCCTGACCCCGAGCCCGTCTACGCGGCGCCGTCGCCCCAGCCGGTCGAGCCGCCGCCACCCAGGCGCCGGGCGTGGGTCGTCGTCGCCAGCCTGCTGGCGCTCGTCGTGCTCGCGCTCCTCACCGGCCTGGTCCTGACGGGCGCGACCCCGGTCGCCGGGATGGCCTCGCCCGGACTGCTGCTCGTCCTGTTCGTGGTCGTGGTGGCGGTGATCGTGGGCGCGGGCCTGGCGCTCATCGCCATCAAGGCCGTACGAGCGGCGCAGACCAAGGCGGAACACGAACGCGACCAGGCCCACGCCAGGGCGCAACTGCTGGCCGCCGCGATGGACCCCGACACGGCCATGCGGCTGCTCGGCTACGACGGCAGAGGAACGGACAGGAGGCCCTAGACCCGTATATCCAGCCGGCCGATCGGCTCGACCAGCTCCTCCTCTTCATAGGTGAAGTGCGAGGACAAGACGGCGGCCAGCTGCTCGGCCTCGGCCCGTACCCGGTCGAGGCCGGTGTCGCCGGCCACCAGGTCCACACACGCCTGGTCGAGCCGGGTCAGCAGCCCGGCGATGACCTCGTGCTCCTCCTTGAGCTTCTCGATCACCGGCCCGAGTGAGCCGTCGCGCTCGAGTATCGCCGGGTACATGGCCTCGTCCTCGATCGTGTGATGGACGGTCAGCAGCCGGCAGAACGTCGCGCAGAACGCGCCCAGCGTCCAGTAGTTCTGGCGCATGGTCAGCTGGTTGATCACCGAGCGCAGGGCGGCCGCGTCGAGGGCGCCCGCGGCGACCTGGTCGAGCGCGTCCAGGACCTGCCGCATCTCCTGGCGGTAGCCGTTGTGCACGTCGATCAGGTGCCGGCCGAGCTGCCGCTGTCCCGGCGTGAGAGCCTCGGGATCGTGCTTGTGGCCGCGTGGCCTGCGCGCCTCGTCGAGGTCGGTCACTGTCACTGGCGCTCCAGCCCGGCGGCCTCCGGCGCGGACCACAGGTCGTACATGAAGATCCCCCCATTTTGTAATAAATGATCTTATAGCCCGGTTGACTCTCCGTACTGATTAACACGACGTTCACATTCGGGCAAAAACCGGGAAACGGTTGACCGCAAGACTCGGCGTGGCTGTGAGACACCCTGAAAGGACCGACGTGAGCTACAAGGCTGAGTACATCTGGATCGATGGCACCGAGCCCACCGCCCTGCTGCGCTCGAAGACCAGAATCCTGGCTGACGGAGCCGAGCCGCCGGTCTGGGGTTTCGACGGTTCCAGCACGAACCAGGCCGAGGGTCACTCCTCGGACCGCGTGCTCCGTCCGGTCTTCACCTGTCCTGACCCGATCCGTGGCGGTTCCAGCGTGCTGGTCCTGTGCGAGGTCGAGGAGATCGACGGCGCGCCGCACAAGAGCAACACCCGCGCCCTGCTCCGCCCGATCGCCGAGCAGTTCGCCGACCAGGACTCCTGGTTCGGCATCGAGCAGGAATACACCTTCTTCAAGGGCAGCCGCCCGCTGGGCTTCCCCGAGGGCGGCTTCCCCGCCCCGCAGGGCCCCTACTACTGCGGCGTGGGCGCCGACGCGATCTTCGGCCGCGAGATCGTCGAGCTCCACCTCGACCGCTGCCTCGCCGCCGGCCTCGCGATCTCCGGTATCAACGCCGAGGTCATGCCGGGTCAGTGGGAGTTCCAGGTGGGCCCGGCCGGTCCGCTGGAGGTCTCCGACCACATGTGGATCGCCCGCTGGCTGCTCTACCGTACGGCTGAGGAGTTCGGCGTGGAGGCCACCCTCGACGCCAAGCCCGCCCGTGGCGACTGGAACGGTGCCGGCGCGCACACCAACTTCTCCACCAAGGCGATGCGTGAGGGCTACGAGCCCATCATCACCGCGTGCGAGGCCCTGGGTGAGGGTGACAAGCCGATGGAGCACATCACCCAGTACGGCGTGGGCATCGAGAGCCGCCTGACCGGCGCCCACGAGACCGCCCCGTGGAACAAGTACAGCTACGGCGTCTCCAACCGCGGCGCCTCCGTACGCATCCCGTGGCAGGTCGAGGTGGAGAAGAAGGGCTACATCGAGGACCGCCGCCCCAACGCCAACGTCGACCCCTACGTGGTCACCCGCCTGCTGGTCAACACCTGCTGCTCGGCCCTGGAGAAGGCCGGCCAGGTCTGATCTCGGTAAGCGAGTAGAGAGGAACGCGGGCACCCCCGATATGGGGCCCGCGTTCCTCCGTCTCTCACGCCAGGCGGGACTGGTAGACCCTGCGGGCCTCCTCCACGACCGCCAGGTAGCCGGCGCTCACCCGGTTCCTGATGAGCTCTTCGAGCAGCTCCAGCCAGCGCAGGCAGAACGTCACATCCTCTTCCCTGGCCACCCGCCGGCCCTCGACGTCGAGGTAGACCGGGCTGGTGTGCGCCCGTACCTGCCCGCCGCCCTCGGCGACCGCCACCACATAGGTCGGCCAGATCACGGTCAGCTCCGCCGCCACCTCACCGGTCGGGCCCGCGGCCAGCTCGCCGTCGGCGGTCAGCAGCCGTACGTTCTCCACCAGCGGCCCGATCACCCGCCCGACGACGCGCACCTTGCTGCCGGGGGCCAGGTCGAGGGTGGCGCCGGGGCCGTGGCCCTCGATGGACAGCTCGAGGAAGGGGCCGGTTGTGGCGAACGTGCGGCCGCACCGTACCGCGTCGGCGTAGGACTCGGCGGTCAGCGGCCCGGTTACGTGCGCATAGGTGCGTTCGCGGCCGATCGGCCCGAGCCGATGGCCCGTACCGGCTACGGCGGCGACGCGGTTGCCCGCGCCGATCAGCCTGCGGTAGGCGCGGTCCGAGCCGATCGCCGAGCAGAAGCTGTCGACCAGGCCGAGCGCCGCGTCGACCACCGACAGCCGCGCGTCGTAGCCCGGATCGCCGTCGCCGACGAGCTGCTCGGGTGTCTCGACCGGACCGCGGAAGGCGTTGGCGTAGCCGATGAGCGCGCCTCGTTCGCGCAGCTTGCGGACGTTGTCGTAGCCCTCCTCGGGGCCGAGCGCGTGGTGGGCGAGATCCACCCTGGCCACGTGCGTCTCGTCCGACCACGGCAGATCGCGCCCCGACCAGCGCTCGACGGCGTCCTGGTCACCCGGCAGCAGGTTGACCACGTGCAGGTCCTCGCCGTGCTGCGAGTCGGCCACCCACTGGGACGGCCGGTTGAGGGGGACGTCGAGGTCGGCGCCGTACCAGCACGGCTGGTTGAGGGGGACGTGGAGGTCGGCGCCGTACCAGCCGCGGGCCGCCGCGTCGTAGATGCGGCGCGGCGCCAGTTCGACCAGCGTCTCGCCGTCGCCCGGCACGAGGGTCGTCTCCGCCCAGTCGTACTCCATGCCTCTGGCCGCCCTGACCGTCAGCGGTTCGCGTGGGACGTCGAGCACCAGGTCGTCGCCGTGGAAGTACGGCAGGCCGTCGAGGTCGCGGGCCGGCGGGGTGTCGCGCGGGAACCAGCCCTTGCCGTCGGCGCTCCAGACGCTCCAGCGGCAGGGGAAGCCGGCCCGCAGCCGGATCGTCCGCTGCGCGGTCTGCTGGGCGATTTGTTGAGCAGCCCGTTGGGTCGTCCGTCGGGCAGTCCGCGCCTTGGTCGACGACGCCGGGGTGGTCGGCGCCTCGGTTAACGGTGTCGGATCGTCACGCATCGGCTTCTCCCTGTAATCGAAGGCGCCGTCATCGTGACACGACCATCACCCGCCGGGAAGCGCGTGCTTCCCGGCGGGGTGGTTTTCTTCCCTCAAAGTAGAAGGACCTAGAGCCGGAAGTTCATATCCGGTGCGATGTCCGCGACGTCCATCTGGGCTTTCTGCAGGTGGCCTGAGTGGTCCCAGTTCATCGCCTGCCAGCGGGTGAACTGGTCGAGCACCCACATGCCGGACTGGCGGCTGCCGTTGCCGGACTTGCCGTTGCCACCGAAGGGCAGGTGCGCCTCGGCGCCGGACGTCGAGTTGTTGACGCTGACCATGCCGGCGGAGATGCCCTCGCGGAACTTCCACGCGTGCCGGGCGTCGGTGGTGTAGATCGAGCTGGACAGGCCGTAGCCGGGCAGGTTGGCCAGCTCGATGGCCTCGTCGATCGTCTCGAAGGTCGTCACGCCCACGATGGGCCCGAACGTCTCCTCCAGGAACAGCTGGTCGGTTGCCTTGACGCCATCGACCACGACGGGGTGGTAGTAGAGGCCGCCGTCGCCGGTGAAGTCGCGGCGCGGGGCGTCGTCAGTGATTTTCCCGATATTTCCGGACACGACGCGGTGGTGGGGCTGGATCCAGGTCAGGTACTCCTCGTACCGATCCGCGAACTTCTGGTCCAGCAGCGGGCCCGCCAGCACGTCCTGCTCCGGGTCACCGATCTTGGCGTTCTGTACGGCCTGGGCGAACCGCTCGACGAACTCATCGTGCACGCTCTCATGCACGATGACCGTGCCCAGGCTGGTGCAGCGCTGACCGGCCGTACCGAAGCCGGAGAACAGCGCCCCCTCGACGGCCAGATCGAGATCGGCGTCCGGCATGATCACCATCGGGTTCTTCCCGCCCAGCTCCAGGCAGGCCGCCTGCAGATGCCGCCCGGTGAGCTCCCCGATCTTCCTGCCGACCTCGCTGGACCCGGTGAACCCGACCTTGTGCACCGTGCCCTCCTCAAGGGCCAGCTCCAGCCCCTGGAAGGTCTGGACGCCGTCGGCGAACACGATGTTCAGCACCCCGTCGGGCAGCCCGGCGGCGGCGAACAGCTGGTACATCGCATGCGCGGAGGCCGCCGCGTACTCGGCCGGCTTCCACACCACGGCATTGCCGCAGAGCAGCGCCGGAACCAGATACCAGGACGGCACCGCGACCGGGAAGTTGCCGGCGGTGATCACCGCCGCCACGCCTACCGGGTTACGGAAAGTGAAAAGCTTCTTGTCCGGCATCTCCGACGGCACGGTCTGCCCGTACAGCCGGCGGCCCTCGCCGAGGAAGAAGTCACACGTGTCAACGATCTCCCGCACCTCACCCAGGGCTTCGGCGTACGGCTTGCCGATCTCCCGGGTGACCAGGTGGGCCAGCGCCTCGGCATTGGCCTCGACCAGCCGCCCGATCGACGCGATCACCCGCCCCCTCACCGGAGCCGGCACCTTGGCCCACTCCCGCTGCGCCTCCTTGGCGGTGCGGCAGGCGTCGGCGAAGGTCTGGGCATCGACCAGGCCGACGCGGGCGACGACCTCGGCGATGCGTGCGGGGTTGGTCGATTCGTACGTGTCGGTGCCGGCGGCATCCTTGCCACCCACAACGGAGACGATCTGACGAGTCACCGGAGCCTCCTCATTTGGTCCTCAGCCACAGCCCATCATCCCTCAAGCACGGACTTCGCTGCGCTCAGGCTGTTTCCCCTGCTCACAAGCATGGGCTTCGCTGCGCTCAGACTGTGCTCATTGGGGCTCCGCCCCGGCGAGGGGCCCCGGCCCCTCGTGCTCCCCGGGGGTTGACCGTCTGGGGCCAGGAAGTGCCTGGCAAGGTCATCAGCACGTCCTTTGACCGGCGGGCCCTCTCAGGGCGCAGGTGGCGGCTTGCGTCGGGCTGCCCGCCGAGCGCTACACTGTGAACAAAAAACCAATCTGTTCATATGGAGATACTGTGCCATCGGCATTCTCCGCAGAAGAGCGGTCGCGGATCACCGAGCAGCTACTCGACACCGCCACCCGCCTCTTCTCGACCCAAGGGTTGCGCAAGACGTCCCTGGAAGAGCTGACCGCTCCTGCGGGCATCGCCAAGAGTTCGCTGTACGCCTTCTTCGCCTCGAAGGAAGACCTGTACTTCGAGGCGATGCTGAGGCAGAGCGAGGAGGTACGGCGGCGCGTGATCGACGAAGGCCTCAACCGCGGCAGTGACACTCGCGACGCGCTGCGGCGCTTCCTGCACGCCACCGTCGCCGAACTCGACACCAATCCGCTCTACCGCCGCTTGATGTCCCACCCCCAGGAAATGGCCGCTGTCGCGGCCAAGCTCACCCCTGAGCGCATGGCCGCCGCGGCGGGCGGCCCGATGGCCGACCTGCTCCAGTTCCTCAACGCCCATCTGGAAGGCGACCCTCAGATACTGCTAGGCGTCCTGCGCGCGGTCCTGCTTACCCCGCTGCACGCCGAACAGCTGGGCGCCGAGATGTACCCGGCCGTGATGGACCGCCTGATCGACGCGGTCACAGAAGGGATCACCACATGCTGAACGGCCTGCCCTACCTGTCGGCCGGTGAAGGATCGCCCCTGGTCGTCCTGCTCTACACCCCGCAAGCGGCCAACCCGACGGGCCTGGCGCGCTGGTCCACGATGCGGATGGTACGACCGTTCACCAAGGAATTCACCGTCTATGTTGTCAACCGCCCACCAGGGCTGCCACCGACCACGACGATGCCCGACCTCGCCGCCGTCTATGCGCAAGCGATCAAAACCACCTTCGAGGGCCCGGTGAACATGCTGGCCATCTCCACCGGCGGCTCCATCGCCTTGCAACTCGCCGCCGACCATCCCGACCTGGTTGACCGCCTGGTCCTCGCGGGCACGGCCTGCACTCTCGGCCCGGTCGGCAAGCGAGCCCAGCGCGCCTACATCGAACGCGCACGCCAAGGCAGGCGGCCAAGCCCCGCGCTGGCCGAGATCGTCACCGAATCGGCCACTGGGCAAAGACTGCTCAAAGGCCTGCTGTGGCTGTCAGACAGCGGCCAGAAAGACCACGCGGACGCCGTCACCGTACTCAACGCCGAGGACGGCTTCGACCTGTGCGGCCGGTTGCACGACATCAAGGCGGCCACGCTGCTGATCCAGGGCGACAAGGACCTCGTCTACCCGCTGGAGCTGGCCCGGCGGACGGTCGAGGGCATCCCCGGCGCTCAACTCGTCGTCTACCCAGGCCGCAGCCATAGCGGAACATTCACCGACAAGCGCTTCGCCCCCGACGCGCTGGCCTTCCTGACAGGTACTTGATCACAGCCGGCCATCGTCCGCACCGAGCGCGCCGAGAACCAAGCGCCCACAGACTGAGCACCAAGCCGGTCAGGGGGTGTCTTCGGATTTCTTCCCCCGAGCTCTGCCGGCGGTGGCCAGGAGGTAGGTCAGGGCGAGGATGGCCAGGGCGGTGGCGGTGGCGTACATGGTCGTGGTGCCCGAGGAGATAGTCAGTCCGCCGAGGAGGGTTCCGGCGCCGATGCCCACGTAGATGGCGGAGGAGTTCAGGGCCACGACCAGCGGAGCCTCTTGGGGGGCGACGGCGATCAGCCGGTGCTGTTGCGGCGGTGTCTGGCACCAACTGCCCGCGCCCCAGGCCATGGCGAGTAGGCCGACCATGACCAGGGAGGTGGTGTGGGTGGCGGCCATCGCGCCGAGAAGGCCCAGGCCCGTGGCCATCGTCAGGTAGCCGGTGGTCAGGACGCGGACGCTGCCCCAGCGGTCGGTGGCGTATCCGGCGGTGAGATTGCCGGCGACGGCGCCCACCCCGTACAGGGCCAGGACCCAGACGGTGGCCGAGGGGCTGATCCCGACGGCGTACAGGGCGGGGACGCTGTAGGCGTACACCGTGTAGGCGGCTGCCATGCCGAGCACGGTCAGCGGGAGAATGGCGCGGACTGCGGGGTTGCCCAGGACGGACAGTCGGGTGCGTAGCGGGACCGGCGGGTTGGCGGGCAGGGTGGGCAGCAGGAGGGCCACGCCGATCGCGGTGATCAGGCAGAGGCCGGCGACCAGCGTGAGGGCGGAGCGCCAGCCCAGCCAGTGGCCCGCCAGGTCGCCGAGCGGCACGCCGAGTGCGGTGGCGATGGTCAGCCCGCCGATGACCACGGCCAGTGCTCGGGCTCGTCGTTCCGGGTGTACGAGGGTGGCGGCGACGGCGCCCGCGTTCGGGGTGAACGCGGCGGCTCCTGCGGCGGCGGCGATCCGGGAGGCCATCAGCAGCGCGAAGTCAGGGGCCATGGCGGAGCCGAGGTTGGCCAAGCCCAGGATGAGTAGGGCGGTGACCAAGAGCGCGCGGCGTGGGGTGCGGGCGGTCGCGGTGGCCAGGAGCGGGGACAGTAAGGCGTAGGCCGCGGCGAAGACCGTGACGGCCTGTCCGGCCGTGGCGGTGGATATGTCGAGGTCGGCGGCGGTGCTGGGCAGGAAGCCTGCCATGACGAAGGCGTCGGTGCCCACGGAGAAGGTGCCCAGGGCCAGGACCAGGACCGGGCCCAGTCCGCCCTGCCGGAATGGGCGCTGGTGGGCCGCCCTGCCCCGGCCGACACGATCGGTAGGTGCGGCGGCTTGGCCGCCCATTATCGAGACATTTGGCATCCCGATTCTCCTTCGTAAGAGAGCCTGGCCGATCGGCCAGGCTGTGTTGTCAGTCGTAAGAGAGCCCGGCCGATTGACCGGGCCGAGCCGTCAGCTGCCGAGCCGCTGGTGGAAGCGTTGTACTCGGCGGGGGGCGCCGGCAGGGCTGGCGGCGATGAGGTCCGCGAGCGTCTGAGCGGCCAGCTCTCGCCGCCAGGCCAGCTCGGCGCGGCGCATCGCGGTGGCGATGCCGCATGGGCGTTCGAACTCCCGGGCCGGGGTCTCCGCGCCGGCGCCGCGCTGCCGGATCTCGGTGCAGCGGAACGCCTCGGCCGAGCCTTCGATCGCGCTCACGACGTCCATGAGCGTGATGCGCTCGGGCGTACGGGCCAGGCGGTAGCCGCCGCGCGCGCCTGGGGTGGACGCCAGGATGCCCGCCCGGACCAGCGGCTGTAGCCGCTTCTTGAGGTAGGCGGGCGGGAGTTCGAAGATCTCCGCCAGTTGGCTCGTGGCCACGGGAGCCTGTTCTTCCAGCCATGCCAGTGCCAGACAGCAGTGCAGGCCCCACTCGACGCCCTCGCCCATGAACATATCAGGGATATTACATGTCCCGATTCGCCGGCCTCGTCGCGGATGCGGGCGCATGTCCCGGAACGGGTCCGGGGCGCGATCAATTAACCGGCGAAGGGCGATATAGGGCGGTTTCGCGGCGACAGGGGACGATCGGTCAGCTGATCCAGCGCGCCGGCTGTCCGGTCAGGCGGGAGATGGTGTCGAAGTCGGCGTCCGCGTGCAGCACGGTGAGCTTGTGGTGCCGGGCCGTTACCGCCATGAGCAGATCGACCGGCGAGGCGCATTGGTGCCAGCCCTTGTCGGCGAGTTCGCGCTGCAACTCGCCGGTCTCGTTCCAGGCCGATTCGGGGATGAAGTAGTACGGAAAGGTCTCGTGGAGGAGATTGCCGACCTCATAGAAGGCGGGTCGGCCGCCGACGGCGCGAAGATACTCCTGTCTGACCGGCTCACAGATGCCGACGAGCCCGGCGGAGACGGTCTGGTCCCATTCTGTCCCGACCTGGCGGCGGTAGAAGCGGACCAATGCGCTGGTGTCGATGAGGTAGAGCTCCGTCACGCCACGCCCTGTTGCGCGCTGTCACCCTTGTCGATGACGGAGAAGTCGATCTCTCCAGCGGCCACCATCTCGCGCATGCGAGCCACGGCCGCCGCCCGTCTGCGTCGGTCGACGATCTCTCGTAGGGCGGCGTTGACCGTGTCCTTCTTGGACGAGGTGCCGAGGAGCTTCGCGGCCTCGGCCAAGGCTTCGTCGTCGAGGTCGATCAGGGTCTTGGTCATGACACCACCTCGCCTGTATATACGAATCAGAATTAGTATATCAGCAGCGGGCTTTTGTGGCCGTTCGCCGCAACGGGTCGCCCTGCGGACCATCGCGATCGGCGTGGATGTCGACGTGTGGTGATCGAGTGAGAAGCGGCAGGTCGACAGAATCGGCTACTGGACGTGCGGATACCGGGCTACCGATATCTGTTGACGGACGCCGCGACGAGCTTGGCCGCTCGATCGGCAGTGGCGTGACCGGGCTGCCGGGCAGAGACGTCGATGACCACCGAGACGTTCAACAGGCGGAAGGCGGTGTGGGTTTGGTAGGGCGCGAACCCCCAGGTGCGCCGTTGGGAATAGCTGTACGCCTCGTCGCCGACCTTCGGCCCTTTGCGGAGCTTGGTCCCCGGGTTGCGCTTCGGTTCGTCCTTCATGTACTTGACCAGGCCCTCGTAGTAGAGACCGGCTGCCGAGGCATTGGGCAGACGGAACGCCATGACGCGCAGGCCGGTGCCGTCCGCCGCGGACCAGCCGCAGGAAGAGTCGAGCACGTACTGGCGCTTCATCGCAGTGCCGAACAGCGAGCGCGTCTGGGCGTTGGTCAGCAGGTCACATGCCTCGAAGTCGCGGGTGATCAGCGGTGTGGCCGTCGTCGGCGACGACGGGCTGAACCTCGGTGTCGCGGAGTAGGTGGTCCGGGGTGTGAGCGCGTAGCCGAGTAGGCGGACGATGTTCGGAAACAGGATCGGCACGACCACGACCCCCGCTGCCACGGTCAGCACCACCGCCAGCGCGGCCCCCACGAGGACCTGGGGTCGGACGAGTCGAGGCGGGCGCTGAGGCGAGCGGCCCGGCAAGGTCCGCTCTTGTCTCGGAGCCGGGCCCGTCGCGGGATCTCCGCGCGAGATGGCCTCCAGCCACCCGGCCACCTCGTCCGGGGGACAGCGGCGTTCCGGGTCCTTGTCCAGGATCGCGGCCAGCACGGGGGCGAGCGGGCCGGCCAGACGGAAGGGGGCAGGCTCCTGCATCAGCACCGCGGCCAGCACCGCGGCCTCGTTCGGGCGGGCGAACGGCGGGCCGCCCTCCACCGCCGTGAACAGGGTGGCGCCGAGCGACCACAGGTCGGCGAGCGGGCCGTCGGCCTCACCTCGCAGACGCTCCGGGGCGATGTAGCCCGGCGAGCCGGTCAGCATCCCCGTCTGCGTGAGCCCGGTGTCTCCGGCGACGGTCGCGATGCCGAAGTCGGTCAGCAGCACCCGTCCGTCGTCGGTGAGCATGACGTTGGCGGGTTTGACGTCCCGGTGCAGGATGCCCGACGCGTGCGCCGCCGTGAGGGCGTCGAGCATCCGCAGGCCGATTTCGGCCACCCGGTGCGGCGGCAGCGGGCCGTCGTCGCGTACGGCCCGGTCGAGGGAGCGGCCGCGGACCAACTCCATGACGATCCACGGCCGGTCGTCGTCGAGGACCACATCGTGCACGGTGACGATGGACGGGTGGGAACGCAGCGTCGCCGCGGCGCGCGCCTCACGGAGTGTGCGTTCGGTCAGCTCGGCTCGCGATGCCTCGTCGAGGTCCGACGGGAGCCGCACCTCCTTGATGGCCACTTCCTGACGAAGGAGCTCGTCCGTCGCCCGCCAGACCGTGCCCATGCCGCCCTGGCCGAGCTGCGACAGCAGCCGGTAGCGACCCGCGAGCCGCCTCACAGTGCCATTGCCGACGTTCCGGACTTTCCGACCATCCGTCGTCTCCTGTCGATATCCGGCTCAGCGCGGGCACATCAGATAGTAAAGGGATCGGGTCGCGAGCGTCAGCGAATGGTGATCAGAGCCGGACTGGACGTAACCACGGCCACCAACCGAGCCACCAGCCGAGCCGGAAAGCGGCTACCGGGACACGACGTGTCCCGTACGTCCTGAGATCACCGCGAGTGATGTCACGGCCCCCGGCCAGACCTGGTGCATGAGGCAGGACAAAGTCCGCCAAATGTCCGGTGTATGCCCTGGCTCAAGGATCTTCGGCGGCTGACACTGAGCCTGGCCGAAACGTGCGGCCTCTTCTGTCGAACCGGCAGCTCAACAGGGCCGTTTCAGGCTGCCCCCGATTACCTTTTGGAGACACAGTGTGGCGATGTTTGCGTGCTCCGCTCGTGGGATTGACGGCCGTATGCGCCGGCTTATTACCCGTGGCGGCACCGGCTGGCGCGAGCGCGTCGGCGGTTACGGCGAGTTCAACAAATTTCACCGTCAACGATCCGGTGGGCTCCGCGTCCTGGGCGGTCGGTGAGGCGAAGCGGTCCGGTAAGCGGGTCGCGGTGACCGCGGAGCAGGCCGAGAGCCGGGACGTCTACGCCAACCCGAACGGATCGTTCACGGCCGAGCTGCGGACCATCCCGGTCCGCGTCAAGCGGGACTCCGGGTGGGTGCCGGTCGACACGGCGCTGCGGCAGCGGGCCGACGGCGGGGTGGAGCCGGGCGCGACCACGGTTCCCGTCGTCTTCTCCGGCGGCGGCGACCAGCCGCTCGTACGACTCGGGCAGGGCAAGGCACAGGTCGAGCTGCGCTGGCCGGCGCCGTTGCCGAAGCCGGTGGTGAGCCGCGATTCCGCGACGTACCCCGACGTCATCCCGGGGGTGGATCTGCGCATGACCGCCACCGCACAGGGCTTCACCGAGGTGCTGGTGGTGAAGGACAAGGCCGCGGCGGCGAATCCGAAGCTGGCCGAGCTGACGTTCGGCCTGGCGGCGAAGGGCGTGTCGGTACGCGACGACGGGCACGGGAACATCGGCGCCTACGACGACAAGGGGAAGCAGGTCTTCGGGTCCGGCGCGCCGATGACGTGGGACTCGACGCCGTCGGCCACCAGGCGGGCCGTGGGCGAGCTCGAGCTGGGCAAGGACACGCTGGTCCTGCGGCCGGACAAGAAGCTGCTGACCGATCCGGCGGCGACGTTCCCGATGTACATCGATCCGGACTTCGCCGCCGGCCAGACGGGGTTCGCCATGGTGCTGTCCGGCCATCCGTCGCAAGCCTATTGGGGCGGTGACGGGGAGAACCTGGCCAAGGTCGGTTACTGCAACTGGGCGGGCTGCAACGGCATCGGGGTGTCCCGTTCATACTTCCAGTACGACGCGTCGTTCATGGTCGGCAAGCACGTACAGGTGGCGGAGTTCAACGCCTTCGAGAACTACGCCCCCTCATGCTCGGCCCGGCCGGTCGAGGCGTGGGGGACGAACCCCGTCAGCGCGGGGACGACCTGGAACAACCAGCCCTTCCCCGGTGGCGGCCCGATCGGCCTGGGGACGGTCAACGTCGCCTACGGCTACAGCTCCGCCTGCCCCGGCAACTGGGTCGGGTTCGACGCGACCGCCGCGGTCAACGCGGCGGTGACGTACAACAACGGCCTCACGGCGATCATGCTGAAGGCGGCGAACGAGGGCGACGCGTACGGCTGGAAGAAGTTCAACACCAACCCCAGCCTGGTCATCACGTACAACAGCTACCCCAGCCCGCCGACCGGCCAGACGGTGGAGAACACCGCGTGCGCCGTGCAGCCGAACGAGCCGTACATCAACCCCTACATCGACAACGACCCCAACAAGGGACCGCGCGGGCCGCAGATGTCGGCGGTCGTCTCCGACCCTGACGGCGGCCCGGTGCAGGCCCAGTTCGAGTGGTACACGAGGTTCGGCGCGCGGCTCGGGGTGGCCGCCACGGAGTACAAGGCGTCCGGCTCCACCTTCACCATGGACGTGCCGACGGCGAACGCCGCGGACGGCGCCAATCTGGCCTATCGCGTACGGGGCGCCGACGGCGTCGACTTCGGGCCGTGGGGACAGTGGTGTGACGTCACCATCGACAGAAAGGGCCCGGACAAGGCGCCGAAGGTCACTTCGGTGACCTACCCCGAATGCCCGCCACCGGACTACGACCCCTGCCCCAGAGGCGGCGGCATCGGACGCACCGGCGGATTCACGCTGAGCGCCGACGGCGTCAGTGACGTGAAGGGGTTCGAGTACTCCCTGTACGGCCAGGAGAACACCTTCTCCTCCGTCACCGCCAGTTCGGGCAGCGCGAACATACTGGTCACACCGCCGGAAGACGGCTCATTGGACCTGTACGCCCGCAGCGTCGACCGCGCGGACAACCTGGGGCCGCTGTACCGCTACCACTTCATCGTCGGGCCGGGCACGCCGCCGAGGGGACACTGGAAGCTCGACGGGTACGTCGAGACCAAGGCCGTCGACGAGTCGCCCGCCCAGCACGACGCGACCCTCTCCGCAGCGGCGCGCTGGCGGACCGGCCGCCATGGTGACGCGCTCTGGCTGGACGGCGGCACCGCTTACGCGGAGACCACGGGCGGCGCCACCGTGGACACGGCGAAGACGTTCAGCGTCTCGGCCTGGGTGAAGCTGGACCGGCTCGACACCGCCTACCGGACGGCGCTCAGCCAGGACGGCACCCGGATCAGCGGGTTCTTCCTGCAGTACAACCCGAACACCAAGAAGTGGAACTTCATGATGCCGGCCTCCGACGCCGACGCCGCCGCGCGTCACGTCGCGGAATCGGCGGGCCCGGCGGTCGCCGGGCGGTGGACCCATCTGGTCGGCGAGTACGACGCCGCCGCCAAGGAGATCAAGCTCTATGTGGACGGCGTCGCCGGCGCGCCCGCCGCTCACACCACACCGTGGAGCGCGAGTGGGACGGTGCAGCTGGGCCGGGCCCGATACGCCGCCGGGCCGGTCGACTACTGGCCGGGCTCGCTGGACGAGGTGCGCATCTACGACCGGACCCTGGCCACCGAGGAGATTCACGACCTGGCCGGCAGCCCGGCGGCCGAGGAGCTGTTCCTGCCGCTCGACGACGGGACGGGCACGACGGCGCAGGAGGTGTCCGGCGGCTACCGGGTCGGCGCCCTGGGCAGTGCCGCCTCCTGGACCACCGGCAAGGTAGGGACCGGGGCGGTGCGGTTCGGCGGCGGCACCGAGACGCTGGCGACCAGCGTGCCGGTGCTCCGTACCGACGCCGGTTTCACCGTCACCGCGTGGGCCAGGCTGGACGCGGCCGACGATCAGTGGCGGACGGTCCTGAGCCAGGACGCCGGCCAGGGGAGCGGCTTCCAGCTGCGCTATCGCGGTGACACCCACAAGTGGTCGTTCGCGCTGCCGCAGTCGGCGACCGACACCCAGCTGACCGCCCTCAGCGCCGATTCGGGCGAGAGCGCGCAGGCCGGGGCGTGGACGCATCTGGCCGGGGTCTACGACCCGGCGGCCCAGGAGATCCAGCTCTATGTCGACGGCGCGAAGGTGGCCTGGAAGAAGGCCACGGCCACGGTGAACGCCACCGGCGCCTTCCAGATCGGCCGGGGACGGCAGAACAGCGCGGCGGCGACACCGTTCGCCGGAGACGTCGACGACGTGCACGCGTGGACCGGCGTCCGTACCGCCGACCAGATCAAGGCGGACAAGGCGCAGCCCGTCACCAAGCGACGCAGCCTCTACGGGAGCCAGATCGCCCGGTACGTCAACCTCGCAGGGCCGCACATCGTGACGGACGGGCCGGTGCCGGCGGGTTCGCACTTCGAGTTCTCCCTCGGCCTGCCGGCCGGGGCGGACGAGCCCAACACCCGCGTGATCTATTCGTGCCGTAGCGGGACGGCGGACTACTTCCTCAACCCGGACAACTGCGGCACCTACCTCAACCTCGGCAGCGTCGGGCGCTTCTACATCACGCCGCCCGCCGGTGTGCCCACGCGCCTGGTCTACCGGTGCCAGTTCCCCGGCGTGGGACATTTCGCCTCCACGGACCCCGGGTGTGAGGGCCAGACGAAGGAGTTCGAGCTCGGCTACACGCGCGCCTACACCCACCTGATCAGGCACAACACGACGGGCTATCCGTACGACCACGCCAGCGATACCGCCCGGCTGCCGGCGAACTACCGTCCGGAGGGCAACATGGGGACCCTGTCGATGACCCAGCTGCCCGGTACCACGGCGTTGATGAGCTGCCAGGACGGCACCGACACCTTCACCTCCGCCGACGCCGCCTGTGAGGGCAAGACGGTCGTGCGCAGGCTCGGTTTCATCTGGACCAGCGCGCCGCAGTCCGTGCCCGGGGCGCCGAACGCCGTCGGCGTCGAGCTGTTCCGCTGCCGGGCGAGCTGGGGCGATCTGTTCGACTCACGTGATCCCAAGTGCGAGGGACAGACGCAGGACCGCTCCCTCGGTTTCGCCGTCACTGGACTCTGACCCGGAAAGGGATCTCGACTGATGCGCCGTAACCGATGGCGGCTGTGGCCGATCACGGCCTTGGCCTGCTTGTTCGTCGTGCTCATGGCGAGCACTCCGGCCGGGGCGACACCGGCCCAGGTCGTGGATGTCATGGCCCTCCAAGGGCCGATCAAGCCGAGCGAGCCGGACAAGGTCGAGTCCGTGCCCGGCGCGGACTTCGCGCCGCCGGCCGCCCGGCCCGACCCGGAGGCGGCGTCCGGCCGCCGGCCCGCCGCCAAGGCGGACTGGCCGGAGGCGGGGGCCGCCGAGGTCACACTGTCGGGTCGCGCCGCGGCGGCCGCCAAGACGAGGGCCGGGTCGCTGCCCGTGTGGGTGGCGGCCACGGGGCGGCCCGGGCCGGGGCGGGTGAAGGTCGAGGTGCTCGACAGGAGCGCCGCCGACAAGGCCGGCGTGTCCGGGCTGCTCGTGTCCATCAAGCGATCGGATGGCAAGGCCGAGCGTGGGCCGGTGACGGTCACGGTCGACTATTCGGCCTTCAAGGACGCGTACGGCGCTGACTGGGCGTCCCGCCTGCGGCTCGCCCCGGCCTCAGGCGATCAGACACCGGTCACCGCCGTACGCAACGACCTCAAAGCCGCGACGGTGTCGGCCGAGGTGTCGGTCGGCGACGCGGGCGGCACGTTGGCGCTGACCGCGGCGCCGAACGGGCCGAAGGGCGACTACAAGGCCACCTCACTGTCCCCGTCGAGTCAGTGGCAGGTCTCGACCCAGAGCGGCGACTTCGCCTGGTCGTACCCGATGCGGACGCCACCGGTGCCCGGAGAGCTCGACCCGCCCCTGGCGCTCTCCTACTCCTCCGGCGCGGTGGACGGGCACACCGTGGCGACCAACAACCAGCCGTCGTGGGTGGGTGAGGGCTGGAACCTGGCGCCCGGGTTCATCGAGCGGTCGTACAAGAGCTGCGCGGAGGATCTCGGCGGGAACAACGGCCAGACCAAGACCGGCGACCTGTGCTGGGAGACCGAGAACGCCACCCTGTCCTTCGGCGAGCAGTCCGGGCCGCTGGTCTACCAGAACGGCGTGTGGCGGCCGGAGGACGACGACGGCACCCGGGTCGAGCACCTGTTCCGTGCCGATCCCCAGGCCAACGGCGACGACAACGGCGAGTACTGGAAGGTCACCACCAGCGACGGCACGCAGTACTTCTTCGGCCTGAACCGGTTGCCCGGCTGGGCGACGGGGCGCGAGATCACGCAGTCGGCCTGGACGGTGCCGGTGTACGGCAACGACACCGACGAGCCGTGCAAGGCGACCACGTTCGCCGCCTCGGCGTGCCAGCAGGCCTACCGCTGGAACCTCGACTACGTCGTGGACGCGCACGGCGACTCGATGAGCTACTTCTACAACCAGGAGAGCAACCGGTACGCCCAGAACAACGGCGCGAGCACGGGCACCTACACCCGTGGCGGCACCCTGGCGCGCATCGACTACGGCACCCGCGCCGGTCAGGAGTACTCCGGCCCGGCGCCGGCCCGGGTGGTGCTCGACTCCGCCGACCGCTGCGTGCCCGACCAGAACTGCGCCACCCACACCACCGCTGTCTGGCCGGACGTGCCGTGGGACACCGACTGCGCGTCGATCGCCTGCGCGGACAGGTACTCGCCGACGTTCTGGTCCACCAAGCGCCTGGCGAAGGTGACCACCCAGGTGTCGACCGGCGGCGGGAACTACCGCGGCGTCGACCAGTGGGAATTCGCCTACACCTATCCGCCGGCCAATGACGGCACCGGCGACAAGGCGCTGTGGCTGAACAGCGTCACCCAGACCGGACTGGCCGGTACGGCGATCAAGCTGGACGCGGTGACGTTCGACGGCACGATGATGGCCAACCGGGTCAACTTCGTCGCCGACGGCCTGCCCGCCCTGAACAAACCCCGGATCACCAGCATCGTCTCCGAGTCCGGCGGCGCGATCAACGTGAGCTACGCGCCGCCCGACTGCGCCCCCGGCGCCCTGCCGGCGGCGGCGGAGACCAACATCAAGCGCTGCTTCCCGCAGCGGTGGACGATGCCGCCCGCGACCACGCCGGTCAACGACTGGTTCCAGAAATACGTGGTGAGCAAGGTCGTCCAGGACGATCTGGTGACCGACACCAAGGACATGGTGACCAGCTATGACTACGTCGGGGGCGGCGCCTGGGCGTACAACGACAACCCGCTGGTGCCCGAGAACCAACGCACCTGGTCGGACTGGCGCGGGTTCCAGAAGGTCGTGGTCCGCAAGGGCGACCCGGCCAACGACGAGAACAAACCCGAGTCCAAGACCCAGTACCTGTACTTCCGCGGCATGAACGGCGACCGGCTCAACACCGGCGGCGGCGCCAAGCAGGCCAACGTCACCGACTCCGCGGGCGTGGCGCTGGCCGACGCCGAGCCGCTGAAGGGCTTCCTGCGCGAGCAGATCACCTACGACGGCGTCAACGAGGTCACCGGCGCGATCAACGACCCGTGGACCCGGCTCACCGCCACCCAGGGCAGTCTCCAGGCCAATCAGGTGGAGACCGCCCGGACGGAGACCCGCGATCGCTACACCACCGGCACCTACCGGGTGACCCGCGTGGAGACGACCTACGACGACTACGGCAACCCCACCAAGGTCAACGACCTCGGCGACGTCGCCGTGACCTCCGATGATCAGTGCACCGTCACCACGTACGCGCAGAATGTCGCCTTGATGCTGGTGGAGCTGCCGAGCAGGACCACGACGGTCGGGGTGGCCTGCGGCACCGACCCGTCCTACCCGGCCGACGCCATCTCCGACACGCGGCTGTCGTACGACGGGCAGGAGTTCGGCATGCCGCCGCTCCGGGGAGACGTGACCAAAACAGAGGAGGCCAAGTCCTACAACGGATCCACGCCCGCCTATCGGGTGAGCGACACCTCCACGTTCGACTCCTACGGCCGGGTCAAGGAGGCGCGCGACGCGCTGCTCCGGCTGACCACGACGTCGTACACCGAGGTCAACGGGCTGACCACCGAGACCAAGGTGACCAACCCGCTCGGCCACACGGTGACCACCACCCTCGACCCGGCGTGGGGGAGCACCGTCCAGGAGAAGGACGCCAACGATCGGATCACCTCGCTGACCTACGACGCCCTCGGCCGGCTGGTGAAGGTGTACCAGCCGGGCCGTACCGAGGCGGGCGGTGACTCCCCGAACACGCGCTATGAGTACGGCCTGCGGCGGAGCGGCGGGCCGAACTGGGTGCTCACCAGTACGCTGGGCCCCAACGGCAACCGCGTCGTGACGTACGCGCTGTACGACGGCTTCCTACGCCCCCGGCAGACCCAGGCCGTCAGCCCCGGCGGGGGCCGGATCCTGACCGACACCTTGTACGACTCGCGCGGCCTCGTCAGCGTGAAACGGGCCCCCTATCACCACGCCGACGCCCCCGGGACGACGCTGTACCAGCCGGAGGGCGGCAACGTGCCGAACGCGCTGGTCACCACCTACGACGGCGCGGAACGCAAGCGGGCCGAGATCACCATGACGCTCAAGCCCGATGGCACCATGGGCGAGCGATGGCGCACGGAGACCTCGTACAGCGCCAACTGGGTCAGCGTCATCCCACCCCAGGGCGGGACCGTGACCACCACGTACACCGACGCCCGCGACCAGGTCTACGCACTGGTGCAGTGGCAGGGCAGGACCCTGAGCGGCCCGAACGACGTGACCCGCTACGCCTACACCAAGGCCGGCGACCTGGCCAAGGTCACCGACCCGGCGGGCAACGTGTGGCGCAACACCTATGACGTGCTCGGCCGCAAGACCAAGGCGGAGGACCCGGACAAGGGCCCCTCGACCATGACCTACGACGACGCCGATCAGCTGCTGACCACCACCGACGCGCGCGGCAAGACCATCGCGTCGGTGTACGACACGCTCGGGCGCGCCGTGGAGACCCATCTGGACTCGGCGACCGGGCCGCTGCTGACCAAGACCGTCTACGACACGCTGGCCAAGGGCGCGCTGACCTCTGCCACCCGGTACGTGGACGGGCAGGCCTACCTCAACGAGGTCACCGGCTACGACGAGGCCGGACGCCCGGAAGCCGCGTCGGTGACCATCCCCCCAAGGGAACAGCAGCTCGCCGGAACGTACACCACGACGCTCACGTACGCCGTCGACGGCAGCCCCGCCACCAAGACGGTGCCCAAGCTGGGCGATCTCAAGCAGGAGACGCTGACCTACGGCTACGACGACCTCGGCCGGCCGGACACGGTGAGCGGCGACCTGACCTACCTCACCGACACGGAGTACAACGAGCTGGGCGAGGTCGCCCAGCGTGAGCTCGGTCCCGCCGCGAAACGGCTGTGGCGCACCACCTATTACGAGGAAGGCACCCGCCGGATCACCGAGGCGCTCACCGAACGCGAACAGGTCAACGGCGTCATGGTGAACGACCTCACCTACGGCTACGACCCCGCGGGCAACGTCACGCGCATCACCGACCGCACCGCCGGGTCCACCAAGGACACCCAGTGCTTCACTGTCGACTACCTGCGCCGGATCACCGAAGCCTGGACCCAGGGCACCGACACCTGCGCGACCACACCGTCCGCGTCGGCCATCGGCGGCCCGGCGCCCTACTGGCACCAGTACGGCTATGACCTGACCGGCAACCGCAAGACCAAGACCGTCAAAGGCGTCGCCGGCACCGCCGACACCGTTACCGCCTACTCCTACCCCAACGCCGGCGACGGCGTCGCCCGGCCGCACGCGGTGACCGCCACGACCACGGGTTCGACGGCCACGACCTACGGCTACGACGCGGCCGGCAACACCACCAGCCGGCCGGGGCCCGGTGGCCCGCAGACCCTGACCTGGGACGAGGAGGGACTGCTCGCATCGATCGCCGCCGGCGGCAAGGTCACCTCCTACCTCTACGACGCTCAGGGAGGGCAGCTCATCCGGCGTGATCCCGGCTCGGTGACGCTGTTCGTCGGTGGCGGCGAGCTCCGGCTCAACACCGCCACCGGCTCCACCACCGGAACCCGCTACTACGACGACCTGGGCACCCGCACCGGTGACGGCTTCACCTGGACGGTCGCCGACCAGCACGGCACCTCCCAGACCGCTGTCAACGCCACCACCCTGGCCGCGACATCCCGCCGGCTGGACCTGTTCGGCGACCCCCGAGGAGCGGCCACCGCATGGGCCGCCGGCGACCGCGGCTTCGTCGGCGGCACGGCGAACCCGGAAACCGGGCTGACTCGTTTGGGCGCCCGCGAATACGACCCGGCGATGGGCAGGTTCCTCTCGGTCGACCCGATCATCGACCCGTACGACCCGCAACAGATGAACGCCTACGCCTACAGCAACAACAACCCGGCCACGATGAGCGACCCCGACGGGCTGAGCTACTCCTCTCCCAAGGATCGCCTCAAAAAGGCACTCACGAAGCACCGCACCGCTGCCAAGAAGCGGATGATAAGTGCCCTGCGGAAGCACACCGAGCAGCAGATCAAGCTGAAGAAGAAACTCGCCCGGAGTCTACGTTCCTGGGGCAGAACCCATCCGAATCTCGGTAAGTACGTCCCGTATAACGGCCCCCATGGCCCGGGATACGAGGACTATTCGGGCCCGCACGGGCCGGGATACGAGGACTACAAGGGCGACTACCCTTGGCGGATCCTGCTGGACAAAAGCTTCTGGTATGGGATCCTCCTGAAGATAGACTGGCAACATCTGGTCCAAAATGCGATCAGACAGGGTCTCGACAGGCTGGGCAATTTCTTCGGGTGGGTGTGGGAGAACCGCGGCAAGATCCTCGGCACGCTCGGTGCGATCGCCAGTGCGTTGTGTGTTTTCGGCTGGGTGTGCCTCGCGTCAAAAGCTCTCTGGGCACTCGGAACGGCGGACAGCGTTATCGGGTGTTTCCGTGGGGACGACATCGCCTGTTTAGGGGGCTCCCTGAGCGCAGCGACCTTCCTACTCGGCGAAACTTTTTTCAAGGGTAATAAGGCTGGTGAATTAGGCCTTGCCGGACTCGACCTCGCGATCACCTGGTTCCCATTCACGGACACCACGGTCAGAGAATGGCATGGGAGACAGAGATCTGCCAATGGGTGCGACCGCGTAACGTGCTGAGCATTTCAGCCGTATAGGGCCCACGACCCACCGGCTTATCCCCGGTCCGAGCTCGCCGGAAGCCTTCCGGCGAGCTCGGACCGCTGCCCGGCGAATGATGGGTTCGAGGGGGACTGATTGTCCACGGGAGGGAAGGGGAGGGGCAGGGAGCAGGTCACATGCTCCGGCACGAGACGGGTGGGACGGTTATGGCAGATCACACCTTTCGTGATCGCCGGGACGCCGGACGGGCACTGAGCGGTCTACTGACTCAATACCGCGATCGTGACGACGTGATCGTGCTCGGGCTGCCGCGCGGCGGCGTACCTGTGGCCTACGAGGTGGCCGCCGCGCTGGAGGCCCCGCTGGACGTGTTCCTCGTGCGCAAGCTCGGCGTGCCGGGGCACGAGGAGCTCGCGATGGGGGCGATCTCCAGCGGCGGGGTGATCGTGCTCAATGAGGAGGTCGTCCGCGGGTTCGGCATCGAACCGTCGGTCGTGCGGCGGGCGGCCGAGCGGGAGGGCCGCGAGCTGGTACGGCGGGAGCTGGCCTATCGCGAGGGGCGGCCGATGCCGGAGCTGAGCGGACGGACCGTCATGCTGGTCGACGACGGCCTGGCCACTGGTTCGAGCATGCGGGCGGCCCTGCTCGCGGTGCGGCGGCTGCGGCCGGAGCGCATCGTGGTGGCGGTGCCGGCCGCGCCCAGCTCGACCTGCGAGGAGCTGCGGCTGGAGGTGGACGAGGTCGTGTGCGCCACGACGCCGTCCCCGTTCTTCGCCGTCGGGCAGGCCTACTGGGACTTCGACCAGGTCACCGACGAAGAGGTCCGGGAGCTGCTGCGGGCCGCGGCACGACCCGGGAACACGAACAGTACGCGCGCGGGCGGCGGGCGGTCCGAGGCGGCGATCATCCGCATGGCCGCCGCGGTCGTCGAGAACGGCGTGCCCCCGGACGAGACCCTGTTCGGGCTGGTCGGGGATGCCCGGCTGGTGCTGATCGGGGAGGCTTCGCACGGCACCGCCGAGTTCTACGCGGCACGGGCGGAGATGACCAGGAAGCTCATCGAACAACGCGGCTTCCACGGCGTGGCGGTCGAGGCCGACTGGCCGGACGCCTACCGGGTGAACCGCTACGTACGCGATCGCGGCGAGGACGAGACGGTGGAGGAGGCGCTGCGCGGTTTCGAGCGCTTCCCGACCTGGATGTGGCGGAACACGGCCGTCGTGGACTTCGTCGGCTGGCTGCGCGATCACAACGACCGGGTCGGCGACGAGACGCGCAAGGCCGGCTTCTACGGGCTGGACCTGTACAGCCTGTACCGGTCCATGCAGGACGTCATCGACTACCTCGATCGGGTCTCCCCTGAGGCCGCGGCGCGGGCCCGCGAGCGGTACGCGTGCTTCGACCACGCCGACGGAGACGCCCAGTCGTACGGGCTGGCGGCGGCCTTCGGCGCGGGGGAGTCGTGCGAGGAAGAGGTGGTCGCCCAGCTCGCCGACCTGCAGCGGCACGCGTACGACTACGCCAGGAAAGACGGTCTGCCGGCCGAGGACGAGCTGTTCCACGCCCAGCGCAACGCCGTGAGCGTACGGTCGGCCGAGCGCTACTACCGCTCGATGGTCACCGGCCGGATCTCCTCCTGGAACCTGCGCGACGAGCACATGGCCGACGCCCTGGACGCACTGGCCGACCATCTCGGCCGCGTCCGTGGTGAGCCCGCCAAGCTGGTGGTGTGGGCGCACAACTCCCACCTCGGCGACGCGCGGGCGACCGAGATGGGCGCCCGGGGCGAGCTCAACGTCGGCCGGCTGATCCGCGAGCGTCACCCCGGCGAATGCCGGCTGATCGGCTTCACCACCTATTCGGGTACGGTCACCGCCGCCGACGACTGGGGCGGTCCGGCCGAGCGCAAGATGGTCCGGCCGGCGCTGCCCGGCAGCGTGGAGGAGCTGCTGCACCAGGCGAGCAGCGGGGAGTTCCTGCTCTGGTTCGACGTGGCCAAGCCCGCCGCGGACGTGCTGCGGACGGCGCGGCTGCAACGGGCCATCGGGGTGATCTACCGGCCTCAGACCGAGCGGCAGAGCCACTACTTCCAGGCCCGGGTGGCCGACGAGTTCGACGCGTTGATCCATATCGACGACACCCGCGCGCTGGAACCGCTCGAGCGGACCGCCGTCTGGGAGCGGGGCGAGGCGCCCGAGACGTACCCGTTCGCGGTCTAGCCTCGGGAGGGATCATGAACATCGCGGAAGCCGGCGTGCGGATCCCGATCGGTGACGTGGCCCTGGACGCCGACGTCGCCGTGCCCGCCGAGCCGCGCGGAGCGGTGCTGTTCGCCCACGGCAGCGGCAGCGGGCGCCACAGCCCGCGCAACCGCTACGTCGCGGGGCGGCTCCAGGCTGCTCGCCTGGTCACCGTACTGGCGGACCTGCTGACCACGGCGGAGGAACGGCGCGACGCGCTGACCGGCGAGCTCAGGTTCGACATCGGCCTGCTCGCCGACCGCGTGGCCGCGCTGACCGACTGGGCCAGGGCCGACGCCAGGATCGCGGAGCTCGGCATCGGCCTGTTCGGCGCCAGCACCGGCGCCGCGGCGGCCCTGGTCGCCGCGGCGGAGCGGCCCGACGCGGTGCGGACCGTCGTCTCCCGAGGCGGGCGTCCCGATCTGGCGGACGACGTCCTCACCCGGGTACGCCAATCCACCCTGCTCATCGTCGGCGGCGAGGATCCGGCGGTCATCGACCTCAACCTCCGGGCGATGCGGCGGATGCCCGGCGAGGTCCGCCTGGAGATCGTGCCGGGCGCGTCTCACCTGTTCGCGGAGCCCGGCACGCTCGAGCAGGTGGCCCGGCTGGCCACGGACTGGTTCGTCACCCGCCTCTGAGGTGTCAGCAGATCGTTTCGACGATCGGTGAAGCGTGGTTCCGTCGGGTCCGTCGCGCACTAGCGTCTATTCGCGGTACAGGCGTACGCGCGTAAAGGACAGGCCCATGGGGGAGCGGCTGGAAATCCATCGGCACGTGGTCGATGGCGGGGTGGCGCGCTGGACGGACGCGGCCGTCCAGCTGCGGGACAAGCTGGCCGAGGCTAGGGGCAGGATCGAGAGCCTGCACGCCGCCGCGCCGTGGGGGCACGACTCGGCCGGCCGGGAGTTCGAGCAGGCGTACCTGGCCGACGACGGCCCCAACGCCATGCTCCGGGCGGGCGCCGAGTCGGCGGACTTCGCGGTGGCGGCCGGTCCCGCGGTGACGGAGAACGTGGCCAACTCGGCGGGGGCCGACGCCGACCTGGTGGCGCCCAGACGCGTGATGCCGTCCTGATCATGCGTGGGGAAGGGAAGGCGTGACCCGAAACGTCAGCACCCCGGTCACCAGCCCTCTGGCCGGGCAGGACGACACGATCGGCAGCGGCGGTTATGCCACGGACATCACGCCCGCGTGGGGGACGAGTCTGCCCGCGTGGTGCGACGCGCTGATCGCGCTGCTGTCCTCCGGACAGATGTGGCCGGAGGCCAGCGAGTCCGGCGAGGCGGCGCTGGCCGTCGCCTTCGAGGACTGGAGCCAGGCGGCGCTGGAGTTCGCGGCGGCCGGGGGCACGGCGCGTGACCTGATCATGCAGGGCTACTTCGGCTCGGCGGCCGAGGAGTTCAAGAGGCAGGCCGACCAGCTGCTCGCGGAGGGGAAGGGCATCCCGGCCCTCGCCGTGCTGGCGCACGCGTACGCCCTCCAGCACGACAGTTACGCGCGTGAGACGCAGTACGCCAAGTTATTGATCAACGCCGGATTCTGGATCACGGTCTCGTCCATCGCCATCTCCGCGTTCGCGACGGCGGCCAGCGCGGGCGTTTTGACGCCGCTGATCGGCAAGTTCGCCGGACGGCTGCGGACGTTCATGGACAAGGTGTTCACCTGGCTGGAACGGGTGGCGAAGGGCAGGTACGCCGGGTCGGCCGCCATCAAGCAGGCGCCGAGGCTGGCCGCGCTGGGCGGACGGCAGGCCGGCAAGGGGCTGCTGGCCAGGGCGGCGGCCAGCCACATGCTCAGGGAGATTCCCGAGGAGATCGGTGAAGGCTTCCTGATGGACTATGTCGCCCAGAAGGAGCAGATGGATCGGGGCACCCGTACCCAGTGGGACGGGCAGAAGACCGCCTCCACGATCCTGGGCGACGCCTCGGGCGCGGTGCTCGCGTCGAAGGTGGCCGGGCCGGTGGCGGGGCTCGTCGGGCGGCTGCCCGGAATCAGATCGCTCAACGCCGCCGCGGGCGATGCTCCCGGAGCGCTCAACGCCGTCATGCGCTTTCCCGGCAGGGCGTTGCAGACCGGCCTCACGAACGCGGTGATCTCGACGCCGGCCGGCCTGGTCTCCAACGGCATCGTGTACGGCAAGTGGGACATGCCGACCGCGGAATCGCTGCTCGGCGGCGTCGTGGCGGGCGTGGGGCGGACGAACACGATCAGCCCGTTCAGCGTCGACGTCATGAGCGCGATCATCCACCCGCGCCAGGCCCTCGACACGGCCACCACCGCCGCACTGGCCGGCGACACGGCCCGCGCCGCCGCGACTGCCGCGCCGCCCGCTCCGGCGTCGCCCGTCTCGGCGCCGCCGGACACACCTGCTGGTCTTGGTGGGCCGGTCGAGGCCAGGGGCTTCCCGGCGCAGGACGTGGCCGCTACCCGGGAACGTGCGGAGGTCCCCCGGGGCGTACCGGACACCAAGGTGCCGACGTCCAGGCCAGAACCGGCCGGTAGCACGAGGACGTCACACCGCCCGGAACCGGCACAACAGGCACCAGAGCACCGGGAACCGGGACAGCAGCCCCGACAGGAGCCACGACAGCAGGCGGACCCGACGGACCCGACGGACCCGACGGACCCGACGGATCCGGCGGGCCAGGCGGACACGACCGAGCACGCGGACACGCGCGAGCACGCTGAGCCGTCACCTCCCGCCGACCCGCTAGCTCCCGCCGAGGTAGCGGATCCTACGGTCAGCCCGCAGGCCAGACCGGCCGAGGCGCCCTCTGTCCCGCCGGACCACACCCCCGTCCACGACGATCCCTCGTTCGACCACGTCCGCGACAACCTCAGCTCCACCCAGACCGACGCCGTTCATCGGGCCGAGCCGACAGCCACGGCGCAGGCGGACATCCCGGGCGGCACCCCGAGCGACGGCCCGCGCACCGCCGAGGACACCCCCACCCGGCGCCCGCAGGTGAGCGCCGCCGATCCGGTGACCGGTGGCCGGAGCTTCTTCGACCTCCTGAGCGGCAAGGACGCCGTCCCACCGCAGATGTACGGCCCGGCCGAGGACCCGAGCCAAGGGCGGCCGTACCAGTACGAGACCAGTGGCCCCGACCAGTGGAAGCTGACCGAGGAGGACAACGACCTCATCTTCCGGCGGGACATCGTCCCCGACCTGATGGCGGGCGTGAGACGGCCGGAGCACCCGCGCATCGTGTTCATCGACGGCCAGGCCGCGTCGGGCAAGACCACCGCGCAGCAGTCGGCCATGGACGGCATGGGTCCCGACCGCGCCCTCATCGCCGACTTCGAGGGCCTGCTGAAGTACCACCCGAGGTACGCCCATCTGATGGCCGAGAACGACCGAATAGCCGCCAAACAGGCCGGCGGCGACGCGTACGCGTGGATGAAGAAGGTCATCGCCCTGGCCGCCGAGCTGCGGGTCAACCTCATCCGCGAAGGCGCGATGAACAGCAGCGAAGGCGTCGAGGCCGAGGCCGCCCAGTTCCACGCCCTCGGTTACCGCGCCGAGGCCCACGTCATGGCCGTTCCGGCGCCGATCAGCCGCCTGTCCGTGCTCAACCGCTACCAGCAGATGCGCGACCGGGACGGACACGGACGCCTCGTCTCCCAGGACATCCACGACCAGGGCTACGGCGGCATCCCCGACACCATGCGAGCCATCGACCGGGCCAGGTACCTGGAAGCGATCACCCTCCACCAATGGGGCGGCGAGATCGTGTACCGCAACTCCCTCGACGACACGGGACACTGGCGCGGCCCGGCCAGAGCCGAGGAGATCCTGCGGGAGGCGCGTGAGCGCCCGTTCACCCAGGAGGAGACCGACTGGTTCCGCAGGACGTACGCGGACCTCGACGGCAGGCTGCCGGAAGAGTTGCGGGCCCAGCTGCCCGAGATCGCCGACATGGCCGCCGCGCACGGCGTGGATCTCGATCCGGAGGGCCGGGCGGAGCGGCTTCGGGAGCGCTACACGGCCCAGGCGGACGGCGTCCTGCGAGATGAGCAGGTCGAGCAGCGCGAGCGGCTCTGGCAGGAGCACCAGCGCCGGCTGGCCGAGGCGGCGCCCGCCGAGCGGGAACGGCTGAGCCGGGAGCTCGCCGAGGAGTGGGACCGCCTGGCCGAGCAGCATGAGCTCGGCCGGGCCGGGCTGCGCGTGCTCGCGTACTGCACCGAATGGGACCCCCACAAGGGCGGCATCATCGCCGTCAACCGCAAGCTGGTCGAGGGGCTCGCGGAGGCGGGGCACGAGGTGTACGTCCGCGTGGGGCACGAGGTGCCGAGCGGCACGGGCGGCGAGCGGCTGCACGTGATCGGTCCTCGGCAGTACGACCCGGGGCGCAGCGAGATGGACCAGCTGGCGTTCGACGGCGAAGAGCTGCCACCGGACGTGGACGTGGTCATCGGACACAGCCGCTACTCCGGCCCGGCGGCCCTGCGGGCGCGTGACCAGCTGTATCCGGACGCGCCGCTCGTGCACGTCCTGCACATGGTGACCGGCGCGCTCGGCCGGATCGCGGACATGGAGGCGCTGGGCCGCGACTTCGAGGGCATCGAGCGGGCGCTGGTCGCCGAGGCCGACATGCTGGCCGGCGTCGGCCCGGTGCTCGCCACGGAGGCGCGGCGGCTCGCGGACTCCAACCCCGGCGATCGTGTGCCGCCCGTCCATGAGCTCCTGCCCGGCGTGCCGTTCGAGCTGTCCCGGCAGCGGCCCTTCTTCGGGGAGCGGACCCGTACCGTCCTGCTCATCGGCCGCGCCGACGCCGCCCAGAAGGGTGGGCACGAGGCGGCGCTGATGATCCGGGAGCTGCAGAAGGACCTGGACGTCCGGCTGGTCATCCGGGGCGCGGCCCCGGAGACCGTGCCCGAGGTGAAGGAACGGCTGTCGAACGTGGCGGGCCGTGAGGTCGAGATCAAGCCCTTCACGCTGGACCGCGAGGAGATCCTGGCGGACATGCGGAACGCCGACGTGGTGATCATGCCGTCGCGGGGCGAGGGGTTCGGGCTGGTCGGGCTGGAGGCGGCGGGCGCGGCGGTGCCCATCCTGGTGCCCCGGTCGAGCGGCGTCGGCGCCCTGCTCGGCGATCCCGGCCGCTTCCCGCCGGAGCTCACCCGCGCCAGCCTGGTCGAGCAGGGGTTCGAGGACAGGGTGCCGGTCGAGCGCTGGGCCACGCACCTGAAGGAGATCCTGGGGGACCTGCCCAGGGCGCAGGAGAAGGCTCGTCAGCTGCAGCAACTCCTGCGCGAGGCGAACGCCACGTGGAAGGGCGCCGGCGAGTCCCTGGTGGCCGCGGTGCAGGACCTGGCGACCCGGCAGGGACTCGCGGCGGGGCACGCGGCGGCGCCCGAGCTGCCGCCGATGCCGGGGGAGGGGTGGGTGAACTGCGCGCAGGGCCACGCCCACTGGGGACTCTTCGGCGGGGCCGGGCTGCTGGTCCACCACCGCGCCCCCGGCGGCGAGACGCACGTACTCATGCAGCAGCGGGATCCGTCCGTCGACCAAGGGGGGACCTGGTCCCTGCCCGGCGGCGCGCGGGACAGCCACGAGTCGGCGGCTGAGGCGGCCCTGCGTGAGACCGTCGAGGAGAGCGACCTGCCGCCGGGCGAGGTCCACGTCGAGGAGGTCGTCAGGGACGACCACGGCGGCTGGTCGTACGACACGGTGATCGCCTCTGTCGCCGAGCGGATGCCCGTCGCCGTGAAGGGGAGCGAGTCCGGGGCGATGGCCTGGATCCCGATCTCCAGGGTCACGGAGCTCGACCTGCACCCCGGCTTCGCCGCCAGCTGGCCGCGCGTCCGAGCGGCGCTGGAGGGCGAGTCCCCCGCCCCGGCGGAGAGCGAGCCCGTCTATCCGGCGGCGGCCAGGTACGGGTTCGCCGACGCCCCGGCCCTGACCCTGCCCGCCCATCCCGTCACCGGCGCCCGGGTGACGAGGAGAGAGCCGCTCGCCCACGGCGACGGCCTGCTGAACCGGGAGCTCGTCACGTTCGACGACGGCACCCACTCGACCTACGAGCGGTACGCGCGCGCGGGCGACGCCACGGTCAAGGTGCTCGACTCGCATGTGGGCCGCGCGGTCGGCGCGCGGGTCCCGCTGTCGTACGCGCTCGGCAGCCGGGACGTCTACAGCGACCACATGCCCGGCGAGCAGGCGACGGACCAGTCCTGGCAGCGCGCCGCCACCCGTGACGGCGTGTTCCTCGGCCTGTATCACGCGGTGACCGCCAAGCACGGCGTCACCCTCCAGGATCTCGCGCTCGGCCGGGGCGGCGCCCTCCTCGGCGTCGGCGACGGGGCCGCGTCCCACCTGCTGCTCCCCGACGCGGCGAACCCGTTCGTCCGCACGTTCTTCCGCGAGACCGAGCCACGCGTGTTCAGATGGGTCGACAACCCGATCCCGCCGAACGACATCGCGATCATCAAGCGGCAGCTGGACGGTCTGCGCCCGCTCTTCGAGCGCATGAACCGGCTCCACCTGCACGAGGCGATCCTCCAGCGCCTCTGGCACGTCGCCGAGCACGCGCGGGGCACCGGGCCGCTGCTGCCCAGGGCGGCGGACCACGCGGTCACGCTGCCCGTGACGGAGCCGGTCGGGCACTACGCGCCGCCTCCGCCGCCCGGCTCCCCGGAGCGCACGCACCACCGCCAGGTCGCCGAGGCGCTCCTGACCGGGGACGGCGCGTTCACCGACACCAGCCCCGCCAAGACGCACACCATCAACGCCCTCGCGGGCAGCATGCGGTCCTCGACGCCGGAGCTGGTCCTGGCCGCCGTCGGCCTGCACGTCGGCTCCGACATGGTCAACCGCCTGGGCGACGGCGACTACGTCCTCGCGCCGTTCAACGAGCGGTATCCGTCCATGGGCGCGCGGGTCCTGCACGTCGACGCGCTCGACCCCGCCGACCCGGCACACGCGCCGGACAGGGTGGTACGGATGGACGATACGTTCGCCGAAATCCTGGTGCGGCGGATCGCGGTGAGCGAGCTCCTCGGGGCCTGGGCGCATCGCAACGCCAACAGCAACGTACGGGTGCTGGCGCTGCAGGAGGTCGTCCAGGAGGAGTTCGGTCTCACGGAGGCGATGTCCTGGCCGATGGACGGCAAGACGCGCAGCGCGGTCGACATGGAGCTCCTGTACAACCGCAAGACGCTGCGCGAGTTCATCCGCCGCCAGTACGAGCTCACCCAGGCCGAGCTGGCCCGGCGCGGCATCGAGGAAGTGATCGCCTACCGGGGCATGGCGTGGCCGGAGGGCGAGCACTCGGCGTGGGCCGGGCTGCGTCCGGGGGACATGTTCGAGATGCGGCACCGGCCGCTGGCGAGCTGGTCCGCCGACCGCCAGGTGGTCATGGACTGGCTGGACTCCCTCCCCGGCCGCGGCGTGCTCCTGATCGACAGGAAGCCCGCGCGGGACATCATCTCCGTGCCGCTCACGGGGATGGGCTTCTTCGGGCAGCGCGAGTTCGTCTCGCTGCCGGGCGATCGGCTGGCGACGCTGGACCACATCTCCGCGGGGATCGGCGGGTTCTTCGGGGAGGCCGAACCACCGGTGGCCGTCGGCGACCACGGCGGCTGGTCCCTGCGGCCGACCCCCGTGACCACGGGCGAACTCGACCTCACCGACCCGCTGAGCCACCGGATCGACCGGGTGCTCAAGGGGCAGGAACCCTATCCGTCGTGGTGGCCGCACGACGACTCCGGCTACCACGTCACCAAGCGCGATCTCGACTTCCTCGGCATGTCCCCCATGCAGCTCAAGTGGCTCGTCACCCGGCAGGCCCCCATGGGCATGACACCGGAGCGGTATCACCGCTACGCCGGCGAGCTGCTCGACGCGATCGGGCGCGACGGCATCGGACCGGCCGAAGTGGACATCCGGCTCAAGGGGACCGGCGCCGAGTTCTTCGCCGGGCTGCACAAGACGTTTCCCGCCGAGGACGAGCTGGCCGGCAACCCGGAGGCGCTGCGCAGGCTCCGGGAATGGTTCGGCGACGACCCGAACCGTCCGTTGCGCCGCCCGTTCGACTCGATGTACCGGCTCGGCCTGGAGCAGCCGCCCAGCGACTATGACATGGACATCTCCAGCAGCGCGATGGTGCAGGTGGCCCGCTCGCACTGGCCGCCCGGCCGCTATCCGGGCGACTTCATGGGCGGCCACGGCTACATCGACAAGGACAGCCTGATGAGAGCCTTTCCCGAGCTGGCGGCGTGGAAGAATGACTGGGAGACGGCGCTGGGGCGGCCCATATCGCTGGGTCTGTTCGAGTCCAGCGGGCCGTTCGACGGGACGAGCATGGGCTCCGAGCTCTCGTCGCACTTCCGCGACACCGACTGGATCATCCACCGCCCGGCCAACCCGAGAGCCTGGCTGACCACCTGGGGGTCACCCGACACGGGCGGGCCGTCCGGTGACGGACCGTTCACCGATGGACCGTTCACCGACGGGCCGTCAACCCGATGAGAGGGAGAGTGACGATGCTCTGGCCGGCACTCCGCGTCCTGGCCCACGGGCACCTGGCCGCCGATCAGGTACGGCAGCTGATCGGCGCCCTGGACCTGGACGAGGTCCCGCGCGCCGAAGGGCCGGGGGAGGAGGCGAGCCTGGCACACCGCACCTTCACCGACGGCGCCGGGGCGCGGCTCGTCCTGGACCTCTCGAGGGTCGGCGAGTCGGGCTGGCTGCTGGCCCTGTTCGCCGACGGGGCGCCGCCGCCGGACACCGTCGAGAGCCACCGTCGGCTCCTCCGCGACGCCGCCGAACGCCTCGGCCTGACGATCGTCCAGGTCGACCCGCCGCAGACCGCTGACGAGGTCTTCCTGACGCCGACCCCGCCGGAGGGCGCGATCGGGGAGTCGTGGGAGCTGCCGTACGACGAGCTGGACCAGCTATGGCAGCACCTCGGAGTGCGCGACGACGCGCCCCGTGAGGTGAAGAAGGTCAAGCTGGCGGCGATGACCCGGGCCCCCGTCTGGTCCACCGCCCCGGACCGGCTACGCCGTCAGGCCGCCGAGTTCCTGCGCGACTGACGCGCAGCGGGTGAGTGACGCGCCGCGCGACTGACGCCCAGCAGGCGACTCACCGACGGCTGGCTGACCGCGACTGACTCACCGCCTGCCGATGAAGGTCTGGCCGAGCAACTCCTGAGACAGGTCCCTGGCCAGACCCGCGAGCGCCTCCCCGCTGTCGCCCGGCCCGAAGGCGGCGCCGGGGGACAGGCGCGCGGCCAGCTCGTCCAGCAGGTCGGCGATGATCATCGCCTGGAGCTCCGTGACGGTCACGTTGCGGGCCGGCTCGCCGGGTTGCCGGTCGTCGAGCCCACGATCGCCGGCCAGCCGCTGCCGCAGGTCCGCCGCCCGCTGCTCCAGAGTGATGGGCTCGCCCGGCCCGTCCCCCTCATAGCGCAGGGACGTCAGGCAGTGCCGGAACGGATCCAGCTGCGACATTCGGGGATTCGTCCTCTCAGCGGGCGTCATCGTCAGGACCGCCATGCTACTCGCGACGGATCATCGGCGGCGAGCCGCGCGGCGGACAGCGGCGGATCTTGGCGGACCTGCGGTAATTGCTCGCTTTGTCAACTTCTTTGGTAAATCTCCGTAGTCACGGTTGTCACGGAGGTTTGCATACGTATCTTGGCCATCGCCGGTATCACCAGCCTTGTGCTGGGATTGAGCGTTCCGGCGGGGTTCGCTGATCCCGCTCCCGAGGAGGGGCCGGTCGGTCACGCGGCGCCCACGACGTTCGCCGCGGCCGGGGCGTATTGGACGCCGGAGCGCATGCGTGACGCCGAGCCGCTGGTGGAGCCAGCGCAGGGCGCGAGCCCCTCAGCGGCCGCGGTCCCGAAGGCCGCCGGGGAGCAGGTGGACCTTCCTCCCCTGGTCGTCGCGCAGACCAACAGCTGGGTCCGTCCGTACGCCGCCTCGGCCGCCAAGCAGCAGACGTGGCGTTCCGGCGGCCTCATCGCCAAGACCGCCGGCAAGGTCTTCGGCACCGGCGGCAACGGCAACGACTTCGTGGCCTCCGGGAACGTGGTGCGCAGCAAGGACGGCGACGTGGTCGTCACCGTGGGGCACGCGCTCGTCGACGGCCAGGGCCGGTGGAGCAAGAACCTCGTCTTCGTCCCGGCCTACAAGAACGGGGCGGCTCCGTACGGCAAGTTCGCGGCGCGGACCATGTACATCTGGTCCGGGTACATCAAGGACAACGCTCACTATCCGCCGTTCGACTTCGGCATGCTGGTCGTCAATCCGGTGAAGGGCAAGAAGGTCCAGCAGACCGTGGGGGCGCAGGGCATCCGGTTCAACGCGACCGCCGCCGGCGCCTCGAACCTGCTGCTCGGTTACCCCAGCAACGGCAACGGCGGGCGTACCCTGCAGTACTGCAGCGGCGCCTCGGTGACGCCGAGCTACAGCATGAAGTACGCGATGGTGTGCGACATGGGCGGCGGCTCCAGCGGCGGGCCGTGGTTCCAGGACTTCAACAAGGTCACCGGCACCGGCTACCAGATCTCCGCGCACGCGCTGCGCAACACCACCACGAGCTACGGCGCCTACTTCGGCCCCGAGGCGCTGAAGACCTTCCGCGCCGCCGAGGCCGCCTGACGCCTGTTCATCGCCCGGGCCGAGCCTGCCTGACCCCTGTTCACCGCGCGGGCCGAGGCCGCTTGGCCCGCGCTCATCGCGCCGCCCCGCCGAGCCGCAGCATCACCTTGCCGCTGCCGCTCGCGGGGTCGGCGGCGATGGCGAGCGCCTCGGCCGCCCGGTCGAGGTCGAAGCGGTGGCTGATGATCGGGGAGACGTCGAGGCCGTCCCGCATGGCGCTCAGCGCCTCGTCGATCTCCTCGGCGAAGCGGTAGGAGCCGATCCAGGTGATCTCCCTGGTCACCAGGTCGCCGAGGGCCGCGGAGACGGCCGTGCCGGGCAGGCTGCCGACCTGGACGAGGGTGCCGCCACGGGCGGTCGCCCGCAGGACGGAGCCGAGCGCGGCCGGGCTGCCCGAGGCCTCGAAGACCAGCTCGACGTCCTGGGGGAGCGTGGCGTCCCCGCCGACCTGGACGGTCTCGTCCGCGCCCATGGCGCGGGCGACGGCGAGCGAGGTCGCGGCGATGTCCGAGGCGATGACCATGCCCGCCCCGCGGTGTTTCGCGGCGGCCACGACCAGCGAGCCGATCGAGCCGGAGCCGTTGACCAGCACGGTCTTCCCGCGCAGGTCCCCGGCGCGGTGCACGGCGTGCATCGCCACGGCGAGGGGCTCGGCGAGGGCGCCGCGCTCGGTGTCCACGCCCTCGGGCAGCGGCCGGATCTGATCCGCGCGGACCACCCGGTACTCGCTGAACCCGCCGTCGGTGTGCGGGTCGAAGGCGGCCGACCCGAAGTAGCGGACCCGGGGGTAGAGGTTCGTGCGGCCGGCGAGCCGTTCGGGCAGGCGGCCGTCGCCGACCAGCTCGGCCGGGTGCACGGTGACCGGCTGCCCGACCGTCAGTCCGCTGACGCCCGCGCCGATCCCGGCGATCCGGCCGGCGACCTCGTGCCCGAGCACCAGAGGGTGCTTGAGCACGGCGGTCCCGGACGCCCCGTTCTTCCAGTACGAGATGTCGGAGCCGCAGATCCCGCCCCATTCCATGGCGAGCAGGACCTGCCCTTCGCCCGGCTCCGGATCGGGGCGCTCGTCGATCCGGAGGTCACCGGGACCGTGTACGACGGCCGACTTCATACCGCGTCCTCCAACCGGACCAGGTCGCGCCCGCGGGTCTCAGGGGAGAGGACCGCGGACAGCAGGGTGATGAGCGAGTAGACGACGAGCATCGCCGCGATGGGCCACCAGCTGCCGGTGACGGCGGTGAGGGTGGCGGCCACGACCGGGCCGATGGCGGTGGCCAGGATGCCGCCGATCTCCTTGGCCAGGGCGAGCTGGGTGAAGCGGGTCCGGGAGCCGAACAGCTCGGCCATCGTGACGCTCTCCAGCGAGAACAGGCTCAGAACGCCGACGTTCAGCCCGAGGATCATGCCCAGCATCAGGGCCGCCGTGCTGCCGGAGATGATCATCAGCATCATCGGGAACGCGAAGGCGATGGTCAGCAGCGTGACCGCGATGTACATCGGCCGGCGGCCGAAGCGGTCGCCGAGCAGGCCGACCACCGGCACGGTGACGAAGCCCACCAGCGAGCCGTAGACGATGGCGCTGGTCGGGATCGACCGGTCGACGAGCAGTGTGGCGGCGATGTAGCCGACGAGGAAGGTCTGGACCAGGCCCGAGTTGCCGGCCTGGCCGAACCGCAGGCCGAGGGCCAGGAAGAACGCCTTGCCCTTGCGCTGGCGGAGCCCGGCCTCGAGCACGCCCTCATCCTTCTTCTGGAAGACGGCCTCGGCCTGCGTACGGGACATCGCGACGCCGTCCACGACGTCGGGGCGTTCCTCGAAGACCGGGCTCTCCTTGAGATTGCGGCGTACCCAGACTGCGAAGACCATGACCACGAAGCTCAGCAGGAACGGCACCCGCCAGCCCCATGTGAGCAGCTGATCCTCACTGAGGACGGCGAGCAGGATCGCCCACAGGCCCGACGCCGCCAGCGTGCCGGTGTTGGTGCCGAGAGACACCAGCGAGGAGATCAGGCCGCGACGCTTTACAGGGGCGTACTCCGCGAGCATGACGGTTGCCCCGGCGATCTCGGCGCCGGCCCCGAAGCCCTGGATGAGCCGCAGGGCGACCAGCAGGATCGGGGCGAGGATGCCGATCACCGCGTAGGTCGGCAGGACGCCGATCAGTGTGGTCGAGGCGCCCATGAGCAGGATGGTGATGATCAGGACTTTCTTGCGGCCGATCCGGTCGCCCATCCGGCCGAAGTAGATGGCGCCGGCCAGCCGGGCGACGTAGCCGACGCCGTAGGTGGCCATGGCGGCGATCAGGCCGATGGCCGGGCTGACGTCCGGGAAGAAGATCTTGTTGAAGACGATGGCGGCCGCCAGCGAGTACAGCTGGAAGTCCATGAACTCCATCGCCGTGCCGAGCCAGCCGGACATGGCCGCCCTGACGAGGTCGCGGGTCGTTCTGGTCACGGCGCCCGCGGGCTCCATGTGGGTGCTGTCTGTCATCGTGAACCTGTCATCGTGAACTCCGGATCAGATTTCGACGTGGCCGGCCCGCAGAGCGGGCAGCCGGTCGGCGATGCCGGCGACGAGCGCGCCGTCACCGGCCAGGTCCGCCGCGCCGAGCACGTGAAGCAGGCGGCGGATGGTGTCTTCGTGGTCGGCCGCCTCATGCCAGCAGGCCGCCAGCTGCGCGGCGGCCGGATCGGTCGTGCCGAACAGCTGGCCGTCGTCGGCGGGGCGGGTGGCGTTCGCCCAGGCGGCGAGCGCTAGTTCGAGCGCCGGGGTGGCGGCGCGGGCGGCGCGCAGCGAGCGCAGGGCGCCGAACCAGCGTTCCGGGATCTTCCGGGAGCCGTCGGAGCCGATCTGCCGGAGCAGGTGCCGGATTTTGCGGTTACGGAACCGTTTGACCAGGTCATCAGCGTAGGCGACCGGGTCGGGGCCGCCCTCGGGCAGCGTCGGCGCGACCTCCGCGCTCAGCGCCCGGACCAGCCGTTCACCCCAGCCGGTCTCCAGGACGTCGGCGATCGTCGCGCAGCCGGCCGCCGCGCCGAGATAGGCCAGGGCCGAGTGGGACCCGTTGAGCAACCGCAGCTTGGTGAGCTGGTACGGCACGACGTCGGGGACGAACAGGGCGCCGTCGAGCTCCCATGACGGCCGGGGCCCGGCGAAGGAGTCCTCCAGGACCCACTGCCGGTACGGCTCGCCGACCACCGGCACCTCGTCCCACACGCCGAGCGCGGCGCGGGCCGCCTCCCGGTCCGCGTCGGTCGTCGCCGGCACGATGCGGTCGACGATCGTCGAAGGGAAGGCCACCGACGTCGCCATCCAGTCGAGGACGGCCCGCCGGTCCGGCCACGACGAGGCTTCGACGAAGCCGCGTACCACCGTGCCGAGCGCGGCGCCGTTGGCGGCCATGTTGTCGCAGGACACGACGCTGATCGGGGCACCACCGGCGCGCATCCGCGCGGCGAGCCCCACGGCGAGCCGGCCGACGACCGTGGTGATGTCCGCGGTCCGCGCCGCCGCGAGGTCCGCCGCGATCTCCGGGGCGCCGGTGTCGAGCCCGTCGGCCCCGGGGCGGCGGTAGTGGCCGGCCTCGGTGATCGTCAGGGTCACCACCGTGACGCCGGGATCGGCGAGCAGCTCGTCGACCCGCTCGGCGTCCTGGCGCATCCCCAGGGCGCCGACGATGGACCCGATCGCGCGGGTGGTGGTGGCCGTGGGGCGGCGCTCGGCCACCGAGTACAGGCAGTCCTGGACGCGCATCGCCTTGACCACCCGCGTCGAGCGTGGGGCCACGGCGACGATCCCCCACGGCTCGCCGCTCCGGGCCGCCGCGCTCTCGGTGTAGACCGCCTGGTGGGCCCGATGGAACGCGCCGAGGCCGAAGTGGACGACCTTCGGGCGCAGTTCCCGGGGATCGACGGCCGGGCGCAGGTCAGGAGCGATCCGGTCGAGCGTGGCGAGGCTCAGCGAGGGCAGGATCGAGGTCTTCACCAGTCATGCACCGAGCCGTCGAGGCGCCGCGCGACGGGCAGGTAGCGAGCCTCATAGGGGAAGCGCGCGGCCTCCTTCTCGTCGTACTCGACGCCGAGACCGGGCTCCTCCGACGGGTTGAGCATGCCGTCGGCCAGCGTCACCCCGCTGCGGAAGACCTCCGCGGCCTCGTCGGGGTGGCCCATGTACTCCTGGATGCCGAAGTTCGGCACCGAGAGGTCGACGTGCACCGCGGCGGCCAGGGTGATCGGTGAGAGGTCCGTCGCCCCGTGGGAACCGGTTCTGACCTGGTAGAGCGCGGCCAGGTCGAAGATCCGGCGCAGGTGCGTGATCCCGCCGGCGTGGACGACGGTGGTGCGCACGTAGTCGATGAGCTGCTCGGTGATCAGGTGCTGGACGTCCCAGATCGAGGTCAGCGTCTCGCCGACCGCGATCGGCGTCGTCGTGTGCTGACGGATGAGCCGGAACGACTCCTGGTTCTCGGCCGGCGTCGGGTCCTCCATCCAGAACAGCCGGCAGTCCTCCACCCGCTTGCCGAAGCGGGCCGCCTCGATCGGCGTGAGCCGGTGGTGGATGTCGTGCAGGAGGTGGAAGCCGAAGCCGAAGCGCTCGCGTACGGCTTCGAGGTAGGTCGGCGCGAACCCGAGATAAGCCTCGGTGTCCCACGGCTGCTCGTCGGGCAGCGAGGACGCGGCCGGTTCGTACACCTTGCCCTTGCGGATCCCGTAGGTGCCGCCGACGTCCGGGACGGCGGCCTGGGCGCGGACCGCCTTGTAGCCGAGATCGAGGAACCGCTCGACGTCGTCGAGCAGGGAGGGGACGTCCATGCCGCTGGCGTGTGAGTAGACCATGACGCCGTCACGGGAGCGTCCGCCGAGCAGCTGGTAGACCGGCAGACCGGCGACCTTGCCCTTGATGTCCCACAGGGCTGTGTCCACGGCGGAGATGGCCGTCATCGTGACGGGGCCGCGGCGCCAGTACGCGCCGCGGTAGAGGTACTGCCACATGTCCTCGATCCGCGCCGGATCCTTGCCGATCAGCAGCGGTACGAGGTGCTCCTGCAGGTAGCTCGCCACGGCCAGCTCGCGGCCGTTCAGCGTGGCGTCGCCGAGGCCGGTCACACCGTCCGAGGTCGTGATGCGCAAGGTGACGAAGGTCCGCCCCGGGGAGGCCACGAACACCTCGGCACGCTCGATCTTGCTCACAGGTCCACTCCTTCGGACGATCTCCGACACTCTGTAGTCGAGCAGTACTGATATACAAGCATCTGTCGCACAGATGCGCAATACTAGTTGTGCGATGACCGGGTAGGGTGAGCGTGTGGCCGGATCGAACCAGCGGCGGACCAGCCGTCGCACTGTTTACGAGGCCCTGCGCCGTAAGGTCCTGACCCTTGAGCTCCCGCCGGGGACGGCTCTGTCCGAGAACGAGCTCGCGGCCGCGCTCAAGGTGAGCCGCACGCCGGTCCGGGAGAGTCTGATCCTGCTGTCCGAAGAGGGCCTGGTCCAGATCTTCCCCCAGGTCGGCTCGTTCGTCTCCCGCGTCGACCCGGCCAGGGTGGCCGACGCGCAGTTCCTGCGTGAGGCCGTGGAGCTGGCCTCACTCGACGACCTGCCCGCCGAGCTCGACACCGACCTGGTCGAGGAGCTGCGGCAGAACCTCAGGGACCAGCAGCGGCCCGACCTCGACATCGAGGGGTTCTTCGCCCTCGACGAGGCCTTCCACCAGGGCCTGCTGCGGCTGAGCGGGCACGGCAGCGCCTGGACGACCGTGGCCTCGGCCAAGGGGCATCTGGACCGCGCGCGCCGGCTCGGCCTCCATGTGACCTCCCCGACGAGCTTCGCCGCCCAGCACGTCGAGATCCTCGACGCGGTGGTCCGCGGCGACGTGGTGCTGGCCCGCACGGCCATGCGCACCCACCTGAGGGCGGTCTTCAACGACGTCGAACGCATCCGGGAGCACTCCCCGGAGCTGTTCGCCACGGACTCCGGCTCGGCTCCGGTCCGCCGCAACGTCGTCGTCTGGGAGTAAGGGCGGGCTTGAGTCTCCACTTAGGGGAGGCGCAAGGGTGGAAGGCATGGACGGCGACACGCTCTACTCGATCGGCGAACTGGCGCGGCGGACCGGCCTGACGGTCAAGGCCATCCGGTTCTACTCCGACCGCGGGATCGTGCCGCCGACCGGCCGAAGCCCGGCCGGCTACCGCCGCTACGACGTCGACGCCCTCGCCCGCCTCGAACTGGTGCGGACGCTGCGCGACCTGGGGCTGGACCTGCCCACGATCCGGAAGGTCGTGGACCGGGAGGTCTCGCTCGCCGAGGTCGCCGCGGCGCACGCCGACGCGCTGGCGGTGCAGATCCGCACGCTGCGGCTGCGGCGCGCGGTGCTGACGGCGGTGGCCAGGCGCGGGTCCACCCCTGAGGAGACGGATCTCATGCACAAGCTGGCCAAGCTCTCCGAGGACGAACGCCGCCGGTTGATCGGCGACTTCCTCGACACCGCCTTCGGCGGCCTGGACGCCCACCCCGGGTTCGCGGGAGTCATGCGCTCGATGACCCCCGAACTGCCCGACAATCCCGAACCCGAGCAGGTCGAGGCGTGGGTGGAGCTCGCCGAGCTGTCCCAGGACCCGGACTTCCGGGCCGGCGTGCGGCACCTGGCCGAGCAGTACGCGGCCGAGCGGGCCCAGAGCGACACCACGCTGCCGAGCCGCGACTCCGCCGCGATGGTCCGCGACGAGGCGGGTCCGGCCCTGGCGGCCGGCATCGACCCCGCCTCGCCCCGGGCCGAGGCGGTCGTGGCGGCGGTCACGGCCCGATACGCGCACGTCTACGACTGCCCCGACGACGCCGATCTCCGGCGCCGCCTGCTGGTACGGCTGGAGAGCGCGAACAACCCGCGCTGGGAGCGCTACCTGCGGCTGCTCGCGGTGATCAACGGCTGGCCCGCCCCGGAGAGCCTGGCGCCGGCGCTCGACTGGTTCATCCGCGCCCTGCGGGCCAGCGGCACGCATAGTGCCAGTTCAGAGGGGAAAGAGGGACGCATGTAGCCATTGATGGGGGCGTCATGGTCTCTTCGCAAGGTGTCTTCAGGCGCAAACCGGTGGAGCAGATCGCCACCGAGCACGAGGGGGAGCTGTCCAGGTCACTCGGTCTGTGGCAGCTCACCGCCATCGGAGTGGGCGGCATCATCGGCGCGGGGATCTTCGCCCTGGCCGGCGCGGTCGCCAACCAGACGGCGGGGCCGGCGGTGCTGGTGTCCTTCCTCATCGCGGGGGTGGCCAGCGCCGCCGCCGCGTTCTCCTACGCCGAGTTCGCGGGCATGATCCCGAAGTCGGGCTCCGCCTACACCTACGGGTACGCGGTCCTGGGAGAGATCGTCGGCTGGTTCATCGGCTGGGACCTGCTGCTGGAGTACACCGCCATCGTCGCGGTCGTGGCCATCGGCATCTCCGGCTACTTCGGCTTCCTCGTCCAGCAACTCGGCTTCACGCTGCCCGCCTGGATGCTCGGCGCGCCCGGCACCGGCACCGGGCACGTGGTGGACCTGTTCGCGGTCCTGTTGTGCCTGCTCATCGCGTACCTGCTCAACCTCGGCATCCGCGCCGCCGCCAGGTTCGAGACGTGGGTGGTGGCCATCAAGATCGCCGTCGTGGTGCTGGTGATCGTGGTCGGGTTCTTCTACATCAAGCCCGCCAACTACACGCCGTTCTTCCCGTTCGGGATCGGCGGCGCGATCACCGGGGCCGCGACCGTGTTCTTCGCGGTGTTCGGCTACGACGCGATGAGCACCGCGGCCGAGGAGTCGCGGGACGCCCGGCGGCACATGCCGAGAGCGATCATCTACTCGCTGACCATCTCGATGATCCTCTACGTGCTGGCCACGCTCGTGCTCACCGGCATGCAGAACTACCGCGACATCGACCCGGAGAGCGGCTTCGCCACGGCGTTCGCCTCCGTCGGGCTGTCCGGGCTGGCCTCGCTGATCGCGGCCGGCGCCGTGGTGGGCATCCTCACGGTCATGTTCACCTTCATGCTCGGCGTCACCCGGGTCTGGTTCTCGATGAGCCGCGACGGGCTGCTGCCGCAGTGGTTCGCCAAGCTGCACCCGGTACGCCGGGTGCCCACGAGGGTGACGTGGATCGTGGGGGTCGCGTCGGGGGTGATCGCCGGGTTCCTGCCCATCCGGGAGGCCGCCGAGCTGACGAACATCGGGATCCTGCTGGCGTTCGTGGTCGTGTGCGTGGCGGTGATCGTGCTCCGCTATCGGCAGCCCGAGCTGCCGCGTACGTTCCGCACACCAGGCATGCCGGTGGTGCCGGCCCTCGGGGCGCTCTTCTCGATCTGGCTGATCACGTTCCTGGACCCGCTGACGTGGCTGCGGTTCGCCGTCTGGTTCGTGCTGGGGCTGATCATCTACTTCACCTACAGCCGCCGGCACTCTCAGCTGGCCTGACGCTCCCTGGACCAGATGCCCGAGGGGGCCGCGCGGGTGGGGTGTGGATAACCGCTCGATCCCTAACTATGTGCATTAACCTAACCACCGTGAGTAACAGAGCCGCTGCCGGCGCCCCCCTCCTTCGCCGTACGATCGCTCGCGTTCTACACCGCATCGGGCGGCGCGGCGCCTCCCTGGCGTTCGTCGGTCTGCTGAGCATGGCCATCGCCGCGTCCCTCGCGTTCGTGCCGGCCGACCAGCGGGTCGCCCCCGGATACGCCATGCTGGCCTCCATCGCCCCCTTGACCGTCTGGGCGCTGGTCTGGTGCGCCACCGGCGCTCTGTGCCTGGTGCAGATGTTCATGCGCTCGGACCGGGTGGCCTTCGCCGCCGCCACCGCGCTGCTCATGATGTACGGCCTGGTCTACCTGCTCTCGACGTTCACCGGCGTCAACCCACGCGGGTGGGTAGGCGGCGCGGTCTGGCTGGCCTTCGGCGGCTGGATCGCGCTGATCGCCACCTGGCCCGAGGCCGTCGTGGTGAGCCGCTTCCCGGGTGGCCGGGCCGACGCGGCGGCCGTCATCGTCGCCGACGGCGCCGGAGTCATCCAGTCGTGGAACCCCCAGGCCGCGACCCTGTTCGGCTGGACCATCGACGAGGCGGTCGGACGGTCGCTGACCATCCTGATGCCGCCCCGCTTCCGCGGCCAGCACGCCGCCGGCCTGGCTCGGGTCGGCTCCACCGGCCGCTCCGACCTGGCCGGGCGGGACATCCCGCTGGTCGGCCTGCACCGCGACGGCAGCGAATTCGCCATCGCCCTGACCGTCAACGCCTGGCACAGCGATGACGGCGTCACCTATACCGGCGTGGTGCGGCCAGTCGGAGGCGGCAGTGTCCAACCTGAGTAACATCCTCATCCAGCTCTCCGTCGGCATCGTCCCGCTCGGCGTGGCCTACCTCGCCTTCCGCTCGGCCACCGACGCCAACAAGAAGACGCAGCAGACGGCGCTGATGCAGGCCGAACGCCACGCCGAGCTCGAACGCTCCAAGGTGGACGCCGACGCCTTCGTCCGCGCCAAAACGATCTACGAAGACGCGTTGACCCAGATGGAGAAGCAGGTGGCCCGCTTGCAGGGCCAGGCCGCCCAGGTCAGCGCCGACCTGGTCAGCGAGCAGACCGGCGCGGCCGCGATGCGCGAGCAGATCCGCCAGTTCCAGGCCCAGATCCGCGCCCTCGAGCGTACCGTGATCGCGCTGCGCGCCCAGCTCATCGCGGCCGGGCTCTCTCCCGTGGCGGTCTCCGAGACCACCGGGCCGTTCATGATCGGACATCCGCCGCGCCCCCGAACGGCGGAATGAGGCGGTCTGTCATCACTTCGCGGGCGGACGCTAAGATCGGCGCCACCTCGAACGGTGGAGGACCGATCATGACCAAGGAGACGGAGACGCTCCTCGCGTCCCTGAACAGCCAGCGTGAGCACGTGCTCGGAATACTGGACGGCCTTCCGGCGGACGCGCTGCGGCGGCCGGTGCTGCCGTCGGGGTGGACGTGCCTGGGACTCGTCCGCCACCTCGCCCTCGACGTCGAGCGGTTCTGGTTCCGCGCCGTCGTGGCAGGCGAATCGGTCGAGCTCGAAAGCGGGGACGCCGCCTGGCAGGTCGCCCCCGACGAGCCGGTCGAGACCGTGCTGGGCTTGTACCGGCGGGAGATCGAGCTGGCGAACGCCATCATCAGCGCCACCCCGCTCGACGCCGGACCGGCCTGGTGGCCCGACGACCTCTTCGGAGACCAGCCGCCCCGGGACCTGTTCACGGTCATCCTGCATGTGATCACCGAGACGGCGTGTCATGCCGGGCACCTCGACGCGGCCCGTGAGCTGACCGATGGCCGAACCTGGCTCGTCCTGACGTAGCCCTCTGCCCGTCATTCGGTGCGGAGTTCGTCCGGGTGCAGGGTGCGGCGGAGGAGGGGACGGGCGGCTCTGGCCACCAGGAGAGCCGTCAATACGCCGATCAGCACCGTGAGGAGCGCGCGGGTCGTCCCCCAGAGGATCGCTTTCGGTAGTTCCTGGGAGACGTAGGGGTCGGGGACGAGGAAGACGGGGACAAGGACGACGCCCATCCCGGTGAGGGCGGCGATCAGGCATACCGGGATCGACGTGGTGAGCGCCTGGCGGATGAGAACCCGGCCCAAGGCGGGCACGGGCACGCCGGCGCCGGCCAGGGCCGCGAACGAGCGTCGATGATCCAGCAATGCCTCCGCCTGATGCACGATGAGGGCGGCGGCCGAGGTGGCCAGCGCGATCAGCAGGGCGATGTCTATCAGCAGGTAGGCCGTCATGAAGTAAGAAGGGACGACGTCGGCGCCATGCGAGAAGATGATCCCCTGGTTGGCGCCCTCGGCGGCGCCGAAGAACACGGTCAGTCCCACCACTGACAGTGCGCGGGCCCAGCCCCGTGGGTCGGCTTCCACGAGCCGGGCCGCGAGCAGGGTCTCGGCCGTCCGTGCGCGCCGCCCTATCCACCGTGCGGCCGCCCTGATCAGCCAGGCGGTGGCGAGGACCAGGCCGAACAGCAGGAGCACCATGCCGATGGCGATGATCAGCGGCCCGCCGTACGGCACGATCAGTTCGACGTACTTGCCGAGGAAGTCTCGGCCCTCGTTCGTCCCTACGGTGGCGAACGCCCCTAGTCCCGCCGCGACGAGCACCAGGTCGAGCACCCTCGGGCCGGTCGGCTGCGCCCGCCGGACCACGCCCAGCGGAGAGGACACCACGTGCCGTCCCGCCTTCAGTCCTGAGTACGTGCCGCTGAAGGTCACTACGGCGAGGATCGCCGGCATCAGGAGGGGGCGGTTCAGCGGCAGCGGCCATGACAGTGCCAGGTCGATCACCAGGTACACCGCGATGCCGATCAGCCCGCCCAGCGCCGCCCGCCACCCGCTCTCGTACGCCCCGAGCAGGCGCACGTGGCGCGGCGTGGCTCCGGCCAGCCGGAGGGCGGCCAGCCGCCGCTCCCTGGTGGCGCCGGCCAACCGGCTCACCTGGTAGAGGAAGGCCATCGCCGGGAGAATCAGCAGGGCGAGCCCCAGCGAGGTGAGGGCGCGCCCCTCGTCGCTGAAGACGGCGTCGACGCGGGCGTCCCACGCCTGGAGCAGGCTCACCGCCACGCAGAACAGGAAGGTCGCGAGCGCCGCCCCCGTGGTCATGAGGCGCCCCCGAATCCGTTCGCGTCGCGACCCGCCCATGGCGAGCATGCGCATCACGGCGATCACGCGGCCACCTCCGCCGCGAGTTCGCCGTCGCGCAGCACGAGCTCCCGGTCGGCGTAGGCGGCCACCCGGTTGTCGTGCGTGACGATCACCAGGGTGATGCCGTCGGCGCGGGCCGTACGGGTGAGCTCGTCCATCAGCTGTTCGCCGGCCAGCGAGTCGAGCGCGCCGGTCGGCTCGTCGGCGAAGACCACGCGCGGACCGGTGACCAGCGCGCGGGCCATGGCGACGCGCTGGATCTGGCCGCCGGACAGGGTGCCGGGCCGCTGGTCGCCGCAGTCGGCCGCGTTCAGGCGTTCCAGCCAGGAGCGGGCGGTGTTCAGCGACTCCTGGCGGCCGTGCCGGTCGAACAGCAGCGGCAGCGCCACGTTCTCCGTCGCGGTCAGCTCGGGCACCAACTGGCCGAACTGGAAGACGACGCCGAAGTTCTGCCTGCGCAGGTTCGTACGGTCGTTCTCGCCGAGCGTGTCGATGCGCTTGCCGTCGAACAGGACCTCGCCCGACTCCGGACGGATGATCCCGGCCAGGCAGTGCAGCAGCGTGGACTTGCCCGAGCCGCTCGGCCCGGTGATCGCCACGATCTCGCCCGCGCCGATCTCCAGGGAGACCCCGTCTAACGCGACGGTCGAGGCGAACGTCTTGCGCAACGCGCGCGCTTCAAGCATGAGAGTCCTCCTTCAGATCGGCCAGCCGTAGCATGGCCGTCTCGATCCAGCGCAGGTCGGCGTCGAGGTGCTGGAGCGCGTAGTCGGCGGCCAGCGCCTGGGCGGGAGAGCCCGCCGAGCGCTCCGCGGTGAGCTCGCGCATCCGCGCCAGGTGCGCGGCCCGCTGCCGGGACAGGTAGCCGTCGGCGGCGCCGTTGGCCACCGACGCCACCACCACGCGCGACAGCAGCGCGCTGGACAGGTGCGGCGCGGGCGCCTCCACCCCGTCCAGCCACCGGGTCAGCTCGGAGACCCCCTCCTCGGTGATGGCGTACACCGTGCGTTCCGGGCCGCCGTCCTGCACCGTCTCCGCGACCTCGGCGAACCCGTCGCGCTGCAGGCGCTGCAGCGTCGCGTACACCTGGCCGTAGGCGAGCGGTTTGGCGCCGGGCAGGCGCCGGTCGTGCTCGCGTTTGAGTTCGTATCCATGCTTCGGGCGCTCCACGAGCAGCCCGAGTATCACATGTCCGGTCGACATGGCGAGCACTATACATTGAATGAATAGTGAAGCGCGATCATGGTCGATAACCTGGCGGGCATGAAGGACCGGCCGACGGGAGTTGACGAGCGGGCGTTGCGGGATGCCCTGGAGAAGTGGGGGATCGGGGCCGTCTCGCTGGAGTACGCGCCGGTCGGGTTCGGGGACTACCACTGGATCGCGGCTGACGCGGATGGGCCGCGGTGGTTCGTCACGGTCGCGGACCTGACGCAGAAAGGCCAGGCCGGGGACGGGGAGAGCGCGCTACGCCGGGCCATGGACACCGCCGTCGCCCTGCGTGCGCAGGGCCTCGACTTCGTCGTCGCGCCTTTGGCGGCCGCTGGGGGTGAGACGCTTCAGCTGCTCGGGCCCAGGCATGCGGTGAGTGTCTTTCCGCTGGTGAACGGGCGTCCCGGGGAGTTCGGCGACCGCCTGACGGCCGGCGAGCGCCGGAAGACCGTGGAGATGCTCGCCGAGTTGCACCGTACGTCGCCGCCGCCGTCGACTCCCGTCCGGCCGTTGCGCGTTCCGATGCGGGGCCGGCTGGAGGAGGCCATCGAGGCGTCGGGCGGGGTCTGGCGGGGTGGGCCGTACGCGGAGCCCGCCCGTGCTCTGGTGGCCGACTCCGCCGGGCGGTTGCGGGAGCGGCTGGCGGAGTTCGATCGGCGGGTCGATGAGGCGGGCGGCGCGGACCTCGTGGTGACCCATGGGGAGCCGCATCCCGGCAACGTGGTGATGGTCGAAGGCGGCCCGGTGCTGGTGGATTGGGACACGGTGGGGCTGGCGCCGCCCGAGCGGGACCTGTGGCTGGTCGCCGACGGGCCGGATGACCTGGCGCGTTACGCGGAGCTCACCGGGCGGCGGCCCGACCCGGAGGTCATGGAGCTCTTCCGCCTGCGCTGGGCCATCGAGGACCTGGCCATCTATGTCGAGGATCTGCGTTCTCCCCATGAGCTGAGCGCCGACACCCGGGAGGCGTGGGAGGCCCTCACCGAGACCGTGCGCGAGCTGACAGATCCGGCGTCAAAGAGCTGACATTTCCTGCAAGGTGCGGAAAATCTCGGCATAGTAGGAGAGATCTTGGTGTGCCGGAGAAAGAAGAGGATCCCGAGGGCTGAGTTCCATGTGGCTTGACGGGATGGAGATCCCCGGGTGGCTGCGGCCGTGGGTCGGCTGGGTGGTGGGCTCGGATTGGCCGCAGGCCGACGAGCGGGCGCTGTTCCGGATGGCCGACGCGTTGGTGCGGGCCGCGCGGCGGATCGTGGCCACGGCCGACGGGTCGGGACAGTGGCTGACCGGCGGGGTGCGGGGGGAGTGGGACGGCGGCGCGCTGAAGGCGTTCGTGAAACGGGTGGGAGAGGTCGTCGGGGGGCGGCAGGCCGATCTCGTGGAACAGCTGGTCACCATGGCCATCGGGCTGAACGACCTGGGTGTGCAGGTGCAGTACACCAAGCGGATGATCAAGCTGACCGTGCTGCTGTTCGTGGTGCAGATGTTGTGGCTGACATGGGCGCTGCTGCATCCCGCCGGCCGGCTGACGGTACGGGGGCTGTTCAAGGCACGGGCGCAGGTGGCGCGGTGGACGGTCCGGCAGTTCGGGCAGCGCCTGGCGGTCAACGTGGCCTGCTTCGGGCTCCTGATGGGCACTATGGACCTGTACGTGCAGGGGACCCAGTCGCGGCGCGACGCCATCGACTGGAAGCAGGTCGGCACGTCGGCGGGGATGGGGGCGCTGAACGGCGGGTTGCTCACGGGGCTGGCGTGGGCGCTCCCCACGCGGTCGTTGTGGATGTTGATGGGGCACACGGGGGTGGCGTCCGCGGGTGCGACGGTGGCGGGTGCGTTGCTGAGCGGTCAGCCGGTCAGCTTGAAGGTGGTGGCCGAGGCGTTCACCTCGGGTGTGGTCAGTGTCGCGGACGGCCATCTGGCGAGCTGGAGTCCGCACGGTCCCCGCGCCGACGGTGGCGGGGCGGCCCGGCCCGATGCCGAACGGCCGGCCCGCATCGGGGACGATGATCCCCGGCCGCAGGAGCCGGCGCCCGCACCTGAGGGGCCCGGACCGCACGTGGCGCGGGGTGCGGACGCGCCCCACACCGACCTCGCCCAGGTACGCGAGGGCACCGACGGCCGCCGCATCGACCAGCTGATCAACCGGGGCGGAGATGCGCACGTGCTTCGAGCGTCCCAGGAGACGGCTCGGCCGCACCCGGAAGCCGCGCACGCCCCCGGCTCTCGGCCGGTCGCCGACGCGCTGGTGCACCACTTCGGCCGGAACGGTGGCGAACCGAACGGTCAGAACCACGTCGGACGGGACACCGAGGTGGCGGGCACCGTCTACCGGAGGGTCGACTTCCCGGTCAGGGACATGCGGCCGGGCGCCGAGTTCACGCTGCCCGACACGGTGCTCAACACGCGGTCGTACACCGCCGATCACCTCGCCCCCACGGAGATCGTCACCTACTCCAGAACGGGCCGGGACCTCGGCGACGGCCAGGTGGCCCAGGCGCCGGGCACCAGGATGCGGGTCCTCGGCGCGCACGAGGGCGCCTACATCGCGCCGGACGGCCAGGCCGGGACCAGGCTCTACCTGGTCGAGGTCGGGAACGAACCGTTACCCGTACACCCGGCGCCGCACCTCGAACCGCGGCACGCGGAGATGATCAGCCGCTTCCGGGAGGAGGTCGCGGCGGGCGTGTGGTACCGCGACCGAGGGTCCATGTCGATGCCCACCGCCGACCCGCGGCTGCTGCGGCCCACCTCCGGCATCATCGACGTCGGCGTCGCCGCGGACGGCACCCACTTCCTCATCGGCGAGCACCGGCTGACCGCCGGCGATCTCGGCACCATGCTCGTGCACGACCCCCGGCTGATCGCCGCGCCCGACGCGGCCCTGCGGGTGCTCGGCTGCGAGACCGCCGCCAACCACGGCCTGTTGCAGGAGCTGGCCAACACCACCGGCCGCGAGGTGATCGCGGGCGACAGGTACGTCTACATCGGCGCCGACCGGCAGGCGCACACCGCGAACATCCAGGGCTACACGGCCGACGGCCGCCCGATGCTCCCCCACCGGGGTGACGGCGCCTGGCACATCGCCGTGCCGGAGGCCCGGGTCGAACGGCCGGCGGTGGCCGCCGAGGTGAAGCCGCCGAGGGCGGGCGTACCGGCGGCTCCCGAGTCACTGCGCGCGGCGATCGACGCGGAGGAGGCGACCCACGTCCCCATCCGAGGGGGATCCGATGGGAAAGTCGACATCATCACGCTGGACGACGTGCCGCAGGCCATCAGGAAGGAGATGCACGGCAGGGTGGAGCGCCCGGCGCGCATCGAGGTGGTGGTCTCCCAGGTGGGGCAGGCGATCGGGGCCAACGTGGCCCGCGTCATGCTGGATCCCTATGCCAAGGGCGCCGTGCTCGCCGATTTCATCGACGCCTCGGGCGCCCACGAGGTGGCCCACGTTCTGTCCGGCTTCAAGGGCAGGCGGGACGCGATCCTCATCGGCCTGCTCGACGTGCTGACGGCGAACTCCGACCGGGCCGCCCGCAACCTGATGCTGACCGACGACGGCCGGTTCTTCGCCATCGACCACGCGCGCTCGTTCGACGGCGACCGGATCACCATGCACCGGGACCAGCCGTTCGCCTCGAACTTCATCCGGCGGCGGCCCGACGGCCTGTTCGGCTGGGTCGACAACCCGCTCACCAGGCAGGACGTCGACCTCATCACCGAACGCCTGCAGGCGCTGCGGCCCGAGTTCGAACGGCACGGCCTGCACGCCGAGTACGAGGTCATGATGGACCGCCTCTACCAGGTGGCCGACCACGCGACAGGGCGCACCCCGCTCATCGCCGTCGACGCCGGCCCGGGCGTCCGGCTGGAGCACCACTTCGGCTGGGACTTCGACGCCTTCCAGAGGGCCTACGATGAGGCCGTCCACCGCCTCGAACAGGGCGAGGACCCCGGCATGATCGTGCCGTACATGACCGCCGACGCGATCGGTGTGCCGCGCGCGTTCGGGGTGGAGCTGGAGTTCGCCCTGCCGGGCAGGCCACCGGAAACCTGGCGCGCCGTGGTGGACGAGATCGCCCGTGAGCTGCACGAGAAGGGGCTGGCCGACGACTCGACGGTGTACGGCCACCACGGTTCGGACAAGGGCTACGACCAGGGCTGGCGGGTGGAGCTGGAGTTCAGCGACCATCTCGTGGCGGGTGAGGTGATCTCCCCGATCCTGCGCGACAGCCCGGAGACGTGGGCGAACCTGGCGACGGTCGTCGACGTCATCCGGTCCCATGGGGGCGAGATCACCACGTCCACCGGCGGCCACATCCACGTCGGAGTCGACTTCCGCACCTCGGTGGTCAGTCACGTACGCCTGCTGAAGCTCTACCACGCCTTCGAGGACGTCCTGTACCGGCTGGCGCAGGACCCGCGCAACCCGGACGGCCTGCACCGCGCCTACGACGAGTGCCTGCCGAACGCCGACGTCGACCTGTCGCGCGCCGATCTGGAGGAGGTACGTCTGCTGAACCACCGGGCGGCGGCCGTGAACTTCGGCTACGTCCGCGGCGGCAGGAGCGATCACGTCGAGTTCCGGCTGTGGGACGGGCACCTGGATCCCTCGATCATCCAGGCCAGGATCAAGCTCTCGGTGGCTCTGGCGGAGGCCGCCACTCGCGATCCGGGCGGTGCGCCGCCGATGGAGCGGCTCGGCCACCACTGGGACCAGGGCGAACGCACGCCGGAACAGGACTCCGCCTCCTTCCGCGACCTGGTCGAGACGCTGTTTCCACGGGAGGTCGACCGGCAGCAGCTCGCCGCGCTGTTCGCGATCACGCGTTGGCAGCCCTCCGACGACGTCATGCGCGCGATGGCGGGACAATTGACGCCGTGAGCCCACGCGTCAGGAACACCTCGGCCGCGCAGGCACCGCCGCCGCAGCCGCTCAAACAGGACGGCACGCCGTACGCCTACGAGCTGGTGCACGGATGGTGGCGCAGCTACAGCGACGACCCGGCCGAGCTGGTCGCCGACCTCATCGAGGGCTACACGGGCGAGCTGGAGCAGCGGGTGCGTCACGCGACCGAGGTGGAGGTACGCCTGCAGGCACGGCTGGCCATCGCGGGCGACCTCGACGCGTGCACGCCGGAGGAGCAGGCGGTCATCCTGGCCGACCGGGCCGAACCGCCTGTCCTGGAGCGCTGGACCGCGCCGGTGCCCCTGGTGCTCGTCACCGCCCACTACCAGCCGGCGGGGCCGCGGCCCAGGCCGGAGGGCGAGATCGTCTGGCTCGACCCGGCCGACGACCTCTCCCTGCTGCGCAGCCTGCACCAGGCGGGCGTCGTCCGGGTCAGCCGGAGCACATGACGGGCGTCAGGCCTTCAGCGTGCGCAGGGTCGGGTCGGAGATCACCAGGTCGGCGTGCGGGCGGGTGCCGTTGACCAGGTTCGCGTTGCGCTGGTCGGTGCCCATCACCCAGGCCACGGCCGCGTCATGCTCCTTGCCGAACCGCTCGTGGCGGGCCACGAGCCGCCGTACGCGCTCGTCCTCGTCGAGATCGCAGTACCAGACCTCGTCGAGCTCGGGCCGGACCCGGGCCCAGTCGCCGTCGTGGAGCAGCAGGTAGTTGCCCTCGGTGACGATGAGGCGGGCGGTGCGCGGGACCGGGATGCTGCCCGCGATCGGCTGTTCCAGGTCGCGTTCGAACGCGGGGGCGTAGATCACGTCGTCCTCGTCCTGGCGCAGGCGGCTCAGCAGCGCGGCGTATCCGGCGGCGTCGAAGGTGTCCGGGGCGCCCTTGCGGTCGCGCCGGCCGAGCCGCTCCAGCTCCACATCGGCGAGGTGGAAGCCGTCCATCGGCACGTGCGCCACCCAGTCGAGCGCGGGCCGGTCCTGTCGCAGCAGCTGGACCAGGTTCTCGGCGAGCGTGGACTTGCCGGCTCCGGGGCTGCCCGTGATGCCCAGGACCGCGCGGTGGCCGTCGCGTACGAGGGAGCGGGCTCGGGCCGCCAGATCGTGGAGGGTCATCATCGAGCCCGGCTCGCGTGGAGCTGGCCGGTGATGAAGCCGTGGGCGTGACGGGCCAGGTCCTCGCCGTCGGACCACAGGTTGCGCCAGATGGCCAGGTCGTTGGACAGCCCGCGCATCACCACGGCCGAGGAGAAGGACTCGAAGGTGATCGGTCCCTGGTAGCCGATGTCGGCCAGCGCGTGGAAGAACGAGGTGAAGTCCAGGTGGCCGGAGCCGAGGTAGCCCCGGTGGTTCTCGCCGATGTGGACGTAGCCGAGCCGGTCGCCGACGTCGTGCACCGGGCGTACGAGATCGTCCTCTTCGATGTTCATGTGGTAAGTGTCGAGGTGAATGAGGACGTTGTCCTCCCCGATGTCGTCGGCGAGCCGCAGCGCGTCGCGCGCGGTGTTGATGACGTTGGTCTCGTAGCGGTTGCAGATCTCCAGGCCGAGCGTCATGCCGCGCCCCCGCGCCTCCTGCGCCAGGCCGCGCAGCACCGTCACCACGTTGCGGCGGCCGGCGTCGGTGAGCGGGCGGTCGTACTTGCCCAGGGCGCTGTACAGGGCGCCGGTGAAGTGCGTACCGCCGAGCTCGTGGGTGACGACGAGCGAGTCGTGCAGCAGCTTCTCGCCACGCGCGACCACGTCGGCGTCGTCACTGGAGACGTCGGCGTCGAAGGCGAGGCCGCGCGAGCAGGCCACGCCGAGGCTCGCCGAGCGCAGGGCGTCGCGGGCGGCCGCGACGTCGAGGTTGGCGGAGTCGTGCAGGGACAGTTCGAGCAGGTCGAACCCGGCCTCCTTCGTCTTGCGGATCGCGTGCTCCACCGACGCGGGCGTGGTGTCACCGACCCAGACGAGGGCGTGCACGCCGATGGGGTTGGTCGTGGTGGTCATTGTGGTGCTTTCTACTTGGTGGTTCGGTACGGGGTTCACTGGCCGGTGGCGCCGGTGACGAGGGAGACGATCTCCTCGCCGGTGATCTCGGACGTACGGCGTCCGCCGACGCAGCGGCCGGCGCGCATCACCCAGACCTGGTCGCTCAGCCGCATGACCTGCGCGAAGTTGTGGCTGATGAGCAGCACCGTGTGCCCCTCGTCGCGCAGCCGCAGGATGAGCTCCTCGACCCGGGCCGTCTCCTGGACGCCGAGCGCGGCCGTCGGCTCGTCCATGATGACCAGCCGGGAGCTGAAGCCCGCCGCGCGGCAGATGGCGACGGCCTGGCGCTGCCCGCCGGACAGCCGACGGACGCGGGACTTCACCGCGGGGACGTTGACCGCGAGCGTGGAGACCATCTCCCGCGCGCGGGCCTGCATGGCCCGCCGGTCCAGGAACGCGATGGGACCGAACCCGCGGACGAGCTCGCGGTTGAGGAAGAGGTTCTGCCACACGGTGAGGTCCTCGACGAGCGCCAGGTTCTGGTGGACGGTCTCGATGCCCGCCGTACGGGCTTCGTCGGGGGAGTGGAAGTCGGCCTTCTCCCCCTCGAAGAGGATGTGGCCGCTGTCGGGCCGGTGGATCCCGGAGATGCAGCGCACCAGCGTGGACTTGCCCGCGCCGTTGTCGCCGACCAGCGCCGTGATCTCCCCTTGGCGCAGGGAGAGCGAGACGTCGGCGAGGGCGCGGACGTTGCCGAACGACAGGGACACGTTCTGGCAGTCGAGCAGGGTGTTCGTCATCGCTGGAACCTTGTCAGGAGCGCGGCCAGCACCACGACGATGCCGACGGCGAGAGGCTGGTAGAACTGCGAGACGCCGAGCAGCGTCAGCCCGTTGACCAGCGCGACGAGCAGGAGCGCGCCGATGACCGGGCCGATGATGCTGCCCCGCCCGCCGAACAGGCTCACCCCGCCGAGCACGACCGCGGCCACGGAGTTGAGCAGGAAGGAGGTGTTGGCGGCGGGCTCGGCCGCGCCGATCCGGGCCACCAGCAGGATGGCGCCGAGCCCGGCGAGCACGCCGGAGATCGTGTAGACGGCGATCTTGACGCGCTGGGTGCTGATCCCCATGGCCGTCGCGGACTCCGCCGCCCCGCCCGTGGCCAGCACGTGCGTGCCGAACCTGGTGTGGAACAGCAAAACGTGCCCCACCACCGCGACGACCGCCGCGATGATGAACGACCAGCCGAAGATCCCGATCCCGCCGGTCGACAGGCGGAGCAGCGCCGCGTCGATGATCGTCACAGGCTTGCCCTCGGACAGGATCAGCGCCAGCCCGGAGGCCGCGGAAAGGGTACCGAGCGTCACGATGAAGTCGGTGATCTTGCCTCGGGCGATGATCACCCCGTTGACCACGCCGACCAGGCCCGAGGCGACGATGGCCGCCAGGCACGACAGCGTCAGCCCCCAGCCCATCGCGTAGGCCTGGCCGAAGGCGACCGCGCCCAAGGTCATCGCGGAGGCGATCGACAGGTCGATGCCCGCCGTGGCGATGACGAACGTCTGGCCCACGCTCAGGATGATCAAAATGGCCGCGGCGACCAGCATCGAGGCGATGTTGCCGGCGCTGAGGAAGGTGGGGTTCAGCGCCTGGAAGACGATCACCAGGGCGATCAGCCCGACGAGGGCCGCCCACTCGGCCCAGAAGCCGACGTCCTTCAGGCGCGCGGTCCAGGCTTCGTGGTTGGGCGCGGCGATTGCGGTGTTTGCCATCTCTGTCCTACTGGATGAGGCTCTTGAACGGGTCGGTGTAGGTGCCGAACGGCTTGGGGGTGGCCGCCAGCGCCTTGTCCGCGTTGTCCTTGGTGACCAGCTCGACCGGGGACTTCACCTTGGCCGGCAGCGTCTTGCCCTTCGTGGCGGCCTGGCACGCCTCGACGCCCATCAGGCCCATCGCGTACGGGTACTGGGCGACGGTGCCGTCCAGCGTGCCGGCCTTGACCGCTTCGAGGGCGTCCTTGATGCCGTCGACGCTGATGACCTTGACCTGTCCCGCCTTGCCGGCGTTGGCGATGGCCCGCGCCACGCCGAGCCCCATGTCGTCGTTGGCGACGAAGAAGCCCCGCAGATCCGGCTTCGCGCGCATGACGTCGGTCGCGGCGGTGAGCGCGGTCTGGCGCTCCCAGTTGGCGGCGACGGTCTGGACGACCTTGAGATTGGGCCCGATGCCCTGCTGGAACCCCTCGACCCGGGCGCCGCTGGTGACGTCGCCCGCGATGCCGCCGATGACCGCTACGTCACCTGCGGGCACGAGCTCGCTCATCCGCTTCCCTGCCATCTTGCCGGCCTCGACGTTGTCCGTGCCGATGTAGGTGGCCAGCTTGACGTTGGCGCTGCCGGCCGCACCGGCGTCGACCGGGCTGTCGATGTTGACGATGGGCTTGTTCTGCGCGCCGATCTTGGCCAGGCCCTGGATGAGGTTGGTGCCGGTGATCGGGTTGACCACGAAGCAGGAGAAGGGCTGCCCGGCCAGGCCGTTGAGCTTGTCCGCCTGCCCGGTCGTGTCGGTGATGGAGGTGGCCGCCTGGACCGTGAGAGACAGGCCGCCCGCCTTGGCCTGGTCGTCCATGCCTTGCTTCATCGTCTGGAAGAAGGGGTTGTCCAGACCTTTGATCACCGCGGCGACGCTCGGGGCTTCGGCGGCGGCGCTCTTGCCGGACGGACCGGCGGACACGCTGGAGCCGCAGGCTCCCAGAGCCAGTGTCCCGGCCGCCAGTACGGCGGTGACCGTCGTCGCTCGCCTTCCATGCGAGGTCATGTGCATCGGATGCCCCTTTCGGCGTCAATGGGACGACCGTATGACTACTTCTGAACTCTGACAACCCATGTTTCGACTTTTTAAGTCGAAACATTCTTGACTTACGAGCGCTCCTGGTCGCCGATAGAGTGGGTTAATGGCCATAACCGGTGTGTCCGCGCTGCGGATGGGAGTCAGCTCGGGCGAGATCCTCAGCCTGTTCCGCGACATCCCCGACGGGCTCACCAAGGCCGACGTCATGCGGCATACCGGCCTGTCGCGCACCACGGTCAACCAGCGCCTCGACGGTCTCCTCACCGCCGGGCTGCTCATCCCCGCGCCCACGGAGGCGCGCACGGGCGGCCGGCCCGCCGGTCAGTTCGTCGTCAACCGCGACCGGGGCGTGCTGCTGGTGGCCGACGTGGGCGCCACCGGCCTGCGCACCGCCGTGTGCGACCTGGGCGGGGTGGTGCGGGCCGAGCGAGACGTCCGCGCCGAGGTGACCAGCGGTCCGGAGGCGATCCTCACGATCGTGTCCGAGCTGTTCGCCGAGCTACTGGACGAGCGCGGCCACCAGCCGGGCGACGTGCTCGGCATCGGCATCGACGTGCCCGGTCCCGTCGACTTCGCGAGCGGGCGGGTGGTCAGCCCGCCGATCATGACCGGCTGGGACCGCTTCGACATCCCGGGCTGGTTCACCGCCCGCTACAACTGCCCGGTGCTGGTCGACAAGGACGTCAACGCGATGGCCTTCGGCGAGCAGCGCCTGCGCTACCCCGACGTCCCGCACCTGCTCATGGTCAAGATCGGCACCGGTGTCGGCACCGGCCTCATCGCGGGCGGCCAGGTGCACCGGGGCGCCGACGGCGCGGCCGGCGACATCGGCCACATCCAGGTCGTGGTCGACGACGTGGCCGAACCGCCGCTCTGCCGGTGCGGCAACCTCGGCTGCGTGGAGGCCTACACCGGGGGCTGGGCGCTCGTGCGCGATCTCCAGGCGGCGGGCCACGACATCACCACCGTCGACGACGCCGTACGCCTGATCCGCTCAGGAGACCTGGCCGCGGTACGCCTGGCGCGGCGCGCCGCCCGCATCCTCGGCGGCGCCATCGCCGACACCGTCAACCTGTTCAACCCGCGCATCATCGCGATCGGCGGCCAGCTCGCGCACACCGACGAGCAGCTCTTCGCCGGCATCCGCGAGATCGTCTACCGGCGGTCACTGCCGCTGGCCACCCGCAATCTCCAGATCGTCCGCAGCGACCTCGACCCCAACGCGGGCATACTCGGGCTCGCGCAGCTCCTCGTGGACGGGATCTACGCTCCCCAGCGGGTTCAGGAGCTCGTCGATCGCGGTGCGGCGGGCGCTGAGATCATGCTGCCCGTCTCCGGGGGAGAATGAGACATGCGGAAATACGTGATCCTCGGCGTGCAGGGCAGCGGCAAGGGCACCCAGAGCACCCTGCTGGCCACCGACCTCGACCTCGTGCACATCAGCGTCGGCGACATCTTCCGCTGGCATGTCAAGGTCCACACCAAGCTCGGCGCCCAGGTCCGCCGCCTGGTCGCGGCCGGTGAGCTCGTGGGCGACGACCTGGTCGAGGACGTCGTCAGGGAGCGCCTCCAGCAGCACGACTGGAACTACGGCTTCATCATCGACGGCTTCCCGCGCAGCCGGCGGCAGGCGGAGTTCTTCCTGGAGAGCTACGACATCGACGGCGTGATCCACCTCGACCTGCCCGACGCGGAGGTGCGGCGCCGGGTGCTGGCCAGGCGGCTGTGCTCGCGCTGCGGCATGGACTACAACCTGATCGCCCACCGGCCCGCGACCGAGGGCAGGTGCGACGTGTGCGGCGGCGAGCTCGTCACCCGCGAGGACGACGCCCCGGACGCGCTCGCCACGCGGCTGCGCGAATACCACGACAAGATCGACCCCGTCGTGGAGCTGTTCCGCGGCAAGGAGTACGTCGTGTCGGTCGACGCCCGCGACGACAAGGCCACTGTCCAGCGCAACATCCGCGACCGCCTCAACCTGCCGCCGTACGCCCCGGAGAAGGCGGCCTCGTAAAGGCGGCATCGTAACGGTGGACTCAGGGCGCGGCGTCGCGGCCGAGTAGCTGCCGGGCGACCACCAGCTTGGTGATCTGGGCGGTGCCGTCGGCGATCTGCAGCGCGATCACGTCGCGCAGCCGCTGGGCCTGCCGCAGCTCCTCCGAGTAGCCGGCCTGCCCGAACGTGAGCAGCGCCTGCTGGACGGCGTCCGCGGCCATCCTCGGCACCCACCACTTGACCATGTTCGCCTCGGTCGTGTGCGGGAGTCCCTGGTCCTTGCGCCACAGCGCCTCGTAGCAGAGCGCCCTGCCCGCCCGCAGCTGCGTGGCGTACTCCACCAGGGGGAAGCTGAGCCCCTGGAAGGCGCCGAGCGGGCGGCCGAAGGCGGTGCGGGTGCGCGCCCGCTCCAGCGCGTCGTCGATCGCCGCCTGCGCGGTGCCCGTCGCCATCAACGCGATCAGCGCCCGCGAGTAGTCGAAGCCCCGCATGACCTGGACGAAGCCGAGGCCCTCGCCGCCCACGATCGTCTCGGGCCCGGTGGTCAGGCCGTCGAAGGTCAGGTGGGCGCGGCCCACTGCGCGGTTGCCGAGGTCGGTGAACTCCTCCCGCTTCGCCGCGGCCAGGTCGGTGAGGAAGGCGGTGACGCCGCGGGCGCCAGGACCGCCCGTCCTGGCGAAGACCAGGCCGTGCGTGGCGGTCATGCCGAGCATGATCGAGGTCTTCTCGCCGTGCAGCAGCCAGGCTCCGTCCTGGAGAGTGGCGCGGAACTCGATGGCGGCGGCGTCCGAGCCGTGCTCGGGCTCCGTCAGGCAGATGGCCGGGATCAGCTCACCCGAGGCCAGGGCGGGCAGCCAGTCTCCCCGTTGCTCCGGTGAGGCGTTGGCCTGCAGGATGTCGGCCACGAGCGCGGCGTTGAGCACCAGGTAGCAGCTGTTCACGTCGGCGCGGGCGAGCTCTTCGAGCACCAGGCCGGTGGTCACGGCGTCGGCGCCCGCGCCGCCGTACTCCTTACGGACGCGCAGGCCGAGCAGCCCCATGCGGGCCAGCTCGCCGGGCAGCTCGGGGCGCATGGCCGCGGCCCGATCGTCGGACTGGTAGTGCGGGGCGAGGCGCTCGGCCGCGAAGTCGCGCACCCGGGCGCGCAGCCGCTCCTGCTCGTCGTCGAACGCGAAGTCCATGCTCAGCCCATCCGTTCGCGCAGCTCGAACTTCTGTACCTTGCCCGACGCCGTCTTCGGCAGCTCGGCGACGACAGCCAGGCGTTCCGGCCAGAACTGCCGGGCCATGCCGAGTCCTTCCAGATGCAGCTGTACGTCGGTGAGTGACGGCGGCTCCCCGTCCGGGACGACGAAGGCGCACGCCCGCTCGCCGAGACGTTCATCGGGGTAGGCCACCAGCGCGGCCTCCTTGATCCGCGGGTGCCGCCAGAGTGCGGCCTCCACCTCGACCACGGGGATCTTCTCCCCACCCCTGACGATCAGGTCCTTGGCCCGGCCGGTGATCCGGATGCCGCCCTCGCCGTCATCCCTGGCCAGGTCGCCCGTGTCGAACCAGCCGTCGCCGGTGAGAGCTTCGGCGTACAGATCGGGGCGTTTCCAGTAGCCCACGCACTGGTTCGCGCCGCGTACCTGAAGGCGGTCGCCGGCGATCCGGACCTGCATCCAGGGGGCGGGGCGGCCGTCGGAGCGCGCGGCGAGATCCGGCGGGTCCTCGGGGCGGGTGATCGTGACCGTGGCGTTCTCCGTCATGCCCCACAGCGCGTACATGCGCACGCCCAGCACCTCGCCCGCCTCCTCAACGACCTTCGGCGGGATCGGCGACCCGCCGCACGCGAAGGAGTCGAGGGTCCGCAGGTCCCGGGGCCGGGCCCGCTGCGCGGCGATGGCGTCGACCACGAACGTGGTGGCGCCCATGCCGAAGTTGACGCCCTCCGACTCGACCAGGCCGAGCATGACGTCCGGGTCCCACACGTCCTGGAACACCGCCCGGCCGCCGAGCTGGAGCGGCATCAGGAAGCAGTAGAGGTACCCGGCCTGGTGGGTGAGCGGCGAGCCCATGTGGACGACCAGATCCTCATCCAGCCCGAGAGCCTCCGCCTCGGTGCGGATGCCGGCGTACAGCGTGTTGTGGGTGTGCATGACGCCCTTGGGCTCGCCCGTCGTGCCCGAGGTGAACATCACCTGGGCCAGGTCGTCGGGGCCCGCCTCCGGCCGGCCGAGCCGGACGTCGCCGCCGGACATGAAGACGTCGTCGAAGTCGAGCGGGCCGCCGCCGATGGTCACCGCGTGCCGCAGCGTCGGCACCTCCTTGGCGATCTCGGCGAGCATCCCGGCGTGGTCGAAGCCGCGGAACGACGCGGGCGCGACGCAGACCTTCGCTTCCGTACGTTCCAGCATGAAGCCGACCTCGCGTTTGCGGAGGATCGGGATGATGGGGTTGACCGCCGCGCCGACCCGCATGCAGGCCAGCGCGAGCGGCGGGAACTGCCACCAGTTCGGCAGCTGGAGCGCGACCACGTCACCCGGGCCGACGCCCAGCTCGGTCAGGGCCCCGGCGAACCGCTCCACGAGTCGCGATAAATCCGCGTACGTCAGCTTGACCAGGTCGGAGGCGCCCGCCTGGTGCGCCGTGATCGCGACGCGGCCCGGTGAGCGCTCCACGGCCCGCCGGAGGTCGTCCAGGGGCGTGCCGTCCCGCCACCAGCCTTCCCGGTAGCAGTGCTCGGCGTCGCTTCGCCACTCCATGGGTGCTCCTGCTCCTATCGGCTGTTCAGGTGGTAGCCGTACCTGCCCATGAGCGGCAGTGCGGCGAAGGTGCTGAGCGCGACACTCGAAGCCGGCAGGGCGGTGCGCCAGGCGTCGTCGGGCCTGATGGCCACGGGCCCGGTGCGCAACCGGTCGGGATTGCCGGTGACGGTGTGGTTGACGCCGAGCCGGGCGGTGTTCCCGTCGATCACCGGGCCGGGGGAGGGTAGACCCGCCCACGCCATGACCTGGCCGATCGTCTCGGCGGGCCGCGCAGCGAAGTCCTCGTACCTGAGCCTGAGGCACCTGCCGGGGTAGGCGCGCGCGATCCACTCCGACGCGGCGTTGAAGCAGGTCCAGTACGCGCTGCTGCGCAGGGGGCTCATGGCCGGGATGTAGCCCTTGGCGCGGTGCCACGAGTAGGCGGTCGCCCTGGGGTCGCGCACCATGTGCAGCACCTGGGGCCGCAGGTCGGGCAGGCCCATGAGGTGGGCCGCCTCGGCGGGGAACTTGGAGGTGTCGACGATCACCTCGGCGCCCAGCGCCGCGCCGATCGCGGTATAGAGGCGCCGCTTGACCTCGCTGATGCGCCGCACGTCGCGCGGCGGCCGGGCCATGCCCCGTGCCTCGCGCAGCCGCTCCTGGGTGAAGCGGGTGCGCAGGCGGGCGTTGTGCAGGCCGATCATCTCCGTCGCGAGGGTGTGACCGTCCAGCTCACGCAGCACCCGCCGCCACACGTCGCAGTCCTGTAGGTCCTTACCGCAGCCGCAGGTGCTGTTGGTGCCGGTGCCGAGCACGCCGTTGGACCACAGGTAGTTGAGCTCGCCCACGTGCGCGACGCCCGGCAGCTCGTTGAGCAGGTTGCCGAGCAGCGTACTGCCCGATCTGCACCAGCCCGTGACGTAGAGCACTCGCGGCGCTGTGGGCGTCATCGGCTCGCGGTCCGTCCGGCGACGGCGCTCTCACTGCTTGGCTTTGTGGCGGCGGGCTTTGTGGCGGGTGCTCTTCCGGCGGCGGCTTTTCTGACGGCGGTCACCAGACGGTCGCAGTCGGCCAGGTCCAGGTTCGCCGAGAGCGGGATGTCGATCGCCTCGCTGACATAGCGCGCCGACGTCGGAAAGAGGCTCCGCGCGGCCTCCGGGTTGTCGCCGAGCAGGAAGCGCCAGTTCCAGAAGGCGCGTACGTTGACGTCGTCGCGGTCGCCGAGCGCGCGGGCGTCGACCCCCTCGGCCGCGACGGCCTCGGCGAACGCGACGCACTCCCGCGGCGTGGCCCCCGGCAGCCGGAAGACCAGCGCCTCGCCGAGGTAAGCGCCCGGCGCCACCGGCTGCCGCAGCGCGATCCCGTCCAGGTCCGCCAGCCGCTCGGCCACGTAGTCGTAGTTGCGGCGATGGGCGGCCAGCCGGTCGGGCAGCCGCTGGAGCAGGGCTCCGGCCAGCGCCGCCCTGATCTCGTCCATGCGGAAGCTGAAGATGGGGTACGCGCGGTCGTCGACGTCGGGGACCTTGCCGGGGAAGTGGCGGGCCATCCGGCCTTCGTAGGCGCCGCTGTAGACCACCGCGCGGGCGTACGCCTCGGGGTCGTCCGTGAGCAGGAACCCGCCTTCGCCGGTGTTGAGCGACTTGTCGGACTGGGTGCTGAAGGCGCCGAAGTGGCCGAACGTACCCAGGTAGCGGCCGTCGAGCCGCGCGCCGAGGGCGGGCACCGCGTCCTCGACCACCAACGCGCCGTACTCCTCCGCCAGTCGGCATATTTCCGGCATGTCGCTGGCGAATCCGCGCATGTGCACCACCACGACCGCCTTGGCGCCCTCGTCGAACACCCGGCGCAGGTCGCGCACGTCCAGGTGCAGGTTCTCGTCGCACTCCACGAGCACCGGCCGGTGCCCGGCGAGCAGGATCGCGCTCGGCGTGGCCGCGAAGGTGAACGCGGGGCAGGCGATCGGCGAGCCGGCGGGCAGCTGGAGCGCGAGCAGGCTCAGGGTGATCGCGGTGGTGCCGCTGGCGCAGGCCAGCGCGTGCCCGGCGCCGAACACCTCGCACAGCCGTCGTTCGAAGAGCCCGGTAAATGTCTCCTCGTGCGGTCGGAAATCGTAACGGAAGAACAACCGGGCGCGCAGCGCCTCGATCGCCGCGGCGATGTCCTCCGGGCTGAGGAAGACATCTCCCTTGTCATAAGTGGGCCAGGTGGTCAGGGGTGGATTCACCGGTCCCTCGAATCTGTTGGTACAAATAACGTGAGCTATTTGGTCGGGTAGTGAATTACGCGCTGGACCTAAGAGCCGACTATCGCGGCAAGTCCCCGGAAAGACAACCCCCTCGCGTGTGTCACAAATGCGTGATAAGCCGTCGAAGAACCTCGGCCCGAGAAAGGAACGAGCCAGTGACGGTCTCCACGCTGAACGCCCTGAACGCCGCCTGTCCCGATCGGGTGGTCGGACCCGGCCACCCCGCTTATGACGAGGTGCGGCTGCTCTTCAATGGCATGCACGATCTGCGGCCGCGGCTGATCTGCCTGCCGCGTGACGTCGCGGAGCTGCGGGCGGTGATCCGTACCGCCCGCGAGGCCGGGCTGGTCACGGCGGTGCGCGGCGGCGGGCACAACGTCGCCGGGTACGCCTCCGTCGAGGACGGGCTGGTCATCGACCTGCGGCTGATGAGCTCGGTGACGGTCGATCCGGGCCGGCGCACCGCCACGGTCGGCGGCGGCGCCACCTGGAGCCAGATGGACCTGGCGACCACCGCGTACGGGCTGGCCACCACGGGCGGCACCTTCGACACCACCGGCGTCGGCGGCCTGACCCTGGGCGGCGGCCTCGGACACCTGATGGGAAGATACGGCCTGACCTGCGACAACGTGCTCTCCTATCGGCTCGTCACGGCCGCGGGGGAGGTGGTCGAGGTGGACGCGGAGCGCGATCCCGAGCTCGACTGGGCGCTGCGCGGCGCTGGCCACAACTTCGGCGTGGTGACGGAGTTCCGCTTCCGTACGCACCCGGTGGGCCTGCTGTACGGGGGCTGCGTGGCCTATCCGCGCGCCGAGCTCGGCCGGGCGGTGCGCCTGTTCCGCGAGCTCATGCTCGACGCGCCCGACGAGCTCAACTGCACGCTGTTCCTGAAGAGGTACGGGCCCACGCACGTCCCGGCGGCGGTGATCTGCGTGGCCTACAGCGGCGACGACGAGGGCTACCGGGCGGCGCTGGAGAAGCGGCTGCGCGGGCCGGAGATCCTCGACTGGCAGCTCATGCCCAGGTCGTACCTGTCGCTGCAGGCCGCGCTCGGCCGCCTGGCGTTCGGGCTCCGGCACTACTGGAGCGCCCGCTTCGCCGAGGCCCTGCCGGACGCGCTGGCCGACGCGCTGGTCGAGCGGTTCCTGGCCGGCCGCTGGCTGGGGCCCTTCAGAGACGGAATCCTCGTCGAGGCGCTGCACGGCGCGGTGCGGCGGGTGCCCGCCGAGGCCACGGCCGTGCCCTTCCGCGGCGCCGCCTTCAACGTCACGGGCACGGCGATCTGGGCCGACCCGGCCGCCGACGAGGAGCGGATCGCCTGGGCGCGGTCCGTCTCGGCCGCCGCCGAGCCGTACAGCCGCTGGGGCGACGGCTACATCAACTATGCGTCCACCGGCGACCGGGCCAGGAAGACCTTCGGCGAGACGGCCTTCGACCGGCTGACCTCGGTGAAACGGCGGCTGGACCCGGACAACTTCTTCCGCGCCAACTACAACGTCGCGCCCTCACCCGTCCGCTGAGCCGCGTCCACCGGCTCAACGATGCGTCGCCCCCGGGGTCATCACCAGGTGGACGCCGTCCAGGGCGGCATGACCTTCACTGGTGGGACCCGAGTCCTTCACCGCAAGGAGTTCTCGTGATCGTCCTCGGATACAACGGGTTCGGTAAGGTCGCCGAACTCTTCGCGCGTTATTACGGGTCGACGGGAATCGACCGTCACATGCTCTACGGCCACGATTCCTCGGCGGCCCTCATGGTAGACGGGGAATTGGTCGCGGCCGTCGAGGAGGAGCGGCTCAATCGCGAGAAGAAGACCGCCCGGTTTCCGGCCCGGGCCATCGAATGGGTTTTAAAGGCGGCCGGGAAAACGTACGACGAGGTCGATGTCTTCGCGCATTCCTGGCGTTTCTCCCAGGACGTCATGAACAACATGATCGCCGAGATCGTGGACGCCGACGCACCGGTGGACAAGAAATTCGCCAGGCTGCGGCGGCTCGACGACACCTATACCAGGATTTTCAGCCAGGAGGCCATTCTCGCCGACTTCCACGAGCACACGGGCCACCCGCTGACCGCCGAGAAGCTGGTCACGGTGCCGCATCACCTCGCCCACCTGATGACGGGATACCACCTGTCCGGGGGCGGGGAGGCGGCCTTCGTGGTCAGCGACGGCCGGGCGGAGTGGCTGTCGGCGATCCTCGGCGAGGTACGCGACGGCAAGGTGCGCCTGTTCGACGACGCGACCGTGGACGGGGACAACTCGCTGGCCCTGCTGTTCGCGGTGCTGACCAGGTATCTCGGCTTCATGCCCAACAACGACGAGTACAAGGTCATGGGCCTGGCCGGCCACGGCCCGCCGCCGGAGCCCAACCCGCTGCTCAAGCACGTGGTGGCGCTGACGGACAACGGCCGCTACACCATCCCCTACGCGCCGCGGGCCGTACGCGCCTACTACGCGCTGTTCGACCGGATCTTCGACACGGACCCGGACGGCCGGGAGGACTTCGACGTGCGGGTCCGGGTCGCCGCGGCCGCCCAGGAGATGGTCGAGGCGGTGACGGCCCACCAGCTGCGCGCGCTGGAGGAGCGCAGCGCGCTCCCGCGACTGCTGTTCGAGGGCGGCCTGGCGCTGAACTGCGTCAACAACACCAAGCTGCTCGAAGGCTCCAGGTTCGCCGAGATGGAGGTGAGCTTCGGCGCCAGCGACCCGGGTGTGGCCATCGGCGCCGCCTTCTACGCCAGTCAGGAGGCGGGCGACAAGCCGCGGGTCTCCGGCTCGCCGTACCTGGGGCCCGCGTACGGCGACGACGAGATCCTCGCCACGCTCGACGCTCACGCGGGGCGCGTCGAATGGCGTGAGCTGGCACCCGGCGACGTGGCGCGGGAGACGGCCGCGCTGCTGCGGGAGAAGTGCGTGCTCGGCTGGTTCCAGGGCCGGACCGAATACGGGCCGCGCGCGCTGGGCAACCGGAGCATTCTCGCCAATCCCCGCTTCGGCGATATCAAGGACATCATCAACGACCGGATCAAGCACCGGGAGCCGTTCCGGCCGTTCGCGCCCGTCGTCCTCGAAGACGTGGCGCCCGAGGTGTTCGAGATGGGGAAGAAGCGGGCCTCGCCGTACATGACGTTCGTCTTCCCCGTACGGCCCGGTTACCGCGACCTGATTCCCGGAGCCACGCACGTGGACGGCACGTCCAGGATTCAGACGATCCGCGAGGAGGACAACCCGCTGCTGGCGGAGTTGCTGCGTGCCTTCACCGAGCTGACCGGGGTGCCCTGTCTCATCAACACCTCGTTCAACGTGGCCGGCGAGCCCATCGTGTGCTCTCCGGCCGACGCCATGGACTGCTTCCTGAAGACCGAGATGGATTACCTCGTGCTCGGACGGTTTGTAGCCACCAAATCAGCTCAGCGTTGACAACCATTTGTGCCATTTCAACGGAGGGACCGGCATGTCTCCTGGCGAGGAGTTCGCGTGGGCGGTGGCGGGCTCGCGGAACGGCGGCGACGTCGAGGTACCGTACCGGCTGGCGCTGACCGAGGCGTTCCCGCTGTTCAAGACCCGGCCGCGCTACACGGTCCGGCACCTGCTGAAGAGCGCGAAGGTGGGCGACGGGCAGGTGCCCTACGTCCATGAGGCGCCACCGGCTGAGCTGGCGCCGTCGGGGACGTCGTACGCCGAGACGCCCGAGTCCGTCTTCGCCGCCAGCGTCCGCGTGGCCGGCCTGACCGAGGTCAAGGTCGGGGTGCCGGTGCCCAAGGGGGTCCTTGACGAGCCCGGCCTGCTCGCCGCCTTCGTGGACTACCGCGTGCTCGTACGGCTGTCCACGGTCGAGAACCAGATCCTGCTGCACGGCTCCGGCGACGGCGCGATCGACGGGCTGCTGCACCTGGCGGAGTCACGGCACGCGCCGTTCGACGGCGATCCCGAGGACGTGCTGACCGCGGCGGCGGCCGAGGTCGAGGAGACCGGCGGCTCGTGCGACGGGATCGTCACCCACCCCGGCCTGTACTGGAAGCTGGTCCGGGACGGGACCCTCGACCGGCTGGCGACGGCCGGCATCCGCGTCTCGCGCACCCGCATGATCGGCGCGGGGGACGCGCTGCTCGGCGACTTCCGCGCGGCCGTGACGCTGCTCGACCCCGCGCAGTCCACGCTGCGGCTGCACCGGGACACCGAGGTCATCGAGGCGAGCACCCGCGTCGGCCTGGCCGTACATCTGCCGCAGCACTTCCTGCTGCTCTCCTGAGAGGTGTCTGGTCATGGACCTTGGGTTGAACGGACGTGTCGCGCTCGTGGCGGCGGCCAGCAGCGGACTCGGGCTGGCCGTGGCCCGCACGCTGGCGGCCGAGGGCGCGCACGTGTCCATCTGCGCGCGCGAGCCCGACCGGCTGGCGCGGGCGCACGCCGAGATCGACGCCGCGGGTCCGGGACGGGTGCTCAGCACCAGCGTGGACGTGCGCGACGAGGCGGCCGTGGCCAAATGGGTGGGGCGCACCGCCGACGAGTTCGGCTCGCTGCACATCGTGGTCAGCAGTTCGGGCGGGGTGCCGCACGGGTCGCTGGAGGAGTTCGACGTGCCCGTGTACCGGCGGGCGCTGGAGGACAACACGATCCCGCACGTGAGCGTCGTCCTGGCCGCCCTGCCGCACCTGGACACCGGCTGGGGCAGGGTGCTGATGCTCACCTCGGAGGCGGTACGCCAGCCGCTGCCCCTGACCGGCCTGTCGGCCGTCGCCCGGCTGGGCGTGCTGGGCTTCGCCAAGGGGCTCGTACCGAGCCTCGGCCCGCGCGGCATCACCGTGAACGTCCTCGCCCAGGGCTTCCACCGCACGCCCGCGCTGGACCACCAGTTCGGCGACGAGGCGGACGCGGCGCTGGCGCGGGTGGCCGAGGGACTGCCGATGCGCAGGATCGGACGTCCGGGCGACTTCGGGGCGATCGCCGCGTTCCTGGCCAGTGAGCACACCTCCTTCATCACGGGCGTGGTGCTGCTGGTGGACGGCGGCAACACCCGCGGCCTGTGAGCGTTCCTGCTAATGGCCGGCGACGGCGCCTGCGGCCTGTGACCCCCTGGGCGCGGACGTTCGCCGGGCTGGTGGCGGCGCTGTTCGTCACGTTCACGGCGTTCGGCGCGGCGGTGCCGGTGATCCCGCGACTGGTGACCGAGGAGCTGGGCGGCACGCCGTTCGCCGTCGGCGCGGCCTTCACCGCGACCGCGGCGGTAACCCTGGCACTGCGCCCCTACGGCGGCCAGCTCGCGCAGCGCTTCGGCGGTCGCCGGCTGATGCTGGCCGGCTCGGCGCTGGCCGCCGTCGTCGGCGCCCTGTACGCGCTCCCGTGGGGCCTGCCCGGCCTCATCACCACCAGGCTCGTCATGGGCGTCGCCGAGGCGTTGTTGTTCACGGCGGGCTCGGTGTGGACGGTCCAGCTCGCGCCCGAGAACCGCCGGGGCCAGATCGTCGGCTGGTACGGCCTGGCGATGTGGGGCGGCTTCATGGCCGGGCCCGCCCTGGGCGAGTCGCTGTACCGTCTCGGCTCCTACCCGGCGGTGTGGGCCGCCGCCGTGGCCCTGCCGCTCGTCGCCGTCGCGGTGCTGAGCCTGCTGCCGTCCGGCGCGCGGCTGCCGGTCGTGTCGCGCAAGCTCATCCCGGGCGCTGCGGTGCTGCCGGGGCTGGCGCTGGGCATGGGGGCGTTCGGGTACGGCGTGCTGGTGGGCTTCGGCGCGCTGGCCCTGTCTTCCAGAGGGATCTCCAACGGGCCCGTACTGCTCAGCGTGTTCAGCGCCGCGTACATCGTGACCCGGCTCGTGGCCGGCCGCCTCCCAGACCGGCTCGGCCCGATGCCGGTGATCGTCGCGTCGAGCCTCGCGCAGGCCGCCGGCCTGGCCATGATCGGCTTCGCGCCCGGCTGGTGGGTGGCGGCGGCGGGGGCGGTGCTGTCGGGGGCCGGGTTCACCCTGCTCTACCCGTCGCTCGCGATGATCACGATCAGCCGGGCGCCGGAGGCGGAGCGGGGGGCCGCGCTGGGGGCGCTGAGCTCGCTGTACGACATCTTCTTCGGGCTCGCGGGGCTGGTCGGCGGGGTGGTCGCGGACATCAGCTACCCGGGGACGTTCGCGCTGGCGGCGGCCGTCGTACTCGGCTCACTCGCCCTCGGGCCGCTGGCGACGCGCCAGATCCCTGCGCGGCGGTCAGGTTGACATGAGGCCGGAGCGGTAGGCGAAGGAGACCAGCTGGGCCCGGTCCTTAGCCTTCAACTTGGCGCGGAGGCGGTGCAAATGGGTGCGTACCGTACTGACCCCGATGTACAACTCTCCCGCCACCTCCTCGGTCGACCGCCCCTGCGCGACCAGGAGCAGCACCTGCTGCTCGCGCGGCGTCAACCCGGCCAGCGTGGGCTGCTCCAGCTCGGCGGGAGGGGGCTCCCGCTGCCTGAACCAGTCGACCAGCCGCTGCGTCACGACGGGCGAGAGCATGGTCTGCCCCCGGCCCGCCGCCCTGATGACGGCGACGACCTCGTCCTGCGTGGAATCCTGGGTCAGCAGCCCGTTCGCGCCCGCGCGCAGCACGTCGGTGACCGTCTGGTCGGTATGGTCGACGGTGAACACGACCACCCGAGGCTCGGGGTCCAGCTTCTCGGCCCGTAATCGCTGGATCAGCTCCAGCCCGGACAGCCCGCCGAGGGTCAGCCCGGTGACCACGACCTCGGGATGATGCTTGCGGGCGAGCATGATCGCATGGACGCCGCTGTCGGTGGTCTCGATCACGTTGACGTCGTCCCGGGAGGCCAGGATCGACAGTAGGCCGAACCGCGTGATCGCGTATTTATCACAGATAATCACTCTTAGTGACGCACCGCACATGCGAACTCTTTTCCGTGATTTGTGGGCAGCATGTCACATCTGTTCGGTTACGCCGGGGATGTACACGCGAAATCAGGGATTTCTAGGGGGCGCAGCATCTTGACATTCGGTCCGACTCGGAGCTGGACAAGTGGGTAATGCGCCGTGGCGTGTGCGACAGGTGGGGCGACGATGGCCACTGTCCGTCTCCACGGCTTGTCCCGTCGCCCGCTCAACGGCCGGGTGATCGCCCCCGCCGTCCAGCACGCGCTGCTGCTCAACGCCACGGCCGCCTGGGTAACCCTGGCGTGGCCGCGCGGATCCGGGAGCCGTTCACGGTGGCTCCCCTGCGAGGAAGCCGTGGAAGCCGCAGGGCGAAAAGGCGCAGTGCTCTGCACACGGCGCTTTAGCATCGTCCTATCGAATCCGAGGACCCAGCGGGGATTCTCGATGATCCCATCTTTAAGCCGATTTGCCCTTGGTGTCGTTCGAGCGGGATGACCTACTGGTTCGAGAGCAGGAACAGCGTGTAGGCCGCCAGAGTCGCGGCGTCCGTGATCTCGCCGTCGCGGATCATGGCCTCGAAGTCCGTGCGCTTGAACCACCGATGCAGCAGGTCCTGCTCCTCGACCTCCAGTTCGTTGGGCCCCGGCTCCAGCCCGGTGGCCACGAACACGTCGAAGCTCTGCGACGACATGCCCTTGGCGCAGCTCAGCCGTCCCAGGTGCCGCATGTCCGCCGCCGTCAGGCCGGTCTCCTGGCGCAGCTCCTCGCGTGCCAGGTGCTCGGGGTCACCGGTCCGCATCTGCGGGAACGTGCCCTGCGGGAACTCCCACGACCGGGCGCGGATCGGGTAGCGGTACTGCTCCACCAGGTGCAGCCCGTCGTTCTCGACCGGGATGACCAGCGCGTAGTCGGGCTTCTCGACGTAGGAGTAGATGCCTTCGGAACCGTCCAGGCGGCGGATGCGGTCCTCGCGCATGCGCAGGTACGGGCTCTCGTACACGACCTCGGTCGAGAGGCGCCTGATGGGGTGTTCGCTGTCCGGTCGTACGTCCATGGCTCCTACTCGGTTCGCGCGGTGAAGTCTGTCCATGGCTTCTACTCGGTCCGCGCGGTGAAGTCGGCGAAGTCGAATCCCGGTGAGACGACGCAGCTGACCAGCACCTCCTCGCCGCCGGCGGGCCGGGCCGACTGCCACACGCCGCCCGGCACCACGGCCTGCGGCACCTGGCCGTCCTCGACCAGCGGGCCCAGGATGACGCTCTCGTCGCCGATGGTCAGGTCCAGCGGGCCGCCCCGATGCCACAGCCACACCTCGTCGGACCGGACCACGTGCGGCACCGACTCCTCGCCAGGACCCAGCAGGAAGTAGATACCGGTGGCGGAGGCGCGAGGCCCGGGATAACCGGCGGGCAGGAAGGTGACGGGACTCCGCCAGGTCTCGCGGAACCAGCCGCCCTCGGGATGGGGCAGCAGGTCGAGGGCGCGGGCGATGGGCGGGCGCTCCACGAACGCGATCGCCGCGCCGGTGACGTCACGGCGCAGGAAGCGGGTGCCGTCGAGGACCAGCTGGCCGTCCAGCTCACTGGCCAGGGCCTCAGCCTCGTCGGCGACCTCGATGGCCGGGCCGCTGGGATAGATCGTCAGCTCCACGTGGGTGATCCTACGTGCTGGGGAGCGCGGCGGCGGTGAGGTCGGTTGGGTGGCGAACGGATCGCCCGGGTGCCGGTGTGCCGACGACTGCGGTGGACCGAGTGACAGGAGTGGGATGGACCGACCGACAGGAGTGGGGTGGACCGACTGACAGGAGCGCAGGGGAGCGACTGACAGGAGTGGGGTGGAGCGACGTCATCTCACCCTGACCAGTAGCCGTGTGGATCTTCTTGGTGGATCGGTCGGAGCGGGCAGTAATTGTCGGTCGAGCTGGCTAGTCTGCGGCAAGTGATCGAACGGTGGAGCCGTGATCAGGTGCTCGCTCTCGCCCCCGACGCCTCGTCCCAGAAGGCGGCGCAGGGCGTGGCGACACCTGGCAAATGGAGCTTGCGCGGCACGACTGACGACGTGCTGTTCGGTGAGTGCAAGGGGAGTGGAGCCACGCCCTACATGGCGTGTGTCGATCTCTCCGAGCCCGCATATCGGTGCAGCTGTCCCAGCCGGAAGTTCCCGTGCAAGCACGCGCTCGGGCTGCTGCTCATGTGGTCGGCAGACGGGGTTCCCGCCGCCGATTCGCTGCCGCCGTGGGCGGCGGAGTGGGTCGCTATGCGTACGGAACGTGCCGCCAAGGCGGCGGCCAAGCTCGAGGCCGCCCGCGCCCGTGCCGCCGCGGAAGCCGAGAGCGACCCGGAACTGGCCGACTGGCCCGAATCGGATCCGACGCCGAACGCCGAGTCGGGCGCCGACCCAAGCACGGCGTCGGACACGGGCACGGGCGTGGGGTCTGGTTCGGACGGCGGATCGGGTACGGCGGCGGGCAGGGGCATGGGCCTGGGCAGTGAATCGGGCACGTCCTCGGGCTTGGGCTCGGGCTCGGAAGGTGGGCAAGGCTCGGGCGCGGCGGCTGGCGGTGGTTCCGGCCTGGGCTCTGGGCCGTCCTCCGCTGGTAGGTCAGGCGGTGGGCGGGCTGCGGGGGTCGAGTCCGTTCGGCATGCGCGGGTGAGTGCCGGACTGGCCGAGCTCGAACGGTGGCTGGCCGACCAGGTGCGGCAGGGCCTGGCGGGGACCGACGCCGACGAATGGGACGACCTGGCCAAACGCCTCGTCGATGCCCAGGCGCCGGGCGTCGCCAACGCGCTCTCCCGGTTGCGGGAGGTGCGCATGGCCGACGATTGGCCGAGTCGGCTGCTGGCCGAATACTCGCTGATCAACCTGCTGGCGGTTGCCTACCGGCGGCGCGCCGAGCTGCCGGGGCCGTTGCGCCAGACCGTCCTGATCCGCGCGGGCTTCCCCGTCGCGCGGGAGGACGTGCTGGTCCGGCCGGTCGTACGCGACCGGTGGCATGTGGTGGGCAGACGCGACGAGGAACACGACCGGCTGACCGCCCGCCGGGTATGGCTCCGGGGCCATGACACCGGCCGGGCGGCGCTGATTCTGTCCTTCGCCGCCTCCGGCCAGCCACTCGACGCCTCGCTGGTCACCGGCACCACGATCGACGCCGACGTCGCCTTCTACCCGGGCGCCGCACCCCTCCGCGCCCTGGTGGCCACCCGCCACGCCACCCCTCGAAGCCTTCCCACCGACCGGACTACCTTCGCCGACCAGGGCGAAGCCACAGGCCGGAGCGCCCCCGACTATCGAGCGGATCTCGACGGTGGGGCTGATTTCGGCGGTCGGAGAGATCTCGGTGGTCGTGTTCCGCCTGGGGTTTCGCCGGAGACGGCGCTCGGTGAGATCGCCGCCGCCGTGGCCGCCGACCCGTGGACCGACTCCTGGCCCGTCGTGCTGGCAGGCGTGGTTCCCGGCCGCACTTCTGTGGGCGGGTTCCCGCTGCACCCGAGGTCACGTGACCCGTGGCGGCTGATCGCCGTCTCCGGCGGGCGGCCGGTGACCGTGGCCGCCGAGTGGACCCCACCGGGCCTGCGCCCGCTGACCACCTGGGCCGACGACGGAACGGCGGTGATCCTGTGACCTGGGACGACCTGGCATCGACGGCACTGGTCGGCACCGACCGCAGGCCGTACGAGGGAGACCTGCTTGAAAGCGCCGCCGTAGAAGTGGTGCGCCGCCGCGCCGGTCAGCAACTCATCGAGACGACCAAGGCCGACAGGACCGAGGACCAGGCGACAGCGGGTGAGGGGGCCGAGAGCAAGGCACCGGCGGGTGAGGCGGCAGCGGGTGAGGCCACCGAGCAGGGGTGGGCGAAAGACGAGGAGTTGCCCGCCGTGACCGCCCAGGCCGCCGAGCGCCTGGCCAGGATCCTGGGCGGCGAGTACGACCGCCTGCTCCCCGAATGGCTGGCCGCCGCCTCCACCGCAGGCCGCAGAGTGCCCCCGTACGTCCTGCCCGAACTCCTCGACCGGGGCAGACGCGACCAGTCGATCAGAGCGAATCTCGGCCTGGTCGCCGGGCAGCGCGGCAGGTGGCTGGCAGCCCTGAACCCCGACTGGGCGTACCTGCTCGAAGAGCCGACCGGCGAGACGTGGGAGCTGGGCAGTTCGGCCGACCGCCGCGCCTACCTGAGCCACCTCCGAAGGCACGACCCCAAGCAGGCCAGGGCGCTGCTGGAGGCGGGCTGGGAGCGTGAGGGGCCGGACGACCGGGCGGCGTTCGTCGAGGTGCTGGCCGATGGGCTGTCGATGGACGACGAGCCGTTCCTGGAGCAGGCCCTCGACGACCGTAGGCGAGAGGTACGCCAGCAGGCCGCCAATCTCCTCACCCGCCTCCCCGAGTCGCGCCTGGCCCAGCGCATGGCCGTACGCGCGCGAAGCTGCCTGACCGTCACCAAGCGCACGATCATCGTCGAGGCGCCCACAGCGTGTGACAAGGCGATGGAGCGCGACGGCATCCGGGCCAAGCCCCCGCGAGGCACCGGCGAGCGGGCCTGGTGGCTCCAGCAGGTCATCGCCCGCGCGCCCCTCGCTCTCTGGGGCAGCCCCGCCAAGCTGCTCAAGATGAAGATCCCTGACTGGGACGGCGAGGTGAAGACCGCCTGGGTGCGCGCGGCGGTGCTGCAGCGGGATCCGGAGTGGGCGCGGGCGATGTTCGCGTGGGACCCGATCGCGGATCTGCTGGAGGCGCTGGGGCCGGACGAGCAGCAACAGCTTGCCGCCGATTTCGTGAAAAAGCATGATCTGGACAGCCAATTGATCATGGTGCTGGGCGGTGTGTCCTCGCACTGGCGGGAGAAGCTGGCGACGGCCGTCCTCCGCAAGATCACCAAGGTGGCCACCACCCAGCCGTGGAACCTCGGCGAGCTGATCAAACTGGCCGGCGAGCACATCGACCCGGCGCTCGCCGAGCTGGCCGAGAACTACTCGCCCGTTCAGCCCATCCAGCAGGTCGCCGCCCTGCTGCGCTTCCGTGCCGACCTGATGAAGGAGCTCTCATGACCGTCCTGCGCCCCCATGCGGAAGATCAGTACGCCGAGGAGCTGGCCGTACTCGCCAAGGACGACGACCGGACCAGGCCACCCGGATGGAAGCTGTCACCGTGGGCCGTGACCACATACATCCTTGGCGACGGCCGGCAGATCACCCCGAAATACGTGGGCGCCCGCCGCATCGTCGAGGTCGCCGTCGCCACCCTGGCCACCGACCGCGCGCTGCTGCTGCTCGGTGTGCCCGGCACGGCCAAGACCTGGCTGTCCGAACACCTGGCCGCCGCGATCAGCGGCGACTCGACCCTTTTGGTGCAGGGTACGGCCGGGACGGCAGAAGAGGCCATCCGCTACGGCTGGAACTACGCGCGGCTGCTGGCCGAGGGTCCGTCCGTCGAGGCGATGACCCCGTCGCCCGTCATGCGGGCCATGGCCGAGGGCCGGATCGCCCGCGTCGAGGAGCTCACCCGCATGCCCTCCGACGTACAGGACGCCCTGATCACCGTCCTGTCGGAGAAGACGCTGCCGATCCCCGAGCTCAACCGCGAGGTCCAGGCCGAACGCGGCTTCAACGTCATCGCCACCGCCAACGACCGCGACCGGGGCGTCAACGAGCTGTCCAGCGCCCTGCGCCGCCGCTTCAACACCGTCGTACTGCCGGTGCCGGCCACCGCCGAGGAGGAGGTGGACATCGTCTCGCGCCGCGTCACCCAGCTCGGCCGCTCGCTGGAGCTGCCCGAGACCAGCACGGGGCTGGCGGAGATCCGCCGCGTGGTGACGGTGTTCCGGGAGCTGCGTACGGGTGTGACGGAGGACGGCCGTACCAAGGTCAAATCCCCCAGCGGTACTCTGTCCACGGCCGAGGCCATCTCGGTGCTGACCAGCGGCATCGCCCTCGCCGCCCACTTCGGCGACGGCGTGCTACGGCCCTCCGACGTGGCCGCCGGGATCGTGGGCGCGGTGGTGCAGGAGCCGGTGTCCGACCGGGTGGTGTGGCGCGAATACCTCGAAACGGTCGTCCGCGAGCGCTCCGACTGGCGCGACTTCTACCGCGCGTGCCGTGAGGTGTCGTCAACGACCCCCTCCTGATGGAGGGGGCTTGAGTGCCGTCAGGTGCTTTGAAGCCCCGCGTTGACCAGCCCTAGTCATCACCGTTGGAGGTGTGATCCAGATGGCTACCTTTCACGCAGGACCGCAGACCCACCAGCGAATGCTTCCTCAGTTCGCTGCTCTGGAATCCGTGGGAGCAGACACGCCCGAGGGTGGGCACGAAACGGCTCACGGACGCGCGGCAGGCCGCGCACCCGGTGTGGAAGTTGGGCGAGGGGAGATCCGCCGTACCGCACCGGGCGGCGGGCGTCACCCCGACCCGGAGCAGTCCGGGAAGGGCGGAAGGGTCCTTACAGACCCACACGTCTTCGTGCTCGATCGCGACGGGAAACCGTTGCAGCCCTGCCGGCCCGGCCGGGCCCGGCAGTTCCTCAAAGCGGGCCGGGCGGTGGTGGTCCGGCACACCCCGTTCGTCATCCGCCTGACCGACCGCACGCTGTCCGACTCCACGGTGCACGGCGTGCAGGTCGGCCTCGACCCCGGCTCCAAGCACACCGGCATCGCCATCTTCACCGCACGCGACGGCAGCCGCACCGGAAAATACAGTATTCAACTCGACCATCGGGGCGCGGCGATCGGTGACAAGCTCGCCGCCCGCTCGAACTACCGGCGCAGCAGGAGATCGGGCAAGCTGCGCTACCGCGCTTCTCGATTCCTCAACCGCACCCGGCCCAAGGGCTGGCTCGCGCCGTCCCTGCGGCACCGCGTGGACACCACCATGTCGTGGGTGGCCCGGCTGCGGCGGTGGGCACCGGTGCGGGCCGTCCACGTCGAACGTGTCGCCTTCGACACCCACGCCATCTCGGCGGGCAAGCCGCTGGAAGGCATCGACTACCAGCAGGGCACACTGGCCGGATACGAGGTCCGCCAGTACCTCCTGGAGAAATGGGGCCGGACCTGCGCGTACTGCGGCGCGGCGGGGACGCCGTTGCAGGTCGAGCACATCCACCCCAAAGCGCGCGGCGGCTCTGACCGAATCGCCAACCTGACATTGGCGTGCCGAGCCTGCAACCAGGCCAAGAACAGCACACCCGTCGAAGAGTTCCTACAAGGCAACCCCGCACGGCTGGCGCGCATCCTCCAGCAGGCCAAGGCCCCGCTCCGGGACGCCGCGGCGGTCAACGCCACCCGCGGGGCGCTGTGGCGGGCGCTGACCGCGACCACTCTGCCCGTGGCCACTGGTTCGGGCGGGCGTACCAAGTGGAACCGCTCTCGCACGAACGCGCCGAAGTCCCACACCCTGGACGCCCTGCACGTCGGCGAACTCGCGCAGGTGACCGGGTGGCCGGGCCGCGTCCTGGTGGTCAGGGCCACCGGCCGCGGCCTCTACTGCCGGACCCGCACCGACCGGTACGGGTTCCCCCGCCTGCGACTTCCCCGAATCAAGCACGTCCACGGGTTCGCCACCGGCGACCTCGTTCGCGCCACCCTCGCCAAAGGCAAGAACACCGGAGTCCACACCGGACGTGTCGCCGTCCGCACCACAGGTTCCTTCAACGTCACCACCGCGACCGGCACCCGGCAAGGCATCAACCATAAGTACATCCGTCTGCTCCAGAGGGCCGACGGCTACGGCTACACCACATGTCAGGAGACCACCATTGAACGGTGAACCTCAGGGCACGCTCAGGCCCTCGCGGGCCTTTCCGTTCCCGTTTCCTCTCCGGCGTGAACGCCGGGGAATCCACGGGTGGTTCTGATGACCGTCTCGATCCTGGGTGTCCGGCACCATGGCCCCGGCTCGGCGCGCGCCGTACGGGCGGAGCTCGAGCGCCTCCGCCCCGACCTGATCCTCATCGAGGGACCGCCGGAGGCCGACGCGCTGGTGGCCCTCGCGCCCGAGCTCGAACCGCCGGTCGCGCTGCTCGCGCACGTGCCCGGCCAGGCGTCCAGCGCGGCCTTCTGGCCGTTCGCCGGGTTCTCGCCCGAGTGGCAGGCCATCCTGTACGGTACGGCGGCGGGCATCCCGGTACGCTTCTGCGACCTCCCGGCAGCCCACAGCCTGGCTGACCCGCCCAACGCCGACACTTCCGACACCTCCGACGCTGACGCTCCCGGCACCGTCACTCCCGACGCTGTCACTCCCGGCACCTCCGACGCCAACAACCCCGACGCCCACGGCCCCAACGCCGTCACCCCCGCCCCTCGGCCCGCCAACCCTGGGCCCGGCTCCGAGGCGGGTCCTGAGCCTGGGCCCGACTCCGAGGCGGGCCCCGATCCTGAGCCCGGCCCCGAGGCGGGTTCCGAGCCTGTGCCCGGCTCCGACCCCGAGCGCCTGCGGGTCGATCCCATCGGCACCCTGGCCGCCGCAGCCGGTTACGACGATCCCGAGCGCTGGTGGGAGGACGTCGTCGAGCACCGGGGCGACACCCCGTTCGAGGTGATCGCCGAGGCCATGGCCGCCGTTCGCGAGGGCCACGAGCCCGACGAGCGGGAGGCCAGGCGCGAGGCGTACATGCGCAAGACCCTCCGCACCGCCATCAGACAGGGCCACGACCGCATCGCGGTGATCTGCGGCGCCTGGCACGTCCCCGCCCTGACCGCCCCGCTGCCCCCGGCCAAGGCCGACGACGCGCTCCTGCGTGGCCTGCCCAAGGTGAAGGCGCAGCTGACGTGGGTGCCGTGGACGTACGGGCGGCTGGCCTCGTGGAGCGGCTATGGCGCGGGCATCTCCTCGCCCGGCTGGTACCACCACCTGTTCACCGCGCCCGACCGGCCCGTGGAGCGGTGGCTGGCCGGAGCGGCGGCGGTGCTGCGCGACGAGGGCTTGGCGGTGTCGTCCGCGCACGTCATCGAGTCCGTACGCCTCGCACACAGCCTGGCCACCCTGCGTGGACGCCCGCTGGCCGGGCTCGGCGAGGTCACCGAGGCGGCCAGGGCGGTGCTGTGCGAGGGCGATGACCTGGCGGTGGAGCTGATCCAGCGGCGCCTGGTCGTCGGCGACCGGCTCGGCCATGTCTCCGACGGCACGCCCATGGTGCCGCTCCAGCGCGACCTGCGTGAGCAGCAGCGACGGCTCAAGCTGAAGCCCGAGGCGCTGGACCGCGCGTTGGGGCTCGACCTGCGCAAGCCGCTCGACCTCGACCGCAGCCACCTGCTGCACCGGCTGCGGCTGCTCGACGTGGAGTGGGGGGTGCTAGGGGAGGCCAGGGGCAAGGGGACGTTCAGGGAGACGTGGACGCTGCAGTGGCGGCCGGAGTTCGACCTGGCGCTGGTCGAGGCGGCGGCCCTCGGCATCACGGTCGCCTCCGCCGCCGCCCAGCGGGCCCGCGACCTCGCCTCGGCGGCGTCGGTGACGCTGGCCGACCTGACCGGGCTCGTCGAACGCTGCCTGCTGGCCGACCTGCCGCAGGCGCTGCCCGAGGTCCTGGCCGCCCTCTCGGCCAAGGCCGCGCTCGACACCGACGTCACCCACCTGATGGCCGCGCTACCGGCGATGGTCCGCGCCCACCGCTACGGTGATGTACGCGGCACCTCGGCCGAGGGGCTGGCGGTGATCGTCCGATCCATGCTCGACCGCATCTGCGTCGGCCTGCCCGTCGCGGTCACCGGCCTCGACGACGAGGCAGCGGCCGCACTGCTCAGCGGCGTCGACGCCGTCCACACGGCCGTCGCGCTGATGTCAGAGGAACCGACCACTTCGCCGCTAGAGCGGGCCGCCGGGTCGACATCGGCGGAGGCCATCGGCTCAGCGCCGGAGGCCGTCGGGCAGGAGCCAGCGGCGCCGACCTCCCGTCAGGCGGCGTCGCCGCTCAGCCGGTGGCTGGTCACGTTGCGTGGGATGAGTGACCGCCCCGACCTGCACGGGCTGATCGAGGGACGGCTGACCAGGATCCTGCTCGACGCCGGCGAGCTCGACGACGCCGACGATCGGATGTCGCGGGCGATGTCCAGGGGCCACGCGCCCACCAGGGCCGCCTCCTGGATCGAGGGCTTCCTGGGCGGTGGCGGGCTGCTGCTGGTGCACGACCCGAGGTTGCTCGGCCTGGTCGACGCCTGGCTGACCGGGCTGGACGGCGAGCAGTTCGTCGACGTGCTGCCGCTGCTCCGCCGTACGTTCGGGAGCTTCGCCGCACCCGAACGCCGGGCGATCGGCGAGCGCGTCCGATCGGCGGAGCGGTCGGAGTGGTCCGAGCGGGCGGGGGAGCAGGCCGTGGACGAACAGCGGGCGGCGGCGGCCGAGCGGACCGTGCTGGCGATCTTAGGGAGAGCGCGGATCGGCGGGGGAGAGCATGGCTGAGCGTGCTGGCGATCTTGGGGAGAGCGCGGATCGGCGGGGGAGAGCATGGCTGAGCGTGCTGGCGATCTTGGGGAGAGCGCGGATCGGCGGGAGAGAGCATGACTGAGCGTATGGACGAGCGGCTGCGCAGGTGGCGGCTGGTGCTGGGCGGCGGCGACGCCGACGGCATCTGCGCGGGCCGCCAAGGAGGCGCGGGCGGGGCAGGCGGGCTTGAGGGCGCCGACGCGGACATGGACCGGGCGCTGGCCGCCGTGTACGACCGCGACGGCGGCCTAGGTGCCTCGGCGCCCCGGGTGGCGCGGTGGCTGGGCGACATCAGAACCTATTTCCCCTCGACCGTCGTCCAGGTCATGCAGAAGGACGCGATCCAGCGGCTCAACCTCACCAGGCTGCTGCTCGAACCCGAGATGCTGGAGGCCGTCGAGCCCGACGTACACATGGTCGGCACGCTGCTGGCGCTCAACCGGGTCATGCCCGACCAGGCGCGCGAGTCGGCCAGGGCGGTGGTGCGCAGGGTCGTACAGGAGCTCGATCGCCGGCTCGCCCAGAAGACCAGGGCCGCCGTCACCGGCGCGCTCGACCGCTCGGCCAGGACCCACCGGCCCAAGCGGGTGTCCGACATCGACTGGGACCGGACGATCAGGGCGAACCTCAAGAACTACCTGCCCGAGAAGAACACGGTCGTCCCCTCGCGGCTCGTCGGCTACGCGCGCAGGCAGCGGTCCGTGCAGCGCGAGGTGGTGCTCGCCATCGACCAGAGCGGGTCGATGGCGGCCTCGGTGGTCTACTCGAGTGTGTTCGGCGCGGTGCTGGCCTCGATGCGGTCGCTCAAGACGTCGCTGGTGGTGTTCGACACGGCCGTGGTGGACCTGACGGATCAGCTGCACGACCCGGTCGAGCTGCTGTTCGGTACGCAACTGGGCGGCGGTACGGACATCAACCGGGCCATCGCCTACAGCCAGGGTCTCATCACGCGGCCGGCCAACTCGATCTTCATCCTCATCAGCGACCTCTATGAGGGCGGTGTGCGGCAGGAGATGCTGCGCAGGGTCGCCGCGATGACCCAGGCGGGCGTCCAGGTGATCGTGCTGCTGGCCCTGTCCGACGAGGGCGCGCCCTTCTACGACCACGAGAACGCCGCCGCGCTGGCCGCGATGGGGGTCCCGGCCTTCGCGTGTACGCCTGACGCGTTCCCGGACCTGATGGCCGCCGCGATCGAGCGCCGCGACATCGCCCAGTGGGCCGAACGGCATGTCGGCATGGGTTCCTGAAACGTGGCGAAAGGGCCGCGACGCCAGGTCGCGGCCCTTGAGAACCTCAGTGCCCCGCTTGCTCCACACTGGACTTGCGCGGCAGCAGGTACGCCAGCAGGAAGGTCAGCACCAGCAGCCCGATCTCGACCCAGATGGTGACCTGCATCGCCGAGCCGAAGCTCCACTGGCTCTTGAGCAGGTTGAAGAAGAGCGTGCCGAGCAGGGCGCTGCCGAGCGCGCCGCCGAGCTGCTGGGTCGCGGTCAGCGTGCCCGACGCCGAGCCGGACTCGTGCGGCTCGACGCCCGAGAGCACGATGTCGAAGAACGGCGCCATGGTCAGGCCCATCCCGATGCCCACGAAGGCCAGGCCGGGGGACAGCTGCCAGGGGCTGACGTCGGTGCCGACCAGGTGGATGGTCAGGCCCAGCACGCCCGCGCCCACCGCCATCACCGCGGTGCCGATCTGCAGCAGGCCGCGGCCGAGCTTCTCCTGCAGGCCCGACATGGCCAGGCCGAAGCCGATCACGCCGCCGATGGCCTGCGGCAGACCGGTGAGGCCGGCCTTGAGCGGGCTGTAGCCGAGCCCGACCTGGGTGTAGAGGGTGAAAACGAGGCTGAGGCCGATCATGCCGGAGAAGAAGGCCAGCCCGGCCACCAGCCCGCCGGAGAAGGCGCGCTTGCGGAACAGGCTCGGCGTGACCAGCGGGTCCTTTCCTGAAGCGGCGCGGCGGCTCTCGTACCGGCCGAAGACGGCGAACACCACGATCGAGGCGGCCATCGACACGAACGTCCAGGCGGGCCAGTCCAGCTCGCGGCCCTGGATGAGCGGGAAGATCAGCAGGAACGCGGCGGCCGAGACCAGCAGCATGCCGACCAGGTCGAGCCGGGTGGCGTTGGAGAGCCTGAACTCCGGCAGGAACCGCATCCCGGCCAGTGCGGCGGCCAGCCCGAGTGGCAGGTTGATCAGGAAGATCATGCGCCAGCCGGTGCCGAACAGGTCGGCGTCGATCAGCCAGCCGGCCAGGATCGGGCCGCCCACGGACGAGATCGTCATGACCGGGCCGAACATGCCGAACGCCTTGCCCATCTCCCGCGGCGGGAACATCTCCTTGATCAGGCCGAGCCCCTGCGGCAGCATCACGGCGCCGAACAGGCCCTGCACAACGCGGCCGGCGATCAGCATCTCCGGGTTCGCGGCGATCCCGCACAGCAATGAGGCGGCGGTGAAGCCCAGGGCGCCGATCACGAACATGCGCTTGCGGCCGTAGAGGTCGCCGAGCCGGCCACCGGTGATCAGGCCGACGGCCATGGCCAGCGTGTAACCGGCCACCAGCCACTGCACCAGGCTCGACGAGCCGCCCAGATCCTTCTGGATGGTCGGTGCGGCGATGGAGGTGACCAGCGCGTCCAGCAGGTCCATGACCTCGGCGGCCAGGATGACGAACAGCGCGACCCAGCGCCAGCGGTAGGGCTGGACCTCCGAGTCCGCCTGGGGGGCGGTGACGGTCATGAGGACTCCTTGGTAGAACACCGTTTCTTACTACGAACACCGTTCGCTACGAACACCGTTTTAGTGGCGAACAGCGTTCGTGTCAAGTACAGTGTTCGTCATGGGAAGCAGCGAGAATGTCCCGACCCCGCCGTGGCGCAAGGCGCGTAAGCCGGTTCAGCTCAGGCGGCAGCTGAGCCAGGACCTGATCGTCGAGACGGGATTGCGGATCCTTGACGCCGAGGGCCTCGACGGGCTGAGCATGCGCCGCGTCGCGCAGGAGCTCGACACCGGGCCCGCCTCGCTCTACGCGCACGTCGCCAACAAGGAGGAGCTCCTGGAGCTCATCTATGACCGGGTGCTCGGCGAGATCCACCTGGCCGACCCCGATCCGGCCCGCTGGAAGGAGCAGTTGCGCGAGTACGCGATCGAGTGCCACCGGGTGCTGGGCAGCCATGCCGACGTGGCCAGGGCCGCGCTGGCCAGCATCCCCGTGGGCCCGAACGCGCTGCGGATCGCCGAATACGTCTTCGGCCTGCTCATCGACGCGGGCATGGCACCGCGTGACGCCTCGCTCGCCGTCGACCGGATCTCCCTCTACATCACCGGCGACGCCTTCGAGGGCTCGCTGCACTTCGGCAGGATGCGGGCCACGGGTCTCGGCCTGGAGGAATACTTCAAGTCGTTCGTCGGCCACATCGAGAGCCACTACCGCGCCCTGCCTGCCGAGCGGTTCCCGCACATCGCCGAGCACGTCGACGATCTGATCGCCGACGACGGGCGGGCGCGCTTCGAGTACGGCCTCGATCTGATGATCGACGGTCTCGAGGCCCGGATGCCTTAGGCCGACCGGCCCCGGATTCCCTAAGTCCAAGGGCCTAGGGCTGGCGCCCGATGTGCTGAGCAGGGGGTTCGGCATAGTTTGCCGGACATGACCGCAACTCTTGAAGCACCTCCCGTCAGTGTGGTGTCGGCGAAGTACCGGGCGCTCAGCGTGGGGCTGGTGGCGCTCGTCATGTTGGTGGCGTTCGAGGCGATGGCGGTGGCGACGGCGATGCCCGTCGTGGCGCGCGAGCTAGGCGGCATGCACCTGTACAACCTGGCCTTCAGCGCCACCCTCGCGGCCAGCGTGATCGCCACCGTGCTCGGCGGCAGGTGGAGCGATGTGAAGGGCCCGCTGCCGGCGGTCGGCGCCGGTGTGGCGGGCTTCGTGGCAGGACTGCTGGTGGCCGGGTTCGCGCCGAACATGGAGGTGTTCGTCGCCGGACGGTTCATCCAGGGGCTCGGCGCGGGCCTGATCCAGGTGGCCCTCTATGTGCTGGTGGCGAGGGTCTATCCGGGTGAGATGCATCCCAGGGTGTTCGCCTTGTTCTCGGCCGCATGGGTGGTGCCGTCCATGGTCGGCCCGGCCATCGCCGGATTCGTGGTGGAGAACGCCGACTGGCGGTGGATCTTCCTCGGCGTCTCCCTGATCGTCGTGCCCAGCGCGCTGCTTCTGTGGCGCGGCACGGCCGGCGCGGGCCTGCGCGGCGGCGAGGCCGAGCCCGCCCCCGGCCTCGGGCGCAAGCTGGTCTGGGCCACGCTGACCGCCGTCGCCGCCGCGCTCATCCAGTACGGCAGCGCGCTCCAGCTCCGCGGCCTGCCCCTGCTCGCGGCCGGGATCGTCCTGCTGGCCGTGTCCCTGCCCAGACTGCTGCCCCGCGGCTCGCTCAGGGCCGCCCGCGGGCTGCCGAGCGCGCCCGTGCTCCGCGGCCTGGCCTACGGCTCGCTGATGGCGGCCGAGGTTCTCATCCCGCTCATGCTGATCAGCGAGCGTGGCCTGACACCCACCGGCGCCGGCATCGTCCTGACCGTCGGCGCGCTCGGCTGGTCCACCGGATCCTGGATCAAGGGCCGCGGCGGCATCAGCCACCTCACCGCGCTGCGCGGTGGCGCCATCATGATCGCCACCGGCATCGCCCTGATGTCGCTCGTGCTGATCGACTCCGTGCCGATCGCCCTCGCGTACGTGGCCATGGCCATCTCCGGCCTCGGCATCGGCGCGCTGCACCCCACGGTGTCCGTACTGGTGCTGGAGATGTCCGCGCCCGGAGAGGCGGGCCAGAACACCGCGGCCCTCGGCGTCGGCGAGTCCGTGTTCACCGTCGTCGCCGTTGCGGTCACCGGGGCCCTATTCACCGCCACCGGCGAGACCTATCTGGTAGGCCTCGCCTTCACCTTCACCCTCGCCGTGCTGGCCGCCGTCATCGCCCCGCGTTTTGCCCAGCACACGAAGGCAGGCACACTGGAAGGAGTCGTTTCGTAGCTTCGTCGCAGAGGGGGGTACATGCCGCGAGTGCGGGAGCTAGAGGTCTTCCGGCTGGTCCTGCCGTACGGCAGGCGGTCGGAGAGCCTGCTCGTCAAGCTCACCGACTACGCCGGCATGACCGGCTGGGGTGAGGCGCTGGATCCCCAGCCCAAGACCTGGGCCCGGCTGGAGGAGTCGCTGGCCGCCCAGCTCATCGGCGTCGACTGGGAGCACCCCGACGCCGTACTGAGCGGCGACCCGGCCGTCGACATGGCCTGCTGGGACCTGTGGACCAGGATGCGCGGCGTGCCGCTCGCCGAGGCGATCGGCGGCACCCGCACCTCCCTGGTGGCCACCGTCCGGCTCGAACCCGACCCGTCACTCGAAAGCCTGGTCTCACGGGTCAACCAGCAGGTATGCGCGGGCTACGGCCACGTGACGCTGGACGTGCGTCCCGGCTGGGACGTCGAGCCGGTGCGCGCCGTACGCCTGGCCTATCCGGCTCTGACGCTGGCCGTCGACGGCGGCTGCGCCTACTCCGAGGGCGGCCAGCTCGCGGCGCTGGACTCGTACGGCATCGAGGTCATCGAACGGCCCTTCCCCGTCGGCGACGTCTACGCGCACGCCTCGCTGCAGGACGAGGTGGCGGCGTCGGTGGCGGTCGAGGTGCGCTCGTCGGCGGAGCTCGACGACTACCTGACACTGAGGGCCGCGCGGGTGCTGATCCTGCGGCCCACCGCCTTCCCGTCGCTCAGCGAGGCCCGCAGGGCGCACGACCGGGCCGCCGCGGCCGGCTGGGACATCCAGTGCGCGGGCGGCCAGGGCGCCGGACTGGCCCGGGCGGCCACGGTGGCGCTGGCCAGCCTGCCGGGGTGCACGCTGCCGTGCGACGTGACGCAGCCGCCGCGCAACAACCAGATCGTGACGCCGATCGTGGGGGCGAACGGCGGGGTGGTGGCGGTGCCCCTGACGCAGGCGGGGCTGGGGCACGTCATCGACGAGGCCCGGGTACGCCGGATGGCCAAGGATTCGTTTCTCGCGTGACGGCTATGTGATCTAGCCCCTCTACCTTTATCCCGAAATTTCGCGATAAAGGGGCTTGCCGTAGGGGATGTATCGGCGTTAACCAGGTGGCGGACACTTGTCGCCATTCTGCGGTCATCGGCGCCGCGAGCAAGCTGCTCGGGCGGGAGGCCACCGCGCGGGACGTCGTCCAACTGGCCGTCGACGGCCGGGCGGGGGAGCTCTCCTGGTGGCACGCCGACCTCCCGTGCCCTCACCCCAGCCCGGCCGTCTGCGTGCTGATCCCGTTCTTCGACATCGAGTTGCGGCGTTTGGGGTATGTTGCCCGGTTCTCCAGCAACGCAGCTTTGTCGGGCCGATGGGCGATACGGTCGACTTGGTGGCACTGGCCGACAGGGCGAGGCGCGGCCTGCCGTACGGACTCGAACTTGGAGGACCTTTGGCGGAGCGGGATCGGGACGAGGACTCCCGGCGGCTGGCGGCGGAGTCACTGGCGGCCGGTGATCCGACGGGGTGGTTCGAGCGCCTGTACGCGGAGTCGGCGACGGGTCAGGCGATCGTCCCGTGGGACTCACAGACACCCCACCCACTGCTCGTCGAGTGGCACTCTTCGGCGTCGGGGACCGGCCCCGGAGTGGGTCGGCGAGCGCTGGTGGTCGGGTGCGGGCTGGGGGACGACGCCGAGTACGTGGCGAGGTTCGGCTACGACACGGTTGCCTTCGACGTCAGCGAGTCGGCCGTACGCCTGGCCCAGGAGCGCTTTCCGGACTCCACGGTGGACTATCGCGCAGCCGACCTGCTCGACCCGCCCACCGAGTGGCGCCATGCGTTCGACCTGGTGGTGGAGATCATGACCGTCCAAGCTCTGCCGGAGCACCTCCACGCGCAGGCCATCGACTCGGTCTCCGGCTTCGTCGGGCCGGGCGGCACGCTCCTGGTGATCGCCTCGGCCCGTGAGGAGGGCGGCCCGGTGTTCGCGCCGCCGTGGCCTCTCACGCCGTCCGAGATCGCGTCCTTCGCATCGGAGGGCCTGGTCGCGGACCACATCGAAGACCTCCGCGACCCGGAACGCCACCGCTGCCGCGCCACCTTCCACCGCCCCGCTGTCAGCGAGTAAGACCGCGGCAGCGTCAGCGAGGAAGACCGTGGCATTCCTCCCCTTTAGGGGTGGCCCCTATCATTCGTTGGCGTGTCCCCATATCTCGCCAGTGAACTCCGTGAGAGCGCGCGGAGCCGGAACGGCACTCGACCGAAGGGGCCCGGCCTGCCGCACGTCGCGGACGTGACCGGCCCCTCGGACCTGCCGCTGCGCCACTATCGGCCCGCCGCCGAGCCGCGTCCCCTGTTGGTGTTCGTGCACGGTGGCGGATGGGTCTTCGGTGACCTGGAGACGCACGACAGGACCTGTCGCCGCATCGCCAAGGAGTGCGATGTCGAGGTGCTGGCGGTGGACTACCGGCTGGCTCCGGAGCATCCGTTCCCAGCCGCCATCGACGACGTCGTTGACGTGCTCCGCTGGGCCGGGCCGGTGGCCGTGGCGGGTGACAGCGCGGGGGGATATCTCGCCGCCATGGCCTGCCTGCGGTTGCGGGACGAGGGCGGTCCGCTGCCCGACGTACAAATCTTGATATGTCCGAACACCGATCTCACGCTCTCCCAGCCGAGCGTCGCCGAGAAGGGCACAGGCTATGGGCTCGACGCCGACATACTGAGCTGGTTCGTCGCCCAGTGGATGCCGGACCCGTCTGGGCGCCGGTCGGCGAGTCTCCTGCACCAGCCGGACCTGTCCGGTCTGCCGACGGCCCTGGTGGTGACTGCCGAACACGACGCGCTGCGCGACGAGGGCGACGCCTACGCCCGCCGCCTGGCTGAAGCCGGAGTCGACGTCACGCACCGGTGTGAACCCGGCCTCGTCCACGGATTCATCCAAGGCATGGACCTGACCAGCCCGGAGGCGGCGGCCGCGCACGAACGGCTCTTCGCCGACGTCCGCGGACTGATCCCGCGATAGGCCGACGTCCGGGGGCTGATCCCGCGATAGGCCGACGTCCGGGGGCTGATCCCGTCGAAAAACAGAAGCGATTCTGGAAATCGCCCTCTCCGGCTACTGGCGTGTAAACGCTCGCCCCGCTGCTCGACCGCGCACTCGCGTAGATCGGGCGGGCTCGCGGTCCGCGGTCAGGTCGGTTCCTGGTCCGCGAGCCGGCGGTCCGCCGCGATCTGGTCGGCGGGAAGGTCCAGCAGGCTGCATGCCGAGAGGATCTGGAAGCGCACCTCGCCGGGCGTCAGGATGCCGGCCATCCAGTGCTGGATGGCGGCGTCGGCCGTGCCGATCACGACCCAGATGACCTGGCGCTGGTGGTCGGTCATGGGGCCGACCGCCCGCTGGACGATCTTCATGGTGAGAGTGGATTCTGTTTCTTGCGGGGCCGACCATTGGCCGCGCGAGATCTCCTCGCCGATCTCGAAGCCAATCTCGAAGGAAGCGCCGATGAACGCCGCCGCCGTCCTTGTCGTCGACATGCAGAACGGGTTCTGTCATCCCCGAGGCGAGGAGTAGACGGCCCACTGCGCGGACGGGCCAGCCGACTTCAAGCCGTCCGCGGGCCGTGTCAGCAGCGGCGGGTCCAGTGCTTGCGGGCCCAGACGTTGCGGCACTTTCTTGATGGCGTTCCGAGATAACCGTCCTCGGTCCTGGTACAGACGCCGTTCACCGTTTCTGTGCACTCATTGGTGGCGACGCATTCATTGTTGACGGTCGTGGTGCAGTACTCTTCCTCGTCATCGGGCTCGGGCTCGGGGGCGTCCGGATCCTCGTAACCGATCGCTGCCTTGGCGGCGTCGCCGCCTTTGCTGCGCGCGCTGTACGCCTCCGCGTACGGCTCACGGAAAGAGCCGTTGTCGGCTTTCTTGCCCATCGCCGGTACGGTGCCGTCGATGCGAATGTAATACCAGCCGTATCCCTTCTCGCCGTCGTCGCACCTGATGTTCGCGAACCGGATCCGAGTAGCCTTTCGCACGCAGACCTTCACGCGGTCGTCGACGTCGGCGATCATCGCGTCCGAGCCGCTGCCGCCCTTGGCGGGAGCTCGGTACGAGTCGCCTCGTGGCTGTTTGAACGAGCCGTGCTCGGCTTTGGAGCCGGTGGCGGTCACCCGCGCGTCCAGCGAGAAGAAGTACCAGGCGGCGCCGGGCCGCGCGTCGTCACACGGTCGATAGTTGATCCGCAGGCGCGTCTTCTTGTTGACGCAGATTTCGACGAAGCCCGCGTCGTCATCGCTTTCTTCTGACGTCGAATTCTCCGGGACCGGTTGTTCGGCGACCGGATTAGCGGTTTCGGGCTCGGCCGGTGGCGAAGTGGTGGTGCATCCGGCGATCAGGAGCACGGAGGTGAAGAGGAAAACGAGTCGTAACGGGATGGGCGACAAAGGACCTCGCATGGTGCGACGACAGGGACCCCGATTTATCAGAGGTACGTTAGCGTAAAAGCGCCCGCCACCGTGGTGACGGGCGCTTCGGGTGTGTCGCATCGCGAGCGAGAATGGCCGCCTAAACCAGCGCCGCTTCCAAGAGGAGCGCACCGGCGCCCAGGAGGGCGGCGTCCCGGCCGGCCCTGGCCGGGACGATCTCCAGGTCGCGGGTCGCCAACGGCAGGCAACGCTCGTACACCGCCGCCCTGATGGAAGTGATCAGCGGTTCGGCCGCCGACAGACTGCCGCCCACCGCGATCACGTCCGGATTGAAGAAGTTGACCAGCACGGTGAGGACCTCGCCGATCCGTCGCCCCGCGCCCCGGACCAGGCTGGTGGCCTCGGGGATCGCGTCGTCCACCAGGCTCACGATGTCCGCGGGACGGGCCACGGTGATCCCGGCGTCCGCGAGGGCCGACATGAGGGCGGCCCCGCTGGCGTACGCCTCCAGGCAATCGGGGTGGCCGCAGGCGCACAGGACGGACGAGTCGGAACGTACCCGTACGTGGCTGATGTCGCCCGCCGCGCCCCGGCCCCGGTGCAGGTGGCCGTTGACGATCACGCCGCAGCCGATGCCGGTCCCGGCCTTGAGGACCATGAGGTTGTCGCAGCCGGGCCAGTGCCGGGCCTCACCGGCGGCCATCAGGTTGGCGTCGTTCTCGACGAGGATCGGCAGGTCGTAGCGCAGGCCCAGGTGCTCGGCGACGGGGAAGCCGTTCCAGCCCGGCATCCGCGACGGCGTGACCACCCGGCTGGTGGCCGGGTCCACCGGGCCGGGGATGCCGGTCCCGACCCCGCGCAGCGGCACGTCATTCGGCACATGTACGGCCAACAGCTCGTCGAAGGCGTCCGACAGGAGGTCCAGCGTGGCCTCCGGACCCCGGGCGATCTCGCAGGGCCGCTCCTCGATCACCAGCGGGGCGCCGCTGAGGTCGAGCAGCCCGAGCCGGGCATGGTGCGCGCCGAGGTCGGCGACCGCCAGCACCCCCGCTGACGGCGACAGGCGCAGCCGCCTGGGTCGCCGCCCGCCCCGCGACGTACCTGAGCCCTCCTCGCCGAGCAGGCCCAGCGAGATCAGCTCCTCGACCCGCAGCGACACGCTGGAGGCGGCCAGCCCGGATAAGCGGGCGAGGTCGGCCCGCGACTCGGCCCGGCCGGTGGCCACGAGACGCAGCAGGTCTCCCTGTGCCCCGCTCACGGGCAGCCGCTGGTTCATGCTGAGAGGAATATCATGTCCGGACTTCCTGCGACAACGTATTGACTTCGTACGAAATCTCCCACTACGTTCCGCTTCATCTTCGATTTCGAAGGAAGTGGATGGTCATGAAGAGACTTGTCGCTGCCGTCGCCGTTTCCCTGTTAGGCCTGGCGGCCTGCGGCGAGACGAGCAGCCCCGCCGTGCCCGGAGGAGAGACCAAGAAGGACGACGTCCTCGCGCAGGCGCCGGTCGCGGCCGCCGCGGACATCCTGCCCGGCTCCACCATGGAGAAGATCAAGCAGCGCGGCGAGCTGATCGTCGGCGGCTCGCTGGACGCGCCGTTGCTCTCCCAGCAGAACCCGGCCACCGGCCAGGTCGAGGGCTTCGACGCCGATCTGGGCAAGGCGCTGGCCAAGTACATCATCGGCCAGCCCAAGGTGAAGATCGTCAACTCGGCCTCGGAGACCCGCGAGGCGCTGCTCGCCAACGGCACCGTGGACGTCGTCTTCCAGACGTACACGATCACGCCGGAACGGGCGAAGCAGGTGGCGTTCGCCGGGCCGTACTACACCTCCGGCCTGACCATCGCGGTGAAGAAGGGCGCGACGGGCATCGCCAAGCCCGAGGACCTGAACGGCAAGAAGGTCCTCGCCGGTGCCAACACGCCCGCCATCCCCGCGATCAAGAAGTTCGCGCCGCAGGCGGAGATCATCACGTTCGGCAGCGACCCGGAGTGCCTCCAGGCGCTCAAGCAGGACCGGGGCGTCGCCTACGTCCAGGACGAGACGCTGCTGATCGCCGACGCCAAGAAGGACCCGTCGATCCAGATCGTCACCAAGCCCTTCACCGTCGACCCCTACGGCATCGGGCTCAAGCACGGTGACGACCAGTTCAAGACGTTCACCAACGCCTGGCTGAAGAAGATGCAGGACGCCGGGGCCTGGCAGAAGATCTGGAAGAACTCCATCGGCACGGTCGTCGTGGGCGACGCTCCGCAGCCGCCCCAGATCGGCTCCGTGCCGGGGTCCTGATGTCCGTCCTCCTCGACCACCTGCCCGAGCTGTGGCAGGGGCTGCTCGTGACGTTCCAGCTGACCGCCGCGTCGTTCCTCGGCGCGGCGGTACTGGGCGTGCTGGTGACCGCCCTGCGGGTGAGCCCGGTACGGGTGCTGCGCGCCCTCGGCACCGCGTACGTGGAGACCTTCCAGAACCTGCCGCTGCTGGTGCTGCTCGTCCTGGCGTTCTTCGGGCTGCCGGAGATCGGCATCAAGGCCGACCTGCGGGTGACGGCCATCGCGGTGATCGCCGTGTACGAGGCCGCCTACATCGGCGAGGCGCTGCGGTCCGGGGTGAACTCGGTGGCCAAGGGGCAGGGCGAGGCGGCCCGCGCGATCGGGCTGACGTTCGCCCAGTCGCTGCGGCACGTCATCCTGCCGCAGGCACTGCGTACGGTGGTGCAGCCGATCGGCAACATCTTCATCGCGCTCACCATGAACACGGCGCTCGCGGCGGCCGTCGGCGTCGTCGACCTGACCGCGGCGGCCAACCGGGTGAACCTCCTCGAGGCCCAGCCCATCCCGATCTTCGTCGGCGCGGGCGCGGCGTACGCGCTGATCGCCGCCTGCGCGGGCTTCGTCACCGGCCGGCTCGAACGACGACTGGCGATCCTGCGATGAGCACTGGCGATTTCAAAAGAGCGCTGGGCGATTTCAAAAGAGCGCTGGGAGTAAGGCCATGAGCACCGCTCTGTTCGACGAGCCGGGCCCCCGGGCGCGGCGGCGCATCCGGATCGCGACCGTCGTCGGCGTACTCGCCGCCCTGGCGCTGCTCGCCCTGGCCGTCCGGCAGTTCGCCGCCAACGGGCAGCTGGACGCCGCGCGCTGGCAGCCGTACGCCACCTGGCCCATGTGGCGCTATCTCCTGACCGGGCTGTGGTCCACCGCGCTGGCCGCGGTGGTCTCGGCCGCGCTGGCGATGGCGCTCGGGCTGGTGCTGGCCCTGGGCCGGCTGTCGCGCCACCGCCTCCTGCGCGTCCCCGCCGCCGTCTACGTCGAGGTGGTCAGGACCATCCCGGCGCTGCTGCTGGTGTACGTGGTGCTGTTCGCGCTGCCGAAGTACGGGCTGGACCTGCCGCTGTTCTGGAAGCTCGTGGTGCCGCTGTCGGTGTCGAACGCGGCGGCGTTCGCCGAGATCTTCCGCGCCGGGATCCGCTCCATCGAGCGCGGCCAGGGCGAGGCGGGCCTGGCGGTCGGCCTCACCCACGGCCAGACCATGCGCCTGATCGTGTTGCCGCAGGCCGCCCGCCGGGTGCTGCCGTCGATCGTCAGCCAGTCGGTCGGGCTGCTCAAGGACACCGCGCTCGGGTTCGTCGTCAGCTACGCGGAGCTGCTCTACAGCGGCAAGGTCCTGGCCGCCTACAACGGCTATCTCATCCAGACCTACCTCGTCGTCGCGCTGGTCTACCTGGTGGTCAACGCGTCGCTGTCCAAACTGGCCCGTACGCTGGAGGCCCGCCGGCGCGCTACCCCCGCCATCCCCAGAACCAGAAGGAGATTCGCTCGTGCCTGAACTCGCCCTCCTCGCCGAGGTCGTGCGCTCCGGATTCGTCGAGAGCGTCCACTACGGCAGCGCCGTCGGCCTCGACCCGTCGGGCCGGGCCGTGGTCGAGCTCGGCCGGGTCGAGGCTCCGCTGCTGCCCCGCTCGTCGGCCAAGCCGTTCCAGGCGCTGGCCTGCCTGGTCGCGGGCGCCGCCCTGAGCGGGCCGAGCCTGGCGATCGCCGCGGGCAGCCACACGGGCGAGGACTTCCACGTACGGCTGGTCGGCGAGCTGCTGGCCGACTACGGGCTGGACTTCGGTGCACTCGGCTGCCCGGCGACCTGGCCCGAGGACCAGGCCACCATGCACGCGCTGATCAGGCAGGACCAGGGCGTCTCCCGCGAGCGGATGAACTGCTCGGGCAAGCACGCCGCGATGCTGGCCGCCGCCGTGGCCAACGGCTGGGACGTGGACTCCTACCTGGCCGCCGAGCACCCGGTGCAGCTCCGGGTGCGCTCGGTCACCGAGGACCTGGCGGGGGAGAAGGCCGCCCACGTGGCCGTGGACGGCTGCGGGGCGCCGCTGTTCGGGCTCTCGCTGACCGGCCTGGCGCGGGCCGTACAGGGGCTCGTGCTGGCCGCGCCCGGCAGCGCGCCGCGCCAGGTGGCCGACGCGATGCGCGAGCACCCCGAGTACGTCGGCGGGACCGGCCACCAGAACACCGAGCTCATGCGCGCCCTGCCCGGCGCCCTGGTCAAGGGCGGCGCGGAAGGCGTGCTGGTCGTGGCGATGGAGTCCGGGCACTCGGTCGCGGTGAAGGTCATCGACGGCAGCCCGCGCGCCACCACGGTCATCGCCCTGTCCGTGCTCCGCGAGATGGGTTGTGAGGTGTCGTCGGCCGCCGCGTTCGAGAGCGTGGCCGTGCTCGGCGGCGGCGCGCCGGTCGGCCGGATCGTCACAGCGAGCCGCAGCCCTCGGTAAGGGTCTTGGTGGGGTCGCTCTCTTTCTGCTTCTTGGACGAGGGCGATTTGGTGGACTTCGGCGCCGAAGAAGACTCCGGTGAAGCCGTGGCCGCGGTGGGCCGGTCGCCCGCCGAATCGCGGATGGCCTTCTCGGTGATGGAGCGGATCTTCGCCCAGTCCGGGGAGACGGTGCTGATCAGCGGCGGCACGAACTGGATGCTCGTCACCTTGGCGTTCTTGACCTGCAGCGCCAGCGGCACCAGGTGCTTGAGCATCGGCCGGGGGATGTCGGTCCTGATCAGCTCCTTGGTGGCCCCGGCGATCCGGTTGAACCTGGTCAGCACCGTCGCCGGGTCGGCCTGGTCGAGCAGCGCGCCGATCACGCACCGCTGACGGCGCATCCGGGTGAAGTCATCGCTGAAGGTACGCGAGCGGGCGTACCACATCGCGTCGGCGCCCTTCAGCTTGCGCGTGCCCGCCTTGACCAGGCCCTCGTTGTAGCGGCCGAACACCACGTCCTGCTCGACCGTGAGCGTGACCCCGCCGATCGCGTCAATCAACCGGGCGAACCCCCACATGTTGACCAGGGCGTACCAATCGACCTTGAGCCCGAGGGTGTAGCCGATCGTGTCCATCAGCACCTTGGGGCCCTGGTGCTGCTTGCCGCCGAAGATCTCGGGGTGCGCGTCGGCGTACTCCCAGACGCTGTTGAGCAGGTCGCTGCGGCCGCCGCCCGGGTCGGGCGGCAGGCGGAACCCGTTGGGGAAGTGCTCGGCCATTGGCGTGCCCGGACGGAACCGCACGTTCTCCAGGTTGCGCGGCAGGCTGACCAGCACGGTGTTGCCGGTCTTCACGTCGACGGTGGCCACGTTCATGCTGTCGGTGCGTACGCCGATCCGGTTGTCGTCGGCGTCGCCGCCGATGAGCAGGATGTTCACCCTCGTACGGCCCGCCCACGGGTCCTCGGGGCGGGTCGTCGTCTCTTCGGCCTGGGGCTCGGGGGTGCCCTCGTTCACGAAGATGTCGTTGAGCGCGTTCCGGGACGTCCAGACATAGCTCGTGACCATCCCGAACGGCAGCACGACCAGCACCGCGAGCAGTCCCGCGAACGTGCCCACCACGACCTGCCCGGCCTGCGGCAGACTGCCGGGCCGCAGCACGATGAACGAGTGGACGATCAGCGCGAACCACGCCACCCCGAGCACGACGGCGCCGGCGGTGATGCCCGTCAGCCAGCTGTCCTGGGTCAGATCGCCCAGCAGGTTGTCGGTGCTCAGCCTGACGGCGAGAAGCGCGAGCAGCACCACCGCGTAACAGCCGAGCAGTATCAGACCCGTCTTGCGCCATCCGGCCCGCAGATGCGCAGCTCCCGGCGCGAGCGCGGCCAGCACCAGCCAGCCGAGAACCGCCACGGCGCTCACCGGTTTCCTTGCCTGCTTCACGCCATCCCCGTTTCCCCGCGAACTTCACCGTAGGCCGAATCGAGGCGGCAGCCTACGGACAGAATGCGAAATATGTCTTTAGGGGAGAGTGAACATTAGTAACCGAATAAGATTCGGCCTATGTCCTTCTCCCAGATCGACTACGGCGTGACCAGCCGGGTCGCCACGATCACATTGAAGCGCCCCGAGAGGCTGAACGCCTTCACCTTTGCCATGCGCGGAGAGTTGATAGAGGCGTTCGACCTCGCGGACGCCGATGACGACGTACGCGCCATCGTGGTCACCGGCGCGGGCCGGGCCTTTTGTGCCGGGGCGGATCTGGGCGGTGGCGGCGACACCTTCAGCCACCGCGAGCCTGGCGAACTCGTGGATGGCGTGCCGCGCGACGGCGGCGGCACGGTCGCGCTGCGCATCGCCCGGTCGCTCAAGCCGGTCATCGGCGCCATCAACGGCCCGGCCGTCGGCGTGGGCGTCACGATGACGCTGCCGATGGACGTCCGGCTGGCCGCCGACACCGCGAAGTTCGGCTTCGTCTTCGCCCGCCGGGGGATCGTCACCGAGGCGGCGTCGAGCTGGTTCTTGCCCCGGCTCGTCGGCATCGCGCAGGCCATGGAGTGGGTGGCCACCGGGCGCGTCTTCCCCGCCTCCGAGGCGCTGGAGGGCCGTCTGGTGTCCCGCGTACTGCCCGCCGAGGAGCTTTTGCCCGCCGCCTACGCGCTGGCCCGGGAGATCGCCGACAACACCTCCGCCGTGTCGGTCGCCGCGATCCGCAGGCTGATGTGGTCAGGGCTGTCGGCCTCGTCGCCCTGGGAGGCGCACGCGGCCGACTCCCGGCTGATGGCCGAGCTCGGGTCCGCGCCGGACACCGTGGAGGGGGTGACGGCGTTCCTGGAGAAGCGGCCGGCCGAGTTCCCGATGAAGATCAGTGAGGACCTGCCGGGCGGTGTGCCGTCATGGCCCGTAAATCCTTATCGTGTCTAGCATGTACGACACCACCGTTCTGTCCATGCCGCCCGACTACGAAGGCGACGTCGTAGCGACGCTGATCTCCCGCCGAGCCGGTTCCCGCAGGGCGGTGCTCTACCTTCACGGGTTCACCGACTACTTCTTCCAGGACCACCTCGCTGACCACTACCTCGGCCGCGGCATCGACTTCTACGCCCTCGACCTGCGCAAGTACGGCAGGTCGCTGCTGCCGCACCAGACCAGGGGCCTGGTCAGGAGCGTCACGGAGTACTTCCCGGAGATCGACGAGGCCGTACGCGTCATCAGGCGCGACCACGACGAGCTGACGATCAACGCGCACTCGACCGGCGGCCTGGTCGCGCCGCTGTGGGCCGACCGCGTCCGCGGCCGGGGCCTGGTGCAGGGGCTCGTGCTCAACAGCCCGTTCTTCGACCTGAACGTGCCCGCGCCGCTCCGCCTGGCCGCCGACCTGCTCAAGACGCCGCTGTCGTACTCCAGCCGGGCGTTGCCGCTGGGCGTCAGCTTCGCGTACGGCCAGAGCCTGCACCGCACCGAACAGGGCGAATGGGACTACGACCTGGAGCTCAAGCCGCTCGGCGGCTTCTCCGTGCACGCCACCTGGCTGGCCGCCATCCGCCGGGCACAGCGGCGACTGCACGCCGGGCTGGCCGTGGACGTGCCGGTCCTCGTGCTCGCCTCGACCACGGGCCTGCGGGTACGCGACTTCGTGCCCGAAGCCCGCTCGGCCGACACCGTACTCGATCCCCGGCACATCGCCCGCTGGGCCACCTGCGTGGGCCCGCACGTCACCTGCGTACGCATCCCCGACGGCATGCACGACCTGGTGCTGTCGGCCGAGCCGGTACGCAAGCAGGTGTTCGCCGAGATCGACCGCTGGCTGAACGCCTTCGTCTACCAGACCGGAGGCTGAGCGCGTTCCTTCACCAGGGGAACGCGAACAACCCGTAGTAGGCCGCCGCCACCAGCAGCAGCCCCGTGCCGCCGAGCACGCCCGCGATCGCCACGTGCTGCCAGCGGCTCGGCCGCATGCCCTCCCGCAGCCCCGCCACGACCGCCGCCACCGCCGTGACCTCCTGCACCAGCATCAGTACGGCCAGCACCCGCACCACCAGCCAGCCGGCCAGCACGGCCGGCCAGGCCCCGGCCTGGTTCACCGAGAACAGCACCAGCACCGTGATGAACGCCAGCACCGAGACCAGCAGCCCCAGCCCCGTCCACGCCATGCGGCGCAGCCTGCGCCTGATCGGCGGCCAGAGCCGGGCGTTGGTGTCGGCCGGGGTCTGCCGGCGGCCGCGCAGGCGTACCACCATCGCGGCCACGGGGCCGGCCACGTAGCCGACGGCGGCCAGGCAGATCGTCAGCCCCAGCATCGTGCCGCCCGCGTACCACGGGGCGGCGGGGACGTCGCTGGCCTCGAAGCGCTGCACCGGCGTCGTGCCCGCCACGTGCAGCTGGGGCCGTGCCGTGCCGGGCAGGCCGATGATCCAGTTCGCCAGCGTCTCCAGGTAGCCGTGCGCGAACGGGCCGCCGTTGATCCGCATGGCGTGGTCGGCCTTGTCCATGAAGCGGATCGTGTACTGGTCGTTGCCCGCCGACTTGAGCGCGGTGATCAGGGACTGGGACGACTCCACGAACGGGATGGACGGGTCCATCGTCCCGTAGAACGCCAGCACCGGCTGCCTGATCTGCCGGAGCGCGGGCATCGCGTCGTAGCGGAGGAAGTTGAAGCCCACCCCGCCCATCGCCCTGGTGAGCAGGTCGCGTACGCCGATCGGCGCGCGCAGGCGCTGCAACTGCTCGTTCAGCGCCCAGGCCACCTGCCTGAGCGGCGACACGTTCGGCGAGGACACCAGCACCGCGAACCCCACGTCGCGGCTCTTGGCCGCCGCGATGGGCACCACCCAGCCGCCCTCGCTGACCCCCCACAGCCCGGTGCGGTCGGGGTCCACGTCGGGGCGCGTGCGCATGTACTCGACCATGCGCAGCGCGTCGTCCGCGAGCAGCCCGAAGTCCCGGTCGCGGAAGTTGTAGCCGACCGTCCGCTTGTCGAAGGCCAGCGTCACCACGCCCGCCTTGGCCAGGAACTCCGCCTGCGGCGTGAACTCCGTCCGCGAGCCGTTGCCCGACCCCGACACGAACACCATCGCCGGATGCCGTCCCGGCGTCATGGGGGCGCGGACCGTTCCGAACAATGTCTGGCCCTCCGCCGGGAGCGAGATCTCCTCGCGGTGCACGGGAGTCACCGCGACCACGGGCCGCAGCTCGTTCGCGGGCTGGGGCGGGAGTGCCTGCATCGCGTGATCGGCCTGGAGTGGCGGAGGGTTGAACGCGGGTGGCAGAACGTAGCCGACCGCGGCCAGGGCCACCAGCACCAAACCTGCGGCGACGCTCACGGTGCCACGGCCAGTGCGCATCGGCCTCCCCATGTGGGTTGAATTGCCCGCTGATCTTTCAGCCTACTCCTGAGACGTGTGACGCAGGGGACCGCATTTGTCGGTGAGACCTGTTAGCTTCCTGCGAATGCGGATCCTGCACACCTCCGACTGGCACCTGGGGCGTTCGTTCCACCGCGAGAGCCTGCTCGAAGGCCAGGCCGCGTTCATCGACCACCTGATCGAGACGGTGCGTGCCGAGCGGGTCGACGTGGTGGTGGTGTCCGGCGACGTCTACGACCGCGCCCTGCCACCGGTCGACGCGGTCGCGCTCTGCGGCGACGCGCTGCGCCGCCTGATGGGCACCGGCGCCCGCACCGTGCTGATCAGCGGCAACCACGACTCGGCGCGCCGGCTCGGGTTCGGCGCCGACCTGATCGACGCCGCCGGGGTCCACCTGCGCACCGACCCGTCCCGCGCCTGGGAGCCGGTTCTGGTGGACGACGTCGCCTTCTACGGCATCCCCTACCTGGAGCCCGAGCTGGTACGCGGCCCCTGGGAGCTGCCCGACCGCAGCCACACCGCCGCGCTGTCCCACGCCATGGCGCACATCCGCGCCGACGCCCCGCGACACCGCCGCTCGGTGGTCCTGGCCCACGCCTTCGTCACCGGGGGAGAGGCCAGCGACAGCGAGCGCGACATCAGCGTGGGCGGGGTGGCGCACGTGCCGCTGTCGGCCTTCGAGGGGGTCGACTACGTCGCGCTCGGCCACCTGCACGGCCGCCAGCGGATGTCGGAGACGGTCCGCTACTCCGGCTCCCCCCTGGCCTACTCCTTCTCGGAGGTCAACCAGAAGAAGGGGTCGTGGCTGGTCACACTCGGCTCTTCGGAGGTCGACTTCGTACCCGCCCCGGTGCCCCGGCCGATCGGCCGTCTACGCGGTCCGCTGGAGGACCTGCTGACCTCCTCCGCATATGACGACGTGGAAGACCATTGGCTGCAGGTCGTACTGACCGATCCGATCCGCCCCAAATCAGCCATGGATCGGCTGCGCGCCCGCTTCCCCCACACGCTGGCGCTGTCCTTCGAGCCTTCCGGCGGCGCTCCCGTCGCCCAGCCCGCCCGCCTCAGCGGCCGGCCGGAGGCGGAGGTGGCGCTCGACTTCATTCGGGAAGTACGCGGCGAGCCTGCCGGACCTGACGAGGAAGACCTGCTAAGACAGGCGATCGAGGCGTCCAGGGTGAAGGAGACGATGGCGTAGATGCGGCCGCACCGGCTCACGCTCACGGCTTTCGGGTCCTTCCCCGGTTCGGAGACGGTCGACTTCGACGCTCTGGCGGAGGCGGGCCTGTTCCTCGTCCACGGGCCGACGGGCGCGGGCAAGACCACGATCCTCGACGCCCTCTGTTTCGCCCTTTACGGCCAGGTCCCGGGCCAGCGCAACAGCGCCCGCGCGCTGCGCTGCGACCACGCCCCGACCTCGGTCGGGCCTTCGGTCTCGCTCGAGGTGTCGCTGCGGGGCCGGTTACTGCGCATCCAGCGTTCTCCGGTGTGGCAGCGGCCCAAGTTGCGCGGGTCCGGGTTCACCGAGGAGAAGGCCAAGGTCATCGTCGAGGAACGGGTCGGCTCCGCCTGGCACGGCCTGACGACCCGCTCCGACGAGGCCGGTGACCTCGTGGGCGGGCTGCTCGGCATGAACGCCGACCAGTTCTGCCAGGTCGCGATGCTGCCACAGGGGGATTTCGCCAGGTTCCTGCGCGCCGATGGGGATGACCGGCGGCGGCTGCTGGAGCGGCTGTTCACCGTGAAGGTGTTCACCCAGACGGAGGCCTGGCTGGCCGAGCACCGCAAGGCGGCTTGGCGGGACCAGCAGGAGCTGCGGCAGCAGGTGGACTTCGCGATCCAACGCCTGGAGGAGGCGGCAGGCGACCTCACTCCCGCCGCCCTCGGGCCCGCCACTGCTACAGCCGCCCGGGATTCGGACACCGACCCGCTGGGGTGGGCCGGAGCGCTGCTCGCCGCCGCCCGCGCCGTCGTCGTCCGGACCGCCGAGCAACAGGCGGCGGCCGGGCGGGCCCTGCGCTCGGCACGTTCCCGCTTCGAGCAGGCGACGTCGCTGGCCGACCGCCAGCGCCGCCACGCCGAGGCCCTGACGTTGCGCCGCACCCTCGACGAGCGAGCCGAGGAACGCGCCGAACTCCAGGCCATCCTCGACGACGCCGCCCGCGCTGACCGCGTGCTTCCGCTCATCCGCGCCGCCCGCCAGCGCGCCGAAGCCGCGGCCAAGGCCCACTCCCTGGCCACGGACGCCGTCGCCCGCGCCTACCCCCTCCTGAAAGCCACCCCCACCGGACTTCCCACTCCCACCGACGCGCCTGCGGCCTACTCCGCTGACTGGCCGCTTATCGAGCCCTCCCACCACTTGTCCGACTTCTCCGACGACGGTGGCGGGTCCCGGCACGGCGGTGCGGCGGCCCGGGTGGGGAGTCTGGTCGGCTGGGTCGAGCCCGAGCGGCTTCACGCCATGGAGCGAGCCCGCCAGGCGGAGATCGCCCGCCTGTCCGAGCTGCTCACCGAGGAAGCCAGGCTGCTCGTCGTCCGCCGAGACCTTCAGCGCGTCGAGCAGGAGCTGACCGGGCTGGCCGCCGAGGACGAGACCGCCGCCACCCGGCTCGCCGCCCTGCCCGCGCTCGTCGAGGAGGCCGAACGCAAGCTGGCGCGGGCCCGCCTGGACGCAGCCAGGATCCCGGCGGCCGAGGCCGTACGGACCGCGGCGGCCGAGCTGATCGCCGTCGACCGGGAGCTGGCCGGCCTGACCGTGGAGCTAGACCGGCTCATCCAGCGCGAGGCCGAGGTGGCCGCCGCCGACGCGGAGCTGCCCGTACGGCTGGCTGAGGTCAATGCCCGCCTTGCGGAGGTACGGGCCGAGACGGCCGCCATCCCCGCCGCCGTCGCGACACTCGACGCGGCCAGGGCCGTACGAGATGCCGCCCACCGGGCCGAGACGCTGGCCGCCGAGCTGGAGTCCGCCACCGCCGACCACCAATCGCTTGTGGACCGAGCGCAGGGCCTGCGCGAGCACTGGCTGGACGTACGGCAGGCACGCATCGACGGCATGGCCGCCGAGCTGGCACGCGACCTGTCCGACGGCAGCCCGTGCGCCGTGTGCGGCTCCGACCACCACCCCCACCCGGCCTCGCCCGCCCCCAGCGCCCCGTCCGCCGACGACGAGCTGGCGGCGGAGCAAGCCCACGAGGCGGCCCTCTCCGAACGTGAGGCGGCCGAACGCACACTCGCCTCCCTGGAATCCCGCCACGCCGACGCCGTGTCGGCAGCGGGCGGCCTCGACACCGGCACCGCCGAGACCGCGGCGCTCCAGGCTCAGGAGGAGCTGTCCCGCCTGGAGGCGATCGCCGAACGCGAGCCCGCACTGGCCGCCGAGCTGGACCGCATCGAGACGGAACGCGACCGCGTCCGGGACCAGGCCCGCGAGCTCGGCGAACTACTCACGGCCCACCGCACCCACCACACCCACTACCAGGCCGAACGCGCCCGCCTCGTCACCCGCCTCCTTCAAAGCGGCCTCCTCGAAACCCACGTCCCTGACACCGGGCACCTCGATACCCTGTTTCCTGACTCCGACATCCGCCGCCATACGCGGTTCGCTCAGTCCGTCCAGACCGATCCCGAGGCGCACGTCAGGGCTGAGGACGGGGACGACGAGCGGCCGCTCGCTCTGGCTGATCGGGGCGCGGCCCCCGACGGAGCGGCTCCAGTAGATGACCATGGAGCGACGATCGGTCCCGAGTCGGCGCCCTCCGTGCTGGCTGTGGCCGAGGAGGCAGTGATGCGGCTTCGGGAGTCGGCCGGGCGGGAGGCCGGGCTGGCGCGGGAGGCCGCCGCGCTCAGCCAGGAGCGGGTGGCGCTGGAAGAGCGGGCGCGCCGGGTCACCGCCCGCCTGGCCGCCTGCCGTACCAGGCAAGAGGAGCTCAGTGGTGACGCGGGGCGGCTCACCGCGCGGCTCGACAGCGCGCGCGGCGACGACCCCACGCTCACCGCCCGCCTGTCCAGGCTGAACGACGAGGCCGAACTACTACGGGAGGCCCTGGAAGCCACGCAGGCCGCCGTCGCCGCCGAGGCTGAGCGGGTCAGCGCGATGGAGGCGGCCGTACGGGCGGCTCTGGAGGCGGGGTTCGGCGACGTGGCCGACGTGGAGGCCGCCGCCAGGAGCGAGTACGAGCGAGACGGCAAAGCGGAGCTGCTGCGGCGGCTTGACGCGCAGCACGCGGCCGTGACCAGTACGCTGGCCGATCCCGAGCTGGTGGCCGCCGCGCGGCAGGACGTACCCGATCTGGCCGCCGCCGAGGCGGCGCGCGACGAGGCCGAACAGGCGCACACGGCCTTGGCGTCGGCCAGGGACCGGGCCGCGCAGCGGGAGCAGCGAGTGGCCGAGCTGGGCGCGGAGCTGGCCGCGTGCATAGAGCGGTGGCAGCCCGCCGCCGACCGGCACCGGCTGGCCGAGCGGCTGGCGGCACTGGCCAGTGGTACGTCGAGCGACAATCAGTGGAACATGAGCCTGTCGTCGTTCGTGCTCGGTGAACGGCTCCGGCAGGTGGTCGACGCTGCCAACGAGCGCCTCGACCACATGTCGGGAGGGCGCTACCTCCTGCGGCACGACCTGCGGAAGACGGCCGGAGCCAGAGGGCGTTCGGGTGGCGGGCTGGGGCTGCGCGTGGCCGACGGGTGGACGGGTGTCGACCGCGACCCGGCCACGTTGTCGGGTGGGGAGAGCTTCATCACCTCGCTGGCCCTCGCGCTCGGCCTGGCCGACGTGGTGACCGCCGAAGCGGGTGGCGCCGAGATCGGCACGCTGTTCGTGGACGAGGGCTTCGGCACGCTCGATGAGGACACGCTCGACGGCGTGCTCGACATCCTCGACGGGCTGCGCGACGGAGGGCGGGCGGTCGGCATCATCAGCCACGTCGCCGAGCTGCGTTCGAGGATCCCGGCCCAGCTCAGGGTCTCCAAGGCGCGCACCGGCTCCACGCTGTCGGCAGTCGGGGTGGGCTGACGACCGGTCCGGGCTGGCACCCCGCTGCCAGACGGCCGGTCCGGGCCGACGCCCGCTGAAAGACGACCGGCCCAAGCCGACCCCCGCTCCGGCAGCGCGCGCGCCGACCTGGCCCGCTGCGCGCTGTCTCAGCGGGGAATCGGCAGTACGCGGTCGGGCCGGTCCTGCTTCCTGGATCGCCTATCCCTGTCGCACCGATATCTGATGGTATTTCGGCCTATGACGCCACTTCTTACGCGAAAGACCCTCGGTGGTACGTGGGGCACCGTCCTGCTGCCGCTCCGCCCTGACGACTCCATTGACATGGCCCGGTTGGCCGACGAGCTGGACCGGCTGGCCGTGGCGGGACTGGACGGCGTGTACGCCCACGGCACGGCGGGGGAGTTCCACGCCATAACCGACGAGGAATACCAGCAGGTCAACGAGCTGCTCGCGGAGCGTTGCGCCGGCCTGCCGTACCAGATAGGCGCCAGTCACATGAGCGCCACCACCTGCCTGCGGCGGGTGGAGCTCGCCCGTGAGCTCCACCCCGGCGCCATCCAGGTGATCCTGCCGGACTGGGCGCCACCGTCGTTGGCCGAGGTGGTGGCCTTCCTCGAGCGGGTCGCCGAGGTCGCCGACCCGGTGCCGCTGGTCCTGTACAACCCGCCGCACGCCAAGACCCGCCTCAGGCCCGCCGACTTCGGCATGCTGGCCGCACGGGTTCCCGCGCTGGTCGGGGTGAAGGTCGCGGGGGGCGATGCGGGCTGGTATCGCGAGATGGGGAACGAGGCGGCCGAGCTGCCGGTGTTCGTGGCGGGGCACACCCTCGCCACCGGTACGGAACTGGGCGCGGCGGGGTCCTACTCCAACATCGCGGCGTTCAGCCCGACCGGCGCCATGGCCTGGCAGCACCTCATGCGCACCGACCCGGCGGCGGCGCGCGACGTGGAGCGCCGGATCGGCCTGTTCTTCGCCGAGCACGTCCAGCCGCTGGCGTCCGATGGCTACGCCAATCCGGCGCTCGACAAGTTCCTCGCCCATGTCGGTGGCTGGGCGGACATCGGTACCCGGGTCCGCTGGCCGTACCGGTTTGTGGAGGAGGAGCACGCCGAGCGGCTCCGCCCGATCGCCAGGACGGCCCTGCCGGAGCTGTTCCCCGAGCCGTAGCAGCCGAGAGCCGGGAGCCCGGCGGGAGCCGAGCGCCGAGAGTCGACGCCGCCTGCGCCCGGCACCCGGCCGGGCTCACCCGCCCTTCGCAACGGTGTTCCTGACGTCTACCGGGCGTTTGATCAACTTTTAGGCGCGGGTCAGATCGGCGACCCGCTGGAATTCTGTCAGGTCCAGCCGGGCGGGATAGGAGCCGAACGTAACGCCTGCCGCCCGATCATGCGGACCAGCACACTCTGTATGAGGTCTTCCGCGAGGTGGACCTCTCCGGTGAGCAGATAGGCCAGGCGCATCAACGAGCGTTGGTGAGCATCCACGAACGCCTGGAAACTGGCATCGCGATCCAACGTCTCTCCTCATGTCGATACCCTCCAGACGCTGTGGGCGCGGCGAAAGGTTGGCACTCCTGAGGCCGGATGGCACGGAGGAGTCCCAACTGTGGCGCAGACGCTTCCGCGCGCCTGCTCAGGACTCAGGTGCTACTCAGTACCCGTTCCGGTGTATCCAGCCAGATCGACTGGCCGTCCGGCGCGACGGTGAGGCCGTAGCGGCGCCAGTGCGGCTCGCCCCAGCTCACCCACTGCGCGTACGCCTGGACGACCTCATCCCACACAGGCCGGTCGCCCACCTGCTGAACCCCGTGACCCACACTTCCGGGCCGCCAGGTGGCCACCGCCCACGACCGGCCGTCGTCGGGATCGTAGATCCACGTGCGCACGTATTCGCTGTCCTCATCGGCACCCTCGGTGGTGTGCGACCGCAGACCCGTCAGCGCACCGATGGCCAGATCCGCGCCCGCGCCCAGCCGGTCGAGCGCTCGCGGGTCGAGCGCCGTCCGGTAATGCCGACGCCCTTTGCCCGGCGGCGGGTCCTCGCCCGGTTTCAGCCGCTGCGACCGCATCATCATGTAGCTGGCGTACCCGACCGCCCGCCCGATGGCGGTGCCGTCGTCCCGCACTTCCAGGCGTAGCGCGTGACTGGTGCCATAACCGGGATGCCACGGCAGCACGATCACGCCGCCGGGGCGGGTCTGCTTCACCCAGGCGTACGGAATCGTGCGGATGCCGCAGGTGACATGCACCCGGTCGTACGGCTCCCCGTCTGCGCAGCCGAGCGCGCCGTCGCCGACGAGCAGCCGCGGATGGGTCCCGGACGCGGCGAGGTTCTTCGCCGCCTGCTCAGCGACCTGTGGGTCCACCTCGATGGAGGTCACCTCCCCCTGATCTCCGACGAGATGGGACAGCAGCGCGGCGGTGTATCCGGTCCCCGTACCGATCTCCAGCACGCGGTGGCCGGGCTCGGGGGCCAGGTGGTTGAGCAGGTCCGCGACCGTGCTGGGCGCGGACGCCGACGACGTGGAGTTGCTGTGCAACGCGTCGAGGCCGCTCGCGCCGTCGTCGAGCTGGGTGACGATGATGCTGCCCGAGTAGACGGTGTCCCACCAGGTGGCGGGGTCGGCGTCGCGGTCGATCAGGTACGGCGCCCCCTCCTCTTCGACAACCAGGCCCACGGCGGGAATGAACAGGTGGCGAGGCACGGCGTGCACGGCGTCCGTGATGGATGGGCTGATGTCTCCGGATCCCTCGGGATCCAGGGCGGCGCTCAGTCGTGCGAGGCGCTCGGGCGTGACGCTCACTTCCCCTTGCCCTTCCCATCGGCGTGGTCGCCCTGGGGTTTCTGTTGCTGGTCGTTGGTACTGCCGGTGCCGCCCTCCTTGCCGGTGACCTCTTTCTCCGTGGGGCTGTTCGCGTCCTCGTGTCGGCCCACTGCTGTCTCCTCTCGTGGTGCGGGGGTCTGACGGCGCAAGCGGCCTTTGGGCTGGTCTCTCACGTCGTCCAAGGCCAGCCATGGTTGCTTGCCGAGGGCGAAGCGCAGCCAGTACGCCGTCTCCGGCCCGTACGGGATGTGGATCTCGTGTCGCACCTTCACGGCCGGGGCCGGGAAACCCTCGGCCGGCTCGTACAGGTCGGCGGTGACCGCGAACGGCCTGGTTTTCGCCACGGTGACGAGCCGGGCCCGCTCGCTCAGGCGCGGGCACGTCGCCAGCGACTCGGGAACGCAGTCCGGGCAGGTGGGCGGCAGGTTCGTGATCGGCGTGCCGTCCGGTGTGGTCGGCGGGTCGTCCACGAACAGCCACGTGGTCCGGCCGTCCTTCTTCTGGCGGCACGAGCCGCTGCACACCATGCACAGGTGCTCGTTCATCATGCGGCGGGTGCGCGGTGTGTTGATCGCCCGCCACTTGTACGCCCCGGACCGGTCCTGACCGTGCCGCAACCAGAGAAGGCCGCGTTCCCAGTCGGCCGGGCGTGGGTTCTCGTACGTCAGGAACAGCGCTCCGGCTGCGGGGTCGAAGGCGAACGCGAGTGCGTGCTCCTCGACCTCGCCGGTCCAGAGGTTCTGGTCTGGGATCCGCCAGCCGCCCCGAGTGCGGTGCACGGCGTCGATAAGGGCGGTCACGCTTGTGGCGCCTGTGTCCGGCATCGGGGCGGGCGTTTGCGAGGGGGTTCGGACCCGTGACTGTCCATGTACGGAACGCTACGGATCGAGGAGCATGGAGCTCAACGAAGTTGCTTTAGATTTCTCCTTGATCGTTCAGTGCCTGGCCGACCAGTCGGCGTGCCTCCTCGCCGCGTACTGCCAAGGCCATAAGACGGTCGAACGCCTTCTCGTAGATCGTGACCTCGTGGCGCTGTCGCAGCGTCAGCTCGGCGGTGTACGTGGCCACGGTCACCATGCGGCTGTCGTAGATGGTGAACGCGTTATTCCTGGGCACCGTGTACGGCGCCGCCAGCGGCACGATGCCGAGGCTGAGACGCGGCGCACGAGTGACATCCAGCAGCCGGCGCAGCTGCTCCGTCATCGCCTCGCGGTCACCTACGGCGGTGTACAGCGCTGCCTCGCCAAGGAGGAACAGGAACCGGCGATGGGCGCGGCCGAGTACCCGCTGGGCCTCCAGTCGGGCCTGTACGCCCTCCTCAATGTCGTCAGGAATGCCGTGGAAATCGATGACCGTCGTCAGGATGCCGCGCGCGTACGGGGCCGTCTGGAGCAGCCCAGGGATGACCGTGGGTTCCCAGGCCCGGATGAGCCGCGTCTTCTCGTAGGCGTCGATGTTGGCACGCTGGCGACGCCGCGTACCGGTCTTGAGGGACCGCCTCCAGTCCATGTACTGAGCGTCGATCGAGCGGACAGCCGCGACCAGATCGCTGATCTCGCTGGGGAATTGGCAGGCAACGCACCAGTCCCGGATGTCGTCTTCAGAGGGAACCTGCTTGCCGAGCTCGATCTTCGACACCTTGGACGGCACCCATCCGCACGAGGTGGCGAGCTCGCGGCCGGTCAGCCCGGCATCGCGCCTCAGGTCTCGCAGGCGGATGCCGAGCGCTTGAACGGCTTGCTGCCCGAGAAGGGGTTGATTCACCGGAGGTGCGCGGCGAACTCGTCCAGCGACTGGGCATGCTTCAGGGCCAGATCCCGCCATGCCAGGTGACGCGAGACAACCTCGCGATCGGTGACGAGTTCGGCGCCGGCGAACGTGTCGCTGGCGTCGTCGAAGTGCAACCAGATCAGGCGGGAGCCGTCGAGCAGCCAGGCGTCGTACGGGTCGAGGCCAAGCCGCTCGGCAACATCGCGGCGCAGATAGCGGATGTCCTCCCCGGCCCGCACGCTGAGCTGAGCCACCTTCATGCCGTACCTCGTGTAGTCGGACGGCGGTACGGACACGATGCGGACTCGCTGCCAGGTCTTCCCGGATGCGACGTCGCAGCTGATCTTCTCCATCCAAGACCGATGCCACGCGTAGTCGTCCGACTCGCCGGCCTGCCACTTGCGGAACGGCTCGGCGCCCACGGTGCTGTTGTAGCGCTCGCGGAGCTCGAACCGGAATGCGCTGGTGGTGAAGGTGGCGAGCAGGTTGCCCAGCTCCGCCTCGGACAGAAGCACGGTCACCCCTGGGGGAAGTGTGGCAGGAGGTCCTTGGGGATCTCGATGATGATCTCGTCGGGGGCCAGGTTGACGGCATCGCCGAGGGCCTCGGGATCGGTGATCAGCTTTCCCTGGACTGCGATCGTGTCGCGGTCCGTCTCGTAGACGGCGGGACAGGTGCCTTGCTCGCTGTTGCTTCCGAGGAATCGCAGGCGCATGGCCGCTCCTTGATCGGATTTCTTAGAGTTTCTCCATTCGCGCCGATCGTCCATTGGCCTTGAGGCCCTCGTCAATAGCGGAAGCGAGAGAACCGCATCACCTCCCCCACGAAGAAGGTGTTCTCCGCATCGGCCGCCCTCGACGAACCACCTGAGAGAGATCAGGGCCGCGCCAGGCGGCCCTGGGTCACTTGCCCACCCCTTCCGTGAGGCCGCGCAGGAACTGGCGCTGCCCGATCAGGAACAGCACGATCGTCGGCAGCGCGGCCATGGTCAGCCCCGCCATCATCACCGGCCAGTCCGTGAGCAGGCGGCTCTGCATGGCCATCAGCCCGACCGGCAGCGTCTTCAGCGCGTCGTCGCTGACGAAGACCAGCGCGAACGCGAACTCGTTCCACGCGAACAGCGCCTGCAGCAGCGCCGCCGACACCAGGATGGGCCGCGACATCGGCAGGATGATCCGCCAGAAGATCTGCGTGGTGGACGCGCCGTCGATGGTGGCCGCCTCGTCCACGGAGCGCGGCAGCTCGATCATGTACGCCCGGATCAGGAAAATCGTGAAAGGCACCCGAAAAGCGGTATAAAGCACGATCAATGCCCAGTACGTGTCGAAGAGCCCGATCGACGTCAGCAGGCGGAAGAGCGGGATCAGCGCCACCGTCGGCGACAGCAGCAGCCCGCCCAGCACCAGCAGCGCCACCCCGTTCCCGAACGGCAGCCGCAACCGGCACATCCCGTAAGCCGCCCACGCGCTGATCAGCGTCGTGGCCACGATCGACGCCGAGGTGACGATCACGCTGTTGGTGAAGTAGCGGACGACACCCAGGTCCCAGGCCCGCGCCCAGTTGTCCCAGCGCAGCTCGCCGGGCAGCCCCCACGGCTGGTTGAAGATCTCCTGGTTGTCCTTGAACCCGCTGAGCACCATCCACAGCACCGGATAGAGCACGGCGATCCCGAACCCGGCCAGCAGGCTCCATCCCAGCAGCCGCCCGACCACCGCCCGCAGCCGTATGGGGGCCTCCGTGTGCACCACGGCCGGGCGGGTCAGGCTGGTCGAGATCACGAGTCGTACCTCCGGCGGCGGGACACGGCCAGTTGTACGGCCGCGATGGCGAACGTGATTACGAAGATCACCGTGGCGACGGTGGCCGCGTAGCCCATGTCGTCCTCCATGAACGCCTTGCGGTACAGCTACGGTCCGCGCCGGTACTGGGGTGTGCAGGCCATGTGCGTGTGGAGGGTGGAAAGTGGAGACGATCGTAGGGCCCTGCGAATGTAGGAGTTCGCACGCGCGGTGACGGAGAGTAACGGTACGGTCTTCCCTGTGAAGGTCGTCGTGCGGGTGAAGCTGATGCCGCTGGCCGTTCAGGCCGCCGCGCTGTCGGCGACGCTGCGGGCGGTCAACGAGGCCGCGAACTGGGTGTCGGCTGTGGCGTTCGAGCATGGCGTGCCGCGTGAGTATGAGCTGCGCAAGCACACCTACGCCGAGTTAAAGGCGCGGGGGCTGGGGGCGCAGGCCGCTCAGCACACCATCAAGAAGGTCCGCGACGCCTACACCACGTTGGCGGCGAACATCCGTGCGGGCAACCTCGGCAAGAAGGGCTCCAAGCGTCGGACCAAGGCCGAATCCAAGCCGATCACTTTCCGTCCCGAGGCGGCGCATCCTTTTGACGACCGGTGTCTGAGCTGGCAGTACGACGCTCAGACGGTCAGTATCTGGACCACCGCCGGGCGTATCAAGAACGTCCGCTTCCTGTGTTCCGCCGGCGCGCTCAAGACGCTGCGTGAGCACCGCGAGGGCGAGTCCGATCTGATCGAACGCGATGGCGTGTTCTACCTGATCGCCGTGTGCGAGGTGCCTGAAGCGCCGCTCAACGAGCAGCCCGGCGGCTGGCTCGGCGTGGACTTGGGCATCATCAACATCGCCACCGTGGACGGCATGGCGCCCTTCACTGGACGTGGGCTGAACCGGCACCGCCGACGGCAGCTCGAACTTCGCCGCAAGCTCCAGGCCAAGGCCACCAAGTCCGCCAGAAGGCGGCTCAAGCATCGCCGTCGCAAAGAGTCGCGGCACGCCGCGAACGTCAACCACATCATCTCCAAGGAGATCGTGACCGAGGCCGCACGCACCTGTTCCGGTATCGCGCTGGAAGACCTGGGCGCCATCCGGGAGAGGGTACGGCTCCGCAAGCCCCAACGGGTCACGTTCCATTCCTGGGCTTTCCACCAGCTCGGGACCTTCCTTGCCTACAAAGCGCGGCGGGCGGGCGTCCCGCTGGTGTATGTCGATCCGGCGTACACCAGTCGGCAATGCGCCGACTGTCACCACATCGAGAAGAACAACCGGGTCAACCAGGCGCTGTTCATCTGCCGGAGGTGCGGGGTCGTTGCCCACGCCGATCGGAATGCCTCCCGCAACATCGCCGCACGCGGCGAGGCTGCGTGGATTGCGGGGCGTGAGTCACGCGTCCCAGCCACCTCCTAGGGTGGTCTGGACGGAGGAGGCCACACCACAGCCAGTGGTGTCCTACCTCCAAGCCCGGTCCTTTAGGGCCGGGTCAAGTTGACGAAGTCCACGGCCAGGCCCGCGTTCTTGCTCTGGCCGTTGACCAGGAAGCCGTCGGGCGCGCCCGTCAGCGCGTTCGTGTCGCCGGGGGCGCTGGCCGGGGCGGGCAGGCGCAGGAAGCTCCAGTCGAGCTCCGACTTGTCGAGCACGTCGAACTCGACGGACTCCAGATAGTGCATGGCCGCCTTCCCGGACAGGAACTGCGCCTGCGCGGTCTCGTGCGACAGCCCGTTGGCGTCCTTGGTGCCGCAGCGGGACACCAGCTCGCCGAACTGCTTGAGCGCCGTGACATAGCCGGGATCGGTGAAGGCGCCCGTCGCCGGGGCGTAGTCGGTCTCCAGCGTCTTGGGGGCCACGTCGTAGGTGTTCAGCTGGGTGATGAAGTGGATGGCCGCCCAGCCGTACTGGTTGCCGAAGGCGATCGGCTGCACGCCTCCGGACTTGAGCGTGTCGCAGGCGGTCAGCAACTCCTCGAACGTCTTGGGCACCTGGACGCCCGCCTTGGTGAAGACCGCCTTGTTGTAGGCGAGGTACTTGCCGTCGAGGTCGACCGGCATGCCGTAGTACTTGCCGTTGTACTGGAACGCCTTCAGCGCGGCCGGCGCGAACGTCGAACCCCACGGGGTGTCGGGCCCGATGACACCGGTCAGGTCGGCGGCCAGCCCGGCCCGGACGAACTTGTTGGCGAAGTCGCCGGCCCAGGAGAAGTAGATGTCCGGCAGGTCCTTCGACGCCGTGAGCACCCGGATCTTGTCCTTGTACGGCTGGTCGCCGACCTGCTCGAGCTTGATGTCGACCTTCGGGTTGGCCGCCTTGTACGCCGCCACGACCTTCTCGAAGTAAGGCGCGTACTTCGGATCGGCGAACTTGGTGACCATCGTCAGCGTGCCCGACCTGTCCTTGGGCGCGGACAGGTCGGCCTTGGCGGGCGCGCCGGCCGAGCCGCCGCCGCAACCGGCGGTGACCAGCGCCGTGCCCAGCAGTAGGGCGGTCCAGCGATGCGTGTTCATGGGCTCTCCTTGGTGCTTGGCAGGGGGGCTTCGTGTCCGAAGGCGCCGTAGGAGGTGCAGGCGTGGGAGGCGTAGGCGGTGGCCGCGACGGCCAGCGCGGGCAGGTCCTCGCCGCGGGCCAGGCCGACCAGCAGGCGGGCGATGAACGCGTCACCGGCGCCGAGCGTGTCCACCACGGCGACGGGCTCGGCGGCACCCCAGGCGACCACGTCTCTGGAGTCCGCTAAGGCTTCAGCGGCGCTGTCGCCCGCTCCGGCGGCTCCCGAGACCAGGACGGCGCCGTGGGCACCGAGGGTGACCGCCACCGTGGCCGGGCCCAGCGCCCGTACCCGCCGCGCCAGCGCGAGCGCCTCGTCGCGCGAGCCGGACGGGCTGGACAGGATCGCGATCCCGGCGTGCCGGGCATGCTCCTCGACGTAGTCCCACGGGCGTTCGGAGAAGTCGAACGACAGCCGCCTGGCGTGCGCGGCCAGCTGGTCGAGCTGGCCCTCCAGGAACGAGCACTCGCCGGTGTGCACGATGTCGGCCGCCGCCAGCCGTACCAGATCCGCGGGGGAGAGGCGGAAGCGCGAGACGCCCTCGCGCCCGCCGGTGAACTTGCGCTCGCCCGCGACGAGACGGACGGTGGCGAAGGCGTTCGGCCCGTCCACCGTCCGCAGCAGTGACAGGTCCACGCCCTCGGCGGCCAGCGCGTCGCGCACCACGCGCCCGGCCTCGTCGGTGCCGACCGCGCCCAGGTAGCCTGACTCGGCGCCGGTACGGCGGGCGTGCACGGCGACGTTCACGGCGTTGCCGCCCGGATACATGACGCCGAGATCGGGATAGCGGTCGACGACGTTGTCCCCGACGGCCACCAGGCGAATCAAGCGTGGCTGCACACGTTCTCCTGAGAATGGGAAGGTTCTCACTCGCTTGAGTGAGAACGTTCTCAATCGCTGAGACGCATGTCAATAGCCCTCGGTAAATCCGCTACGGTGATCGCCTCCCGTCAGTGGGAGCATGATGGTGTGGACACGATCTAGCAGCACCGGGGGTGCGGATGAGCGGCAGCGCTCGGCGGAGCATGCCGTCGATCGAGGTCGTCGCCAAGGAGGCAGGGGTCTCCACCGCGACGGCCGGGCGGGCACTCGGCGGCTACGGCTCGGTGAGCGGCAAGAGCCGCGAGGCGGTGCTGGCCGCGGCCGAACGCCTCGGCTACCGGGCCAACAGCCTGGCGCGCAGCATGATCACCGGGCTGACCCACACGCTCGGCGTGCTCGTACCCGACATCGAGAACCCGTTCTTCTCCCGCGCCCTGCGCGGCATCGCGGACGTGGCGCACGAGCGCGGCTGGGAGGTGCTGCTGGTCAACACCGACGAGGACCTGTCGCTCGAACGCAAGGCGCTCGGCGTGCTCGCCGAGCGGCGCGTCGACGGTCTGGTCGTCGCGCCCACCGACACCGCCGACCGCGACGCCCTGAAGGACGTCATCGACGCCGGGATTCCCGTCGTCCTGCTCGACCGGCGGGTTCCCGGGCTCGAGGCCGACACGGTCGGCATCGACAACCGCGCCGCCGCCAAGGACGCCACCGAACGCCTGCTCGCGCTGGGACACCGCAACATCGCCTTACTGACCGGCGGCGATGAGAAGCTGCGGCCCCGGCTGGCCCGCCCGGGGCTGCGCGGCGTCGAACGCCTGGGCGCCACCACGGTCGGCGCCCGCGCGGCCGGATACCGCGACGCCCTGGTCGAAAGCGGCATCGAGCCCCGGCCCGAGCTGGTCAGCGCCGAGGGTTTCCGCAGGGAGGACGCCGCCGCGGCCACGACCCGGCTGCTCGGACTGCCCGACCCGCCGACCGCGATCCTCGCCCTCGACAGCCTGCTCGCGCTGGGGGTGCTCCAGGCGCTGCGACGGCTGGGGCTGCGCTGTCCCGCCGACGTGTCGCTGGTGGGCTTCGACGACGCCGACTGGGCGGAGGCGATCTCCCCGCCGCTCAGCGTGGTGGCCCAGCCGGTGTACGAGCTGGGGGCGGAGGCGGGCCGCCTGCTCCTGGACCGCGTCCAGGGCGCCGACCGCCGCCCCGTACACCGCCGCCTGCCCACCCGCTTCGTCGAGCGCGAGTCGGCCAGATCCGTTCGGCCGCCCGCCGAGACGGCCCCATAGTCAGAACTGGTTCTCGCCGCCGTCGACGTACAGGGTGGTGCCGAGCATGAAGCTGCTGCCGGCGGAGGCGAGGAAGGCCACGGCGGGATTTGCAGCTTTCCACGTCGTACGTGGTGTGGCGTGCCACACCACGTACGTGTGGTGCTCTCTCAGCCGCGTCCCGACCAGTAGGCCGCCGCGCGCTGCCACGCCGCGCCGCCCACCGCCCGGCCGAGGGCACGGCCTTGCAGGTCGCCGGCCCGGAAGTGGATGCCGCCATATCTCCGCGACATCCCGGCCTCGTCGGCGGCGTCGCTGAAGGTGCGCCAGCGCAGCGTCAGGTCGTTGGCGGGGCTCACCCCCGGCTCCACCTGCGACGAACCCTTGGCGATCAGCGCCTCGCCGCCGAACGTGTCGCCGCCGGTGAAGCGCCGCAGCACCTCGGCCGCCGCCGCGCTGAACGTGCTGTGGCCCGAGACGTACTCGGCGAACGGCGGCGTCGGGAACGTCGGCACCTGATAGGGCACCCACGTCGCGCCGTCGATCACCCGGCCGCCCCAGGTCGCGATCTGCTGCCCCTGGTACAGGAAGCGGACCGCGGTGATCGGGCGTACGGAGTCGAAGACGCGCTTGACCTCCCACGAGGCGATCCCGGCGTCCTGCACCGAGTTGGCCAGCGCGAAGAACATCTTCACGTCCTGGTCCAGGCCATGATGGTCACGCGCCGACACCTGCTGGGCGAACAGGCACCAGTGGCCGGGCGGCGTCTCGCTGTTGGGCCCGTCGGCCCAGTATTCCGCGATCGCCTTCTGGCGGTCGGTCAGCGCGGCGGTGCCCGACACGATCTCGGCGGCCTGGGTACGGTAGGCGGCCGAGCCGTACGTCGCCGGCGCGGGCACCTTGTCGGCCAGGTCGCGCGCGTGACCGCTGAAGGAGGCGACCCCGCCCCAGTGCGGCGCGAGGAACGGCGGCGTGACCACCACGCCTGCCTTGTTGCGGAAAGTGAGCGGCTGCCAGCGGCTCGGGTCGTTGACCGTGGTCAGCGGATCGGCGACCACCATCGGAGCGTTGACCGGCGCGTAGCCGGTGGTGTCGGCGTAGCCGCCGAGCTGGTTGGAGCCGTCGGCGTGCCGGTATTCGAGCACGGCCGTGCAGGCGGCCAGACCGGTCTGGGCCGGCTGGCTGGACTGGTCGGCCGGGTCATAGCCCAGCTCGGTCATCAACCCGTCGAACACCGCCCGCTGCGCCGGATAGAGGTCGACGGCCGCCTGGTGGGCCGCGTAGCTGATCGCCTGGGCCCGGTTGGCGTCCGTGCGTTCGGCGGCGGGCCGCCGCAGTGTGCCACCCAGACGGGTGCCGACGGCGACCGGATCGTAGGCGGCCCAGGCGTCATAGGCACAGGTGTGCACGGTGGCCAGCGCCCTGGCCACCAGCGGCGGCCCCAGGGTGCCGCCGCGCACCGCCGCCAGCAGCGCCGTGTTCCACCTGACCACCACGTTGGGTTGCGCCGTCGCCGCCGGATGGGCGGGTGTGACGGGTAAGGCGAGCGCGGCGGCGGTCACCAAGGTGAGCGCTGCCGCGCGTAAGGACATCAGAACGGGCATGGCAAGTCTCCTCGCGTCGTGGGCCCCCGTGCGCCCGGGTATGGAGAGGCTTCCATGCTCGAACTCAGTTTCGATCTATCCAGCGGGTAAGAGCTGCCTTCCTGATAGGTCCCCCCGATGCGCCTCCTGGTTGCCGGGTCAGGGGGCGCACGTAGCGGCGGCCCGCCCCGTGCGGGTTCAGCGGGCGTATTCCTGGAGGCCCTCAGCCGCGTGCGGTGGGTGGGGCCGGCCCATGCTTGCCGTACAAAAAGGAGGTCTTAGGCAGGAAACAGAGAGCGGCGCTCAGGCAGAAGGTCGGTGCCGCCGGGCGGCGGAGTGCCGCCCGGCGACGCTCCTGGAACGGGTAGATCAGTAGTCCACCTGGAACATGTAGTTGCGCTTGTCGAGGTCGTGGCCGCGCACCGCCTCGTAGTGGCGGGCCAGCCGGTCCATGAGCACGGCGATCGCCAGCGGGGACACCTCGCCGCGCAACGCCTTCGGGATGCCGGGCAGCGTGAGGTCCGCCGTGTCGATGTGGAAGGTCTTCTTGGTCGCGTACGTGTCGAGGAAGCGTCTGGCCCGTTCGGCCATGGCCCGCGACGGGTCCTCGCCGAGCAGGTTGATCACCGCCACGTCGTCGTTGACCACCTCGAACGCGCCCTGGAAGAACTCGCCCGAGTTGAAGCCCGCCGCGTGCTTCCACTGCATCTCCTGCAGGAAGCACATGGCCAGCCCGTACGCCCACGCGTAGCTGGGACCCGAGCCGAGCACGTACGTGATCGGCTCGTCCTTCAGCGTCTCGGCGATGACCCGCGCCCGCTCCTCACCCTCGTGCGCGGCGGACACCAGGGCGTCCGGGAGCGCGTCGAGTGCCTGGTCGAGCAGCGCCCAGTCGCGTTCCACCCCGGACCTGCGCAGCAGGGCATAGGCCGCCAGCTGCATGAACAGATCACTCTTGCCGGTGAAGGCCACGTCGGCCGCATCGGCCAGCGGGCCGCCCTCCTGGGTCACCACGACCACGGTCGCGCCGGTGCTCCTGGCGTACTGCGCGGCGGCGACGGTCTCCTTGGTCTTGCCGGTGTACGAGGCCAGGAAGACCAGGGAGCCCTCGCCCATACGGCGCGGCCGGGCGGTGTTGAGCTCGTCGCTCTGCAGCTTGTAGACGGGCCAGGTGCCTTCGCGTTCGAGCAGGTAGTGGGCCGGGTAGGCGGCGATGAGCGAGCCGCCGGCGCCCACGAAGAACACATTGCGCAGACCCTTGTCGATGACGTCCGAGACGAGCTCCGCCAACTGGGGTCGCTGGTCGAGCGTCGCGCGGATCTTGTCGGCCAGGTCGGACTCGATCGGTTTGAGCGGCAGCAGGTCGGTCACAGAGGACTCCTTTGAGAACGTTCTCAGTCAGACGTTGATAACGTTCTCACTCGGAGCGAGAATGAGTCAAGAGGTCGCATGGCAGCCCAGCTGACAGCGTCTGCGTATCACCCCGCAAGCCGCGAATTGTGCTGGGCGATCAGAGCTTCCAGCGGCCGAACTCGGAGTCGAGGCGGTCGCCGATGCGCCCGGCCCTGGGGTAGAAGGCGGGGTAGAAGTCCTTGCCGCACTCGAGGTCGTCGAGCGCGGCCTTGATCTCCTTGGCGAGGTACTGATTCGCGGCCGCCTGCGGCAGCTTTGGCTGGTAGACGGTGTTCTCGTCGGCGTCTTCCTCGGCCTGGCCCTGCTTCTTGGCGATGGCGTTCATCTGCGCCGAGAACTCTCGCCAGCCGCGATCGGCCATGCTCGTCGGGCTGACGGAGTCCACGCGGTAGCCCTTGCCCTTGACGCAGTCACCCATGGTCGCGGCCAGCTCGATCAGCTTGGGGTCGCCGTTCAGCTCACGGTCGCTGGCGGCTTTGTAGGCTTTCTCGTACTGCTCGTACTCGTCGTCCATGCTCTTGACGACCTTGCCGGTCACATCCTTGAGAGCCTTGACGTTGCAGCTGTCGAGGACCTTGCTGTAGCTGACCAACTGTGCCTTCGACAGCGAGTCCCTGATCGGGGAGTTGGGATCGTCGTCGCGGCTGTAGGCGGCCTGCTTTTTGAAGGAGGCGGGGTCGGCGACCGGGTAGAAGACATTGAAGCCCTGCTTCGAGCGCACCCGCTTCATGACCTCGTAGTCGCCGCTGACGGCCTTTTCGGTGTCCGTCTCCGGCTTGGGCTGCGGGACCCAGGCGACGTAACGGAAGCCCTTCTGCTTCATGCAGTCGGCGATGGCCGACTGAATCCTCTGCGGCTTGTCCGACTTGCCGCTTACGGTCGTCGTCTTGGCGGGCTGAGCCTCAGGGCTGGAGGCGCAGCCGGCGAGCGTGACAGCGCACAGCATGGTCACGGCAAGAGTTGATCTCTTGAGCATGCGGGAGACCATACTCCGTTAAACGAAATATGGTCAATCCGTCTTCAGAGTGCTCAGTCCAGCCAGATCCGGGCCAGGCGGCGACGGGCGCGCGGGTCTTCGGTGAACGCCGTACGGCCGTGCAGCACCACGTCATTGTTGACGAGCAGCAGATCACAGGGGCGCAGCGGGAAGCGCAGGACCATGTCCCGGTCGGCGAGGATCCCGTCGAAGGCATCCAGGGCGGCCACGGCGCCGGCGGTCAGTGGCTTCCCGGCGGCTTCCTGGCCGCGTTCGATCCAGTGGCGGTTGTACTGGACGCGAAGCCGCCCCGCGCGCCACTCGAAGACGGGGTAGACGCGGTCGAAGTTCGAGACCGTGCCCGCGCCGAAATGGAAGTTCTCATAGAGCTCGGCCAGCAGGTCGGGCCGCTCCTCCAGCAGCCGGTCGTGTACGGCGTGGCCGCTCACCAGCAGGGACTCCCCGCCGCGCACGGCCGCGCGGAGGCAGAGCAGGCCCAGCAGGTGCGGCGGTCCGGGCGGCCCGGCCCGGTCGGTGTGGAGGGCCAGCCCTTGGTCGTCCATGCCCCTGCGGGAGTTCTCGCCGGTGGTCACCAGACCGGCCTTCTGGGTACGCGGGGTGCCGATGAGCGAGCCGAACGTGTAGCACAGAAGATCGATCCGCTCCTCGGGCCAGTCCGCGATCGGCCATCCCCGGATCACCACCAGGCCGGGACCCGCTTCGAGCGCGGCCTTGGCTTTTTCGGCCAGGAGCGTCAATGCCGGGACGTGGAACTCGGGTTGGGTCCGGCTGAGTGGTTGGTCGATGTGGCGCAGCCAGTCCTGTTCGCGCAGAGTGGACCGGGTCCATGCGGTGGGCCCGCCTACCGGTGTCGCGTTGGTCCGCATCGTGGTCTCTCCCGGTGGTCGTGCCGCCTGTTTTACGGCCTACCCGCCCGGGACACGGGTCCACGCGCTCGCCCGCGTCGTTCAGACCGAGCCCAGCTTCTTGCGGTAGCAGCGGGTCAGCGGCTGATCCACGTACATGCCGTACGACTCGCCAAGCACGTACCCGCTGCTCTCGTACAAAGCTATGGCCTCAGGCTGCTTGACCCCGGTCGCCAAGCGCACCGTCTCGTAGCCCATGTCCCGAGCCAGATCCTCCAAGGCCGCCAAGAGCCGCCTGGCGATCCCCTGACCTCGGAACGCGGGATCCACGTACATCCGCTTGAGCTCCCCCATATCCGGACCCACCGGCTGGATGGCACCACATCCGGCGGCGTGCTCCCCGGCGTAGGCGACGAGGTAGCGGGCCTGCGCCTTGACGACGGAACGCCCTTCGGGCCCGTAGCGCTTCACCAGCTCGTCGAAGGCGGCGGCGAGCAGGGCGGTCAGGTCGGCGTCGGCGACGGTCCGTTCCTCGATCTGCATGCGCTCATGCTATGAGCCGCCACTCCTGCCGGATCCGGGCGGAGCGCCCGGGGCCTCACTCGTACTCCGGGAACAGCAGTGCCAGCTCCCGCGGATACGCCGCGATCAGCCGCAGTTCGTCGTCCGTGAGCGGTCGGCCGGTCATCGCGTTGCAGAGCTGCACCAGCCGGAACGCCAGGTCCGCCTCCTGTACGTCCACGCCGAGCCCGTCCATGACGTGCCGGAATCCGGCCTTCCCGCCGTACTCGCCGGTCAGCACGACCCGCCCGCCGCGCGCGTGCCAATCCTCGGGGAACGGCCCGAGCGTCGCCTCGTCGTACAGCTCGTAGTTGCCATGATCCTTCAGCGCCCCGTCGGCGTGGATGCCCGACTCGTGCGCGAACGCGTTGCGTCCCACCCCCACCTGGTTGTACGGCAAGGGCTGCCCGAACGCGTAACTCGCCCACAGCCCGAACCTGCGCGCCCATGACAGGTCGATGGCGTCACCGATCTCCGCCTGGAGCCCGAAACCGTGCTCGAAGGCGAGGATCGTGGACAGCAGGTCGGCGTTGCCGGAACGCTCGCCGATGCCGTTCACGCAGGTGTTGATCCACGCGTCCTGCCCGGCCTCCAGGTCGCCGAGCGCGCCCGAGATGGAGTTGGCCACAGCCAGGCCGAGGTCGTTGTGGCAGTGCGTCTCGACGGGCATCCCGACGGCCGAGGCCAGCTTGGCGAAGCGTTCGCGGATCCGGTCGGGGGTGTCGCCGCCGATCGTGTCGCAATAGCGGACCCGGTCGGCGCCCGCCTCCTTGGCCGCCAGCGCGAACTCCAGCAAGAACCCGTCATCCGTCCGCGACCCGTCCTCCGCGTTGACGCCCACGGTCAGCGCGCCCGCCGCCTTGGCCGCCCGCACGGCCGCCGTCATCTCCCGCATGATCGCGCCGCGGTCGAGGCGGCCGCGGAACTTGTTCTGGATCATGTAGTCCGATGTGGAGATGGACAGGTTGTAGTGCTTCAGCCCGAGTGGCGCCGCCTTCTCCACGTCCTGCGGCACACCACGGCACCAGCCCGACAGCCGCAGCTCGCCGAACGCGCCCGCCTCGGCCAGCGCCGTCTGCGCCCGTACGTAGGGCACCTCGTGGAACAGGAAGGGGAAACCGATCTCGGACTGAGCCACCCCGAGCTTGGCCAGATAGAAGTTGACCATGGTCTTGCCGAACTTCGACAGGCCGGTGCGCGCGGTCTGCACGCCGTCTCGGTTGGTCACGTCAAGGAAGTGAACTTTGGGCATGTGCACACGTTGACACGCCTGCTCAATGTGTATCAATATTGATTTTCATCAATATGGGAGGCTTGGGCGTGGAGTGGATCGACGCGGCGACGGCAGCCGAGCGGCTCGGCGTGAAGCCCGCCACTCTCTACGCGTACGTGAGCCGGGGCGTGCTCAAGCGACGTCACAGTGAGGACCGGCGCAGCCTGTTCGACGCGGCGGAGATCGAGCAGCTGGCCCGTCGCGGGCGGCCACGCGGCCAGCCACCGGAGCTGGTCATCGAGTCCGGCATCACCGCGCTCGGTCTGGACCGCCCGTACTACCGCGGCCGCGACGCCCTCACCCTGGCCCGAACCGCCGACTTCGAAACGGTGGCCGAGTGGCTGTGGACAGGCGACCCCGACGCCTTCGCCTCGGACCGCGCGACGCGGGATCGGGTAGGTGGTCCAGAGATGTCCGACAGCGGGGCGAGGGGTTGGGCGCGCGATCCGGACACGTCGCAGGTCGCAATAGCGGCTCAGCGCGGCCTTCCCGAGGGTCTGCCGCTTCTGGACCGTCTCCAGGTGATCACCACGGTCCTCGGCGCCGCCGACTCCCTCCGCTACCAGCTCGATCCCGCCTCCGTCGCCGCCACCGGCCGTCGCCTCATCTCCGGCCTCGTCGACGCCCTGCCGGCGCTCCAGGCCCCCGGCGGTGAGTCGATCGCCGAGCGGCTCTGGTCCCGCCTGTGCCCGCGGCCCGCAACCCCCGCTCTCCTGGCCGCACTGCGGGGCGCGCTCGTGCTGCTCGCCGACCATGAGCTGGCCGCCTCCACGCTGGCCGCCCGGGTCGCCGCCTCCGCTCGCGCCGACCCGTACGCCGTGGTGCTGACCGGCCTCGGCGTGCTCGGCGGCCCCCTGCACGGCGGCGCGTCCCACGCGGCCGAACGGCTGCTGGCCGAGGTGACCGAACCCGGCCAGGCCCCGCGCGTGATCACCGATCGGGTACGTCGGGGCGAGCGCATCCCCGGCTTCGGCCACAGCGTCTACAAGAACGGCGACGCCCGCGGCGGCCTCCTGCTCGACCTGGTGAAGGAGGCCGCGCCGGACCACGAACGCATCGCCGTGGTCCAGGCCGTACTGGCTGAAGTCCGTCGGCGACGCCTGCCCGAACAGAACGTCGACTTCGCGCTCGCCACCCTCGCCGCAGTCGCCGGGATGGTGCCCGGCTCCGGCGAGGCGATCTTCGCGGTGGCCAGGACCGCCGGGTGGCTGGCCCACGCGATGGAGGAATACGCCAAGGGCTCCCTCCTCCGCCTCCGCGCCTCGTACGTCGGCCCGCCGATCAGATGACAGCCCCCGCGTATGGGGCCGCGTCCGCTGATCACGTCGGGTCCGCACGTGATCACGTCGGGTCCGCACGGATGGAGCGGACCCGGTGATCAGGTGGCAGCCACAGGGGAGTGCCCGCTCCTGTCCACATAGGCGGCCAATGCCCGCACGCGCTCCGCGTGCTCGTCGTGCCCGACGATCACCGGTGGCTCGTTGTACGGCATCGCGTCCGACGATCGCCTGAGCTTGATGTACTGCCCGCAGGCGTCGATCGCGTACGGCTCCATGTCGTCCTGGAGCGCCCCGATCACCGTGATCCCGTACGTCTCGCCGATCCGCCGGAACAGCGCCACGGCCTCCCGCCGGTGCTCCTTGCCCAGGTTGCGGCCCAGTTCGTCGAGCACCAGGCACAGATGCCCGCCCCCGGATGACGCGATCGCCGCCGCGCACACCAGTTTGACCGCCTTCTCGTCCATGAGCGCGGTGTTGGCCCGCCGGTTGTACGGGACGAAGCCCTGGCCCTCGCCGCGCCGCCACTTGGGCGTGACGCGCCATTGCCAGCGCTGCTCCGGATCCGCGGGCGCCGGTGGCACCGGGAACTCCAGCGTCGCCCCGTAACCTCCGTAGGACGTGTCGAGCTGCTCGAACTCCTCGGCGACCCGCGTGAGCCGGGACTTGATCGCCGCCGTCAGCGCCGCCCGGTGCACGGCCGTCGAACTGGCCGCCTCCTCCGCCCCCTTGTCGGCCGCGGCCAGGTCACGCTGCCTCGACACGACCTGCGCCTCGATCTGACGCCGCTGGTGCTTCTCGTATTCTTCCTGCCCGCGCAGGTAGGAGGCCAGCGAGCCGCACACCGCCGCGAACGTCGCCTGCTCCCGCGCCGTGCTCCCCCCACGCTCGGACAGCAGGAACCGCAGCTCCTCCGGGATCTCCGCGTCCTCCTCCGGGAACGTGTCGCGCAACGCCTGGTCGAAATGCCGTTCGGCGACGCGCCACCATTCCTCGGCGGTGCGCGCTCGTTCGCCCTCGGGCAGCGCATTGAGCCACTCCCGCGCTCCCTCGGCGGTGCCGCCCCAGTCGGCGGCCAGCGCCTCGACCTTGAGCGCCTCCCGTTCGCCGCTCACCCTCGTCTCGTCCTGACGCGACCGGGCCCGCTCGCCCTCGTGCCGCTGCCGCCGCCCCTCCAGGCGTTCGATCTCTATGTCCTTCGTGCGGGCCCGGAAGTCGAGCGCGGCCGCCTGCCGCTCGGCCTCCGCCACCGCGGGCGCCAGCTCCTCCAGCGCCGTCGTCAGCTCGCCCAGCCGCGCCCGCCGCCCGGCCAGCTTCGTCTCCAGCTCGGCGAGCCGTACTCCCGCTTGCGCCCCCTCCAGCCGCCGCTGTCCCTCCGCGACACCTTCCTCCCCATCGCGTACGGTCTGCGCCGCGGTCTCCTGGGTGTCCTTGGCCCGGTTGAGCCGGTGCTCGGCAGCCTTGATCCGCGCCTCCCGGCCGGTCGCCTCCCCGTCGAACGCCCCCACCACGCTCACCCCGGCGGCACTCACCAGGACCGAACCGGGCAGCTCGACCAAGGCCGCGGCGGCCGCTTCGAGCTGGCCGGCGTCGACGATCACGGCATGCTCGTGCGGCCACCCCCGCAACTGCTCCAACCCGAGCCCGGCCCCACCAGCGTTCGCGACCGCTCCGCCGGCCGCCCCAGCGGCTGCTTGACCGGCCGCTCTCCCGGCTGCCTTGGGGGATGGTCGGCCGGCGGAATCACCATGGGCGTGGGAGTAGTCGCGAGCTTGTTCGGCCACGTCCATTGCGTCCAGGAGACCCGTCGCCACGACGCCCGCCGCGGCCAGCGCGTTGAGCTGGGCAGCGGCCGGGCCGCCCTCGGCGTCGTCCAGCGCGGCCTGGGCAGAGGCCACCTCGCGATCGGCCACGCCCAGCGCCTTAAGCGCCTCGTTCAGCCGCAGCCGCGCCTCCCGCAGCTCCCGCTCGGCCGTGGGCACATCACGGCCGTCCGAGAACCGGCGCGTCTCCTCCAACGCCGGGATCAGGCCGCGCAACTCGTCGGCGGAGTTCTCCGCCACGGCCCGGTCGGCGTCGAGCTTGGCGGCCCGCGCCTGCATCGCGGCCAGTTCCTTGCGCGCCTCCGCCACCCTCCGATCGAGCGTGTCGTCCTTCAGGGTGGCGATCTCGGCCTTCACCATGGAGAGCGCCTCGGCCGCCGTCTCGCCCGCGGCCCGGTGCCGTTCGAGCTCGGCGACCAGCAGCTCGTCCTTGGCCGCCGCGTCGTCCAGCTTGCGAGCCTGGCGCCCCCGCCAGCACCGCAGCGCGTCGGCCAGCCGGATCCGGGCCTGATCGCGCCGGTCGAACGTGGTCAGCAACGCCCGCGACTCCGCCTCGAACTCGGCCAGCCGATCGGCCGCCTGCGCCGCACGTACGCGCTTGGCGTGCTCGTCCCGGCGAGCCTCGCGCTCCTGCTCGAGCTCGGCGTCGAGGCCGGTCAGAGCCGCGATGGCCTCGAACACGCGCTCCGGCGAGATCTCGTTGAGCGGCTGGGAGAGCAGGTTGGTGGCGACCTTGCTCCGGACCGAGGTCGACAGGAACGACACGCAGCGGATGCGGTCGCCGTAGAGCACCTTGGTCAGGTCGCGGGCGACCACGTCGCGGCGTCCGGCGGACTTGGGCAGCGTCGCCCACATCTCGTCGGCGCGTACCACGCGCTCGGCTTCGGACGCGGCGGAGGCCAGGTGCACGCCCTCGCGCCAGCGGATCTCCAGGTGGGGAGCCTCCTGATTGACCTTGAGCCACACGGTGACGGCCCCGCCGGATGTGTCGGGCACGGAGAACAACTCACCGTCATCCGGTACGGCCGGCTCCACGCCCACGCTGATCTGCTCCGGTTCGGTGACTTGGTCAGCGATGGAGGTGCCATGCCCATTTTTGGCGGTTTGGTCCGCATTTGGGGTGCCAGGCTCCGATCCGGCGGTCTCTTCTGAGGCGGCGGCGCCGGGAACTGGGCCGGTGGCGCGTAGCGGCAGGTCGTAGGACGCGCCGGGCCGCCCGAACACGCCGACGATGTAGCCGTGGTCGGCGCTGGCCCACTGGCGGGCGCCCGCGCCACTGGCGAGCTCGGCGTTGAACAGCAGCTCCGACACCGCCTTCGCGCCCGAGGCGAAACGCCACTGCTCGTCACCCAGCAACGCCGTGATCGACGCGATGAACGACGACTTGCCCGCGCCATTGGAGTCCTTGGGCCCGGCCCCGGCGACGACGATGAGCGTGCCGGGGACGGTCGGCACCGGATGGGTCGAGAGCCGTGAGATGTTGACCGCCTGCATGGCGATCAGCACCCGGTCCCCGACGACGTTCTCCACCTGCGACACCTGTGACCCCCGTAGTCCTTCCGTTCCACCGCGCCGACCCGGGCGGGGCTGACGCTTACTGTCTGTTTGCCGCGCCGCGTGGGCTGTTGCTGTCTCTTCGCCGCGCCGCCCGGTTGGGGACGCTTAGTTCCTGTTCACCGCGCTACCCCGACCGCGTCTGACGCTTGGCGCCTGCCAGGCCCGGGTGGCAATCCGGGCCCGGCAGGTCCGGGTGCCTACCCTGTCGATCTCCGCGCGCGTACGGCCGCGGCCAGCGGGCTGTGTGGTCCGGCCGCCAGGATCAGCTCCTCCTGCAGCCGTCGCCGCGCCGCCGGGGTGAGCCGGTGGAACTGCGGTCCCGGCGCGTAACCGCCGGCCTCCTCGCCCGCCTTGACCTGGGTCAGCAGCCCGGCGTGCCGCAGCATCCGCAGCGCCGCCTCCAGCTCGCCGATCGGCAACTGGGTGTGGCGGCGCAGCTCGTCGACGGGAGTCGGATGCGGCGAGAGCCAGGTGTCGTCGGGCAGCAGCCCCTCCGCCCTCGGAATCGCCACCGAATGCACCAGCACCAGCGTCAACACCGCCCGCTCACTCTCACCAAGCCCCGCCGCTGCCCCGGCCCCGAACCCGGACCCGGCGGACCCGGACCCGGCGGCCGCGGGCGTGGTCGCGGGCGTCGGCTCGGCGCGGTAGGCGTCGTCGTAGCCCGAGGTCCATCGCTCGCGGTGCTGGATCAGCGTCCGGCCTCGTCGGGCGAGCATCTCGCCCAGAGTGTGGCGGAGCGCGGGATCGCGGAGCCCACCGAACCGGGCCTCCAGCACCGGCTCGGCGCCATGCTCCACCGCCATGAACGCCGCCACCAACTCGGCCCGCCGCCGCTCGTCATAGCCGCCCAGCAGTTCGTCGAACTCCGCCGCACCGCCCTCGACCCGGCCCGCCGCCACTGTCATCGCGGTCGCGGTTGCGGGATCCTGCGCCCGCACCCGCGCCTCGGGTGGCTGCTGTGCGGTGAGCGGTCCTTCCACGGCGGAGGGCTGCTGAACGCCCAGTCCTTGTTCCGTAGGGGGCTGTTCTGCGGTGGGTGGTTCTTGCGCGGCGGCGGGTTGCTGTACGACCGGCGATCCTGGCCCAGCGGGGGACTGCTGAACGTCCAGCGGCCCTTGCGCGGCCGAAGGTTGTTCCGCAGCGGGTGGTTCCTGCAGTCTGTGGGATTCCTGCGTGGCGGCCGCCACGATGTCGGCGTCCGCGACCACCGTGAGGCCCCGTTGCTCCGGTGTGGGAATGCGCCGGACCAGCTCCTTCAGCTGGGCGTGCGACTCGACCGGCCACAGGGCGCAGCGCGGGCCCAGCGAGACCACGCCGTCGGACATGACGATCCACGCCGAGTCGTGCAGCCGGCGCAGTGCCCCGATGGCCCAGTTGCGCATCAGGTCGTCGGCCCGGCCGATCAGTGCCCGGTATGTGTCGAGGATCAGCTCGACCGGCGCCGGTGTGCCCGGCCACGGGTCGACGGACAGGTCGCTCCAGCAGCACTTGAGCGTCGCCGCCAGCACCCGCCGGGTCTCGCCCGAGCGTTCGACCGGGACCGGGGGCACCTGGTATTCGTCGAGGAGCGACGGGGTTGCCGCGTCGGGCCACACCGGCAGGGCCTGGCCGGTGGAGTCGGGGCGCGTGAGCCGTAGCATCCCGGGTGGCGCCGCGACACCGGCCCCCAGCCGCAGCGGCCCGCCCGACCGCGCCCGCACGTGAGCGACCGCGTCGTCCCCGAGCGCGCGCCGCGCACCAACGCCTCCCGAAGTGCGACCTCCACCGGTACCCGCCGAAGAGCGACCCCCACCGACGCCCGCTGAAGTGCGACCCGCAGCCGGGCCCCCTGAGGAGCCGCGAGTACCAGCGACCTCCGAGGAGGGAAGGTCCGGGCCCGCGGCCTCTGATGAGAGTCGGGTCATGCGGTGCGCTCCAGGTAGCCGTGGGACAGCCAGGCCGGTTCGCCTCCTGGCGAGATCGTGAGGTCGTCGGCCCACACGAGCCGATAAGGCAGCTCAGGCCGCAGATCGACCGTCGTCAGGTCGGCCAGCAGCCGGCGGGCCGACGGCCAGTCGGACCGGAGTACGTCGGCCAGTGCCACCCGCGACGACGCCCCCAGCAGCGACTCCGCCACCTCGGTCAGCCGCTCGATCGCCGCGTTGGGCGCGGAGTCGAGCGAGCCTTCGGGGCCCGCGTCGGCGAGGTTGGAGCGCGGGGGAGTGGGCTGGACCGGAGCCGGGCGGGGCGCCTCGTCGACCGCGCGGGCGATAGCCGCCGGGTCGTGCCAGGGCGCCGGAGCGTCGAACACGAAGCCATCGAGCACCGCCGCGAGCCGCTCACGCGAAGCGGTCTGCGAGAACGTGCGCCACGTCTCGGTGGGCAGCAGCGTCAGGTTGCGGGTCGTGCCCGCCGAGTCGGCCAGGCGCCCCGCCGCCCGCCGGGAGGCGTCGCTGTAGGCGTAGATGGCCGCCCGCAGGTCGGTGCAGACCCGGTCGAGCGCCGGCCAGCGGGTCAGGATCGTGCCGTGCAGGCTCTGCGCCCGGCGCGCGATCTCCTCGGTGCCCCACAGCTTGGGCGCCTGCTCGCGCAGCTCCTCGATCGTGCCCATGGTGAGCGTGATCAGCTCCAGCGCCCACAGCCGGAACGCCCTGGCCAGGTTGGCGGCGCTCTGCCTGGCCTCCTCCATCGTGGTGCGCGGGTCGGCGACGTTGAGGTCTTCGAGCGCGAGCAGCCGGTGCATCTCCGACTGGCCGCCGTCGTCCATCATCCGCCTGATGAACATCAGCCCGACCACGCTGGTGAACGACGCCCGATAGCGCAGCTGGTTGGGCTTGGGGAACACCTCGCGGATCGCGCCCAGTCCCTTGAGCACGCGCAGCCGGTTGTCGAACTGGTCGCCGGGATAGGCGCGGCAGGCGAAGCGCATCTGCTCGTGCGTCAGCCACTCCTCGCCCGCCTCGGCGAACGCCGCGAACAGCGTCTCGGCGATGTCGACCAGGGCCGGGTCGTCGACGACCGCGCCGCTGTCGCGGGCCAGCGCCGCGAACATCCGGCGGTAGGTCGACAGCACCGCCTCCTCCGAGAGGGCGGCGTCGAGGGTCAAGGGCTGTTCGGACACGGGGACTAAGGTACGGCTTCGCGCCGACAATCTCGGCCCGACCTGACGGGCTTACCTGCGAGTAGTGCCCAACTTGACGGGCTTACCTGCGAGTAGTGCCCAACTTGACGGGCTTACCTGCGAGTAGTGCCCAACCTGGCGTGCTTACCTGCGAGTAGTCGCGCCGCACGCTAGGGTGATCCAGGGTAATACGGGGGCAAACGTTAAGTAATCATACGTACGGGGTGAGTGACGCCTTGCGTATCCGCGTACTCCGCGGAGACCGTGCCACGGCCGTGATCGCCGGCGCGGTGGCCGTGATCCTGGTCGCCTTGGCGGCCGTCTTCGGCGTGGGCGTCTCCAGCGCCACACCCAAACTGGCCGACGTCGGCGCCTGGCTCTGGACCCAGGCCCGAGGCAAGATCGTGCACGTCAACGGCCTGTCCGGCGAGGTCGACGGCTACCTCGACAAGAAGTCGGCCCAGCGGCTGCGCATCGTCCAGGACGGCTCGAACGTCCTGCTCGTCGACGACGGCAGCGGCTACGTCAGCCGGATCGAGCCCGGCCAGCTCAGCGTCGCGCAGACCCGCAACTTCGGCACGGCCGGTCTGCAGATCGTCGTCTCGGGCGCCGCCGGCTACGCGGTGGACCCGGAGGGCAAGGTTCAGCAGATCGACCCGGCCACGCTCAACTCGGTCGGCGCGCCGCTGTCGCTGCCGGGCCCGCTCGGCTCGGCCCGCATCGACGGTGGCGGGCGGCTCTGGGTGCCGGTGACGGCCAAAGGCGAGGTCGTACCCGTGACCAAGGGCGTCGCCGCGAGCGCCGTCAAGGTCGGCGAGCCGGGCGAGGAATTGGCCGTCACGATCGCGGGCGGCCTGCCGGTGATCGTCAACACCCGCGCCGCGACCGCCACGATCGTCGGCGCGGACGGCGGCGTGGGCGAGATCACGCTGCCCAAGGAGGTCGCCCAGGCCGCCAAAGGCGGCGTGCTGGCGCCGGCCTCGACCGAGGGTTCGCTGGTTCCGCTGCTCACGCCCGGCGACTCCGGGCTCCTCGTGGTGGTCGACACGGAGTCGAACTCGGTGCTCAACACCAAGTTCGCGGTGAAGGACCCGGCCGCGCTCGGCGTGCCGCAGATACTCGGCTCGAAGGTGTACGTCCCGGACCGCAGCACGGGCGGCCTGATCGTGTGGGACAGCGCGGCGGGCGGTCAGCCCACCAAGCTCCAGGTGGCGCAGGGGCCCGGCCCGGTCGACGTGTTCGTCAAGGACGGCCTGCTCTGGGCGAACGACGAGAACGGCGACAAGGCCGTCGTCGTCGACACCGAAGGCCGCAAGCACGACGTCGACAAGGACGACTCGGACGTACCGGGACCCACCAACACCCCCAAGCCCAAGCAGACCCCACGGCCCGAGCCGACGAACACCGACCCCAGGCCCGACCCGACCAGGACGGACGACCCGGCGCCGACGCGGACGGACGCCCCGGAGCCGTCGCGCAAGCCCACCAAGACCCCGACGTCGACCCCGACTCCCTCCTCGGCCACCCGCAGCCCCACTCCCACCCCCACGCCCAGCGCGCCCACCAAACCGGGCGCCGTCAGCGCCAAGTCGGGCCCCGGCCACGTCAGCGTGAACTTCAGCCCGTCCAGCGGCGGCAAGGTCGACCGCTACACGCTCAAGGTGTCCGGCGGCGACGGCAGGACCACGCCGCAGTCGGTGGACGCCGGCGGGCCGTTCCAGTTCGAGTTCTCGGGCGGGAGCTGCGGCGCCGAGTACACCTTCACGGTCGTCGCCCACTGGTCGGGCGGCCAGGTCGAGTCGGAGCCCAGCGCCGGGGTCAAGCCCTGCGTGGCCCCCGGCAAACCGGCCAACTTCGCGGCCAAGCCCAAGAACCGCGGCGCCGAGCTGACCTGGGACGCCCCGGAGAGCGGCGGCGAAGGCATCACGTACGTGCTCTCCGGCGCGGTGAGCAACGACAGCGTCAAGGGCACGTCGTTCACCGCCGAAGGGCTCAAGAACAACCAGAAGCACGAGTTCAAGCTCAAGGCCAAGAACGACGCGGGGGAGAGCCAGGACGCCGCCACAGCGGACGTGGACCTGGCCTATCCGAAACAGCAGTACCAGAACGCCAGCAACAACGACACCAACACGCTCATTCGGCCGGGCCCGTCCGCCGATGGCGAGGCCGGAAGGATCCCACAGGGCCAGTACATCACGCTGACAGTGATCTGCCAGGTCAAGGGCTCGTCCTACACCGACAAGTCCACCGGAAAGTCCAGTGACATCTGGAACCGGATCGAGTCGTCGGCGGGCAACGGCTACCTCAACGACACGCTGGTGGCCACACCGGACGGGGGCGGCTTCCCGGAGGCTCCGCTCTTCGAATGCACCGACTGAGATAGGGGACCTCAGTTGTACAACGAGCAGACGCAGCAACCGCAGCAGCTTGCGGCACAGTTCGCCCAGCGCTTCCAGATGCTGGCCCAGAACATCGAGCGCATCATCCGCGGCAAGCACGAAGCCATCGAGCTGGCCCTGATCTGCCTGTTCTCCGAAGGACACCTGCTGATCGAGGACGTGCCCGGCACCGGCAAGACCACGCTGGCCAGGTCCATCGCCGCCAGTGTGGACGCCGAGTGGCGGCGCATCCAGTTCACGCCCGACCTACTGCCCAGCGACATCACCGGTGTGTCGATCTTCAACCAGGCGCACCAGAAGTTCGAGTTCCACCAGGGGCCGGTGTTCGCCAACATCGTGCTCGCCGACGAGATCAACCGCGCCTCCCCGAAGACCCAGTCGGCGCTGCTGGAGGTCATGGAGGAGCGCCGGGTCACGGTCGACGCCGAGCCGCATCCCGTACCCAGGCCGTTCCTGGTGGTCGCCACGCAGAACCCCGTCGACATGGATGGCACCTACCCGCTGCCGGAGGCCCAGCTCGACCGCTTCCTCATGCGGATCTCCGTCGGCTACCCCGACCACGTCTCGGAGGTCGAGGTGCTCAAGGGCATGCCGACCGGGCCGCAGGTCGAGCGGTTGCCCGTGGTGGCCCGCGCGTCGGACGTGGCCGGGATGATCGAGTTCGCGACCCGCATCCACGTCGCCGACCCCGTCTACGACTACATCGTCGCCCTCTGCGGCGCCACGCGCACCAACCCGCACCTGCGGCTCGGCGCCTCCCCGCGCGGCAGTCTCGCGCTGCTGCGGGCCGCCCGCGTCAAGGCCGCCGCCGCCGGACGCCACTACGTCGTGCCGGAGGACGTCAAGGCCCTGGCCGTCCCGGTCATCGCGCACCGGCTGATCCTCACCCCGGAGGCCGAACTACGCGAGGTCACCGCGGCGCACGTGCTCGGCGAGCTCCTCGCCGGGATGCCGGTGCCGCAGGCGGCCTAGGTGCTGACACCGCTGGGGTGGGGCACGCTCGCCGGCTCCGTGATCCTGTACGCGGCCGGGTTCGCGCTCGGCTACCCGGAGCCCGTCGTGCTGGCCACCGGCGGGCTGCTCGCGCTCGCCGCCGCCCTCGTCTGGACCGCCCCCAGACCGAGGCTGGAGGTGCACCGCGAGGTCACTCCGCTCAAGGTGCCGCGCGGGGACGCGGCCGTGGCGGTCCTTCACGTACGCAATCTCGGCCGCCGGGGCCTGTCAGGGCTGCGCGCGCAGGACCGGATCGGTACGGCCGAGCACACGGTGGACCTGCCCCGCCTGCCCCGGAACGCCACTAGGACGGTGTCGTACCCGCTGCCCACCGGCGTGCGCGGCGAGATCCCCGTCGGCCCGCTCCTGCTCGTCCGCGCCGACCCGTTCGGCCTGACACGCTGGATCAGGCGGTACGGCCAGACGGTCACGCTCCTGGTCCGCCCTCGCACGGTTGCGCTGCCGGTGCCCGCGTCGGGCAAGGCCCACCACCTGGAGGGCCCCACCAGCGACAACGCCCCCAGCGGCACGGTCACCTTCCACACCCTGCGCGAGTATGTCGTCGGCGACGACCTGCGCCTCGTCCACTGGAAGTCCAGCGCGCGCACCGGCACGCTCATGGTGCGCCAGCTCATCGATGCCAGCCTGCCCACCACGACGGTCGTCCTCGACACCCGTCACCTCACCGAACTGGCCGTGGACGCCGCCGCCTCGGCCGCCGTCGCCGCCGCACGGTCCGGCTTCCCCGTGCGGGTGCTCACGGGCGACGGGCCGCTCGCCGAGACCAAGACCGACCCCGAGCTGCTGCTGGATCGCCTCGCCCTGGTTGGATCCGGTACGTCCGGCGTCGGCGAGGCGGTCCGGCTGGCCCGCGGCGGCTCGCTGGTCGTGATCACCGGGGACCCCGCCGAGGCCGCCCGAGTGGCGGGGGCACGACGACGGTTCGACCGCATCATCTGCGTATATATAGGGACAGGTCCGCTCAGCGTGCCCGGAGTGACGGTCGTCCCCATCGCGGACCTGGCCGCGCTGCCGCTGGCCTGGGGCAGGCGATGAAGCAGCCTGTGTGGCGGTGGTTAGGGGGATTGGCGCTGGTGGCGGCCGTCACCGGGGCCGGTGGGTGGGGGTTCCATCGCGTCTTCCCCGGCACCGAGCTGCTCCTGGCCGTCGTGCCCGCCGCGACCGTCCCCGCCCTGGTGGCCGCGCTCTGCCGGCGGCGGCCTCTCTGGCTGGCGCTGGTGCTCGACCTGGTCCTGTGGTTCGCCGGGACCGTGCCGTTGTACAAGGGCATCGCTCCCGGCCTGCTCGGCGACCTGGCCGACTCGTGGCGGGCGCTGCTCACCACGCTCCTGCCCGCCCAGCCGGAGCCGCGGCTGCTGGTCCTCGTGCACACGCTGGTCTGGGCCGCCGCCGTGGTCGGCGCCGAGACGCTGACCCGCACCAGGACCCGCGTGGCCGCCGCGGTGCCCGGACTCGTGGTGTACGGGGTGGCGCTGCTGTTCGGGGTGGACGGGGAGGGCTCGAACCTGCCCGTCGCCGCGGCCCTCGTGGTGCTCATCGCGGCACTGGCCCTGCTCCGGGACGACCGGCCGGCGCTGTGGCTGCTCGCCGGCATCCCGGCCGCCGCCGCGCTGGCCGCCGTCGCCCTGGTCGCCGGGCCGCTGCTGCCCATCGCCGCCGAGCCGTACAACCCGCGCGACGACGCCGAACTCCCGCCCCCGGTACGCGTCGACAGCGTCAGCCCGCTCGACCGCGTGTCCGCCTGGCTGCAGATCCCTGACCGTGACCTGTTCACCGTCAAGGCGGCCAAGCCACTCAACTGGCGGCTGGCCGTACTCGACCGTTATGACGGCGTCCGCTGGACGTCCGGCGCCCGCTTCCAGCCGACGGGCGGGCGGGTGCCCGCGGGGGACTGGACGGGCAAGGCGCAGACCGTACGCCAGACGATCACGTTCAGCGGCCTGCCCGGCACCTGGTTGCCCGGCGCCGAACGTCCCGTCGAGGTGGACGGCGTACGCGGCCTGGCCGTCGACCCCGGGAGCGGCGCGCTGCTGGCCGCGAGCCGGCCGGCCAAGGGGTTCACGTACGAGGTGACCTCGCGGGTGGCGGAGCCGTCGAAGGCCGACCTGCTCGCGGCCACGCCGGTCGACGATCGGGCGCTGACCGCGTTCCCGGCCGGGCCTCAGGAGGCGCTGTTCCACAAGCTTGCCCAGCAGGCCACCAAAGGCGCGGACGTGCCGATCAAGCAGGCGTACCGGCTGCAGAGCTACCTGCGCACCAGCGCCACCTACGACGTCACCGCGCCGCCGGGGCACTCGCTCAAGGGCCTGGAGTTCTTCCTGGAGACCACGCACAGGGGGACCTCGGAGCAGTTCGCGTCGACGTTCGCGCTCATGGCCAGGACGCTCGGGCTGCCGTCGAGGGTCGTGGTGGGGTTCCGGCCGGGGCAGGCGTCCGACGGGATTTACCACGTTAAATCTGGTCATGTCATGGCGTGGGCGGAGATCAAGTTCGACAAGCTCGGCTGGCGGCCGTTCTACCCCACGCCCGGCCGCGGCGGCGCGAAGGACGACCACGAGGTGGTGTCCTCCGCTCTCAAGGAGAGCGAGGAGCTGGAGGGCGAGTTCACCCAGGGCACGGTGAACAAGCCGAAGGCCGGTCAGAAGCCCACGGCGGGTGGCGGCCGCGAGACCTCGGCCGGGCCGCCGCTGTGGGTGATCGTCCCGGCGGTGGGGGCGGGGATCCTGGTGGTGTACGCGGGAGCTGCGATGGTGCTGCCGTGGTGGCGCAGGCGGGCCCGCAGGAGCGTGACGGGCGCGGAGCGGCGGGTGCTCGGCGCGTGGTCGCAGACCTGTGACGACCTCGGCCTGAAGGGGGAGCGGGCACTGACCGCCGAGGACGTGGTGGCCCGGCACCCAGCCGACATATCAACCCATCTCCGACCACTCGCCGATATTTCCAACTTCGTCCGCTACGCCCCCGACGACGTCGCCCACGAGGCCGCCGACGCGGCCTGGCGCCACAGCGACGCCGTCCGCCAGGCCGTACGCGCCAGAACACCCCTCAAGACCCGTCTCCGCAGGCGACTGCTCCTACGTTGACCCACCGGAGCGAACCATGACGGGTTGATCGCTAAGGCTTCTGGAGTTTCTGCGTGACCATCAGGCGGATCACTCCCTTCTCCGGCTCGTCCGCCTGCCAGACGAACCAGTCCGCACCCACCGGAGTGCCCTGCTTGGTGGGGTACATCAGGTACGGGTCGCCCGGATAGCGCTCGGGAGGGGGTTCGGTGATCAGGTAGGTGACCTTGAGGCCGCGCTTCTCGATCTCCGGCAGGACCTCGCCCACGGTCTTGCCCTCCACCCGGTACCCGCCCAGCGACGTGACCTCCGGGAAGGGCATCTTCGGCACGACGTGCTGTACGTCGTCGGGGACCAGCTCGCAGGGCGCCACCGGGTCCCGCATGAGGATCGTGCTGGTGTCGCTCCCTCCGTAGACGGGATCGACCGCAAGGGTCCAGACGAAGGTCTGGCCGGGCTTGAACAGCTTGGTGTTGATCTGCATCTGCCAGCCCGAGCCGGCGTCGTCGCCGGGGATGTTCCTGGGCGCGTAATACAGGCCGCGGGGGATGTCCGTCACGGGTTCGGCGCGCGGCTCCTTGCATTTCTGGCCCGCCGGGACGAAGTCCACGATGGCGGGCACGTTGAGGCTCTTGAGCTGCCTGGTCAGTCCCGCCGCGTCCCGGAAGTCGCGTACGGTGACGTACACGATGCCGTCGGAGTCCTTGGTAACGGCGTAGGCGCGGTCGGCCCCGCCCATGGACGAGACCGTGACCACGCTCGCCACGGCGGCGATCGCCGCCCCCGCCGCCACGGCCAGGACCATCCGGCGGCGTGGCCATCCGGCCCGCTCGGCCACCGCGTGCGGCCGTCCGGCCCGCTCGGCCGCCGCCCGCGCCGCCACGTGCTCCTTCAGCTCGGCCAGCCGGCGCTCTTCGAAACCGGCGAGAGACCCGTTCATGACGATCCTTTCAAGATGGCTTCCGGGCGGTGACCGGATTCGATCATCAGCCGGCGGTGCGCGCGATGCAGCCGCACCCGGGCGGTGCCGACGCGGATGCGCAGGGCCATGGCGGCGTCGGCGACCGACAGGCCGTCGATGTCCACCAGTTCGGCCACGGCCCTCAGGCTCTTGGGCAACTTCGCGATGGCCGACAGCAGCGGGCGGGCGGCCCGCTCGGCGTCGATGCGCTCCTCCAAGCGGGCGATGTCGTCGGCGTCCAGGGTGCGCCGTCCCGCCGCCCTGCCGCTCTTGTGCAACTCTCTGGCCGCTCTGCGCAGCTCGGACGCCACCACGTTGCGCGCGATGCCGAACAGCCACGCCACCTCGCCGCCCCGCTCGGCCTTGTACGTGCCCGCGGTGTCGATGGCGGCCAGGAAGATCTCGGTGGTGAGGTCGTCCACCGTGTGCGGATCGGTCACCCGGCGGGCCACGAAGCGGCTCACGCGTTCGGCGTGTCTTCGGTAGAAGACCTCGAAGGCCTCAGGATCCCGCATCGTCCGCAGGAGGCCCTCCGATGATGTGTCTGCCATCCAGTGCGCCTTCCGCTTGCTCGGGGCTTTCCCCTTATTGGCGAGCAAGGGCGCAGAACATTACATCCCGGTCAGATTTCTTCAAGACGGGATCACATGAGGACGCGGGTGCTGCTTCATGGGGACGACGGCAGCACCCGTGCCGGGGGAACTGCCTCAGTTCACGTACGCCCACAGGTCGTAGGTGTAGAACATCGGGTTCTCGGGCTGGTGGGTGCTGCACCACCAGGTCTGCCAGCGTCCGGTCTCCTGTCCTGACCGGCCGAAGCTGATGCAGACGTCATAGGGCAGGTTGCTGTAGACGACTTGGAGTGTGGACGAGGCGTGCGCTGGCGTGCTCGTGGCCAGGATCGGCGTCAGAGCGGTGACCGCGAGAAGCGACAAGGCGGTGATTCGGCGACGCACCAGTTCTCCCCTCATGAAGGGCCGGAAATCGCGAAGAGCGATCACCGTGAATTGGACGACAAGCACCGCACCGCCGCAAGATCCGCCCCCGCCCGGCCCCGACGACCAGCGCGAACATCGCGGACGCGATGAAAGCTTCATCTCGGGCCCCGCCCTCCTGACCGGGAACGCCGGACCACAACCGGGTGTGTCAGAAACTCTGCGCGGGGGTGATCAGGCGAAATCCTGATGACCTGGGGCAAGGCTGCTTCTACGCTCACTCCTCATGGACGCTAACGAGCACCTGCTGAACGTGGTCGATGTCGAAGCGACATGCTGGGAGGGACAGCCGCCGCCCGGCCAGGTGAGCGAAATCATCGAAATCGGGCTCACTGTCGTTGATCTGCGCGCGGGCGAGCGCCTCGCCAAGCACCGGCTGCTTGTACGCCCAGCCCGATCGAGGGTGAGCCCATTCTGTACGGAGCTGACGGGGCTGACGCAGACCGAGGTAGACGGGGGTCTTCCCTTTGCTGAGGCGTGCCGAGCGCTGGCGGCCCAGCATCAGACGGGCTTGCTGCCCTGGGCCAGTTGGGGTGACTACGATCGTAACCAGTTCACCCGCCAGTGCCGCCAGACGGGTACGGAGTACCCCTTCTGCCAGCGTCACACCAACGCGAAGGTCGCCTTCACCGTCTCTAACGGCCTGCGACGACGCCCTGGAATGGCCCAGGCCTTGATGATGGCCGGCCTCCCGCTGGAGGGCCGCCACCACCGAGGCGACGACGACGCGTGGAACATCGCTGCCCTCGTGCTACATCTGGCGAGGCGCGGAGACTGGCCTGTCAGCTAGCTTCCCCGATTCACGGCGGCTGGCGGCCGCGTTGCGGATGCGGGGACGTCAGGTGGTCCACGATCGGGGCCGGGTGTTGTTCGATCTCCCCCTGCTCAAGCAGTGCTTCGCCGATCTCGCCCTGGCCAACGGCGACGGCCTGACCACGCGGCTCCTGCGCGACTCCGGGGCCGACACCGCCCGCAGCCAGGACTGGAGTACGGCGCTGGCCCGCTACGCCATCGCCGGCGCTAGCCGTTCTTGGCCACCGCGCCTCTGACGCAGACGGGCTTGGACCAGGCGACCTTGCTCGTCTTCGAGATCTGCAGTGGGACGCCCACCAGGAAGCAGTAGCCGGTGTCCGGGTCCAGGCCGCTCACACGGGCCGAGGTGGTGCCGGGCTGGAGGGCGGTGATCGCCTGCTCGCCCTGCTTGGCCGGGGAGCGCTGGACCACGACCGGGTAGCGGGCGGACTCCTTCGGCAGCGCCCACCGCAGCTCCACCAGTGTGCTGCGGTCGGCCACCACGCGTACCCGGCGCGGGGCCAGTGCGGCCAGGGCTTCCTTGCCGACGTTCTCGGACGGCTTGGCGGCGGTCGAGGGGGGCTGGGACCGCTGCGGGTCGGCCAGGGGAGCTTCGTTCTGTATCGACAGGTATACGGCGAACCCGGCGCCCGCTAGTGCCACGATCGTGGCGGCGGCTCCGATCGCCATCACCCGGGTCCTCGTACTGCCAGGCGTCCTCGAACCGTCGGACGGAACTCCGCTCGACGCGTGCGCGGGACCGGCTGGGTATGCGGCGCCGAACGAGGAGCCGGTCTGCGCCGGGTGCGCCGGTGGGACCGTGGCGGGGGCGCTCGACCCGTCCGTGCCGAGCTGGGAACCGGTCGCGTGCGGGCCGCCGAACTGCGGACCCGACGGCTGGAGCCCAGCGGGGTGGTGGCCGGACGGTTGCGGTGCGAAAGGGTTCTGATCAGGCGGTTGAGGCGCCGAGGGTTGGGGCGGCGCGAAGGGGCTCTGATCAGGCGGTTGAGGTCCCGAGGGCTGCGGCGCGAAAGGGCTGTAGCCCGTCGGCAGCGGGCCGCTCGCCGGGCGCGCCGGGTTCGGTGCGTACGCACCGGTCGCGGGCCCGGCCAAGTGCGCGCCCGTCGAGGGGCCGGGCACCGGGGGCTCGCCGCTGTCGGCTCGCCGGGGAGTCGTCGAAGGCACGGGCCCGGCATCTTGCCCGACCAGGTCCGTCACCGATAGTCCCAGCTCCGCCTGCACCTGCCGCAGCCGCTGCGCCAACTCGCGCGCCGAGCCGTACCGTACCTCCGGCTGCTTCGCCATCGCCCGCAGCACCGTCTCGAACACCACCGGTGGCATGTCGGCGCGGTTGATCGGCGGCGGATCCGCGCTCAGCACCCGGTACATCAGCGGCGCGATCGACGGGTCCGTCGGGCTGTGGAAGGCGGGCTGCCCGGCGAGCAGATGGTAGAGCGTCGAGCCGAGCGAATAGATGTCGGATGAGGCGGAGTGCGGCTGCCCGGTCAGCACCTCCGGCGCCGCGTGCAGCGGCGTGAACGCCTGCGCCGTGGCCGAGATCTCCGCCGAGTCGACGACCCTGGCCACGCCGAAGTCGGCCACGGCCGGCTCGCCGTACCGGGAGATGAGGATGTTCTGCGGTTTGATATCGCCGTGCAGGACCCCCGCCTCGTGTACGGCGGCCAGCGCCCCGGCCAGCTTCACGCCGGTGCGCAGCACGTCGGGCACCTGCAGCGGCCCCTCCTTGCGGACCTTGTCGCGCAGCGAGCCGTTCTCGAAGAAGTCCATGGCGATGTACGGCTTGCCGGAGCGCGTCACGCCGGTGTCGAACACGGTGACCACGTTCGGATGGCCGGTGAGCCGGCCGGTGAGCTGGAGTTCGCGCTGGAACCTGCGCATGGTCCGCTGGTCGACCCGGTCCACGGACAGGACTTTCAGCGCCACGATCCGATCGAGGCGCTCCTGGTAGGCGCGGTAGACTATGGCGAACCCGCCCTGGCCGGCCTGATCGAGTACCCGGTAGCCGGGCGCGTCCTCGACTGGCAGCACAGTACTCCCCCCTGTCACGGGCGAGTTTAATGTGATTTTTCCGGACTAGAGCGGATTCATGAGATAGGCGCCGGCCACCACGGAGGCGCCCGCCACGACCAGGAAGAAGAACACATAGAAGCCGCCGGGCAGGATGGTCAGCCTGGCGAGCTGGTCGGCGTCGGAGTCACGCGCCTGCCGCCTGCGCCGCTTGCGCTGTAACTCGATGATCGGCCGCACCCCGCCGAACAGCAGGAACCAGACCGCCACCAGCGCCACGACCTGCTGCACATTGTCCGGCGCGTACATCGACAGGGCGAACACCGCGCCACCCGTCGCGAGCAGGATCAGCGCGCCGTACAGGTTGCGGATCAGTAGCAGCATGCAGACCAGGAACAGCAGCACGGTCCACATCAGCAACGTGATGCGTCCCTGCTCGGTCAGCCACGCGGCGGCCAGCCCGAGCAACGACGGCGCCAGATAGCCCGCCAGCGCGGTCAGCACCATGCCGGGGCCGGTGGGCCGGCCTCTGGTCAGCGTTACGCCGGAGGTGTCGGAATGCAGGCGAATGCCTTCGAGCTTCCGGCGGGTGACCAGCGCCATCAGCGCGTGGCCGCCTTCGTGGGCGATCGTGATCAGGCCCCTGGACAGTTGCCAGGACATGCCGAAACTGACGATCGCGAGCGCGACGAGTGCCGAGACCACCACGACCCACGGGTCGGGGGCAGGCTGAACCTCGATCAGGTGGGCCCAGAGCTTGTCCATCGAGGTATGACCCTATCCAGGTAAAGACCCGCTCGTGCTCACAGAACAAGATTCTGACGCTGCGCGTCTTTTCCGCCAAGTCGCCGCTTGATCTGGTTCCTGTGGGGAAGGTGGTGCTCGGCACAGATTTCCCGACAATTCCCCACTCGTACGCGCACCGGCTGGCCGCTCTTCACTCGTTCGATCTGGGAGGCGACTGGCCGGGGGCCGTATGCTGGCATAACGGTACAACCATGATCTGATGGGCAAGGTGAACGACCAGCACGTGGCGCTGATCCGCGCCTTCTACGAGGCACTCGGCCGCACCGACTACGCGGCGATGGAGAGTTGCTACCACCCGGAGGTGAGCTTCGGCGACCCCGTCTTCCTGGAAGTGGAGGGGCGGCGGCGGGTGATGGCGATGTGGCGGCTGCAGCTGGGCGTGAGCGACGGGCTGAAGTCGGAGTTCAGGGACGTGACGGCCGACGACTTCACCGGTACGGCGCGCTGGACCTCCCGCTACACCTTCTCCCGTACGGGTCGCGAAGTGGTCAACGAGATCGACGCGCTGTTCAGGTTCGAGGACGGCCTGATCGTCAGGCACCACGACGACTTCGACTTCAAACGCTGGTCCCGGATGGCGCTGGGCAGGCCGCACGGCCTGCTGTTCGGCTGGACGCCCATGTGGCGCAAGTCGATCAGGGACCGGGCGACGCGGGCACTCGACGAACTCGAGTAGAGATTTGGGTAAGGGGCGCGCAATGGCACGGATGAAGGGTTTCGGACGCGGAGGCGGCAGCGCCCGCGAGCCTGCGCCTGAGCACTCGATGGACCCGCGCCCCGGCGAAGAGGCTCCCTACCAGCCCACTGTCATCGACAACGCGATCTATCAGGACGGCAAGCGGGTCGACAACCCCGCCTCGCTGGCCGACGCCTTCGAACGTCTCAAGGAACTGCCCGACAGTCTCGCCTGGATCGGCCTCTACCGGCCGAAGGACTGGGAGCTGGCCAAGCTGGCCGAGGAGTTCCAGCTGCACCCGCTGGCCATCGAGGACGCCATCGTGGGCTCCCAGCGGCCCAAGGCCGACCGCTACGGCGACATGCTGTTCGTCGTCCTGCGCGCCGCCCGCTACCTCGACGACGTCGAGGAGGTCGCGTTCGGCGAGCTGCACGTCTTCGTCGGGGCCAACTTCGTGATCACCGTACGGCACGCGGAGGCGCCTGACCTGCAGGCCGTACGCAAGCGCATGGAATCGGACCCCGACCTGCTCCGCCAGGGCCCGCAGGCGGTGCTGTACGCCATCCTCGACGCCGTGGTCGACGGCTACGCCCCGGTGGTCGCCGGGCTGCAGAAGGACATCGAGGAGATCGAGGCCCAGGTGTTCGGCGGCGACCCGTCCGTCTCCCGGCGCGTCTACGAGCTGTCGGGCGAGGTCATCGAGTTCCAGCGGGCCACCACGCCACTGGTACGGATGATCGACGGGTTCATCGCCGGGGCGACCAAGTACGGCGTCAACGAGGAGCTGCAGAGCTACCTGCGTGACGTGGCCGACCACGCCATCACGGTCAACGAACGCGTGGCCTCCTTCCGGCAGATGCTCCAGGACATCCTGCTGGTCAACTCGACGCTGGTGACCCAGGCGCAGAACGAGGAGATCGCCAGGATGACGGAGGCCAGCATCCGGCAGGGTGAGGAGGTCAAGAAGATCTCCGCGTGGGCGGCCATCCTGTTCGCCCCGACATTGGTCGGCACCATTTACGGGATGAACTTCGACTTCATGCCCGAGACGCACTGGGTGTTCGGCTACCCGTTCGCGATGCTGCTGATGGGCCTGGTCTGCCTGATCCTCTACACGGTCTTCAAGCGCCGCGATTGGCTCTAGGCCATTCACTCGGAATCTGCGCGCATACCTAGCTATTCCGCTTCAACATCTTCTTCTCTCTGGTTACCATCCAATCGACCCCGCCTCCACGAGATCGGGCGAGATCAGGCCATGATGGCGACGCAGGCACAGATCGACGCCGCCAGGCGGCAGATCGAACAGCTACGCGATCAGCATGCGAATGACGTGATCGCGCTGGCTCGCCTGGCTCTCGATCTGATCCCTTAACTTCGTAGCCAGGGTCTTGGCCGATGCCGCGCCTTCGGCGGGAGACTTCGACAGCCAGTCGGATTCGTTGGCCCAGAGGATGCCGCCCTTGCCGGATTTACGGTCTGGTTCGGCGAGAATCCCGCCATTTCACGCGATACCTCCTGTCCGACGCCCCTTGCCAGGACGACGCCGAGCAGATCGTCGCCGAACTCGGCGCCAACGCCCTCCAGCACACCGGCAGCGGCCGCCACGGCGGGACCTTCATCGTCGAGTTCACCCGCACGACCGTCACGACCACCGTCGCTGTCTACGACTGCGGCTGGGGTGGGTGCCCCCGCTTCGGCATGGCCTGCCGGACCACTGCGGAGTGTGGCCGTGGGCTGGCCCTCGTCACCGCGATCGCCGACCAGGTGGGGTGTGAAGGCGACAAGGAGGTGGGCCACAGGGTGTGGGCGAAGATCCACACCAACCCCTGCCCATAGATCCGGTCTGCCCCTCTATCAAACGATTCTGTTCGCTACAGCATGAGGGCCAGGTCGATGAGGCGGTTGGAGTACCCCCACTCGTTGTCGTACCAGCCGACGACCTTGACCTGCGAGCCCATTACGCGGGTCAGCTCGGCGTCGAAGACGCACGAGGCCGGGTCGCCGACGATGTCACTGCTCACGATGGGCGCGTCGGTGTAGGTCAGCAGACCCTTGTACGGACCGGCCGCGGCCTCGGCGTAGGCGTCCTTCACCTCCTGCACGGTGGTGGCGCGGCTGGTGGTGACGGTCAGGTCGGTGACCGAGCCGTTGGACACGGGCACTCGCAGCGCGAACGCGTCCAGCCGGCCCCGCAACTCCGGCAGCACCAGACCGATCGCCTTGGCCGCCCCGCTGGAGGTGGGCACGATGCTGAGCGCCGCCGCCCGGGCCCGCCGCAGGTCCTTGTGGGGCGCGTCCTGCAGGTTCTGGTCCTGCGTGTAGGCGTGGACGGTGGTCATCATGCCCGACTCGATGCCGACCGCGTCGTGCAGCACCTTGGCCAGCACACCCAGGCAGTTGGTGGTGCACGAGGCGTTGGAGATGATTGTGTGGCGCGCTGGGTCGTAGACGTCGTGGTTCACGCCGAGCACGATCGTGACGTCCTCCCCGCTGGCCGGTGCGGCGATGACGACCTTCTTCGCGCCGCCGTCCACGTGCGCGCGGGCCTGCTCGGCCTTGGTGAAGATCCCGGTGGACTCGATCACCACGTCCACGCCCAGGTCACCCCACGGCAGGTCGGCGGGGTCGCGCTCGGCCAGAACCTTGATGGTCGCGTCCCCGGCCCGGATCGCGCCCGGCTCGGCGGCGACCTCGCCGGGGAAGCGGCCCATGATCGAGTCGTACGCCAGCAGGTGCGCCATGGTCGCCACGTCGCCGAGGTCGTTGACCGCGACGATCTCGATGTCGGCGTCGGCGCGGGCGGTCACCGCGCGGAAGACGTTCCGGCCGATCCGCCCGAACCCGTTGATGCCCAATCGAAGTGTCATACCGGACATCATAAGCAACTTAAATAAGTTTGCGATATATTTCCGACGTGAACACCACGCCGGACCAGACATCGGGCGAGACGCCGGGTGACCGCGACTCGGACCGCGACCCCGCCCAGGACGCTGACCGCGACGGCGACCTGGACGTGAATGCCTTCGCCACCGCGATCGAGAACTTCAACCGCTTCTACATCCGCCTCCCCATGCTGGAGAAGCTGTCGTTCACGACACTGTCGGTGCTCGACACCCTCGCCACCCGCGGCGCCCCCATGCGGCTGACCGACCTCACCAAGACCGAGCAGGTCAGCCAGCCCGGCATCACCCAGCTCGTCACCCGGCTGGAGCGCGACGGACTCGTGGAACGCCGCCCCGACCCCAGCGACCGGCGCGCCGTCCTGGTCCACATCACCGAGGCCGGACGCCAGATCGGGCGCTCCCGCCACGACGACCGCACCCGCCACCTGGTCCCGCTCATCGCCCAGCTGACCCCCGAGCAGCGCCAGGCGATCACCGACGCCCTCCCGGCCCTAACCCGCTTGGCCGAACTCGGACAGGCGAGCGCCGAATCAGTCGTCCGCTGAATCCGGAACTCCCGCCGGCGGATGCGTCCGATCCCCACAGTGGGGATAACCCACCCGTGCCTGGACGTCCGCCTTCAGCTGGGCGATCTCCTCGCCATCCGTGCGACCCTTCGGCTTCGAGGTCGCTCTCAGTCCGATTCGTTTTCGGTGAAGAGGTCTTGGAGGGTCTGGGCGGTGGCCGCGCGGGTGAGCCAGGTTTCGAGTTGGGCGAGGTCTGTGCAGGTGGTGATCTGGGCGCGAATGTCATCGGGGACGTTGAAGTCGCGGGCGTCCAGTACGAGCAGCACCGATCTGGCAGCCTCTTCCGCCTTGCCTTCTGTCTTGCCTTCCGTTTTGCCGCGGCCGAAGTGCTCGCGGGCGAAGGGGCTGTAGACCGGCCATTCGGTAGACGCGGACTTCATGATCTCCTCCAGGAGGCAGCGGATCGCGGGCGCGGACATGCTGTATGCGTATTCATAATACTTCGGAGCGTGTTCATCGGTCACGTCTGCCAGCGCGGCGGCGAACGCCTCGACGACCTTGCGGTTGAGACCGTGAATCATGACCGACATGGCCGCAAGGTCCGGGTGGGCGGCGGCCTCCTGGGGGTCGGTGATGACCGGGACGTCGTCCGGCCCCAGTACCCAGGGCCGCAGGCGGTAGCCGGTCAGCCCCGAATCGATCGGCTGTGCGTAGTGGGTGGCGACATTGCGGTCGGGGCAGATCATCAGGACTGAGACGTCGCAGCGCAGCATCAGCCACAGCGCGGCTGCGTAGCGGGCGATCTGCTTGGGATCCTTGGTCTTGTCCTGCTGGATCTCCACGATGATGGCGTGGACGGCTGTTTGCGGTGGCCCCATCACGAGGACCACGTCGGACTCGATGTCGTCGGAAGGGCGGGTGTTGAAGGTGGTCTTCTCCAGCCGGACCAGCGGAGTGGCGGGCAGGTCCACTCCCAGGAAATCGCGCAGGATCTCCACCGCCAGTTGAGGGCGGTCGGTGAACAGCTTGACGAGGGTGTCATGTGGGGGAGACGGCATGTCGCTCATTGTTGCAGTACAAGCACGGAACGTGATGGTCATTCGTGTGCCTCCACCATGAAGCCCTGCCCGAAGCCATGGGGAATCGCCTGATAAGAGCGGTTGTTCTTAGCGGCTCGCCGATGCCGGAGCGTGCACCGTTCCCCGGGCGCTGAGGGCACGCGCGACCGTGAGACTGTCCTCGTAAATGTGGTATCGGGTGATGAGTCCGTCCTCGACCGTGAGGTGCAGCGCGAACGGTGAGCTGTAAGCGGTGCCGCTGCTCCGTACCGTCTGCACGATCTCCCCGAGGACCACGGCGTCCGCCCCGTCGACCAGGATTCGCGCCACCGACGTGCCGTTCAGCTCGGGCACGTGATGAGCCTCCAGCGTACGGAAATGGTCGGCCACGTCGGCTCGGCTCGATCGCGGCCGGATCCACGGCACCGCCGGATGCCCCTCAGCGGGCCAGTCGAGCTGCCAGTCGATCGGCTCGGCGAACAACTCGGCGACACGGTCGTGATCGCCCTCGGCGATACGCCGCATCAGCGCTTCCACGATGTCACGGGTGGCACTGGCGTTATGGGTCATGCCGCAAGCCTGTCCGAGCCTGGTGCGGCCTGTCGATTACCTGCCAGATAAGCGGATTCCTAGAGGAGGCCGGCGTCGCGTACCTTCATGGCGACCTGGACGCGGCTGTCGCTGCCCAGTTTCGCGAAGATCCGGGTGATGTTCGCCTTCACGGTCGCGACGCTCATGTGGAGCTGCCCGGCGATTTCGGCGTTCGATCTGCCTCGGGCCACCTCGATCGCGACCTCTCGCTCGCGGTCGGTGAGTCTGGCCAGCTCCCGCGGCGCCTCCGCGCGCTGCGGTTCGCCCGCGCCGGTCGCTGCGGCGATCACCTGCCGGGCGATGCTCGGCGACAGTACCGGCTCACCCCTCGCCACGGTGCGGACCGCCTCGATCATCTTCGGTGGTGGCGTGTCCTTCAGCAGAAAGCCGTCGGCACCGAGCCGCAGAGCGCGCAGCACCATGTCGTCGGCGTCGAAGGTGGTGAGTACGAGGATCCGGGGCGGGTCCGGCTGGGCCAGCAGCAGCTCGGTGGTGGTCAGCCCGTCCTGGTTGGGCATCCGGATGTCCATGAGCACGACATCGGGCCGCAGGTCGCGGATCACATCCATGGCCTGCCGGCCGTCCCCGGCCTCGCCGACCAGGTCCAGGTCGGGCTCGCCGCCGAGAATCAGGCGCAGGCCGGTGCGTACCATCGGGTCGTCATCCACGATCACCAGTCGAGTCACGGGGTGAAGTCTCCCATGGCAGCGTGGCGTCGAGGATGAAGCGTCCGTCCCGTACGGCGTGGCTGAGAGTGCCGCCGGCCATCCGGATGCGTTCTGCCAAGCCGACCAGCCCCAGCCTCGAGCCCGGTCCCGCGGCCGTCGCGAACAGCGCCGGGTTGCTCACCCGGATGCGCAGGCCGTCGCCCGGCCGCCCGCCGAGTTCGGCCATCACCCGGCTGCCCGGCGCATGCTTGCGCGCATTGGTAAGAGCCTCCTGCACGATCCGGTACGCGTGCCGCCCGGTCGGCGTCGGCAGCAGTTCCCGGTCACCGATGGTGTCGTCCACCTCGACCTGCTGACCGGCGGTGCGCACCTCGTCGAAGAGGGCATCGAGATGGGTCAGGTTCGGTTGCGGGGCTTCCAGGGATTCGTCGTGCCGGAGCGTGCCGAGCACGGTGCGCAGCTCGTTCAGTGACTGGTGCGCGTTCTCCTGGATGGCCAGTGCGGCCTCGCGGGTCTCCTCGGCGCTGAGGTCCTTCCGGTACGCCAGGCCGCCGGCGAGCATGGACAGCAGGGAGATCCGATGAGCCAGGACGTCGTGCATCTCGTGGGCGATCTTGAGCCGTTCCGCCAGCTTGGCCTGCTCGATCAGCTGCAGCTGTTGACGTTCGGCGAGCAGGGCCGTCTCTTGCTGTGAGGCGGCCAGGTCCTGGCGGCCGCGGAAGTAGAGGCCGAAGAGGGTCAGTCCGCCGAGGATGGCGGTTCCGGTCATGATGGACACATCGGTCGCCTCGGTGATGGCCGGAAGGGCGGCGAACGCCACCACGCTCAGCCAGGACACGACCGCGACGGGGACGATCTGACGCCACCGACGATGCATGCACAAGGAGACATACGTGACGTATGCCGGGCCGCTCGCCGTGCTGGAGAACGCGTTCAGCAGGGCGGTGACCAGGGCGATCTGCCACGGCCAGCGACGCCGCCACCCCATCAGGACAAGAGCGATCACGCCGAGCCCCACATCGACCAGTGCCGACGGAAACCGGTAAGGGTCGCGGGAAACGACCGCGATCAAGGTGGCTCCATGGAACAGCATCGGCAGCAGGGCGCACACATAGCGCAGTGTGATGCTCTGCGGGTCCAGGGCCGCCCGGCTCTCCTTCAGGTCGTGCACGCCCTACAGCCTAGAGATCTCCTGGCCGAAGCCTTAGCGACCCAGGTCCACATCCAGGTGGCCAAAGGTCTAGAACCGGACTCGACCTGGGTTCGATGACCGGCGGCGTCGCGTCCGGTGAACTTGATCCATGATCGAGTTCGACCACGTCAGCAAGTTCTACAAGAACGTGAAGGCACTGGACGACGTGTCCTTCACCGCCGAAGCGGGCAGCGTCACCGGCTTCCTCGGGCCCAACGGCGCCGGAAAGTCCACGGCCATGCGCATCCTGGCCGGGCTGTCCCGTCCCACCTCGGGCTCGGCCACCGTGCTGGGCCGACCGTACATCGAGTTGGATTGCCCGGGTTCCCAGGTGGGCGTGCTTCTCGACGCCGCTGCCCAGCATCCCGGCCGGACCGGCCGGGAGATCCTGACCCTGAGCGCGATGCTGCTCGGACTGCCGAAGTCGCGGGTCGGCGAGGTCCTCGACCTGGTCGGACTGTCCGCCAGAGAGAGCCGGCGGACGGTCGGTGGCTACTCACTCGGCATGCGGCAGCGGCTCGGCATCGCTCACGCGCTCCTCGGCCGGCCCAAGGTGCTCATCCTGGACGAGCCCGCCAACGGTCTCGACCCTCAAGGCATCCAATGGATACGCGGGCTGCTGCGCAACCTCGCCGACTCGGGCCGTACGGTGCTGCTCAGCTCGCACCTGTTGCACGAGGTGGAGCGGGTCGCCGACCACATCGTGATGATCGGCCGCGGCCGTGTCCTCGCCCAGGGGACCGTCGACGAGCTCGGCCGGGGCCGGGACCTCGAACAGACCTTCCTCGAACTGACGGCGAACGCGGACCGGAGTGCGGCATGACCACATCGATTCCCTTCTACCGGCTGCTGTCGGTCGAGGCTCGCAAGCTCTTCGACACCCGCAGTGGCAAGATCATGACGGTGATCCTGATCGTTTTGACCCTGATGTCCATTACGGCGCGCAGCGTCATCGATGGTCCGCAGCTGGGCACCTTGATCGGGACCGCCGGAATCGGATTCAGCACCTTGCTCCCCGTCATCGGCATTCTCACGGTGACCGGCGAATGGAGCCACCGCACCGCCCTGACCACCTTCGCGCTCGAACCTCGGCGCCTGCGGGTGCTGGCGGCCAAGTGCCTGCCTCCGTTGATCACCGCCATGGCGGCCTCCCTGTTCGCGATGCTGGTCGCGGTGCCGGTGACGGCAGCCGTCGCCAGCGCCCAGGACGTCCCGGCGGGCTGGGAGATCACCCCTCTCGCCCTGCTGGGCTGGACCGCGACGAACGTCTTGGTGGTCGCGATGGGACTGTCCGTCGGCATGCTGCTCCTGAACGCGCCGGCCGCGATCGTGATCTGCCTGGCGACCCCGATGCTGTGGAGCGTCGTCGCCCGGCTCGGTGCCACCGGCGCGGCCCTGACCGAGTGGCTCGACCTGGGCAGCGCCGCCACCCCTCTGATGGTCGGCGACATGACAGGGGGCGACGCCGCTCGGCTGGCCGCGTCAATGATCTTCTGGATCGTCATCCCGATGACGCTCGGCGTCATGCGCGTGCTCCGCAAGGAAGTGAACTGACATGAGGCGCAAGCTCGTCCTGAGCATCGCCCTGATCGGCCTGGCGGCGGCCGGGTGCGCGGGTGTGGACACCTCGCGAGTGACGTCCGACGCCGTGGTCCCTCTCGACCAGGCCCCGCTCGCCGACGCCGCCGGCAAACGGGTGGTCGGGATCGGCGAGGCCACGCACGGCAACAAGGAGTTCGTCCAGACCCGCGCGTTGATCATCCAGAAGCTGGTACGAGAGTACGGCTTCCGCACCGTCGCCCTGGAGGCCGATTTCGGCGGCACGGCCACGGCCAACGACTATGTCATGAACGGCCGGGGCAGCGCGGAGGACGCGGCTAGGGCGCTCGGCTTCGACATCTACCGGACCCGCGAGATGGCGGATCTGCTCAAGTGGATCCATGACCACAACGCCGCCGTCCCCGACGCGGACAAGGTGCGTCTGTACGGCTTCGACATGCAGCGTTACGACCGGAACAAGGAGCGGCTGCTGCGTTATCTCGCCACGGTCGACCCCGCTCGGGTCCGCCCGGTCCAGGAGTCGCTGGCCGCTCTCACCGATGCCACCAGGTCCGAACAGGAGCAGGAGAAGGTCGCCGCCGCCACCACCGCCGCTGGGCGGCTCGTCGCCCAGATGACGGCGAATCGGGAGAAGTACGTCAGCCTCAGCTCCCAGGAGTCGTTCGCCCTCGCGGTGCACCACGCCGAGACGATCCAGCGCGGTGCGCAGTTACAGAATTCCGGCAATGACTACAACAGCAAGCGGGACGCCTGGATGGCCGAGAACGTCAGGTGGATCGCCGACGCGGAGGCCGCCCAAGGACGGAAGAAGGTCATAGTGGGCGGTCACAACGGCCACATCGACAAGAGCGGTGCGGCGTTCTCCTACGAGTCGATGGGGCGGCGGCTGGCCAAGGCGTACGGCAAGGACTACTTCACGATCGGCACCGAGTTCGGCACGAGCACCTTCGTCAGCAGGGACGACGGCTCCGGCGAACGCAAGCGGTTCACCGTGAGCCACACCTCGCCTTTGGCCAAGCTGTTCGGCGACCAGCCGCTGGGCTACGTGAACCTCGCGCAGGCCTCGTCGCAACCCGGCAACCGTGAGGTGCTCACCTCGGAGGTCCCGATGGGTAACGTCGGTGACGGCTTCCGGTCGATCTACAGCTCCCTGAGCTGGACGTACACGGTGAAGACGGTGCCCGCCCAGGCCTACGACGCCCTGGTGTACGTGCCGCATGCCAGCCCGGTCACCCCACTGTGATCAGTCGGCGAAGTCGGTCAGGGCCTGCTCGACCTCGGCGACCGCGCGTCTCAGCTCCCTCGCGAACACCTCCACCTGATCCCCGCCGAACCGGGTGGAGGGCTCCGCGATCGACTCGCCCGAACAGGCGCGGGCCGCCGTCGCGGGCTACTCGGTGTTCAACGACGTCACGGCACGCGACTGCTGACCGTGCGGCGCCCGCGCTCGGCCGCCGGCTCTAAGGACCGCTCCGGCGACGATGTCGGCTATGGCCTCGGCTCCCGCGTCGTTGGGATGGATGTGATCGCCGCTGTCGTATTCGGACCGCAGGACAGCCGGCGCGGCCGGGTCACGCAGCCCGTGATCCAAGTCTGCGACGACGTCCGAGTGGGCGCGGATCCACTCGTTGACGCGTTGCCGTGTCCGTTCCCCCTCGGGGGTGTCGAATCCGGGGCTGACACCGTTCGCTCCGCCGAAGGGGGTCATGGTCGCGACGACCGTCGTCAGCCCCGCTCGCGCGGCTTGCCGGATGATCGAGCCGAGCCCGTCGATGAGGTCGTCCGCCGGTACGGCGGGCAGACCCAGCATGCCCGGCATGCCGATGTCGTTGAGGCCCAGCTCCAGGACGACGTGCGTCACCCCTGGCGCGGCGAGCACGTCGCGCTCGAATCGGGCGATGCCGCGTTCGCCGAAGACGTCACTGAGCAGCCTGTTGCCGGCGATGCCGAGGTTGAGCACAGAGGTGTCGGCGAGTCTGCCGGCCAACAGGTCGGGATAGCGACGGTGGGTGCCGTGGGCGGTGCCCACTCCGTCGGTGAGTGAGTCGCCGAAGGCCGCGATCACCCGGCGTCCCTCGGGCCCCCCGATGTCGATGCCGCCCAGGTGAAACCGGGATTCCACCTCTTCGGCAGCCGTCAGGCGCGTCCGCGAGACGGCGTCGCCCGCTACCACGTAACCGGTCTGCAGGGCGAAGGGATGGTAGGTGGCCAGACCGGCGTCTGAGGCGTGATACGTGCTGACCGCCAGGTCGCTCTCGCCCGCTGTGACGAAGCCGACGGGATCGCTCACGGCTTCGGCACCGGCGTCGATCGTCACCTGCGCCGTCCCCCCGAAGGTGACCGCGGTGTCGGTGCCCGCGATGATCGAGGATCGGGTGTCGTGCGCGGCCACGCTGGTCCGGGCGATGGTCAGGGGTTGCTTGCCGTACTGGTTGCTGAGACGGATCCGTAGACGATCACCGGCCCCGCGGACGCGCACGATCTGACGCAGAGTCTGGTCATGAAAGGCCCGCGAGGGGTGGATGAGCGTCATCGACTCGTACGCGCTGACCGGGGCTGACCTGAAGGCCGCCGTCCATGTGGTCATGTTGTTCAGCCCTCCAGGGAGCGCAGCAGGTGGCGGGTGACGTCGCTGAGCCTCGCGGCGGCCTCAGCCGAGAATGACGGGTGGTCCAGGCTGATCGGCTTGCTCCGCGTGAAGGCGCTGAGCGGGGCGGCGGGCGGGGCATCGACGCGGGCGATGACGGGTTTGACGCCTTCGGCGACCGGCGCGCCGTGCCTTTTGAGCTGCTCGACGTGGGCGGCGGTCGCGGCGTCGTACTCGCCGCGGAAGGCGGTGGACACGGGCCCAGGGTTGATCAGGACATATCGGGTACGGCCGCTCGGCCGCTCGGCGGCGAAGGCGGTACCGAGCAGGTCGTTGGCACGGCCGGCCTGCATTTGGGCCGCCACCCCGTCATAGCCGCGCTCCAGCATCAGGTCGTCCCAGTGGACGCGGCCCATGGGGACGCCCGGGCCGGACACGTTGATGATGACTCCGGGATCGGTCAGGCCGTGGCTGAGGAGGTGGCGGCTCAGGTACTCCAGCGCGAAGGTGGCCTCGATTCCCTCGGCGGTGACGAACCGGGTGGAGCGGAAGTACCTGGCGCACAGCACGAGTGCGTCAACGGCCGGATAGGCGGCGTTGATCTCGTCGATGACCCGCCTGTTCTCGCTGACCAGGCTCAGGTCCGCGGCGATGAGACGGGCGCCGGGGAGGGCTTTGTCCTTGTCGCGGCCGACGATGACGACGGTGTCGTCGCGGCGCAGGTAGGTGCGGGCGAGCTCCTTGCCCATCCCGTCGGTGCCACCTGTGATGACCAAGGTCTTCCGAGTTGAACTCATGGGTTCAACATAGTTATCCGGACTGTTCATATGCAAACCACGTGGTTCATGTTTTTGAACCCATGGGTATAGCCTGATCATCGCAGTGGGCACAGTGTCGACCCGCCGAAGGTGACCGGGCCGCCGGGCGTACGCACCGTGATCAGGTGGCCCTTAGTCGAGACCGCCGGGTCCTCGGTGCCCGGCACGATCACGGTGAGCAGCCGGGAAGCCTCCGGGGACGTCACCGTCACGGTCTCCGCCGTCCGGAGGTACCCCGGTGAGACCGTGCCCGGCCGTACCGTCTGACCGCCCACCGGCCTGCCGTCGGTCGTGAGCTGCAGGAGCGTCACGCGGCGGGCGTCGTCGCCCAGCACCACGACGCCGTCACGCTGGTCGATCAGCCGCAGCGACGGGTCGAAGTGCCACAGGTCGCGCACCGCGTGCCCCTCCGGCACCGAGTCCAGTACGGCCATCAGGTCCGCTCCGTGACTGACCAGGACCTCGCGCGTACGGCGCACGCCATACGCCTCGTCGCTGAGCCGGTACGACTGCCGCGACGGGCCGATGTCCGACGCGTCCAGGCGCGTGGCCGTACCCGCTCGGAAGCCCGCGCCCACCACGGAGGGTACGTTGTGCGCGTCGGGCGACTTGGTCCACTCCACGTAGTCCGTCTTCTCGTAGGAGTGGAAACCGGCCTCGACCAGCACCGGGCGACCCTGCGCGTGATAGGTGACGCCCAGATGGTCCTCGTGCCCGTGCAGCCGCCGCCCCGGCCCGAACCTGATCGAGTAGAACGCCGAGCCCGGATCGTCCCATGCGGTCCGGCCGAAGACGTACCCGCCGTCGAAGACCCGCACCGTCGCCCCGTCGTGCGCGAACCCGGCCGCCCGCGTGTCCGCCGGGCTGTCCCCGAGGGGTGCCAGGAAGCCGTCGGGCTGCGTGGCATGGGCCACGTACGCTTCGAGGGCGGTCCGGCGTGCCGTCAGCCGGTTCGGGATCTTGGCGCCGCTCTCCTCGATCGCCCGTAATGCCACCCCGAGCCGCCGGTGCACGTACAGCCCGTATCTCGGCGCCTGTTCGTGCAGGACGCCCTGCTCGTCGATGGCGAGTTCGGCCGAGGCGAGCATCCGGCGGATCGCCAGGTCACGCCACTCGTTCCGGCCCAGGCGGCAGCCCACCACCAGCAGCGCGATGTCCTGGTCCAGGCCGTGGTTGTGGCCCTGCCGGTAGAGCGCCGGGTCGGACAGGATCTCGCCGTGCTCGGCGAGGCTGTCCAGCAGGCGGCGGCTGTCGACGTGGGCGCTGAGGCACACCAGCACGGGGGCGCGCAGCGCGACGGCGTGCTCTGCCCAGGCCCAGGGGCTGATGTCGGCATGGTCGCGCGGGTTCTTGCGGATCCAGTCGTCGGCCAGGGTCTCGGCCCGGTCGAGGTAGGCCCGCTCGCCCGAACCCTCGTACTCGGCGACCAGGCCGCCCATCCAGCGCAGGGTGTGCAGGTTCAGCGCCCAGGAGCGGTTGCCGTGCGGGTTCAGCCGCCAGTCGATGTCCTGGCCGAGGTCCACCGGGGGCAGGCCGACGAAGGTCACCCGCCCGGCCATCACCTCCGGCAGCTTGATCTTGGGGAACTGGTGGGCCAGGCAGATGGCCCGGCCGGGCGTCGTACGGGCACGCCAGAACACGTGGCGACTCCTGATTTCGGGCGCGCGAAACCCACACGCGGCGCGAACGGCGGCGCGCGAGCTTCACATGCGGGGGAGGGCCGCGGCGCGCGAGAACCGAGCGCGGCGGTGCGAGCGCGGCACAGACGCCCGCGCGGCGGTGAGGTCAAGGCACAGGTGTGCCCTGACCTATGGGGTTATGGACGGGTGCTTGCGGATTCCGCCGGACCCTTGTCGGTCCAACCGGCGCCCAGGACCACCTCGGACGTCTGCGGGCCGCTCGTCCCCGTGGTGTTGGAGCTGGCCAGCACCTGCGAACTGGTCACATCGATGATCAGCGTCCGCTGGACCGGCGGATCGCCGGCCAGGCTGTAGGTGAACGCGTCACCGGTACGTCCCCGCTGGTCCGTCTTCCGCCCCAGGTACCGGACGTTCGGCAGGTCACCGAGCAGCCGATAGGCCGCCGCCCGGACGGCCGGTGGTGACGGCTTGCTCCACAGCAGCCCGCTGAGCGCGTCCGCCAGGACATCGTCGCCGGACCCGGCGGGCAGCATCCCGATCACCCACTCCTTCAGCGCGGCCGGGTCGGACGGCAGCCGCTGGATCTGCTCGACCGTCAGATCCTTCCCCGCCATGCTGAACGGCGCCCGTCCCGAGACCGCGACGACCTTCGAGGGCCGGCCCGTCACCCGCTCGCCCGTCCACGCCTTCCCGTCGGGGGTCGCCCAGAGGTCGGTGACCTTCGTGCCGTCGTGGAGCTTCTCGATGTGCCAGTACGTCCCCTTGTCGGCGGGACCCGACGCCGCCGTGGTCGCCGCGGCCAGCAGGATCGACCGCCCGGAGACCGCCGAGCCGGGCGTACGGGGCGAAGCGAGCGCCACCACGGCCGTCACGGCGACCGCCGCCGCGGCGAGACTGCCCACGACCCCTCTCCAGGAGAGCCACGACGTACGCGAGGAGCGCTCGGCGTCCAGCCGCTCGCGGACCCTGGCCTTGAGCGCCGGGTCGGCCGGCGGCTCGCCGTACAGCTCGCGGATCGACGACAGCTCATCCATGGTCGGCCTCCTCGAGGGCGAGCAGCGGATTGGTGTCGCCCAGGGAGCCGCGCAGCTTCTTCCTGGCCCGGCTCAGCCGGGAGCCGACCGTGCCGTACGGGATGCCGAGCGCCGTGGCGATCTCCTCATGGCTCAGCCCGGCCAGCGCGACGAGCAGGATGACGTCGCGATCGCGCTGATCCAGCGCCGCCAGGGCGGAGGCCAGGTTCGGCTGCAGGCTCTGGGCGCTGACCCGTGCGGTCACCCGGTCCTCGTGTCCCGGCGCGTCCCGGTCGGGGCCGTACCGTCCCAGCGCGCGCAGTGTCCGCGCCTCCAGGCGGCGGTGCTTGCCGATGAGCTTCGTCGCGATCCCGAACAGCCAGGCCCGCACGGTGGCGCGCGCCGGGTCGTACTGCGCGCGCTTCCTGAACGCGATGAGGAACGTGTCGGAGACGACGTCCTCGGCATGGTCCGCGCCGAGGCGCTGGGCGACATAGCCGTGGATGTCACTGAAACAGGCGTCGAACACCGCCCCGAACACTTCGGCGTCCACGAGCGACCCGGGCACGCCCCCGGCCCGGTCGAGGGACTCCGGCTCCCGCTCGACCGAGCCCTGGGCGGCGTGGCCGGAGATCCAGGACAGTGCCGTCACCACGGTCGCCCCTTCACAATGCTTGCCCCGTCATGTGCCACCCTTCGAACGATCAGCGGATATCTCTTATCCCCCGATCCGCCCGATCGCTTTCACGCCCGCTCAGGGCAGATACCCATCCTGCCCGGACGAGCTCCTTCCGTACGGCCCGTGCCTCCCGCGCCTCCGCCTTCCCGCCCCTGGCGACCAGTGCCGCGGCGATGCCCGCCGCGTGGCCAGTGGCGAAGGCGGTCCCCATGACCCGCAGCGAGCCCCTGGCCAGCCGATCGCCGTTGATGGTGAGCCCAAAGCCACTGCGACCGCGAGATCCCCCCGCTCGACCTGGCAGGCCGACAGGAAACTGACCGTCATCCGGATCATCAGCGGGCTCGTGGTCGGGTACATCGGGGCGGCGGTGACCGGTCGCTGGCAATCTCTGGGGGACGGCCGCATCCAGATCACCTTTCCCCAGGGGCACGGCACGCCGTTCGAACTCACCGTCGTCTCGTGCGCGGACGGCGTGCTCACCATCGCCAAATGACCGACCCGCTCATGAGGGATGAGTGAGGGTGACGCTGGCCGGGCGGTGATCGGTCGCGCGGCGGTCCCGTGCGGATCCGTCGCCGGAGATCTGGGCTTCCCAGGCGTCATGTTCTATGCGACCGGACCCCGGCACCTTGGTCAGCGATGCCCCGCCTGCCCCGCCGTTCGTCAGGGCGGGTGAGAGGAGGATGTGGTCCAGCAGCATGTGCCGGTGCGGCTCGTCGGTGACGAAATCGTCGAACACGGCGCTGTAGCGCTTGTCCTCAGCCACATCGGCCTGGGCATGGCCGAACAGTCGCTCGGGCCGATACGGTGAGCCGACGAGGATGTCGGTGACGTTGTGCGCGAGGTACAACTCCTCGAAGTAGTCCTGGCCAGGGCCGTCGTTCAGGTCTCCGAGCACGATGAACGCCGAGGCCGGATCGGCGTCCAAGCGCCGCTCCATGGCTCCGCGGATCCGCATCGCCTCAGTGGCGATCCGTCGCCGGTTTCGCAACGAGGCGCGAATGAAATCCGGGCGCCGGGCAGGGTCCTGCCACAACGCACGGCCCTGGTTGATGAAGTTCGACTTCAGATGCGCGACCACTACCTCCAATCGGGTACCGGAGACATCGGCGGTGCAGCACAGCGGGTTCCTGGTGAACGCGTACTCGTCGAGCACCGCGTCGCCGTCGACGTCGGCCAGCCACGGCTCGATGAACGGCGCCGCCTCCGTCGAAGGAGTGAGAGTGACCGCGACACGATCGGGTTTGAACAACAGGGCCAGCTTCTGACTTCCACCGGAATCGCCCAGCACGAAGTCGTACGTGGCGGTTCCGCCAACGGTCAGATAGTCGTGGATGAACAGCGCCAGTTCCGCTGCTCGGCTCGGCGCCTCCACCAGCGCGACGATGTCCGCGTCGACGGCGGAGATCAGCCCGCCCAAGCGGCCGGCGGCCTCCGCGGTGACTCCCTGCTCGCCATCGCGGGAGAATGTCGGCTTGAACGCCGCCGGCTGCGCGTCGAGGGTGAACCAGTCGTTCATCCACTCGCCGTTGACCGTCGCGACCTTGAGTGTGGCCATGGCTTTGTCCCTCCATTCATCGAACGCATGATGACCGGGGCCGGTGACGTGAGCGGAGTCCCGATCACACGGGCGACCTCGGGGTGAGCGAGATACTCCTCGATGTCGTGGGCCCGGCTTGCGGGGTTGGCGACGGGGACTTCGGTCAGCTCACCCTGCCAACGGTCGCGCAGCGGGCAGCCGATGGCGACCGGATCGATGGGGCACCAGACGTTGACCCAGTGGGCCACTCGGTCTGGACGCTGGGCTCCGCCGGTGAGCAGGCGCTGGTAGACGCTGTCCATACCGAGCGGGCTGCCGGCGGTGAGGAGTAGTTCGACCTCGACCCTCGGGTCGAGCCGGGTGAGCAGGTCCACGGCGACCACCGTGCCCAGGCTGTGGCTGACCAGCACCAACCGGCCGGTCTGCGGCATCGTCTGGAGCACGCAGTCCAGAACCGCCTCCCGGATTCGCTGGTCGTCGAGGTAGGCGGCCACATCCGCGAAGATCGCGGCTATGAGCAGCCGATCCAGGTTGGTGGTGTTGGCCAGCCAGCTCAAGCCCTGGTGTACGGCATCGCCCAGCCCTTCCCTCCGGACCAGCCGCTCGGCGGGCATACCTGCCCGGTCCGCCGCCTCAATGATCATCTGCTCGTACAGCTGACGCGTGGCGCCGGATCCCGGCGCGGCCGCATCGACCGGATCGTCGACCATCTCCCGCGGTGAGCGGGGAAGGGCTTCTCCCCGTGTTCGCATGGCCTGGACGAGCTGTTGTGCGTAGAAGGGGAACCAGACGTTGGCCGGTGCGATCGTGGCCAGCCCCGCTCGGGTGAGCCCGCCGTTCAACCCAGCGGTCCAGTACCGGCGCAGTTGCTCCGGGTCATGGTCCTGCTGGGCACGGCCGTGCAGGAAGACCAGATGCCTGGACCCGCCGAACGCGCCCGGGCCGGCGGCCAGGCCGACGCCGACCCGTACGGCTGATTCGACGGGTAGCCCGTCGACCGAAGGGGCGGGAGGCGAGACTGTGCCGGTGACGGCCGTCCGCACGGCGGTCCTGTCCTGGAGCCCGGCCTCCGGCCCCATCTCGGCCAAGAGCGCCAGATGAGCGTCGTCGAGCGTCAGCTTTGCCAGATGCTTGAGGATGACGCTGATGCGCACGCCCTCGTTGGAGACCCAGTCGATGGCGTCGTCGCCGTCTCCCTCTTGCCAGATCTGCCCGTCGCGCCGCAGGATCCGTCCCTGGCCGTCGGTCTTGGGCACGCCACTGTGGTGGAGTGCCGTCACCTCCCACTGGTCGTTGAACACCGGGGAGCCGGAACTGCCCGGCTCGGTGTCGGTCTGGTACTGGATGAAGTTGTCCAGCCGTGCCTCCAGCCGGTTTTCACGGATGGAGATCTCCTTCAGCCGGCCGCTGGGATGGCCGATGATGTTGACCGGCTCTCCGATGACCAGTTTGCCCGTCTGAACACTGAGCCTGTTCCACCCGAATGTCTCTCCCAGGGGCTGGCCGTCGGCATCAGGGCTCACCAGGACCAGGGCGAAGTCGAGATCGTAGTCGGCGATGAAGAAGGTGTCCGGGACGAGGGCGAACCGCCTGGACACGTCAGGGAGATTGTCGACGGTGACTTGGGCGTCGAATTCCACAAAGGCCGACCGCGCCGCCGTGACGCTGGGAAACACGTGGTGATTGGTCAACAGCAGCCGTGGTGAGACCAGGAAGCCGGTGCCGATCGGGACCTCGCGGCCGTTCTCGCTGACCGAGATCCGTGCGACGGTCCGCGCGGCCCGTGCGCCCCGAGGCAGGAAGCTCCAGGCTTGCAGCTCTTTGGCCACCCCGAGGATGCGTTCGTACATCCTGGTCCGGTCCAGGCTCTCGCCCCGGGTGGCCTCGATCGCTGCCTCGACCGGGACCCCGTTACGCTGGATGAGGCGGGCGGTGCGGGCTGCGAGCATCTCTGGCGAGTCGGGGAACGCCTCACCCTGCTCTTGCCTTCGCGCGGCTTCATAACGATCGGAGCCGCTCCAGCGATACCGTTTGGCGGCGGCTTTGGTATGCCTGCCTTTATTTTCCTGCACTGCTGTTGATATATCCATAGCGGTCCGCCGCTCTGAGCTCCAACGATTCCACTAAAAGGTGCACATCATTTAAATATGCATGTCGTGGAGGACTGGAGTCCAGATGGCGGTGGGTTAATTGACCGCTCACTATCTTGTTTTCTACATTCGGCGATATTTCGATGAGAGACCTTTGCGGAAAGGTGGATGTCATGTCGGTTTGGTCAGTCGGAGTAGCTCCACGGCCACCTGGAGCCCTTGGCCGTGGCATCGGCGGCGGACTGTCGAAACACGCTCCCGGCCACGGCGGCATTTGGGGAAATTTCACGAAAGATCAGCCAAAGGTCGGGGTGCAGGGTAGTGATCCGCTCACGGGCGCATTTGGTAGTCTGCCGACCTCATCGCCCGCTGCGAGGCGACGGGCGTGGATCAAATGATCTTCGTGCTCCAGGTCGGTCCCCATCGCCATGGGCACATTTTCAAAAGCCGTGAATTGTTCGGGAAAAAGGTTCTGCCCGCATTCACCGAAGGCGGACTAGAAATCAGCTTTCCGCGCCGCCTTCTCGTTCTCCTCCTCGGACATCAGCACGTGAGCGGCCGCCTCGCCCAGCGGGATGAAGCTGTCCGCCGACGTCACCCGCCCCACCTGCCCGGAGAACCCCGCGTCCATCAGTTCGGCCACGATCCCCTCCGACACCCCGCCCGTGTGGCGGGTCTCGTCGGCGATCAGCGGATATCTCTTATCCCCCGATCCGCCCGATCGCTTTCACGCCCGCTCAGGACGAGCTCCCATCCTGCCGTTCTCCGGCCAGCAGTGCCTCGGCGACGGCCGTACGGGCATAGAGCACATATCTCCCAGTACGGTGCGCGCTGGTCAGTCCGGCCTTGCGGAGCGCGGTGAGATGCTGGTTCGCGCCCGGTTCCGACAGGTCGAGGCGGGTGGCCAGTTCCCTGGTCGAGGCGGGCTGGTCGAGTTCGGCCAAGAGCCGGGCGCGGGTCCGGCCGAGCACGGCGGCCAGCGCCTGTGGCGGGTCGCTCTCGCGGTGCTCCCAGAGCGTCGCGACGCCCCGCGGCGGGTAGCGGATCGTGGGCTGCCAGGGCGCGGTCGTGATGGAGAAGACCCGCGGCCAGGTGAACACCGACGGCACGAGCAACAGCCCCAGCCCGCCCAGCGGACGCACTCCTTCGCAGGCCGTCTTCGGCAGGCGCAGGGTCTCTCCCTCCCACGTCACGGCCGTGTCGAGGTCGCTGAGCATGTGCCGCAGGCCACCCTCGGCCAGCGACCTGGCGCGATAGAGCACGTCGCCGTCGAGCAGGCTGCTGATCCGGGGCCAGTAAGGCGCAATGGCCGCGTCCCAGTAGCCGCGGATCTCCTCGGCCAGCCGTTCGAGACCGCCCGCGGGGTCGGCATGGAGCGCCTGGAGCGCTCTGGTGGGTGGACCGTCCCAGATGTCGAGACCCTCCCGGACCAGGGGCGCCATCGCCACCATCGTGGCCAGCTCCACCTCCAGGTCGGGCACGGAGGTCGAGGGTGGCGGGCTGACGAAGCCGACGATCGAGGTCGTGGGCACCGGCACCAGGTCGGACAGCAACCGCCAGTCGACATCGGCGAGCCGCCGGCGTACCCGCTCGGCCCAGGGCTTGAGTACGGCATGGGCGGCCGGGTTCTTCACCACCCGGACGCTGGCGACGACCTCCCACAGAGGAGAAACGGCGAAACGGACATGGGCCGCATCCTGCGCGGTGAATGTCAGCTCAAGCCCCGGGTTGAACAACGTGCTGCTCGTCAGCTTCCGGCAGCGGGTCACGCCCGACTCGATGCTCGGCCGGATGAACGCCACCATGCGCCTGATCCTGATGGGCGCGGTCGGTGTCGGCGGCCTGCTGGCGGGCCTCCTCGGCGAGCTCTGGGGTACGGGGGCGGCGATGTGGGCAGGTGCGTCGATCATGGCGTGCAGCTGGATACCGATCTGGCTCAGCCCACTGCGCCGCGAGATCTGAGCCGGGACTCGGTGATGTCGCCGCCGTATGGTGGGAAGCATCGTCTCTGAGACCGGAGGCTTGAGGTGCGGTTCGGAATCTTCTACGAGCATCAGCTGCCCCGCCCCTGGGAGCCGGACAGCGAGCAGCGCCTGTACGCCGACGCACTGGAGCAGGTCGAGATCGCCGACCGGGTCGGGTTCGACTATGTGTGGGAGGTCGAGCACCACTATCTGGAGGAGTACTCACACTCGTCCGCCCCGGAGGTGTTCCTCGCCGCCGCCTCCCAGCGCACCAGGAACATCCGGCTCGGCCACGGCATCGTGCAGGTGCCGCCGCCGGTCAACCACCCTGCCAGGGTCGCCGAACGCGTCGCCACGCTCGACCTCGTCTCGGGTGGCCGGGTCGACTTCGGCACCGGGGAGGCCAGTTCGGCGGCCGAGCTGGGCGGGTTCGGCGTGGATCGGGAGCGGAAGCGGGCCATGTGGCAGGACTCGCTGGACGCGATCACCCGGATGTTCGTGGAGGAGCCGTTCGCCGGGTGGCACTCGCCGTACCTGCGGATGCCGCCGCGCAACGTGATCCCGAAGACCGTGCAGAAGCCGCACCCGCCCCTGTGGGTGGCCTGCTCGCGGCGGGAGACGATCCATCTGGCGGCGCGGAACGGGATCGGGGCGCTGTCGTTCGCGTTCGTGCATCCGGAGGACGCGGGGAAGTGGTCGCGCGACTACTACCAGCTGCTGGAGTCGGCGGAGTGCGTGCCGGCCGGGTTCGCGGTCAACGCCAACCTGGCGGTCGTGCTGCCGATGATGTGCCACGAGGATCCCGCCGAGGCTCGGCATCGGGGCGCTCAGGGGGCGGCCTTCTTCGCCTATGCGCTGGCGCATTATTACGGGCCGTCGAAACACACTCCCGGCCATAGCAGCATTTGGGGAAATTTCACGAAAGATCAGCCAAAGGTGGGGGCGCAGGGGAGGGATCCGCTCGCGGGCGCATTGGGGAGTCCGCAGCAACTCATCGACCTCATCAGCCGCTACGAGGTGGCGGGCGTGGATCAAATGATCTTCGTACTCCAGGCCGGTCCGAATCGCCATGAGCACATTTGCGAAAGTCTTGAATTGTTCGGGAAAAAGGTCCTGCCCGCATTCACCGAAGGCCGTGAAGAGCGCGAGCGCGCCAAGTCCGCCCGGCTCGCTCCGGTCATCGAAGCCGCCCTGTCCAGGCGTTCTCCGGCCAGAAAGCTCTCCCAGCCGTACGTGATCGACGAGGACGCGGAGCTGTCCCGCGTCACCCACCGCCCGCCGCTCACCCCGGCGGACGTCTTCGCCGCGGCCCGCAAGCGAGCCCGCCTCACGGGCCAGCACCTTCTGTCCCGCTTCGTCGCGGGCCGCTCCGACGAGGACCTGACCCGCTGGCTGAGCCCCGGCCGTCAGCGACTCCTGTTCGCCCTCATGGCCCGCTCCTTCAGACCGGACAGGGCTTTCGGCTTCCAGGGCGCCCTCGAGTTCCGTCTCCAACCCCGTGCCACCTGGACCATCGCCATCCGAGGCCGCCGGGCCCGCGCTTTCCCCGGCCCGGCCCGCGCCCCGTCCATCACGCTCACCCTCCCGGCCGCCGACCTGCTCCGCATCGTCGCAGGTACGGCGAACCCGGCCGCCCTGCTGATGTCGGGCCGCCTCCAGATAACGGGCGACGTGACGCTGGCCTCCCGGGTGGGAGAGATGTTCGGCGGCGCTTCGCCGTACTAAGTCATCCAAGCAACTTCCGCGCCGCTTGCTCGATCTCCTCCTCGGACATCAGGACGTGAGCGGCCGCCTCGCCCAGCGGGATGAAGCTGTCCGCCGACGTCACCCGCCCCACCTGCCCGGAGAACCCCGCGTCCATCAGCTCGGCCACGATCCCTTCCGACACCCCGCCCGTGTGGCGGGTCTCGTCGGCGATCAGCACCTTGCCGGTCAGCTCCGCCGCCCGCACCAGGTCCTCCACCGGCAGCGGCGCCAGCCAGCGCAGGTCTAGCACCCGGCAGCCGTAGCCCTCCTGCGTCAGGCGTACGGCGGCGCGCAGGCTCATCCGCAGCCCGTTGCCGAAGGTGACGATCGTGAGGTCGCGCCCGTCGCCATAGGACCGCGCCCGCCCGATCGGGACGTGCGTCTCCGGCCAGCGCGACGGCGGCGCGTAGGGCGCCAGCCAGCCCGCGTCGCCCTCCTCGAACAGGTCTTTTGTGTGATAGAGCGCGATCGGCTCCAGGAACACGCACACGGAACCCTCCGTGCGGGCCGCCGCCAGACAGGTACGCAGCATGGCCGCCGCGTCGTCGGGCCGCGACGGCGAGGCGATGACCAGGCCGGGGATGTCGCGCAGGGCCCCGACCGCGTTGTCGTTGTGGAAGTGGCCGCCGAACCCCTTCTGGTAGGCGTAACTCGCCACCCGCACCACCAGCGGATTGAGATAGGCCCCCTGCGAGAAGAACGACAGCGTCGACGCCTCGCCCCTGAGCTGGTCGAGCGCGTTGTGCAGGTACGCCAGATACTGGATCTCCGGCACGGGCAGCAGCTTCGACACCCCCGACCCGAGCGCGAGCCCCAGGATGGACTGCTCGTCGAGGTGCGTGTCGAACACCCGCCCGCCACCGAACCGCTTCTGCAGCCCCCGGGTGACGCCGTAGACGCCGCCCTTCTTGGCGACGTCCTCGCCGAAGACCATCATCTCCGGGTAGACGGCGAGCGCGTCGGTCAGGGTGCGGTTGATGGCCTGGGAGAGGGTCAGTTGCTTCTCGGCCTCGGGCAGGGAACCGGCGAAGGCGCGTTCTCTGACCGACGCCTCGGCCGCCACCGGGCTGATCCTGGCGATCATCTCGGGCCGGCGGGGCGCGAGCGGCTCCATGATCTCCTTGGCCGAGCCGAGGCGCGGACTGCGGGTGGTCTCCAGGGCGATCCGCAGTATGTGCTCGCGCGACGACTCGTACTGCATGAGCAGCTCGTCGGGCGTGACCAGCCCCGCTTCGACCAGCAGCCGGGCGGTGGCCAGGAGCGGGTCGCGCTCCATGTCGGCGCGGATCTCCCGCTGGGTGCGGTAGGCGGACTCGACGTCGGACCCGGCGTGGCCCATGAGCCGGACCGTGCTCAGGTGCAGGAACGCGGGGGAGCGGTTGTCGCGTACGTGCTGGACCGCCCGGACGGCCGTGTCGTAGGCGTCGGCCAGGTCACAGCCGTCGGCGGCGAAGTATTCGATGCCGGGACGCCGCGCGCTCGCCGCCACCCAGCCCTTGGGCGTGCGGACGCTGATGCCGATGCCGTTGTCCTCGCACACGAACAGGATCGGCAGCGCCTGCCCCTGATGCGTGGCGTAGGCGGCGGTGTTGAACCCGGTCAGCGCCGTGGCGTGGTTGACCGAGGCGTCGCCGAAGCTGCACACGGTGATCGCGTCGTCCGCCCACGGCGTGGGGACGCCCAGCGCGCGGCCCCGCTCGATGGCGAAGGCGACGCCCACCGCGCGCGGCAGGTGGCTGGCGATCGTCGAGGTCTGCGGGATGATCGCCAGGTCGGGATGGCCGAACACCTTGTGCCGGCCGCCCGCGATCGGCTCGTCGGCCGCGGCGGCCAGCCCCATGAGCACGTCGCGGATGCCCTGCTCGGGCAGCCGTCCGGCCTGCTCGGACCGGGTCAGGTAGAAAGCGCCGGAGCGGTAGTGCAGCAGCGCGGGGTCGCCGGGCCGCAGCGCGGCGGCCACCGCCGCGTTGCCCTCGTGCCCGGCCGAGCCGATCGTGTAGAAAGACTGCTCCTGCGCGCGCAGCCAGCGGGCCGCGATGTCGAGCAGGCGGCTGTCGAGCTGGCGCTGGAAGAGGGTGCGGCACTGCTCACCGGTCAGCGACGTGCCCTCGCGGACGGGCCGGCCGGGATCACGGGCCGCGCCCCCCTTCAGCGTCGCAATGGCTTGGGTGAAATGAGTCTCAACAGTGTCGCGCGCCACAAGGCGATTATGTCGCCCCGATCCCGGGTTCGTCTGCCCGTCGGGAGTGACATGTTGTGGACCGGTCCGATTGACCCCGATCTATAACAAGTTGTCAGATTCCGCAACTTTCTGGCCAACCTGAATGTCTACTGGGAAAGATAAGCGTGGCACCCTCAATGCCGCGTTGAGCACCAGGGGATCCAGAAAGGAACCCGCATGTTACAACGCATCCGTGTCGCCGCCGTCGCGCTCGCGACGGCCGCCGGGCTTCTCGCCCTGGCACCATCGGCGTCGGCCGCGGCCAAGGCCCCCGCCATCTCCAATGTGGACCTCAGTCCGGGCTCCCCGGCCGTGGTCTTCGACAAGCCGGTCACGGTGACGTTCACGTTCACCACCAAGGACGCCGGAAAAGCCGAACTCCAGCTCAAGCCGCCCGGCCTGAGCGTCGGCACGCCCATCGACCTCAAGTCGGCGCCGTTCGGCGTGTGGACGAAGTGGACCGGTACGAAGAGCTTCGAGGCGAAGGACGCCGGAAAGTGGAGCTTCCTCGCCATCGCCCACGGTGACGGCGACAAGTCCGCCAGCGGCACCTTCGACGTCCAGAAGGCCCTCGTCACCAAGATCGTGGACTTCGGCGCCAGCCCCGGCCAGGTGCACCGCGGCGACATGATCAAGGTCTCCGGCCGACTCCTGGCCGACGGCAAGGGATACACCGGGGTCGTGGCGATTACTTTCCGTGAGCGGAGTGCCGACGCCTACCGCCGGGTCGCCACGGTCACGAGCGGCCGCGACGGCTGGTTCAGCACCAGGGTGCGCGCCGATGCCACCGGCTGGTGGCGGGCCGAGTTCGGCGGGAACAAGGAAGCAAGGGCATCGGTCAGCGACAGCGACCGGGTCGACGTCCGGATCAGGCACAATTCCGACAGCAGGATCGTCGGCTTCGACGTCACCCCCGCGCCCGCCGACAAGGGCGCCCGGCTGAACTTCACCGGCACCCTGCAGGCCGAGCGCTGGCAGGCCCTGCCCGGCCAGCGGGTCTCGATCTACTTCAGGCAGGACGGCTCGCGCCGCTGGGAGTACGTCACCAGCGACGTGACGAACCGCGACGGCCGCTTCTGGGCCACCGCGACCGCGCAGTCCTCGGGCTGGTGGCGGGCCGCGTTCGCGGGGACCAGGGGCGTCAAGGGCTCGGTCTCCGACGCCGCCTGGGTCAAGGTCCTCGAGCCAACCCCGCCGCCGACGGCCGACAAGTCGGCCAGCCGGGTGATCAAGTTCAACGCCTACCCGGAGCCGGTCAAGCGCGGCAGGTACCTGAAGGCCAGGGGCGTGCTGCAGATCGATGACAGCGGATCCTGGGAGGGGTACGCGGGCAAGGTCGCGCTGTACTTTAAGCCGGTCGGCTCGCACAAGTGGCAGTACGTGAAGACCACGCGGTCCGGTGACAGCGGCAAGCTGTACGTCAGGGTCAAGGCGTGGAAGTCGGGCTCGTGGAAGTTCGTGTTCGGCGGGGACGACGATTTCTACGGAGACAGCAGCCGTAGTGACTATGTCCGCGTGAAGCGGTAACACGTCGGAATCGCTGGTTTGAGGCCCGGGGCAGGTTGCTCCGGGCCTCATGCGTCTTTGCTAGGACTCGGGGGCTTTCGCGCCGAGGCTGATGAGCATCGACTTGAGCTCACCGAACCCGGTCTTGAGCTCACCGACATTGGTCTTGAGCTCACCCACATCGGTCTTGAGCTCACCCACATCGGTCTTGAGCTCACCCACATCGGTCTTGAGCTCACCGACTCCCGTCTTGAGCTCACTGACATCGGTCTTGAGTTCGGCTATGTCCTTGTCGACGGCCTCGAATCGACGGGCCATGGACAACTCGAGGTTGTCGAGCCTGGTGTTCTGCTGATCGAGGCGATGATTGACCTTTGCAATGTCTTGGTTGACCCGGTCGAAGCCATCCAATGTGTCGCTATTGAGCGTGTAGATCTTCTCGTCGAGCTGGTTCGCCCGGCTGTCGATCTTCTGGTTGAGCTCTTTGGTCCGCTTGTCGATCTTGTCGAGGATGTTCTTGCCCATGGCGTCCGCGCGCTCATGGTGGGTGTTGAACCGTTCGGCGACCGTCATGTCAGGCACACCGCTAACTGTACGTCTCTCGAGTACGGAGACCCGGCCCTCGAGCTCAATCACTGCCGCGTGCAAGTCCAACTCTGGCGCTCCTTTGAAGGGGGGATTGCGCTTGCATCGCAGAAGTTACCCTCCGTGACCGGAGCGTCGCAACCAGATACGAAAACCTGTACGACCTACTCCGCCCGCCTGAACTGCGCGATCCCAACCCCCAGCAGAACAGCCCCCAGCAAGGCCACAACCCCGAGCTCCACCCCCACCGGCACCTGGAAGTCGAACCACCGGACCCCGGGATTGAGCACCGCGTTCACCTGCGCGGGCACGTCGAGGTAGGAGAACACCGCGTGCCGCATCGGGTCCACCGCGTACGTCATCGGGTTGATCACCGTCAGCAGGTGCAGCCACGACGGCAGGTTGGCCAGCGGAAACATGGCCCCCGACAGGAACAGCATCGGCATGATCGCCATCTGCATGAGACCGAAGAGCGTCTGCATGTTCCGCATCCGGGCCGCCAGCATCACCCCGAACGCCGTGATCGTGAACGCCGCGAGGAACATCTCCGCCAGCATCGTCACGATCAGTGCCGGCGAGTACGGTACGCCGACCAGCCCGGCCATCGCCAGGATGATGACGCCCTGCCCGGTGGCCACCACGGCCCCGCCCAGGCACTTGCCGACCACGATCGCCCCGCGTGAGACCGGGGCGACGAGCATCTCGCGCAGGAAGCCGAACTCGCGGTCCCACACGATGGACCCGGCCGAGAACATGCCGGTCATGATCACGGTCATCGAGATCATGCCGGGATACATGAAGGTGCGGTAGTCGATGCCCGGGATGGCGCCGCGCACCAGTGAGCCGAGCCCGGTGCCCATCACGAACAGCCACAGCACCGGCTGCAGCAGCATCGACAGCATGCGGGTGCGGTCGTTGACGAACCGCAGCAGCTCCCGGTGCAGCACCACCTTGACCGCCCGGAGGTCGTGCCCGGCGCCTTGCACCGGCACCCGGACGCCGATCGCCTCTGTCGCCATCCCTACCACCCCGCCATCGCGTTGATCCAGGCCATGACTACCGCCTCGCCATCGCTCTCATCCACGTCCGGCCGCCCGACTCGCCGCCTTCCTCGGCGTCGCGGATCGTGGAACCCGTGTAGTTCATGAACACGTCGTCGAGTGAGGGCCGTGAGACGCTCACCGACCTGATCGGCATGCCCAACTCGGCGAACAGCCGGGGCACGAACTCCTCGCCCGACGCCACGGCGAACGTCACCGCGCCCTCGTGTACGGCCGCCTCCAGGCCGAACTCCTCGCGCAGCGCCCGGATCGCGGCGGCGTCGTCGCCGGTGTGGATCTGTACCCGATCCTTGCCGACGCTGGCCTTCAGCGCCTCCGGCGAGTCGATGACGACGACCTCGCCGTGGTCGATGATCGCGATCCGGTCGCAGTACTCGGCCTCGTCCATGTAGTGGGTGGTCATGAAGATGGTGATGTCCTCCAGGCGCCGGAGCTGGTTGATGTAGCCCCAGATGGCCGAGCGGGTCTGCGGGTCGAGGCCGACCGTGGGCTCGTCCAGGAACAGCACCCGGGGTGAGTGCAGGAGCCCGCGGGCGATCTCCAGCCGCCGCTTCATGCCGCCGGAGAACGTCATGACCTTGGCGTCCTTGCGGTCCCAGAGCGCGACCATCTCCATGACCTGCCGGATCCGGTCGCCGACGACGCTCTTCGGCACACCGTACAGCTCGGCGTGGAAGCGCAGGTTCTGCTCGGCGCTCAGGTAGCTGTCGAGCGTCGGGTCCTGGAAGACCAGGCCGATGTTCCGGCGTACCTCGTCGCGCTGGCGCACCACGTCGTACCCGGCGACCGTCGCGCTGCCGCCGGTCGGGTTGACGAGTGTGCAGAGCATGCTGATCGTGGTGGTCTTCCCGGCTCCGTTCGGGCCGAGGAAGCCGAAGACCTCGCCGGGGGCCACGTCGAAGTCGACGCCTTTGACGGCCTCGATCTTCCCGTAGTCCTTCCTTAAGCCGTGTACGGCCACCGCCGCGTCTGTCATCGCTCAGTCCTCCGCGAGGATCTGGAAAACGGACTTGCGCGTCTGCCTGAGCAGCTTCTTGGCCCGGACGACCTGCTGGTCGTTGGCCGTCCGCGCCAGGTGGCTGAACGCCTCGTTGAGCTGGGCCCACAGCAGTCGCAGCTCGTGCCGGTCCTCGGGCACGGAGCGCGCCACCTCGTCCCAGGGCGGCTCGCCGTCGAGATGACGTACGGCCCGCTCACGGCCCTGCTCGGTCAGGCTGTAGAGCCGGGAACCGCCGGTGTCGTCACCGGTGACCAGGCCCTCGTCCTCCAGTTGCTGGAGTGCCGGATAGACCGAGCCGGGACTGGGCCGCCACACTCCGCGGCTGCGCTCCTCTATGTCCTGGATCATCTGGTAGCCGTTCTTCGGCCCTTCGGCGAGCAGGCTCAGCAGCGCGGCCCTGACGTCTCCCCGCCGTACGCGCGGAGCGCCGCCCTCCCAGCCCATCGGCGGCACATCGGGCATGCCGCCCATCCCCGGCGCACCTCCCATTCCCGGCCCGCCGCCCGAAAAGACCGGCGGACCAGGCGGGCCCGGGGGAAGCGGGGGGTGCGGTGGCGGTGGGGCGCCGGGCGGCCCTTCCCACATGTGTGGATCACGCATCACGCCTCCAACTATCGAGATAGCGTGACGATATATCTAGATAGTTGGCATGAATAGCCCCATTTTGGGTGTTGTGGCGCTGTGTTAGTGAGCGTTAACCGAGGCCGCGATGGCGGCCCGGGCCATCGCGTGCAGAAGGAGGCGCATGGCGCGCGCGGGCAGCTCGCCGGCGCTGTGCGGCGTGGAGTTGAGCAGCCCGAAGACGGCGTGCGTGGCGGCCCGCAGGCGCGGGGGCGGGCACGACGGATGCAGCTCGGCCAGCACGGTGACCCATTCCTCGACGTACAGCCGCTGCAGCCGCCTGATCTGCCGCCGCTCCGGCTCGGGCACGTTGCCCAGCTCCCGGTCGTGCACGGTGATCAGCGCGGGCTGTTCGAGCGCGAAGGTGATCTGCACGTTCAGGAGCGCGTCGAGCGTCTCCTCGGGCCCGCCGGGCGAGGTGACCGCCGCGGCGGCCGACTCGCGCAGCCGCGAGCTGACGCCCAGCAGCATCTCGGCGAGCAGCGCCTCCTTGCCGCTGAAGTGGCGATAGAGCGCCGGGCCCGAGACGCCGACGGCGCCGCCGATGTCCTCGATCGAGACGCCGTGGAAGCCGCGCGCGGCGAACAGGTTCGCGGCCGCGCCGAGGATCTCCAGGCGCCGGCTGCCCCGGCTCCGCGTCGTCGTCACGTCTCACATGGTAGACGGTTACGTTAATGATGACTAACATCTGCCTCATAACGGAGGGGGATACATGAGCGACTGGCCGGTGCTGAACTCGGCCGCGGACCCCGGCAGCGAGGCGTACAAGCACAACGCCGAGCTCAACGAGCGGCTCGCCGCCGACCTGCTGGAGCGCCTCGCCGTGGCCGCCGCGGGCGGTCCCGAGCGGTCGCGGCAGCGCCACGTCGAACGCGGCAAGCTGCTGCCACGCGACCGCGTCGACGGCCTGCTCGACCCCGGCTCCCGCTTCCTGGAGCTGTCGCCGCTGGCCGCCAACGGCCTCTACGACGACCAGGCGCCGGCCGCCGGGATCATCACCGGCGTCGGCCGGATCGCCGGGCGCGAGTGCGTGGTCGTGGCCAACGACGCCACCGTGAAGGGCGGCACGTACTACCCGATCACCGTCAAGAAGCACCTGCGCGCGCAGGAGGTGGCGCTGCACAACCACCTGCCGTGCGTGTACCTGGTCGACTCGGGCGGCGCGTTCCTCCCCAAGCAGGACGAGGTCTTCCCCGACCGGGAGCACTTCGGCCGCATCTTCTACAACCAGGCCACGATGTCCGCGCGCGGCATCCCGCAGATCGCCGCCGTGCTGGGATCGTGTACGGCGGGCGGCGCGTACGTCCCGGCCATGAGCGACGAGGCCGTCATCGTGCGCGACCAGGGCACGATCTTCCTCGGCGGCCCGCCGCTGGTGAAGGCGGCCACCGGCGAGGAGGTCACGGCCGAGGAGCTGGGCGGCGGCGACCTGCACGCCCGCGTCAGCGGCGTCACCGACCACCTGGCCGACGACGACGCGCACGCGCTGGCCATCGTCCGCGACATCGTCTCCACGCTGGCCCCGAGAACCGAGCGGCCCTGGGACCGGGTCGAGCCCGAGGAGCCCCGCCACGACCCGCGCGACCTCTACGGCATCGTGCCCGCCGACACCCGCCGGCCGTACGAGGTGCGGGAGATCATCGCGCGGCTCGTCGACGGCTCGCGGTTCCTGGAGTTCAAGGCCGAGTACGGCGCGACGCTGGTCACCGGCTTCGCCCACCTGCATGGGCACCCGGTCGGGATCATCGCGAACAACGGCATCCTGTTCAGCGAGTCCGCCCTGAAGGGGGCGCACTTCATCGAGCTGTGCGACCGCAGGCGCATCCCGCTGGTGTTCCTGCAGAACATCAGCGGGTTCATGGTCGGCAAGGCGTACGAGGCGGGCGGCATCGCCAAGCACGGTGCCAAGATGGTCACCGCGGTCTCCTGCGCCAGGGTGCCGAAGTTCACCGTGGTGATCGGCGGGTCGTTCGGCGCGGGCAACTACGCGATGGCCGGGCGGGCGTACTCTCCCAGGTTCCTGTGGATGTGGCCGAACGCCCGCATCTCGGTCATGGGCGGCGAGCAGGCCGCGAACGTGCTCACCACCGTCGGCAACGCCGACGCGGAGGCCATCAGGGCGCAGTACGAGCACCAGGGCAACCCCTACTACTCCACGGCCCGGCTGTGGGACGACGGCGTGATCGACCCGCTCGACACCCGTACGGTCCTCGGCCTGGCACTCTCCGCGGCGGCCAACGCCCCGCTCGACCCCGTCGGCTACGGCGTCTTCCGGATGTGACCACGTTGACCACGCTGCCCATGTTCACCCGTGTCCTCGTCGCCAACCGGGGCGAGATCGCCGTCCGGGTCATCCGCACGCTGCGTGCGCTCGGCATCACGTCGGTGGCCGTCCACACGGCCTCGGACGCGGACGCCCGGCACGTCCGCGAGGCCGACATCGCTCTCCAGATACCGAAATATCTGGACATGGGGGCGATGGTGGCGGCGGCCGAGGCGTCCGGGGCGCAGGCCGTACATCCCGGATACGGGTTCCTCGCGGAGAACGCCGAGTTCGCCCGCCGGTGCGCCGAGGCGGGGCTGGTCTTCGTCGGCCCGCCGCCCGCGGCCATCGACGCCATGGGGGACAAGATCCGCGCCAAGGCCACCGTCTCGGCCGCCGGGGTTCCCGTGGTTCCGGGCGGCGCCGAGCCCGGCGACTCGCTGCTGTCCTGGACGGACTTCCCCGCCCTGATCAAGCCGTCGGCGGGCGGGGGCGGCAAGGGCATGGTGCTGGTCCGTTCGGCCGCCGAGCTGCCCGACGCGCTGGAGTCGGCCCGCCGTACGGCCCGCTCCGCGTTCGGCGACGAGACCCTGCTGATCGAGCGCTACGTCGAGAACCCCCGCCACATCGAGATCCAGGTGCTGGCCGACACCCACGGCAACGTCGTCCATCTGGGCGAACGCGAGTGCAGCCTGCAACGCCGCCACCAGAAGATCATCGAGGAGGCGCCGTCCCCCTTCGTCGACGCCGCGATGCGCGAGCGAATGGGCGCCGCGGCGGTGGAGGCGGCCCGCGCGGTGGGCTATGTGAGCGCGGGCACGGTCGAGTTCATCGTCGACGGCACGACCGGCGAATACCACTTCATGGAGATGAACACCCGCCTCCAGGTGGAGCACCCGGTCACCGAGTTGGTCACGGACCTCGACCTGGTGGAGCTCCAGCTCCGGGTCGCGGCGGGCGAGCCGCTGCCCTTCACCCAGGACGAGGTACACCTCCGTGGCCACGCCGTCGAGGCCCGCGTCTACGCCGAGGACCCGTCGCGCGGCTTCCTGCCCACGGGCGGCCGGGTCCTGCGGCTGGCGGAGCCGGGTGGCGTCCGGGCGGACTCGGGGCTCGCCGAGAGCGGCGTCCGGGTCGACTCGGGGCTGGTCGAGGGCGGTGTCGTGGGCAGCGAGTTCGACCCGATGCTGGCCAAGGTCATCGCGTGGGCGCCCACGCGGGAGGCGGCCTTCCGGCGGCTCAACCAGGCGCTCGCCGAGACCGTCGTGCTCGGGGTGATCACGAACGTCCCGTTCCTGCGGGCGCTCGCGGCGCACCCGGAGGTGCGGGCGGGCGAGCTCGACACCGGGCTGGTCGAGCGGGTCCTGCCCGCGCTGGTCCCGGCCGCCGGACCGCCCGAGGAGGTGCTGGCCGCCGCCGCGCTGGCCTTCCACACCGTGCCTCAGGGTACGGACCCGTGGGAGGTCGCGGACGGCTGGCGGGTCGGCGAGCGCGCGTGGACGGCCTGGCGGCTGGAGTCGCGGGACGGCGTCCACACGGTCCAGGTACGCGGCCTGCCCGAAAAATCAGCAGAAATCCGCATAACTCCCCCAGAGGTCGCAACCCGAGAGACCGCCGCCACCACTGCCACCGTCCCAGCGACCGGTGCGACCGGTGCGACCGGTGCGACCGGTGCGACCGGTGCGACCGGTGCGGCTGGCGCGGTCGGCGGGGTCGGCGGGGTCGTGCCCGGGGAGGCCGTTCCGGCCAGGCTTCTGGTCGACGGCGCCAAGCTGACCGTCACCCTGGCCGGCCGTACCCACCACTACACCCACGCCCGCCACGACGACACCCTCTGGCTGGGCAGGGACGGACAGTCCTGGTCCCTGACCCGTCACCGCATCGGCGACCCCGGCGACCGCCCGGGCGCCGCGCACGCGGGCGACGGCGTGGTCAGAAGCCCCATGCCCGGCACCGTCCTGGTCGTCAAGGCCCAGCCGGGCGACCAGGTGAGCGCGGGCCAGCCGCTCCTCATCGTGGAGGCCATGAAGATGGAACACACCGTCACCGCCCCCTGCGACGGACGGGTCACCGAGCTGCCCGTGCAGGCGGGCCAGCCGGTCGACATGGACGCCGTCCTGGCCGTCGTCACCGCCGGGGAGTCCTGATGCGCAGGCCGTACCCGATGGAGGGCCTTCCGCACCAGGTCACCGTCTACGAGGTGGGCCCGCGCGACGGTCTGCAGAACGAATCCGCGATCGTCCCGGTCGAGGTGAAGGCCGAGTTCATCGACCGCCTCGCCGACGCGGGCCACCGGGTGATCGAGGCCACCAGCTTCGTCCACCCCACCTGGGTGCCGCAGCTGGCCGACGCGGAAGAGCTGCTCACCAGGCTCGACCGGCGGCCCGGCGTCCGCTACCCGGTGCTCGTCCCGAACGCGCGCGGCCTGGACCGGGCGCTGGCCCACGACGTCGAGGAGATCGCCGTCTTCGCCAGCGCCACCGAGACCTTCGCCGCCAAGAACCTGAATCGGAGCCTGGAGAGCCAGTTCGACATGTTCGAGCCGGTCGTGGCCAGGGCGATCGACAACGGCGTCAAGGTCCGCGCGTACGTCTCGATGTGCTTCGGCGACCCATGGGAGGGCCCGACGCCCATCGCGCAGGTCGTCGCGGTCGGCGAGCGGCTGCTCGGCCTCGGCTGCCACGAACTGTCGCTCGGCGACACCATCGGCGTCGGCACCCCCGGGCATGTGACCGCGCTGATCGAGTCGTTCCGCGATCCCGACCGGCTGGCCGTGCACTTCCACGACACCTACGGCCAGGCCCTGGCCAACACGCTGGCCGCGCTCCGGTCGGGCGTGACCGTCGTCGACGCCTCCACCGGCGGCATCGGCGGCTGCCCCTACGCCGAGTCGGCCACGGGCAACCTCGCCACCGAGGACCTCGTGTGGATGCTGCACGGGCTCGGCATCGACACCGGCCTCGATCTCGACAAGCTCGTGTCCACGAGCACCTGGCTGGCCGAGCGGCTCGGCCGCCCCAGCCCGTCCCGCGTCGTCCAGGCCCTCGCGAAAGGCTGACCCGCCATGCTGACCGACGAGTACGAAGAGCTGCGCAAGACCGTCGAGGCGTTCGCCCGCGACGTGGTGGCGCCGGTGATCGGCGACTATTACGAGCGGGAGGAGTTCCCGTACGACATCGTGCGCCGGATGGGCGCCATGGGCCTGTTCGGCCTGCCCTTCCCCGAGGAGTACGGCGGCATGGGCGGCGACTACTTCGCGCTCTGCCTCGCCCTGGAGGAGCTGGCGCGCGCCGACTCCAGCGTGGCGATCACGCTGGAGGCCGCGGTGTCGCTGGGCGCCATGCCGATCTACCGATTCGGTACGCCCGAGCAGCGGGCGACCTGGCTGCCGGGGATGGCGGCGGGGGAGACCCTCGGCGCGTTCGGCCTGACGGAGCCCGGCGGCGGCTCCGACGTGCCCGGCGGCATGCGTACCACGGCCACGCTCGACGGCGCCGAGTGGGTGATCAACGGCACCAAGGCGTTCATCACCAATTCGGGCACCGACATCACCGGCGTGGTCGGCGTCGCCGCGCTGACCGGCGAGCGGGAGATCTCCACCATCCTCGTGCCGTCCGGGACGCCCGGATTCACGGTCTCGAAGAAGTACTCCAAGGTCGGCTGGAACGCCTCCGACACCAGGGAGCTGTCCTTCTCCGACTGCCGCGTCCCCGCCGCGAACCTGCTCGGCGAGCGCGGCCGCGGCTACGCCCAGTTCCTGCAGACGCTCGACGAGGGCCGCATCGCCATCGCCGCCGTCGGCGTCGGCCTGGCCCAGGGCTGCGTGGACGAATGCCTGCGCTACGTCAGGGACAGACGCGCGTTCGGCCACCCGATCGGCCACTACCAGGCCATCCAGTTCAAGATCGCCGACATGGAGGCCCGCGCCCACACCGCCCGCCTGGCCTACTACCACGCGGCCGAGAAGATGCTGGCCGGCGTGCCGTTCAAGAAGGAGGCGGCGATCGCCAAGCTCGTCTCCTCCAACGCCGCCATGGACAACTCCCGCGACGCGACGCAGGTCTTCGGCGGCTACGGGTTCATGAACGAGTTCCCGGTGGGCCGCTTCTACCGCGACGCCAAGATCCTGGAGATCGGCGAGGGCACCAGCGAGGTCCAGCGTATGCTGATCGCCCGCCAGCTCGGCCTGGGCGACCTGTAAACCGATCAGTTCGACGTGCCGAGCTTCTCGGCGACCGATCTGGCCACGTCCAGGGCGCCCTTGGTCAGCCTGCCCGTCGGGTCCTCGGTGACGTGCCGCTGGTAGGTCACCTGGATCACCGCGTTGCTGACCCGGACGCCGGCGGTCGCGATGGTCGGCCCCTTGCCCGTGTCGCCGGGCAGCGTGTAGAGGGTGGTCCAGGAGGCGTCGCCGATGGGCGGCTCGGCGGGGGTGGAGGTCTTGGCCAGAAGGACGGCCTCCTGCCGCTGCGCGACGAACTGCTCGTGCGCCGCCGCCACGTCACCCGGGAAGACCTTCACGTACACCTGGAGCCGGAACTGCATGTTGCCCGGCATCCCCGAGCCGGGCGCGAGCGTCGACCACTCGCACTCCTCGGCCTTGATCTGCGACTTGTCCGGGAACAACGTCAGCTTCTTGACCAGGTCCTCGTCCGTGACCGTGCATGGGTCGACGGTCTTGGTGAACGTGGCGGCGCCGGTCGGCGCGGGCTCGCTCGTGCCGGCCTGCTCGCTGGGCGAAGGCGGGCTGACTGAGGGCTCGACCGTCCGCGTGGTCTTGACGGGTATGGCCACGGCCGCCGACTTGTCGGGCTGCCGGGTCAGCAGGAACAGGACGGTGAACAGCATGAGCACGACCACGGCCGCCGCCACGCTCAGGATCGCCGGCGTCACCCGCAGCCCGGGGCGGGACTGCTGGGTGGGAGCGGTGCGCGGCACGGCCGCGGTCGGGAAGTCATTTTGCTGGTTCATCGCGCCTTCTGGAGGGTGTCGGCCACCGCGCGGGCGGTCTTGAGAGCGGTGTCCCGGAGTTGGGGGGTCACCTTCGTTCGCTTCGGATGGCTGGCCTCCACCTGGATGATCACATTGCTGACCCGCATCCATATGGTGGTCGTCGAGGTGTGGGTGATGCCGGCCTCGTTGTCCTGGGCGGCCGCCTCGTCGCCCGCGCGCACCGTCCTGGTGCGCGAGGTCGTCACCGTCTGCTGGCTGCCCGCCTTGGTGTCGTGGGACCGTACGGTCTGGGTGAAGGCACGTTCGGCGGCCTTGACCGTGCCGGAGTACTTGACCTTGAGGTTGATGGACGTGCGGTCGAGAAGCCCGAGCGTGCCGACCGACCAGTAGCATTCGCTCTCGTCGTAGAGGGCGGGCTGCTTGGAATGGGAGCCGGGCAGGACGGTCTGCGCCTGGTCGTCGGTGAGCAGGGAGCACGCCTTCGGCGGCTGGCCGAACTGGCCGTCGCCCCTGGCCGGTGCGGTCGGGGGCGCCGTGGTGGGAGAGGGCGCCGGGGTCGGGGGCGCCGTGGTCGAGGCGGGCTGGGCGACGGGGGTGGCCGACGTCGTGACGGTTGGAGAGCCTCCGGAGCTGTTGACGAGTACGACCGCCGTGACCGCGATGGCCGTACCCGCCGCGAGACCGCCCAGCACGAGCGGTGTACGGCGGCGCGACCCCGCCCGGATCGGAATCGTGGCGGGCGCGGTCTCGCGCGGCCGGACGGGCAGCGGGATCGCCAGTGACTCCAGGTGCGCCCTGATGGCCCGAGGGTGCGGCCGGGCGGCGGGGTTGCGGTCGAGCATCGCCAGGAGCAGGCCGCCGAGCGGGCCCGCGTTGACGGGCGGCGGTGGTGGCAGCGTGAGCACGGCCGCGACGATCGCCATCGCCGAGTCGCGCTCGAACGGCGCCCGGCCCTCCGCGGCCAGGTACAGGGTGGCGCCGAGCGACCACAGGTCGGCCATCGGGCCCGCGGGCTCGCCGCGCAGGTGTTCGGGCGCGATGTAGCCGGGGGAGCCCGCGACGTCGCCGGCGTGCGCCGCGGCGGCGGCCGTACCCGCGCCGGGGGCGTCGCCCGTGTGCGCGGCGATGCCGAAGTCGGTCAGCACGACCTCACCGACATCGGTGATCATCACGTTTCCGGGCTTCACGTCCCTGTGCAGGATGCCGCGGTGGTGGGCGGCCTCCAGCGCGTCGAGTACGCGCAGGCCGATCGTGGCGACGTGGCCGGGCGGCAGCGGGCCGCGCGTCTTGACCAGATCGCCCAGCGAGGTGCCCGCGAGCAGGTCCATGATGATCCAGGGCTGGCCGCCCTCGGAGATCACGTCGTGCACGGTGATGATCGACGGGTGGTTCAGCGCCGCCGCCGCCCTGGCCTCGCGCAGCGTGTCGATCAGGGCCCGCTGCTGGTCCTGGCCGCGCGGCAGCCGTACCTCCTTGACCGCGACCTCGCGGTGCAGCAGCTCGTCACGCGCCCGCCACACCGTGCCCGCGCCGCCCGCCCCGAGCGGGGCGAGCAACTGGTAGCGTCCGGCGATCACGCGCATGGTCAGGAGGCCTTGGCGTCGAGGTTCGCGGCCAGGAACTTGGCCGCCCGCGCGGCCTTGTCCCGCAGCGTGGCGTCCTTGGCCACGTCGTGCACGAAGCGGAACTCGCCCACCATGTTGCCGGTGCGGAAGAGTACGTGTACCTCGGCCTCCGCCTTGTCGTTGAACTTCACCCGGGAGATCTCGTACGCGATGGCCTCCTCGCCCGCGCCGGGGATCTCGAAGACCTCGCCCTGCTTCTCGCCCGAGCCGCCCCTGCCCGCCTTGTCCTCGGCTTCCTTCCGCGCCCCGGCGATGTGCTCCTGCGCGAGCGTGGTCTCGTAGCCGTCGCCCTGCGGCGCGTAGAGCCAGAGTGTCAGGAAGACGCTCAGCTCCTTGCCCGCCGGGGGGAGGCCCGTGGTTGACCACGCGCATCTGAACGTCGGGTCGGTCGAGGACGTGATGAACGCGCCGACGAGCTGGGTGGCCTGCGCCCTGGTGAGCAGCTGGCAGGGCCGGGGGACCTTGGAGAACTTGCCGGCCGGCAGCGTGACCGCGGGCGAGGGACTGGCGGAAACCGAGGCCGTGGGCGCCGCGCTCGTCGGGGCGGCCTTGCTCGGCGCCGGCTTCGTGGTCCGTGCCGCCGCCGACGGCGTGGCCTGCGGCGGGGCGGCGGACGACCCCATGGTCAGGATGAGCGTGACCGCGACGACGAACGCCACGACCACGGCCGCCGCCGAGCCGTACGCGGCCGTGCGCGAGACCACCCACGCGGGCGCGGGCGTCCTGACGGTGGGCACCGCGTGGCCCGCCACCTGCTCCAGTCCCCGCCGCAGCGTGCGTACGTCGGGCCGGTGGGCGGGGTCCTTGGCCAGCAGGCCGAGCAGGAGCGGGGTGAGCGTGCCGGCCCGCTGCGCCGGCCTGGGCGGCTCGGTCATCACCGCGCCGAGCGTGGCGATCGCGGTGTTGCGCTGGAACGGCGGTACGCCCTCCACCGCCGTGTAGATCGTCGCGCCGAGCGAGAACAGGTCGGACGGCGGCCCCGGCGCGACGCTCTCGGTGAGGCATTCGGGCGCGGTGAACCCCGCTGTGCCCACCGGCACGCCGCCCTGCTGGGGACCCGCTTGGGCCGCACCCGTCGGGGCGGCGATGCCGAAGTCGGACAGCAGGATGCGGCCGTCATCGGCGAGCAGCACGTTGCCCGGCTTGACGTCGCGGTGGAGCAGGCCGCGCGTGTGCGCCGAGGCCAGCGCCGACAGCACGAACAGCCCGATCGAGGCCGCCCACGGCGCCCCCATCGGCCCGCCGGTCTTGACGACCTGGTCGAGCGAGCGCCCGCGGACCAGCTCCATGATGATCCACAGCTGGCCGCCGTCGTCGATCACGTCGTGGATGCCGACCACCGCGGGGTGCCGGATCCCGGCCGCCGCGCGGGCCTCGTGCAGCGTACGGTGTCGCAGCGCGGCCTGGTCGGCGGGGGAGAGGTTCGGCGGGAGCAGTACCTGCTTCACCGCCACCTCGCGGCCGATCATGGTGTCGTGCGCGCGCCAGACGATGCCCATGCCGCCGCGGCCGAGCTGTTCGAGCAGCTGGTAGCGGCCGCCCACGAGTCGCGGTTGGTTCATTGCCTCACTCCTGGCGGTTCAATGCCTCGGCCAGCCATCGCGCGGCGTCACGCGCCCCCTTGCGCAGGGCGGCGTTGTCGCCGATCTTGTTGACGTTGACGTAGCCGATCTGGACGTTCACGTTGCTGAGCCGGAAGACCACGGTGATGTTCTCGGCGTTGCCCTTCGGGCTGACGAACTCGTAGCCGTACGCCTCATCGCCGATGCCGTCGATGTCCTCGACGTGGCGGCGCTGCTGTTTGATCCCCTTGGTGAGGCCGACCTCCGGCCATGTCCAGGTGAACTCCGAGCCCTCGCTTGCGCCGTTGCGCCGGCCGATGTACTCCTCCTCGGCGTCTTCCGGGACCGCGCTCCATTTGTCGGGCCCGCCGATGTTGGTCAGTACCTCGGCGGACAGCCCCTTGCCGCGGGTGGTCCACTCGCACCTGTCGCCGTCGCGCTTGCCCTTGCCCTTGCCCGCGCCGGGCACGAGCTTGGCGACCTGCGCGGGGGTGAGCAGCGTGCACAGGTTCACGGCGGCGGTGAACTTGGGGGTCTTCGCCGGCTCGGGTTCCTTGCTGGGGGTGGGAGTGGGGGACGTGGTGTGCGGCTGCTGCTTCACGGTCTCCGCCACGGGTGTCGCGGGGGTGTCCGCGGGCCGCAGGGCCACGAACGCCACCGTACCCGCCAGCACCGCCGCCGCGACCACCGCGCCGCCGACGACGATCGGCAGCCGGTTCGCGCGCCCGGCCATCGGCTGCGTGACCGCCAGCGCCGGGCCGCCCTCCGCGACCCGCCGCAGCAGCTGCTCGGCCGCCTGCGGGGCGGGTCTCTGGTACGGGTCGCGGGCCAGCATCATCATCAGCACCGGCCCCAGATTCCCGGCGCGCTGGGGCGGCCGGGGCGGCAGGGTCAGGGCGTCACGCAGCACCGACATGGGGGAGGTGCCGACGTACGGAGCCTGGCCCTCCACGGCCGCGTACAGCGTGGCGGCCAGCGACCACAGGTCCGACTCGGGCCCGCCGCGCTCGCCGCGCAGCCGCTCGGGGGCGATGAACCCGGGCGATCCGATCAGCAGCCCGGACTCGGTGATCGTCGCCTGGTCCTCCAGCCTGGCGATGCCGAAGTCGGTCAGCACCACCCGGCCGTCGTCGGTCAGGAACACGTTGGCGGGCTTGACGTCGCGATGTTGGATGCCGTGCGCGTGAGCGACGGACAGCGCCTCCAGCACCCGTAACCCGATCGCCGCCGTGCGCTCCGGCGACCACGGGCCCTCGGCGGCCACCGCGTCCTTGAGGTCACGGCCGCGGAGCAGTTCCATGACGATCCACGGCCGCCCGTCCTCGGACAGTACGTCGTGAATGGTGATGATGCCCGGATGCCGCAGCTGGGCGGCCGCCATCGCCTCGCGCATGGCCCGCTGAAGCGCCTCCGCCCGCTCGGCCGGGGCGAGGGACTGCGGGAGCAGTACTTCCTTGATGGCGACCTGGCGGTCGAGCAGCTCGTCGTGAGCCAGCCAGATGGTGCCCATGCCACCCTGACCGAGCGCCCGTAGCACCCGATAGCGGCCTGCGATTTTGGAATCCCCCAGACCAGGCACGTTGGAGACCATAGTGTGCAAGACTTTCGGTTCGCTATATTTCCATCCCGGACGCGTCAACAGCATCCCATTCGTAATGATCCGCCGCGATGAGGGGTGGCCATGATCCAGGGCCCACAGGCACCGCAGGCGCCGCCCGTTCCGCCGGCCTCGTACTGGCCGGACGGCGGCGGCGAGCGGCCCGTCTCGTCAAAGGCGCCCGGCTGGGCCAAGGGCGTGCTGGCGGGGGCCGCGGCGGTGGCGGTGCTGGGCGGGGCGCTCATCGCGGTACGCAACGTCGGCCAGGAGGCGCCTCCGGTCGCGCTGCCGTCGCCCTCGTTCGACCTGCCGTCCACACTGCCGTCCTCCCTTCCCTCGTCGCTGCCCTCATCGTCCGGGCTGCCTTCGTCGTCCGGGCTGCCGTCGGAGGCGGCTTCGTCGGATCCGGCCGAGACGCCCGCGGCCACCTCCACCTTCCCGCCGCTGAAGGCGGTGCCGGAGGTGTGCGACCTGCTGCCCGCGAGCCTGACCAGGCGGCTCGCGCCCAAATCGCAGTCCGCGCCCGGCGTCCAGAAGGACGGGTACGGAGCGCTGCGCAAGGGCTGCGAGTGGACCCAGACGTCCAAGAACATCAAGAACGGCACCCTGGAATCGCGGACCATCCACCTGGCCGTCAACGTCTGGCCCAGCGTCGCGGCCGCGAGGGACGACGCCGAGTTCAACTTCGGCTCGATGAAGGACATGGCGGGCACCAAGGAGGACAACCCCGGCCTGCGGTTCCTGAGCACGTACGGTGAGATGAAGGACTTCGACGGCGTCGGCGACGAGACCCACGCCATGTACACCCAGAACCTCAAAGGCACCACGAACGTCTGGGCCTACATCGTGATGGGCAACACGACGATCAACGTCCGCTACTTCGGCACCGACAACAAGAACGGTGACATCCTCGCCCAAGGCAAGGACACCGAGCCGGTCGCCGAGGACGTGCTCATGAAGGGCGCCCAGGAGGTCGCCGAACAGGCCGTCAAGGCGCTGACGAGCTGACCTGACCGCGCCGGCCCGCTGTCCTGAGCGGGCTGACGAGCCGACATGACCGGGCTGACGGGCTGACCTGAGTGGACGGCGGCCACGCCACGACTTAAGGTCGTACGACATGACGTCAGACGATCTCCACATCAGGAGAGCGGAGAAGGCCGACGCGGACGAGCTGTTCGCCTTGGCGATGGAGTTCGGGCTGACCTTCAGGCCCGAACGGGAGGCCTTCGACGCGGCGCTGCCGCAACTGCTGCGCGATGACGACGTCATGCTGATCGCGGCCGTGGTGGGCGGCCGGGTGCACGGTTATCTGCTGGGGTTCGTCCACCTGACGCTCTTCGCCAACGGGCCTGTCGCCTGGGTCGAGGAGGCGATGGTGCAGAGCGGGTCGCGCCGGCAGGGCATCGGGCGGGCGCTGCTGGTGGAGTTCGAGGCGTGGGCCCGTTCGCGGCAGGCCGGTTACGTGGCCATGGCCACGCGGCGAGCGCCCGAGTTCTACCACGCGCTGGGCTACGAGGCGTCGGCGACGATGTTCAGGAAGATCCTCCGCTAGCGCCGGCGGCGTCGTACCGTCCCCGGCGCCTTGGCATGTGAATGGGTAACGTTACCCACATTTGCGATGAGCTATTGGCCTGCTCTCCTGCTTCGTTGTGCCTTGACCAGTGACGACATCGACGTCTATGGTCGGGAAAATGTGAAAAACGTTACTCATTCGGGCTGGTCCTGCATGCGCGTGCGCTCTCCAAGAGAGGAGCCTGATGGTGGGGTCGGGAATGAGCCGCAGGGCGATGATCGGCACGTCGTTATCCGTGGTCGCCGCCGTGACGGGTGAGGGCTCCCCGGCACTCGCGCAGGGAACTGGGCGAACAGACGAGGCGGCAACCCGTTACGGCAGGGTGCGCGGCAGACGCGAGGACGGCATCGTCAAGTTTCTCGGCGTGCCCTACGCCACGCCGCCGCTCGGCAAGCTCCGGTTCAAGCCCCCGAAGCCGCTCATGCGCTGGACCGGCGTGCGCGACGCGGTGGACTTTCCCAACCCGGCATTCCAGGCAGCGGGCAACGAGATGGGCCCCAACGGCAATGGCCGGATGCCGGCACCCTCCGAAGACTGCCTCTACCTCAATATCTGGACCCCGGCCGCCGACTGTGAGCGGCGGCCGGTGATGTTCTACAACCACGGCGGCGGCTACATGATCGGCTCCGGTTCCGCCACGGGGCAGGACGGCACCCATCTGGCGCGGCTCTATGACGTGGTGGTGGTCGAGTCCAACCACCGGCTGGGCCTGCTGGGCTATCTGTTCCTGGGCGATCTCGCCGGCGGCGACTACGCCGCCGACCAGGGGATGCTGGACATTCTCGCGGCGCTGCGCTGGACCAGGGAGAACATCGAGAATTTCGGCGGCGACCCCGACAACATCATGGTCTGGGGCGAGAGCGGTGGCGGCGCCAAGACCGCGGCCGTCTACACCATGCCGGATGCCGCGTCGCTGTTCCACAAGGCCTCGATCGAAAGCGCCGCACCGCTGCGCTTCCCCACCCGCGAAGGCGCCACCGCGCGGGCCGAGCGCACGCTGGAGCTCTTGGGACTGACCACGTCGGACATTCCCCAGCTGCATGAGATTCCGGCCGGAAGGCTGCTCGAGATCCAGCAGTCCGAAGCCGCGAACGGCGTCGCACCCTGGGGCGACCCCGGCTCGCTCCCCGGCTTCGGCGCCTTCGTCGATGGCACCGTCATCCCGCGGCACCCCTTCGCCGACGGAGTCGCGTCCTTCTCGGCCGGCAAGCCGCTGATGTGCGGCACATGCCGCGATGAAACGGTGTTCTTCAGTCTCTTCGGGCCGCCCGACATCTTCCGCATCGACGAGGCCGGCCTGCGCAGGGAGCTGAGTCGCACGTACCAGGGTGCCGAGCTCGACCAGATCATCAGGACCTTCCACGCGTCGCGGCCCGACGCGACGCCCGCGCAGCTCTACTTCGCGATCACGACCTCGCCCATCTGGCGCGACGCGATCAAGATCGCAGAGGCCAAGGTGACGCAGCGCGTCGCGCCCGTGTTCATGTACCAGCTCGCCTACAAGAACCCGACCGTGGTGCCAGGCACCGATTTCCCCATCGGCTCGCCGCACGCATCAGACATCAACCTCAAATTCGCCAACACCGACAAGAACCTCGACTTCTTCCTCTACGCCGATCAATCGCCGGGGCGGCTGGCGACCGCGCGGCACATGAGCGGACTGTGGGCGGGCTTCGCCCGCACGGGCCGTCCCACCGCCGTGGACGTGCCGAGATGGCCCGCCTACACGCTGAAAGACCGTGCCACGATGTGGCTCGACGCCGAGTGCGAGATCGTCACCGATCCGGACAAGGACGAGAGGTTGTTCTGGGAGAACCGCGCCTGAGGCGCGTCACCTGTACTGGTGATCAGGCCCGGGGCCGTTTCTGTCGCCGCCTGATGGCATTCTTGGGGCGTGAGCATCCACGCGGTGAGCCCGCGCTTCGTCGGCCGCGCCGGCGAGCTGAGCGCGCTCGAGCGGGCGCTGGCCGGCGTCCGGACCGGCGCGGCGTCCACCGTGCTGGTCGGCGGCGAGGCGGGCGTCGGCAAGACGCGCCTGGTCAGGGAGTTCGCCGACCGGGCGGGCGAGGCGATGGTGCTCGTCGGCGGCTGCATGGAGCTCGGCACCGAGGGCCTGCCGTTCGCGCCCTTCACCGCGGTGCTGCGTGGGCTGGTGCGCGAGCTCGGCCGCGACGGCGTCGCGGCGCTCGTGCCCGGCGGCACCACGCGTGGGCTGGCCCGGCTGCTGCCCGAGTTCGGCGAGCCCGACGGTGACGGCTCCGAGGCCCGCGCCCGGCTCTTCGAGCAGCTGCTCGGCCTGCTGGAGCGGCTGGCGGAGGACCGGCCGGTCGTCCTGGTCGTCGAGGACGCCCACTGGGCCGACCGATCCACCCGCGACCTGCTCTCGTTCCTGGTCCGCTACCAGCGCTCCGGCGTACGGCTGCTGATCGTCGTCACCTACCGTGCCGACGAGCTGCACCGCACCCACCCGCTGCGCCCGCTGCTGGCCGAGCTGGGCCGCGTCGACTGGGTGGCCAGGCTGGAGCTGCGCAGGCTCACCCGCAGGGAGGTCGTCGAGCAGGCGGCGAGCATCCTGGAGCGCGAGCCGTCCGGCCCTGACATGGACCTGATCTACGCGCGCAGCGAGGGCAACCCGCTGTTCGTCGAGGCGCTGCTCAGCGAGTCCGGTGTCGGTGAGTCGCTGCCCGAGTCGCTGCGCGACCTGCTGCTCGCCGGCGTCGAACGGCTGCCCGACGACACCCAGGAGTTGCTCCGCGTGGCCAGCGCGGGCGGCCAGCGCATCGAGCACGACCTGCTGTCCGCCGTCGCCGGGCGGGACGACGTGGCGCTGTCCAACGCGTTGCGCCCCGCCGTGGCCGGCAACGTGCTGGTCGTCGACGGCGAGGGCTACTCCTTCAGGCACGCGCTGATCCGCGAGGCGCTCCACGACGACCTGCTGCCGGGCGAGCACACCCGCCTGCACACGCGCTTCGCCGAGGCGCTGGAGCGCGACCTGTCGATCCTGCCCGTCCCGCGCGGCGCGATCGAGCTGGCCCACCACTGGCACGCCGCCCACGACACCACGTGGGCGTTGATCAGCGCCTGGCACGCCGCGGCCGCCGCCCGCCGCTCCGCCGCCTACGACGAGCAGCTCAGGATGCTGTCCCGGGTGCTGGAGCTGTGGGATCAGGTGCCCGACGCCGCGGAGCGCATCGGCGCCGACCACGTCGAGGTGCTCAGGCAGACGGCCACGGTCGCCCACCTGGCGGGCGAGTACGAACGTTCGATCGCCCTGGCCACCGCCGGGCTCGCCGAGATCGACGAGCCGGCCGAGCCGGCCAGGGCCGCCAGGCTGCTGCGCCAGCGCGGTCTCACCGGCTACGACCTCAGCCGCCCCGGCCATGTCGACGACCTGCGCCGGGCGGCGTCGCTGGTGCCCGCCGACAAGCCCAGCAAGCTGCGGGCCCAGGTGCTGGAGAGCCTGGCGCGCATGCTCTACGACGACTGGCAGGAGAAGATCTCGACGGCCCGGCTGGCCATGGAGCTCGGCCACGAGGTGGGCGACGCCAACACCGAGGCGCACGCGCTGATCAGCCTTACCTGGGCGCGCTGCCAGTTCTCCGACATCGACGCCTACCTGGACGGGTTCGCCGAAGCGCGCCGCATCGCGGCCACGGCCGACGCCCACAACGCGATGCTGCGCGGCGCCATCTCCGAATCCGACGTGCTGGAGGGCGCCGGCCGCCACGAACGCGCCGCGCAGGTCGCCCGCGACGGGATCGCCGAGGCCGAACGCTACGGCGTGGCGCGCACGTCGGGCACGTTCCTGTCGATCAACCTGGCGGAGCCGCTGTGGTCGCTCGGGCGCTGGGACGAGGCGCTGAAGGTGATCGAGCACGCCCTGGAGCTCATGCCGCCGCCGCCCTACCGGGCCAGCCTGCAGGGGTTGGCCTCCGACATCGCGCTCGCGCGCGGGCGGGTCGATCGGGCCGAGGAGCTGTTCGCGGCCTCACGCAGCGTGCTGGCGCGCGGGCGCTTCCGCGACCAGAGCGTGCTGCCGCACGCCTGCAGGGAGGTCGAGCTTCTGGTGGCGCGGGGACGCCTCGACGAGGCGCGGGAGGCGGCTGCCCGGACACTGCGTGAGCAGGATCTGGTGGCCAGCCCGCGTTACGCCTGGCCGCTGCTGGTGGTGATCGCGCAGCTGGGCGGGGATCTTGTGGGGGAGCTGCGGTCGGTCGCGGGGCGGCTCGAGGCTGAGGGCGACAGCCAGGAGGCGCACCGGCTCACGTTCATGGCCTTGACGGGGCTGTCCGAGTCCGAGCTGGGTTTAAGGTCTGGTCCTGAGTCGGGTGCCGGATCGGAGCGGGGCTCCGGGTCTGGTGTTGGCTCGGGTGTCGGATCCGAGTCTGATTCCGTGGTCGGTCTCGATGACGCGGCCTGGCGGCTCAAGATGTGGGACGCGGCGGTGGCGGCTTGGGCGGGGCTGCGGGAGCCCTACTCCGAAGCTTGCACCCTGGAAGGTGCCGCCCGTGCGGCGCTGGAGGCCGGTGATCGGCAGGGGGCGGGGGTCAGACTGGCGAGAGCCCGTGAGCTGGCCGAGCGCCTCGGTGCGGCGCCGTTGGTCGAGCGGCTGGACGCGCTCGCGCGGCGGGGCCGTGTCGCCGTGGCCGACGAGCCGGCGCCCGACGGGTTGCCGTTGGGGCTGACGGCGCGCGAGATGGAGGTGCTGCGGCACGTGGCCGAGGGGCACAGCAATCGGGAGATCGCGGGGGAGCTGTTCATCTCGGTCAAGACCGTGAGCGTGCACGTCTCCAACATCCTGGCCAAACTGGGCGTCGCCTCCCGCGGCGAGGCATCCGCGGTGGCCCATCGGATCCGCCTCTTCGCCGACGACTGACCGGCCTCGTCCGCCGCTTGACCACGGCACAAGGGTGCGGCCGCCGCTGGCCTTCGACGCCAAGACGCCGGTTGCTGCTTGGCCTCTGGTGCCAAGCGGTGTCCCGGGCGGCTGTGGTCAGCCGGTGAGCTGGGCTTCCAGGCGGTAGCCGTCGACCGTGACGTACACCTGATCGCCGGGGCGGGCGTTGAGGCGCATGAGGACCGGCTGGAGCGAGTCGAAGACCGGCTGGTGGCCCTGCCAGACCAGGACGATCGCGTTGTCGCCCGGGCCGGTCACCGACAGGAGGGTGCCGGGGCGCATGCCGAGCTGCGTGGCGTACCCCTCGGGCACCGGGACCGGGCCGCCCCGGAGGTGCTCGTTGGTGACCTCGATGCGCTGCCAGCGGCGCGGGTCCGAGGAAGGGCTCGGCAGCGGCGGCGGTGGGGTGGCCGGAGTGCCCGCGAGCGTGGGGGGCAGCATGCCGGACCGGCCGCCCGACAAGGCGGAGAGCGTGGCGAGGGCCGCCGAAGGGTCGATGGCGTTGCTCTCGGCCGAGGGGATGGGCTGGCCGCCCCTGTGGTGGTGGCCGTTGGCTCCGGGGGTACGGCGGGGGAGCGGCTGGGCCGGTGAGGGGGCGGAGGCCACAGGGTCCGACGTGTCCGGCAGCGCGTCAAGCCACGCCTTGGCCGAGTGCGCGCGGATGCCCAGCTCGCTGAGCAGCTCCACCACGTCGGCGTCGGCGGGCTGACCGGCCAGCAACTGCCTGGTACGGGCCTGCAGGCCGTGGAGGTCGCCCACCACCAGCCAGCCGTCCTGGAGACGGCGGTCGGGCATGAGCGTCACGAGTACCCGCCAGAGCGGAGTGCGCAACGACGGCACCATCACCGGGTGCGCCGGGTCGGCGCCGATGAGTTGGTCCTGCGTGGCGGCCGCGCCGAGCCACTCCGTCAGCCGGAACATGTGCCCGGTGACCGGCGCCGACTCCGACGAACGCAGCCAGTGCAGCACGCGCTCCTCGGCCGTCCGCTGCGCCTGGGAGAGCGCGTCACGGTCGACGAGCATCTTGTGGGCGAGCGTACGCAGGCTGACGGGGTCTTCGGCGAACAGGCGGTGTACGGCCACCGCGAGCGCCAGCTTGTCCAGGCTGCGGAACAGGCTGTCGACGACCCGGACCATGGCGTGATCGGTCTCGGAGGGCGCGGGCGTCGCCGCCGGTGCTGGTGTGTCGTACGCGCCGCCGAGGCCCGGAACGCTTGTCGGCGGGAGAGAGACGTCGCCGGTGTGGGTGGAGGGGTCCGCGTTCGGGGTGCGGGGCGTGGTGCCCAGGTCGCCTGGGAAGGCGCCTCCGGGGCGCGATCCCGTGCCGGCTCCGGCGGATGATCCGTTGCCTGCGGGTGTTCCGGTGCCGGCGAGTGGCCCGACAGCGGGGAACGAGCCGGTGCCTGTGACGGACCCGACGGCCGGGAACGAGCCGGTGCCGCCGACGGACCCGACCGCGGGGAAGGAGCCGGTGCCGCTGACGGACCCGTTGCCCGCGGGCGTTCCGTTGCCCGCGAGCGGTCCGGTGGCGGGGCGTGGTCCGGTGTGGGGTGTTCCGCCGGGGAGGCGGTCGGCGCCCGGGAGGGCACTCGGCTGGGCGCCCGGTTGGGCTGTCCCGCCAGGTCGGTCGGCACCGGACCGGGGGTCGGTGTGCGGGGCACTGGGCGACGTACCGGCCTGAGGGCCGCTGGTGGGGTGCGGACCGGTGTTCGGGCCGACGGTCGAGTGCGGACCCGTGTGCGGACCGGTGGCGGTGGGGTGCGGGCCCGTGTGCGAGCCGGCGGTGGGATGGGGACCGGTGTGCGGGCCGGTGCGCTCGGGATCCGCGTTGCCGGGGACGTTGGCACCCGGAAGCCCGGTGCCCGAGACGGACCCGACCGCTGGGAAGGAGCCGGTGCCTGGACCGTTGGCGGCCGGGAGGCCGGTGTTCGGGAACCCGCCGCCTTGCTGGCCGCCGCCCTGCTGGCCAGTGCCCGGGGCGTTGGTGCCGGGGAAGAGGCCGCCCTGCTGGGCGGTGCCGGGGGGATTGGCGCCGGGGGAGTTCGTGTCCTGGCGGGCGGCCTGGGGGCTGGACTGAGGTTGCGGGGCGGACAAGGGCTGCCGACCGGCCGTGGGCGACGGGGCGCCTTCGTTCTGCGCCGGGAACGAGCCGGTCTGGCGGGCGGCCCCGCCCAGAGCGGCGAAGGAGCCGGTCTGCGGCCCACCTTGGTCGGGGAAGGAACCCGACCGCGGGGCCCCCTGGACGGGAAAGGAGCCGGTCTGGCGGGGTGAGCCGCCGTTGTCCTGGGCCACGGCGGGCTGCGGGCCGGTGTGCGCCGGGCTCTGGCCCGGACCCCCGTCACGCTGGCCGGGGCCTCCGTCGCGTTGGCCGGGGACCGTGCCGCGCTGAAGCGGGCGGGTCACCTCTGGGTGGCCCTGTCCCGGATGGGCGGCGGGCTGGCCCGGCCGGGTCTGTGCCGGGTGGCCCTGCTGTGCGGGCTGGGCGGCGGGCTGGCCGGGTTCGCGTTGGACCGGGATGCGGCTGAGCACCTCGCGGAACACCGAGCCGATCACCACTTCAGGCGTGGCCGACGGCGTGCTCAGGTCGCCGGGCGACAGGCGGCGCAACCGCTGCCAGCCCCCCAGGCCAGCGATCGCCGTCCTGGTGGCCTCCGGCCAGCCGGGCAGCGCCGGGTCGATGGGGTGCACGGTCAGCGCGGGCAGCACGTCCGAGAGGGCGAGGTGGTCCCAGCGGGCCGAGGCCAGCAGGGCGAGCCGGTCGCAGATCCAGTCGAGTCCGGTCGTGCCGAGCGCCCTCGACAGGGCGACGGACGACCACCACCCGGCGGGCAGGCGCGGATCGCCCAGCGCCTCCGCGACTTGCTGGGGACGGCTCCAGCGCAAGGCAGGGACCAGGTCGCTCAGGCAGATCGATGACTCGACTTCCATCGGCGGACCTTATCCTCCCCAGTGAGCCGCGTGATGCCACTCAATACGCATGTGGTTCTTGGTGCAGCCTACGCGGCAAGCTATCAATCGGTGTGAATAGGGTAAAGAAGGTTCAGCTCCAAACCGTACCGTGGCCGACCGCCCACCAGGGCCACGCACTCCGCTCCGGCCCGGCATCCGGCGTCCAAAGACTGCCCTTCACCGGCGCCGTTCAACCTCGCTGTGAGATATCCCGCAGCGAACGCATCGCCCGCTCCCGTCGAGTCGACGACCTCGGCTGGAACCCCCGCTGCCGCCTCCGTCACAGTGCCCTCCGTGGCCGCCAGAGCTCCCTGGGGTCCCAGCTTGACGATCGCGGTGCCGTACCTCTCGCTGAGGAGTTCGGCGGCCCGCTCGGGCGTCTGCGCGCCGGCGAGCAGGAGGGCCTCGTCCCGGTTGGGGATGATGAGGTGGGCGGGGGCGGATTCGCGCAGGAACCGGGCGACGCCGAACTCGCGCAGGAAGCCGGTCGAGGCGGGATCCATGCTGACGGTCACCCCGGCGGCGCGGGCCTCGGCCATGGCGAGCCTGGCCAGCGCCAGCCCCGCCTCCGCGAAGAGCGTGTAGCCGGACAGGTGCAGGCGGCCCACGCCGTCGAGCAGCGAGCCGTCCCAGTCCTCGGCGGAGATCCGGCCGCCCGCGCCCCGGTTGGTGAGGAACGAGCGTTCGCCGGTCCGGTCCACCATGGCGATCACGATCGCCGTCGGATGATGGGGATCGACGCGTACGTGCGGGCGTACCCCGGTCTTGCGCAGTTCGGCGGTGTGCCACTCACTGCTGTCGTAGCCGAGCCGGGCCAGCAGCCGTACGTCGGCGCCCAGGTGGGCGGCCCAGGAGGCGGTGTTCGCGCCCGAGCCGCCGGGGCGGAGCGCGATGTCGGCGGCCGTGTCGGTACCCGACATGACCGGAGTGTCGTGCAGGGCCACCACATCGGTGACGACGTCGCCGATGACGAGGAGGCCGCCGCCGCTCACGCTCGGGACCAGGCGAGCGCGATCTGCGCCGCGAGGGCGACGTTGCCGCGGACCGCGGCCAGGTTCGCCTCCAGGGAGGCGCCGCCGGTGCCGCGTACCAGGTAGTCGAGGAGGAACGGGGTGATCTTCTGCCCGGTCACGCCCTCGCGGTCGGCGGCGGCCAGCGCCTCGCCCAGCACGCGGTCGTGCAGCGCCGGATCGAGCTGCCGGTCCACCGGGATGGGGTTGGCGACGATCAGCGCGGTCTCCTGGGCGCCGAACCCGTCCTGTCCGCGCATGATGGCCGCGGCCTCGTCGGCCGACTCGATCCGCCAGTCGATCGGCTCGCCGGAGGAGTGCAGGTAGAAGCCCGGGAAGGTGTCCGTACGGTATCCCGCCACGGTCACGCCGCGGGTCTCCAGGCGCTGGAGGGTCGCGGGCACGTCCAGGATCGACTTGACCCCGGCGCACACGACGGTGATGCGGGTACGCGCCAGCGTGTCGAGGTCGGCCGACTCGTCCTGCGCCTGGGTCCAGCCCCGGTGCACGCCGCCGAGCCCGCCGGTGGCGAAGATCCGGATGCCCGCGCGGGCGGCCAGGAACGACGTGGCCGACACGGTCGTCGCGCCGCTCGCCTTCAGCGCCGCCGCCACCGGCAGGTCGCGCTGGCCCAGCTTGCGCAGGCCCGACTCGGTCGCGATGCGTTCGAGCTCCACCTCGTCCAGGCCGACGCGGGCGACGCCGTCGAGCACCGCGATCGTGGCCGGTACGGCACCCGCCGCCCTGACGATGTCCTCCAGCTCCCGGGCGACCGCCAGATTGCGCGGCTGCGGCAGGCCGTGCGAGATGATCGTGGACTCCAGGGCCACGACCGGAGCGCCGGTGGCAAGGGCTTCGGCGACCTCGTCGGACGGCCGGAGGATGGGGTCGGCGGCGCTGCGCATGTGGGTTTCGTGCTCCTTCGTAGGACGGCTTGGTGGAACGGTCTATTTTACGAAGTTTGTTCCGGACAAGCACGTTACGGAGGAGGACGTCCGCCGGTGATCACACGAGAAGCATGACACCCGCGAGCGAGATGGTCCCGATCAAGCCGGTGGCCACGGCGCCGAGCAGCAGTGTGCGCCCGTCCTTGATCAGCGCGCGGGCGTCGATCCCCGTACCGAGGCCGAACAGGGCGGCGGCCATGAGAACGTTCGTGACCTGGGGGATCACGGTGGTCACGGCGGCGGGGACCAGGCCGCTGCTGCGGAGCGCGACCATGGCCAGGAATCCGGCCACGAAGAGCGGGATGACCGGCGGGCGCTTGAGCCGGCCGGGGGAGTCAACGCGGTGACGGTATGAGGTCAGGGCGACGATCGGGGCGAGCAGGATGACGCGGCCCAGCTTGACCGTGACGGCGGTGGCCAGCACGCCCGAGGCGGCCCCGATCGCGGCCACCTGGGCCACCTCGTGCACCGCCGCCCCGGCCCACACTCCCAGCTGCGTCGCCGACAGACCGAGCCAGGACGCCGCCAGCGGCACCACGGCGATGGCGGCGGTGCCGTACAGGACCACCACGCTGAGCGCGCCGGCCGCGTCCTCGTCGGAGGAGCCGTCGGTACTTTCGCGCATGGCCGCGATCGCGGCGGCGCCGCAGATCGAGACGCCGGTGGCGACCAGCAGTGACGCGCCCGGTGTGAGGCCCAGGCGGCGGCCGATCAGCGGAGTGAGCGTGAACGTGACGCCGGTCGCCACCACCACGACGGCCACCGTCCGCCACCCCAGCGCCAGCACCTGCGGCACCGCGATCTGCAGGCCGAGCAGCACGATCGCGATACGCAGCACCCGCTTGGCGACGAACCGCAGACCGGGCTTGAGCCGCTCGCCGACGCCCACCAGGTTCGCCAGCGCCGCGCCCGACACCACGGCTATGGCCGCGGGACTGAGCACCGGCACGAACCGGTTCACCACCAGCGCGAACACCACCGCCAGCGCCGCCGCGCCGACACCAGGCAGGCGATCGTCGCGCAGACGATCACCAGGCGGACGATCGTGCGGCACACGCGCGGTGGAGTACATGATCCCAGTGTTCTGAGCGCCTGGAGGGCTCGGTAGCCACGCGTTGCCTGGGAGGTCATAGCCTTGGGCTATGAGTACGCTGCCGGATCTCGACTCGCTCAAACTCCTGGTCGACGTGGGCGAGCTGGGCAGCCTCGGGCAGGCGGCCAAGGTCGCGGGCATCGCCCAGCCGTCGGCCAGCAAGCGGATCGCCCACCTGGAGCGCCGCCTGGGCCTGCCGCTGCTGGAGCGTACGCCGCGCGGGTCCACGCTGACCGCCGAGGGCAAGATGGTGGCGGGCTGGGCCGCGCAGGTGCTGGCCGCCGCCCAGGAGCTGATGCGCGCCGCCCAGGCGGTACGGCGCAGCGAGGCGGCTCATCTGCGGGTGGCGTCGAGCATGACGGTGGCCGAGTACCTGGTGCCGCGCTGGCTGGGCGAGCTGCAGAACCGCGAGCCTGACGTGCAGGTCGGCCTCGACGTGGTGAACTCCGCCGACGTCGCCGCCCGGGTCCTGGCCGAGGAGGTGGAGCTGGGCTTCGTCGAGGGGCCGAGCGTGCCCGAGGGGCTGGCCAGCCGGGTGGTGGGCACCGACCGGCTGGTGGTCGTGGTGGCGCCGGGGCACGCCTGGGCGCGGCGCCGTACCGCGCTGATGGGGGCGGAGCTGGCCGCCACGCCGCTCGTCGTCCGCGAACCCGGCTCGGGCACCCGGGAGACGCTGGACGTGGCGTTCAAGAGCCTGCACCGGGCCAGCCCGCGCCTGGAGCTGGGCTCGAACTCGGCCGTCAAGGGCGCCGCCCAGGCCGGGGCGGCGCCCGCGGTGCTCAGCGGGTACGCCGTGGAGGCGGAGGTGGCCACGGGCCGGCTGGTGGAGGTGCCGCTGGCCGGGATCAACCTGGTCAGGAGCCTACGCGCGGTGTGGCGCCGCGGCCGCTCACTCGCCGCTCCCGCCGCCACCCTCCTGGCGATCGCCAGCCGACCCTGACCGATGGTTTTGCCGCTTCGGCAAAGCAGCTTGCGATTCCATCCAGCGCAGGCTGATCCTTTCCGCCATGCATGTCTTCGTCACCGGCGCGAGCGGCTACATCGGCGGCTCCGTCGCCGCCCGCCTCATTCAGGCAGGCCATACCGTCACCGGCCTGATCCGCGACCAGGCCAAAGCCGAGGACCTCGCCCGGCTCGGCTGCCGGCCGGTGGTGGGCACCCTTGACGACGCGGCGCTGCTCACCGAGCAGGCCCACCGCGCCGACGGTGTCGTCAACGCCGCCAGCAGCGACCATCGCGGGGCCGTCGAAGCACTCGTCGCCGCGCTGGCCGGGTCCGGCAAGCCGCTGATCCACACCAGTGGCTCCAGCATCGTGGGCGTCGGCACCGAAGGCGAGGCATCCGGGAAGATCTTCGGCGAGGACATCCTCGACGCCGACTCCGCATGGGAGCCCGACCATCCCATCCGCAAAGCACGCCTCGCCATCGACCGCTTGGTCCTGAGCGCCGCGGAGAAGGGCGTGCGCTCCGCGGTCCTGTGCAACAGCCTGATCTACGGACCTGGACGGGGTCTGGGCCGCGACAGCGTCCTGATCGCGGCGCTGGTCCACCAGGCGCGCTCCGGCGGCGTGGTCCGCCACGTCGGGAGCGGCGGCAACATCTGGTCCAACGTCCACATCGACGACATGGCCGACCTCTATCTCCTCGCCCTGGAGAAGACGCCCCCTGGCACGTTCTATTTCGTGGAGAACGGCGAGGAGTCCTTCGCCGCGATGACCGGCGCCATCGCCCGCTCCCTCGGTCTGCCCGGCCCGCGGCCCTGGGACCCTGGCTCGCCGGACAACGTCTGGGATCCCCAGTTCGCCCGCCACGCGCTGGGCTCCAACAGCCGCGTGCGCGGCACCCGTACCCGTGATCTCCTCGGTTGGCGCCCGCTGCACCGGTCGATCACCGACTGGCTCACCGATCTTTGACACCATAGAGAGCCCTCGACAGGAAAGGGCATCCATGATCAGCCAAGCGAGGATCGCCGTGACCGGCGCCACCGGCCGCCTCGGCGGGCGCGTTGTCCGGCGGCTCGCCGCCGCCGGTATCCCGCAGACCATGGTGGTACGCGACCTGGACCGCGCCCCTCAGCTGACCGGCGCCACCGCGGTCCGCGGCGGTTTCGGTGACCGTGACGCCGTCCTGCGGGCCCTGGACGGCGTCGATCGGGTCCTGATGGTGTCGGCCTCGGAAACCCCCGACCGCCTCCAGCAGCACCGCACCTTCGTCGACGCCGCCGCCGAGGCCGGAGTCGACCACCTGGTGTACATCTCCTTCTACGGCGCCGCCCCCGACGCCACGTTCACGCTGGCCCGCGACCACTGGGCCACCGAACAGCACATCCGCGCCAGCGGCCTGGCCTTCACCTTCCTGCGCGACAACCTCTACGCCGACTTCACGCCGGCCCTGGTCGGCGACGACGGCGTCATCCGCGGTCCCGGCGGGCAGGGGCGAGCCGCGGTCGTCGCGCAGGACGACATCGCCGACGCCGCCACCGGCGTACTGCTCCACGCTCCCGAGCACGCCGGAGCCACCTACGACCTGACCGGACCAGAATCGCTCACGCTCGCCGAAGTCGCCGCGATCCTGTCGCGGACCACGGGGCGCGCCATCACCTACCACCCTGAGGGCGTGGAAGAGGCCTACCGGTCCCGCGCCTCCTACGGAGCCCCGGACTGGCAACTCGACGCCTGGGTCTCCACCTACACCGCCATCGCCAACGGCGAGATGGACGGTGTCAGCGACGCCATCGCTCGCCTGACCGGCCACCCCGCCACCCCGCTGGCCGACGTCGTCCGTCCCCTCCGCTGAAGCGGGCCGGGTGCTCGCTCGTCATGCCCCGGACTCTACGAGAGCGATCACTAGGTATGGTGCCGGTATGGGGTCCTATGACGTCGTTGTCGCGGGTGGCGGGCACAACGGACTGGTGGCGGCCGCCTACCTGGCGCGGGCGGGGCGGCGGGTGCTGGTGCTGGAGCGGCTCGGGTACGTGGGCGGCCTGGCGATCTCCGCGCGGCCCTTCCCTGGCGTGGACGTACGGCTGTCGCGCTACTCCTACCTGGTCAGCCTCCTCCCCACGGAGATCGTCCGCGACCTGGGGCTCCGTCTAGACCTGCGCCGGCGCCGCTACTCCTCCTACACGCCCCACGGCGACACCGGCCTGCTCGTGGACGACGGCGACGAAGGGGCGACCGCCGCCTCGTTCAGGGCCGTCACCGGAGGCGACGCCGACCACCGGGCGTGGCGGGAGTTCTACGGGCTGACCGCCGAGGTGGCCCGGGTCCTGGCGCCCACGTTGCTCGAACCCCTGCGTACCCCCGCCGAGATCGAGCGCTTGGTGGGCGCCGAGGCGTGGCGGGAGCTGTTCCAGCGGCCGATCGGGCAGACGGTGGACGAGCGGTTCGGTGACGACACCGTACGCGGCGTGGTGCTGACCGACGCGCTGATCGGGACGTTCGCCGACCCCGCCGCGGACCTGCTGGCCAACCGGTGCTTCCTCTATCACGTGATCGGCGACGGGACGGGCGACTGGAACGTGCCGGTCGGCGGGATGGGCGCGGTGTCAGGAGCGCTCGAAGCGGCCGCCAGGCAGGCGGGCGCCGAGATCAGGACCGGTGCGGAGATCATCGGGATCTCCCCATCGGGGGAGGTGGCGTTCCGCGCGGACGACGGTGAACACACGGTCACCGGACGGCACGTGCTGGCCAACCTGCCGCCGGCCGTGCTCGACCGGCTGCTCGGCGCGACACCGGAGGTGCCCGAGGGCGCCCAGCTGAAGGTCAACATGGTGCTGAGCAGGCTGCCGCGGCTCAAGGACGACTCGGTGGACCCGCGCGCGGCCTTCAGCGGTACGTTCCACATCAACGAGAGCCGCGACCAACTGGCCCGGGCCCACGCGCAGGCGGTGTCGGGCCGGATCCCGGACCTGCCGCCCGCCGAGGTCTACTGCCACTCGCTGACCGACCCGTCGATCCTCGGCCCCGAACTGCGCGGCCGGGCGGAGACGCTGACGCTGTTCGGGCTGCACATGCCCGCCCGGCTGTTCCGCGAGAATCCGGACAAGGCGCGAGAAGAGGCGCTGAAGGCCACCCTGGCCTCCATCGACAGCGTGCTGGCCGAGCCCATCGAGAGCTGCATCCTGCGCGCCCCTGACGGCACACTCTGCGTCGAGGCCAAGTCGCCGGTGGACCTGGAGAACGAGGCGGGCCTGCCCGGCGGCCACATCTTCCACCGGGACCTGAGCTGGCCGTACGCGGAGGAAGGCGGCTGGGGGGTGGAGACCGGGCACGAGCGGATCCTGCTGTGCGGCGCGGGCGCCCGGCGCGGCGGCGGCGTCAGCGGCATCGGCGGCCACAACGCGGCGATGGCCCTACTGACCTGAGGACTCGTGGTCTGAGACCAGCCGGACCGCCACGGTCATGGCGGCGGCGGCCAGCTCGGACGGCGGCAGGTCCATGCCGAACAGCTCCGGCACCCCGCCCAGGATCAGCGCGAACACCGCCAGCCGCGCCTCGAACTGCGTGATCGCGTCGGCCCCGGGCCTGCTCAGCACCGACACCAGCGTGACGATGCGCTCCTGCATCCGGTCGCCCACCGACGACTGGGCGAACGCCCCCTGGTTCATCTGCGCGAAGCGCATCAGTGGCCGCCACTTGTCCTCCAGCAGTTCGGAGATGCGCCGCAGGATCTCCTGCCGGGCCTCGAACGTGTCCGGCTGCTGCGTACGGGCCCACTCCGCGAGCTCGTCGAGCGAGGCGATGAACCCGTCGGCGATGCTGGCGAGAATCTCCTCTTTCGTCCGGAAGTGGTAGTACAGCGCCGGCCGGGTGATCTCCAGCCGCTCCGCGACCTCCTGCAACGTGGTCTTGTCGTAGCCCCGCTCGGCGAACAGCTCCATCGCGACCCGCTGGATCCGCTCACGTGTATCGGTCCGCCGCCCTGCCATTTCACTCCGTTCGCTTGACGGCCGGGCCCATCATTGCTTACTTTCGCGTAAGTAAGCAATGCGATTCCGGCTTCGTAGGGAGCAAGACTATGACCCCCTCCTTCCCTGTCCCGCGCACGTGCCCGTACGCGCCGCCGCCCGAGTACGAGCGGATGCGCGAGGAGGCGCCGCTCGTACGGACGTCGCTGCCCAACGGCGACGTCTGGCTGGTCACCAGGTACGCCGAAGCCAGGCAGGTGCTGAACGGCCAGGGCATCAGCACCAGCCCGGCCACCCCCGGCCATCCGAACAACGCCTTCACCACGGAGGAGCCCACCCAGGAGCAGCGCGAGTTCATGGAACGGTTCAGGGTCGGCCAGTTCATCGACATGGACCCGCCCGAGCACGGCCGATTCAGGCGGCTGCTCATCCCCGAGTTCACCGTCAGGCGGGTCAAGGAGATGCGGCCCGGCATCCAGCGGACCGCCGACCTGCTCATCGACGACATGCTCGCCAAGGGCCCGGAGGCCGAGCTGGTCGCCGACTTCGGGCTGGCGCTGCCGTCGCTGGTCATCTGCCAGCTGCTCGGCGTGCCGTACAGCGACCACGAGTTCTTCCAGTCGCGTACCCGCATGATGGTGTCGAGCGACGACCCGCAGGCGAGCTTCGCCGCGATCGTGGAGATCAAGAGCTACCTCGACGACCTCGTCACCGAGGCCGAGAAGCAGCCCAAGGACGACCTGCTCGGGCGGCTGATCTCGGCGGGACAGGTGAGCCACGACGAGATCGTCGGCATGATCTCGCTGCTGCTCATCGCCGGCCACGAGACCACCGCCAACATGATCCCGCTCGGCGTCCTCACCCTGCTGCGCCACCCCGCCCAGCTGGCCAGGCTGCGCGAGGACCCGGGACTGTGGCCGATGGCGATCGAGGAACTGCTGCGCTACCTGTCGATCGTCGACTGGGTGGCCTTCGACCGGGTGGCCATCGAGGACCAGGAGATCGGCGGGCAGCTCGTCAAGAAGGGCGAGGGCATCTTCGTGCTCGGCGCCTCGGCGAACAGGGACGAGCGGGCCTTCGAGCGGCCGGACGACTTCGACATCGACCGCGGCGCCCGCCACCACGTCGCCTTCGGCTACGGCGTGCACCAGTGCCTCGGCCAGAACCTGGCCAGGGCCGAGCTGGAGATCGCCTACCGGACGCTGTTCGAGCGGATCCCGTCGCTGCGTCTCGCGGTGGACGAGGAGGAGGTGTCGTTCAAGTACAGTCAGGTCATCTTCGGGGCGAACGCCATGCCCGTCACGTGGTAGCTGCTATAGCACTCATGAAACAGCCTCGGAACCGTTCATGGCGTTCTCATGATGGGGCCTTAGCGTAAAGATTATGAGTGAGCCCGCACGGTTGCTGGTGGTGGACGACGAGCCCGCGTTGCGCGAGGCGCTGCAGTCGAGCCTCGAGTTCGAAGGCTACAAGGTCGTCACCGCCAACGACGGGCAGGCGGCGCTCGACGAGCTGGGGCGCGAGGCGTACGACGCGGTGCTGCTCGACGTCATGATGCCGCGCCTCGACGGGCTGACCGCCTGCCGCCGGCTCAGGGCCACGGGCAACCACATCCCCGTGCTCATGCTGACCGCGCGCGACGCGGTCGGCGACCGGGTCTCCGGGCTCGACGCGGGCGCCGACGACTACCTGGTCAAGCCGTTCGAGCTGGACGAACTGCTGGCCAGGGTCCGCGCCCTGCTGCGGCGGGGCGCGCTCAACTCCGCCGCCCCGGAGGTCACGCTGACCTACGGCGACCTGCGCATGGACCCCGACACCCGCGAGGTCACCAGGGGCGAGCGGCGGCTGGACCTGACCAGGACCGAATACCTGCTGATGGAGCTGTTCCTGACGCACCCGCGCCAGGTGCTGACCCGCGAGCAGATCCTGGGCGAGGTGTGGGGGTTCGACTTCGAGCCGACGTCGAACTCGCTCGACGTGTACGTGATGTACCTGCGCCGCAAGACCGAGGCCGGCGGCGAGCCGCGGGTGATCCACACCGTCCGCGGCGTCGGCTACACCCTCCGGGCCGCGCCGTGAGGCGCTACAGCCTGCGCTCCCGGCTCACCCTCCTCGTCACGGTCGCCGTGGCCCTGGCCATCGCGGCCTGCGCTGGTCTGTCCTGGCTCATCGTGCGCGAGCAGATGGTCCGCCAGCTCGACCAGACGATCATGGACCCCGAGGGCAAAGGGGACCAGAGGTGGCTGAGGGACCATTGCTCGGCGGAGGGAACCCCCGCCGAATACGCCGCCGGCCTGGTGACGTTGCTGGACGGGACCGGTACCACCTGCTCGCTGGGCTCGCCGATCGTGGTGACCGAGGAGGACAAGCGGGCCATCCCCCACCCCGGTAAGCCGATCTACCGTTACGGCGTCACCAAGGACGGCATACCGCTGCGCGTCGTGACGGTGAACTTCTCGCCAGGCGTGGCCGTCCTGGAGGCCAGGCCGCTGTTCCACCTACAGGACACGTTGCGCGACACCGCGTTCGCGCTGGCGGCCGTCGCCGCTCTGGGCGTGCTCGGTGCCGGATGGGCGGGCCTGGCCATCTCCCGTACGGCTCTGGCGCCCGTCGGCCGGCTCACCAGGGCTGTTGAGCACATCGCCCAAACCGAGGACCTCGACACCCGCATTCCGGTCAAGGGCGGCGACGAGATCGCCCGGCTGAGCCTGGCGTTCAACGGCATGATCACCGCTCTGGCCGGGTCACGCGAGCGCCAGCAGCAACTGGTCGCCGACGCCGGGCACGAGCTACGCACCCCGCTGACCACCCTGCGTACCAACATCGACCTGCTGCTGCGCAGCGAGCAGACCGGTCGCAGCCTGGACCCCGGCGCCAAGGAACGCCTGCTGATCAACGTGAAGGCCCAGTTCGCCGAGCTCACCGCGCTCGTCGGCGACCTGCTGCAGCTGGCCAGAGGCGACACCGACCACGAGCCGCACGTCGAACTGGGCCTGCACCAGGTGGTCACCGCCGCCGTCGAACGGGCCAGGTTGCGCGGCGCCGACGTCACGATCGACCTCCTGCCCTGGTACGTCGTCGGCAACGCCGCCTCCTTGGAACGTGCCGTACTCAACCTCATCGACAACGCCGCCAAGTTCAGCCCGGACGGCGAGGTCCAGGTGAGCCTGCGGCAGGGCGAGCTGACCGTACGCGATCACGGGCCCGGCATCCCCGAAGAGGACCTGCCGCACGTCTTCGAGCGCTTCTGGCGCTCCCCGGCCGCGCGCGGCCTGCCCGGCTCCGGGCTCGGCCTGGCGATCGTCGCGCAGGCCGTGGCCGAGGCGGGCGGAAAGGTACGCCTGGAGAACGCCCCCGGCGGCGGCGCGATCGCGATCGTCGAACTGCCCGGGAATCTCACCCCTCACTCATAATCGGCTAAGTCCCGTTAAAGACCCCCACGATGGGATCTGGGTCATGCACACAACAGTCAAGACCCGGCTGGTCGAGGTGGTCGTCCCGGTCTACAACGAGCAGCGGGCCCTGCGTGACAGCATCGGCCGGCTGCACGCCTACCTCTCAGGCACCTTCCCCTACGACTACCGCATCACGATCGCCGACAACGCCAGCACGGACGACACCTGGCAACTGGCCATAGAGCTGGCCGCCGAACTGCCGCACGTACGGGCCGTACACCTGGACGGCAAGGGACGCGGGCGGGCGCTGCGCCAGGTGTGGTCGGACAGCGACGCGGACGTCGTCAGCTACATGGACGTCGACCTGTCCACCGACCTCGACGCGTTCCTGCCGCTGGTGGCCCCCCTGCTGTCGGGCCACAGCGACCTGGCCATCGGCACCCGGCTGGCCAGGTCGTCGCGGGTGGTGCGCGGACCGAAGCGCGAGCTCATCTCCCGTTCGTACAACCTGCTGCTCCACTCGGTCATGGGCGCGAAGTTCTCCGACGCGCAGTGCGGCTTCAAGGCCGTACGCACCGAGATCGCGCAGGCGCTGCTGCCCGCCGTCGAGGACGAACAGTGGTTCTTCGACACCGAGCTGCTGCTGCTGGCCGAGCGGCACGGGCTGCGCATCCACGAGGTGCCCGTCGACTGGGTCGACGACCCCGACAGCCGGGTGGACGTCTTCCAGACCGCCATGGACGACCTGCGCGGCCTGGTCAGGGTGGCCCGCAAGACGCTGTCCGGCGCGGCCCGCATCCCGGTGCCCGCCCGCGTCTCCCAGGCGCGGCTGCCGCGCGGGATGGCAGCGCAGCTGCCCAGGTTCGCGGTCGTGGGCGTGGTGAGCACGCTGGCGTACCTGCTGCTGTTCTCGGGGCTGCGGCAGGCGATCCCGGTGCTGGCGGCCAACGCGATCGCGCTGCTGGTGACGGCCGTGGCCAACACCGCCGCCAACCGGCGCTTCACGTTCGGGGTGACGGGGTCGGCGGGGGCCATGCGGCACCAGTTCGAGGGGCTGATCGCGTTCCTCGTGGGGCTGGCGCTGACCAGCGGCGTGCTGGCGCTGCTGCCGGACGGGGTTTCTCATGGGGTGGAGCTGGTGGCGGTCGTCGTGGCCAACGCGCTGGCCACGTTGGTCCGCTTTTTGCTGCTGCGCGTCTGGGTCTTCAACCCTCGCAGGAGGACGTCATGACCGATGCGCGTCCGGATCTTCCATCCGCGCCAGAGCACGTCATGACCGATGCGCATCGCGTTCGCCAACCTTCGCCGGAGGACGTCATGACCACGACCCTCGACCGTCCGAGTCACCGCCGTATGTCCCGTCCAGCCCAGATCTGGCGCGGCGCCCCGGAGGACCCCCGCTGGTCCCGGCCCGCGCTCTGGGCCGTCCTGGCCGTCGCCCTCGTCCTCTACACCTGGGCACTGAGCGGCAACGCCAACGAGTACTACTCCGCCGCCATCCTGTCGGGCACCAAGAGCTGGAAGGCGTTCTTCTTCGGCGCGATCGACTCCAGCTCGTACATCACGGTCGACAAGCCCCCGCTGGCGCTGTGGGTGATGGGCTTGTCAGCACGGATCTTCGGCTTCTCGACCTGGAGCATGCTGATCCCGCAGGCACTGGCCGGCGTGGCCTCCGTTGGCCTGGTCTTCTCCGCCGTCCGACGGGCGTACCCCGTCGTCGTGTCTGCCCACTCGGAGGTACGGCAGGCACATGTGGCGGGCCTGATCGCGGCCGTGGTCATGACACTGACCCCGATCACGGTGGCGATCAACCGCGACAACAACCCCGACACGATCCTGGTGCTGCTGCTCGTGCTGGCCGCCTGGTTCTGCCTGGAGTCGCTGCGGACCGGACGGCTGCGGTCGCTGCTGGTGGGCGCGCTGTTCGTGGGGCTGGCCTTCAACGTCAAAATGCTGCAGGCGTATCTGGTGGTGCCCGCCTTTGCGCTGGCTTATCTGCTGTGTGCGCGGGTTTCGGGGGTCAAGCGGGTCGGGCATCTGCTGGCGGCGGGGGCCGTGATGGCGGTGTCGAGCGCCTGGTGGATGGTGATCGTCGACCTGTGGCCTGCGGACTCGCGGCCGTACGTCGGGGGCTCGACCGACAACACTGTCTGGGACCTGGTCATCGGCTACAACGGCCTCGGGCGCATCTTCGGCCAGAGCGGTGGCGGTGGCGGTGGGTTCGGCGGCGGGGGTGGGGCCTCGTTCGGCGGTGCCGCCGGGGCCGGCCGGCTGTTCAACGAGACGATGGCGGGCCAGATCTCGTGGCTGCTGCCGTTCTGCGGGCTGGCTCTGGTGTTCGCGCTGACCGCCAGATGGCGGCGCGCCAAGCCCTCCGCGCCGCAAGGGGCCGAGACGGGCACGAATGCCGTGGCCGCCGCCCAGCCTGGGGCCGCTTCGGGCTCCGTCGCCGCCGCCAAACCTGGGGCGACCCCGTCTTGGGTCGGCCTGGTCACGCCCGAGGTCGGCACCGCGCCCAAGGATGGCATCGCGTCCGAGGCCACTGCCCCGCCCATAGCCGCTGGCGCTCCGGGGTACGCTGCTCAGCCTGGGGCAAGCCTCGCCGCGTGGCTGGTCTGGGGTGGGTGGCTCGTCGTGCACTTCATGGTGTTCAGCTTCGCCAGCGGCACCTTCCACCCGTACTACACGACCGCCATGGCACCCGCCGTCGCCGCCGCCACCGCTTTCGGCGGACTGGCCATGTGGGACGCGTACCGGCAGTCCGGGGTGTGGGGCTGGACGCTGCCTCTGGGGGTGGCCGTCACGGGCGGGTGGTCGTTCACGGTGCTCCGCCGTACTCCCGACTTCCTGCCATGGCTGGCCTGGGTGGTGCTCGCCGCCACCGTGGTTGCGACGGCCGGACTCGTACTGGCCAGATTCCGGCGCGAGATCGCGGTCCGGCTGGTCGCGGTCGGGTTGGCGGCGGCAGTGATCGCCGGACTCGCGGGACCGGCCGCGTACGCGGTGTCGCCCTTGGGTTCGCAGGTCAACGGCTCGAACCCGACAGCGGGACCGTACACGGGCGGAATGGGCTTCGGCCCTGGCGGCGGTTTCCGCGGCCAGATGCGCCCCGGCCAGGACGGTCAGCCACCGACAATGGGCCAGGGCCAGCCGCAGAACGGTCAGTTCCCGAACGGTCAGTTCCCGAACGGTCAGTTCCCGAACGGCCAGACCCCGAACGGCCAGACCCCGAACGGTCAGACTCAGGAGGGGCAGGACGCGGGGCGGCGGTTCGGGCGAATGGGCGGCGGCGGTCCCGACGGCAACGTCAGCAGCTCGATGGTCTCCTACCTGGAGGCCAACCAGGGCAAAGCCGAGTGGCTCGTCGCGGTGAGTAGCGCCATGCAGGCGTCATCGATCATCCTGTCCACGGGCAAGCCGGTCATGGCCATGGGCGGCTTCACCGGCAGTGACCCCGCCATGACCGTCACCCGCCTCAAGGAACTAGTGGCATCCGGCAAGCTCCGCTACGTGCTGGCGGGCGGCGACGACAGGGGCGGCCCCGGCAGGGGCAACAGCGAGGTCACCACCTGGGTCCAGGCCAACTGCAAGGCCGTAACCGGCCAGGACGGGCTGTACGACTGCTCCTCATGATCTAGCCAAGGGGCGTCGCGATCAATAGCAACGCGGCGCCCCAAAAGCGCGCCTTCAAGGGCGGCAGGGCTTCCAGGGAACCGAAGTTCTGGCGTATGCAGGCGAGCGATCCCACAGGCTTCGTTCAGCAGGCCGATGAGGGTCAGCACTTGACTCGGCCTCTCCTGAACGCCTCTCCTGTCCAGCAAACCTGAGCGATCTATAACTCCTTAGCCCGTCATGCGCATACATGTCATCATGCAGGACTGATCATGCGGTAAGTCGCGTTCCGTGATCCTTGATCGCGAAAATCGATCTTGTGTCCGTTTTATGAGCAGCTTACGCTTTGCCCGTTTGGCAATCTTGCTCCGAGCCGCATGGGCCAAGAACCTTCGGGTTCGTACCGGGTGGGTGGAGCTTCGTCCGGCGCTGTGAGGCGCCCCGCGTGGTTCGGAGTGTGACGGCGTATGCGCCGGTATTTGGCATGGGATCGTGCACGGCGTCGTTTGCTGATCGCGCGTGTCGCGGTCTTCCTGGCGCTGATGCCGGGGCTGGCGCAGGTTGCCGTGCTACCTGCCGTTGCGGACTCGCGGGATGCTGCCGCTGCGGCGCAGGGCACGCCTGATACGCCGCGGCAGCAGATGGGCGTGACCAAGGATTTGCCGTCGTTGGTGCCCGCGAGCGTGACGACGGCTCCCGTGACGGGGAAGGCAGCTAGAAGCAAGATCAAGCCCCCGAAGGGTGCTCTTGTTCCTGATATCGCGGCGCGAACGCAGAGCACAAAGTCTGCGAGTGCGGTGTTGCCGTCGGGTGTGGCGCGGGCCGAGGCGAGGGACGCGTCGGAAGATGGCCCCGAGATCGATGACATGTGGCCGCTGAATGGGGCTCTGTCGGGGTCGGCGACGCCGACGCTGGTGGCGCATGCCGATGGCGGCGAGTCGCCGTATCGGTATGAATTCACCGTCTGCAAGGCACCCAGCGAGGACGAGCAGTCAAGTTCGAATTATGATCTGTGGTGCTACTGGACAGAGCCCGACGGAACGTTGCGTCTACCGGTGGCGTACTCCGGGCAACTCGCTGCCGGGGTGAATACCTGGAAGGTCCCGGCGGACTCGCTCAAGTGGGACTGGACCTATGCCTGGAAGGTGGAAGCCACCGACGCGACAGGAGAGACGGTCGCCTCGGCCTATCGGACGTTCGTGACCGGCACACGGCAGCCTTCGGTCGGCTCGCAACTGGCCACCCGTGACAAAAGTGGGCAAGAGTTCCAGGCGGTGTCGGGCAACTACACCACCACGGTGGTCGATGCCTCGGTGGCTGCGGCGGGTCCGGCTTTGTCGGTGGTGCGCTCGTACAACAGCCTGGATACTCGCCGAGACGGCCTGTTCGGCGCCGGTTGGTCGACCCGTTTCGATATGCGCGTTGAGGCGGAGCCGAGCACGAGTTTGCTGGTGACCTATCCCGATGGGCGGCGGCTGCGGTTCTCGCCGAAGGGTGATGGCTCCTACCTGCCGCCGCCCGGGATGCATGCGACGCTGGCCGCGGTGTCGGGCGGCGGGTGGAAGCTGATGGACAAGTCCTCCACCGTCTACCACTTCAACGGTCAGGGGCGGCTGACGCGCATCGTGGACGCTCGCGGGCTGGCTCAAGAGCTCACCTACGGTAGTGACGGCAAACTGTCCAAGGCCACCTCCGTGGGCCGATCGCTGAACTTCACCTGGAACGGGGCACACGTCTCCACCGTGTCCACCGATCCCGTCAACGGCGCGCCGCTCACTTGGAGCTACTCCTATGAAGGGGACAAGCTCACCACCACCTGCAATCCGGGCCCGACACCCAATTGCACGACCTATGCCTACAACACCGGCTCCCTGTATCGGGGCCTGGTTGAAGACGACGAGCCGGTGGGCTACTGGCGGCTGGGCGCACCCGCCCCCCAGCCCACTCCGACGCCGACGGCACCCTGCCCCCTTCCCCCGCTTTGCGGGCCCCAGGGAACAAACGAGGTCCCTAGCCTGGGTTGGGGTCTGGGGCCGGCTCCCTACACGCGGATCACGCTGGATCAGCCGGGCGCGCTGATCGGCTCGACCGACACTTCGGCCACACTCGACGGCGAGTCGGAGATTGAGCTTCCGGCCAACGCCCTCGCTCGGCTGTCTGGCCCGCTGTCGTTGGAGCTGTGGTTCAAGACCACTTCGTCAGGCACCTTGGCCTACACCGCGCGGGAGAAGCCCTCATACGTTCTACATCCTTTTCTCTTCAAGGGCGGTACGCCGCTGCTTACCGTCGGTACCGACGGCAAGCTGCGGGGCCAGTTCCGCACTCTCGACACCAGTGGCGCTGATATCGACTCGCCCATCACCTCGGCCGCTGCGGTAAACAACGGCCAATGGCACCACGCGGTGCTGAGCGGCACCGGTACCAGCCAGACGCTCTATCTGGATGGGGTCGCCCTCGGCTCCCTGACCGGAAAGATCGACCACAACTGGATGGCGTACACGGCCATCGGTACGGGCGTGACCTCCAGTTGGCCGGCCAGCAAACCGTCAGAATCGCATGATCACCTCACTAAGTGGGGATTCGTCGGCAACATCGACGAGGTCGCCCTCTACGACCGCGCCCTCGGCGTGGGCGAGGTCACCGAGCACTACGGGGCCCGCCTGGCCGCCCCGCACCTGCTGTCGAAGGTCACCCTGCCATCCGGCCGCGTCTGGGCGAACAACACCTACAACACCGCCAGCGACCGACTGCTGACCCACACCGATGAGCATGGCGGCACCTGGACACTCGCCGAACCCACCCCGATCAACACCGAGACCGGCTCCACGACCGTCACCGTGACCGACCCCGCCAACCAGAAGATCAGCAACGAGCATGACGCCTGGCGCGGCTACCGCACCAAAACCTATACCGACCAAAAGCTCCTGAAGACCACCTACGAATACGACAGCGGCGGCTACCCCTTCCTGATCAAGGACCCGAACGGCATCTTCACCAGGCTCGCCTACGACAAGCGCGGCAACCTGCTCGCCTCCCTACAATGCCAGCCCCAAAACCCGAACCTGCCACTGGCGTGCTACGGATTCCCGTCACCAGCAGACCCGCCCGTGGTGAACGAGATGCACTACGACTACTACGTCAACAAAGACAACGAATTCGACCCACGCAATGACCGGTTGACCACGGTCCGCGACGGCCGCTCCTCCTCCAACGCAGACAACAGTTACGCCACGACCTTGGAGTACAACCAGTACGGCGAGCAGACCAAGCAGACCACCCCCGCAACCCTGGATTTCCCCAACGGCCGATCTGTCACGGCCACTTACACCGACGGCAGCGAGCCCGCCATCGGCGGTGGCACCACCCCGGCAGGCCTGGCCGCGTCGCAGACCGACGCCCGGGGCAACACATGGACCTACCGCTACACCGCTGCCGGAGATCTGGCCGAGCAGACCGATCCGGCGGGCCTGCTGGTCAAGCTGAGCTACGACGCTCTCGGTCGGGTAGGCGAGAAGTCACAAGTGTCACAGGCTTATCCGGATGGGGTGAAGACCACCTTCACCTATGACACGTTGGGCCGCCCCGCGACGCAGACGGAACCGGGGGTGAAGAACGAGGTCTCTCAGGTCACACACACCAAGCGGACCACGTTCGCCTACGACCCGGACGGCAACAAGCTCAGCGACACCATCGCCGACCTGACCGGCGGTGACGCTCAGCGCGCCACGGTCTACACCTATGACAGTCACGGCCAGCTCGAAACCACCACCGATCCCGAGGGCGGTGTCATCCGCCAGGGCTGGAACAGCCTCGGCCTGCTGGCCACGGTTACCGATGCGCGGGGTGCGGTGGTGGATTACGCCTACACCGAGCGCGGCCAGCTGGCCTCGCGCACGTTGAAGGGGTGGACGGACAGCCCGGTCAATCCGAAGCCGGCCAAGGATGTGCCACTGGAGTCGTTCAGCTATGACCCTGGGGGCCGGCTGGCCGCGCAGCTGGACGTGATGCTCCGCAAAACCTCCTTCACCTACTTCGCCGACGGTCGGCTGGCCCAGAAGATCGCCGATGACGTCAAGCTGAACAACGCCACGAGCACTACGGACGTGGTGCTAGAGGATCACACCTATGACAAGGCGGGCAACCAGACCAAGCTCGTGACCGGCGGCGGAAAATCGACCACCGAGTCCGTCTATGACGCCGCAAACCGTGTGACCTCGCAGACGTTCGATCCCGCCAACTTGGCCCGCAAGACGGTCTTCACCTACGACGCCAACGACAACATGCTCAAGGCCACCCGTACCGGCGCTGGCTCCACCCGTGCCGAGGTCACTGAGTACGCCTACAACAAGGTCAACCAGCCCAACAAGACCACCGTGGAGAACGGTGACCAAGACCTGGTCTCCACCACCACGTACGACGAGCGCGGTCTGGCCGTCGCCAGCACCGACCCGCGCGGCAACGCCACCGGCGCGAATGCGGCCGACTTCACCACCACCATGCGCTATGACGCGCTGGGTCGGTTGATCGAAGCGAGCGGCCCACAAGTGAAGGTAGAAAAGGCCGGCACATCCAGCGACGCGCACCCCACCGCCCACTACGGCTACAACGCGTTCGGCGCCAAGACCCACGAGACCGACGCCGAAGGCCGCACGGTCACCTCGGTCTTCGACAAGGCCGGACGGCTGACCAGTAAGAGCGCCCCCAGCTATACCCCGCCTGGCGGCAGCGCCGTCACCCCCACCACCGCGCACACCTATGACCTGGCCGGTCAGCTGATCACCACCACCGACCCGCGCGGCTACGTCACGACGTTTGAGTACGACAAGCTCGGCCGCCAGGTCCGCATCACCGACCCCGCCCCAGACGGCCAGACCCCAGGCCGCTCGATCATCGAGTACTACATGGACGGCGCGAAGCGGGCCACCGTCGACCCCACTGGCGCCCGCAGCGAGGCCACCTACGACGGTCTGGGCCGTCAGGTCACCCAGACGCAGATCGAGCGCAAGCCAGCCGCGGCCGCCTACACCACCAACCTGACCTACAACCAGGCCGGCTTCCTCATCAAGACGGTCGCCCCCGGCAACAAGACCATCGACTACTCGCCGAACGCGGCCGGTGAAGTCGAGACGCAGATTGTCGCGCAGGGCACGGCCACTGCGATCACCACCACGATGGGCTACGACCTGGCCGGCCGCTTGATCAAGAGCGCCGACGGGCGAGGCAATTCCACCACCACCGAGTACGACCTGGCCGGCCGCAAGATCGCCGCCAAGGACCTGGAAGGCGCGACGGTCCGGCGTACCACCAGCGCCGGCTACGACCTGGCCGGCAACCAGACCAGCGTTACTGCCGGCGAGGGCCACACCACCAAGCAGACCTTCGACGCCCTCAACCGCGCCACCTCGCTGATCGAGCCGACCTCGGCCACCGACTCGATCACCACCAGCTTCGGCTACGACGCCACCGGCGCCCGCACCCGGCTCACCGACGGTCGCGGCAACGCCACCTGGACCACCTACAACAGCCTCGCACTGGCCGAAACGGTCATCGAACCGGCCACCGCCGCCCACCCGGCCGCAGCCGACCGTACCTGGACCACCGGCTATGACGCGGCAGGCAATCCGACCTCCGTCATCCAGCCCGGCGGGGTGCGCATCGACCGCACCTTCGACCACCTTGGACGGCTCACCAAGGAGAGCGGCGCTGGCGGCGGTGTCGCCACCGCCGAGCGCACCTTCGGCTACGACTTGGCCGACCGCCCCACCACCATCGGCGACCTGACCGTCGACTACAACGACCGCACCCTGCCCCTGTCGATCAAGCGTGGCACAACCCAGCTGACCGGCTACGCCTACGACGGCCTCGGCCAACCCACCCAACGCGTGGACGCCGCTGGTACCGCCACCTTCACCTGGGACGCCAACAACCGCCCGGCCACCGCCACCGACCCGGTCACCGGCCGCAAACTCACCTACGGCTACGACGCGGCCGACAACCTGTCCTCGCTGACCGCCACCACCGGTACCACCACGGTCGACACCCAGATCTTCACCTATGACTACGCCGACCGGCTGGACTCCCAGACGCTGCGCAAGGGCAGCAGCACCGGCACTCAACTCGCCAAGATCAACTACGGCTGGGACAAGGACGACAACCTCACCACCAAGACCACCGCAGGGTTGGCCGGAGCGGGCACCAACACCTACGGCTATGACCACGCCGGACGCTTAACGTCCTGGACCGCCCCTGGCGGCAGCGTCACCAACTACGAGTGGGACAAGGCCGGAAACCGCACCAAAGCCGGCACCAAGACCTACACCTACGACGAACGCAATCGGCTGACCAACGGCGACGGCACCGACTACACCTACACCCCCCGCGGCACCCTCGCCACCCAAACCAAGGCGGGCGCCACCACCAGCTACACCTTCGACGCCTTCGACCGGCTTATCGCCGACGGCGACAGCCTCTACAGCTATGACGCCCTCGATCGGGTCGCCACCCGTACCCGCAGCACCACCAAGCAGAACTTCGCTTACGTCGGGCTGACCAACGACCTGGCTGCCATTACCGACAGCAGCGGCGGCGTGCAGGCCAAGTACGGCCGCGATGCTGGGGGAGTGTTGCTCGGCCAGCAAGAAGGCACCACCCCTGCCCTGTCCACGCTGACCGACCTGCACGGCGACCTGGTCGCGACCTACAGCACCACCGCGCTGGCTACCACCACCGCTTACGATCCTTTCGGCACCATCACAGCCCAGAGCGGCCCGAAAACCACCCTTGGCTACCAGGGTGCCTACACCGATCCAGACGCTGGCAAAGTCAATATGCTCGCCCGCTGGTACCAACCCAGCACAGGTGCCTTTACCAGCCGCGACATCGCCACCCTCACTCCCGACCCCTCCGTCCAAGCCAACCGATACACCTACGCAAACGCCTCCCCTCTCACCGGCATCGATCCAACCGGGCACGCCACTGTCATCACTGACGGCGTCGGCTCGACCTGGGATACTCCCACCTACACCGGGTCGGCAGTCGGAGGAGTCCGGGGTGCCCCGTACGGCTCCGTCCGCGACGATTACGAAATCGGTGACATGTGTGCATGGGCGGGTACTTGCGTTAGCGGCGGTGGATACGTGTGTATCGGGAACATCTGCTCGGAAACGGCCACACATCAGCAGTGGTGGGATGCATTTGTGACCTCTCCTGGATGGGAATATGAGCATCTTCCCCACTTTGGTGAGCAAGAGTTGGCCAGGCTTGGTTGGAAGATCATGCCGAACGGCAGGGAAGCGCCTGATGGGTTCCGGGACGGTAGCGCGCTGGCGCGGGATCTTTACATGCGTACCTATACGCCAACGGCCACCAATGCTGTTCTTCTTGAGCGTTGGCAGTTCATTCGGGAAGTAATCGATGGATATTCATCTAAAGGCGCAAGTGGCTCTCAGCAAGGGGGACAATCGAACTCAAGGCCATCCCGTAATGGGGCGTCGAGCGGAGGACCTAGCACTCCTGAGGCGAAGTGGTGTGCTGCTAATGCCGCAGACTGTGCCCAGGCCTTTACTATAAGCAATGCTGTGGATGATTATGTAGAGAATAAGCGAAAGTGGACGAAAAGTATGAATAGCGAAAAGAATGCAATTCGCCATTTTTTGTGGCAGGTTAGCCTTGCCTATCTTATGTCTGAACGAGTGGCGAAAGGCCTTGGGGCGGCACATGAGGGCAGCCAGGCTTGCGGGAGAATGGCCAAAAAATGTGACACGACTGCTGATAAGTATAATAATGCATTTTCTCGCGAGTGGGCAAAAGACCACAAGGGGCAACTAGGTACATATCGCAAGAATTCAATAGTGGCGGATAAGTTCAGCTTCCAGCGTGGCCAGCGATTCGATATGGATAAATGGCTTGATCAGCTTTACCCTATTGCAGTTGACTTGTATAACGTGGGATTGCTTCATGATACAAGGGTTCGGGAGTGTCGAGACAGGGTGGGTCAGGTTCCGACTTGTGCATGAATCAAGTACCCTACGATCGTTTGCGGGTATGCTATCTTGAATGGTCGGTTTCATCTCTGCATAAGACTCTGCAAGAAGTGGGTTAAACATTGACTTATATCGCGAGAAGCTTGGCTGTGCTGCTGGCGGGCATTTTAATGGCCGCAATGCTGGCGGGCTGTCAGTTCTTGTCGTCAGAAACGAATTGTCGACAAGAAGCGCGCCGACAGGCCAGCGAGCTTAAAGATGCCGTTTCTGGCCTTGTTCCTGCTTCAATAGCGGCCACTGTTGAGGAGTTAGACGGCTGCGATTCCGGTGATGAAGGCGGGTGGCTATCTTTTACCGTATATCGGGCCGTGGATGGCGAGGCGCTAATCCATAAGTTTGTAGAAGGAGGGTGGAAGCCTATAGCGGATTTGCAAAAACGCGATGAATGCCCGAAGTGTATTGCCGGTGCTACCGCTCGAATAAATGGCAGGTCTATCGAAGTTGCCTTTATGGAAACGCAAGAGAGCTCTGTGTTCGACATTATAATAGAATTTGCACCTTGATGTCATATTGTTTGACTCGACAGGCTTTCCTTGCTTATAAATATCATGGAACAAGTAGGATTAGCATCCCGGCGCGTTCGTCCACCTCCTGGGGAGTGATCCCGGGTTCAGCGGCGAACAGGGCGCGCGCGTACGCCTCGGTCTGCAGGAGTCCGGTTACCAGCATCGGTTCCCAGCTGCGGAGCGCTGTCGCCTCCTGCTCCTCATCGAGCCACGCGCGGAAATGCTCCGGGCTGCCCGCCCAAGTCGTACGCACGTACAGCTGACCGAAGTCCTCGACGCCGAACTCGGTATCGAGGAGATCGGCGAGATGCTGCGTTGGGCGGCGCCGGCCCTGCTCGACCATGCCGATCTGGCTTTCGGAGTAGCCGAGCCGGTGGGCCAAATCGCGCTGTGTCAGCCCGCCCGAGGTGCGGAGCCGCCGAAGTAGGTAGGCGAACGCGGCCCGCGGGCTCTCGTCCGGGTCAATCTCCGCTGATCTGGACATAGACATCCAACCGTAACTCTTCGTGTTGGAACTACTACACCGCAAGCGTACAGAGGGTGTGGTGTGACTGTGGGGTGATTCAGCTGTCACTCTCTGCTCGCGCTCGTCATTCTGGTGAGGGCCAACCCGGCCGGAGAGCGAGGTAAGAACGTGAACGCCCACAAGCCCACCGTCCAATCCGTGAGCGCGCAGCCGACCTCCTCACTCGCGGAGAAGTGTGCCGCGGAGCTCATCCAGGCCCTTGCTCGGCAGCACAACATCCCTGCGTTCGCCCTGCCACTACGAGGCGACCACGTCACCATCTCGATCTACATCAGCCTGCTGGTTCACACCGACGGGACGTGGTTCTGGTGGCTCGTCCCCAACACTCGTGAGCGCCCCGCGCCCCTATGGACGTATGCCGCCACCGTGCAGGCCGCAGCAGAACGGCTCGCCGCCCACTCCCACGAACTGGGCAGTCGCCCATTGGCCGAGTTGCTACCTGGTACTGGCAGGGAGATATGGCGCGGACCCGCTTATCTCGCCCACAACCCGCGCCCATAGGCGCTGGCAGCCCCCGTCGTTGGGCACGCGGATGCCGCCCCGTGATGCCCCGTATGCCGGGCGGGGCTATCAGTACACCCATTCACAGTCACCGATACCGAACGGTACGTGTCCATGGCGTTCACGCTCAGCTTCCTCAGGCGCTTCCGTAGGTCTTTCCGCAGGTCAGATGATGCGCCCAAGTACCGCTACCATCCGCCGACGTGGTCTTCGGGCGGCTTGATGGCGAGCACCGCGCATGTCAAGCAGGACCTGCACTGGGACCTGCCTGATGATCCAGTAATCGTCGGGCAGGCTCGCGCTCTGGTCCGCGACACCCTTACCTCGTGGAATCTGCACGAGCTGATCGACGACATCACTCTGGTCATCAGCGCGTTGGTCACCAACGCGCTGATCCACGGAGCCCCTCCGATCAGGCTGTACTTGGGCTTAACCCCCGAGGCGTTGACTGGGCACGTCTATGACCAGGGTGCTGGAAGACCTCGATGTCTCATGGCCCGACACGACTCAGACCACGGCCGCGGCCTGTCGATCGTGGCTGCTCTCACGGACGAATGGTGGTACGAACCGGTCCCCTGCGGTATGGGGAAAACCATCTGGTTCGGCCGCAGTCTAAAACCCGCATCCCCGCCACCAAATTCTACGTAAGAGTCTGGTGGCAGAAGAGGACGTGTCCGAGGGACTGTAAAACGTAACGGTCCCGACGCCGCAGTCCCGCATTTGCCGTCCTCCTTGGCCTAGGAGGTGCTCTCCAGGCCCGTAGGGGTGAACGACACGGGCCGGTGGCGACTTCGTCGCCTCCGCGCTCCTCACGCTCGTGAGACGATCGTGCGCACTACCCGACCGCCGACCACGGCTCGTCGCCCAGGTAAACCGCGGAGCGACTCAGAGAACAAAGCCCACTGAAGAATCGAGGCTAACCTTGGTATGATCCGAAAATGGAAGCGGATGATCGATCTGCTGTAGCGCGAATCATGGCTCTTCTTGGTCTGGTAGGCGAAGTGGAGTGGGCGCGAATTGCAGTTGGGCCAACGCTTGACGGAAAACCGCGTCCGCCGTTGCTGGTGTGGCGATTCAAGCAAGGGGACAAGCCTCTTGAAGAACAGTTGGCTCTCGCGGTAAACGCCTTCCGCGGACGGGTCGGCTGGCTATTGGAGCGGACTGATCGCAACTGGTTTCTGATCCCAAAACAAGTGTCAGAGGCGGTTGGTCGCGGAGGCCGGCGGACCGACTCGGAAGCCATTCTGTACTTTGCGGAAAGCCGCCCAGATTATTCTCGGGATTCTATGGAAGATCTGGAAGATATTATCTTGTGCATCGAACATGCGCTGGAGTGATTCCTTGTGGCGAGGATATCGCGTTGAGGCGGCGATGGCGGCAGCGCCCAGGTTGAATTCGTAGATCCGGTTAGACGATCGTTGATCCGTGAGGCGCTGAAATTGAAGGATGTTCATGGCAGGCGCGACAAAACTTCAGGTCAACAGCTTTGACGAGCTCCGCTACCTTGATCTTAAGGCGCTCCCCATCGCGGCGGACTTCGCTATCGAGCTGGCTGGCGAGGGAATGGAGTCATTAATTCGCTTTCTCGCCCCTGGGCTTAATATTATTGTCCGGTTTCCGTGGTGGAAAATGTAAAGGCAGAAATCAGCGAATGGACTCTGGCTGATATTCCAACCGGATCGATTGAGTCGCTCTATTGGGATATGGATCAAGGTTGGCATATTTTGATCTGGCAGTCCGATGAACGTGTCTATATCGCGCAAGGAGAGGCGGTGGAAGGTGAGTACGATCATTGGTTTTCATTGCCGGCCGCGCTTTACCGATCTGAGTGGAACAAGGTAATTCAGCTCGCGTCATCCGCCGGACAATAAGGTGATCTCGTGCGCCCAGCAGAGCAGGAGCTGAAGCCCTGACGTAGCGGCTGACCGGTCGCGCGCCGATCAGCCGGTGATCGGCGCGTTCACGGTCAGCACCTCCTCGCCCGCAGCTCCGGTCAGTCGGATCGAGAGCTCCCAGACGCCGGTCATCTGGAAGAACTCGCCCTCGGCGACGAAGTGGCCGGGTTCCGGCTCCCGGGCGGCGATCTCCGGCATGGCGTGGCCCATGGCGGGCATCACGGCGGACAGGGCCGCGCTGTCCGCGTCACCTGAAGTCAGCCGCACGTCCACGACGACGCGTCCCGTGGTCGGTCGTTCGATCGAGACAGTGGCGGCGTAATGCGTTCCTCTGGCGGTCACCTGGAGCGGGTCGGGGGCCGAGTTTCTTCCTACGATGAGGAACGTCACTACTGCCACCGCGAGAACGGCGACGGCCACCGCAGCCCGCTTCACTGTGAGGCTCCCGATGCCGTGACGTTGATGGTGAAAGGCGCGGTCACGATGTGGTCGCCGGTCGCGTACTGGGTCCACGCGAGGTAGCGGCCCGGCGACGGGAAGCTGAAGGTGAAGCGGAGCCGGGGGCCGGGCGTACCCATCTCGTGTACGTGGCCGAGGAAGGTGCCGTCCTGGCTGCGGATGATCAGGTGGCCGGTCATGCCCAACCAGGGGCGTGGGGTGCCGGAGGTGTTGAGTCCGATCGTCGTTGGGCGGCCCGCGACGGGAGCGGCGGGCTGCATGAGCGGCGTGACGGTCTCAACGGGCGTCTCCGCCCCAACAGAAGTGTCGCCGCTGATGCTGAACTCGCCGGTGATGAGTTGCCCGCCGGAATCCTCGCGCTCCAGTTCGGCGTACGCCAGATACCGGCCCGGCCGGTCGGCTCGCATCTTGACCTCCAGCCGGCCCGGTGCCGTGCGCAGCGGATGTATATGGCGGAAATAGCGCCCGTCCTCGCTTGTGACGATCATGTGGGCGAGGGCCTCATGGTGCAGGACGAGGTCGTCCACGGGCCTGCCGGTGGAGCCGTCGACCAGGTCGAGCCGTAACGTGAACTCCTCTCCGGCGGCCGGGCGGGCCGGGAGCGTCGCCATCCGGCCCTGCGCGAACGGGCGGCCGCCGGTCTGCGCCCCCGACGCCGCCCCAGCTCCCGCACCCGCTCCCACCGTCGGCGCCACCGTGGGTGGGGCGCCGTCGGGTGGGGCGGCGGGGAGTAGTGGCTCGAAGATGACGACCATGGCGGCGACCGTCAAACCGATCGCGGCGCCGCCGGTCAGCAGCATCGCCTGATTGCGGCGGGCCAGTGCCCCGGTGAGCAGGCCGCCGATCATCAGCAGGGCCGCCACCAGCAGGCCGCCGTAGATCAGTAGCTCTATCGCCGACCCGCGGTCCACCAGGACGCGGAACGGCACCACGGCGGTCTCGTTCCCCGCCCGTAGCGTGAGCTCGTGCGGGCCCGTCCGGTCCACCGTGAGCTGCGTGTACTGAGGCTCGTACGCGGCCCGCGCCACGCCCGTCACCGTACGCCCGTCCGCGACCGAGCGCAGCTCCAGGGCGACCGGCAGGTCGGTCACCGGCTGGAAGGCGATGACACCGACCTGCAAAGGCCCGGGCACCCGCTTCGTACCCTTGATCACGATGGTGAGCTCCGTGCCCGCGATCGTCTGGGCGATCCGCAGATCCGCTCCGACCGTGACATTGTGCGCGGCGGCCGGAGCGGCGCCCGCCAGCATCAGTACGGCGGCCAGACAGAGGACCCGGAGGACTCGGATCATGCCCGGTCGGCGTCGGCCGCGCTGGACGCAACCGGGTCAGGGTCGGTCGCGCTGGGCTGAACCGGCATGGCAGTGACCGCGCTGGGCGGAACCGGCTCCGCGTCGGCCGCGCTGGGCCGAACAGCCTCGGCAGTGACCGCGTTGGGCAGGAACAGCGCCCCGAGCGCGAGCCCAACCAGTCCGGCCACGACCGGCGCGCCGGTCCACAACTCGGTGACAGTGGGCAGCCCGCCGCCCGCCACCGACGCCGCCCCGATGTACAGCGACCAGGTGAGGAAGCCCGACAACCCGGCGAACGCCCAGTAAGCGCCCCGTCGCTCGCCCGAGGGCCTCAGCCACAGAATCAGCAGGTCGCTCACGAGGCCCGCGGCCACGAACGTCAGCAGCACCGGCAGGTTCCCGAACGCGGTCTGCGCGCCCGACATCAAGATGCCCACAGCGTGCAGGATGGTCACGCTGCCGAACGGCAAATGCCAGCGACGCGCCAGCAGCAGTACGGGGGCGAGCGTGACGACGTTGCTGATGACCATGCCGGCGGCCAGCCGGTCGGCGCCCTGGCCCTCCATGTCGGAGAAGGCCCTGACGATGCCCTCCGGGCTCCACTGCAGGGCATCGGCGTACCCCAGGAACAGCGACACCAGCGTGGTGGCGAACGCGAGCCCGATCAGCGCCGGGAGCATCCGGCCCAGCGAAGGGCTCGGGCCAAGGCCGGGGGCGTTCCACAGGGATCGGAGCGGTGTGGTGATGATGAGGAGCATCGTCACGATCAGCCCGAGGTGCGAGGGGCTGAACAGGATGTTGATGGTGGTCTCGATGCCGAGGAAGGTGTGCCACATCATGTCCAGGAGCCCGAAGACGGCGAACCCGGGGATCGCGAGCAGCCCGGCCAGGTAGCCCGTGGGCACCGCCGCGACCCCCTGGCGGCCGGTCTGGACGTTGCGCCATACCTGCCAGATGATCCAGCCGGAGACCACGGCGAACCCTGAATAGAACGCCGCGTGCCAAGGCGTGAAGAACGTCTCCAGCTGCGTCAGGTTCGAGTGCGCCCAGGCGTCGATCATCAAGCCGATGCCGAACCAGACGCCCAGCAGCGCGGTGACCAGGTCCGTTCTGGGTGACACCCACCCGCGCTGCTCTCCCGAGTCCGCGAGTAATCGGCGTATCCCAGTGTCGGTCACTGCCATGTCGAGACTCCCTTCTCCTAGATCGAATAGATCGGGTAGCTCGAATCCTGGCAGACGGAGCTGGGAGATGAGTGCCCGGGCGATGATCTTCACTAAGGTCGATCGTCATCGTCACGCATGGTTGCGCACTTCGTACGAGGCCATGCCAAGCCGTGTGAAGATCGGGGTTGACAACGATGTCATACGCGGCACTTGATAGTTCTATGTCCGCACCGCTGCTGGAAGCCCGCGGGATCGTCAAGAGTTACGGCCACGTGGAGGCGCTGCGCGGCGCGGACTTCGCGCTGCTCCCCGGCGAGGTCGTCGCGTTGGTCGGTGACAACGGCGCCGGGAAGTCGACGCTGGTCAACATCCTTTCGGGCGCCGAAGGGCCGGACGCCGGTGAGATCGTCGTGGATGGCGAGCCGGTGGAGTTCGGGTCGGTGGAGGAGGCCAGGGATGCCGGGATCGAGACGGTCTATCAGGATCTCGCGCTGTGTGCTGATCTGAGCCCGGCGGCCAATTTCTTTCTCGGCAGGGAACTGCTTCACAAGGGGCTGCGCGGTCGGCTCGGGCTGCTCGACAACGCGGCCATGCGCGCCCGTACCAGAGAGGCCTGTGAAACGCTCGGGGTGCGGCTCAAATCGCAGAGTGCGCCTGTTTCCACGTTGTCGGGTGGGCAGAGGCAGGGGGTCGCGGTCGCGCGGGCGGTGACGTGGGCGCGCAGGGTGGTGTTCATGGACGAGCCGACCGCCGCGCTCGGGGTGGTGCAGACGCAGAAGGTGCTCGATCTCATCCGCCGGGTGCGGGACACCGGGGTGGCGGTGGTGCTGGTCAGTCACAACATGCAGGACGTCAAGGCAGTGTCTGATCGGGTTGAGGTGCTGCGGCTCGGGCGGCGGGTGGCCAGGTTCGAGACGGCGCGGGTCTCGATGGAGGATCTGGTCGGCGCCATGACGGGCGCCATCGAACAAGCCACTGAGGAAGCGCTCTCGGGTCAAGGCGCTGAGCAAGCCTCCGGTCAAGCGACTGAGCCGGTCAAAGGCCAAGCCGCTGAGCCAGCGGAGGGCCAAGCCGCTGAGCAAGCGACGACCGACCAGCCGGAAATACAAAGGTGAGCGTTGTGCGGAGGCCCAAGTGAGCGTAGTTGAAACGCCGCCCGAAGCGAGCGCCCCCGAGAAGACCCGCCTGCGCGACCGCCAAGTCATCTGGATCGCCGCCGTCCTAGCCGCCCTCCTGGTCCTCTTCTCGATCCTGCGCCCAACCAGCTTCGCCACCTCCTTCAACCTCCTCAACCTCGTCAGTGACGCGGCCATCCTGCTCCTGCTCGCCACCGGCATGACCTACGTGATCATCACCGCGGGCATCGACCTCTCCGTCGGCGGTGTGCTGGTGTTCAGCGCGGTCGCGGCCACCAAACTCATGGACGCCACCGGCTCACTCCTGCTCGGCGCCGTGACCGCCGTACTGACCGGTCTGGCCTGGGGCCTGCTGAACGGCTTTCTGATCGCCAAGGGCCGCATTCCAGCGCTGATCGTGACGCTCGGCACGCTGGGCATGTCGCTCGGCGGCGCGCTGCTGCTGACCGGCGGCGTGGACCTGCGCGCGCCCGGCGATCTCAACCTCGGCCTGGGGCTGGCGCGCTGGCTCGGCGTGCCGCTGATCGCGTGGATCTGCGCCGCGATCACCCTCGTGCTCGGCGTCACGCTGACACGCACCCGGTTCGGCCGTCACACGTACGCGATCGGCTCCAACGCCAAGGCGGCCCGCCGTGGCGGCGTGGCCGTGAACAAACATTTGATCAAGGTGTACGGCCTGGCGGGGCTGCTGGCGGGCCTGGCCGGGTACCTGTCGCTCGCCAAGTACGGGATCACCGGCGTCTCCGCCCACTCCACCGACAACCTGCAGGCCATCGCGGCCGTGGTGATCGGCGGCACCTCGCTGTTCGGCGGCGTGGGGACCGTGGTCGGGACCGTCATCGGGGTGTTCATCCCGGTGGTGCTGCAGAACGGGTTCCAGATTCTCGGGGTGCGGCCGTTCTGGCAGCAGGTGGTGGTGGGCGCCGTGCTCGTCGCCGCCGTCTATGTCGACCAGTGGCAGCGCGGCAGGCGCGACCAGTAAGGAGACAGTCATGCGTAAGGCTCTGGCACTCGCGACGCTCTTGCTCACCGTCGCGGCCTGTGGTGGTGGTGGGACATCAACCCAGAGTGGGCCCACCAAGATAACGCTCGTCCAGGGGCTGGCCGGCGAGGAGTTCTACGAGACCATGGCCTGTGGCGCCAAGGCCAAGGCCAAGGAGCTGGGCGTGCAGCTCGACGTACAGGGGCCGCAGAAGTTCGATCCGACGTTGCAGACGCCGATCGTCAACTCGGTGATCGCCAGCAAGCCCAACGCCATGCTGATCGCGCCGACCGATGTGAAGGCGCTGATCGCGCCGCTCACCCAGGCCAAGCAGCAGGACATCAAGATCATTCTGGTGGACACGGTGGTCGAGGACCCGAGCATCGGGCTGTCCCGGATCAGTACCGACAACGTCAAGGGCGGCGCCGCCGCCGCGAAGGCGCTGGCCGAGCAGATCGGCGACAAGGGCAAGGCGCTGGTCATCTCCACCGACCCGGGTGTCAGCTCAGTGGACGCCCGGATCAAGGGGTTCGAGCAGGAGATCAAGGCGAGCCACCCGGGGATCTCCTACCTCGGCGTCCAGTACTCGCACAACGACGTCAGCGAAGCCTCCAAGATCGTCAACGCCGCGCTGGCCAAGGACCCGGACCTGGCCGGCATCTTCGCCACCAACCTCAACTCCGCCACCGGCGCGGGCTCCGCGCTCCAGCAGGCGGGCAAGCTGGACAAGGTGAAGATGGTCGGCTTCGACGCCGGTCCCGCACAGGTCAAGCAGCTCCAGGACGGCGTCGTGTCCGCCCTGATCGCCCAGTTGCCCGGCGAGATCGGCGCCAAGGGTGTCGAGCAGGCCGTCGCCGCGGTGAAGGGCCAGCCGGTCACCGCCTCGATCCCGACCGACGCCACGATCGTCACCAAGCAGAACCTGAACACCCCCGAGATCCAGAAGGTCCTCTACAAGGCGGGCTGCTGAGGGCGGATAGGCTGACCCGGTGCGGAGTACGAACCGGGCCGAGCAGGCAGACCAGCGCAGGGCCGAGCTCCTGGAGGCCACCCGCAAGGTGGTCCTGGAGCGCGGCCTGGCCCATACCCGGATCGCCGACATCGCCAAGTCGGTGAACGTCAGCGGCGGCCTCATCCACTATCACTTCGCCACCAAGGACGAGCTGATCACCGCCATGCTGCGGGCCACCCTCGACATCGAGGGCGCCCGCCTGGGGGAGCTGGCGGCCGGCCCCGGCACCGCGGTCGAGCGCCTGGACCGGGTTCTCCGCTATTACATCCCGGAGTCCCGTTCCGACCAGAGCTGGCTGCTGTGGATCGACGCCTGGAACACCGCCCTCCGCGAGCCGGCGGTCAGCGAGATCATGCTGGAGCTCGAGTCGGCGTGGCTGGGGGCCCTCACTCAGGTCCTCGCGGACGGTACGGAGTCGGGCGAGTTCAGCTGCGAAGACCCGGCGGCCTCCGCCGAGCGTATCGACGCCATGCTGGACGGCCTGGTCATCCGCTACACCCTCCACCCGGCGGTCCTGACCCGCTCCCGCCTGCTGGACCACGCGCACACGGCGGCGGCCAGAGAGGCCGGGATCGAGCCTTCGTCGTTCGAGTAGGGAAGGCGCTTTCCCGACGGGCCTTAAAAAAGGGGCTACGCGGGCAGTGCGGCCAGGAGGAAAGCCAGCCGGGCGGCCGCGCCCTCGACGTCGTCCGTCGTGCCGAGCCGATAGCCCCATGAGGTGATGAAACTTCCACTCTCGGAGAGAGTGACGGTTTCGGCCAGGTTCGCGGAGAAGCGATTACGCACGGACACATAAGCGGGGTCGCTGGAAAGAGCGACGTTCTGAATCGCCAGGTCGGCGTGTCGTCGCGCATACCACGCGAACCGCTCGAGGCTGAGCGCGGTGTCGAGCATCATGCATCACCTCCGCAACGTCTCGCGACAGAATTGCACGATCTTGTGGTGGGAGGCAAGCAATTGCGATGGTTAATGTGAGGATTGTTTCCGATAGTCGTCAAGAATGCGGATGATGACGTCTCGACCGGCCTCGTCGAACTCGGCGCACTTCGCGTAGTCCTCGAACGCCCGCACGTAGAAGGCGATGTCGTCGGGGTCGCGCAGCACCAGGTCCTTCGTCATGGTGGCCAGGCCGATCATGGCCTCGTTGTAGATCCAGAACCCGTTGATCGGCGAGGAGGGGATCTCGGTGCTGAACGGGATGACCCCGAACTCCACGTTCGGCAGCGTGCTCACCGCCAGCAGCCGGTCGAGCTGGCCGTGCATGACGTCGAGCGGCGCGATCCGGGTGCGCAGCGCCGACTCCGTCACGACGAACCTGAACGTACGGCTGCGGTCATAGAGGATCTCCTGGCGCTGCATCCGTACGCGAACGGCCGCGTCGATCTGGTCGGCGGCGCTGTAGAGGCGCTTGACCTTGCGGAAGACGTGCCTTGCGTACTCGGAGGTCTGCAGCAGCCCGATGACGATCGCCGGCTCGAACACCCGGAAGAGCTTGGTGCGGGCCTCCAGGTCGCGGATGTCCTCCTGGAGCGCGGCCAGGCCGCTGCGGTGCCGCTGCTTCCAGTCGTCGTGCCGCTCCAGCAGCGCGATGGACTGCCGGATCAGGTCGTCGGCCGTCTCCGAAGACGCCTGTACGGCAGCCGCCCAGACGACCACGTCGTCCTCTGTGGCGGTCTGCCGGGCGTTCTCCAGGCGTGAGACCTTCGACGGCTGCCACCGCAGCCTTTCGGCGAGCTCTTTGCCCGAAAGGTGGGCGGCTTCGCGCAACTGGCGGAGCTGGCTGCCGAGGTCGACGCGCGCCTGCTGAAACGACGTCACCGCATGAGGCTAGACCGGGTTGCGTGGATCATGCCAGACCCGGTCTGCAATTGTGATCAATCGGTCGCTGGGGGTGTCCCGTCCCTGCTCGGGAAAGCGGTTACCGGAGTTTCGGCCAGGACTCGGCGGGCTATTTCGGTAATGAGCTCGCGGGGTACCTCCACTGCCGTCTCGCCATCGAGGATGTCACGAAGGTCCGCGAGTGCTTCTTTGTCGGTGAGTTCGAGGCCCTGAACGACGATCGTGCCCCGATCGGTCTCGTACAGGGTGGGGCAGGCGCCCGCCTCCGAGGTGGAGCCGAGGAACCGCATCCGCATATCTATCCTTCCCCGAGCATCAACTGCAATTGCGCGCAATTGTATGACTCGGGCGGACACAAGTGATCGTTTTGGGAAAAATCGGTATTTAGAGCAGCCCTCCCATGAACTCCTGGGCCCTCGCGAACAGGGCCAGCGTGGTGGCGTGCAGCCGATCCCCGATGTCCTTGGGGGCCCGGCCCGCGCAGGCCCTGGCATGCGTGCCCTCCAGCACGATGCCCAGCTTGAAGCAGGCCAGCACGGCGTACCAGTCGATGGCCGACAGGTCGCGCTCCGACAGCGCCGCGTAGTAGGCGACGAGCTCTCCCGGCGGTGGCAGGCCCGGGACGTGCTCGTTGTTCGATGGCCAGGTGGCCAGCAGCCAGCCCAGGTCGAGCAGCGGGTCGCCGATGGTGCACATCTCCCAGTCGACGATCGCCGCCACCCGGGGGCCGTCGTGGGCGAACATCAGATTCGCGAAGTGGTAGTCGCCGTGCATGACCCCCGGCGTGAACGTCGCGGGCCGGTGCCACTCCAGCCACTCGGCCGTCTCGGCGAGACGCGGGATGTCGGGTCCGGGATAGCCGTCGAGCCGGCCGTACGAGTCGAGCTCCCTGAGCCAGCGCGGCACCTGCCGTTCGAGGAACCCCTCAGGCCGGCCGAAGCCGGGCAGCGCGGCGGGATCGACGCGTCCCAGCTCGGCCAGCGCGCCCGCCGCCTCCAACCCCATCCGGTGCCGGATCGCCGGGTCGGAGGCGTGCGGCTCAGGCAGTCCGTTCGACGGGTTGAAGCCGTCGACCGGCTCCATCAGGTAGTAGACCGGCTCGTCCGCCGTCTGCGCGGCCACCAGCCTCGGCGCGGGCACCGGGGTGTCGCGCAGCGCCGCGAGCACCCGCGCCTCCCGGCGCAGCACCTCGTTGCTCTGCTGCCGCGCGTGCAGGGGCGGTCTGCGCAGGATGTACGGGGTGCCGCCGCGTTCGAAGCGGACCATGACGTTCTGCGTGCCGCCGAGGACCGGGACGGCGTCGCCGATGTCGCCGCCGGGCAGGCCCTGGGCGTCCATCCAGGCGCCGAGCGCGCCGAAGTCGATGGCGCCGACGTCGATGTGGGTGGAGGTCATCGCTGCCCTTTAGTAGAATGAAGTTCTAGTACCTTATGAGAGGCACGTTCGGCCGGTCAACCGAGCGCCTGCATGTACGGCAGGAACTGGCGGGCCCGGTCGCCAGGAAGCTCGCCGCCCAGCACCATGAGCGAGACCGGCCACGGGTTGCCGATCCCGTGCGCATCCGCCCACTTGATCAGGCCGTCCTTGGCCAGGTCGATATCCAGTCGCACGACGCCGCCCACGTCCAGGGCCAGGTCGCCGATCAGCGCTTCGGCGGTCGCCTGGTCGCGTGCCACGACAGGGCCGATGACCACGTTGCCGTCGTTGCGCCACGCCTGCCCGAACCCGCCTTCGGCGACCCGTACCTGCTCCCCGAAACCGAACATGCGGCGCAGCAGCGCCGACCTGTCCGTGCCGAACACCTCCGCGTCCAGCGCCAGGATCGCGCCGAGATCCTCCTGCGTGGCGGGCCTGGTCCGGCCGGAACGCTCGCCCTGGAAGACACCGGTATGCGCGGCGACCCTGCCGACGGTACGGAAGCCGAGCCGCTCGTACAGCGGGCGCCCGTTCTCGGTCGCGTGCAGCCAGACGACGCGGTCTCCCGCCTGCCGCAGCACATGCTCCATCAGCTTGCCGGCCAATCCCTGCCTGCCGTACCTGGAGGCGGTGAGGACCATGCTGATCACGGCGTGGTCGGGGCCGTAGCGGGTCAGGATGGTCGTCGCGGCGAGGCCGTCGCCGTCGGGCGCGTCGATCCCGTACACCTCGCCGACCTCGAACAGCAGCCCCCACTTGTGCCGCTCGGGCGGCCACTCGCGGTCCTGGGCCAGGCGGGTGCAGGCGTCGAGGTCGGCTCGGGACAGCAGGCGCGGGTTCATGCCGCACATCTTTCCTGGTCCTCGGCCGCTCGTTCAAAACGATTTACTAGGCGTGTGGAATGCGTGGTGGCGGTCGATGTGGGTGGGACGACGCTGAAGGGCGGCCTCGTCGGCCGCGACGGGACTCCGCTGTACGTGGAGCGCCGGGCCACGCCGCGCGCCGAGGGCCCCGAAAGGGTGATCGCCGCCATCTCGGCGTTCGTCACGGACCTGTCCCGCGCACGCTCTTCCGGTGGTGGGGTTCTGGAGCCGGTCGCGGTGGGGCTGGCCGTGCCGGGGCTGGTGACGGCGACGCACGCGGTGTTCTCCGCCGCGATCGGCTGGCGCGACGTGCCCGTCAAGGCGTTCACCGAGGTCGACCTGCCGGTCGCGCTCGGCCACGACGTCCGTTCGGCGGGGGAGGCCGAACTGGCGTACGGCGGCGGGTCGGGAGACGTGTTGTACCTCCCCATCGGCACCGGCATCGCGGGCGCGGTGGTCCTTTCCGGCAGCCTGTACGGCGGAGCCGCCGGCTGGGCCGGCCAGATCGGCCACATCCCGGTACGGCCCGACGGTCTCCTCTGTGCCTGTGGCCAGCGCGGCTGCCTGGCTGCGTACGCCTCGGCCTCGGCCATCGCGGCCCGCTGCGGCGAGAACTCCGCCGCCGACGTGGTCGCCCGCGTGCTGACGGGCGACGCCCAGGCCGTGGCGGTCTGGGACGAGGCGGTGGAGGCGCTGACCCTGGCCCTGGCCACGTACACGCTGCTGCTCGACCCGGACCTGGTCGTCATCGGCGGCGGCCTCTCGCTGGCGGGCGACACTCTGATCGGGCCTCTCCGAGAACGGCTGCCGGACCTGCTCACCTTCCGTCGTCCACCGGCCCTGCGCGTCTCGGCCCTCGGCGTCCACGCGGGTCTCCTGGGCGCGGGCCTCCTGGGCTGGCGCGCCCAGGAGGCTCACGTATGACTCTGACCTATCGGCTGATGACACGCTCCGGCGTGTCCAGCCAGATGTGCTGGCCCTCGGGGGTGACCGTCATGCCGAACCGGTCACGGTCGGGCTCGCCCCAGCTCACCCACCGGAAGTAGGCGTCCTCGGCCTCCTGCCACACGGCCCGGTCGCCGATCTGGAAGACCTCGTAGTCGTCCCCCTTCAGCTCCCAGGTCGCCGCCGCCCACCGGTCGCTGTCGTCGATAACCCACATGCGATAGAAATCAGCCTCGCGGTAGGTGCGAGATTGCAGGCCGGTAAGCGTCGACATCGCCAGGTCGGCTCCGGCCGGTGCGTAGGCGAGGGTGCGCGGGTCGATCCTGGTGGTGGACAGTTGCGCCTGGTCGGGGTCGAAGTCGCCGATTTCGACCAACCGCTGGGAGCGCATCATCATGTACGAGGCGAAGCCGGGGAAGCGGCCGATCGCCGTGCCGTCCGGCCTGACCACGAGCCGCAGCGCATTGTTGAGGCCGAAGCCGGGACAGTATGGGGCGACGATCACCGCGCCGGGCCGGGACTGTGCTATCCAGGCGTAGGGCACGGTGTGGATGCCGCACGTGACATGCACCCGATCGAAGGGGGCGTGGCCGGGGAAGCCGTACGCGCCATCGCCGACGAGAAGATGCGGCTGTACTCCGGCGGCGACGAGGTTCTTGGCCGCTTGTTCGGCGTTGGCCCTGTCGATCTCGATCGAGGTGACGTTGGTCGCGCCGACCACGTGGGAGAGCAGAGCGGCGGTCCAGCCGGTGCCGGTGCCCACCTCGAGCACCCGATGGGCGGGTTCGGGGTCCAGCCATTGGAGCAGGTCGGCTACGGTGCTGGGCGCGGAATTGGACGAGGTGGAGCCTCTGGCGCCGAGCTGGATCTCGGTGGCACCGTCATCGAGCTGGGTGACGAGCACGCTGTCGGAGTAGACCACCTCCCACCAGGTATCGGGGTCGGCGTCGCGGTCGATGATGCTCTCACGCTCCTCCAGCCCGACGAACGCCTGAGCGATCGACGGGATGAACAGGTGACGGGGAACGGCTCGCAGCGCGCTGAGCACCCACTTGCTGCGTGGGGAAACGGCCATGATCTCGTCGAGCATCCGCTCGATTCGGCCGGGGGCGTTCACTTCTTGTCCCCGTTGTCTTTGTTGTCCTTGTTGTCGCCCTTTCCGCCGCTGTGCTTGCCGTTTCCGCCGCACAAGGTGTCTTCGTCCTTGGCCTTGGGGGCAATGTACGGCTTGTACTTCTTGGGGTCGCCTTCGTGCTTACCCATGACGATCTCCGTCGCCTAGTTAGCGACTCCGCATAGTCATCCCGCCGGTAACAATAAAACTACGGACTGTGATCAGGCAAGTGGATTCCGCTTTCAGGCCAGCAGCATCGCCGGCACGTCGACCGGCTGGGCGCGTAGCTGCTCGCCAAGGGCCTTGGCCTGGGGGTCCATGCGAGGACTGGCCGCCACGCCCCTACCCAGCAGGCCATGGACGACGAAGTTGAGCGCGTGGAGGTTCGGGAGCTCATAACGGGTGATCCGATGGGCCGCCAGCTCGGGGAGGAGCTCCTTTAGGCGGTCCGTAGTCAGGTGCGCCGCCAGCCAGTCGTACCGCTCCGCCGTGTCGACCCAGACCCCCAGGTTGGCGTTGCCGCCCTTGTCTCCCGAACGGGCACCCGCCAGGCGGCCCAGCGGGGTGCGAACCGCCGGCTGGGCGCCTGAGACCCGCGCCGGGGGCCGCCGCACGTCGTCGGCCCGCTGTGACCGCGGAGACGGGGAGGCGGTGGGAGCCATTGACTCACGGTCCGTGACTGCCGGCACCTCCTCGCCGTCCAGGAAGACCCGGGCCCGCACCTCCGCGGCCGGTATCAGCACCGGCCAGTACACCCCGTACGGCGACGCGTTGCCCGGCGGGGTGAGACCGTAGAAGCCGGGATAACCGGCCAGCCCCGTCTCCACCACGGCCGAGGAGAAGGCGCGGCCGGCCCGGCGCTGGTCGGCGTCCATGACCGTGATCCGCAGCAGCCCCCCGTCCGCGAGCGTGACGTCCACCGAGTCGAACGACTCCTTCGGCACCCTGGCCCAGATCGCCTCCTCCGCCACGCGGGCCTTGGCCTCGATGTCCAGGCCCGTCAGGACCAGCGTCATCGTGTTGCGGTAGCCGGCCAGGTAGTTGACCGCGACCTTGAGCGTGCCGGGCGGCGGCTCGCCGCGTACGCCGGAGACGCGCACCCGGTCGGGGCCGTCGTCCGACAGCATGATGGTGTCGAAGCGGGCCACGACGTCGGGCCCGAGGTAGCGGGGGCCGGCGATCTCATAGACGAGCTGGGCCGTCACCGTGCCGATCGAGACCAGGCCGCCCGTCCCCGGGTGTTTGGTGATCACGGAGGAGCCGTCGGCGTGCAGCTCGGCGATGGGGAAGCCGCAGTGCGCCAGATCCGGTACGTCCTGGAAGAACGCGTAGTTGCCGCCCGTGGCCTGGCAGCCGCATTCGATGATGTGGCCCGCGACCACCGAGCCCGCCAGGGGATCGAGGTCGCCGGGTGCCCAGCCGTACCGCCAGATGCCGGGACCCGTGACCAGGGCGGCGTCCGTGACGCGGCCGGTCACCACGACGTCGGCGCCGGCCGACAGGGCCGCCGCGATCGGGCGGCCGCCCAGGTAGGCGTTGGCGGTCAGGGGCGTCGCGGTGAGCTTCTCGCCGGTGTCGGCGTTGGTCAGGTCCAGGTCGCGGCCGGTGAGGTCGTCGCCGGTGACGTGGGCGACCCTGGGGGAGAGGCCGAGGCGGGCGGCGAGCTCGTGTACGGCGGCGGCGCACCCGGCCGGGTCCAGCCCGCCGGCGTTGGTCACGATTTTTATGCCTTTATCGAGGCAAGTGCCGAGGACCTCTTCGAGCTGGGTCAGGAACGTCGGCGCGTAGCCGGGGCGGCCCTTGAGGCGGTTGCCGGCCAGGATGAGCATCGTCAGCTCCGCCAGCCAGTCACCCGTGAGCACGTCGATCGGCCCGCCCTCGACCATCTCCCGCGCGGCCGACAGCCGGTCACCGTAGAAGCCGCTGCAGTTGGCGATGCGCAAGGTCATACGCCGGGAACCCATTTGGCCGGGCGCTTGCCCATGAAGGCCGCGATGCCTTCCTGACCCTCCTCAGAGGTGAAGCGCTGGGCGGACAGCGCGGTCATCTGCCGCAGCCCCTCCTCGAACGAAACCTGTGGCAGCTCCCTGACCAGCCGCTTCGTGATGGCCAGCGCCTCGGGGCCGCCCTTGAGCAGCATCCCGGCATAGTGCCGCACGGTCGCGTCGAGCTCCTCGGCGGGTACGGCCCGCGTCAGCAGCCCGATCTCCACCGCCCTGGCCGCGTCGAACACCTCGCCGGTCAGGAAGTACTCGGCCGCCGCCCGGGGATCGAGCCTGCGCAGGACCGGCACGGAGATCATCGCGGGCACCACGCCGAGCCGTACCTCCGTGAACGCGAAGGAGGCCGTCACCGGCGCGATGGCGAAGTCGCACGCGGCCACCAGGCCGAGCCCGCCCGCGCGGGCGGTGCCGTTCAGGCGGCAGATGACCGGCTTCGGGCTCTCCCAGATCAACGAGAGGATCTCCGGGAACGACGCCGTCACCGGCGCGTCGCCGACCCCGGAAGCGGGCTCGACGCGCTGCTCCTTCAGGTCGGCGCCCGAGCAGAACACCGGGCCCGCGCCGGTCAGCACGATCACCCGGACCTCCGGCTCGGTCAGCGCCCAGTTCAGCCGGCGTTCCAGGTCGCCGAGCAGCCGCACGGACAGCGCGTTCCTGTTGGCCGGCGAATCCAGCGTGATGGTCGCGATGCCGCCGGCCAGCTCCTTGTGGACCAGGCTCGTCATGAGTCCCCTTCCCGGATGATCGCCAGCACGGCGCCCGCCTCGACCTGCTGCCCCTTCTCGACGTGTACGCCGGAGACGACGCCCTCGGCGGGCGCGGCGATCTGATGCTCCATCTTCATCGCCTCCAGCACCAGCACCGCCTGGCCCTTCGTCACGCGGTCACCCGGTTCGACCTCGACCCGCAGCACGCTACCCGGCATGGGGGCGAGGAGTGAGCCCGGCGCGACCTGCTCGACGGGCTCGGGCAGCCGGGGTACGAGCGTCAGCTCGACGGAACCGCTGGGGGAGTCGACGCAGACCTTCCCGTCGTAGTGGGCGATGTCGAACGTGTGCCGTACGCCCCCGCTTTCCAGGACGATTCTGGACGGGTCCGCATGGACCAGCTCGATTCCGTCGGGGAGTGGCTCGTAGACGACCTCGGCCTCGTCGAAGACGGCGCGCGAGGGCTGCGACCGGACGTTGCGCCAGCCGGAGGGCAGGCTGCGCAGGACCGGCGCGGCGGCCCGGTTGGCGGCGGCCTGTGCCAGGGCGGCGGCCAGCACGGCCAGCTCATCGAGGCGTCTCAGGCCGTGCTGGTGTCCGTCCAGGAACCCGGTGTGCGTGTCTCCGGCCCTGAAGTCAGGATTTGTCAGGACGCTAAGCAGCAGATCCCTGTTTGTGGTGAGCCCGTGGATTCGAGCGCGTCGCAGCGCGGTCGTCAGCTTCCGTACCGCCTCATCCCGGGACGAGCCATGAGCGATCACTTTGGCGAGCATCGCGTCGTAATGAGCGGAGACGACCGACCCGGCCTCCACCCCCGAATCAACCCGTACGTCCCCGGGCACCTCGAACCGCCGCAGGACCCCGGTCTGCGGAAGATAGTCCCCGTCCTCCGCGTACAGCCGTACCTCTACCGCATGCCCATCAGGCGGCGGCGGAGAGCCCGGCAGCGCCAGCCCCTCGGCCACCTCGATCTGCAGCCGTACCAGGTCCACCCCATAGACCAGCTCGGTGACCGGATGCTCGACCTGGAGCCGGGTGTTCATCTCAAGGAAGGCCACCTGATCGCCCTTGACCAGGAACTCCACGGTCCCGGCACCGACGTATCCGATGGCCCCGGCCGCCCTGACCGCCGCCTCGCAGAGCTCGTCCCTGACTCGCTGGGTGATGCCGGGCGAGGGGCATTCCTCCACGACCTTCTGGTGCCGGCGCTGGATGCTGCACTCCCGCTCGCCGAGCGCCCACACGGTGCCGTGCCGGTCGGCCAGGATCTGTACCTCGACGTGCCTGGCGCCTTCGAGCAGCGGCTCGACGAACACGGTCCCGTCGCCGAACGCCGACTCGGACTCGCGCCGCGCCGACGCGATCTCCCGCTCCAGCTCGGCGGGGTCGCGCACCACCCGCATACCCCGCCCGCCACCACCGGCCGACGCCTTCACCAGCACGGGGAACCCTGTCACTGGGAACCCTGTCACTGGGAACCCTGTCACTGGGAACGCTGTCACTGGGAACTCCGTGACCGCCGCCGTCAGCGACGGCAGCACCGGCACCCCGGCCTCGCCCATCAGCCGTTTGGCCTCGATCTTCGACCCCATGGCCGCGATCGACTCCGGCGACGGACCCACCCACACCAGCCCGGCATCCAGCACAGCCTGGGCGAAGTCCGCGTTCTCCGACAGGAACCCATATCCCGGGTGCACGGCGTCGGCGCCGGCCGCCTGGCAGGCCGCCACGATCCGCTCGATGTCCAGATATGTCTCCGTAGGCTTGGCGCCGGGCAGCCGTACCGCGTAGTCGGCATCGGCCACGTGCGGCGACCCGGCGTCGGCGTCGGAGAAGACGGCCACGGTCTCGATGCCGAGCGAGCGGCAGGTACGGAAGACGCGCCGGGCGATCTCACCCCGGTTCGCGACGAGCAGACGAGTGATCACGGCCGGAACACCCCGAATCCCGCCGCCTCGGGCACCGCGGCACTGTTGATCGCCGACAGGCACAGCCCCAGCACGGTCCTGGTGTCGCGGGGGTCGATCACCCCGTCGTCATAAAGCCGCCCCGACAGGAAGAACGGCAGTGACTCCGCCTCGATCTGCGCCTCCACCATCGCCCGCATGGCCGCGTCGCCCTCCTCGTCGTACACCTGACCGCGCGCCTCGGCCGAGGCCCGCCCGACGATCGACAGCACCCCGGCGAGCTGCGCGGGCCCCATCACCGCGGACTTCGCGCTCGGCCACGCGAACAGGAACCGCGGATCGTAGGCCCGGCCGCACATCCCGTAGTTTCCGGCGCCGTAGGAGGCGCCCATAACCACGGTGAGGTGCGGCACCGTCGAGTTGGACACCGCGTTGATCATCATCGCGCCGTGCTTGATGATGCCGCCCTGCTCGTAGTCCTTGCCGACCATGTAACCGGTCGTGTTCTGGAGGAACAGCAACGGAGTGCGCGACTGGTTCGCGAGCTGGATGAACTGGGTCGCCTTCTGCGATTCCTCACTGAACAGCACCCCGCGCGCGTTGGCCAGGATCCCGACCGGATAGCCGTGCAGCCGCGCCCACCCCGTCACCAGCGAGGCCCCGTACAGCGGCTTGAACTCCTCGAACTCGCTGCCGTCCACGATCCGCGCGATCACCTCGCGCGGATCGAACGGCACCTTCAGGTCCTGCGGCACGATCCCGAGGAGCTCTTCGACCGGATATCGCGGCTCTTGTACGGCCTGAGGCTGCGTGCCGAGCTTGCGCCAGTTGAGCGACCGGACGATCTGCCTCCCGATCCGCAGCGCGTCGTGCTCGTCGAGGGCCAGGTAGTCGGCGAGGCCGCTGGTGCGCGCGTGCATGTCGGCCCCGCCGAGCGACTCGTCGTCGGACTCCTCGCCGGTCGCCATCTTGACCAGCGGCGGCCCGCCGAGGAACACCTTGGCCCGCTCCTTCACCATCACCACGTAGTCGCTCATTCCGGGCACGTAGGCGCCTCCGGCCGTGGAGTTGCCGAACACGAGCGCGATCGTCGGGATCCCCGCCGCCGACATTCGCGTCAGGTCCCGAAATATCCGCCCACCCGGGATGAAGATCTCCTTCTGCGTCGGCAGGTCCGCGCCACCGCTCTCCACCAGATTGACGTACGGCAGGCGATTCTGGAGCGCGATGTCGGCGGATCTGAGCGACTTCTTCAGCGTCCACGGGTTCGACGCGCCGCCTCTGACCGTGGGATCGTTCGCGGTGATCACGCACTCGACGCCCTCGATCACCCCGATCCCGGTGACCATGCTGGCGCCCACCGGGAACTCACTGCCCCACGCGGCCAGCGGCGACAGCTCCAGGAAGGGGGAGTCGGGATCGAGGAGCAGCTCGATCCGCTCGCGGGCCAGCAGCTTGCCCCGTTTCCGGTGCCGCTCCACGTATTTGTCGCCGCCGCCCGCGACCGCCTTGGCCTGCTCGGCCTCGAGCTCTTCCAGCTTGCCCAGCATCGCCGCGCGCCGCTCCTGATGGTCGGCGCCGCTGGGATCGAGCCTGCTCCGGATCACACGCCCTCCTGTTGCCAACTTGACGCCGATGTCAATCCGATGGCCCTGGCCCAGAGCTTGGTGAGCAGCTCCACGGCCGTCCGCTCGTCGGCCCGCTCGCCCAGGTCCAGCCAGACGTGGGCGAAGTGCTCCACCATCCCGCCCAGCATGACCGCCGTCAGCCGGGGATCGAGGGCCGGGTCGGCCAGTCCCTGCTCCTGCAACCGCCGCAGCCCCTCGGCGCCGCGCCGGACGAACACCTCGCGCAGCTCCAGCAGCAGGCCACGCAGGCCCTCCTCGGCGGTGGCGGCCTGTTCGAGCATCCTGACCAGCCGTGAGTTGGCCGCCCAGGCCCGCAGGTAGAGCCGGTTGGCCGCCTCGATGCGCGCGTACGGGTCGCCGGGAACGCCGGGACCCACGACGCTCGCCGTGAACATCTCCCCGACCGCCGCCGCCGCCACCTCGCGGAACAGGGCTTCCTTGGCGTCGAAGTAGGTGTAGAAGGTGCCGTGGGAGACGCCGGCGCGGGCGCACACGTCGTCGATGCGCACCGCCTCGTAGCCGTGCTCGTCGAACGCCTCCCGGCCCGCCCGTACGAGCGCGTCCCTCGTACGCCGTCCTCGGGCGGTCAGCTCGGACTTGACGATCACGTCAACTAGGGTAACCCGCTTGTCCGGCACGCGAAAAGCCCTCCACGACGATCCTTTCTGTCGTGGAGGGCTTGGGTTCCGCTGTCTCAGGTGCAGTGGCTCCAGCCGGACTTCCAGGACGCGGTGCCCCACGAGCCGCCCCAGATCACGCACTTCTTGACGGCCGCCACTCGCACCGGGCCCGCGTAGGCGGTGAACTTGCCCGGGTTGCTGCCGCTGCCGCCGTTCTGTACCTGGAGGGTGGCGTTCATCGAGACCTTGCCGGGATACACCAGCTTGGACATGGTCACGACGCAGTTCTTGCCGTTGCCGTACAGCAGGTAGATCGTCGCGGAGCTGCCCAGCGCGTGGCTGTCGATCACCTTGAAGCCGGAGCCGCACACTGCTGTCGCGCTGAAGGTGTTCGGCTTGGGGCTGGCGGTCGGCTTCACCGTGGGTTTCACGGTCGGCTTCACGGTCGGCTTCGTCGTGGGCTTGGTGGTCGGCTGGGGGTTCGGGTCGTCCGTGTTGTCCTCGGTGGGCGAGGTCGTGGGGCCGGGGTCCGGGGCCACCGTGTCGGTGCGCTTGGGCTTGGTGGGCTTGGGATCCGACTCCGGCTTGTGCGTTGTCGGCTTCGACGTCTGCGGGACCGTGGGGACGGTGACCGGGACCTGGCTGCTCGGGTCCTGGATCACCTGCTCCTTGGTCTTGGTCTTGGTGGGCTCGGGCTGCTCCACGCTCAGCGTCGGGACCGGCTGCGAGACGACCGGGCTGTCCTCCGTCAGGGGCGGCTCGACGGGCTGTCCGCCCCCGGAGCCGTCGGTGGGGGTGGCCTCGGAGGTGTTGCCGACGGCGACCACCTTCTGGATGCCGCCGCTGTTGGCCTGCACGATCACCGCGCCGCCCACGACCAGCAGGGCCGCCGCGGCGGCGCCGGTCAGGGCGAAGGTCAGGGTACGGCGCTGCTTCGCCGACCCGGCGTCAGCCGCCTGTGGCCCCTGCCCCGGCCCATTCGCACCGGGCCCATTCGCACCGGGCCCATTCGCACCGGGCCCACTCGCGCCAGGCCCACGACCGCCGGGACCGCCAGGGCCAGGGCCGCCAGGACCGTATGCCGGTCCGCCCGGTCCGCCTGCGCCGAACCCCGGAGCGCCGCTCTGTCCCGGCACGCCACCCATGGGCTGTCCCGGAGCGCCACCCATGGGCTGACCGGGAGCGCCTGCCCCCTGGGCCATGGGGCCCTGCTGCTGCATCGGACCGCCGGGTGCTCCCTGGCCGCCGACGGGCATCCCGGGGGCGGCCGGCCCGCTGCCGTGCGGCATGTTCTGGCCGCTCGGGGGGCTGCCCTGGGGCATACCGGGTGATCCGGCCGAGGGACCTGCCGCCGCCATGGGAGCCGGGGCGCCGCCCTTGGTCGCGCCGGGAAGGCCGAAGTGACCGGTCTGACCGGTCTGACCGGTCGGACCCGTCTGGGAGGCGGCGCCGGGCCGCATCCAGGGGCCGGGGTAGGAGTCCTGCGGGTTCGCGCCCGGCTGTGGCCCCGTACCCGCCGGTGCGCCCATGACGGCGCCCGTCTGAATGTCAGGCTGAGGACCGGTGCCCTGGCGGTTCGGGCCCGTGGTCAGCGGGTCCACGGCCGCGGGCGGCGCCGGCTGCCCTGTGAGTTGCACGATCAGCTGGTCCGCGCTGGGCCGCTGCGACGGGTCCTTGGACAGGCACGCCGCCACCAGTTGGCCCAGCGCCCCCTCCATCCCGCCCAGCTCCGGCTCCTCGTTCAGGATCCGGTTCATCACCACGGGAATCGAGTCGGCGCCGAAGGCGGGCTTGCCCGTCGCCGCGAACACCATCGTGACGCCCCAGGCGAACACGTCCGCCGCCTCGGACACGGCCGCCCCGCTGAGCTGCTCGGGCGCCAGGTACGACGGCGTCCCCATGGCCATGCCCGTGGCCGTCGCCCCGGGGGAGTCCAGCGCTCGGGCGATGCCGAAGTCGATCACGACGGGGCCCTCGGGCCCCATGAGGACGTTCGCGGGCTTGAAGTCTCGGTGCAGGATCCCGGCCCGGTGGATGGCCGCCAGCGCGGTCGCCGTACTGATCGCGAGCCGCTCCAGCGCCGCTCCCCGGCGTGGGCCCTCGTTGATCACCAGCTGCCGGAGGGACGGCCCCGGTACGTACTCGCTCACGATGTACGGCCGGCTGCCCTCAAGGTCGGCGTGCAGCACCGGAGCCGTACAGAACCTGGCCACCCGCTGCGCCACCGCGACCTCGCGCAGGAATCTGCTCCTGGCGTCGGCGTCGGCCACCAGCGCGTTGTGCAGCAGTTTTACCGCCGCCTGCTCACCGGTGTCACTCTGGCCGAGGTACACGACTCCCTGGCCGCCCTCACCAAGCCGGGCGACGAGGTCGTAGGCCCCCAGCCGCCGCGGGTCGTCCGCCGCCAGCGGCTGGTGCTGATTCACGCCGTACCCCCAAGACCACGTATAACAAATCGACAGATGGTGCGAAACGCTACCAGCGTGACCCTTGGGGCGTTGCCCGGACCCATCAGATGTTTCATCTTTTGACGCAAGATGTCAGCGTTTCGGAGCAGGTCGTGTCCCCATTGACCGGGCTAGGTCACGGCTTGATGAACTCAGATCGCTTTGCCTGGGTTGAGCAGGCCAAGCGGGTCGAAGACGGCCTTGATGCCCTGCTGCATCTCCTGCGCCACCGGTCCGAACTCCAGGCCGAGCCAGCGCCGCTTGAGGACGCCGACACCATGCTCGCCGGTCAGCGTGCCGCCGAGCTGCAAAGCGTGCTTGAACACCTCGTCCGCCGCGGCCCACACCTCGGGCGGCGGCTCGGTCATACCACGCTCGAAGATGAAGACCGGGTGAATGTTCCCGTCACCGGCGTGCGCGGCCGTACAGATCTTCACGCCATGCCGTACGGCGGCCGCCTCGATCGCCATGATCATGTCGGGCAGCGCAGAACGCGGCACGCACACGTCCTCCACCAGGCACGCGCCAAGGCGCTCCTTGGCGTCGTAGGCCATCCTGCGCAGCCCGATCAGCTCCTCGGTCTCCTGAGGGCTGGAGGAGACCGCCACGAACGACGCGCCGTTGTCGACGCACAGCTGCTCCATGCGCTTGACGACCGACTCGCTGTCCGACGCGTCGGACTGGCCGATCAGCATGGCGATCGTGCTCGTTTCCAGGCCGATGTTGCGATAGTCGTCGATGGCCTCCAGCGTCGCCCGGTCGAGCAGCTCCATCAGCGACGGCTGGCACCCGGCGGCCATGATCGCCGACACGGCCGCGCCCGCGTCGCGCAGCGAGCCGAACTCCGCCGCGAACGTCGCCGGCGGCTTGTCCGGTGCCCTGCGCAGCCGTACCGTCGCCGAGGTGATCACGCCGAGCGTGCCTTCCGAGCCGACGAACAGGCCGGTCAGGTCGTACCCGGTGACGCCCTTCATCGTGCGGCGGCCCGTCTCGAGGATCCGGCCGTCGGCCAGCACCACCTCCAGGCCGAGCGCGGAGTCGCGGGTCACGCCGTACTTCACGCATCGCAGCCCGCCCGCGTTGGTGGCCAGGTTGCCGCCGATCGTGGAGATCTCGTACGACGACGGGTCGGGCGCGTACATCAGCCCGTGCTCCCTGGCCGCCCGGTCGAGATCGGCGGTGATCACCCCGGGCTCGACCACGGCGATCTCGTCGGCGGGGGAGAGCTCCTTGATCGCCGTCATCCTGGCCACGGAGAGGATCACCGACCCGTCGCCGGCGGTGGCGGCGCCCGCCAGCCCTGTGCCCCCGCCGCGCGGCACCACCGGGACCCGGTGCTCGGTCGCCCATTTGAGCGTCGTCACCACATCGTCACGCGACGTGGCGAGCACCGCGGCCAGCGGCTTGCCGGGTTCCAGGAACGTACGGTCGCGGGCATAGGAGTCGATGACGTCGGGGTCGGTCAGGACGCGCCCCTCGGGCAGGGCGTTCACCAAGGCATCAATGGGTCTCACATGGGAAACTCTACGGTTTGCGCCGACAGCGGCTAAAGGCCAGACTGCCCAGGTGGAAGTCACGTGTCCGGTATGCAGCCGATCTGACCAGGTCTCCGCAGTCCCTGGAGTGGTGGCGGCGGGCACCACGTACCGGATCGGCCGCGCCCGGATGGCCGCCACGCGCGACATCGTGGACCTGCCGACGGCGGCCTCGCTGGGCGCCTCGAAACACCTCATGAGCCGTACGCAGCTGGCGGTCTGGCTGTCGTTCCCCAGCCGCCACTACACGGCGTGGACCAGGAACCAGGGCTACATCCTGCTCGGCGTCGCCGCCCTGGTCCACCTGGTGACCGCGCTGGTGATCGCGATGGGCAAGGACGCGAACTGGACCGAGGTGCTGCTCGCGCCGTTCTGCCTGACCGGGTTGTTCTGGGGGTTCGGGCTGCTGTTCGTGCTGGGGTCGTACGGGGCCCGCAAGCGGGACACGGCGGAGGCGCCCGCCCGGGTGCAGGCGCTCACCGTTTGGGAGAGGTTGTGTTACTGCCCGCGGGACAACGTGGTGTTCGAGCCGGGGGTCGGGGTGTCGTTCCACCCGAGCGAGACCCGCGAGTACATCTTCGGCTTCCGCCAGAGCCAGACCCGCACCATCTAGCTAGTCGAGCCGGCCACCGGGTTGAAGCCGAGGACGCGGTGCTCTCGTGATCGTCAGTACGCGAAGGCGGACGGCCGATCATTCACCCTACAGGCGGTCAGGGAGTCGTTCCGTCATCGAAGGAGAAACCGAAGCTGCCCGGGTTCGGCGGCATCACCCACTGCTGCAGGGGGCCGAAGTTGCAGCTCTGCACACTCAGCGGGGTACCGCTGGCCGTGCTGTTGCCGACCGGGGCCACGCAGTTGAAGCTGAAGTGCTGTCCCAGGATCCAGACGTTGTCCGGGGCGCCGGGGGTCAGCGCGCGGAAGGTCCATTGCTGGTCGCCCGTGACGCCGACGGCGCAGGTCCGCAGGATCAGCCGGGTGCCGAGGGGAGTCGGGTTCTGGGTGTTGGCCAGGCTGAGACACTTGCCGCTGGAGTGACGGATCGAGTTGTCGATCGACACGCCGACGGGCGCGAAGCCGTGCCAGACCTGACTGCAGTCCATCAGCACCACAGGGGTGTTGTCAGCCGTGCCGCCGTTGAGCGGGCCGATGCATCTGGCGGGTGAGACGACACCGTTGCTGCGGATGATCGTGGACGGGAAAGCCGCGGCCTGAGCCGCGGTGGCAGCCATCACCAGGGCCAGCATCAGGCCCATTCCGGTGAGTACGGAGAAGAGGATTCGACGCACGTTCGCTCCTTGAGCGTTCGGGGATCTTGTGACACGCGGAGCGCATGTCTGCCCTGAAGGCGTTCCGTGCTGTGCCGGGAGGTTCCGGGGAGTTCCGTGCTCAGGCCGGGGGCGGGGCGCGTCGTGGTGGCCGGGTGGCTTGAGGGCGATCACCGGGTCCGGCGCCGCGTGGAGGGTCAGGCTCGCCCGCCGGATCCGCCCGCGCGACCGCCCAGGCTCCGTCCGACGATCACCGTGTCCTCGGCGCCCACCTCTTTGACGAAGCCGGCCAGGATGGCGGCGGTACGACGCGCTCGCAGTCCGGCTTGCCGCACTCGCGGAGCCACCGGCCGTCGAGCTCGGCCCCGCACGGACCGGCTAGCCGGTCCAGCGCCCTTTCCACCTCAGCGCCACCTCAGCGCGGCATCCAGGCGCGCTATCGGTACTCCCGCTGCGCCAACGATCATGATCAGCAAGCACGATCCAACCGTCCAGAACGTCCCCGCATTGCGCCAGCCCGCCCCAATCGCAAGGAAGGCTGCGACTTCACCAACCACGAACACCACTGCCAGTAGCACATAGATCCAGAACGGCCCGAGCGCCGCATCGCTACCCTCAAACGGCATGGGCCCCCTCTTCGACACCTTCTCCTTATCCCACTTCGCGACCTTCTCCTTCCACTCACGTACCCGCCCCTGCGTCAGTAGGAGTAGTTCGACTGACAGGGCTATCAACATTGTCGGCAGGACCTGCGCGGCAGTGGTGTAGAACGCTTCCGTCCCCATGTCGGGTAATCGCCATCACACTGCGCAGCGTTCCAACCAGCCGGGTAATCCGTGCGGCACAGTAGAACCCGTACCCGAGCAGGTCACCCGCGTTGAAGGGCGTACCCGTGGCGGCGGCATGCAGTGGCACTCCACCGACTGCGCACTGGACGCTGCCCGTTGAGCAGGCCCAAGCCGTCGTGTACGACGCCGCGCAGCGGCTCCGTGACTACACGGCCATGCTCAACCGGCAGTTGCGTGCCCCGCGGTTAGTCTGGCCCCTTATCAGCCCTATCCCCTCCATAGGCTTGTAGAACAGCCGAATCATGGGGATAAAAGCACCGGCCACGATCATGCCTGCCACGGAGACCATGACCACCCAGAAGACGAAAGCGTTGAACCAGCGAAATCCCAGCGCTAGAACAGCCGTCATCTCGCTGACCAGGAACGCCCAACACCACCTCATGTTCGCCACTCGCCGTAGGAAGCTTGGCATCATCCTTGCGATGCTGCTGGTCGCCTTCGCCGTCCTCTTCGCAACCGCGCAGATCAACAAACCGCACTGGCAGTGGATCGCCCAGGTGGAACCGCTGGCCGACGGGCGCACTCTGCGCGCGGAACTGCTGTTCAGCAGGCCGAGGCCCGATGGCACCTTCTGCGAGCGGGTGGTGGACACGGTGGTGGAGGAGAAGTCGGCCGCCCGGGTGGCGGTGGGCGTACAGGTATACAACGAGTGCGCTCCCTTCATGTCCTGGGGAAGGGTGCGGAGTTCCGCGGCTGGTCATCCCTACACCGTGGATGTCCGGCTGCGTGCACCACTCGGGGGACGACTCATCCTTGAGAGGGGAAGCGAACGCCCCATCCCCATTCGAGGAGAATCCCCGCGGTACACGACCGGGAAGCCAATGTTGCTGCCCTTGCGCCGGTGATTGACGGCCCACAGCAAGTCGTCGCCGACGCAGTAGCAGCCGTGGAAGTAGGTGACACCGTGGGTGCGGTGGTAGGTGGCCGGCAGCCGGTCCGGCTCGCCCTGCGCCGCCCAGCCCGTCCCGGCTTGATCGTTTCCGTCACAGCGCTAGCTAGCCCCACACTTCCGGTACGACGGGTCGCCGTACCGGAAGTCGCAGATGCGTCAGGCGTACGCGGGCTTAGAGAGAACTGTGGGATCAGGCGCGCTCTTCGGCCACCGCGCGGACGCAGACGGCCAGACCGGTGATGGCCTGCTCCAGCTCCTCCAGATCGGGATAGGTGGGTGCGATCCGGATCGTCCGGTCGTCGGGGTCCTGGCCGTAGGGGTGCGTGGCCCCGGCGGGGGTCAGCGCGATCCCGGCCGCCTTGGCCCTGGCCACAACCTCACCGGCATGCGACACCTCGAGGCTGATGAAGTAGCCGCCCTGCGGGCTCGTCCAGGTGCCGAGGTCGCCGAGTTCCTTGGCCAGCACCCGGTCGACGAGCTCGAACTTGGGCCACACCAGCTCGGCGTGCTTGCGCATGTGCGCGGCCACCCCGTCGGCGTCCTTCAGGAACTCGACGTGCCGAAGCTGGTTGATCTTGTCGGGCCCGATGGACTGCTTGCCGGTGTTGGCCAGGAACCACTTCACGTTCGCGGGCGAGGACCCGAAGAACGAAACCCCGCTGCCCGCCAGGGTCACCTTGGACGTGGACCCGAACACGAAGGCCCGGTCGGCGTTGCCGTACTCGGCGCACAGGGCCAGCAGGTCGGCCAGCTCGGCGTGGGTGTCGGTGAGGTGGTGCACCGCATAGGCGTTGTCCCAGAAAATCCTGAAATCAGACGCCGCCGTGGACATGGCGGCCAGCCGCCGCACGGTCTCGTCGCTGTAGGTGACCCCGGACGGGTTGCTGTACTTCGGCACACACCAGATGCCCTTGACGCTCGCGTCCTCGGCGACCAGCCGCTCGACGACGTCCATGTCGGGCCCTTCGCCGTTCATCGGCACGGGCACCATCTTGATCCCGAACCGCTCACAGATCGTGAAATGCCGGTCATACCCCGGCACCGGGCACAGGAACGTGATCTCCGGCTCCTCCACCCACCGCCGCTCGGCGCCGGGCACCTTGGTGAGCAGCGCGTGCACGATCGTGTCGTGCATCACGGCCAGGCTGGAGTTGCCGCCAACGACCAACTGCTCGTCCGGCACCTGCAGCAACGGCCCGAACAGCTCCCGCAGCTCGCTGAGCCCCTGCAGGTTGCCATAGTTACGCCCGTCGGTGCCGTCGGCTGCCTTGTAGGACGTCGGCAGTTTGAGCATGTCATTGGCGAGATCCAGCTGTCGCGGCGACGGCTTCCCCCGGGTCAGGTCGAGCGAAAGGCCACGCTGGACGAGTTCGGCGTAGTCGCGCTGAGCGTTCACTGGATCTACTCCTCCGATCGGGTCGGATACGAAGGATAGAAGACGCGGGGCCCTGAGCAGGAATCGGTCCGCCATGTGGATGGCCGACCGGGCAGGGGGTCCGCGGGCTTCGTCCGGCGCTTTGGGGCGCCCTGCGTGGTTCAGAACATTCCTGCCAACTCAATGTCTATCCTCCTGAGGAGCAGGGGACCGGCTGGTTGCTGATCGGGGATTGTCCCAAGGCGCCGCCGCCCACGGTGACGTCGATGTCTCCCGGCAATGGCATCCACTTGATGACCACGGAACCCACGTTGAGTGTTCAGGCCACGACGTGGCCGGGAGGCTCGACGGGCGTACTGTCCGCCGCCCGGGGAAGCGACGGCACCTTGACCGAACTTCCGGTTCCCGTCCGCTACGAGCGGTCGCTGACGTGGACCGGGCGATCCGCCGAGCCCTCCTACAACGTCGTCCACCAGTACGCGCTTCTGCGCGAGCAGATCACCGGGCGCATTGCGCCGGACGCGGAGGGCGTTCCCGACTCCCTGAACGACGCCCGACGGCATCGCATGCTGGAACAGGTCCGGGACGCGGCACGGATCGGCCGAAAGGTGCCCGCCGCGCGCGCCTGAATGCTTGACCGGCGCAGTGTCTACTCGCCGCAAGCTGCCGACCGGCCGTCATGGAACGGGACGGAACGTCTTTAGGACATGACAACCAATGCGGCAAGAGCCGTACATCAGTGCATGAAACGAGTCTGGTACGCAGCGATCTGGCTCGGCATGGTCGTTCTGGCCGCGCAGGTCCTCACGGTGCAACCTGCGGCGGCGGCGACGATCCCGGCAGGGTCGATCGAGGTGAAAACGGTGCTGTCGCCGTTCAGCCTGGTGAACAAGTCCCAGCGGGTGAACTGCTCGCCCGGCAAGGTCCCGCTCGGCGGTGGGGCCCAGACCTCCGGGGGGCAACACCTCATCATCACCGAGGCTCGCCCGATCTCTGACGCGGCCGGGGCCGGCTTCGTCGTCACGGTCCAGGTGGACCAGATCGGGGTGACAGCACCATGGGCAGTGTCGACGTTCGTCTCCTGCGCCGTCGCGCCGCCCGGATACGAGGTGATCACGCAGGTCAATCCGCCGACGACGAGGCCGTCAGATTCGGTGCTCGCCAACTGCTCACCCGGCAAGAACGTCATCGGGTCGGGTGGACAGCTCATCGGCGCCCACGGGCAGCTCGATCTGACAATGGGGCCGAACCACCTGAACGGCGTCGCGTCGGGTGTGGGCGCTGAGGCCGCGAAGGACGATTTCTCGGTCGCGCCCACCGACCCCTACCAGGTGGCCTCATACGCGATCTGCGCACGGGAGAACCGCCTCTTCGACTTCCTGGTCGTTGAGAATCAGACGAGCAACGACGCCGCAGCCCAGAAGAAGGTGACGACCACCTGCCCGAGCGGGTACCAGGCGACCGGCGGTGCGATCTCGAGCGTCGGCTTCGGGGCGCACCTGCTGTTCTTCCGGCCGAACGTGACCTCTTCGCCTGTCTCCTTCGACTTCGCCGCCAGTGCCCCGCCGGGCTTCGGCGTCTGGAACTTGGCGGGCATCGTCCACTGCACTCGCTGATCCACACGGTTTCCCCGTCCGGGTGCGGTTCCGGTGGGGGCCCAGGGCCCGCACCCGCGCATCGCCGATCACGGACCGCTGCGCCAAAGGTGTCTCGTTCACCGCGCCGCAACGTGGTCGCGAAGGTCTCCGCCGACGACCAGGCCGAGGTGAAGGCCGCAGGCGGAACCGTCGGCGGTGGGGCTGGGCGAGGCGGCGGGTGATGGAACCCGGTGGAACGCCTACTGGGTGGATGCCAATAAAGGCGCCGTCTCCTACGACGAAGGGTCACGCACATGTCGCAACATCGCCCAAGCCATGCCAAGGGCTGTGATGACAGATGACACGTACACGAATTCGTGATCGGACGTACCGGGTTCCGCGCCGCATGATGCGGCTGCTCGGCGGTGCGGCGGCGCTCGCCATTCTCCCGGCCGTCGTGGCCGTGCAGCCCGCGATGGCGGCACGTCCCTGTTACGGTGACTGCCAACCTGGTGTGGTGCGTGGCTTCGGGGACCTCAGGTACGACGCTCCCGTTGGCGTGGACGACCAGATCACGGTCCGCGTCGAGAACGGGTCCTTCGTACTGACCGACCCCACCGCCACACTCATCGCAGGCACCGGATGCACCCTGGTGACCCCGCACGAAGCGCACTGCCAGGTCGGGGCCTCCCCGTCCATCCGCATCCGCGGCCTGGACGGCAACGACGTGATCACGAACTCCACCGGCATCCCCGCGCACCTGTTCGGCGAGACCGGCAATGACCAGCTTGTCGGCGGCTCCGGCGACGACACCATGGACGGAGGATTCGGCGGCGACGTCCTGCAGGGCGGCGGCGGTTCCGACACCGTCTCCTACGGCGAGACAGGCGGCAGGCTCGCCATCCGGGCCGACCTGGACGGCGCGACCGGCGACGACGGCGGTCCCGAAGACGGGCCCGAAGGGGCACGGGACACCATCGCCGCGGATGTCGAGAACCTGGAGGGCGGCACCGCCGACGACGTGCTCATCGGCAACGCGGGCCCGAACGTCATCGACGGTGGCGGCGGCCGTGACCAGATCCAGGGCCTGGGCGGCGCCGATCAGCTCACCGGCAAGAACGGCGGCGGCACCCTTGACGGCGGCGCCGGAACCGATCACTGCATATCCGATATCCGGCTCGTGTCGGGGCCACCCGACACCTTCGTCAACTGCGAGTTCACGCAGATCATCACCGCGTTCTAGCGAGTCGAGGGAACGATCTCATCGGCCGGCGGCACCGTTAGACCGGAGCCGCCGGCCCGGCCATGCCAGGCCGCGATCGGCCTAGTGATCGAGACGACCGACGGGCGAGGCAACGCCTCGGGTGCAGACCCGACCGCCTACACCACCAACCTGCGCTACGACCTCGCCAATCAACTGGTCGAAGTCAAGGCGCCGCCCGCACAGATCGACAAGGCGGGCACCGCCCAGCAGGGCCGCGTCATCACCCGCTTCGGCTACGACGGCGCGGGCCGCCAGACCCACGCCGTCGACGGGGAGGGCCGCACCACCACCTCCGGTTTCGATCGGGCCGGACGTCTGACCTCAGTGACCGGCGCGCCCTACACGCCGCCCGGCGGCAGCACGCTCACTCCCCAGACGAGCTACGGCTACGACCCAGCCGGTCGGGTGATCAAGACCACTGACCCGCGCGGCCAGCTCACCACCCTGGAATACGACGCGCTCGACAACCCCGTCCGTATTACCGACCCGCCATCCGCGCCGGGCCAGCCCGCCGGACGATGGGTTCGAGAGTACGACCTGCTTGGCGAGATGCTGACCGCGATCGACCCGACTGGGGCACGTACCGAGGCCACCTACGACGATCTCGGCCGCCAGGTCACCCAGACCACGATCGAACGCAAACCCGCCACAGCTGCCTACGTCACCAAGCTCGAGTACAACGACGCCGGCGCGCCCACCAAGGTGACCCTGCCCGGCAACAAGACCACCAACTACAAGGTCAACGCTGCTGGACAGGTCCTCACCGAGACAGACCCGCTGAATCACATCAACACTTACAGCTACGACTTGGCCGGCCGGCCCGCCAAGAGATCCAACGCGCTCGACAACTCCATCACCGCCGACTACGACCTGGCCGGCCGCCTGACCAGCCTCAAATACCTGAACAAAGCCGGCGCGACGGTCAAGTCCCAGGGATTCGGTTACGACGCCGCCGACAACCTCACCCAGATCACCTCCGGCGAGGGCCACATCACCCGGCGCACCTTCGACGCCACCGACCTGCTCACCCAGCTCGTCGAGCCTGTCTCGGCCACCGACTCGATCACCACCAGCTTCGGCTACGACGCCACCGGCGCCCGCACCCGCCTGACCGACGGTCGCGGCAACGCCACCTGGACCAGCTACAACACCCTCGGCCTGATCGAGACGCTGACCGAGCCCGCCACCACCGCCCACCCGGACCTGGCCGACCGCACCTGGACCCACACCTACGACGCAGCCGGCAACGAGACCGCCCTCATTCAGCCGGGCGGCGTCCGCCTCGACCGACAGTACGACCAGCTCAACCGAGTCACCAAGGTCAGCGGCTCGGGCGCCGGCATCGTGGCCGGTGACAAGACCTACACCTGGGACGCCGACAACCACCTCAAGACGGTCACCGACCGGGTCAGCGGCCGCACCAACACCTACGCCTACGACACGGTCGACCGGCTGAGCACCATCACCTCGACCAACCCGTCAACACCCAGGTCTATACCTACGACGCCGCCGACCGCCTCGAAACCCACACCCTCAAAAACAGCACCGGCGGCCAACTCGCCAAGATCACCTACGGGTGGGACAAAGACGACAACCTCACCTCAAAGATCACCGCAGGGACGGCAGGAGCCGGCAACAACACCTACGGCTATGACCACGCCGGCCGCCTCACCTCCTGGACCGGCCCCGACGGCACCACCACCGCCTACGAATGGGACAAGTCCGGCAACCGCACCAAAGTCGGTAACAAGACCTACGCTTACGATGAGCGCAACCGCCTGACCAGCGGCGATGGCACCGACTACACCTACACCCCGCGCGGCACCCTCGCCACTGAGACCAAGAACGGCACCACCCGGAACCTCACGTTTGACGCCTTCGACCGGCTCATCAACGACGGCGACACCGCTTACACCTACGACGCCTTCGACCGCATGGCCACGCGCCAAAAGTCCGGCGGCGGCCAGCAACGCTTCGCCTACGCCGGACTCGACAACGACATCGTCGCCATCACCGACCAGAACGGCGCCACCCAAGCCAAGTACGGCCGCGACCCCTCCGGCGGCCTCGTCAGCACTCAAGAAGGCGGCGGCCCTGCCCTCGGGGTCATGACCGACATTCACGACGACCTGATCGGTACCTTCTCCGGAACCGCCCTGGCCAGCACCACGGCCTACAACCCCTACGGCGAAGTCACCGCCCAAACCGGCACCCAACCCAGGCTGGGCTATCAGAGCGAATACACCGATCCGGACACCGGCAAAACCAATATGCACGCCGGCTGGTACCAGCCCAGCACCGGCACATTTACCTCACGGGACAGCTGGACCCTGGAACCGAACCCATCGGCCAGGATGAACCGCTACGGGTACGGACAGTCCAGCCCGCTCATCCATACAGACCCCTCGGGACACGGACCCGATCCCGTCTGTAGGTATTTTCCGGGCTCCATCCTTTGTAACCCAGGTGTCACGGACGACGACGTGTGCAAAGACGGTGCCGGCAGGACTAACACTTGCAACCCGGGAAAATGCGCAGAGTTTTCTAACGGCTGCCGTATTCCCCACACCGATAGCGGTTCAGGCGTCAAACCCGAGAAGGTCAAGAAACCGAAGTCAACCAAAGTTAGCGTCACATCTCAACCAAATTCGACAGTCAAGCCTACGGGCTATAAGCCCACCGGCAATCCCGTTAAGCATCCCGATCCGAAGCACCCCGGTTCGAAGCACCTCGGTCCAAAGTCCCCCGCCTTTGAATACGGGCCGATAATACACAAGCACAACTGTGGTAAAAAATGCATGATCGAAGGCCATCCCGCGAAGGATGACGAGGAGATCCTGATCATCGTGGTAGGAATTGATTCTATCGCGCAGCCTGTGGGATTGGATTCTGCCGATTTCGTCGAGCTTCCGGAAGACCGGCCAACGACAGAACCTGCACCGACGCCTGACCCTGAGCCCGAACCAGAGAACCCCCCGCCCGGCGGCGAACCGGAACCTGACTGTGAACCATTCAAAAGGTACGATACCGACCCAGTAGGGCGTCCCATTGTCGGATCCGCGCGGTACTGTAGACCAACCGATCTCGATGGAGGTGAGGACGCCAGTGTCGATCCAAGGTACTGGCCCAGCAATAATCCTCCCCATCCCCATCGCCCAAGAATTAACCTTTACGATAGATGCCACGTCGTCGCTGGAAAACTTCTAGGCGGTTCTGGAGATGATCCAGATAACCTCGTCCCCTGCATAGCGACCGTCAATAGAGGGCCAATGAGGCGAGTGGAAAATACTGCACGAAGAACGGTTCAGGAGGTCAATGGAAGAGGGGTGGTTGACTACCGGGTGGAGGTCAAATACGATGGCCGAAATACAATTCCGAGCAGGTTTCGAATGGTAACGTCGATCGACGGGGAAACTGTCTCCGACGAGTGCATTCACAACGATCTCAATAAAACGGTGACAGATGGTTACACTTGCTGATCTGGAGAGCCTTATTGGCCCTCCAGTCAGGCCTGCGCCTGCGAATGACTGGAGTATGATTGAAGCGGATCTTGGTCTGCGGCTTCCAAGCGACTATAAGGAGCTAATGGATCGGTACGCCAGTCTGACGTTCGATGCGTTCCTGGGTCTGTTCGTACCAAATCCGGGTGATTACCCAGATGAATCGATGCGTGACGGTATTCTGGGCCTCTTGCACGACGTGGCGCCGGATGACGACGAAGCGCAAGAAGTAGTTGACGACGACGGGAGCGTCATCGAAAGTCGTTATTTCTCCCACTATCCTGACCCTGGCGGAATTATTCCATGGGGTTCCACGCAAAATGGGCAACTATGCCTGTGGGAGGCCGACGGTGATCCCGATTCGTGGAAAGTACTAGTCTCCTCGGATGGAGTGTTCATGTGGAGACATAGCGGCGGCATTCTAGATTTTCTGACTCAAGCAAATCGGGGGCGACTTCGCTGTCCTCTCATAAACAATAAGGGAAATTTGGACCGTACCTTCGATGACAACCTACCGGGGCAGGATTCCATGTAGCCGTATGCGCATGAGCATTTATATGCTTTTCCTAGGTCGCGGCAGATGGATCATTGAGTGTTGTGTCGATCCCATCGCAACATCGCATCAGCCAAGGGCGGCTCGCATAACGAATGGTGGCGCCGTGTTCCACGGTCCCGGACGAGGCTCCTTTCTGAATTGTTGAGATGGGGTCCGGCCCTCAGGCGAGGGCGGGCAGGTCGATGAGGCGCTGCCAGGCCAGGACGAAGGTCTGGGCCCAGGGCCAGGTGCGGTCGATCCGCAGGTAGCGATGGCGGGCATGGGTGCTCAGGCGGGCGGGCAGGTGGTAGAGCCGGTAGCGCATGGTGTCCGGTTCGGCGCACTCCAAGTCGTCTTGATCGTGCAGGGTCAGCAGGCGTACCCAGCAGTCCAGGTCGTGGCCGAGGTTGGCGGCCAGTATCCAGCATTGGTTGACGGTCCAGTCCTGGTTGCGCAGGCCCATCGCCTTACCGGCGCGCACCCGGTCCTCGACCACCGCGTGCGCGCGGGCCAGAGCGTCCAGCCACTGCGGATGGTGGGAGCCGGCGATGCCCCACATGCGGCCGATGTTGGTCGCGATGATCGAGTACTTCCATCCGGTCCGAGTCTCGAACGCGGTGAGGTTCTTGCGATGGCGGGCTGAGGGGCGCACCCGGCGTACCAGCAGTCGCATGCCGTCCGGCCAGTCGGCGCGCTGGTTCAGGCCGGTTAGCTCCGCCACGTGATAGCCCTGCTGGAGGCCGCCGTCCTGATCGAGTGGGTCTGCCCAGGCGGTAGCGGGCAGGCGGGCGATGGCCTGCTCATCGACGTCGGTGATGGTCCAGCCGACCAGATACAGGACTGTACGGTTAACTGGACACACCCTATGGGGTGGGGCGGCCGTTGTGCAGATAGGCAACGGTGCCAGTGTCGGCGGCGGTGATGGCGGCGGCCAGGCGCGCCCAGACGTAAGGGCGGAGCCGTTTCTGTGCTTGGTCGGAGGTGCAGAAATCGAACGCTGCCAGTTCGGCGTCGGTGATGCGTAGCGTGGTGATTTCATCTGACGTGAGGGTTCCGGCGTCGAAAATGAATGTCAATAGGTCGTCCCACGGGCCGTGCGGGGCTACCCAGTCGACACATACCAGCGTCATACGTTCGGGGAGCTGAAGGTCGAGTTCTTCGGCGAGTTCGCGGCGTAGCGCGTCTATGGGTGGTTCGTTGGCTTCAGCCATGCCGCCGGGGGTGTCCCAGTCCGGTTTGTACGTGGGGTCGACCAGCAGGACGCGGCCATAGCGGTCGCGGATCAGCGCGTCAGCCGCCACCCGTTTACGCGCCTGACGGGCGTTGCCTTCGGCGAGGTGCTCGTGCCATACGGCGGGGTCACGCTCATACAGCGGTCGGAGGTCAGGATCGGTCATGGTGGTGTGCCTTTGGTGTGTAAGGCCGGGGGTGGGTGTCGGTGAGCCATTGATACCACCAGACGCGCTGCCGCAATGCCTCGGTCAGAGACTCAACGACGGTGCGCGCGATGGGGGCGGTGTGGGGTTTCATTAGAGTGCGAAGTTCACGAAGTTGCTGGACGACCAGGTATGAGCCGAGCGCCTGGGTGGAGGCGATCACGTCGTTGGCGACAGCGCACGCCCGGTCCAACTCCCCCTGTCCGATAAGGGCGCTGGCTCGGGTGAGATTCCCGAACGCGCGGGAGCGGATACGACCGGCGGGGCGAAGCTCCAGGACGCGCTCGGCGTGACGTTGGGCTGCGGGGAGGTCGCCGAGCTGCCGCATGCAGCGTGCGGCATCGCAGGCCAGCGCTCCCTGATCGAAGGAGGACACCCACGGCGACGGGGCTTCATCATGGGTGCTCTGAAGGGCTACCTCAGCGTCGTGCAGCAGCCCCCGCGCCTCCCGCGATTGGCCGAGGCTGGCATGGCATCGGGCCCGCGTGGCCAATAGCTTCGCCTGAAGTTCGGGGTTACGTGGCCCGGCGGCCAATGCCCGCGCCGCCGCCTGAGCCACGCTGATCGCCTCATCGGGGCGGGCCTGGTGGTGGGCCAGGTGCGCGATGCTGTTCAGCACGTGAACGCCGAGATGCCGGTCTCGCCCAACCGTGGACAGATCCCAGGCCCGGTGAAAGTGCCGCCGGGCGTCCTCATCGCGCCCGGCCTCATGCGCCATCCACCCAGCCATTTCGGTGAGCGCGGCGGCGGAGGTGAACACTGCCACACCATCAGCGCCACCAGCCCCGCCGAACAACCGGGGGGCCACCTGGTCACGCAGGTACGCCGTGACGGTGCCGTACAGATACGCGCCCCCGATTTGGGCGTCCATGACCCGCCATCCCTGCATAGCCGCCATGTCATCACCGGCCGGCCCCTCACCAGGCTGTACCTCCACCACCGCAGCCGGTGCCGGAGTGGGGACATGCGCCGGGCGGAGGGCGCGCTGCTCGGGCACCTGAAACCACAACAGCTTCGCCGGGATGTCGAGCAGCCGCGCCCACTGAGTCAGCTTGCCCAAGTCGACCATGGTGGGGCCGTTCTCGATCCGGGAGAGCTGGGGCTGTGTGATGCCCACCCACGCCGCCACGGTTTCCTGTCGTAGCGGGCGGCCGTGGTACGGGTGGGCCCGGTAGGCCGCGATCACCCGCCCCATATGCCACCGGCCCAGCGCCGCCCGCATATCGGGGTGATCCCAAAACTCCGGCGAAACCCTCGGCGGCCCATCGGGAACACCGGTGGTGTCACGCGTGCCGGTCGTGCATGCCGCGCACAGGCCGCTTGTGTTGTCCCGCGCAAGCCTTGTTGTGCCACATGCGCGACAGCGTCGAGCATTCGTGTCCGCCATTTGGGATCACCGCCACATCGGATCCGCGAATCCCTGCACATCGAATGTAACCGCGTGCTCACTGTCTGAAGCTAGATATGCGCCGGGCACATGCCGGTATGCGCCATCGATCATGGCCCCTGCGTGGGCTGCTGGTCACTGTGGGAGCACCTTCACCGACGAGTACGGAGGCACAGTGGCCACACACCTGGAACCATCGGAGCCGGCGACCCGCAAGGGGATCACGGCGGGGGACAGCCGCCCCATTGTCAGGGCCGGTCCGGTCGCGCAGCCGGGAACGCTGCTCGGATCTGCCCTCCTGCCCACAACGCAACGGTTGGCGGTGGGGTACGTGCGGCTTCGGCCCGTCACCAACGCCGCTGACCGTGACCAGGTCACAGTCCATTTGTGGGCGTTCGCGACCCGGTCCGGGCTGGACCTGGTCGGTATCTACACCGACCGCCACCCGTTCCGCCGGTCCGCGTTCGGGGCCCTCCTCCACGCACTACGCAGCCCGGACATCACCGCCGTGGTGATCCCCACCCCAGGGCACTTGTCGGAGTTCGACGGCATCTACCGAGGCATGCGCATGCTGATCGAGGTAGAGACCCGGTGCGAGGTGGTCATCATGGACGACGGGACCGCACCATGACCACACCGAGCTTGCATGCGGTCCACGGCTGGAAGCTGGAACAACTGCTGAGTCAGGTGATCGCGGCGGAGGCGCCCGCGATCATCGTTGAGCAGGCCATTGCCGAACGATGGCTGTTGCGCCTTACCTGGGCGCTGCTGGCGGTCAATGGGCCGCACCGCGTCGACACGCGCGGCCGGTGTCGGCTATGCCGCCCCGCATGCCTGCGGGCTCGGCGCTGGCGGCGTTGGTCCACGCGCTCCATGTGCATCGTGCAACCCACCCTCGCTCACGACCTTCGACAAGCCGAACCGCTGGTGTTTCCTGCCGGGGATCTGGGGGTGTCGTGAGCGGCCGGTTCACGCCACTGCCGCCCACCGTAGGCCCAGCCTCGGAGGTCACTTTGTTGGCGCTGCACACCGCCATCACCATCGGCGGACAAGTTGCGAGGATCGCCGCCCGGCTGTGGGGCCTGCCGTACCTCGAACATGTCGCCGAGCAGGTCGCCGCGCATCTGATCGCCCGCGCGGTTGAGAGCACCGGCCATCCCAACGCGAACCTCCGGTACAGCGACATCGACCCCACAACCCTCGCCGTGGTCAGCATCCGGGTACACCGCCGTGCCGACGCACTGATCATCGACGTGTGGGACACCGACCCCACAGCACCCGACGCACTGCCACTCGACCTGCACATCGCCGCTGTGGGTGCCCTGGCCCGCCGCTGGAACAGCTATCCCGTCCCATGCGGTGGAAAAGTCATTTGGGCCGAGATCGCGCCAGGGGACCAACGTGCCGGTTAGATACCGCACCTACCCCGACACGACCGTAATGGTGCGCTCAACGCCGCCGAGATCTTGAGTTTGCCCGCGAACCCTGATCGGATGCCGGAGGCCCGACCTATGGCCAACCCCGTTACGGACCTACGATTCGAACCCCGCCTGACGGCCGAGATCCAAGCCGTCCTCGAGAAGCACGGTTACCGGCTGCCGCCAGGCGGCGATCACATCCACGACCTGGTCATGACCCGTGTGACTCTCGCTCTCAAGAACCTCGTCGAGGTCTTCGAGGGAAGGACCCGCTGACATGACGGCCGACGAGCTTGCTGACTTTCACGGCCCGCATGTCGCGCCACCCACGCCGGAGCACGTCAAGCTGACCTGGCATTAACCCACCCCCCGGGCGTCACGCATCCGGGTGATCTCCCACACCTGTGAATGCCGTGAAACGACGTACGAACTGTGCGCCGCCGCTGGTCAGAGTTTCGTCCGCCGTACCGACCGTACGGAGCAAACCGTCCGCGAAACCCCGTGGACGTTGACCTCGATCGCCAGGCATGTCTTCGAGCAGATCCTGCGGGGCGAGGCCCGGTGATCAGAGGGCCCGACCGCTGCGGGGAGAGGCACGGTTGTCTGGGAACCAGGGCTTGCTTCCGCCAGATGAGCTGGGCGACGGAGTTCGGGAGCTGCGGCCCACCCTCGACGGTGCTGCCATACGCATTACGTACTGGCTTACGCCGAACCGCACCGCGGTCCTGCTAACCGTCTTCCGCAAGACGAGAATGCGGGAGGACGCCGAAGTCAGGCGCGCCAAGCTCGCTCAGAAGGTCTGCGAGGCCGAACACGGTCCAGCACACGAGGAGTTCATCCGCGCCATTGAGGAAAGAGAGGTGGAGCAATGGGTCACAGCCGTTGGAAGACCTTGCGCGAACGCAAGCTCGCCGCGGGTTTCACCGAGCCGGAGGACGTGGCCGAGGCTCGTCGCGAGATCCGGCTGTCCATGGCCCTGGCGAAGGCGGTGTACGATCGGCGCACCGAACTCGGGCTCACTCAGGCTGGAATTGGCCGACCGCGCGGGCCTCACCCAGGCGAAGGTCTCCCGGATCGAAGGCTCTGACACCGTTCCCACGCTGCCGCTTCTCGCCAAGCTGGCCGAGGCCCTTGACGCCACCCTTAACATCGCCCTCGACAACGACGACACCCGGGTGAGCTTCTCCGGACACCGCACCAACGCGGCCTGAGTAGTCCAAGCAGGCACCGCTTAGCCGACGTATCCCACGCTATGTGGCGAGAAGCGAGTCTTTGATCGCCTGTCCACCGGACGCGCTTGCCTCCGCCAGTTCGTGCGCGGCACGTCGGAACTCGGCTACGGCGTAGGCGTTGACTGCTACAGCATCCGGAATCACGTTCAAGGCGATGGCGGTTGCGGCCTCGGCATCGCCCTGCATGATGTGGGCTCGCGTCAGGCAGGCCCCGAACCATGCTCGATCGCGCCGATAAGACTCGGGCAGGGTCGATAGCCCGCGTTCGATGTAGTCGGTGGCGCGGCGGCCGTCGCCGAGTTCCAGTTCGGCCATGCCGCACTGCATGAGGAAACAGCCCTCGCCGTAGAAGTACATCCAGGGCGGCTCGTCGTCGGGGTGTTCGGCCGCGGTTCTGATGAGGTCTTCGGCTTCGGCGAGTCTGGTGCGTGCCTGGTTCGCCTCACCCATCTGGGCGTGTCCCCTGCCGGCCATCTGGGCAGCCATGCCTCGCACACCGTGCGTTGTCCGGCCGTCCTGCCAGCGGGAGGCCTCGGCGAGGCGTACGCAGCGATGTGCGTCGCCGAGGCTCCATGCCTGGTGGGCGCGCATGTTCAGGGTGGTTGAAGCGAGGCAGGCGTCTCCGGCTTCGAGGGCCCAGGCGTGGGAGCGGTCGTACCAGGCCAGTGCGGCGGGATGGTCACGGGAGTCCTGGCACATCCATGCGATGAACTGGGCGTACTGGGCGAGGACGGCGACCGCGCGGTCCGCCAGCGGTCCTCTGGCGCCTCTCGCGAGGTCTGCCACGGTGGACAACTGAGCGTGGACGAGTGGTAGCAGCGGACGGCTGCCGATGGTGTCCTCGACGCGGCGGTGTTCGGCCAGGCAGTGTTCCAGCCATCGCACTGTTTCCAGATCGACCCGTGGCGGGTTCTTGATGGCGCGGGTGATGCGCTCGTACAGGTCAGGGTCGGGCGCCAGCGACGGAAGGGCGAGGGCGGGGACCGGCTTGATGACGGTGCCGAACAACTGACCACTCCGGCCGGGGAGCGTGCGGCATCACCGCTGAGTCCGAACGGGCTGCCGCACTGCTGACCGAAGCGCTCGGCTTGTTGGCTCTTGGTGCCACAGGGACGGTCCGGCTGGTGCGTCTCGACCGCCACGCGCGGCAACCCTCCTACATCTACGGCAGGACCCTGCTGCGCCTGCGCCGCATCAAGGCCAGCTCGCCGACCGTGATCGCCACTGGCGATTAGGGTGGGACGGAGCCAGATCGTGATGCCGAATGGCGCCCGGCCGGTCTGGGAAGGGCTCCTGAAACACCACCGTCGATGCAAGCAAGAGCCATGGCCAAGGACGCCGGGCCTTACTCGGCTATGGTCAGGCCCCGCCGTGATGATCTGAGAGACATGATCGGCTCGGCGGGCCTGCTGGAAGCAAAGGACCGGAGTCGCGGCGTATGGAAAGGCGGCCGACTCAGCAAACTGCGTGAGCAGCCACAATAAACTGCCCACTCTCTCGAAGAGCCAGCCATGGGGAGTTGCGCGCCGAAGGCGCGCCTGAGGAAGGCAGTCCGAGCAACGCGAGGCCCTACAGGGGTCGAGCCGTTGGCTCGACTGGAAGAAGCGCCTGAGCCCCGAAAGCGCGGAGCGCTGATGAAGCGAAGCCCGTTGTGCCCGGGGTGGGCATCAGCTGGTTAACCACCCAAATGGGTAACGGGCGGGGCTCAGCAGCCGCCGATGCGGCAGAGTTTCGCGGCCATCTTCGTCGCGTCCGACTGGTGCTTGGCCAGGGTCCTGATGGCCGGGGTGTCGTTGTGCAGGTCCCAATAAATGGCTATGGCCGCGCCCTTGCGGACCGCGATGAACTGCTGGGTCTGAGGTACGGGATTGGACTTCGTCGACTTGGTGGCCCTCGAGGCGCCTACCGAGTCGTCGCCGATTTTCGGGTCGATTACCTTGACAAGTTTGCCGCACTTGGTCAGGCGGGTGCGGAACTCGGTCATCAATTTCTCGGCGGCGCTTGCCTTCGCGAAGAGGAAGACCTGTTCGCCGCGTTCGGCGCTGGTCTTCTCACCGCCGCCCATGTGCGGGTCATAGGTGAGGTCGCGGCGGGCGATCCAGTCCTTTTTCAGCTTGGCGCCCGAGCACTGGATGTTCTCCACCTCGATCAGGTTGTCGTTCTGGGAGAGGAGCCAGTGCTCGTGCTTGGTGTCCTTGCGGGCCTCCTTTTCGTACAGGAGGAAGTTCTTCGGGATGGACGGGCCGGCTAGGGCCGCCGCCGGCGGGAGCAGCAGGGCGGTAACCAGGGCGCTGCCGGTCAGCAAGGTGATCTTCTTTATGTTCATGCGGAGTTGGATGCCGGGGAGTGGGGAAAGGTTCGGGACTTATGTGAGGAATTCGGCTGGGGCGTTTCGTTGGATGAAAGATTCCAGCTCGGGCAAGGACAGGCCCGGTGGGGTGGCCACGATGAGGCGGTCCACGCCCAGGTCCGCGTACGACCTCACGGTGGCGGCATCGAGGCGGCGGGCGGGGGTGACTGAGATGTGCAGGGGCTTCGTCGACACGGCTCTCAGCGACTCCAGTTGGGCGGCTGTGGCGCGTAGGCCCAGCATCCAGCCGTACCAGCCGTCGGCCAGCGTGGCGGCTCGGCGGTGGGCGGCCGGGGTGTGGCCGCCGATGACGACAGGGACTGGGCGCTGCAGGGGGCGGGGGTGGGCGTCCACGTCCTTGAAGGAGACGTGCCGGCCGTCGAAGGCGGGCTTCTCGTCCTGCCAGAGGGAGCGGATGGCCGCCAGGTACTCCTCCAGGCGGGAGCCGCGGTCGGACATGGGGACGCCCAAAGCGCGGAGTTCGGGCTCCAGGTAGCCGGCGCCCAGGCCGAAGATCAGGCGGCCGCCGCTGAGGACGTCCACGCTGGCCAGCTGCTTGGCCAGGATCAGCGGGTCGCGCTGGGGGAGTACGACGCAGCCGGTGGCCAGCAGGATGCGCTCGGTGTGGGCGGCCAGGAAGGCCAGCGAGACCACGGCGTCCAGGAGCGGCGCGTCCGGTTCGAGGGGGGCGGAGTCGGGTCGGGGGCTGGGGAGGACGATGTGGTCGGCGGTCCACAGCGACTCGTAGCCCAGGCTTTCGGCCAGCCTTGCCACCCGGGCGGCGCCCTGGCGATCGGCGGCTGCGAAGCCGTTCGGCATATGAAGGCCGATGGAGGGCCCGGTGGCGGGTCCCACGGAAGCTGTGGGGGAGGGTCCCACGGAAGGTCCGGTGGAAGGTCCCACGGAGGGGCCGGTGGGAGGTCTCACGGAGGGGTCAGTGGAGGGTGGGGTGGGGGACATATTGGGAAACGTTACGGGGGCCGAGGTTGGTCCACCAGCGACGATCTCGCATGGAATCCATGCGCCGCGTGCATGCCATAAGGACCGAAAAAGGGGCGCCAGGCAAAGACGTGTGCGGCGAATGTTGAAAATTGCTTCCCGTATGGCGATCGTTGGCGTGAAATTGGAGGATCGGGGGCAGAGCACACTCCGCAAAGGAGGGAGCACTCGTGACGGCAGTTCGCGAGACCTCGATCGAGCAGGTCAGACGCCGGCGCACCGGTAAGATCATTGTGTCCTGGCTGTCGACGACCGATCACAAGGTCATCGGCTATCTCTATCTGATCACCTCGTTCGGGTTCTTCCTCGTCGCGGGCATTATGGCCATGGTGATCAGGGCCGAATTGGTACAGCCCGGTATGCAACTCGTGAGCCAGCAGCTCTACAATCAGTTGTTCACCATGCACGGCACGATCATGCTGCTGTTGTTCGCCACGCCGCTGTTCGCGGGATTCGCCAATGTGATCATGCCCTTGCAGATCGGGGCTCCTGACGTCGCGTTTCCCCGGCTCAACGCGGTGGCGTACTGGATGTTCCTGTTCGGCGGCCTGATCGTGCTGGCCGGGTTCATCTCGCCGGGTGGGGCCGCCGAATTCGGGTGGTTCGCCTATACGCCGCTCTCCACCGCCACCTTCACGCCGCACATAGGCGGCGATCTGTGGATCATGGGGCTCGCGCTGTCGGGCCTCGGGACGATTCTCGGCTCCGTCAACTTCATCACCACGATCATCGGACTGCGGGCCCCCGGCATGACGATGTTCCGGATGCCGCTGTTCACCTGGAACACCCTGCTGACCAGCATGCTCGTCCTCATGGCGTTCCCCGTGCTGGCCGCGGCGCTGCTCGTGCTCGAATCGGACCGTAAATTCGGCACGCACGTCTTCGACCCGGCCAACGGCGGGGCGTTGATCTGGCAGCACCTGTTCTGGTTCTTCGGGCATCCCGAGGTGTACATCATCGCGCTGCCGTTCTTCGGGATCATCACCGAGGTGATCCCGGTGTTCAGTCGCAAGCCGATTTTCGGATATGGCGGGCTGGTCGGGGCGACGATCGCGATCGCCGGACTGTCGATGACCGTGTGGGCGCACCACATGTTCCCCACCGGTCAGGTGCTGCTGCCGTTCTTCTCGTTCATGACGTTCCTCATCGCGGTGCCGACAGGGGTGAAGTTCTTCAACTGGATCGGCACGATGTGGCGGGGCCATCTGTCTTTCGAGACGCCGATGCTGTTCGCGGTCGGGTTTCTGGTGACGTTCCTGCTGGGCGGCCTGACCGGGGTCATTCTGGCCTCACCGCCGCTCGACTTCCACATCAGCGACACGTATTTCGTGGTGGCGCACTTCCATTACGTGGTGTTCGGGACCGTGGTGTTCGCCATGTTCTCGGGGTTCTACTTCTGGTGGCCGAAGATGACCGGGCGGATGCTCGACGACCGGCTGGGGAAGGTGCATTTCTGGACGCTGTTCATCGGGTTCCACACCACGTTCCTGATCCAGCACTGGCTCGGGGCGATGGGCATGCCCAGGCGCTACGCCGACTACAGCGCGGCCGACGGCTTCACCGGGATGAACGAGATCTCCTCCATCGGGGCATTCCTACTCGGCGCTTCGACGTTGCCGTTCCTCTACAACGTCTGGAAGACGGCCAGGCGGGCGCCCAAGGTGACGCTCGACGACCCGTGGGGCTACGGCAACAGCCTGGAGTGGGCCACCTCGTGTCCGCCGCCCCGGCACAACTTCACCTTCCTCCCGCCCATCCGGTCCGAACGGCCCGCGTTCGATCTGCACTATCCGCACTTGCTGAAGGAGGAACTCGAAGAGGGGAGCGGGGAAGAGGAGACTGGGGAAGAGGGTTCGAAAGAGACCGAGGAGCAGCCCGGCTGACCGGCACGTGCCAAAGAGCCGCTTCGAAAGCCAGCCCAAAGCCGGGCCTTCTCCGAAGCAGGTCCGGGTGCTTGTGTGGAGATGACGTTTCGCCCATCTAAGGAGATCGGCGATGACCGGCACGAAGACTCCCTTCACCCCCGAGACGGCCCCCTGCGGCAAGAAGTCCGCCGGCGAGCGCCTCGTCGACGACGACGGCTACGGCCTGGTGATCCGCGACCAGCTCTTCGACTGCGGCTGCCGCAGGATCCGCCACGAGTACCACGACGGCAGCATCCACCTCTCCGCCATCCGCCATGACGGCAAGCGGGTGAAGGACCCGATACAACCCGACCACGGGAGCTGATCGCACATGATCGACGTGCTCATCGTCGGAGGAGGCGGAGCGGGTCTGCGCGCGGCCATCGCGGTCGCCGAGACGGACCCCGCGCTCACGGTGGCGGTCGTGTCGAAGGTCTACCCGATGCGCAGCCACACGGTCTCCGCCGAAGGCGGCGCCGCCGCGGTGATCGGCGTCGGCGACACGCTCGACGAGCACTGCTACGACACGATCTCCGGCGGCGACTGGCTCTGTGACCAGGACGCGGTCGAGGCGTTCGTGGAGGAGGCGCCCCGGGAGCTGATCCAGCTGGAGCACTGGGGCTGCCCGTGGAGCCGCGAGCCGGACGGCCGGGTGGCCGTCCGTCCGTTCGGCGGGATGAAGCGGATGCGCACCTGGTACGCGGCCGACAAGACCGGTTTCCACCTTCTCCACACCTTGTTCCAAACAACACTGAAATATCGGGACATCGTGCGGTATGACGAGTGGTACGTCACCAAGCTCGTCGTCGACGACGGCCAGGTCCACGGCGTCGTGGCCGTCGAAATCAGGACCGGCCGCGTCGAGACCATCGCCGCCAGGACCGTCATCCTGGCCACCGGCGGCTGCGGCCGGGTCTTCCCCTTCACCACCAACGCCGCGATCAAGACCGGCGACGGCATGGCCCTGGCCTACCGGGCGGGCGCGCCGCTGAAGGACATGGAGTTCGTCCAGTACCACCCGACCGGCCTGCCGTTCACCGGCATCCTCATCACCGAGGCGGCCAGGGCGGAGGGCGGCTGGCTGATCAACAAGGACGGCTACCGCTACCTCCAGGACTACGACCTGGGCAAACCCACGCCGACGCCCAAGCTGCGCAGCATGGAGCTGGGCCCGCGCGACCGCCTCTCCCAGGCGTTCGTGCACGAACAGCAGCTCGGCCGCACGGTCGACACCCCGTACGGGCCGGTCGTCTACCTGGACCTGCGCCACCTCGGCGAGGGCAAGATCGAGGCCCGCATCCCGTTCGTCCGCGAGCTGTGCAAGAGCTACCAGAACCTCGACCCGGCCACCGACCTCATCCCGGTCCGCCCGGTCGTGCACTACATGATGGGCGGCGTCCACACCGACCTCGACGGCGCCACTCCGGTCGCCGGGCTGTTCGCGGCCGGTGAGACCGCGTGCGTCAGCATCAACGGCGCCAACCGGCTCGGCTCGAACTCGCTCCCGGAGATCCTCGTCTTCGGCAGAAGGGCGGGCCTGGCCGCCGCGAGGTTCGCGAAAGAGCACAAAGAGCAGGGCGAGCCCCAGGCCGTACGGACACAGGGGGACGACGAGCGGCGGCGGCTGGAGCGCGCGCGAGACGCGTCGGGCAAGGGCGAGCGGATCGCCGACCTGCGCGAGGAGATGCAGCACACCCTGGAGGGCGCGGCCGGGATCTACCGGACCGGCGGTGTGCTCGCCAGGGCCGTCGACACCCTCGCCGAGCTGCGCGAACGCGCGCAAGAGGCGCGCGTCGACGACGCCAGCACGACGTTCAACACCGAGCTGATCAACCTGCAGGAGCTGCACACCATGCTCGACGTCGCGCAGGCCATCGTCGCCTGCGCGCTCAACCGGAAGGAGTCGCGCGGCGCGCATCAGCGCACCGACTTCTCCGCCAGGGACGACAGCACCTACCTCGCGCACTCGCTGGTGCACCGCGCGCCCGACGGCACGCCGTCGGTCGGCCTGCTGCCCGTGACGATCACCCGCTGGCCTCCGGGGGAAAGGGTCTATGGACGTGACTGACACCGAAGAGTCCGTACGGCAGGCGGCGGCCACCCGCACGATCCGGCTGGAGATCGCCCGCTACCGGCCGGGTCAGGACAGCGAGCCGGTGTTCCAGGGCTACGACGTGCCGCTGACGGCCGACTGGGCCGTGCTCGACGGCCTGAACTACGTCAAGGACCGGCTCGACGGCAGCCTGTCGTTCCGCTGGTCGTGCCGGATGGGCATCTGCGGCTCGTGCGGCATGACCGTCAACGGCGAGCCCCGGCTGACCTGCGGGACCTTCCTCACCGAGTACGGCGACGGGCCGATCAGGATCGAGCCGCTCAAGGGCTTCCCGGTGATCAGGGACCTGGTCGTGGACATCGACGACTTCCTGGCCAAGCTGTCGTTGGTGCGGCCGTGGCTCATCAGAGAGGGCGAGGAGCTGCCGCTGACCACGGAGTACGCGCAGACGCCCGAGCAGCTCGACGCCTACAAGCAGTACAGCATGTGCATCAACTGCATGCTCTGCTACTCGGCCTGCCCGGTGTACGTGCTCAACCCCGACTTCCTCGGCCCGGCCGCGATCGCGCTGGCCCAGCGCTACAACCTCGACTCCCGGGACATGGGTGACCGCTTCGACGTGCTCAACCTGGAGGAGGCGGTCTGGGGCTGCACGTTCGTCGGAGAGTGCACGCGGGTCTGTCCCAAGCACGTGGACCCGGCCGAGGCGATCCAGCGCGGCAAGCTGACCGCCGCCCTGCGCTCGGTACTGCCCTGGAGCAAGCGATGACCAGCGCATACCGGCCGCCGCGGGACGCGTTCTGGTTCGCCCGTACCCGCAACTACACGATCTTCGTCCTGCGCGAGCTGACCAGCGTGCTGGTCGCGTGGACGATCGTCTTCCTGCTCCTGCTGGTCGGCGCCCTGCTGGGCGGCACCTTCCAGGACTTCACCGCCCTGGCCGCCCAGCCCTGGATGATCGTCGTCAACGTGGTGGCCCTGGTCGCGACCGTCTTCCACGCCGTCACGTTCCTGAACCTGGCGCCGAAGGCCACCGTGGTCCGGCTCGACGGCTGGCGGGTGCCCGCCTGGATGATCCAGGGCGGCAACCATTCGGCGTGGCTGGCCCTGTCCGTCCTGATCGCCTACTTCATCCTGAGGTCACCGTGAAGCGGACGCTGGAGCCGTACTTGTGGCTGCTCTTCAGCGGCGGGGGAGTGGCCGCCGCGCTGCTGCTGCCCGTGCTGGTCCTGCTGTTCGGCGTGCTCATGCCGCTCGGTGTGATCGACTGGCCGACCGTCGCGCACCTGCGCGCGCTCCTGGGCAACGTCCTCGTACGGCTCGCGCTGCTCGTGGTCATCGTGCTCTGCCTGTTCCACGCCGCGCACCGGATCCGGTTCACCAGCGAGGAGCTGTTCGGCATCGCCCGGTACGACTCGCTGATCGCGGTGCTCTGCTACGGCGGGGCGATCGTGGGTGGTGTGACTGGGGCGCTGCTTTTGTTCTAGTTTCATCACATTTCAACCGGGCTCTTTACGTTTGCTTTACTAACCCTCTAAATTCCGGCATTGCACACCCTGTGGCCATGCGCCCGGCGATCCCGGGCAGAGAGGGTTATCAGTGCCCAGCACAAAGCGTCTGTTAGCCGCATTACCCGCGGTCGCCCTCCTCGGCGCCGCGTTGACGGTCCCCGCCGCCCCCGCCTCTGCCGCAAGGTACGAGCCGGGCGCGTCCGACTTCTACATCAACTATGCGCCGCCCAGCGTCGAAGAGACGCCCGACGAGCCTCTCCTGCCCAACCAGAAGGCCCGCTCGCTCAGCCCGGCGCAGAAGGTCGACAGGAAGTTCACCAGCGGCAACCCGGCCGCCGCCCGTGTGCTCGCGGCCCGCGAGAACGAGGCGATCAAGACCGGGCGCAACCCCGCCGACTTCATCTTCAAGAAGTCCAAGCAGACCCGCGTCGCCAAGCTGCTGACCGTCCTGGTCGAGTTCAACGAGCAGGCCAACGACGACTTCTCCGGCTACAACCGCCTGCGCACGGTCAACAGCGCGCCCGACGACTGCGTGGTCGAGCCGGCGGGCACGGTCAAGAACGGCCCGCTGCACAACAACATCCCCGACCCCGCGACGTTGCCGCACAAGGACAACAACAGCTTCTGGGTCAAGGACTTCAGCACCTCGCACTTCAACACGATGCTCTACACCGACAAGGGCATCACCCAGCGCGTACGTCCTGACCTGAAGGACCCGCGCGACGGCCGCCCCGGCATCGACATCTCCGGCTTCACCATGAAGAAGATGTACGAGGAGATGTCCAAGGGCGCCTACTCGGTCACCGGCTCCGCGGTCGGCTGGATCAAGGCGCCGCACTCCGAGGCCTGGTACGGCGCGGCGGCCTGCGGTGGCGCTCCCCAGGACATGACCGGCAGCCCGGACAACCCGCTCGGCGCGGGCCAGCTCGCCATCGACACGGTGGACGCGCTGGCCAAGAGCCAGCCCAACTTCCCGTGGGCCGACTACGACGTCGAGGACGTCTCCGACGTCGACGGTGACGGCAACTTCAGTGAGCCCGACGGCGTCATCGACCACCTGGTCATGGTGCACGCGGGCAAGGACAAGTCGTCCAACGGCGGCGCCGAGGGCACGTACGCGATCTGGGCGCACTCCAGCGCGGTGGCCGGCGGCTACAAGATCCCCGGCACCGACAAGAAGATCTCCAACTACATCGTGCAGCCGGAGGACTCCGGCGTCGGCGTCTTCGCCCACGAGTACGGCCACGACCTCGGTCTGCCCGACCTGTACGACACTTCGGGCCAGGCCAGCTCCGCCGTCGACTTCTGGGACCTGATGTCGAGCGGCTCGCACTCCGGGCCGATCTTCCAGTCGATGCCGACCCATATGGGCCTGTGGGACAAGTGGGTGCTCGGCTGGGCGAACCCGAAGACGTTCAACCCGGGCGACGCCGCCAAGCTGGTCACCGTCGGACAGTCGTCGCGGACGCCCAAGCTCACCCAGGACGGCGTCCGGGTGAACCTGGCCTCCACGCCGCTGAAGATGGTCGACCCGCACAGCGGCGCCAACGCCTGGTGGTCCGGCCTGGACCAGGAATGGGCGGACGTCAAGCTGACCCGTGACGTGGCGGTGCCCGCCGGGACCGACCTGCGGTTCTGGATGTGGAACAACTACGAGATCGAGCAGGACTGGGACTTCGGCTTCGTCGAGGTCTCGACCGACGGCGGCGAGACCTGGGCCCAGCAGAAGGTCTACGACGAGGCGGGCAACGAGGTCACCACGCCCGACGGCTACCCGGACCCGAACAAGAACCTCAAGACGTTCGGCGACAAGAAGTACGGGCTCACCGGCAACACCAACGGCTGGCGGCACGACTACGTCAACCTGAACGCGTTCGCCGGTAAGACGATCAAGCTGCGCCTCGCGTACAACACCGACGCGGCCTTCACCCCGCGCGGCTGGCACGCCGACGACTTCCAGCTCACCAACGGCGGCACCGCCGTGTGGAGCGACGACGTCGAAGGCGGCGAGAACGGCTGGAAGGCCATCGGCGGCACGCACACCAACACGAGCGGCCAGGGCTGGACGATCAACAACGGCTCGCGCGAGGTGTCCCGCTTCTACCTGGCCGAGTGGCGCAACTTCGACGGGTTCGACCAGGGCCTGCAGTACGCCTACGACACCAACTACTCCCGTGATGGGGCGTGGAAGGTGGAGAAGGTCAAGTACAACGCCCCCGGCCTGCTGGTGTGGTACCGCGACTCGACGTTCACCAACAACTCGCTGTCCAACAACCTCGATCTCCAGCCGAGCATCGGGTCGAAGGGCAGCCTGCTGGTCGTGGACTCGCACTTCGATCCGCTGCGCCGCACCGGCACCGCGGCGACCAAGGACCCGACGCGGCACAAGAACCTCGAAGGCCGCACCCAGTCGTCCAACGCGGCGTTCTCCTTCGGGAAGACGTACCCGCTCAAGGAGTGCCTGGAGGCGGCGGACGAGCCGTTCAGCGAGTACTGCACGGACATCCCGGCGCTGAAGGGCGTGCCGAACTTCACCGACGCCAAGACCTGGTACCCGGGTCTGGAACTGCAGAACGGCAGCCTGTTCTACCGCGACTTCGACGCGTCGGTGGTCGTCCCGTCCAAGGGCGACCAGCCGTACAGCACCCGCGTCGTGAACGTCGACGGAACCCCGGCCACCGAGCTGTACGGAACGGACCTGGGTGGCGGCCATGTGGCCGGCACCGGGAACCCGGGTGACGAGGGCAAGGCGCTCGGCGTCCAGTTCAAGCTGGTCTCGCCGCTGCCGGGCAACCTGGGCGCCATAGTCCAGGTGATTCCGCCGAAGAAGTAAGGCCGAAAAGGTAAATCGAGGGGCCGCCGGGTCATCCGGCGGCCCCTTCGGCTGGCCCCAGAGGGGGCTCCGCGCGCCTACCATTGATGACCATGAGCGAATTGCGTACCAAGACCGAGCACACCGAGGCGATCCTCCAGGACCGCCGGGTGGCGGTGGTGGTCAACACTCGCTCGCGCCGGGGCCGCCGGCACTACTTCGAGGTGATCGACCAGATCCACGCCCTCGGCTTCGAGCCGCAGGCCGAGCTGTCGGTCTCCAACCCCAAGCGGCTGCGCGCCCTGCTCGACCAGGCTCTCGAGACCCGGCCCGACCTGTTGATCGTCGGTGGCGGCGACGGCACACTGTCCTCGGCGGTCCGCCACGTGGCCCACCGTGACGTGGCGCTCGGCGTGCTGCCGCTGGGCACCACCAACAACTTCGCCCGCAGCCTGGGCCTGCCGCTCGACCTGGCCGGGGCGGTCGGGGTGTTCGCCACCGGCAAGGTGGCCGACATCGACCTCGGCATGGCGGGTGACCGGCCGTTCGCCAACCTGGCCAGCTTCGGCGTGTCCGTCGAGGTGGCGGGCACGGTCAAGCCGTGGCTCAAGCGCATCCTCGGCCGTCCCGCCTACCCGCTGACCGCTCTGCGGGTCCTGCCCGGCCACCGGCCGTTCCGCGCGTACATCACGGTCGACGGCACGCGCCACGAGCTGTTCACCCACCAGCTCAACATCGCCAACGGCCGCTTCCACGGCGGCTGGCAGCTGGCCAAGGACGTCAGCATCGACAACGGCATGCTGGTCGCCTACCAGCTCGGCTCGGGCAAGAAGCTGCGCCTGCTCGGCGAGACGCTGGTGCGCGCCACGACCGGCCGCTGGCGCAGCCTGGCGGGCGGCCCGTTCGTGATGGGTCAGGAGATGCTGCTGGAGACCGACCCGCCGATGGCGGCCGACGTCGACGGCGAAGTGCGCCTGCGCACCCCGATCCGGCTCCGCGTGGTGCCCAACGGGGTGCGCGTCATGGTGCCCGCCGACTTCGACGATCGTTAAGGCTTGGCGACTAGCCGCTCAGGCGTCGGCGCAGAAGACAGAACTCGTTGCCCTCGGGGTCGGCCAGGACGTACCAGGACTCCTTGCCCGTCTGTCCGACGTTGGCGGGCTTGGCGCCGACGGCCAGCAGGCGTTCGAGCTCGGCGTCCTGGTCGCGGTCGGTGGGGTTCACGTCGATGTGCAGCGGCAGTTTTCCGGTTTTCGGATGGTCGTCCGGGCTGAGGACGAGCGTCGGCTGGAGGCCGCCGAAGCCTTCGGCCTCGGGACCGATCTCGATGCTGCCGTCCTCCTCCCGATCGAGAATGACGTAGCCAAGCACCTCACACCAGAACGCGGCAAGGCGTTCGGGGTCTCGACAGTCGATCACCAATTCACTGATACGGCATGCCATCCGGTGGCGATACCCCCCGTTGGCTCTCATCATGCGGGGGCTCGCCGAGGCGGCGGTACGCCGCGGCCAGCGGGTCCGCCAGATCGCGCGGCGGCGGAAAGACGCGGGGCAGGAGATCGGACGCCGCCGCACCGGGACGCCGTTCGGGCCGGTGGGCGGTGGCGCCTGGGGCGTAGAAGTCGGCCAGCCGGTCGGCGAACGGCACGTCCCGCACCGCGATCGGCTCCGGTTCCGAATCGGCCAACGACCCCAGCAGCCGCTCCCGGCTGCGCCCGCGCCAGGCCAGCACCAGGAACGGATCGTCGTCGAACGACTCCGCCAGCAGGTACAGCACCGCCGACAGATGCTTGCACGGCAGACCCCAGTCAGGGCACGAGCACTCCATGTCCAGGTCCCGGGGGAACAGGTCGATGCCCAGCGCGGCGAACAGCTCCTCGATCTCCGTCGGCATCTCACCGGCCAGCAGCTTCGCCCGGTAGACGGCCTGGGCCGCGATCGCCTCCTCGATGGCGGTCCAGCGCGCCTCGTCGTACGCCTCGATCTCGATCCTGATGTCGTACGGCCTGCGCCGCGAGCCCTGGACGGCCGCCGTGACCAGGCCGGGGGCGAGGTCTATCGACAGGACCTGGCCCGCGCGGGCGTAAGCGCGGCCCCGGGACAGGCGGCCCTTGTCGCAGACGCGCTCCAGGATGTCGATGAAGCGCCGCGACCACCAGGTGGAGCCGATCGAACCCCGCTGTGTGCGCGCCCGCAGCCCGCCCTCGACCCTGATCGGCTTGGCGGCCTCGAACCACACCATTTCAGCTCACCGCCTCGGCGGTCAGGCGGAAGACCTCGCGCAACTCGCCGGTGGACAGGTCGGTCAGCCAGTCCTCGCCGGTGCCGACCACGCTCTCGGCCAGGGCCTTCTTGCGCTCGATCATCTCATCCACGCGTTCCTCCAGGGTTCCCGCGCAGATGAGCTTGCGCACCTGTACGTTCTTGCGCTGCCCGATGCGGAAGGCACGGTCGGTGGCCTGGTCCTCGACGGCGGGATTCCACCAGCGGTCCACGTGGATCACGTGATTGGCCGCCGTCAGGTTGAGACCGACGCCCGCGGCCTTGAGCGACAGCAGGAACAGCATCGGCTCGTCATCATGCTGGAAACGCTCGACCAGGCGGTCGCGCGTCTTCTTGGGCAGGCCGCCGTGCAGCCAGAGCACCGGCCGGTCGAGCCGCTGCGCGAGGTAGGGCTGGAGCATCGTCCCGAATTCCGAGTATTGGGTGAACACCAGCGCCTTCTCCCCCTCGGCCACGATCTCCTCCGCGAGCTGCTCCAGCCGGGCCAGCTTGCCCGACCTGCCCGACAGGAGCGAGCCGTCCTTGAGCAGATGGGCAGGGTGGTTGCAGACCTGCTTGAGCCTGGCCATGGCCGCCAGCACCAGGCCGCGGCGCTCGATGCCCTCGCTGTCGTCGATCCTGCCCAGCATGTCGTCGACGACGGCCTGGTAGAGGCTGGCCTGCTCGGGCGTGAGCGGGCACCACTCCTTGACCTCCATCTTCTCCGGCAGATCGGAGATGATCGACTTGTCGGTCTTGACGCGGCGCAGCACGAACGGGCCGGTCGCCCGTTTGAGCGCCCGCATGGCCTGCTCGTCCTGGCGAGCCTCGATCGGCTCCTGGAACCGGGTCCTGAACCGCGACCGCGGCCCGAGCAGCCCCGGATTGGCGAACTCCATGATCGACCAGAGCTCGGCGAGATGGTTCTCGACCGGTGTCCCGGTCAGGGCCAGCCGCGTGCCCGTGGGGATCGCCCGGACGGCCTGGGACTGCAGGGTGCCGCTGTTCTTGATCGCCTGGGCCTCGTCGCAGACCACCCGCCGCCACTCGACCCGCCGCAGCGTCTCCAGGTCCCGCTGCGCGGTGCCGTACGTGGTGATCACCAGGTCGGCGTCGCCGATCGCCTGGGCGTCCCGGCCGCTGCCGTGGTGCACATAGACCCGCAACCCCGGCGCGAACCTGGCCGCCTCCCGCTCCCAGTTGCCCACCAGCGACATCGGGCACACCAGCAGCGTCGGCGTGTCGGCCCGCTCGTGGACCAGCAGCGCCAGCGTGGTGACCGTCTTGCCCAGCCCCATGTCGTCGGCCAGCACCCCGCCCAGCCCCAGCTCCGACAGGAAGCTCAGCCAGGCCAGCCCGCGCTCCTGATAGGGGCGCAGCGTCGCGTCCAGGCCGCTGGGCGTGGCCATCGGCAGGAGCCGCCGCTCGGCCTGGCCGGACAGCAGATCGCCGAGCACACCGTCGGCGTCGACCTCCAGCAGCGGCAGCTCGTCGTCACCCTGGACCACGTGACGCAGCAGGTCGGCGGCGGGCAACTCGCCGGTGCGCTCGCCCCCGACGGCTTTCAGCGCGGCCTTGAGCTGACGGTCGTCGAGCTCCACCCACTGCCCGCGGACGCGTACCAGCGGCACCTTCAGCCTGGCCAGCTCGGCCAGCTCCGCCTCACTGATCGTCTCGTCGCCGACCGCGAGGTCGATCCGGAAGTTCACCAGCTCGCGCAGCCCGAACCCCTGGGCGGTGGCCGCGCTCTGCTTCTTGGTGCGGGTGGTCAGCTTCAGCCCCAGCCTCGTACGGCCGGCCCAGCGCGGCAGCTGCACCCCGAACCCGGCGGCCTGCAACAGCGGCGCCGCCTGCCGCAGGAACCCGAACGCGCCCGCCGTGTCCAGCTCCAGCCCGGTCGGCTCGGCGACCCGAAGAGCCCGGTCGAGTTCGGGGTACAGGCGTACGGCACGGCCCAGCCCGGCCAGCAGCTCGCGCTCCGGACTCCTGGGCAGGCCGGGCACCGGCTCGCCGCTCCACACCCGTTCGGCGCGTACGTAGAGGCTGGGATCGTCGGCGGCCTGCAACGCGATCTCGACCCGCCAGCCACGGCCATCGTCAGCGCCGGTGCCAGTGGTGCCGCCAGCCTGGTCGGCGGGGGCGGTGCTATCCAGGTGGTTGAGGTCGTCGGCAGATGGCGTGAGGTCGAGATCGCCGGTGGGTTCGAGCAGGCGGAAGCACACCCTGGCGGCCCCGTCCGCGGCGGCCACGGAAGCCCGCCACTCCTCCAGCTCACGGCGCAGCTCCGGGCTGTCCGGGCAGCTGTCGTCGGCCCCGGTCAGCGCCGCCAGCCACCGCTCCTGGCCCGTACGGGGGCCGGTCACGAGCGGTTCGGTGAGCGCCGCCCGGACGAGCGCGTCGGTGAACCCGTCCAGCGCCGCCCCGAGCACCTCCACTGAGGGGCGCTCGACCTCGGAGGTACGGCAGGCGGGCGGCATGGCGAGGGCGAGGTCTCGGAAGTAGGCGGCGTCGGCCCCGGTCAGCACCGCCCGCCACACGGCCCGCCCACCGGCCTCTTCCGAGTGGGCATGGGGGATGAGCTGAGGGATGACCCGCCCCCGCCGTACGAGATCGCGCGCGAACTCGGCCACCACGCTCCAGTGGCGTACGGTGGCGGCGCCGGGGTGTTCGGCGAGCACCCGCAGCGCGTCTTCGGTGGCCGGGACGACAGCGGGCACCTCCCACAGATGCAGGCGCGGCCGGACGATCTCCGACAGGCGCCCGGCTTCGGGCGAGGCCAGCGGCTCCTTGGCGGAACCGGGCAGGAGCAACCGCAGACCGCGCACGGACCCGTCCAACGGGACCGCAGGCAGCCGATCGGCCGGCCGCCGTTCCGTGAGGCCCCCCTGCGAACCCTCAGCGGAGGAGGCGTGTTCACGGAGCGTGACGGCCAGGGCAGACGCGAGCCCGAGCAGATCGCCGAGCGCGACAGCGGACGCGGCGAACGGGTGCGGCCGCACGACGACTCCAGCGGTCGTCCCGGTGTCCGGCCGAGCGGCTCCAGCGGTCGTCCCGGTGGCGGGCCGGGCGGTCGTCCCGGTGGTGGGCGCGTCGGCGGATTGCGAGGTGCCCTCGGTGTCCTCTGCCCAGAAAGCGAGGGCGTCTCCTGCCCAGACCCCGTGTACGACCAGCATCTCGGCAGCGTATCTCGCCTAGCGGAAGATGGGCCCGGTCTCGAGCGTGACCCCGAACGGCTCCGGCAGTGGCAGCGGCTGCCCCGCCTCGACGACGATCGAGGTATCGTACGCGCCGTCGGACAGCCCGTGGAGCAGCCTGACTGACGGTGGGGTGGAGAAGTCGTCGAGGATCAATATCATCGGGACCCCCGCCCGCGCGTAGGCGACCGGCTTGGCCTCCAGATCGTCATCGCGGCTGTCGGACGACACCACTTCGACGGCCATCAGCGTGCCGTATCCGTAGGCCTGGTTGCCGTCGAACTCCGGGCTCCCCGGCGGGGCGATCAGGAGGTCGGGCAGCCGTTTGTCGCCGCGCCCCGGCGGAATGTGCACCGCCCAGGACTGGTAGAACTCCCAGCCGTTCTTCCGCTTGACGTCGCAGAGCTGGTCCGCCAGCCGGTCGACCAGGACACAGTGCCGTCTCTTGGCCCTGGAGCTCACATAGACCCGCCCATCCACGATCTCCGGCCTCAGTCCTTGCCCGACGAGTCTCTCCCACACCTGTTCGCGGCGGAGCTCCTCGTCCGTGGGGCCCAGGGCGCCCCATCCAGGGCCCCACGTGGGTGCGGCGATCGGCGGGCGCTCTGGACCCGGGGCGGGGTCGTGCCCGTGTGCCTTCCCGTACGTGCTGCCGGTAGGCATGGCGGTCATCCTTTCGCTCGCGTCATCAAGCTGTTCAGGCCCCGTACTTGCGCCCCCGGCTGGGTGCCTTGCTCAGCGGAAGATCAGGCCGGTGTCGAGCTCGACCCCGAACGGCTCCGGCAACTTCACCTGCTCGCCTTCGTCCACCTTGGTCATGTTGCGATATTCGCCATCACGTGGGTCCGACAGCAGGGTGACCGATCGAGGCTCGGAGAATTCGTCGACGATCAGCATGATGGGTACGCCTGCCCGGGCATATTCGGCGGGCTTGACCTGCAGATCGTCGGTCCGATTGTCGGAGGAGGTGATCTCGACGACCAGGAGCGTGCCGTGGCCGTAGGCCTGGTTCTCGTCGAACTCCGGACTGTCCGGTGGCGCGACCAGCAGATCAGGAAGCCGCTTGTCGCCTCGATCGGGCGGGATGTGAACGGCCCAGGTCTGGTAGAACTCCCAGCCCTTGTCGAGCGCGAACTCGAAGAGCTGCATCTGAACGCGATGGACCAGCTGCGCATGGCGCCTCTTCGTCCAGGGGCTCACTATGATCCTTCCACGGATGATCTCGGCTCTCCAACCCTCTCCGATGAGGGTTTGCCAGAGCTGTTCGCGCTTGAGCTCGGTGTGGGTCGGTCCGGACCGTCCCCAGCCCGGCCCCCACGCGGGCGAAGGTCGGGAGTCGCAGCCGGGCTCAGGTGCGGGTGCACGCCTGCGTGTCTTTCTGCGCGTGGTGCCGGTGGCCATGGCGGTCATCCTCTCGCTCGCGTCATCGGAAATACTACACTGCGTGACCGTGGTTTTACTCTGTGAAAGGTCTTCGTGATGGGGTTCTCAGCAGGCGAGGAACGGTGGCGGGAGCGGCTGGGCAGCCTGCGTGACGTGGTCAGGCAGGAGCTGGTGAGCCGACAGTTGGCGGCCCATCTCCCGTCCGTCCCGGCCAGGGTGCTGGACGTGGGCTGCGGGCAGGGCACCCAGGCGCTCAGGATCGCCGCCCAGGGGCATCGCGTGACCGCGCTCGACGCGTCCAGTGATCTGCTCGGGCTGCTGAAGGAGCGGGTCGAGCCTGAGATGGCCATCGAGGTGGTGCACGCGCCCGCCGAGCGGCTGGGGGAGCTGTTCGGGCCCGGGAGCTTCGACGTGGTCCTCTGTCATGGCGTGCTCATGTACTTCGACGACCCCGACCCGCTCCTGACCGCCATGGCGGCGGTGCTCGCGTCCGGCGGGGTGCTGTCCCTGCTCGTGCGCAACGGCGACGCGCTGGCGATGCGGCCCGGGATGACGGGGGACTGGGCGGCGGCCAGGGAGGCGTTCGACGCGGACGCGTACACCAACCGCCTGGGCGTCCGGGCGCGGGCCGACCGGCTCGACGACCTGACGCGGCGCCTGGCCGTACGAGGGCTGGGCGTCCGGCAGTGGTACGGCGTGCGGGTGCTCACGGACCTGGCGGCCGACGACGCGCCCCTCCCCGACGACCTGGACCTGCTGCTGGAGTGCGAGGAGCGGGCCGGGTCGAGCGACCCCTACCGGCGGGTGGCCCCGTTGACCCACGTCATCGCGCAGCCCGGCATCATCGCGCTGCCCGGCGATTTCGGCGACGCCCGACGGTGAAGATTCCGGTGGCGCCCGCAGCTGAAGTTGTACAGTGAAAATATGAATCCTCCCGGATCGTGGTGCGAACGGCCCAAGCCGTCGGCTCCTTCGTGTGAGCTGCCCTCCCCGTGGAGCAAGCCCAAGCAGCCCGACAACTGGTGCGACGTTCCCAAGTCCCCGGTTCTGTCCGTCGTCGGCTTCCTGCTGCGAGCCGCCAAGCGGTGATAGAAAGCCACTTCGCTGGGTAGTCGCCTCCTCGGCAGAGGAGGCGACGTGAACGACACCCACAAGCTGGTCAACGATCTCTCCGAGCAGGTCTCCCGGCTCGTCAGGGATGAATTGCGGCTGGCGCGGCTGGAGCTCACGCGGAAGGGCAAGCGGGCGGGGTTCGGCGCGGGCCTGTTCGGGGCCGCGGGAATGACCGCGTTCTTCGGCGGTGCCGCTCTGGTGGCCGCCGTCATTCTGCTGCTCGCCCTGGTGATGCCCGCTTGGGCGGCTGCCGCGATAGTGGCGGGTGTCTTGTTCGTTGTCGCCGCCGTGCTGGGTCTCATGGGCAAGAACCAGGTGAAGCAGGCCGCGCCGCTGGTGCCGGAAGAGACGATCGCCAGCGTCAAGGCCGATATCGACGTGGTCAAGGAGAGGGCTCGGCGATGAGTGAGACGGACCCCGAATACGGCGAGCAGGGATATAGCGAGCAGCATGCCGGGGACGTGGGCGCCCGCCGGACGACGGTCGGTATGCCGACGGACCACGAGTCCGTCAACGTACCGCCGACCAGGCCGGGCGCGGTGGAGAACGCGATGAAGGCGGAGGCCGCCCGCCAGGAGCACGAGACCTTCATCCCCGAACCCCCCGTGGTGGACGAGCGCACCGAGGCGGTAGGGGCCCGGGAAGGCGAGACGGAGTCTGTGAGGGCGGAGCACGCCAACGACGAGGATGAGGAAGAGGACGACGTGCACAAAAACATCAAGGACACCCGTCAGGAACTTGGCGACACCGTGGCGGCCCTGGCCGACAAGGCGGACGTGAAGGGCCGGGCGAACGACGCGGCGGAGGCGGCGAAGGGCAAGGCCACGGAGGTGGCCGGGGTCGCCAAGGACAAGGCCGTCGAAGTGGCCGAGGTCGCCAAGGACAAGGCGGCCGCCGTGGCCGAACTGGCGAAGGACAAGGCCGTCGTAGTGGCGGATGTCGCGAAGGACAAGGCCGCCGAGGTGGCCGACAAGGTACGAGATGTCACCCCCGACCAGGTCAAGGACGCGGCCGACAAGGTCACCACGGAGGCCAGGAAGCGCCCCGTGCTGGTCATCGCCGCCGCCGGCGCCCTCGTGGCCCTGGTCCTGCGCCGGATCATGAGGCGCAACAGGAGCAAGTGAGCCCCGATCCCGATAGCCTGCCTGAGTGATTCGTCGAACGGCCGCCACCGCCCTGCTGGCCCTCCTCATGTTGGGGGCCGGCACGGGCTGTGGCGCGGGGTCGGCCGTCAGCGACTACGGCAAGGTCATCAAGGGCGCCAAGGGCTCGACGGTCACAGTGGAGGTCGGCGCGGGCCAGCGGTTCTCGCTGGCCGTGGTCGACAACCCGTCCGTCGGTGACCAGTGGCGCCTCGTGGCGGTGCCCGACGCCAAGGTGGCCTCGTTCATCAGCAAGGAATACAAGAGCGAAGGCGGCGGGACGGGCTCGGGCGGCACCAGCTACTTCGTCTTCAACGGCAAGCACCCGGGCAACACCGAGATCAGGCTGTACGACTGCTGGCGCTGCCCCCGCGCCGGTGCCAGCCCGGTCGACGAGCAGAGCAAGGCGCAGTCGGGCGAAGCGATCTTCGCGGTCGTCGTCAAATAGAGCACCCGTGGGGGAGACCTGTGGATTTCATGCGAGTGCGCGCCTCGACCGACGGCGCGGAGACGATCTCGTGGTGGACCGGTGACGTCTACGGCTGGCAGCAGGACGACGGCCCGCACCATCTGTTCGGCTTCGAGGGCGTCAACGTGGCCAGGGCGGTCGAGGTCGACGGCGGCTGGCAGATGCTGACCAGGGAGGCCGCGGCCTACCTCGACCCGAAGTCCCGCGAGATCATCGACACCTGGGACAACCCGTTCACGGGGGCGTCCGTCGAGGTCCGGCACGTGTTCAACGACCCGGTCAACCAGCGCTTCGGCGCCTACCCCGTGCCCACCACCAGGCTCGGTGACCAGGTCGTCTTCAACGCCGACATCCGGCTGGCCTACCCGTCGCCGCTCAAGGTCGCCGACTATCCCGACAACTCGGCCAGTGACACTTATCGGGCGCTGGAGCTGTTCCAGTTCTTCGCCTCGGCCAAGGATCTCGACTCCGGCGAGCCGAGTGTGCCGTGCGTGTTCTCGTGGTGCCGGGTCTCGCCGTGGCTGCCGTGGATGGCGATGGGGCAGCGCCAGGGCGGGCTGGTCTACCACTGCCGCGGCCACAAGACGACCGAGGTGCCCGACCGGCTCCGCGCGCACGTGGGCGAGCACTTCCTGCACGCGCCCGAGGAGTGGTCGGCGCCCAACGTGACCAGCTGGACGGCTTTCGCCGACAAGTCCGCCCGATAAGGCCCGGTAGGGTCGGCCGGTGAGCAACGACCTGTTCTGCGAGATCGTCGCGGGCGAGCGGCCCGCCCACATCGTCCACTCCGACGAGATCGTCGTCGCCTTCCTCGACGTCCGCCCGGTCTTCAAGGGCCACGTCCTGGTCGTACCGAGGCTCCATGTCGAGACCTTCGGCGAGCTCGGCGACGTCGGCCCCTTCTTCGAGCGGGTCCAGCTGGTGACCCGCGCGGTCGAGGAGGGGCTGGAGGCGGCCGGTACGTTCGTCGCGATGAACAACCGCATCAGTCAGAGCGTGGCGCACCTGCACGTCCACGTGGTGCCGCGCAACCCGAAGGACGGGTTGCGCGGTTTCTTCTGGCCCCGCACCAAGTACGCCTCCGAGGAGGAGGCGCGGTCCTACGCCGAGCTGATCGCTAAAGCGCTTCCTGCGGAGTGACGACCCGCTCGGCCTTCGGCGGCCGGGTGACGAGCGGCAGCACGAGGGCCACCAGCGCGATGATCCCGATCACGGTGAACGCCGTGGTGTAGTTGTCGCCCGAGATGAGCGCGGCCGCGAGCAGCGGTCCGACGATCCCACCGACGCTCCAGGCCACGATCATCAGCCCGTAGATGCCGCCCGCGTTGCGCAGGCCGAAGAAGTCGCCCGCGGTGGCGGGCATGGTGCCGAACCCGCCGCCGTAGCAGAGGTAGACCACCGCCGACAGGACCGCGAACAGGGCCACCTGCGAGGCGTGGCCGAGCAGCAGGAAGCAGATCCCCTGCAGGCCGAGCATCCCGGCGAAGGCGAACATCCGCCCGGTCCGCTCCGAGATCCAGCCCCAGAAGATCCGCCCGGCGCCGTTGAACAGCCCCATGACGCCGGTCAGCGTGGCCGCGGCGGCCGCGGTGTAGCCGGCGATGGACGTGGCGGCCGAGCTGATCACCGAGATGAGTGCGATGCCCGCCGTCACGTTGAGGCAGAGGATGGCGGCCAGCAGGTACCACTGCGGCGTACGCAGCGCCTCGCCCTGCGTGTACTCGCGCCCGCTGGCGGCGATCCGCCCGGTCGCGGCCACCTGGTAGTCGGCCGGCGGGTTGCGGAAGAAGAACGCGCCCACCAGCGTCATCACCAGGTACGCCACGCCCAGCGTGAGGAACGCCCTGGTCGGCACCGCCGGGTTGGCCTCGACCAGCCGTTGCGCGACGGGCGAGGTCACCACGGCGCCGAAGCCGAAGCCGCCCACCGCGATCCCGGTGATCAGCCCGCGCTTGTCCGGGAACCACTTCTGCAGCATGGCGATCGGCACGATGTACCCGAGCCCGAGGCCGAAGCCCGCGATGACGCCGTAGCCGAGGATGAGCAGCCATAACTGGGAGTGATCGGCGGCGAAGCCGGCCAGCAGGATGCCGAGCGAGTAGAGCACGCCGCCCGCCAGGGCGACCGGTCGCGGGCCGCGTACGTCCTGGATCCGGCCGCCGATGAAGGTGCCCAGGAAGATCATGCCGATCGTCACCGAGAACGGCAGCGCGGCCTCCGCCTTGGTGAGGTCGAAGTCGCTCGCCTTGGCCTGGAGTGCCTTGGAGAACACGCTCCAGGAGTAGACGGCGCCCAGCGCGAGCTGGAAGAGTACCGCGGCCGCCGCGAGTAACCAGCGATTCATCCGACCCTCACCACCGCGTTGTAGTCGGGGATGCCCGCCTGTGGCGAGCGCTTGTTCCGGTCGATGAGCACTTCGCCCTCCGGCCAGTGGACCTGCAGGTTGCCCGGCGTGACGGGGGCGCGCACGACCCGCCCGGTCAGCTCGCCGGTGTCGCTCTTCAGCCGTACCGGGTCGCCGTCGTTCAGGCCGAGCCGGTCGGCGTCGATCGGGTTCATCAGCACGGCCTCGCGGGTGGCTCCGGTGAGGGCGTCGCGCTTCTCGTACACCATCGAGTTGAACTGCTTGCCCCGGCGGGTGGTGACCACGAACGTGCCGTCGGGGCGGTTCAGCGGCGGCACCTCGACCACCGAGAAGCGCGCTCGGCCGTCGGGGGTGGGGAACTTCCAGCCCGCGCAGAGCAGCGGGCCGCCGTACTGGAGGTTGTCGCCCTTGGCCTTGAGGTTCTCGATGCCCGCGTAGGCGGGGACGGACCGGGCGATGTCCTCGCGGATCTGCGGCGTGCCGGTATAGCGCACGTGTTCCGAAATTTCGGGACGTGTTCGGGCGGCCAGTTCGGTGGTGATCTTCCACTCCGGCCAGGCCTCGGGGATGCGCGGGCCGGGGATCTCGGGGGAGAAGATGATCCGCCGCTCCGTGGAGGTGGCCGTGACCCCGCCGATCATCTCGTAGCGGGTCTGGGCGGGCAGCAGAAGCACCGCGGAGCCGGGCTCCACCAGCATCTGGCTCGACAGGCAGATGTCGATGTGCACCCGCAGCGGGATCCGGGCCAGCGCCCGGCGGCAGGCGGCCGGGTCGGGCAGGACCTCCAGGAAGTTGCCGCCGCTGGAGATCAGCACGTCCAGGTCGGCCTCCAGCATCTCGGGGGCGGTACGGCCGGGCGACGAGGGCACCTCGAAGCCCCACAGCTCCGCGAACGTGGCGGCGTTCTCCGGGGTGACGGCCAGGCCGCCCGGCAGCGCCGTGCTGTAGGCGCCCATCTCGGCGCCGCCCTGCACGCCGCTGTGGCCGCGGATGGGCATCAGCCCGGACTTCTCGCGGCCCACGAAGCCTTTGGTGAGCCCCAGGTTGATGATCGACCGGACGTTGTCCTCGCCGAACTCGTGCTGCGTGACGCCCATCGACCACACCAGCACGGCGGTCTTCGCCTCGTGGAGCATCCTGGCCAGCTCGCGCATGTCGTCTTCCGACGCCCCGGAGAGCGCGCTCAGCTCCTCGTACGAGCGCTTGCTCAGGGACTCGGCCAGCTCCGCGTAGCCCGCGGTGTGCGAGTCGACGAACTCATGGTCCACCCAGTTGTTGTCGATCATCATCTTGAGCACGCCGCTGAGGAACGCGACGTCGCCGCCCACATTCACCAGGAAGAACCGGTCGGTGATCCGGGTGCCGAAGACCGCGCTCTCGATGTTCGACGGCACCCAGTACTTGTCCATGCCGGGCTCGCGATAGGTGTTGACCACCGCGACCTTCGTGCCCTCCTTCTTGGCGTGGTAGAGGTACTTCATCGCGACCGGCTGGTTGTTGGCCACGTTCGAGCCGATGAAGACGATCAGGTCGCTGCCGATCCAGTCGGCGTAGGAGCAGGTGGTGGCGGCCACGCCGAGCGACCCCTTCAGCGCCACGGTCGACGGCGAGTGGCAGATCCTGGCCGCGTTGTCGATCGAGTTGCCGCCCAGCGCGCGTACGGCCTTCTGCGCGGCGAAGTAGTTCTCGTTGGGTTCGCCGCGGCTGGTCATGTAGAGCCCGAACTTGTCCGGCCCGGCCTGCCGGAGCCGGTCGGCGGCCAGGTTCAGCGCCTCGTCCCAGCCGATCCGCCGGAACCCGGCCTCGCCGCTCTCCCGCAGCATCGGGTACGGCAGCCGGCCCAGGTCGCGTAACTCCGCGCTGCTCTTGCCGGCCAGCTGCGACACGTCAGAAAGCAGCCCGCCGTCCAGCGGCGGCATCGTGTTCAGCCGCAGCAGCCGCAGGCGGATGTTGCACAGATGGACCTCGTCCATCGTCCAGTCGCGCATGCCGGTGGTGCCGAGCGCGCAGCCGTCACAGGCGCCGTCACGCAGGATCCGCCAGGCATACCGCCGTTGACCGCGGTTCTCGCGGACGGCCTTCCAGATCTCGAGGTAGTTGTTGGGCTTCTGCTCGCCGAGCCCGAACGGTTTCAGGCCGGCCCAGTTCTTCGGATCGAGGCCCATGACAGGAACTCCTTGCTCTTTGTCGGAACGTAGATCGGGACTGTCGAAGCGTCAAGGCGGGCACTAGGCTCCGGCGGCGTGGAATACCTGGTCGGAGTCGCCGTGGTGACCGTGCTCGTGGGCGTGCCCGCGATCGTGCTCTGGAGGGTCCTGCGCGGGCGGCGCGAGCTGGGCACCAGCCCGGCCGAGCGGGCCACGTTCGAGACCTTGCACACCGCCTCCCTGGCCGGGCCGCCGCTGCGCGCCGGGCTGACCGAGGAGGCCGTCCAGAAGGCGTCGCGGCACCTGCGTACGCTGCTCGGCTCGTCGGCGCTGGCGATCACCGACGGGAAGCGGCTGCTCGTCTACGACGGCGCGGGGGAGCACCACGCGGGTCAGGCGTTCGAGCACGCGGGCGCGACGCTGAAGGACGGCCGCACCCAGGTGCTCGCCATCGAGTGCGAGCTGCTCGAATGCCCGATCCGGCACGCCGTGGTCGTACCGCTCACCACCGACGACCGGGTCGTCGGCGCGCTGGCGGCCTACGGCCCGCACGCCTCGGCGGGGCTGGTCAGGGCCGCCCAGGAGGTGGCCGGTTGGGTGGACTCGCAGCTGGAGCTGGCCGAACTGGACCGCTCCCGCACCCTGCTGATGGAGGCCGAGGTACGGGCGCTGCGGGCGCAGATCTCGCCGCACTTCATCTACAACTCGCTGACCACGATCGCGTCTTTCGTCCGCACCGACCCGGAACGCGCCCGCGAGCTGCTGCTGGAGTTCGCCGACTTCACCCGCTACTCCTTCCGCCGGCACGGCGAGTTCACCACGCTGGCCGAGGAGCTGCGCTCGATCGACCGCTACCTGATCCTGGAACGCGCCCGTTTCGGCGACCAGCTCCAGGTGACCCTCCGCATCGCCCCCGAGGTGCTGCCCGTCGCGGTGCCGTTCCTGTGCCTGCAGCCGCTGGTGGAGAACGCCGTCCGCCACGGCCTGGAGAGCAAGAACGGCGTCGGTCGCATCACGATCGTCGCCGAGGACGCCGGAGCCGAGTGCCGCCTCAGCGTCGAGGACGACGGCCTCGGCATGGAGCCCGACAAGCTGCGCCGCATCCTCGCAGGTGAGATAGCCCCCGCGGGCGGCGTGGGGCTGGCCAACGTGGACGAGCGACTGCGCCAGGTGTACGGAGACGAGTACGGGCTGGTCGTCGAGACGGGCCCCGGCGCGGGCACGAAGGTCAACATCAGGTTGCCGAAGTATCACCCCGGCGTCTCGGCCCGTTGACCTCGATCTTTGTTGTCGGTTTTATCACTGTGTATGGCACAACTCCGGGTCCTCGCCGTCGACGACGAGCTACCCGCTCTGGAAGACCTGTCGTACTTACTGCGCGCCGACCCTCGTATCGGGGAGGTGGCCACCGCGAGGGACGGCGCCGCGGCGCTGAAGCTGCTCGACCGGGCCATCGCTGACGGCCGGCCGATCGACGCCGTCTTCCTCGACATCAGGATGCGCGGGCTCGACGGCGTGGTGCTCGGGCGGCTGCTGTCGCAGTTCGCCAATCCGCCCCGGGTCGTGTTCGTCACCGCGTACGAGGAGCACGCGGTCGACGCCTTCGAGATCAAGGCCGAGGACTACCTGCTCAAACCGGTGCGCCCCGAACGGCTGGCCGAGGCGATCAGGCGGGTGGCCGTCTCGGCCGACGTGCCGGTCGAGCTCGGCGAGTCCGACACCATCCCGGTCGAGCTGGGCGGCGTGACCCGGTTCGTCTCCAGCGCCGACGTGGTGTACGTCGAGGCGCACGGCGACTACGCCCGCCTGCACACCGCCGCGGGCAGCCACCTGGTGCGCATCCCGCTGGCCACGCTGGAGGACCGCTGGGCCTCGGCCGGGTTCGTCCGGGTGCACCGCAGCCACCTCGTCGCGGTCAAGCACATCGAGGAGCTGCACATCGACTCCGGCAAGTGCACGGTCCGGGTCGGCGACACCGAGATCCCGGTCAGCCGCCGCCACACCCGCGAACTGCGCGACATGCTCGTCCGCCGGGCCAAGAGAGGACGGCCGGAGTGAGCCCGGAGCCCCGCCCCGCCCGCCGGGTGCCGCTCGCCCGCCACGACACGGCGCGCCGGGTCACGGTGACGAGCCCCCGCACCGCCGCCGCGCGCCGCCCCCGCTACCCGGCCACCCGCGAGATCGACGAGCAGACGCACCTCGGCGAGGTGTACATGCGCTCGCTGCTACGCACCCAGTTCCGGCTGGCCCTGTTCGTCTGCACGGTGCTGGCGTGCGTAGTGGGCGGTCTGCCGCTGCTGTTCCTGGCCATCCCGGAGCTGCGCGAGGCGGACCTGCTGGGCATCCCGCTCCCGTGGGCGGTGCTCGCCGGCCTCATCTACCCCGCCTTCGTCGTGGGCGCGTGGCTCTACGTACGGCAGGCCGAACGCAACGAGCGCCACTTCGCCGACCTGGTCGAACGCCCATGAGCCTCACCGCGGTCGTCGTCGTGGTGGTGGCGGCCGTGCTCATCGGGGCGTTCGGCATCCGGTTCTCCCGTACCACCTCCGACTTCTACGTCGCCTCCCGCTCGGTCAGCCCGCTGTGGAACGCCTCGGCGATCGGCGGCGAGTACCTGTCGGCGGCGTCGTTCCTCGGGGTGGCGGGGCTGATCCTGTCGTTCGGCGCCGACATGCTGTGGCTGCCCGTCGGCTGGACCGGCGGCTACCTCGTGCTGCTCGTGCTGGTCTCCGCGCCGTTGCGCCGCTCGGGCGCGTACACGCTGCCCGACTTCGCCGAGGCCAGGCTGGAGTCGATGACCGTACGCCGCACGGCCAGCGTGCTCGTCGTGCTCATCGGCTGGCTCTACCTGATGCCGCAGTTCCAGAGCGCGGGCCTGGTGCTGCGGACGGTCACCGGGGCGCCGGTGTGGGTGGGCGGGCTGCTGGTGGCGGCCGTGGTCGCGGTCAACGTGCTGTCGGGCGGCATGCGGTCGATCACGTTCGTGCAGGCGTTCCAGTACTGGCTCAAGCTGACGGCGCTGGCCGTACCGCTGGTGTTCCTGCTCATGGCGTGGCGCGCGGACGGGGCGCCCGCGGTGAGCGCGGCCGACGCGGCCACCTGGCAGGTGCCGCTCGCCGGCGGCAAGGAGTACGGCCTGTACTCGACGTACTCGCTGATCCTGGCCACCTTCCTCGGCACGATGGGCCTGCCGCACGTACTCGTCCGCTTCTACACCAACCCCGACGGCCGGACCGCGCGCCGCACCACGCTCGTGGTCCTGTCGCTGCTCGGCGCGTTCTACCTGCTGCCCGCGCTGTACGGCTGGCTGGGCCGGTTGTACGTACCCGAACTGGTGGGGACCGACGCGGTCGTGCTGACCCTGCCGGAGCGGATGGTCGGCGGCACCCTGGGCGACCTGCTGACCGCGCTCGTCACGGCGGGGGCGTTCGCGGCGTTCCTGTCCACTTCGTCGGGGCTGACCGTGTCGGTGGCCGGAGTGATCGCCCAGGATCTGCTCAAGGGCAGTGTCCGCTCGTTCAGGGCCGCCACGCTCATGGCGGTCGCGGTGCCGCTGGCCCTGGCGCTGTGGGCGCGGGCCCTGCCGGTGGCCGACGTGGTGGGGCTGGCGTTCGCGGTGGCGGCCTCGTCGTTCTGCCCGCTGCTCGTGCTCGGCATCTGGTGGCGCCGCCTCAGCACCACGGGCGCGCTGGCCGGGCTGCTCGTGGGCGGCGGCCTGGCCAGCGCGGCGGTGCTGGCCACGATCACCGGCGGGCCGTACGACGGGCTCGCGGGCGCCCTGCTGGCCCAGCCGGCCGCCTGGACGGTGCCGATCGCGTTCGCGGTGATGGTGTCGGTGTCGTTCCTGACGCCGCACCGGGTCCCGGCGGGAGTGGCGCGGACCATGGTCCGCCTGCACACCCCGGAGGACCTGGACCTGGACCGCGGCGACTGGCGGCCCCGCTCGTCCTGAGTCTCAAGGAGGCTGCTCGCCGGAGCCGCGGGTGATCAGTTCGACCGGTACCTTGACCCGCCGCGGCTGGTCCGAGGGGTCCAGGAGCAGGTCCACCGCGCTGCGGCCCAGCCGCGTCACGTCGTAGCGCACCACCGTCACTCCCGGGTTGAACACCTCCGCCAGCGCGAAGTCGTCGAAGCCCACGAACGCCGGGCGTTCGGGCCGCTCGCGCAGCGCCTGGAGGATGCCGATCGCGGCCCGGTTGTTGGTGGCGAAGAACGCCGTCGGCGGGTCGGTCAGCGACAGCAGGCGCGTCACCTCCTGTCCGGCCCGCCACGGGTCGAACACCTCCCGCACCACCAGCGACTCGTCCACCGCCACCCCGGCCTCCCGCAGCGCCGCGCGGTAGCCGGAGGCGCGGTCGTGGACCGAGCTCAGCCCGTCGTCGTCGGAGATCAGCCCGATGCGCCGGTGTCCGTGCCGCAGCAGGTGCTCCGTCGCCATCCGGCCGCCCCTGACGTCGTCCAGCAGCACCACGTCCGCCTGCTCCAGGCCGTGCGGCACCCGGTCCACGAACACCGTGGTCAGGCCGCCGTGCTCGCCGAGCCAGCCGTGGTCGGCGGCCGACGGCACGATGATCAGCGAGTCGACGCCCCGGGCGTACATGGACTCCACGAGCATCCGCTCCCGCTCCGGACGCTCCTCGTACGAGCCGAAGACGACCAGCGCCTCATGGTCGGCCGCCGCCGATTCCACCGCCTTGGCCAGGCGGGAGTAGAACTCGTTGGAGATGTTCTCCATGACCAGGCCGAGGGTCAGCATGGTGGCGCGGCGGGCCAGCCGGCTGGCCGCCTCGTTGCGGCGGAAGCCGAGCGCGCTGATGGCCTCCTGCACCCGCTGCCGCAGCGGCGCGCTCACGTGCGGCTCCTGGTTGACCACCCGCGAGACGGTCTTCAGGCTCACCCCCGCGCGCCTGGCGACGTCGGCCATGGTCGGGTTGATGGCTCCCTTGTGGCCTGTCATATGGTGCCCCCATGGATGATGAATGGATCTGCGGACGGCTGGGCGAGGACGAGCCGTGGATGCTGGGCGCGGTCAACCCGCCGGTGTTCGAGAACTCCCTGTTCACCTTCGAGACGGCCGGCGAACTGGGTGAGGCGATCAGGAACGAGGACGAGCGCTACGTCTACTGGCGGGGCACCAACCCGACGGTCGACCTGGCGCAGCGCAAGCTTGCCGCGCTGGAGCGGGGGGAGCGGGCCAAGTGTTTCGCCTCGGGAATGGGCGCGATCGCCGCGACCATCTCCTCGCTGGTGAAGGCCGGTGACCATGTGCTGGTGCTGGGCGCGGTCTATGGGCCCACCACCCAGTTCCTGCGTTACCTGGAGAAGTTCGGCGTCACGCATACGCACGTCGATGACCTCGAAGGCTGTGACAGCGCTATCACGGCGAGCACCCGCCTACTCTACTTCGAGTCGCCCTCCTACATGGCCTACGCCGTCGTGGACATCGCGGAGGTGACCGCCTGGGCGCGGGAGCGGGGGCTGGTGACGGTGATGGACAACACCTGGTCCACGCCGCTGTTCCAGAAGCCGCTGACGCTCGGGGTGGACCTGGTCGTGCACTCGCTGTCGAAGTACATCGGCGGCCACAGCGACCTGGTCGGCGGCGTGGTGATCGGGCCGTCGCGGCTCATCAGGCCGCTGGCGCTGACCGAGTACCAGCTCTACGGGGCGGCCATGTCGCCGCACGACGCGGCCAAGGTGATCAAGGGCCTGCGTACGCTGCCGGTACGGATGGCGGCGCACCAGGAGCGCGGGCTGGCGGTGGCCGGGTTCCTGGCGGATCATCCGGCGGTGCGGCGGGTCAACTATCCGGGGCTGCCCTCGCATCCCGGTCACGCGCAGGCGCTTCGCCAGATGTCCGGCTTCTCCAGCCTGTTCAGCCTGGAACTGGACACCGACTCCCGGCCGGTGGTCGCAGCATTCATCGATTTGTTGCGATATTTCAGGATCGGGGTGTCTTGGGGAGGCTTTGAGAGTCTGGTCAACGCGCCCGCGCTCTCGACCGAGGAGAGCGTACGAGCGACCATGGGCATCCCGATCGGGCTGGTCCGTCTGTCGGTCGGGCTGGAACCCGCCGATACGTTGATCAAGGACCTCGGTCTAGCGCTGGAGGGTGCCAGTCCCCTAGCGTGATTGACAGCGCTGTCTTTCCTCTCTGGAGGCTCAGATGAGAACCCCCCTCCTCGCGTCCTTCGTCGCGGCAACCCTGGTGCTCGCGGGCTGCGGCTCCGGGTCGTCCTCTGGAGAGGTACGGCTGCGCATGATCGAGAGCCTGACCAGCCCCGAGCGGACGAAGCTGATCAAGACCTTGATCGCGGACTTCGAGAAGGCGAACCCGAAGATCAAGGTGGAGCTGATCTCGCCGCCGCTCGACAGCGCCGACCAGAAGATCACCCAGATCCTGCAGACGAAGAAGGGCTTGGACGTCCTGGAGGTCCGCGACCACACGGCCAAGTCCTTCTCCAACAACGGCTGGCTGGCCGTACTGCCGACCACGGACTGGCCGGGCTGGTCGGACCTGACCGAGCTGGCCCAGAAGAAGGCGGTCGAGGTCGGCGGCAAGCCGTACCTCATCCCGTACGGCTTCTATGAGCGCACGCTGTTCTACCGGACCGACTGGGGCATGACCCAGCCGCCCACGACCTGGCAGGAGCTCTACGAGGCCGGCAAGAAGATGACCTCGGGCGACAGGTTCGGCTACTCCTTCCGGGGCGGCAAGGGCGGCGCCGACTACGTCGTCCAGATGATCAGCGCCTACAACGGCGAGGCCCTGAACCCCGAGAAATCCTTCTTCCTCAAGGACAAGCGGACGATCTTCTCGACCCCCGAGGCCGTCCAGGCCACGGACCTGTTCGTGAAGATCTTCAAGGAGATCTCGCCGCCCGACTCGGTGTCGTGGGGCTACCCGGAGATGGTCCAGGGCTTCACCTCGGGCGTCACCGGCATGCTCATCCAGGACCCCGAAGTGATCAAGACGGTCGAGGAGAGCTCGGTCAAGACCTGGTCCACGGCCCCGATCCCCAAGGGTCCGTCGGGCTACGCCTTCCAGCCGGTCGGCTACGCCGGCTGGGGCGCGACCTCCTTCAGCCAGCACCCCAAGGAGGCGGTCAAGCTGGTGCAGTTCCTGTCGGAGGCCAAGCAGAGCATCGCCTTCGCCAAGGGCAACTCGCTCATCCCGATCTCCAAGCAGGCCCAGGGCGACCCGCAGTTCTCCCAGGGCGCCTGGAAGGCCTACCTTCAGGCGCAGCAGGACCCCAAGCAGGTGATCACGATCCGGCCGGTCGACTACCCGGGCTGGAGCCAGTTCCAGGTCGACTCCGACCGTGACGTGCAGGCGCTGCTCACCGGCAAGAAGACCACGGCCGAGGTGCTCAAGTCGTGGGACGCGTTCTGGACGGACCAGGCGAAGAAGGTCTCGTGAGCGTGGGATCGGCCAGACCCGCGTTCACCACCCGCAAGGCCAGGTTCATCGCCCTGTGCCTGCTGCCCGGCGTGGTCTTCGTGGTGCTCTTCACGTACTACCCGGTCATCCGCGGCGCGATCATCGCCTTCCAGCAGTACAACCTGTTCGACCTGACCTCGACGCCGTTCGTGGGCCTGGAGAACTTCCGTGCCGTGCTGGCCGAGGACCGGTTCTGGACGGCGCTCCGCAACACCGGCACCTGGGTGGTCGTGTCGCTGTTCTTCCAGTTCTTCCTCGGCTTCGGGCTGGCGCTGCTGCTGCGGCGGCACTTCCGCGGCCGGGGGCTCTACCAGGCGTGGGTGTTCTTCCCCTGGGCGATGTCGGGGTTCCTGATCGGGCTGCTGTGGCGGTGGATGTTCAACGGGCAGTTCGGGGTGATCAACGACCTGCTGCTCAGGAGCGGGATCATCGAGCACCGCATCGGCTTCCTCGCGACGCCCGGGTGGGCGATGACCTCGGTCATCGTCGCCAACGTCTGGTACGGCGTGACGTTCTTCGCCATCATGATCATGGCGGCCCTGCAGTCGGTGCCCCGTGAGCTCTACGAGGCGGCGGACGTGGACGGGGCGTCACGGCTCAGGCAGTTCTGGCACGTGACGCTGCCGCACATCCGGCCGACGCTGGCGCTGATCGTGCTGCTGCGCATCATCTGGATCCTGAACTTCCCCGACCTGATCTACTCGATGACCGGCGGCGGACCCGCGGGGAGCACCGACATCATCACCACGTTCCTCATCCAGCAGGTGATCGGCGGCGACTACGGCCGAGGGGGCGCGGTCGGCATGCTCGTCCTCGGCCTGCTGCTCGCCTTCAGCGTCTTCTACTTGAACGCCACCCGATTCGAGAAGGCCCGATGAGACGCCTGGCCAAAGCGATCGTGCTCGGCGTCTGGCTGCTGATCACGCTCTTCCCCCTCTACTGGATCGTCGTAACCTCGCTCAAGCCCAAGGCCGAGATCTTCTCGATGCCGATCAAATACTGGCCGGGCAACGTGACGTTCGAGCACTACGCGGACCTGTTCTCCTTCGCCGACTTCGGCACCTACCTGCTCAACAGCCTGCTCGTCTCGCTGGTGGCGGCCGGGGCGGTGACCATGATCGGCGTGCTCAGCGGCTACACGCTGGCCCGCTTCAGCTTCCCCGGGCGGGGCGCGCTCATGCTGGCCTTCCTGGTCACCCAGATGCTCCCGCTGTTCATCGCGCTCGGCCCGCTCTATCTGCTGATGTCCGACCTCGACCTGCTCAACCGGCTGGCCGGGCTCATGCTCGTGTACGTCGCCATGCTGGTGCCGTTCTCCACGATCATCATGCGCGGCTTCTACGAGCGCGTCCCCGTGGCCCTGGAGGAGGCCGCGCAGGTCGACGGCGCCTCCCGGCTGGTCGCCATGGTCCGGGTGGTGATCCCGGTGATGCTGCCGGGCATCGCCGCGACGTTCATCTTCGCCTTCGTGCAGTGCTGGAACGAGTTGTTCCTGGCGATCACGTTCATCGACAGCGAGGACGCCAAGACCATCCCCGTCGCCATGAACTCCTTCATCACCCAGTACGACATCGACTGGGGCTCGATGGCCGCCGCCACCGTGGTCTCGGTGCTGCCGACGCTGGTGCTGTTCGCCGCGATCCGCCGCTACATCGTCGAAGGGCTCACGGCCGGCGCGGTCAAGGGGTGACGACCGTCAGCCGGTGAGCGCGGCCATGAGCTCGTCTCTGCCGCTGGCGCCGGTCTTGCGGAACACCGCCTTCAGGTGGTCGTTGACCGTGTGCACCGACAGGTCGAGGCGGCGGGCGATCTGCTTGGGGGCCGCCCCGTCGTACAGGCACTCCACGACGCACCGTTCGCGCGGCGTGATGCCGTACCAGTCGCAGAAGGAGGGGAGCAGCAGCGGGCCGGTGGCCGCCTGGATGACGATGGCCACATCGCCGTCGCCGTCGGGGGAGAGGGGCTGGCCCTCGATCACCGTCCAGCGGCCGAAGCTGGCCGCCGGCGCGCAGATCAGCGGGCGCCAGGAGTCGGGGTCGCGGGCGTACGTCCGCGTGTCGAGTGACAGGCCGATCATCGACGTGTCGGCCAGCCAGTCGGGCAGGTCGCACCGGCCGGGCGTCCACATCTGCGCCAGCCACGCGCGGGCCTGCGGCGTGACCGCGCGGACGGCGTGGTCGGCGCCTATCACGATCAGGCCCGCGGGCAGCACCGGGAACGACGGGGTCAGCGGCGCGACGGTCACATAGCGGCGCAGCGCGGCCAGCAGCGCCGGGGCCAGCCGTACCGCTCTGTCCGCGTCCTCGGCGCCGAACGGCCGCCCGCCCTCCGAGCGGATCAGCCCGAGCAACCCCCACACGCCGCGGGAGTCGCGCAGCAGCAGCCGGAGTTCGCAGCCCGCACCGTGTGCCAGCAGCACCTCCCGCGTCAGCCGGTCGCCGTGCAGGTCGCACGGCCCCTCGCCGTGCTGCTTGCAGCGGCTGCCGTCGCATCCCGCGCCCACCAGGCCCACCGGCACGGGCCGCCGGGCGAGCGCGGCCGGGCGGCACGGATCGTCGTCGAGGTAGCGGCTCATCGCGAGCGCGCGGATGAGCGCCGGCTCGTAGCGGTGCCAGAAGCTGAAGGACCCGAGCCCCAGCCCGGTCGCCGGGCTGGTGCCGACCAGCCGCAGCGCGTCATGACTGACCCACCGCGAGACGGCGCGCGAGATCGCCTCACCCAGCTCGTCGGGGCCGGCGCCCTGCCCCATCGCCGCGTTGAGCTCGCGGAAGAGCCGATCCTCCGATGGAATCACGCCGATCACATCAGCATGGCGGGAGGGCTCACCACAATCGCCTCTCAGGGTAGTCATTTGATCACTCAGAGTAAGTATGAACTTGATGGCCTTTCGCCCCGAGTGTGCTGTAAGGAGGCAAGGTGGCAGATGAGTTACTGGTGGTGAGATGTCAGCTCGCTCAAGGAGCCGGGCCGGTTCGCGCCGTGGCTGGCTGTTCACGATGCAGGCGCGAATTGCCGTGACCGTTCATCGCGGCGCCGGTGCTAGTCGTCGTGACCGTTCATCGCGTGGATGCGACCTTTCGCCGCAACTCCCTCCCAACTAGGCGCTGAGCTGCGGCGGCTCGCCGAACAGCCTCCCCAGGGGCCTCCACGAAGGATAGGTTTCGCTCCTATCTTGTGCGTGATCCGCATCACAGTGGAGGACTCGTGACGACTAAACAACATGACGCATCCGTCTATGAAGAGATTCAGGGGAGCGCCGAATTCCAGGACCTGAAGCGGCGCTTCCGGCGGTGGACGTTCCCGATGACCGCGGCGTTCCTGGTGTGGTACCTGCTCTACGTGGTGCTGTCCGGGTGGGCACGTGACTTCATGGGGATCAAGCTGTTCGGCAACATCAACGTGGCGCTGATCTTCGGCCTGCTGCAGTTCGTCTCCACGTTCTGGATCGCGTGGGCGTACTCCAGGCACGCCGACAAGAAGCTCGACCCGATCGCCGACAAGCTCCGCCACGAGGTCGAGGAGAAGACCCAGTGAAGTCCGAGACCCTGGCCACCATCCTCTTCCTCACCTTCGTCGCGCTCACGCTGGTCATCACGTTCTGGGCCAGCAGGCAGACGAAGACCGCGGCCGACTACTACGCCGGCGGCCGGTCGTTCAGCGGCGTGCAGAACGGCCTGGCGATCGGCGGCGACTACATGTCGGCCGCGTCCTTCCTCGGCATCGCCGGCATCATCGCCCTGTCCGGCTACGACGGGTTCCTCTACTCCATCGGCTTCCTGGTGGCGTGGCTGGTCGCGCTGCTGCTGGTCGCCGAGCTGATGCGTAACTCCGGCAAGTTCACGATGGCCGACGTGCTGGCCTTCCGGATGAGCCCGCGCCCGGTCAGGACCGCCGCGGGCGTGTCCACGATCACGGTGAGCATCTTCTACCTGCTGGCGCAGATGGTGGGCGCGGGCGCCCTGGTAGGCCTGCTGCTCGGCATCACCAGCCCCTCGGGCAAGGCGTGGACGATCGTCGGGGTGGGCGCCCTGATGATCGTGTACGTGGTGTTCGGCGGCATGAAGGGCACCACCTGGGTGCAGATCGTCAAGGCCGTGCTGCTGATGACCGGCGCCGCCCTGATCACCCTCCTGGTGCTGGGCCACTACGGCTTCAACCTGTCGTCCCTGCTGGGCGACGCGGCGACGCAGAGCGGCAAGAACGGCAACTTCCTCATCCCCGGCCTCAAGTACGGCACCGAGGCGCAGGGCCTCGCGGGCAAGATCGACCTGATCAGCCTCGGTCTCGCCCTGGTCCTCGGTACGGCGGGCCTGCCGCACATCCTGATCCGCTTCTACACGGTCCCGACGGCCAAGGACGCCCGCAAGTCGGTGCTCTGGGGCATCGGCATCATCGGCGTCTTCTACCTGCTCACCCTGGTCCTCGGCTTCGGCGCGGCGGCCCTGGTCGGCAGCAAGGCCATCGCCGCCTCGGACAAGGCGGGCAACACGGCCGCACCGCTGCTGGCCAAGGCAGTCGGTGAGACGTTCCTCGGCTCGGCGGGCGGCACGATCCTGCTGGCGCTGATCGGCGCGGTGGCCTTCGCCACGATCCTGGCCGTGGTGGCCGGGCTCACGCTGGCCTCCTCCTCCAGTTTCTCGCACGACCTGTACGCGCACGTGTTCCGGCGCGGCAACGCCACCGAGCGCGAGGAGGTGCTGGTGGCCCGCATCTCGGCGTTCGTCATCGGCGCGGTCGCCATCGGCCTCGGCATCCTGGCGCAGGGACAGAACGTCGCGTTCCTGGTGGCGCTGGCGTTCGCGGTGGCCGCCTCGGGCAACCTGCCGGCGATCCTCTACAGCCTGTTCTGGAAGAGGTTCAACACCGCGGGCGCGGTCAGCGCCATCTACGGTGGCCTGATCTCCGCCCTGCTGCTGGTCATCTTCTCGCCGGTGGTGTCCGGCTCGGAGACGGCCCTGTTCAAGACGGCGCACTTCAACTGGTTCCCGCTGAGCAACCCGGGCATCATCTCGATCCCGCTGGGCTTCCTGTTCGGCTACCTCGGCACGATCCTGAGCAAGGAGTACAACGCGGCCAAGTACGCCGAGATCGAGGTCCGCTCGCTCACCGGTGTCGGCGCCGAGAAGGCCACCGAGCACTGACACCCGCTGGTCAAAGGGGCCCGGCTCAGGCCGGGCCCTTTCGTCTGCCGCCCGCGCCGAGCAGGTACAGCAGGGCCCCACCACGAGCGGATCCAGACCGCCACGTCCGGCACCTCCTGCGCGTTGACGTGCGAGATGGCCCTGGGCAGCCGCCCCACAGCAGGTAGCGGGTGACCGCGCGGTCCTGCCGGATCTCCACGCCCATGTTCAGCGGCACCTCGACGCCGAGCAAGGCGAGCACCGCCAGGCCGAAGAAGCTCCAGTTGCCGAGGTTGATCCCGTGCTCGGCCGACGGGCTCCAGGCCGCGAAGTCCCACGGGTTCGTCGCCGCCGCGTTGCCCTGCAGCAGGTAGGCGAGCCCGGCCGCGAAGACGAACGCGATGATCCACCAGCCGAACGCGGCCGGACCGGCGCTCTGGATCACCGCGGCGTTCGTGATGAACAGCACGATCGCCACGAAGATGGCGACCATGTCGAACGTGGTGAGCACCTTCGGCAGGATCCCGCCCGCCACCCGCTCGGACAGCAGGTCGTCGCCGGACGTCGTCATGGGGCGGCCCCCCTCAGCAGCGGTTACCTGCCAAGATCCGCCGCGCACCGACCGGCGTCAAGCAGCCACGACCGCCGCGCTCCGACCGGCGTCAAGGAGCCACAGGCTCCGCGCGGAGTTTGGCGGAATGCTGTACCAGGGTGATCAGCACCTCCCTGCTCGAGTCGCGCTTCCTGGCGTCGCACATGATGATCGGGATTGACGGGTTCAGCTGGAGCGCCAGCCGTACCTCGTCGAGCTCGAACGTCCGCGAGCCCTCGAAGCAGTTGACCGCCACCACGAACGGCGTGCCACGGCGCTCGAAGTAGTCGATCGAGGGGAAGCAGTCGGCCAGGCGGCGGGTGTCGGCCAGGATGACCGCGCCCAGCGAGCCCTCGGCCAACTCGTCCCAGACGAACCAGAACCGCTCCTGCCCCGGCGTGCCGAACAGGTACAGCACGTAGTCGGGGCTGAGCGTGATGCGGCCGAAGTCCATCGCCACGGTCGTCGTCCGCTTGGCCTCTACGGATGAGATGTCGTCGATGCCGATGCCGCGGTCGGTCAGGATCTCCTCGGTCCGCAGGGGGCGCGTCTCGGAGACCGCGCCGACCAGCGTGGTCTTGCCCGCGCCGAAACCACCCGCGACCAGGATCTTGATCGCGGTCGGCAGGCGCGGGCGGTCAGAGCGATCGAAGGCCATCGAGCACCGCCCTGTACATCTTCATATCGTTCATGTCCACCTCGGATTGCGGTTCCTGGGCCGAGACGAGTTCCTTGTCGAACAGGTCGCCGAGGAGCACCCGGATCGTGCCCGCGGGCAGGTCCAGGTGCGCGGCGATCTCGGCGACGGACTTGGGCTCGCGGCAGAGCCGCAGGATCGACAGATGTTCGGGGTCGAGCCCGGCCTCGGGACCGGGCGTCGGGCCGATGGCCAGGGCCATGGAGATCAGGTCGAATTTGCCGTGGGTGGGCTGGGTCCGCCCCCGCGTCACCACGTAGGGCCGGATGATCTCCGGATCGACCCAGTGCTCGTCCTCGGGCCCGTCCGTGGGGCCGTGGCCAGGGGTGTTCACCGATCACCCCTGGCCACGGCCTCGACGCGGGCGCCCGAGGTGAGGTATTGGCCGACCCGGGCGACGAGCATGGCCATCTCGTAGGCGACCAGGCCGATGTCCGCGGTCTGCGCGCACAGGACGGCCAGGCACGCCCGTTCACCCGCCACGGTCACGATGAGGAATCGCGAGCGCCACTCCACCACCGTCTGCTTGACCACGCCACCGCTCACATGCTCCGACAGACCCTTGGCCAGGCTCTGCAGCCCGGAGGCCACCGCCGACAGATGCTCACCGTCGGTCCGCGGCAACGCCGCGGACGACGCCATCAGCAGCCCGTCGGAAGACAGGACGATGGCGTGCTCGGCCTCCTTGACCCGGCCGATCAGATCATCGAGCAGCCAGTTCAGATCCGTGCCGGAACCAGGTGTCACGTCTCGCCTCCCGGTTGCTCTCCTTCGAGCCCGTCCATGATTTTGGCCGCTTCGGTCCTGCCCAGCCTGGTGCCCGACTGCAGAGATCCCATCATCGCGCGGATCTCTTCTGGCGAGCGTTCGTCATCGTCCTCCTCGGGGTTCGGTCGCGTGGCGGGCGCCTCGTCACGCAGGGCGGGGGCAAGGCTGGCCTGTGGCACCCGCAAGGGCAGGCCGGAAGGGGTGAACTCGGCGGGGGGCTGATCCTGTGCGGGCTCCGGTCGCGCGCGCCTCGGCTCCGGACGGACGCGCTCCTGTTCGGACTCCGGGCGGACGCGTTCCCGTTCAGACCCCGGACGGACGCGCTCCCGTGCGGGCTCCGGTTCGGCGGGGTCACGGGGCGGAGCCACCGTCAGCCGGCGCACGTTCTCCGGAGCGGCCGTCCGCGCCGCCGTCGTGACCGCCTTCCTGCGGGGCAGCCGCGCCGGCTCATCGCCCTCCTCCGGCGCCTCTCCCAGCTGGACGAGCTCCTGGGGGATCAGGACCACGACCGTGGTCCCCCCGTACGGTGAGGACTTGAGCACGACCTGGATGCCGTGGCGCCCGGCCAGGCGGCTCACCACGAACAGTCCCAGGCGCGCGGTGCCGGTGATGCGGAACTCCGGCGGGTCCGCGATGCGCTCGTTGGCGGACTCCAGGTCCTCCGGCTTCATGCCGAGCCCACGGTCCTCGATCTCGACCACGTAGCCGTTGGCCACCAGCTGCCCGCGGACCTCGACGGTGGTGTAGGGCGGGGAGAAGGAGGCCGCGTTCTCGATCAGCTCGGCCAGCAGGTGGATGACGTCACCCACCGCGCGGCCCAGCAGCACGACGTCGCCCATCGGCATGAGCGTCACCCGGGTGTAGTCCTCCACCTCGGCCAGCGCGCCGCGTACGACGTCGACCATCGGCACCGAGCGGCGCCAGACACGGGCTGGGGAGGAGCCGGACAGCACGATGAGGTTCTCGGCGTTGCGCCGCATCCGGATGGCCAGGTGGTCCAGCCGGAAGAGCTCCTTCAGCTCCTCGGGGTCCGTCTCACGCCGCTCCATCACGTCGAGCACGGTCAGCTGCCGGTGCACCAGGCCCTGGGTCCTGCGGGCCAGGCTGAGCAGGATGTCGCGGATGCTGCGCCGCAGCTCGGCCTGCTCGGCGGCGACGCTGACCGCTGTGCGCTGCACGGTGTTGAACGCCTGGCCGACCTGCCCGATCTCGTCGTCACCGAAGTCCAGCGACGGGGCCTCGCGCGCCAGGTCCACCTCCTCGCCGTGCCCGATCCGCTCCACCAGACGGGGCAGCCGCTCGTCGGACAGCTCGTGCGCGGCGTCACGCAGCTTCTTGAGCTGCGCCAGCAGTTGCCTCGTGGTGGTGATGGACAGGACGATGGAGGCCACGACGGCGACCAGGCCGAGTCCGCCCGCCAGGAGCAGCCGGAGCAGAACCCCGATGGCGCCGGGAATGGCCCTGGCCACCAGCCGGTCGCCGCCGTCGGCGATGACCTTCTCCAGGCCCGCGCGCGCCGGTTCAGCCGCGGCCCGCCACTCGGCGCCGGTCACGGGCGGCGGCAGGCCCGTGTCGACCTGCTGGATGAGCCGCTGTTCCAGCGCGCGCAGCTGCGTGGTGGACTTGGACTTGAGCCACGCGTCGTATTCGGCCTTGTCCTCGGTGGGGAGCTGGCGGGCGGCCTGTTCCAGGTTGAAACGGGAGACGCCGGCGATCTGCACGAAGTCGGTGTGTTCGGTGGCGGTGAAGGCGCCTCTGGCCAGGGCCCCGGCGACGAGCGAGTCCTCGCGGGCCAGGTACTCGCTCGACCGGCTCACCAGCAGGACCGTGCGGGCATCCTTGGCGATCTCCTTGTCGTCGAGCGAGGCCACACCGTCGAACATGCGGTAGAGGGCGTCGATGATGTCGTTGTAGGAGGCGGCCGCCGCGCGGCGATCCGGCCGGCCGCCGTCGATCGCCTTCCTGACGTTCTCCAGGTCGGCCAGGCTGCGGTACGCCTCGTTCAGACGCTGGGTCAGCAAGGCGTCGGCGGCCAGTTCGACGCTGGAACTGGTGGCCGACTCGATGAACTCGGCGCGAGCGGCCGTGGTCTTCGAGCGCTGCTCGCGTACGGCCCGGTCGGGCATCCGTGTGCCGGAGCCGAGGGAGACCAGCGTGAGGCGTCGCTCGCGTTGCAGCTCGGCCAATAACCGTTCGGCCGGCTGCACCGCTCCGCTGTCGACAGTGGTGGCACCGATCAGGTTCACACCTTCGCGCAGCGTCACCCAGGCGGCGAACCCCCACAGTGCGACCAGCGACACCAGTAGGGCGGTCACTTTTGTCCGCACGCTAGAGCTACGGAAGCGCATATGAAGCCATCCTGCAGGAATTATTGCGTAAAGCCCGGAGTCAGAGCATTGATGAGCTTCTTGAATGCCCGAGCACGCGGCATACCTTAGCAACGCCGCAAAGTGTACTCAAGCCAGCGCAATCAGTTGAAATGCTGATATGCCCTTATTGTCCTATCAAATTCACTTTGCTGCCCAGATGGAGTGCGGCCAGGACGGCAGCTCTTACCACGGCGAAAGGACTGTAAAGGTCCTTGTCATGCCATAGAGGCGGATAGTCTGGCCCGTTGTTCGCGTGGACCAGGTAGGCGTGTCCTCGAGAGGCGGCTTGCTCGTAGCCGATGTTCCTGGCCGAACCGGGAAGCAGGAGCGCCTGGACGGCGTAGGCGGTCTCCTCGAGCGTGCCTTCCCAGCGGCCCCACGAGCCGTCGCTCCGCTGGGTGGCCAGCAGCCAGTCACGCGCCCTGGCCACCGGCCGGGCCCGGTCTTGCCCGCCATACTCGCTCAGGGCCAGCACACAGCTCAGCGTGGCGTAATAAGGGGAGGCGTGCCAGCGGTCGTCCCAGCTCCCGTCGGGCTGCTGACGCTCGGCCAGTAGCGCGCCCAGGCGTGCCATGACCGGCCGATAGGAGCCCGCCCGCTCGGGCCGGGCCGTCGTGTACGCCCCGAACGCGTCGAGCACGTGCGCGTTGACGCTGATGGAGAAACCGTCCTCGCCCGGCCAGGTGCAGAAATGCGCTCCCGTGTCGAACGCCATCAGGATCTCCGGGTCGTACGGCATGCCGAGCCGGGCCAGCGCGTGCAGCGCCACCGACGTCGTGTCGGCGTCGGCCGGCAGCCCCGGACCGGCGGGCGTGCCCGAGGGGCCCATCGCCGCCCTGAGGTCGGCCACCATCTCCGGCGGCACCTCGACCGGGACGCCCGCCCTGGCCAGATAGCTCAGCACCCAGCCGCGCTCGAAGACCGTGATGGGCAGCCCCACCGGGACCGGGCCACCGTAGCGAGTCGCCACGGCCTCCAGGTGGGATCGGGCCTGGGTGGCGTCCAGGAGCGCGCCACCCGGCCGGTCGGGGGCGTGCCGCAGGACGCTGCCGAGCCAGGCGGCGGTGGCGGCGGGCGAGGCGCCGATCGTGCCGATCGCCGTCGGCCGCACCGCGCGGGCGCCGCCCGCGTCCGGACCGGCCACCTCCAGTGCGTGCAGCAGCTTCTGCGGCAACTCCGCGCCCGACGCGACCGCCTGCCTGATGCGCTCGACGCGCGAGTAGTCCATCCCCGACGGCAACGGCAGTGGTTCGCCGGGGTGATGGGCGTTGATGAGAGTGATCAGGAACGGGACGATCAGCTCCACGGCCGGCATGTCCGGCACCTCGACGGGGTGCGACAGCCAGCCGCGCAGCGCGTCGAGCCCCTTGCGCGCGGCCTGGCCGAGGTGTTCCCCGCTCGGCGGGGTCTCGCGTCGTGAACCGTTTTCCGGGCGTTCGGCCTGTGCGCTGAACAGCGCTTCCGTGGCGCTCAGGGTGGGAACGAGGCCGTAGCCGTCGGGTGCCCCCCACGAGCCGTCGGCCCGCTGCGTGGCCAGCAGGTAGTCGATCCGCTCCCGGTGGCCGGTGAGCCAGGGGGCCAGCGTGACCAGGCGTCCTGTCTCGTAGATCGACGCGGAGACCTGCCCCCACGGTCTGGCCATCAGCGTGGCGACCAGCTCGTCGGCTTCGCGGGCGTAGTTCACAGCTCACCCCAGTAGTCAGACATGCCGTAGAAGCCGGTGTTGAAGGTCAGCTGCCGCTCCAGGTAGTACGCGGCGCGCGGGCCGGTCGCCCGCAGTGGCCGGATCAGTTCGGCGGCCCGGGCGGCGATCCCGGCCATGCGCTCGCTCACGTCGGCAGGGCTGATGCCCAGCGTGAGCGCGTTCGCGTCGCCCCAGCGGGCCTCCCTGTCGGCCGTCGCCAGGTCGTTGAGCAGCCGTAGGTAGCGCTGTACCTCTTCGCCGGCCCGGCTGGCCGGTTCGAGTGGCTCGCCGGTGGAGATCCAGTGCGACAGGTTGACGAAGGACGAGCCGGTGCCGGCCGCGTTGTCCAGGTACTCCTCCAGGCCGGGCCGGGCTCCGGCGGCGCGCCAGTCCCACTCCTTGGCCATCGCGGTCAGCATCCGCGCGAGCTGGTCGCGCCAGGCGGCGTCTGCCGGTTCGTTCTGGAAACCGTCACGGGATCTGTCGCGTCGCCGACCGGCTTCCTCGGGATCGTCTGGGAAGCCGTACCGGAGGCCGTCGCGGAGGTCGGCGAGGAAGCGGGTGATCGGGCTCAGGGGCGTGGCGCCGCCGGCCACGTCCAGGCAGTCGCCGACCAGGGCGGTGACCTCCGCGCGTGATTCGGCGATGTGGTCGATGCGCAGGTCGACGGCGAACACCCACAGCGCCGCCCGGCTGACCGCCCGGAGCTCGGCGGTGCTGGCCCAGGGCGAGCCGAAGGCGCTGACGAGCCCGAGGGAGTGGAAAAAGCCCGCGTCGAACGGCCGGGCCGGGAAGAGCTCGCCGTACCGCCGGGCATGACGGGACAGGTCACGGGCGCACTCCACGGCCAGCGCGCACGTTCTGCCCAGCTCGGCGCCTGTTGGTGGACCGGTCGGTGGGTCAGCCGGAAGGCCGGTCGTGGAGCCGGTTGGGGAGCCCGTTCGGAAGCCGGCGCCCGTCTGGACGCCGGTGGGGGAGTGTGTCATCGGCGGCCGACCGGCACGAGCGTCATCGACAGGCCGGTGGCCGGCCGCAGCGTGGAGGCCGGCCGGGGAGTGACCGGTCCGCCGGCGTCCAGCACCGGCCGGTATTTGCTGAGGACCCCCGCCACCAGCAGCAGCGCTTCCATCATGAACAGGTGCGGCCCCAGGCAGACGTGCGGCCCGGCGGCGAAGGGGAAGTAGGCGTAGCGGTGCCGCCTGCCCCCGCCATGAGCCTGGTCCGCGGGCGCGAACCGTTCGGGCAGGAAGTCGAGCGGCCGCTCCCACCAGTCCGCCAGCCGATGGGTCAGGAACGGGCTGAGCACGACGGTGCTGCCCGCCTCGATCCTGATCCCGTCGATGACGTCGTCCGCGCGGGCCGTACGCGGCAGGATCCAGCCCGGCGGGTAGAGCCGCAGCAACTCCTCCAGGAACATCCGCAGGTACGTGAGCCGCGGCAGGTGGTCCGTGGTGACCGGCCCGGCGCCGACGACCCGCTCGACCTCCTCGTACACCTTCGCCGCCACCTCCGGATGGGCGTCGAGCACCGGCCACACCCAGGTCAGCGCGGTGGCGGAGGTCTCGGTGGCGGCCCCGTGGATGGCCACCAGGTCGTCGCGGATCCGCCGGTCGCCGTCGGCGCCCACGTCGCCGTGGCGGGCCCGGCACAACGCCGAGACGACGTCGCCGTCCTCCTGCGCCTGCGTCCGCGCGTGGCGGATCGTCGGATACACGACGTCGTCGATGGTCCTGATGGCCCGCTTGAACGCCCGGTCGCCGGGCAGCGGGAATCCCTGGGGCACGAACGGCAGCAGCAGCCGGATGGACCTGGCGGTGACGCCGGTGTCGTAGGCGGGCGCCAGCCGGTCGACGTCCGCCGCGGGGAGCTTGGCGCCGAGCAGCAGTCGCACGATGGTCGGGTGGACGATGGCCGACACGCTCTCGGCGATGTCGAACGGCCGCCCGGGGACCATGACGGTCTCGATCAGCTCGGTCATGATCCCGGCCATCCGCCCGGCCAGCGAGTCGACGTACTTGGCGGTGAACAGGGGCTGCAGGATCGCCCTGCTGTCGGCCCAGGTGGGGCCGTCGGACAGGATGCCGTTGCCGATGAGCGGGGCGAGCGGGTCCCAGAACATGCCTTCGCGCAGGTAGTTGGACTGGTTGCGGCGCAGTACATGCTGGACGTGGTCGGGATGGGTCACCAGGTAGGGGCGGAACGGGCCCATGTTCAGCCGGACGAGCTCGCCACGGGCCCGGTCACTCGCCTCCTGGAAGGCGCGGACGGGGGTGCGCGCGTGCCTGGCCAATGAGCGGAGGAAGGGCAGGGTTCTGGCTGCGCGGCCTGGGGCGCTGGCTGGCACGTGCTCCTCCATCGCCCCGTCTCACATGACGGACATTCCTGACAAAAGTAAGCTATCGCGTGAAGTATCACATGATCGTCAGGGAAGTTTCAAGATCGAAGCCAGGTGGGAGCTCCCGATGAGTTGTGGCCGGTTCCCCGTGGTCAGGCCGGTCGGCGACGTGGTCGCCCGCTGCTCGATCCGGTTCGGCCGGTCCGAGGCTTGTCGAGCGACCCGGCGGTCGTGAGGTGGTCAGGGGCGGGAGGCTTCGTCCAGAAGGCGTAGTTCGTCGGCGGTCAGCGTGAGCGCGGCCGCCGTGAGGAGCGGCTGGAGCTGCCTGGCGTCGCGGGCGCTGGAGATCGGCGCGGTGATCGTGGGCTGGACGGCGAGCCAGGCCAGCGCCACCGCCGCCGGCTCGACGTCGTGCTCGGCGGACACCTTGGTGAGGGCCTCGATCGTCCGCGGCCCGCGCTCCGTCTCCAGGTATTTGGCCGCCTGTCCCGCGCGCGGGCTGTCGACCGTGACCCCCGGGGCGTACTTGCCGGTCAGGAAGCCGCGGGCCAGCGTGGAGTAGGGGGTGCTGGACAGCCCCTCCGCGGCCACGACGTCGCGCAGCCCGCCCTCGTAGTCGCGCTCCATCAGGCTGTACTGCTGCTGCAGCGCGACATACCTCGGCAGACCCTCGTCGTCGGCCACCCGCAGCGCCTCGGCCAGCCGTTCGGCGCCGTAGTTGGAGGCGCCGATGTGGCGGATCTTGCCCTCCTCGATCAGCTGCCCGAACGTGGCCAGCGTGTCGGCCAGCGGGGTGTCCTTGTCGTCGACGTGCGCCCAGTAGAGGTCGATCCGGTCGGTACGCAGCCGGCGCAGTGAGTCCTCGACGGCGGTACGGATGGTCGCGGGCGCCAGGCCCTTCACGCCCTCCAGCATGCCGACCTTGGTGGCCAGCACGATCGAGTCGCGGTTGCCGCGCTCCGCCATCCACTCACCGATGATCGTCTCGGAGGTGGACTCGCCGGTGGCCCAGTAGGGGTAGACGTCGGCCGTGTCGATGAAGTTGCCGCCGCCCTCGATGTACGCGTCGAGCACCTCGAAGGACGCCGCCCGGTCGGCGGTCCAGCCGAAGACGTTGGTGCCCAGGCATATCGGGAACACGGACAGGTCCGTGGTGGCGATTGATCTCAACTCAGAAGATCTCATCCGGCTATTATCCGCGCATCGAAAGGGGAGGCTTCGATGGCACCCCGGTTACGCGGCTGCCTGGTCGTCGGCGGCCTTCTCGTGGTGGTGGCGGTGGCCGTACTGCTCCATCGTGGTCGTGAGCCCGCCTCCCGGCCGGCTCCGTCGAGCGGCGCGCGGGCGGGCGAGGTGGCCGAGGTCGTCGAGGAGAAGCGGCTCGACGAGCGCAGGATGGAGCTGACGATCAGGTCGCCGGCCTTGGCCGGCATCACGAAGGTACGGCTGCTGCTGCCCTCGGGATGGGAGTCGCGGCGCGACTGGCCGGTGCTCTGGCTGCTGCACGGCGGCCTCGACGACTACGCCTCGTGGACCGCCAAGACCGACGTCGACGCGCTCACCCGCAACTCCGGGCTGATGGTCGTCATGCCCGACGGCGGCAAGTGCGGCAGCTACTCCGACTGGTGGAACGGCGGCGACGGCGGCCCGCCGCGCTGGGCGACGTACCACCTCAAGGAGTTGCTGCCGCTGCTCGAATCCCGCTACCGCGCCGGGCGGGAGCGGGCCGTCGCGGGCTACTCGATGGGCGGTCAGGGCGCGATGCTGTACGCCGCCAAGGGGTACTTCAAGGCCGCGGCCTCCTTCAGCGGAGCCGTGCACATCCTCGAACCCGGCGTACCGCAGGCCGTTATGGCGGGCACCACGATCGGCTGCTTCGGCACCGACTGGAAGCGCGTCTGGGGGGATCCGGCCGCGCAGCGCTCCGTCTGGCGCGCCCACAACCCCTACGACCAGGCCGGGAAGCTCAAGGGGGTTCAGCTGTACGTGGCCGCGGGCGCGGGCGACCTGGTCGAGGACCTCGCCAACCGGGCCGCACGGGCGTTCGCGGGGCGGCTTGAGCGGCTGGGTGTGCCCGTACGGACGCATTTCTATCGCGGCGGGCACAACCACGAGTCCTGGCAGCGGGAGCTGCACCGGGCCTACCCCATGCTCAGCCGGGCCATCGGCGCCCAGTGAGGATGTCGTCGACTTCCGTGCCCTTACCAGGGGCTACAGGGGGACGCTAGGGTGCGGCTGTGGAGGTCGGTGACGCGCGGACGCGCATTCTGGACGCGGCGGAGGAGCTGTTCGCCGGTGGCGGTTACGAGGCCACGCCGACCGCGGTCATCGCTCGGCTGGCCGCGGTACCCAAGGGGCTGATCTTCCACTACTTCCCGCGCAAGATCGACGTCCTGGTGGCGCTCATCGACGAACGCACGCTGGTCGAGGAGGGCCACGAGGTCGACGCGGTGCCCGGCGACCCGGCGGGCACACTGTCGCGGCTGGCCCGCAGGCTGCCGCTGCGCGCCTCGCCGGCGATGCGCCGCATCCTGTTCCGCGAGGCCGACACGCACGGCTCGGTCAAGGAACGGCTCGGCCGGCTCAACGGCGAGCTGATCAGCCGGGCCAGGTTCGCGCTGGAGCTGGCGCTACCGGGCGCTCGGGGCGACGCGGCCCGGCTGGAGGTGGCGGCGGCCACGTTCGCGGCCGTACTGCTCTACCAGGAGAACCTGTGTCAGCTAACCGGCCACCAGATCGATCCCGACGCGGTCGCGGAACTCATCGCCCACTCGCTCGTCTGACAGCTCGTCGAGGGCCGTCTCCAGGTGGGAGAGCAGCCCCCACACGTCGTCCATCCGCTCGGGGCAGGCCACCACGCCGAAGTCGAGCATGCCGTCGTAGGAGAAGCAGGTGATGTTCACGCCGCCGCTCATGTCGGTCAGCACCGACAGCGGGTAGTACGACAGGACCCGTCCCCCGCACAGGTAGAGCGGGAACTGCGGACCGGGCACGTTGCTGATGATCAGGTTGATCGGCGGGAACGTCACCGAGGCAAGCCGGAAGATCGCCGGAGTCGCCAGGCTGGTGATGGGCGCGGGCAGCAGCGAGCACAGCTCGTTCACCCAGGTGGGCGGCGCCAGGGCGAAGCGCCGTTTGGCCGCGCTCATCGTGGCGCCGACGGCCCGCAGGCGTCGCACCGGGTCGGCGACGTTCGTGGGCATCGGGGCGATCATGGCGGAGATCTGGTTGCCCACCGTCTCCCCGGCGCCGGCCGTACGGACCGCGACGGGGACCGCGACGACCAGCGGCTCGTCGGGCAGCGCGTTCCGCTCCTCCAGCCACGACCGCAGCGCCGACGTGCACAGGGCCATCACGATGTCGTTGACGCTCATCCCGTTGGCCTTGGCCACGCTCTTGACATCCTTGAGCGAGACCGACCCGAACGACAGATGGCGCCGCCCGCTGATCGGCCCGTTGAACGGCGTGCGCGGGACGGTCAGGCCGGGCAGCTCGGGGCGCCGCGTGTCGTCGCCGACGACGAACCTGGCCGCCCTGGCGATCAGCCGCGAGCCGGGAAGGGCGGAGGCCAGGGGGATCGCGTCGAGGTCACCGGCCGCCTTGACCACCGAGCGCATGGCGCGCATGGGGTGGGTCGCGGTCTGTACGGCGGCGGCGGCCAGCATGCCCACCAGGCCGGGCGCCTGCCCTTCGGGGACCAGGTCCAGCGCCTTGCCCGGCGTCTGGTCCGTCTCGTGTGGTGTTTGGTCCGGCCGGTTCGCCTGGTGCGGCGTCCGGCCTGATCGGCAGCCGGCCGGCAGCGGGTCGCGGGCGTCGGGGGAGAGGTCGAGCAGGGTGGCGAGCGTCTCCGCGCCGGAAACGCCGTCGATGGCCGCGTGGTGCACCTTGGTGTAGACGGCGGCCAGGCCGTCGGCCAGCCCGTTGATCAGGTGCATCTCCCACAGCGGATGGGCCCGGTCGAGCCGCCGGGCGTGGATCGCCGCCACCGTCTCGGCCAGCTGCCGCTCGCCGCCGGGCGGGAGCAGTGTCGTCTCGAACAGGTGGTTGCCGATGTCGAACTCGGTGTCGGGCACCCAGTAGGGCCGGTCCAGCCCGAACGGCACCTCCGCCAGCCGCAGGCTCAGCGCCGGCGACAGATGCAGCCGCTCCAGCAGCAGGGCCGCGAGATTGTCACGGGTGACACGGCCCTTGGAGGGGTCGAGGATCGCCAGGCCCGCCACATTGGCGGCGGTGGTCGCGGATTCGACGTTGAGGAACTGGGCGTCGAGCGCGGTGAGCTGGCGCATCTGCTCTCCCTTTCTCACGGAATCTGGCCACCATCACATGCGAGGATTGCCGCGACGTTTCCGCGAGAGTCTTCCAGATGAATTCGGATGCGCTGTGCCATCATTTAGTAAATACGCAGCTCACCCCCGATAGGTGACAATTCCCTATCCGTGGACAACGGAAACAGGGTGCCGCACGACAGCGTCGAAGTGATATCCGAACGGGTGGTGCGGCGTCGTCGGCGGCTGCGTCTCGCCCGTCTCGTCGGTCGCCCTCGCCATCAGCTCGTACGGCCCCGGCCGCCGGGGCGTCCAGCCGATGTGCCACGGCAACCAGGCGCTGACCAGGTGCGGGCCGTGGTGTACGGCCCGCCGCCAGCTCAGTCCGCCGTCTACGCTGACCTCGACCCGGACGATCCGTCCCCGCCCCGACCACGATCTGCCGTGCAGGATGTGCGGCCGGCCGACCACCAGGCGCGCATTCCACGCCAGCTCGAAAGCGCTCTTCACCGGCTGGGTCGTCACGTCGCGGTAAAAGACGGTGTTCCACGGGGAAGTGAGCTCTCGGGTCGCCACCTCGATATCACCCAGCCATTTGATCGACGCTATTCCCACCCAGCCCGGCACCACCAGGCGTACCGGAAATCCGTGGTCGGGCGGGAGCGGCCGGCCGTTCATCTCGTACGCGACGAGCACGTCGGCCATGGCCTTGTCGACCGGGAGCGGCCGGCGTACGTGCCCGTAGTCCTCGAACGGCGCGTCGAGACCGCTCGGCAGCAGGTCCACGGCATCGGGCCGCAGTCCCGCGTGCCGGAGCAGGTAACTGAGCGGCACCCCGCGCCACCGCGCCACCCCGATCGCGCCCAGTCCCCACTGCGTGCCCGGGGCGGGGTTGCGCTGCTGCGTCGCGTACAGGCGTCGGCCGTTCCCGGCGCACTCGATCGCGACGTCGACGGTGCGTGACGGCATGGCACGGAGCTGGTCGTAGTCGTACTCGCCCGGACATCGCAGCCCGGGTCCGTGGAGCCGCAGCCGCCAGGTCGTGGGGTCGATGCGGGGCGTGTACGTATGATTTCGCACGAAAAATCGGTCTATAGGGGTGTGGTATCCCTGCCCGGCCATGGCTTCCCACCGCATCTCGGCGCTGCCGTCGTGCACGGTGAACAGCTGGGCCGGCAGCAGTTTGACGATCGTCGCAAGAGCTTGCTCCATGGGCCGCTACCTCCACAGCATGTATTTCCTACAGGGAAACCATTTAATCGCTGTGGCGGAGTCCGTGCCAGGCTGGCGCCACCACCTTTCCAGGTGATGGTGAATCGCGCAGGAGGCGTCATGAGGTCGCGGGGGAGGTCGCCTGGTTTCCGTGCAGGCCGGCGTGGCGCATCTGCTCGCGGTAAGCCGCTTATCCCGTGGAATAAGCGGGCACGGGGGACAAGGAAGATGAACCGGGCCAGGTTCGGCGCTGGGCGGGGGCCGCCGTCGAGCCTGACATCGTCGATCAGCTCTGTCGATCAGCTCTGTCGATCAGCTCTGTCGATCAGCTCCGTCGCCCAGCTCCCTCGCCCAGCTCGTGTCGCCTTTCACAGCGCGGTGCCGGTCTCCTCGGCCAACCTCTGCAGGAGGCGGTCCTGGAACGCTTCGTCGTGGACGGCGTGATGCGGCTGCAGCCGCTGACGGTGGTACCAGTAGCCGCCGGTGGTCAGGGCCTCGGGTTCGCCGCTGGAGGCGAGCCATTCCTGTGTCTGATGGCCGAGCTCGAGGTCGTCCGGTGCGCTCGGTCCGCCCATCCTCGTCGGCACCCAGCCCGGATCCACGGCGTTGCTCGGCACCCCGGGACGCAGGCGAGCTACGGCGGCCGCGAGCGTGGTGACGAACAGCTTGCTGTCGGAGTACGAGCCGGCGCTCTGGCCTCGCCAGTCGACTCCGGTGAGCGACGGGCGCCCGTCGAAATGCGAGCTGCTGCTCAGGTACACCAGGCGGCGCGGCCCACGCACCAGGGCCGTGAGCAGATACGGTGCGATGATGTTGACCGGCATGACCGCGGGTCCGCTCCACACGCCGGCGTTGTGGATGACCGCGTCGAGCGGCTCCGCCTCGTTCAGCTCGGCTGCGATGCGCCGGACGGCATCACGCTCGGTGAAGTCGCCCACCACGAGGTGTGCCCCACGCTCGACCAGCGCGTCGAGGCCGGCCGCACGCTCCCGGTTGCGGGCGTGCACCACCACGTCGTGTCCCGCGGACAACAACGCATCCGCTGCGGCACGCCCGAGACCGTCCGCGGAACCGGTCACCAGGATCCGGCTCAAGAGTTCACCACCTGCTTTCGTCTCGGGGCTCAACCTGAGAAGACCTGCTTCGCGGTCGTGATCGCGGTCATGGCCTTCGGCCAGCCGGCGTAGAAGGCGAGGTGGGTGATCGCCTCGATGAGCTCGGTCTCGGTGACGCCGTTCTCCTTGGCGCGCCCGAGGTGGAAGCGGAGCTGATCGGCGTCGCCGCCGGCGACAAGGGCGGCGACGGTGATCAGGCTGCGGTCGCGGGCGGCCAGCTCTGTACGATTCCACACGTCCTCGAACAGGACGTCGTCGGTGAGCTCGGCGAGCTTCGGCGCGAAATCGCCGATCATGCGGCGTCCGCCGCCGATCTGCCGGGGTTGCTCGGTCATCGAAGATCCTTTCGCTGGCCGTCCTTCGGCCCTGCGGCGCGGCGGCCGCTGCGGAACCGAGACCGGAACCAAGATCGGGTCCCGGAACCCAGACCCGGAACCGGGTCTGGGTTCCGGGACCGGGATCGCCGGTGTACCTCGGCACTGCTGCTGTCGGAGCGGGAAGAAGGACGGGTTTACCTGGTCAGTGGCTGCGGGCGCGGTTGTACTGCTCGTCGGTGACCGGCTCGTTCCAGGTGGTTTCGGTGCTGCCGTCGCCCGCGCCTTCCCACATGGCCAGGTGCTCCATGAAGCGGTCGGGGGTGGCGCCGTGCCAGTGCTCCTCGTTCGGGGGGCAGCGCACGGTCTGGCCGGGATGGGCTTCGAAGACGGTGCCGTCGCGAGTGCCGATCAGCGCGACGCCGGACACGACGTGCAGGGTTTGGCCCAGTACGTGGGAGTGCCAGTGGGTACGGGCGCCGGGGGAGAAACGGACCATGTTGGCACGCATCCGGGACGGCTCCTGGCCCGCGTAGATCACGTCGAACCAGACGTCGCCGGTGAACCAGTCCGCGGGGGCCTTGGTGGTGGCCTGCTGTTTGACGAATTCCATGGTGTTTCTCTCAGACGTACGAGGTTGTGAGCTGTGTCAGGTGTGGGCCAGGCCGGGCGGCGTCGACCTGCGCGAGGAGTTCGGTGCCCCTTCAGGTAACCGGCTTTACGTCCAGGCAAACAGGTCCTGTCGAAAGGTGTACTGGCAGTACCCCCTCGGTTGGAGTCCCGTTGGCCGAGGTCAACGGAGCGGCGGCAAGTTTTGGGCATGGCATGGGGCCTCGACATCTCGACCTTCACGGGCGGACTCCTAGCGTGGATTTCAGGTACACAGCGAGGGGGCCGCGATGTTCATCCAGGTCATTCAGGGACAGGTCGGGGACGTTGGCGAGATGCGGGCGGCGTTGGACCGATGGCACGCCGAGCTCGCGCCAGGGGTGGACGGCTGGCTCGGTACGACGGCCGGCGTGACGGACGACGGCATGTTCGTGAACACGGTGCGTTTCGAGTCGCAGGAGGCGGCGCGGCGCAACAGCGAGCGGCCGGAGCAGGGTCAGTGGTGGGCCGAGACCCAGAAGCTCTTCAGCGGCGAGGTCACCTTCCACGACTGCGCCGAGGCGTACACGTATCTGAAGGGCGGGTCCGATGCGGCGGGGTTCGTCCAGGTGATGCAGGGCCGGGTCCGGGACTTCCAGCGGATGCGGGAGATCACCGCCCAGAGCGAGCGGGACATGGCCGCATTCCGGCCCGACCTCATCGGCGGGTTCGCCGCGCTGCACGGGGACGGCGGATACACCGAGGTCGCGTACTTCACCTCTGAGCAGGCAGCCAGGGACGGCGAGGGCAAGGAGCTCCCGGCCGAGATGCGGGAGCTCTTCGAGCAGTGGAAGGACCTGTTCGACGGCGAACTCACCTACTTCGACCTGCGCGGCCCGTGGCTGTATTCGCCCCCACAGGCCGCCTGAGCTTCCCGCAGGGCGTGGCTGATGGGCTGCTTGCGCAGGCTCTCCGGGTCCGCCGTTCGGGGACGCTGATGGGCGAGGTTGAGCTCAGGGTGAATGATCGGGTGCTCGATTGGGGACGAGGGAGTCGAAGGTCTCGCCGGTGTTGAGGTGCCGAATGAGGGACTCCAAGCCCTGCCGATCCCCGTTGGCTCGGAGCCAGCGGTCTACTTGGCAGGCGGCCTTGGCATACGTGTTCGTATCCTTGCTGGCCGTACTCAGCCACTCGTCTAAAGAGACGGGCAACGGAGCGGTCGGTAGGACCAGACAGCGGTCGCCGGTCGTTCGCGGGGCGAGGTAGCGGGGGTCGTCGGAGACGACTACGGCGAGGCCCTCGTCGAACCACTGCGGGACCTCTGCCCCGGAGGTGAGGCGGGTGTGGAGCTCGACGTGGGACATCTCGTGTGAAGCGATCACTGCGTCGAGGCCGCGAGGCGACAGCATTACGGAGCGGTTCAGAACGGCGATGCCACGCTCGTTGTGGCCGCCGATGTGCTGGTAGCACTCCTCGGTGGCGCAGATGAGCAGGCTGGGTGAGCTCTTTCTGCCGCCGTAGAAGGTGTCGACCCTCTTCGTGGCGGCGTCGACCGTCTGGCTGACCTGTGAACGTTGCTGGGGCGATAGGTCACGCTCGATGTAGACACCGGGGCGGAGCTCTGTCAGGCCGTAGCAGCCGGGGCACGTCGTGGCGGCCACGGAGGGGTAGGCCACCGCCACGCCGGCGACGGCGGCGACGAGCAGCACGGCCAGTGCTGCGAGAGCCCGGGTCCAGATCTTGCGGGCTCTCGATCGCTTGGGCGCCGGTGGCATGATCGCCGTCCTTTCGTGGGGTGAAGGTGGGACTACTTTCGCGTAATCCGTTGGTGGCCACATCCACCTGTGGGTGGTCATTCTCCGGGTGGACTGCCCCGTCTTGTGATGACTCAGCCGCCGGAGGAGTGGGTCAGGGACGGCTCCGTTCACGTTCGTCACTGACGGTGTTGAGGGCGTGTTCACCGATGGTGTTGAAAGTGCGTTGGCGCGGGCTCGGGCGGTGGCCGGAGATCGGGGCGTCGCGATCGGTGGCGGGGCCGATATCGGACGGCGGGTTTCTACGTGCCGGGCTCATCGACGACCTGCGCATCCAGACCTGCGTATCCATCTGGCGCCCGTACCAATGGGGGAAGGGATCAGGTTGTTCGAGGTCGGGAGCGAGCAGGTCCGGCCGCACCGGACCCAGGTGCTGGGGTCTCCGTTCGCCACACACCTGAGGTTGGAGGTGGCGAAGAAGTCGCGCGGCGCGGCGGCTCAGGGGGTGTCTTGAGAGATCACCGCGCCTGAGCCCGTTCCGCGCGGGCGATCGAGCGATGGCCGCGCCTGTCGGCTGAGAAAGGCGAGCAGGTGATGGCCGCGCCTGTCGGCGACGAAAGCGAGCAGGCGATGGCCGCGCCTACCGGCCGAGGAAGGTGAGCAGGCGCTCCAGCGGCCAGGTGTTGATGACGTCATCCGTGGTCAGCCAGGCGCGCTGGGCGATCCCGATGCCGAACCGCTGGTTGGCCAGGTGAGGGATGGCGTGTGAATCGCTGTCGATCGAGAACTTCACCCCGTGGTGCTTGGCCAGGCGGACCAGGTCCGCGGGCAGGTCCGAGCGGTCAGGGAAGGAGTCGATCTCCATGGCCGTCCCGGTGCGGCCGGCCGCGCGGAAGACGGCGTCCCAGTCGGCGTCCACCTGCGGGCGCTTGCCGATCTTGCGGGTGGTCGGGTGGCCGATGATGTCCACGTACGGGTCTTCGCAGGCGGCGATGAAGCGGTGGGTCATCTCGTCGCGGGACATGCCGAAGTGCGAGTGGACCGAGGCGACGCACACGTCGAATTCGCGGAGGATCTCGCCGGGCCAGTCGACGGAGCCGTCGGGGGCGATGTTGAGTTCGGTGCCGTGCAGGATCCGCATGTCGGGATATTTCTGTTGCAGCTCCGCGACCTGCTGCCGCTGCTCCAGCGCCTTGTCCAGGGTCATCCGCTGCATGGCCAGGTCGGGGGCGTGGTCGGTGACGGCGTAGTAGAGGTAGCCGCGGGCGTGTCCCGCCGCCACCATGTCGGCCAGCGAGGCGATGCCGTCCGTCAGGTTGGTGTGCGTGTGCAGGTCGCCCTTGAGGTCGGGGAGCTGGAGGAGATCCGGCAGCTCGTGGCGGAGCGCGGCCTTCACCTCGCCGCCGTCCTCGCGCATGGGCGGGGGTACGAACTGCATGCCGAGCGCGGCGTAGATGTCCTCCTCGGACTCCGAGGCGATCACCGTCTCACCCTCGAACAGTCCGTATTCGGAGAGCTTCCAGCCCTTCTTCACCGCCATCTCCCGGATGGCGACGTTGTGCTCCTTCGAGCCGGTGAAGTATTGCATCGCCGCGCCCCACGACTGGGCCGGCACCACGCGCAGGTCCACCTGAAGGCCCGACATGGTGCGGATCGACGTCTTCTTGTCGCCCGCCGCGATGATCTCCGCGACATAGGGCTGGGCGCGGAAGTCCGCCATGATGGACTCGGGCGCCACGGCCAGGATGTCGATGTCGCCGATCGTGTCCTTCATCCGCCGCAGTGACCCGGCGTAGGCGATCCGCTCGGCCTTCAGCGAGGCCATCACCTGCTCGGCCAGGGACATGGCGACGCCGATGTGCACCCGGCGGCCCGACTGCTCGAGCTGCTCGATGCCCTTGAGGAGGTTGGCGAGGGTCTTGGGGCCGAGCCCCTTGACGCCGTCGAGCCGCCCGGAGGTGATCGCCTCGCCGAGGGCCACGGGCGAGTCGATGCCGTAGTCCTCGAACAGCATGATCGCCGTCTTCGGCCCCAGCGTCGGCACGCGGGTCAGCCGCCGCACCCCTTCGGGCACCCGCCCGCGCAGGTCGTCGAGCTGGCGGAAGCTCCCGCGCTGCAGGAACTCCTCCATCTTCTTGGCGATCGCCTCGCCCACGCCCGGCACACTCCGGACGTCGGCCACCGAGATGTCCTCGGGGAACCCGGCGATCGCCTTGGCGGCCTTCTGGTAGCTCCGCACCCGGAACGCGTCGCCGCCGGTCAGCGCGAACAGCTCCGCGTATTCGGAGAGCGCCGCCGCCGCATCATCGTTAGCCCTAGCCATGGAGCCAGCTTAGGGATCCCCTCCGACAAACGGCGAGGCCGATGCGCGCGACGGCGGCGCGGGGCTACATACGCACTTCGCGCGGCCGGTAAGGCTCCGCGAGGGAGGCCAGGTCCTTGTCAGAAAGCGACACCGACACCGCGGCGAGCGCGTCGTCCACATGGCCCGGCTTGGTGGCGCCCACGATGGGGGCCGTGACGGTCGGCTGCTGGAGCACCCAGGCCAGGGCGACCTGGGCGGCCGGCAGCTCGTGCTCGCGCGCGAGCTCCGCCACCCGGTCAAGGATGAGCTGGTCGTTGTCGGGGTCGTAGAGGGCGTCGATGCGCGCGTCGGAGCCGGCCCTGGTCGTCGACTGGGCCGCGCCCGCGCGGGCCAGCACGCCGCGCGCCAGCGGGCTCCACGGGATCACGCCCACGCCCTGGTCCGCGCAAAGCGGGAGCATCTCCCGCTCCTCTTCCCGGTAGAGCAGGTTGTAGTGGTTCTGCATGGACACGAACCTGGTCCAGCCGTTCTCCCGCGCCACATGCTGGGCCTTGGCGAACTGCCACGCCCACATCGACGAGGCCCCGATGTAGCGGACCTTGCCCGCCTTGACCACGTCGTGCAGCGCCTCCATGGTCTCCTCGATGGGCGTCTCGTCGTCCCACCGGTGGATCTGGTAGAGGTCCACGTAGTCGGTGCCCAGCCGGCGCAGCGAGGCGTCGATCGCGTCGAAGATGTGCTTGCGCGACAGGCCCCGGTCGTTGCCTCCCTTGCCCATCGGGAAATAGACCTTGGTGGCCAGTACGTAGTCCTCGCGCCTGGGGAAGATCTTGCGTAGCAGGTTTCCGGTCACGACCTCGCTCTCGCCGGCGCTGTAAACGTCGGCTGTGTCGAAGAACGTGACCCCACCGTCGGCTGCCCGGCGGACGAGCGGTTCGGCCTGGTCCTCGGGCAGCGCCCACTCCTGCCTGGCCGGATCCCCGAAACTCATCATGCCGAGGCAGATGCGCGAGACCCGCAGGCCGGTGTCACCAAGTCGTCTGTAATCCATAGCGGCAACCCTATGACGACGTCACGCGGCCTAAGTCAGGCGGGTGCGGGCAGAAAGTTCTGCTCGAAGCCGACATTGCGCTTTACAGAACGCGGTACATCGGGTCGATTGGAGAGGGACAACGGACGGTTCGGTGCTCGTGACGCAGCGCGACGGGGGACAAGTGAATGGATTAGGAAGCGAGCCGGCTCCTCGGCTGCGTCTTCTCGGCGACATTCCCTCTTCTCCTCTGGACATGGCCTGGCTGACCTTGATGGCGGGGCTGCTCACCGTGACGGTTCCGGTGCAGGCAGAGCTCGCCGGCTCGGGATTCTCGCCGGCGGCCTCGGTGGCCTTGCTCCTCCTGCTGGCCGTGCACGCCCAGTTCGTGCTGGGGACGCTGGCCGGCAGGACCGGGGGGTGGTGGCTGGTCGGCGTGCAGGCCTGGCTGACGTACGTGCCCCTGGCTCTGTTCGGGGCGGCGTGGACGCCGATGTGCGGGCTGCTGGCCGGCGCGCTGCTGGTGGTGGCCGGGCGCATCAGGTCGGCCACGCTGGTGGCGCTGGCCGTGTGCTGCGGGCCGGTCCTGCTCGCGGCTCCCCATGAGGGGCTCGCCGACCGTGGGTGGGCGCTGGCCGCCCCGGTGCTCGGCCTGATGGAGTACGCCCTGGTGAGCCTGGCCGTGCGGGCGCAGTGGCTGGCCTGCGCCAGGACCGACGCCATCCGTACGACCGTGGCGCTCGAACGCCGCCGCTTCAGCAGGGACCTGCACGACCTGGTGGGCCACCGGCTCACCGCCCTGGTGCTGAAGACGCAGCTCATCGATCGGCTGGTGGACGAGGAGAACGAGAAGGCCAAGCTGGAGGTCGGCGAGACCCTCGAGCTGCTGCGCACCCTGGCGGGGGACGTACGGGCCGTCGCCCACGGCGGGCGGCGCTCCTCGCTGGAGGTGGAGATGAGCTCGGCGCGCGCCCTGCTTGAGTCGGTGGGAGTGCGGTGCCAGATCCGGGTGGCGTGCCCCGACCTGCCCGGTGACGTCGCCGACGCGCTCACGCACGCCCTGCGCGAAGGCGTGACCAACGTGCTGCGCCACGCGGAGGCGCGACAGTGCGCCATCCAGCTGCTCGAACGCGACGAACTGGTCCGGTTGTCGATCAAGAACGACGGCGTCCACCCGGTACGCAGGGCGGGAGAGTCGGGCCAAGGGCTGATGAACCTGACCGAGCGGATGGCCGATGTGGGCGGCTGGCTGGAGATCACCGCGGTCCGCAGCGGGCAATTCACCTTTTCGGTATATGTGCCCCAGATAAACAAACGTGTGAAATTCACAAATGCCTATGAGGTAAGCACACCTCGGTAATGTCGTGTGTTACTAGACGCCTTGTCCGTGCGTTGCCATTCTCTTATTGACAACGCACGGGAGGTCGCACCGGATGGACCAGTATGAGCTGTACTGCCTCGCGGACGGTCGTTTCTACGACACCCTCGAGCACAGCACCGCCGAGGACGCCGACTTTCCCATCGCGCACCGGCCGGTCCCCGAAGGATGGCTGCACGAGGCGACGGAGACCTGGTGCTATTACGCGCCGGGTGGAGTGGCGCCCCTGCCCTCCCAGGGCTGGAAGATTCACGTCTCGGCCCGCGTGGACGACGCCGAACGGGCCTTGGCGGCCGTCTGGGACTATTGCCTGCCCCGCGGGATCGCGTTCAAGTTCCTGCGCGGCCTGCCGGTCCTGGTCATGCTCAATTCCAAGGCCGCGTCCAGGGCGTCGAGTGGCAAACTGGTCACCATTTATCCCAGGGACGAGAGCCAGCTCGAACTCGTTCTCAAAGAGCTGCACGAACTCCTGCGCGACGTACGCGGCCCGTACATCCTGAGCGACCTGCGCTACGGCGAGGGACCGCTGTTCGTCCGCTACGGCGGCTTCGCCGAGCGGCACTGCCTGTCCGGCGGCGAGCGGGTGCTGGCCGTCGAGGACGGCGGGGGACAACTCGTGCCCGACGTGCGGGGCGCCACGTTCTCGGTGCCGCCCTGGACCACGCTGCCCGAGTTCCTTGAGCCTCATCTCGCCGCGCGCAACGCCGTGACCACGACCGGCCTGCCGTACGAGATCGAGAACGTGCTGCACTTCTCCAACGGCGGCGGCGTCTACCTCGCCCGTGACCAGCGAACCGGCGATCGGGTCGTGCTGAAGGAGGCCAGGCCGTACGCCGGGCTCGACAACGCGGGACGGGACGCGGTGGCGCGGCTGACGCACGAGCGCGACATACTGAGCCGCCTGGCCGGGCTGTCCGCGGCGCCGGAGCTGCTCGGCTACTTCACTCTCGGTGAGCATCACTTCCTGGTGCAGGAGTTCGTCGACGGGACCACGCTGCAACGCCGCCTGGTGCACAGATACCCGCTGACCCGCGCGACGTGCACGCCGGACGACCTCGCCGGCTACACCGACTGGGCCCTCGACACCCTGGATCGGGTGGACCGGGCGCTGGCGTCGCTGCACGAGCGCGGCGTGGTCTTCGGCGACCTGCATCCCGACAACATCCTGCTGACCGAGAGCGGCCGGGTCGTGCTCATCGACTACGAGGTGGCCACGCTCGCCGAGGAGGGCGGCCGCGCCGCGCTGGCCCACCCCGCGTACGCGGCGCCGGCCGACCGACGGGGCACCGACGTCGACAGGTACGCGATGGCCTGCCTGCGGCTCGGGCTGTTCGCCCCGCAGTGCACCATCATGCTGCCATTACACCGGGCCAAGGTCGCGCACCTCGGCGAGATCGTGGCGGACACCTTCACCCGCGAGATCGCGCCGGCCGTGTCCACGATCGCGGGCGACGACCGCGACGACGGCGAGATGCGCGCCCTGCCGATGCCCGGCAGCGCCACCTGGCCCGAACTGCGCGCCGCGATGTGCCGGGCCATCCGGACATCCGCGACACCCGGCCGCGACGACCGGCTCTTCCCCGGCGACGTGGCCCAGTTCCAGCCGGGCGGCGGCCTGAACCTCGCCTACGGCGCCGCCGGCGTCCTGTACGCCCTGGCCGCGACCGGAGCCGGCCGCTTCCCCGAGTACGAGAGCTGGCTGCTCGCGCGGGCCAAGCGCCCGGTGTCCGGCTCCGGCCTCGGCTTCTACGACGGCCTGCACGGCATCGCCTACACCCTCGACCTGCTCGGCCACCGGCAGGACGCGCTCGACGTGGTCGAGATCAGTCTGCGTGAGAAGTGGGACGGCCTGGAATCGGCCCTCTTCTCCGGCCTGTCCGGCATCGGGCTGAACCTCTTCCACCTGGGCGAGCCCGAGCTGGAACGGAGCGCGCTCAAAGCGGTCGACATCTGCGCGGACCGGCTCGGCGGCGCCGACGACGTCCCTGAGCTCAGTGGCGGCACGAATCCGCGGGCCGGGCTCATGTACGGCTCCTGCGGACCCGCCCTGCTGTTCCTGCACGCCTACGAGCGCACCGGTGACGCGGCGCTGCTCGACCTGGCCGCCGTCGCGCTCCGGCAGGACCTGCGCCGCTGCCGCGCGGCCGAGGACGGCTCACTCCAGGTGAACCAGGGCTGGCGGCTGCTGCCGTACCTGGACGAGGGGTCCGTCGGGATCGGCCTGGTGCTCGCCCGCTACCTGAGGCACCGGGAGGACGAGGAGTTCGCCACCGCGCTGCGTGATCTGCGACTGGTCGCGCGGTCGGGGTTCTTCGTCCAGCCGGGGCTGTTCACCGGACGCGCGGGCATCGTCGCCGCGCTCGGCTGCGGGCTCGATGGTCCTTCTGAGGCTCAGATCAAGGGTCTGCGCTGGCACGCGTTGCCGTACGGCGGAGGCCTGGCCTTCCCCGGCGACCAGTTGCTGCGCCTCTCCATGGATTTCGCGACCGGAACGGCAGGCGTCCTGTTCGCCCTCGGCACAGTGATGGGCGAACAGCCGGGACGCCTGCCCTTCCTCGAGGCCGCCGCCGACCGGCGGCCTGTCTCCAACCAGTCCCAGAAGGAGGTGTAAACCATGGTACTTCTCGACCTGCAGGGTCTCGAGACCCCGGCCGGCAGCGATGTCGCCAGTGGCGGCAGCACTCTGACCGCTCTGACGTGTCACTCAGGCCACCCGAGCAACCTCAGTGTCGCACTTTGTCACTGATCACATTAGCGCCGATCCCCGCGTCGCTTACGGCGGCGCGGGGATTGGTCACTGGCATTTCCTCTATTGCGCCAGATGAAGGAGACGGTCGTGCGGGCCGGAGACCGGCTGGTGATGGACGCGGTACGGCGAAGCGGCCCATGGCCCGCCGTCCTCGCGGTCACGGCGATCGGGGGCGCGGCCGCCGAGCTGGCACTGCCCTACGCGGTCGGCCGTACCGTCGACGGCTTCGTCTCCGCCCGGCCCGATACCGCGTCCTGGCTGGCGGCCTGCGCGGTGATCGTGGCCGCGATCATGCTCTGCGAGAGCGCCGGGGTCTGGGCACGCGGCGCGAGCAGCGCGTACGCGGCCGCCCGGCTGCGCCTGTCGGTGCTGCGTCACGTCCTGGGCGTCGGCCCCGCCACGACCCGCCGTTTCCCCGAAGGCGAGCTGGTCACCCGCGCCGGCCTGAACGCCGAAGAGGCCGGTCGGGCGCCCGAATCCGTGACCGGCGCGCTGGCGCTGCTCGTCCCCACGCTCGGCGCGCTGGTGGCGCTCACGCTCATCGATCCCGTGCTGACCGCGACGCTGGTCGCCGGGATCGCGCTCATCCTGCTCGTCCTGCGGGCCTTTCTCCGGGCCACGACCACGATCGCGGGCGGCTACCAGGAGGTACAGGGCGAGATCGCCGCCCGGCTGGTGGACGCGCTCGGCGGCGCCCGGACGATCGCCGCCGCCGGGACCGCCGACCGCGAGACGCGCCGGGTCCTGGCGCCCATGGACCGGCTGCGGGCCCACGGCATGGCGCTGTGGCGGGCGAACGCCTCGGCCGGTGTCCAGGCGGGCCTCGTCGTGCCGCTGGTGGAGGTGGCCGTACTCGCCGTGGGCGGACTCCGGCTGGCCGCCGGCGAGCTCACGATCGGCGAACTGTACGCGGCGGCGAGGTACGCGGTCCTGGGCGCGGCACTGAGCACCGCGCTCGGCTACATCGGCGGCCTGGCCAGGGCACGCGCGGCGGCCGAACGCGTCGCCGAAGTCCTTGGCTTGCCCACCACCCGGTACGGCACCTCGAGACCACCTGACGGGCTCGGCGGCGTGGAGTTTCGGGGGGTCACGATGCCCGGTCTGGCCGTGGACGAGCTGGTGATCGCCGGTGGGTCGGTCACGGCCGTGGTGGGGCGTTCGGGATCCGGCAAGTCGCTGCTCGCCGCCCTCGCGGCGCGGCTGGCGGACCCTGCCGGGGGAACGGTGCTGCTCGACGGCGTACCGCTGCCGGAGCTGGACCGCGCCGAGCTGAGACGGGCCATCGGGTACGCCTTCGAACGGCCGGTCCTGGTCGGCGACACCGTCGGCGCGGCCATCGGGCTCGGTGCGGACGACCAGGGGGTCGTACCCGCGGCGGCGACGGCGGCGTGCGCCGACGGGTTCATCCGCCGCCTGCCCGGCGGGTACGCGACCCCCATGGCCGATACCCCGCTCTCCGGCGGCGAACGGCAGCGGATCGGCCTGGCCAGGGCGTTCGCGCAAGGAGAGCGCCTCCTGGTGCTCGACGACGCCACCTCCAGCCTCGACACCGTCACCGAACGCCAGGTCGGCAACGCCCTCACCGCCGACCCCCGAGGACGGACCCGGCTCATCGTGGCCCATCGGCTCACCACGGCCTCCCGCGCCGACCGGGTCGTCTGGCTGGAGGACGGCAGGGTGCTCGGCCACGCGCCGCACCACGAACTGTGGGCGAACCCGCACTACCGGGCCGTCTTCCAGGGGCCCCGGGAATCGGGAGACGTCTCATGAAGCAGTTGCTCTGGCAGGCCTTGCGGCGGCGGCCGTACGCGCTGCTACGTCTCTGTCTGTGGTCGGTGCTGGAGGCGGCGCCCGCGTTCCTCATCGGGCACGCCGTCGCCCGCGCCATCGAGGACGGCTTCGCGGCGGGTCGCCCCGCCCTTGGGCTGGTCTGGCTGGCGGCGCTCGGCTGTGCGTGGCTGGTCGCCGCCGTCGCCGCCCGCCAGATCATTCTCGCCGTGGCGGCGGTCGCGGAGCCGTTCCGGGACGACCTGCTCACTCACGTGGTCGGCGGAGCCATGCGCCGGGCCGCCCAATCGGTGACCGCCCGTCCGGACACCGCCGCCGTCACCCGGGCCGGTCTCCAGGTGGAGCTGGCCAGGGACGCCTTCGCGGCGGTGGTCACCACTGTGCGCGGGTTCGCGTTCACCGTGGTCAGCGTGGTGCTGGGGCTGCTCACGCTGGCTCCGCAGGCGGCGGTGCTGGTGCTGCCGCCGTTCGTCGCCGGGCTGGGGCTGTTCCTGGTGTCGCTGCCGGCTCTGGCGCGGCGGCAGCGGGCGTTCCTGATGGCCGACGAACTGCTCGCCGAGTCGATGACCGGCATGGCCGGGGGGCTGCGCGACATCGTGGCCTGCGGGGCGGAGGACCGCGTGGGCGCGGCGCTGGCCGACCGGGTCGAGGCGCAGGCGTCGGCGGCGCGCGCGCTGGCCCGCGTGACCGCCGCGCGCACGATCGCGCTCGCCGTCGGCGCCTGGCTGCCCGTGGTGCTCCTCCTGACCGGTACGCCCTGGCTGCTCAGCGGCGGCGTGGGCGCGGGGGTCGTCGTGGGCGCCCTGGCCTACGTCACCCAGTCGCTGGCCCCCGCCCTGAACGGCCTCGTCCACGGCCTCGGCGTCAGCGGCGTCAGCCTCGTGGCCACCCTCCGCCGCATCGCCACCTCCGGCCTCCCAGCCCCGGCCCCAGCGCCGATCCCGCCCGTAGTCCTGGGATCGATCCCCACGGCCGGCTCGGCGCGGTCGTCCGAGGAATTGGGGGGAGGGCCGGGGCGGTCGTCCGAGGCTCCCACGGCCGGATCGAGGCGGACACACGCGGGCGGTGTGCGGTTGAGCGGGGTCACGTTCGCGTACGGGCCGCACTCCGAGGCGGTGATCGACGGTCTCGATCTCGACATCCCCGAGGGCGACCACCTGGCGGTCGTCGGCCCGAGCGGCGCCGGTAAGTCCACTCTGGCGGCCCTGGTCAGCGGTCTTCTCCAGCCGGACGCAGGTGACGTCCGGATCGGCGGAGTGCCCGCCGCCGACGTGCCCCCCGCCACACGGGTGCTGATCCCCCAGGAGGCGTACGTCTTCCGCGGCTCACTGCACGAGAACCTCACCTACCTGAGCGACGCGCCACCCCACCAGGTCGAGGCCGCCGTCACCGCGCTCGGCGCCACCGGCCTGCTGGCGGACATGGGGCCGGAGCTCGACCCAGGCTCCCTGTCCGCCGGGCAGCGTCAGCTGATCGCCCTCGTACGCGCCTACCTGGCCCCGGCCCGCCTGGTCATCCTGGACGAGGCCACCTGCCATCTCGACCCCGCCGCCGAGGCGCGGGTGGAGGCCGCGTTCGCGGAGCGGGGTGGCACGCTGATCGTCGTCGCCCACCGCCTCACCTCGGCCACGCGGGCCCGCCGCATCCTGCTCATGGACGCCGGCCAGGCCGTGGTCGGCACGCATGACGAGCTGGTGCGCCTCTCACCCACCTACGCCGACCTGGCCGGCCACTGGCAACCGGAGCCCGTGTCATGAAATATCCGGACGCAGAGCGTCTGTCCCTCGTCGAGGAGCTGCACGGCCACCTCGTCACCGACCCCTACCGCCGGCTGGAGGACGCCGCCCATCCGGCCACCCAAGGCTGGCAGGCCGAGCAGGACCGGCTCTGGCGGCACCACGCCGCCGGCCTGCCTCTCCGCGAGCACTTCCAGAAGCGCCTGACCGAGCTCAGCGTCACCGGGATGACCACCCCGCCGGTATGGCGTGGCGACCGGCGCTTCCACCTGTCCCAGTCCGCGGGCCAGGAGCACCCGGTGCTGTACTGCGACGACCGGGCCGTCCTCGACCCCATGGAGCTCGACGCCACCGGTCTCACCACGCTGGACGACTGGCAGCCCGACTGGGAGGGGCGCCTGCTGGCGTACCAGCTGTCGAGGAGCGGGGACGAGCGGGCGGACCTGTACGTCATGGACGTCGCCACCGGCGAGATCGTCGACGGCCCGATCGGCGGCTGCCGCTACTCACCGGTCGCCTGGCTGCCCGGCGGCAGGGAGTTCTTCTACGTCCGCTTCCACCAGGGCGTACACCTGCACCGGCGAAACGGCGGCGACGTCCAGGTTTTCACGCGGGGCGCGCTCTCGTACGGCCTGCAGATCAGCGCGGACGGGCGCTGGCTGGTGATCTCGGCGGGCACCCCCGCCCGGAACGACCTCTACCTCGCCGACCTGTCCGCCGGCCCGCCCGAGCACCTTGATCTGAAGGTGATCCAGGAGGGGGTGGCGGCGCGCGCCGCGGCGGCGATGGGCCCGGACGGCCGCCTGTACATCCTCACCGACCAGGACGCGCCCCGCCGCCGGCTCTGCGTCGCCGACCCGGCCGCCCCCACCGCGTGGGAGGAGGTCGTGCCCGAGGACCCCGCGGCCGTTCTCGGGACGTTCACGCTGCTCGACGGCGGCCGGCTGCTGATCGCCAGGACCCGCCACGCGGTCGGCGAGCTCGCGGTCCACGACGCCGCAACGGGTGAGCGCACCGGCACCGTCCCGCTGCCCGGCAGCGGCTCCATCGCCTCGCTGACCGCGCGTCCCGGTGGCGGCCACGAGGCGTGGTTCGTCTACACGGACGCGGTCACCCCGGCGGAGGTCTGGCGCCACGACGCCCGCGAGGGAACGACGACCCGCTGGTCACCGGCCGCGAGCGGCGCGGCGGTGACGGGCTCGCGGGTGGAGAGTCACCAGCTCGAGTACGTCTCCGCCGACGGGACCCGGGTCCGCATGGTGGTCGTGGCGGGCCCGCACCCCGGCGGCCCCCGTCCGACCATCCTGACCGGTTACGGCGGGTTCGGGATGTCGCTCACCCCCGGGTACGCGGCCGACTCCCTGGCCTGGGTCGAGGCAGGCGGCGTACTGGCCGTGGCCAACCTGCGCGGCGGCGGGGAGGAAGGCGAGGCGTGGCACCGCGACGGCATGCTGGACCGCAAGCAGAACGTCTTCCAGGACTTCACCGCCGCCGCCGAGAAGCTGATCGCCGACGGGTGGACGACCCCCGGTCAGCTGGCCGTCTGGGGCGAGTCGAACGGCGGCCTGCTCGTGGGGGCCGCGATGACGCGGCGGCCGGAGCTGTTCGCCGCCGTCGTGTGTTCCGCGGGGCTGCTGGACATGGTGCGGTACGAGCGGTCGGGGCTCGGGGCGGCCTGGACCGGTGAGTACGGCTCCGCGGACCTTCCCGAGCAGCTGGGCTGGCTGCTCGGCTATTCGCCCTACCACCACGTACACCAGGGGATCGACTACCCGGCGACGCTGTTCACGGTCTCCGGCGCCGACTCGCGGGTGGATCCGATGCACGCCCGCAAGATGTGCGCGGCCCTGCAATGGGCGACGGCGGGAGAACGGCCGATCCTGCTGCGCCACGAGCGCGACGTCGGCCACGGGGCCAGGGCGGTCAGCAGATCGATCGCCCTGGCCGCCGACGTGCTCGCCTTCGCCGCCGCCCACACCGGCCTGGAACCGATGCCCTAAGTCGCCGGTCTCCAGCGGGCGGGGTCAGATCCAGCCGGACTCGCGGGCGATGCGGATCGCGTCGATCCGGCTGCGCGCCCCCAGCTTCGCCGTACTCCGGTGGAGGTAATTTCGGACCGTTCCTTCCGCGAGGAACAACGACGCGGCGATCTCCGACACCGTGGCCCCTTCGGCCGCGGCCCCGATCACGTCCAGCTCCCGCTCCGTCAGCGGCGCCTCCGGTGGGCTCATCGCGGCGATCGCCAGCTCGGAGTCGATGACCCGCTCCCCGGCGGCCACTCTCCGGATGGCGTCGCCGAGCCGGCCGGGCGGCGCGTCCTTGGCCATGAACCCCCGCACGTGCACGTCCAGGGCCCGCTTCAGCAGCCCGGGAGTGCCGACGCCGGTGAGGATGAGCACGCCGCACTCCGGCAGCTTGTCGTGCAGCTCACCGGCGGCCTCCAGCCCGTCCTTGCCGGGCAGCGCGACGTCGAGCACGGCGACGTCGGGCCGGACCGTCTGGGCGACGTGGAGGATGCGATCACCCCGGTCGACCTCCGCGACGATCTCGATATCCTCCTCATAGGCCAGCAATGCCACGATCGCTCCTCGCACCAGATGCATGTCTTCAGCGAGCAAGGTTCGGATCACTGTTGTCCTCACGGTCAGCCAGCAAGCCTGTGAGCCTACAAGTCTGACGTATCCGGCATCCCCTGCAAAGCGGTCAGCGGCATACCAAGCGGCCGCTACAGGGGGAAGCGCGGGGTGATCATCGTCACGCCGGGCACGCTGCCGATCGAGGAAAGGGCCTTGCCCGCGTCGGCGAGCCCGATGGTCCGGGTGACGAGCTGGTCGGGGTGCAGGATCCCGGCCCTGATCATCTCCATCATCGGCGCGTAGTCGTGCGCGGCCATGCCGTGGCTGCCGAGCAGCCGCAGCTCATGCCCGATCACCCGGTCCATCGGCACCGGGGTGGCCGCGCCGGGCAGAAGGCCGACCTGTACGTGCCGGCCGCGGCGGCGCAGGCTCTCGACGGAGGCCACGCAGGTCTGGGGGCTGCCCAGCGCGTCGATCGACAGATGCGCCCCGCCCCTGGTCAGCTCCCTGACCTGGGCGCCCGCGTCACCGGCCGAGCCGTCGACGAAGTGCGTGGCGCCCGCCTGCTCGGCGAGCTGGAGCGCGTCGGTGTTGATGTCGACGGCCACCACGCGCGCCCCGGCCGCGGTGGCGATCATGATGGCGGACAGGCCCACCCCGCCACAGCCGTGCACGGCCACCCACTCGCCCGGCCGCACGGCCCCCACCTGCGTGATGGCGCGGAAGGCGGTGGCGAAGCGGCAGCCGAGCCCGGCGGCCGTCACGTAGGCCATCTCCTCGGGGACCGGGATCAGGTTCACGTCGGCGTGGTCGATCGCCACGTATTCGGCGTAGGAGCCCCAGTGGGTGAAGCCGGGCTGGGTCTGCCGCTCGCACACCTGCTGCTGGCCGGCGGCGCAGGCCGTACAGGATCCGCAGGCGCACACGAACGGGACGGTGATCCTGGCGCCGGGCAGCCAGCCGCGCACCTCGGAGCCGACCGCCTCCACGACGCCCGCGAGCTCGTGCCCCGGCACGTGGGGCAGGACGCGGATGTCGGGGTCGTGGCCCTGCCAGCCGTGCCAGTCGCTGCGGCACAGGCCCGTCGCCTCGACCCTGATCACCGCCCCGTGCGGCGCGGGCGAGGGGTCGGGCAGCTCGCGCAGGTCGAGCTCCCCACCGAACAGGTCAAACGCAACGGCTCGCATCTCATGAGCTTAGGGTCAACTGCCGCAGCTTGCGCAAGGCTTGGTGCGAGGGTGAGCCTGGTTCGGCCGTGTAGATGACGAGGCGCAGGTCCTCGCGGTCCGGCACGGCCAGGACCTGGCAGGTCACGTCGATGACGCCGAGGTCCGGGAGGTCGAGGCGCTTGGTGTTGTGCCGGCGGACCGCCACCTCGTGCCTGGCCCAGATCTCGGCGAACTCGGGACTCAACGCGAGCAGCTCCGCGACCAGCGCCTGGAGGCCCTGGTCATCCGGGTAACGACCCGCCGCGACGCGGAGGTCGGCCACGGAGCCGCGGGCGAAGCGGCTCCTCTCCTCGTCCTCGAAGTACCCGCCGATGTCGGAGGAGCGGAACACCCAGCGGATGACGTTGAGATCGTCGGGCGAGCGTGCGTCGAGATCGCCCATGACCACGCCGGCGAGCGGGTTCCAGGCGAGGATGTCGTACTTGGCGTCGACCACATAGGCGGGCACCTCCTCCAGGAAGGAGATGAGGTGCAGGATGGCCTCGGGCACGTCGGCCCTGATGCGCGGCGTCTCCAGCGCCTGGCCGGCCAGGTTGAACAGGTGGCCGCGCTCGTCCTGACTGAGCATGAGCGCCCTGGCCAGCGCGTTGAGCACCTGGCGTGACGGATGGGGCCCGCGTCCCTGCTCCAGCCGGATGTAGTAGTCGATCGACATCCCCGCGAGCTGCGCGACCTCCTGCCTGCGCAGGCCCGGCGTACGACGGCGCCCGGCCTCGGGCAGCGCCACGTCACGGGGCGTGACGCGGGCGCGCCTGCTGCGGAGGAACTCGGCGAGTTTGTTGCGGTCCATCCCTCTATCTTCGGGCAGATCGTGGCCTCTTGGGTGGTACCACCGATCCCAGCCTAAGGAGGTCTCTCACGCTGCGGCCCGATCCACGAGAGCGTTGAACCATGACGACAACAGCCCTCATCACAGGTGCCAACAAGGGAATCGGCTTCGAGATCGCGCGGCTGCTCGGCGAGCGCGGCGTCACCGCCATCGTGGGGGCGCGCGACGAGGAGCGCGGCCGGGCCGCCGCCGAGCGGATCGGCCAGCCGTACGTGCGGCTCGACGTGACCGACGCCGACAGCGTGCAGGCCGCCGCCAAGTGGATCGAGCAGGAGTACGGCAAGCTCGACATCCTGGTGAACAATGCTGGGGTCATGGTCTGGACGGAGGACCCGCGCCCCAGTGCCATCAGCGCTGACGAGCTCAGGCAGGTGTACGAGACCAACGTGTTCGGCGTGGTCACCGTGACCAACGCGATGCTGCCCCTGCTGCGCCAGGCCGAGGCGGCCAGGATCGTGAACATGTCGAGCGAGCTCGGCTCCCTGTCCATGGTGATGGACCCGGACAGCCGCCTCTGGGAGCGCAACCTCATGGCCTACAACTCCTCCAAGAGCGCGCTCAACATGATCACCGTCTCTTACGCCAAGGAGCTATGGGACACCTCGATCAAGGTGAACGCCGTCACCCCGGGTTACTGCGCCACCGATCTCAACGGGCACACCGGTCCGCGCACGCCGGAGCAGGGCGCGACGATCGCCGTACGGATGGCCACCCTCGACGCCGACGGCCCGACCGGCGCCTTCCTGGATGAGGACGGCCCGCTGACTTGGTGAGGTGTGGAAGGGATATGTCCGGACAGTAAGGAGGCATGGGACAAGATTTGGACAAAGAGCGGTTTTCCGAAGCGGAGTACACCCGCTTCGGAGAGCGTCTCCACGAGCAGCTCGGCGTCCTGCGCGAGCTGCTCGACAGGCCGGGCTTCGGCGCGGGGCCGACGACCATCGGCGCGGAGCTGGAGTTGTTCCTCATCGACGAGGCGGGCCGCCCGCTGCCGCGCAACGCCGAGGTGCGCGACGCGCTCGGCGACTCCCGCGTGGTCCTGGAGCTCGGCCGTTTCAACCTGGAGGTCAACCTGACTCCGGTGCCGCTGGAGGGGCGGCCGTTCGAGCAGCTGGGCGCGGAGGTGCAGGAGACCCTGACGAGCGTGGACCGGGCGGTCGAGGGTGGCGGCGCGGTGCCCATCGGCATCCTGCCCACCTTGAGCGCCGACGACTTCACCAAGGAGGCGATCAGCGACCAGAACCGCTACCGGGCGATGAGCCGGGGGCTGCGGCGGCTGCGGCTGGAGCCGTTCCTGGTCAAGATCGACGACCTGGAGCTGGCGGTCGAGGACGTCATCCTGGAGAGCGCCAACACCTCGTGGCAGGTGCACATCCGCACGCCGCCGGACCGGTTCGCCCGGCTGTTCAACGCGGCGCAGCTGGCCACCGGGCCGGTGCTGGCGGCCTGCGGCAACTCGCCGTTCTTCCTGGGCAGGCAGCTGCGGGAGGAGACCAGGATCGCGTTGATGGAGGAGGCGGCCGACGACCGGGACCTGGAACGGCGCTATCGGAAGGACGGCCGGGTCACGTTCGGGTCTGATTGGGTGCGCGAGGGGGCTTACGAGCTGTTCGAGCGGTACGTACGGGACTACGACCCGGTCCTGCCCGACATGACGGACAACCCCGACCCGCTGGACGTGCCCGAGCTGCGGCTGCACCAGGGCACGATCTGGCACTGGAACCGGCCCGTCTACGACCCGTCAGACGGCGGCCACCTGCGGATCGAGATGCGCGCCCTGCCCGCGGGGCCGTCGTGCGCGGACATGGCGGCCAACACCGCGTTCCTCATCGGACTGACGATGTCGCAGGCGGAGCGGGACCTCACGAAGTACGCGTTCGCCGAGGCGTACCAGAACTTCTACCGGGCAGCCATGCACGGGCTCGACGCCAAGCTGTCCTGGCCCGGCCGGGACGGTGAGTTCGCGGCCGCCGACCTGGTGCTCGAGCTGCTGCCCGAGGCCAGGGAGGGGCTGCTCGCGGCCGGGGTCACGCCGTCGGACGCCGACGGCGCGCTGGACGTCATCAGGCAGCGGACCCGGCTGCGCCGTACCGGAGCGGCGTGGCAGCGCGAAACGCTGGCCGAGTTCGGTGGCGACGCGGAGCGGCTGGTGCGGCGCTATCACGAGCTCGCCCTTTCCGGTCAACCCGTACATACCTGGAGTTAGCCGAACTTTCGCGGCCGCTGATCCGTCGAATACACGAGACATCGACGGAAAAGCGAGGGAAGTATGGCTGCACCGGGGATGGTTCCGATCGACAAGACGCCCTTCACCTTACGCAGGGCTACGGGCACCTTGGCCGAGGGGGCGGCCAAGCTGGCCAGCGGCATCGGCGCCGTCTCCGTGGAGGCGGTGCTGGCCCACGCCAACCGGACCGGCGAGCGCAAGGGGGCGACGGGGGCGCTGGGCTCGATGAACCCCAAACCGGTCGACTGGTACGCCTTCGACGCCAAGGACGAGGACACGACCGACTGGTATCCGCAGGGCCTGACCTGCGGCGAGGACTCCGGCTCCGCCGGGGTCCCGGTGTTCGTGGCCAGCTGGTACTTTAAGCCGTCGCCGCCCGTCGTCGAACGCGGCATCAGGGTGACCTTCCTCAGCCCGCAGACGCTGAAGTACCAGCACGCGCTCCTCGTCGAGGCCAAGCCCGACGGGTCGTACGCGGCGATCAACATCCACGCGGGCGGCGTGGCCTGGCACGGCGACCTGCTCTACGTGGCCGACACGACCAAGGGGCTGCGCGTCTTCGACCTCAACCACCTGCTCGACCTGCGCACCGCCCAGAACGACCTGGGCGATCCGACGCGGATCGGCCGTCAGGGCGGCAAGTACAACGCCTTCGGCTACCGCTACGTCATCCCGCAGAGCGACTCCTGGCGCCTCGCCACGACCGGCGCCCTCTTCTCGTTCGCCTCCATCGACCGCAGCACCACCCCGCACACCCTCATCTGCGGCGAATACCACGAGAACGACGCCAACGGCCGCGTCGCCCGCTGGGACCTGGAGCTCAGCGGCGGCGTGCCCAGGGACGCCTACGTCATGGGCCTGCCGAAGATCCAGGGCGCGCTCTCCAGCGGCGGCAAGTGGTACATGAGCCAGGCGGCCGACGGCAACACCAACGGCAAGCTGCACGTCAGCACCGAGGGCAAGCTCGTCACCCGCCCCTATCCCATCGGGCCGGAGGACCTGACCGTGCAGGGCGGCAGGCTGTGGAGCGTCACCGAGTTCAGGAACAAGCGGGTGATCTTCGCGGTCAATCTGTGAGGTGCTGTCAATCGCCGAGGTGCCGGTACAGCAGCTCGCGGTAGTGGCGGTCGAAGTCGTCGTAGCGGGTGCGCAGCCGAGGGCCCGGCCAGTCGCCGGGCAGCAGCTCCTCGGGCAGCAGCGGGTCGGCCAGCAGGTGGCGTACCACCGCCGCCGACACCAGGAACCCCTCGGTCAGGCCCTCGGCCCGGTCGAGCGCGCTCTCCAGCCGGCGCGCCTCGCCCGCCCAGCCGTCGAGGTCCCACAGTAGCGGTGTGGGGTCGTCGCGCGGGCGGCCGTCGATCAGCGTGCACTGGGCGGTGACGCTCTCGGGCCACCGCCGCAGCAGGTTGGCCGGGCGCAGCCAGGTGCCCTCACGGAGCTCGGCCAGGCGTAGCGCGGTCATCGTGTGCCGGAAGGCGGCCCGGTCGGCGGGGGCGCGGCGCTCGGCCATCACGACCGCGATCTCCCAGGTGCCGTCCCACGGCCTGGTGTGCGGCTCGCGGCTCTCGTCCTGCCTGCCCTGACGCTCGATGAGGCGGTCGGACAGCGTGTAGCGGCCGCTGGACTGGACCAGGTCGCCCGCGGCCACCATGCGTGACAGCGCCACCCGTACGGTCCCCTCGGCGATGCCGAACAGCGCGCCGATGCGCACCAGGTGGCGGGCGGCCAGCCGGGGCGGATGGCTGCCGAGCAGCGCGCTCAGCACAGCCGACCTCGCACTGAGATTGTTACGCTCTTCCATCGCGTGTCGAGTATATGTAATGTCCGGGGTATGGGGCGCTATCTCATCGAATCATTCGACAGCAGCGACCGATACGCCACCGAGCGCTATCAGGGCGCGACGGGACGTAACTGGTGGAGCTGCGATCCGACGCTGCAACTGCTCATGCGGCGCCACCTGGGCGACGGCTTCGCCTGGGCCACGCCCTACCTGGACAAGCTGGGCGCGCTGATGGGCGGCACGGTGGCCGAGTGCGCGGAGGAGACCGATCGGCACCCGCCGCGGCTGGAGAAGTACGACAAGTGGGGCCGGGACGTCAGTGAGGTCGTGATGCCGCCCTCCTTCCACACGGCCAGGAACGCCCTCATGGCCAACAACTTCACCGCACCGGCGTTCGCCGAGGAGGCCCGGGCGAACGGCGCGAATCCCGCCGTGCTCGCCGCCGCCTGGACGTACCTGCTCGACCAGGCCGACATCGGGATGGGCTGCGCGCTCGGCACGGGCGGGGACATGGTGGTCTCCCTGGCCGAGCGGCACGCGCCCGAGGACGTACGGGACCGGGTGCGGGCGATCTTCGCCAACGGCTTCTACTCCGGCGAGGCCGCTCAGATGTTCACGGAGCGGACCGGCGGCTCCGACCTGGCCGCCCTGGAGGCCACGGCGGTGCCCGACGGCGACTCCTGGCTGCTGTCCGGGCTCAAGTGGTTCGCCTCGAACGCCAACGGCTCCGCCTTCGTCGTGCTCGCCCGGCTTCCCGAGGGTGACGTGGCGCCGTTCCTGGTGCTGTGGGAGCGCCGGGACGGTTCGCGCAACGGGGTGCGGATCAGGCGGCTGAAGGACAAGCTCGGCACCCGCTCCGTCGCCTCGGCCGAGGTGGAGCTCGCCGACGCGGAGGCGTTCCTGCTGGCCGGGGCCGGCTCCGGCTCGGGGCTCGGCACGATGATGAAGCTCACCAACGCCTCCCGGCTCGGCGTGGCGATGATGGGTGTCGGCGTGGCCAGACGCGCTCTGGTCGAGTCGCTCTGCTACGCGCGCTCTCGCGAGGCGTTCGGCCGGCCGCTCATCGAACAGCCGTTGATGCGCCGCAAGCTGGCCGAGCTGATCGTCGAGGTCGAGGCGGCCCAGGCACTCGTCTTCGACGGCCTCGTCGGACCACGCCTGCGCATCGCCCCCGCCCTGATCAAGCTGCGGACGGCCCGGCTCGGCGTCACGGCGGCCAGCGACGCGATCGAGGTGCACGGCGGCAACGGCTACATCGAGCAGTGGCCGGTGGCCAGGCTGCTGCGCGACGCCCAGGTCAACCCGATCTGGGAGGGCGGCGACAACATCCTGTGCCTCGACGTGCGGCGGGCGATGCTGCGCGAGAACGCCCACGAGCCCTTCCTCGACCGGCTCGTCTCCGCCGTCGACCCGGCTTCGTCCGTCGGCCCGGAGACCGTGTCTCTCGTTCGCGGCCGCGTTGAGGACCTCCGAAAGGCGATCACCGCCTGGTCCTCCCTGGACCCCGTCGCGGCGGAGGCGCAGCTGTTCGCGCTGGCCACGTACATGGCGGACGTCTACGCGGCGGCGCTGCTGCTGGAGCAGGCGGCCTGGGAGGCCCGGGAGCTGGGCACCGACCGCAAGGCATTGGTGGCCCGGCTCTACGCCGACGCGCACCTCGCGGATCATGGTCCGTTGCGGGGGATCGACCGCCCGGCAGAGGGTTTGGACCGTTTTGACGATCTTCTCGCGGGCGCTCTCACACTCTGACGCGGCCGGAAGGCGCTGATCACGCCGACGTCAGGTAGCGGGTGAACATCGCGACGAGCTCGTCCTCCAGGCGCTTCGGGTCGATGGGCTCGTGCTCCGCGATGACCTGGTGGACGACCAGTTCGATCGAGGCGTTGATGATCCGGGCGGCGGTGTCGACGTCGGAGACCCGCACCTCGGGATAGCGGCGCAGCAGCTCGCGGGCATAGGCGACCCGCGCGTCCTTGAACTGGTAGACCTTCTTCATCAGGTCCTGGGAGCGCGGCGCCTGCTCCACCATGATGCGCAGCAGTTGCGGGTCGTCCAGGTGGTTCGCGATGGCGGCCTGTACGAAGACGCGCATGACGCCTTCGATGGTGTCGGGCAGCTCCTCGGCCTGGCGGCGGGCGACCTCGGCCGCGCCGCTGTCGAAATGGCCGGCCATCAGCTCCAGGAGGATGGCGTCCTTGTTCGGATAGTACTGATACAGCGATCCGATCGACACGCGGGCCCGCTCGGCGATCCGGTTGGTGGTGCCGGCGGCGTAGCCGTACTCGGCGAAAACGTGAGCAGCCGCCTTGAGTATGCGCTGGCGGGTCAGCTCGGCGCGGGCCTGCCGTGGCTGTTTGCGCGGGTGAAGCCATTGCTTCTCCGACACCGCGGACCTCCTGCCGAAGAGTGCGAAAGCGAGTAGCGCAAGAACTGAATAATTGCTCATAATAGTGCCATGAGCAGGCAAAATGCGCCACTCGCCGAGCCCTGGCGGCGGCCCCGCGAGGTGTCCATGGAAGAGGTCCGTGCCCGGCTCGGCGAACCCGACGCGATGGTCGCGAACAAGATCCAAGATCGCATCGACGAGCACATCCGCCTCTTCATCGCGCACTCGCCCTTCCTGGCGATGGCCACCGCGGACGCCTCGGGCCGGGCCGACTGCTCGCCTCGCGGCGACTATCCGGGCTTCGTGAAGGTCCTCGACGAACACACGCTCGCGATCCCCGACCGGTCCGGCAACAAGATCGCCGACTCCTTCCGCAACCTCGCCGAGAACGACGGGATCGGGCTGCTGTTCCTCATTCCCGGCTCGCGGGAGAGTCTGCGCGTCAACGGCCGCGCTTATGCCACCGACGAGCCCGACGTGCTCGCCCGGATGCAGATCGAGGCCAGCGAGCCCGAACTGGCCCTCGTCGTCGACGTCGAGGAGGCCTACTTCCACTGCGGCCGCGCGCTCATCCGCTCCCGTCTGTGGGATCCCGCCAGTCAGGCACTCGCGGACGAGCTCCCGACGCTCGGTGAGGTGGCGGCGGCGCAGTTCGGGCTCGACATCGACCCGCGGCTCATCGAAGCGAGCCTCGAAGAGGACTACCGGAAACTCTATTGACCGAGACCCGAAGTGATCATCTTATGCAGCTCACCCTTCTCGACCGCATCGACCGGGTCGCCGAGGACGTCGTCGCCCTCACCCTGCGCGGCGCGACCGGTCCGCTGGCTCCATGGGAGCCGGGCGCGCACATCGACCTCGCCCTGCCGAACTGGCTGACCAGGCAATACTCCCTGTGCGGCGACCCGGCGGACCGCGGGCGCTACTGCATCGCGGTGCGCCACGAACGGCTCAGCCGAGGCGGCTCCGACTACATCCATCGTTATCTCCGGCCGGGCCGCACGCTGGAGGTGTCCCTGCCGCGCAACAACTTCCCGCTCGTCCCGGCTCCCGACTACCTCTTCCTGGCGGGCGGGATCGGCATCACCGCCATCCTGCCGATGCTGCGGGCGGCCGTCGACGAGGGCGCGTCCGGCACGATGGTCTACACCGGACGCACGTACGCCACCATGCCCTTCGCCGGCGACCTGCGCGACGCGTACGGCGAGCGGGTGACGATCGTCGCCACCGAGCGCGACAGGCGCCCCGACCTCGCCGCGCTCGGTGCCGGCCTCGGACCGGAGACCGTCGTGTACTGCTGCGGGCCGGCCTCGCTGCTCACCGCGTCCGAGGCCGTCTTTCCGGCCGAGCGGCTGCACACCGAGCGCTTCCGCCCGACGGCCAGGACGTTCGCGGCCAACACCGCGTTCGACGTGGTGTGCGCACGATCGGAACGGACCGTACGGGTACCCGAGGACGAGTCGCTGCTGGCCGCCCTGACCCACGCCGGCCTCCCCGTGCCCGCAGGCTGCCGGGAAGGCGTCTGCGGCAGCTGCGAGCTCACCGTCCTGGAGGGCGAGCCGGAGCATCGCGACGACATCGGCGCCGCGCCCGGTCGCATGTACGCCTGCGTGTCCCGCTCGCTGTCGCCCCGCCTCGTCATCGATCTGTGAGAGGCCGCGCTACGTCCGTCTCTGGGCTACTCGGCGAGCGCGTCAAGCGCAGGTCTTCTCCGGCGGGCTGCAGAACGTGATCTCGGGGTAGCTCGCCGAGGACTTGTCCAACAGGGGCTGAGGCTTGCCGCGCAGGTGCTGGTCGAAGAAGGCCGTGACGTACTTGCGGGTGATGCTCATGGCGCGGGCGCCGCGTATGTCGGCGCCGACATCGATGCCGGCTTGGTCGACCAGCACGCCCAGGTCGGTGAAGGACAGGTGTACGGCTCCGGACATCAGCAGCCAGCGCTTCCAGCCGGTCAGTCCCGCCCAGACGTGCTCCCACGAGGCGGCCCCACTCTTGCCCGGCGTGTAGGTCGCGGGTTTGCCCAGGAAGAGGAACGGTCGGGACAGCCCGGATGCGGGGACTGTGCTCTCCACGGTTCCGTCCATGTCGATGCCGGCGCGCAGCCGGGAATCCTCCAGCAGGGCCGTGACGGCGCTCGCGCCGCCGGCCGATTGACCGGCCATGGCGATCTTCGACGTATCGATCAGGCCGGCGCCTTTCCACTTCGGGTGCTTGCCGGTCAGCTGGTCGAGCACGAAAGACACGTCCGCGGCCCGGCTCTTCTCCAGCTTCGCCCACCAGCCCTGCCCCTTGGCGATCTCGCACGTGACACAGGTGGTGACCCGTCCGTCCGGGAAGGTCGTGGCGACGTTCTCGTAGGTGTGGTCGATGGCCGCCACCACGTACCCCCGGCTCGCCAGTTCCTCGGCGAGGCCCGTGAGCTCGCTGCGGGGCTTGCTGTGCCCGGGAGAGAGCACCACGAGGGGCAGGCTGTGCCTGCGCCCGGCGGGACGGGCGTCGGTGAAGGCGTTGGTGCGCGTCTTGCTCAGCGTGTCGGATGGGATGGTGGTGATCTTTCCGTCCTTGAGCAGCAGCTCGGACTCCTTCGCCGTCATGTACTGCGCTCGCTCGCGGCCTGGCGATTTGGCCGGATACCACAGCGAGACCATGAGTTCGCGGTACTTGACGGTGGGAACCCAGGGGTCGGGGCGCGAGGTGTCCTTCATGTACAGGGATGTGGTGCCGACCGGCCGGGAGCCGGTCGGCGCGGGCAGGAATGGTGTGACCGTCTGGGACGCCGCGGCCGGCAGGGCCTGGACGAGTCCGGTGGCGGCCAGGACGGTGACGAGCCCGGTGATGATGGCCAGCCGGCCACGACGCCGGGGTTCGCGCAGCTCGCCATGGCCGTCGTCCGGCGTGGCGCGGTTCGGGGAGTCGATCATGTGGACGGACTATACCCTGAGGATATATTCGCGGTGCATAAAGGAGCGAATCTGGCTCCTCAGCCCGTTCTCGGCGCTTCCCTCATGTGGCGACGTACCGGTCGCTCGTCTGCCCGCGCAGATGGCCGGGCGGCACGGCCCGCGCCCTGGTCACCGACGATGTGCTCGGGCCGCCCCGACTCCCTCGACCGCTTGGGGGAATAAAATCCAGATACGGGTGGCCGTATCCGGCGCTGGCGTGACCTCCGGTGCCGCCGTACGCTCACGTTCCGGCGACCACCCATCACGGAGGCAGCCATGACCGTACGCATGGAGCGAGAAGGCCAGGTCACAACCGTAATACTGAGCAGGCCGGAGGTCCGCAACGCGGTCGACCGCAAGACCGCCGACGCGTTGGTCGACGCGTTCAGGGCGTTCGAGGAGTCCGACGCCGCGGTGGCCGTGCTCTGGGGCGAGGGCGGCACGTTCTGCGCGGGCGCCGACCTGAAGACGCTCGACAATCACGTCGGCGAGGACGGCGACGGGCCGATGGGGCCGACCAGGATGCGCCTGTCCAAGCCGGTCATCGCCGCTGTCGCCGGGCACGCCGTCGCGGGCGGGCTGGAGCTGGCGCTCTGGTGCGACCTGCGGGTGGCCGAGGAGGACGCGGTCTTCGGGGTGTTCTGCCGCCGCTTCGGCGTGCCGCTCATCGACGGCGGCACCGTACGGCTCCCGCGGCTCATCGGCGCCTCCCGGGCCATGGACCTGATCCTCACCGGCCGTCCGGTCGGCGCCCGCGAGGCGTACGAGATGGGCCTGGCCAACCGCGTCGTCCCCACCGGCACGGCCAGGCGCCAGGCGGAGGAGCTGGCCCGCGAGATCGCCGGCTTCCCGCAGACCTGCCTGCGCGGCGACCGGCTGTCGGCGCTGGAGCAGGACGGGCTGCCCGAGCGGGAGGCGATGCGGAACGAGCTGCGCCACGGGCTGGTGTCCCTGCCCGACGCGGTCGGCGGCGCCGCCCGCTTCGCGGCGGGCGCGGGCCGCCACGGAGCCTTCTAGCGACCCCGGTTGTGGCCGGGCGGTCCGGCCGACTCGACCGGACCGAAGGCCGCGACGTCCCATCCCCGCGGTCACTACCCCAGCACGGGGAAGTTCGCGCGGATCACGCCGTGCGGGTCGCGGGCCCGCTTGAGGTCGCGCAGCCTGGCCAGCGTGCTCGCGGGAAAGACGGATGCGGCGCGTTCGCCCTGAGTCAGCATGGTGTACGTCTTACGTCCGCTCGTGTGCGGCACGAGCGCCTTCGTCAGGTCGGTGATGCGCTCGGCCGTGTCCGGCGACGGCCGGCCGAACATGTACACGGAGTACGGCTCGGCCAGGTGCCCCACGGCGCCGCCACCCTCGGCGGGCCGGGCCAGCGCCCCGCCCAGGTGCCGGACCTGCACGCTGATCAGCGGGTCGATCGGCGCGCCGAGCAGCACGTCCGCCACGCCCTCCAGCCCCGTGAGCAGCTCGAACCGGCCCGACCCCGGGCTGGGGTCCGTGGGCTCGGCGCAGATCGAGCCCAGCTCGGCCACCGGCGTCGGCCGCCGGGTGTCGCTGATCAGCCCGCCGATCCGGTCGAAGCGGCGCAACAGGGCGCCGGGGTGCTCGCCGAGGAAGGTGACGTCGACGGCGACGTACCCCACCGGAGCGCCGGGGAACTTCAGCAGGTCGAACCAGAGTGTCAGCTCCTCCGGCGCGTCGGCGGTGGTCTCGGCGAAGGCCTCGAACACCTCCCGAGCCCGCTCGACCGGCCACATCATCCGCCCGCCGAACAGCTCAGGGGCCGGGTTCAGGCCGAACTCCAGAGAGGTGACCAAGGCGAAGTCGCCGCCGCCGCCCCGCAACCCCCAGAACAGCTCCGGATCCGACTCCGCCGTCACCCTGACGCGGTCCCCGGCGGCGTCGACCGCCTCGAAGGCCCGCACGCTGTCGGCCGCGAAGCCGTACTTGCGCCCGAACCAGCTCAAACCACCCCCGAGCGTGTAGCCGGTCACGCTCACCACCGGCGAGCTGCCCGCCAGGCCCGTGAGGCCGAGCGGGCCCGCGGCCGCCAGCACCTCGCCCCACTTCACGCCCGCGCCGACCCGCGCGACGCCGTCCTCGACGCGCACGCCGCCCAGACGCGTGGTCTTGAGCAGGATCGTCCCGTCGGTGTCGCCGGAGGCGCCGTGGCCGCTCGGCTGGGCGGTGACCGCCAGGCCGTTGAGCCTCGCGTAGCTCACCACGGCGGCCACGTCGTCGGCGTCGGCCGCCTCGACCACCGCGCGCACCGGCTGGTCCACCGCCAGGTTCCAGGGCTTGCGGGCCGCGTCGAAGCCCGCGTCGCCGGGGAGCAGAAGGTTGCCGTTCACTTTGATGTCATTCATGGGACCAAGTGTGCGTTTTACCATTTGAGGGGGATTTGGGGTTGACTTGGGGTTTGTGGATGTCCGTCTGTTCGGCCGGCTTGAGGTCGACTCCGCCGATGGTGTTCGGCTCGATCTCGGCACGCGTAAGCAGCGGGCCGTGCTCGCCGTGCTGGCCCTCTCACCAGGGCGGGTGGTGCCGCTCGACCGGCTGATCGAGGAACTGTGGGCCGGGGAGGCGCCGGCCAAGGCGACGGCGACCCTCCAGGCGTACGTCTCCCACCTGCGCCGCGTGCTGGAACCTGACAGGAAGCCGCGTACGCCGCCCCGCCTGCTGCTCACCCGCGAGCCCGGCTACCTGCTCGACATCGCGCCGGGACAGGTCGACGCGGGCCGCTTCACCGCGCTGGCCGAGGACGGGCGGCGGGTGCTGCGAGGCGGCAGGTACGCCGAGGCGCTGGAGGTGCTCGACCGGGGGCTCGGGCTGTGGCGGGGTGAGCTGCTGGGGGAGTTCGCCGACCTGGAGTTCGCGCGGCGGGCCGTACACCGGCTGGAGGAGCTGCGGCTGGGGGCGGCCGAGGACCGGTTCGAGGCGCGGCTGGCACTCGGCGAGGCCGGGCTGCCGGATCTGGAGGCGCTGGTCGAGGCCCATCCCTACCGGGAGCGGGCCTGGGCGCTGCTGGTGCTGGCGCTCTACCGGGCGGGCCGGCAGGCGGACGCGCTCGGGGCGCTGCGCCGGGTCCGGTCGCTGCTGGACGGCGAGCTGGGCATCGAGCCGGGGCCGGAGCTGAAGCGGCTGGAACAGGCGGTGTTCGACCAGTCGCCCGACCTGATGACCCTCACCGCACCCGGCCTCACCGCCCCGACCGCCTTCACCACGCCGACCGCCTTCACCGCCCAGACCGCCTTCACTACGCACACTGCCGCTCGAAGCGGTGCGTCGGCGGACGACTCGGTCAGCGGCCGAGGCACGGCCGGTCAGCGGCTGATCGCGCGGGACGGACAGTTGCACCTGGTCGAGGAGCTGCTGGCCGAGGCCCGCCGGGGGAGGGGCGGCCTGCTGCTGGTGACCGGCGAGGCGGGCATCGGCAAGACGAGCCTGGCGCGCGCCGCCGCCGAGGTGGCCGCCGCGCGCGGCTTCCAGACGGCCTGGGGACGCTGCCTGGACGGCGAGACGGCCCCGCCCTTCTGGCCCTGGACCCAGACCGGGCTGATCCCCGCGCAACCGCAGGCCGAGCTGTTCGACCTGTACGACGGCGTGGTGTCGCGGCTGCGCGGCGGCCCGCTCCTGCTGGTGCTGGAGGACGTGCACTGGGCCGACGTCTCGTCGCTGCGGCTGCTCGGCCACGTCGCCGGTGAGCTCGCCCGTACCTCCACACTCGTCCTGGTCACGCTCAGGCCCGAGCCTGGCGACCACCCCGAGCAGCTGCGCGAGACGCTGGGCGCGCTGGCGCGGGAGAGCCACCGGGTGCCGCTGGCGCCGTTTGACGCCGGCGAGGTGCTCGACTACCTGCGCCTGCGCCACGTGGACGCGGATCCGGTGGCGATGCTCGACCGCTCGGGCGGCAACCCGTTCTACCTGACCGAGCTGCTCCTGCTGCCGGAGAGCGAGCGGGACCTGGTCCCGGCCGGTGCCCGCGACGTCATCGACCGGCGGCTCGCCCGGCTGCCCGCCGCCACGCAGGACCTGCTCAGAGCCGCCGCGGTGGCCGGCCGCGAGGTGACCGTCGACCTGCTGGCCGCGCTCACCGAGCGGCCGATCGAGGAGGTCATGACCCTCGCCGAGCCCGCCGTCGCCGTCGGCCTGCTGACCGAGGACGCGCGGCCCGCCGACTACCGCTTCTCGCACGCCCTGGTACGCCAGGCGCTGGACGCGGGCCTCACCCGGCTGGCCAGAGCCCGGCTGCACCTGAGGGCCGGTACGTACCTGGAGACCCTGCCCGGCGCCGACCCCGCCCAGCTCGCCGGCCACTTCGCCGCGGCCGCGAAGCTGGGCGGCGCCGAGCGGGCGGTGGCCTATGCTGTCGCCGCGGCGCGGGAGGCGGTGGCCCGTCACGGCTACACCGAGTCGGTCACGTTCTGGGAGCTGGCGGTCGCGCACTTGCCGCCCGGCGACTCGGCCGACCGCTGCCACCTGCTGACCGAGCTCGGCCAGGCTCGACGTACCGTGGGCGACGCCGACGGCGCCATGCACGACCTGACGGAGGCGATCGCGGCGGCCAAGCGGCTCGGCGACCGCGACGCGCTGGTGACGGCGGTATCGGCGTTCGGCGGGCTGTCGGTGTGGAACTGGCGGCCGTACGGCGTGGTGGACGAGCAGATGGTGTCGGTCCTGGAGGACCTGCTGGCGGGCCCGCTCGACGACCACGCCAGGGCCACGCTGCTGGGCACGCTCGGCGTCGAACTCCACTACGGCCCGCGCCGCGCCGAGGGCGAACTACTCGCCGCGGACGCCGTGGAGCTGGCCCGCGCGCTGGGCGACCCGGCACTGCTGGCCAGGACGCTGAACAACTATCTGATCGCCGGGTTCGTCATGGGGAACAACCCCGCCCGGCTGCGCGCCGCCGACGAGATGCTGGCTATTCCAGGGCTGACCAGGGAGGCCCGGTTGGTGGCCGGCGGCCTGCGAATGTCCTGCCTGCTCCGCGCGGGGGACCTGGCCGAGTGGGAGCGCGAGCTCGCCCGCTGCGAGCGGGTCCTGGAGGAGGTACGCCGCCCCGAGCTGGAAGCCATGGTCCGGGTCGCGCAGACGGGCGGACACACCCTGCACGGCCGCTGGGCCGAGGCGGAGGCGCTGGTGGCCGACTTCCCGGACCTCAAGTACGGTGCCAGCCCGTGGGGCGCGGAGGCCCGCCGACTGGCCACGCTCTACACGTGCAGACGCGGCCAGGGCCGGGTGGCCGAGATCATCGACGACCTCATCGCCGCGAGCGACCTCCCGCAGATGACCCCGATGCGGCCGCTCGCCATCCTGGCCGCCCTCGACGTGGGCAAGGAGGAACTGGCCAGGGCGCTGATCGCGCGGTGGGGCACGGAGCTGCGGGACGACTGGTCGGGGGGTTTCCTGTTCCCGATCTGGGGCCTCATCGCCGCCCGGCTCGGCACACCTGACCCGGAGGAGCTGTACGAGCGGCTGCTGCCGGTAGCCGACCAGTTCATCGTCATGGGCATGGGCAGCGGTGCCTGGGGCTCGGTCCGCGACGTCCTCGCGGCGCTGGCCCTACGGCTGGGCCGTACCGGGGAGGCGGACGAGCACCGGCGGGTGGCGATCGCCACGTACCGGCGGCTCGGACTCGCCTTCTGGGAGGCGAGGAGCCGAGCCTGATCTGTCGGGGGCGCCACGTATCGTGACCCTCATGCCTGACATCGAGGTCGCAGGGCGTGAAGTCCGCGTCACCAATCCCGACAAGGTGGTGTTCCCCGCCAGCGGGCACACCAAGCTCGACCTGATCCGCTACTACCAGGCGGTCGGTGAGGGCGCGCTGCGCGGCGTCCGCGGGCGGCCGATGGTGCTCAAGCGGTTCGTGCACGGCATCGAGGAGGAGGCGTTCTTCCAGAAGCGCGCGCCCGCCAAGCGGCCCGACTGGATCCAGGTGGCCGAGCTCCGCTACCGCTCCGGGCGCAGCGCCGAGGAGGTCGTCGCGACGGAGACGGCCCACATCGTGTGGGCGGTCAACCTGGGGTGCGTCGACCTCAACCCGCACCCGGTGCTGGCCGCCGACCTGGCCCACCCCGACGAACTGCGCATCGACCTCGATCCGGTGCCGGGCGTGCGCTGGGGCGACGTGCTGCGCACGGCGCAGGTCTCCCGCGAGGTGCTGGCCGACCACGGACTGACCGCCTGGCCGAAGACGTCGGGATCACGAGGTTTTCATGTGTACGCCCGCATCGAGCCGCGCTGGACCTTCGCCGAGGTGCGCCGGGCGGCCGAGGCGGTGGCCCGGGAGGTCGAGCGGCGCGCCCCCGAGGTGGCCACCAGCCGGTGGTGGAAGGAGCAGCGGCACGGCGTGTTCGTCGACTACAACCAGAACGCCTATGACCGTACGGTCGCCTCCGCCTACTCGGTCAGACCGGTCGCCGACGCCCGCGTCTCCACGCCGCTGACCTGGGACGAGGTGCCGGGCTGCCGGCCGGGCGACCACACGATCGACACGGTCCCCAAGAGGTTCGCCGAGCTGGGCGACCCGTGGGCGGACATGGACCTGCACGCGGGCGGCCTGGAGTCGTTGCTGGAGCTGGCCGAGTCGCAGGGGCCCGCCCCCGAGCGCGAGGATCTTCCCGTCGTCGAGATCGCCAGGGCGCAGCACAAGGACGAGGCGCTGGCGGGGTTCGAGCGGTGGAAGGCCAGGCACACCGAGGTGGCCGGCCACCTCCAGCCCGCCGATGTGCTCGTCGATGGCATGCGTGGGCGCAGCAGCGTGTGGTACCGCATCCGGGTCAACCTCCAGCACGTCCCGGAGGCCCAGCGACCCGCCCAGGAGCCGCTGGAGGTCGACTACGACCCCTGGACCATTTAAGGCGGGTCAGGCGCGGGTCGGGCGCTCGTAGCCGTCGTCTCCGCCGTAGACGTGCGCGTTCGGGTCGAGGTCCGGCTGGGTGGCCGGGCTGGTCGGCGAGGCGGTGTGCTCGACGGCGAAGTCGTCCGACGGCTCGGGCGGTGCGGGGAAGAGGTGGTCGTGCCAGGTGATCCGCCCCAGTGGCGTGGCGTCCGTGGTGTGCCAGCCGGCCCGCTGGGCGGCCCACCTGCCGCCTGGATAGCGCACCGGCAGTAGCAGACGGCGCAGCCTCTTGGCCTGCAGCCAGAGTCTGACCACCGCGTCCATGCCGATCACCTCGGGCCCGCCATATTCGATCACGCCCCGCTCGGGACCGGCGGCGACCAAATCGGTCAGATACCCGGCGACCTCGGAGCGGTCCACCGGCTGCCAGGGGAGCGTGCGGTCCACCGGGATCGCGGGGTAGGAGGCGGTCAGCTCCCGGAGCAGCTGGTCGAGGTGCTGGTGGAAGGTGGTGGAGCGGAGGATCGTCCAGCCGATCCCGCTCTCCCTGATCAGCCGCTCGGCTTCGAGCTTGTCCTCGAGATACCCGGTCGCGGCCTGGTCGGCGCCGACGATCGAGGTGAACACCAGGTGAGGCACCCCGGCCTCCCTGGCCGCGTCGAGCAGCACCGCGGTGCCCGCGACGTCGACGGAGCCGGCCCGGTGCCCCTTGCGGGCGAAGGTGGCGAGATGGATGATCGCGTCGACGTCCCGCACGGCGCTGTAGACGCCTTTGCCCCCAGTCAGGTCACCCCATACCCATTCGACGTCCCGGCCCGAGTGCGCCTGGCGGCTCAACGCTCGCACCGTGTGACCCGTCCTGAGGAGTGTGGGCACCACGGCCTTGCCCAGCGTGCCGGTTGCCCCCGTGACCAGAATGTGCATTCCCCGCCCCTACCCGCAGCCTGGGAATTCTCCCGAAATGACACCGAAATTCAGCGCATGCTTGGTCAAAGGGTCTGCCTACCCCGGTCGGGGGTAGGGCCGGGGTCATGGCACGTATAGCAGCGGAATCCCTGGTAGAGCGGCTCGCCGAGTGGGGCGTCGACACCGTCTTCGGCATGCCGGGCGACGGCATCAACGGCATCATGGAGGGCCTGCGACGCCATCGCGACAAGGTGCGCTTCGTCCTGGTCCACCACGAGGAGGCCGCCGCCTTCATGGCCACGGGCTACGCCAAGGCGACGGGAAAGATCGGCGTCTGCCTGGCCACCTCGGGCCCCGGCGGCATCCACCTGCTCAACGGGCTCTATGACGCCAAGCTCGACCACGCTCCCGTGCTGGCCATCACCGGGATGCAGGAGAGCTCCGTGCTGGGCACCGCCTACCAGCAGGAGGTGCAGCTGGATCGGCTGTACGCGGACGTGGCCGAGTACAACATGATGATCACCAATCCGGCCCAGCTGTCGGCGCTGGTGGACGTGGCGATCCGCACCGCGTACGCGCGGCGCGGGGTCGCCCACCTCACGTTGCCCAACGACCTGCAGGTGGCCGACGCGGACGCCGACCCCTGGCAGCACGTGGCGCCCGCCAGGACCCCGCAGACGGCGCCCGTCTACTTGGCGCCCGCCGGGATCCCCCGCCAGGAGGACATCCAGCTGGCGGCCGAGGTGCTCAACACGGCCGAACGGCCCGCCATCCTGGTCGGGGCGGGCGCGCTGCACGCCAGGGATGAGGTGCTGGCGGTCGCCGAGACGCTCGGCGCGCCAGTGGTCAAGACGCTGCCCGGCAAGGCGGTGGTCCCCGACGAATCGCCGTACACGACGGGCGGGATCGGGCTGCTCGGCACCCGCCCCAGCGAGGACCTGATGGAGGAGGCCGACGTCCTGCTCATGGTGGGCACCAACTTCCCCTACTCCAAGTTCCTGCCGGAGCCGGGAGGGACGCGGGTCGTGCAGCTGGAGGCCGACCCCGCCAGGGCCGGGGCGCGGATCGCCACCGACGTGCCGGTGGTGTGCGACGCCAAGGAGGGACTGCGTGCCCTCCTGCCGCTGCTCTCCGCCCGCGACGGGAACTCCCATCTGGCGAAATATCAGAAGAAAATGGTCAAGTGGCGTGCGGACATGGACGCGCAGGAGAACGCCGACCGCGACCCCATCGCGCCCCAGTACGTGGTGTCGGTCCTCGACGACCTGGCCGCCGACGACGCCATCATGACCTGCGACAGCGGCACGATCGCCACCTGGGCCGCCCGGCACTGGACGATCCGCGGCGGGCGCGCGTTCTACCTGTCGGGCAACTTGGCCTCCATGGCGCCCGGCCTGCCGTACGCGAACGCCATGCAGCACGCCTACCCGGGCCGGCAGGTGATCGCGTACGTCGGCGACGGCGGGTTCGCCATGCTCATGGCCGAATTCCTCACCGCCGCCCAGCAGCGTCTGCCGGTCAAGGTCGTCATCAACAACAACCGCTCACTCGGCCAGATCCTGTGGGAGCAGATGGTCCTCGGCTACCCCGAGCACGGCGTGCGCTTCCCCGAGCCGGCGGGCGACTTCGCCGGCTGGGCCCGGGGTTGCGGCGGGTTCGGGGTCAAGGTCACCAAGGCGGGCGACCTCGTGTCCGCGGTCCAGGAGGCGCTGGCCTACGACGGGCCCGCGCTGGTGGACGTGGAGGTGAACCCGAACGAGCCGCCGCTGCCCGCCAAGGTCTCCTACGACCAGGCCAAGAGCTTCGCCCAGGCGTTCATCAAGGGCCAGCCGCACCGGGCCGCCATCGCCACCACCCTGTTCAAGGACCGGATCCAGCGGCTCGGCGACTAGCCAGGCGCCCGGTGATCAGCCGCCTGCGCCGCGTGGGCAGCGGCTCGCCGACTAGTCGGCGGCTCGGCGCTTGGCCAGGTGCTCCTCGATCCGCTCGGTGCCCCACCAGCCGGTCGCCAGCACGATCCGGTAGCGGCGGGCGATCGTCTGGCCGCGCGCCAGCTCGAACTCCTGGTGAAAGGCCCATGAGGGGTTGACGGCGGCGAACGGGCCACTGCGCACGAACCAGTGCGACTCCGGCCCCGGCTCCGGTACGAAGATCAGCGTGGACGACCGGTCCACCTCGTCGTGCCGCCCCTGGAAGGCCAGCCAGCGGGCCCGCTGCCCCATCATCTCCTCGCCGCCCATCCCGTCGGGGCCGAGCACCTCGCCGCCGGTGAACGAGCGCGGGCCGCGCCAGAACAGGCCGCTGTATCCGGCGAGCGGGCGGCCGTGCGTGGTGGGGCTGCCGAAACGCAGCGGCTCCTCGCGCAGGCCGGTGAGGGTCGTGTGCCAGACCAGCTCCCAGGAGCCGTTCGCCGGGTCGACCGCCTCGACGGTGAGCTCGCGCCGCTCCTCCACCCAGGGCTCGCCGCGCGAGCTGCGCCAGGTCAGCTGCCCCGACAGGCCGTCTTCGCGTACGTCGAGGGTGTCGTGGCGCATCGTGCCGTTGTTGTCCAGGTCGATGTAGCGCTTCTCCTCGCGGACGAAGGTGCCGCCGCCCCAGAAGTTCTGGCCGGACACGTGCGAGGCGGTCAGCTGCAGGCCCTTGTGCCAGCGGTGGTCGTGCGGCCGGTAGGAGGTCACCACGTCACCGGCCAGCGTACGCATCGGGTGGATGTACGGCTTGGGCGCCTCGAACGGCTGCGGGTCGGGCTCGTGGACGTAGCGCATCAGCTCCACGCCGTGCGCCTCGAAGACGATCGCGCTCATGAGGGGCTCCATCCGGGGGTGTCGCCGTGCAGGCTGCGGTAGAAGGGATCGCCGGGGCCCACCTCGCCCGCGTGTACCGTACCGCCGGTCAGCGCCGCCTTGTACATGGCGGTGATCAGCTCCAGCGACCGGCGTCCGTCCCGCCCGCTGGCCCGCGGCCGCCGGCCCGCGCGCAGGTCCGTCACCAGGGCCCGTAGCTGCTTCAGGTGGGAGGTGGGCTCGTCCTCGGCGGGCGGCCACTCGATCGGGCCGGCGTGCTCGGCCGGGGTGCAGGTCCAGTCGTCGTTGGTGTAGCCGTACAGGTGGGTCAGCTCCAGCGTGGCGTCGGCGAGGTCGATGCGTATGTGGCTGACCTGCCGCGGCGACAGCACGCTGTTGACCACCGTGGCCAGGGCGCCGGACTCGAAGCGGACCAGCGCGGTCGTGACGTCGTCGGTCTCGACGTCACGCGCCAGCCTGGCCGCCATGGCGCGTACCTCGCTCCACTCGCCCAGCAGCTCCAGCAGCAGGTCGAGCTGGTGGATGCCGTGGCCCATCGCCGGGCCGCCGCCCTCGGTCTCCCAGCGCCCGCGCCACGGCACCGCGTAGTAGGCGTCGTCGCGGTACCAGGTGGTCTGGCAGTGCGCGACGTACGGGGTGCCGAGCGCGCCCTTCTCGATCAGCCGCCGCAGGTGCTGCGCGCCGGAGCCGAACCGCTGCTGGAACACGATCGCCGCGTACGGCCCGCCCTCCTGCTCGGCCGCGACCATGGCGTCGTACTCGGCCAGCGACAGGCACGGCGGCTTCTCGCACCACACCCACGCGCCCGCGCGCAGCGCGGCGGCCACCTGGGCGGCGTGCAGGGAGGGCGGGCTGCAGACGTCGACCAGGTCGGGGCGTACCTCGGCGAGCATGCCTTCGAGGTCGTCCGAGGCGTACGGCACGCCGAACCGGTCGGCGAACGCCTGGGCCAGCTCGGCGGTCGCGTCCACGACGGCGACCACCTCGATGTCGTCAGACAACTCCTGGAAGGCGGGCATGTGCGCGAAGCTCGCGATCGCGCCGCCGCCGACGATGGCGACGCGCAGGGGGGACGGCACGGGCGACCTCCTTTGGAGACCTTTGGAAAGCGCTTACCGGAGCACGTTATGGCCCACGGGCAGTTCTGGGCAAGGGCTACGGCGTGGCGGCGCACGCTCTGGCGATACCGTTCGCGGCGGTCAGCAGGGGCTCGACCAGCCGGGGGAGCTCGCGGGCGCGCCTGGAGGACAGCACGATGCCGAGCGCGGCGATGGCCCGGCCGTCGACGAGGACCGGGGCCGCGGCCGAGCAGGAGCCGAGCGTCATCTCCTCGTACGTCAGCGCGTACCCCTGGGCGCGTACGGTGGCCAGCTCGCGCGCCAGCCGCCCCGGCTCGGTGATCGTGTGCGGGGTCGGCCGTTCGAGCACGCGGTCCAGGTACGACCGGACGAACCACTCGGGCTCGTAGGCGAGCAGGGCCTTGCCGACGCCCGTCGGATGCATGGGCAGCCGCCCGCCCGTCCTGGACACGATCGGCACGGCCCGCCGTCCGGCCACCTTGTCCACGTACAGGACCTCCAGTCCGTCTCGGACGGCCAGGTGCACGTTCTCGCCGGTGCTCGCGAACAGCTCCTGCAGCCACGGATGGGCCAGGTCCTGGAGCTTGGCGGGGGCGAGCTGGCCGAGCTCCCACAGCCGCAGCCCGATGCGGAGCCGGCCGTCGGGCGCGCGGCTCAGCGCCTGCCACTCCTCCAGCTCGCCGACCAGCCGGTGCACCGTGCTCAGCGGTACGCCGCTGCGCCTGGCCAGGTCGGTCAGCGTGAGCTGCGGGTGCCCGGAGTCGAACGCGCCCAGGATGGCGAGCACCTTGGACGTCACCGTCCGTCCCTGGGATCCGCCTGACATACCGCAAATCCTGCACAATTCTTCCGCTCAGTGGAAGGGTCAGCTCGAACAATCGGTGCCCGAAGCACGATGCTTCCCTCATGCGCACTCAGGTAGGGATCATCGGGGCGGGGCCCGCCGGTCTGCTGCTGTCCCACCTGCTCCACCTGCGCGGCATCTCCTCCGTGGTGCTGGAGAAGCGCGGTCGCGCGTACGTGGAGCGCCGTGTGCGCGCCGGCGTGCTGGAGCAGGGGACGGTGGACACGCTGGTCGAGGCGGGCGTCGGCGCGCGGCTGCTGCGCGAGGGCCTGCCGCACCGGGGCATCGAGCTCAGGTACGGCGGGCAGGGCCACCGCATCGCCTTCGAGAAGCTGGTGCCCGGCCGGTCCATCACCGTGTACGGCCAGCAGGAGGTGGTCAAGGACCTGATCGCCGCCAGGCTGGAGGCGGGCGGCGACGTGCGGTTCGAGATCGAGGACGTGGCCGTGCATGCGCTGGAGGCCGAGCCGTACCTGACGTTCGGCGGCGAACGGCTCGACTGCGACGTGATCGCCGGTTGCGACGGCTTCCACGGCGTGTCCAGGCCGTCCATCCCGCCGGGCGTTCTGCGGCTGTTCGAGCGGGACTATCCCTTCGCCTGGCTCGGCATCCTGGCCCGGGTGGCGCCCTCGTCCGATGAGCTCATCTACGCCAGGACCGAACGCGGCTTCGCCTTGCACAGCATGCGCTCGCCCACGGTCAGCCGCTTCTACCTGCAGGTTCCGCCCGACGCCACCGTGGCGGAATGGCCGGATGAGCGGATCTGGGCCGAGCTGAAGACGCGGCTGGAGACCGTACCCGGCTTCGTCCTGGACACCGGCGAGATCTTCGACAAGGGCGTCACGCCGATGCGGGCCTTCGTCGCCGAGCCCATGCAGTACGGCCGCCTCTACCTCGCCGGCGACGCCGCCCACATCGTGCCGCCCACCGGCGCGAAGGGGCTGAACCTCGCTGTGGCCGACGTACGCGTCCTGACCGAGGCGCTGCACCGGTTCTTCTCCACCGGCTCGGCCGACCTGCTCGACGCCTACTCCGAGTCCTGCCTGAAGCGGGTCTGGCGGGCCCAGCACTTCTCCTGGTGGATGACGACCCTGCTGCACACGTTCGACTCCGACGACGACTACGGGCGGCGGCTGCAGCTGTCCTACCTGGACTACGTGACCTCCTCCGAGGCGGCCGCCACGACGCTGGCGGAGAACTACGTGGGGCTTCCATGATCAACTTTGAAGGGCGGCCATGACCCATCCTCCTTACCTGAGCCCCGGCTACCGCAGCACGATCCTGCGCGCGCCCGCGCGGCCACCGGTGGCGTTCAGGAGCGATCCCGACGCGATCGAGCTGACCGGCCCGGTCTTCGGCCAGGACGAGGTCGGCGCGCTCGACTCCGACCTGACCAGACAGCACGCCGGGGAGCCGCTCGGCGAGCGCATCTCCGTCACGGGCCGCATCCTGGACTCCGCCGGAAAACCGGTCCGCGGCACGCTGGTGGAGCTCTGGCAGGCCAACGCCGCCGGCCGCTACGCCCACGAACGCGACCAGCACCCAGCCCCCCTCGACCCGAACTTCACCGGCGCCGGCCGCTGCCTCACCGACGAGGACGGCCGCTACCGGTTCGTCACGATCAAGCCCGGCGCCTACCCCTGGCGCAACCACCACAACGCGTGGCGGCCGGCGCACCTGCACTTCTCCGTGTTCGGGCGGGCCTTCACCGAGCGGCTCGTCACGCAGATGTACTTCCCCGGCGACCCGCTGATGCCCTTCGACCCGATCCTCCAGTCGATCCCCGACGAACCGGCCAGGCAACGGCTCGTCTCGGCCTTCTCCATGGACCTGACCGAGCCCGAATGGTCGCTGGGCTACTCCTTCGACATCGTGCTGGGCCGAACCCCGATGGAGTCGTCATGAACCTCACGCCCTCCCAGGAGGGAGCCTTCATGAAGCTCACGCCCTCGCAGACCGTGGGGCCGTTCTTCAGCCATGCGCTGCCGTACCCGCACGACTGGGAGCTGGTGCCTCCCGGACACGCGGGCGCGATCATGCTGACCGGCCGCGTCCTGGACGGCGCCGGTGAGCCGGTGCCGGACGCGCTGCTGGAACTCTGGCTGGGCCGCACCGGCGACCGCGGCGCGCTGCTGCGGGGCGATGGGGAAGTGTCCGGCTTCGGGCGTTGCGCTACGGATCCGGATGGTTCGTTTCGCTTCCGTACGGCGCGGCCTGAGGGGGCGTACCTGTCGTTGCAGGTGTTCGCGCGGGGGTTGCTGCGGTCGTTGCTGACCCGCGTCTACCTGGAGGATCTGCCTGATCCGCTGCTGGACGGCTTGGAGCCGGAACGGCGGGGGACACTGATCGCGACGGGGTCGGGGGACCGGTACCGGTTCGACGTGCGGCTCCAGGGGGATGGGGAGACGGTGTTCCTTGACTTCTGACGGGACTGCCGGCGGGGCTGCTGCGGACAGCGGGCTGCTGGCGCCGGTGCGGGCGGGCACCCGGGTGGAGGCGGTGACGTCGGACGCGGCCTGGCTGCGCGCCATGCTGGACGCCGAGGCGGCGCTGGCCCGTGCGCAGGGGCGCGCCGGGCTGATCCCCAGTGCGGCGGCCGCCCTGATCGACCGGGTGGCCTCGGGGTTCACGGCGGACCTACCGGACCTCGCCCAGCGAGCCAGACAGGCCGCCAACCCCGTCGTCCCCTTGGTCGCCGACCTGCGCAAAGCCGTCAGCGCAGCCGGGGCCTCCGAAACTGCCGTCACCGCCGCCGAAACCAGCACCTCCTCCGAAGCCCCCGCCTCCTCCGGGAGCGTCGGGGCGGCGGTGTTCGTCCACCGGGGAGCCACCAGCCAGGACATCTGTGACACGGCCGCGATGCTGGTCGCCGCGCGTGCCATCAGCCTGATCGTGGCGGATCTGGACGCGGCCATGGACGTGCTCGCCGGGCTGGCGGAGCGGCATCGCGACACGCTGATGGCGGCTCGCACGCTGGGCCAGCAGGCGGTCCCGACGACGTTCGGGCTCAAGGCGGCGGGCTGGCTGACCGGCCTCCTGCATGCCCGCGACCGGCTGAGCGCGCTACGCCTGCCCGCCCAGCTCGGCGGCGCGGCGGGCACTCTAGCCGCCCTCGTCGAAGGCGCCCGCACCGAACCAGGCCGCGCCGCCGATGCTGAGCCCGGTGGTGGCGAGAGTGCGCAGGTGCGGGTGCTTCGGTTGGTCGAGCTGTATGCCGAGGAGCTCGGGCTGGTCGCTCCGCTCGCGCCGTGGCATGCCGAGCGGTCCGTGGTCGGCGAGTTGGGCGCGGCCCTGGCCGGTGCGGCGGGCGCGCTCGGCAAGGTGGCGACCGACGTGATCCTCATGGCCCAGACCGAGGTCGGCGAGGTGGCCGAGTCGTCCCGGGGCAACTCCTCGGCCATGCCGCAGAAGCGCAACCCGGCTCTGTCGGTGCTGATCCGGTCGGCGGCGCTCCAGGTGCCCGCGTACGCCCAACTGCTGGGACAGGCGGGGGAGCACGAGCGGGCCGCGGGCGCCTGGCAGGCGGAGTGGTCGCCGCTGCGCGAATGCCTCCGCTTGACCGGCGGCGCCGCGGAGACGGCCGCCGAGCTGGTCGCCGGGCTCCAGGTGTTCCCGGAAAGGATGCGGGACAACGCCTGTCTGACCGGCGGGCGCATCGTGTCGGAACGGCTCGCGGTCCACCTCGGCCGCGACGCGCTCGACGAGGCGCTGAGCCGTCCGGGCCCGCTGGAGGGACCCGAGGAACTGCTCGACCCCGAGGGCTACCTGGGCGCCGCGCCGGAACTCGTCGATCGTCTCCTGGCCGACTACCGCGAGCGTCGCGTCCCCTCCGACTACCGCAAGCGCAGCGTCCCGGCCGAACACCGCGAGCGCCGCGTCCCGGACGACTACCGGAAGTGATCGTGAGCATGAAGCTGCATCACCGCGTCGACGGGCCCGCCGGCGCGCCGTTGCTGGTTCTCGGGCCGTCGCTTGGCACCACGCTCGACATCTGGCAGCCGCAGCTGAGCGCGCTCACCCAGTCGTGGCGAGTGCTCCGGTACGACCTGCCGGGCCATGGCGGCTCGGCTCCCGCCACCTCCGGCCTGACGATCGACGACCTGGCGCGGGCCGTACTGGACCTGGTGGACGAGACGGAGGACGCGCAGGACGGAGAGTTCGCGGTCGGTGGCATCTCCCTCGGCGGCGCGATTGCCACCGCGATCGCGGCCGGTCAGCAGCAATCCGGTCGGCAGCAGGCCGGTCGGCGGGGGCGGGTACGGAGTCTGGTGCTGTGCTGTACGTCGGCGCGGTTCGGGGAGCCGGGTCCGTGGCTGGAGCGGGCGGCGCTGGTACGTGCCTCCGGCGTGACCCAGCTCGCCCCGGTGCTGGCGGCCCGCTGGTTCACCGCCGGCTACGACGGCCGTTGGGTGACGGACATGCTGGAACGCGTGGACGCCGAGTCGTACGCGGCCTGCTGCACCGCCATCGCGTCCTGCGACCTGACCGGACGCCTGGCCGCCATCACCGCCCCCACGCTGATCGTCGCGGGGGCCGACGATCCGGCCACGCCCTTGGACCAGGCTCTCACGCTGGCTCAAGGCATCCCCGGGGCGCTCTTGCGCGTGGTGCCCGGCGCGGCCCACCTGGCGAGTGTGGAGCGGGCCGACACCGTCACATCCGCGATCGTCGGCCATCTGGGCGGTCACTCCGGTCACGCGGCCGGGATGCGTACCAGGCGTGAGGTGCTCGGCGACGCCCACGTGGACCGGGCCGTCGCCGCCACCACCGGCTTCACCCGCGACTTCCAGCACCTCATCACCCGCTACGCCTGGGACGAGATCTGGAACCGGCCCGGCCTCGACCGCCGTACCCGCAGCTGTGTCACCCTGACCGCGCTGGTCGCCCGCGGCCACCTGGACGAGCTGGCCATGCACGTGCGCGCGGCCCTGCGCAACGGCCTGACCCCCGACGAGATCGGCGAGGTGCTCCTGCAGACGGCGATCTACTGCGGGGTCCCGGCCGCCAACGCCGCCTTCGCCGTCGCCCAGCGCGTCCTGGCGGAAGTCCAGGCAGAAGAAGACTGATCCCACGCTCGATGTCCCGGCTGCAACGGATTTGCAACGTCGGTTGGCAGCATCTTGAGCGGATTGTTCGGCTCAAGGAAGGGACCGATCTCATGCCCAAATTGACCCCGGAGCAGGCCGACCGGATCGTGGCCGGCTGGCGGAGCGGCACGCAGCTCGTCGAAGGATGGGACAACCCGGCTGGCCCGCTGTTCGCCAGCGGTGAGTACGCGGAAGCGGACATCACCCTCGAATCCATCCTCGCCGCGTCGGGCTGCAACCCGCCTCCCCCTCCGCTCACCGAGGGCGGCTGCGGCACCGCCTGCAGCGCCTCCGCCGGGCGCTTGTGCTGCTGACCTGACATGGGGGAATACACCGTAAGCGACACCGTGCTGGACCGCCTGCTCGAACCTTCACTGGAGCGACTGGCGGCCCGGCTCGGGTCCGTCGCGGGCCTGGCGGAAACGGAGCGCCGGGCCGTACTCACGGGCGCCGCCACGGCGCTGCTGAACACCGTGCGCATGAGGACCAACCGGGTGCTGCTCCTGGAGCTGAACGCGGCCAGGATCACCGGCAGGCTCACGGGCGCCGACCCGGAGGCCAGGTGGCGGGATTGGGAGTCCCAGGCGGCGAACCCGGAGTTCTGGGAGTCGCTGGGCGGCCACTACCCGACCCTGCTCCCACGCCTGCGACGGCTGATCGGCCACAGGTGCGCGGCGGCGATGAGCCTGGCCTGCCGCTTCGCCGCCGACCGCCCGCTGCTCACGACACTGCTCCGGCCGCTCGAGGGGGGCGAGCCGGGGCAGGCCAAGGGGGGCGATCCGGGGGAGCTGGTGAGCGTCGAGTTCGGCGCGGGCGACAGCCATCGCGGCGGGCAGAGCGTGGCGATCCTGACCTGTGCCGCGGGCAAGGTCGTCTACAAGCCGCGATCCGTCGCCGTGGACCTGGCCGCGGCGCGGCTGCTGAGCCGGTTGCTGGCCGACGAGCCCGCCGACACCCGGATCAGGGTCCCCGACGTGGTGAGCGGCGACGGCTACGGCTGGGCCGAGCACGTCGCCCATCGGTACTGCGCCGACGACGAGGAAATGCGCTGTTTCTACCGCAACCTCGGGCACTGGCTGGCCGTGATGCGGCTGATCGGCGGCACCGACCTGCACGCCGAGAACCTGATCGCCGCAGGACCGATCCCGACCGTCGTGGACTGCGAGACGCTGTTCACGCCCCAGCCGCCTACGCGCGTCTCCGGCTACGGGCTCGCGGCGGACCGGGCGGGGGCGCTGATCGGCGGTTCGGTGCTGGGCACCGGGCTGCTGCCGGGCCGGGGGCTGGCGCTCGGCTGGCGCGGCGTCGACATGTCCGCCATCGGCTCACTGCCCGGCCAGCAGCCGGTCACGGAGCTGCCGGTCATTCTCGGTGTCGGCACCGACGAGGCGCGGATCGGCCTCGCGCCCGTACGCGTCCCGCTCTCGCTCAACCACCCGAGCCCGGAGCCCGTGCTGAGCAAGCACTGGGACCTGGTGGTGGACGGGTTCACCCGGCTGACCGGGCGGCTCAGGAAGCTCGACGAGGGCGGCGAGCTGGCGGGGTGGCTCGGGGAGTTCGCCGACCTGCCGATCCGGGTCGTACTCAGGTCCACCGAGAGCTACGCCGAGCTGCAGCGGATGCTCTGGCACCCGCACTCGCTGCACGACGAGCCCGCCGCCCGGCGGCGCGCGGCGGACCTGCTGGCCAGGCAGGCGGCCAACGCGCCCGGCCGGCCGGACGACCCCGAGGTGATCGAGGCGGAGGTCGAGGAGCTGCTGGACGGCGACGTGCCGTTCTTCGCCACCACGCCACGTCGTGGCCGGCTCACCGGGCCGCGCGGCACCCAGTGGGGTCCCGCCCAGGACCTGATCGCCGGGACGCTGGACCGGTGGCGGTCGGCCGACCTCGCGCTGGAGCACCAGGTGATCCAGTCCGCCCTGGTCAGCGCGTACCTGAACGAGGGCGGCGTACCCGACCAACGGCGCCTGCTCCCGGCCGTACTGAACACCGACGACCTGGACCGCAGGCGGCGGGCGCTGGCGGCCGACATCATGCGATCGCTGTCCGACGCCGCCGTACGCGCCGAGGACGGCACCGTCACCTGGATCGCGCCGGTGCTCAACCCGACCGGATGGGCGGTGCTGCCGCTCGGCCTCGACATGTACGGCGGCGCGGCCGGCATCGCCGTGCTGCTGGCGGGCTACCTGCGTGAGATGGAGGCGGGACGGGCCGACCCGGTTCCGGACGTCGGGCAACTGCTGGCCGACGTGCTGCGCACCGTGCGGATGGCGGAGGAGCAGTGGGCCAAGGACCGGGCCGAGATCAAGACGCGCCGGCCCGCGCCCGCCGGCGGCTACCTCGGGCTCGCCTCACGGATCTGGGGCTGGCTGCTGCTGGTACGCCTCGGCGTGATCGAGCCGGCCGAGGCGTTCTCGCGGTCGGCCAACCTCGTCCGCGAGCTGCCCGCCGCGCTGGACTCCGACCCGTCGCTCGACCTGGTGCGCGGCATGGCGGGCGCGGTGGTGCCCCTGCTGCGGCTCCACGAGAGCGCGGGCAACGCCGACGCGGGGGACCTGGCCAGGACGATCGGCCGCAAACTGGTGTCGGCGGCACAGGTACGCGGCGACACCGCGTGCTGGACGATCGACGGCTTCCCCGACGGCATCGGCGGCCTGGCGCACGGGGCGACCGGCATCGGCTGGGCGCTGTCCCGGCTGGCGGCGGCCACCGGCGACACCGACTGCGCGAGCGTCGCCGAGGCCGCCTTCGCCTACGAGGAGACCCTGTACGTCCCCGAGACCGGCAGCTGGCGCGACCTGCGCGGCCCGGACCAGATCGGGGCGGCGTGGTGCCACGGGTCCGTCGGGATCGCGGTCGTGGCGGCCGACCAGCTCATGGAGGGCCGCGGCGACCCGGAACGGCTGCGTGACCTGCTGCGGCGCGCGGCGCAGTCCAGCCAGGCCGACGGCATCGGCTGGAACCACACCCTGTGCCACGGCGACTTCGGGGCCTGGGAGGTGCTGGACCTCGCCGTCACCGCGGGGCTCGGCGCGGGCGGACTGGACCGGCCCCGGCTGGAGGCCCACCTGCTCGGCAGCGTCGAGGAGCATGGGCCGGTCAGTGGGTTCGCCAGGGACGCGTTCGTTCCGGGGCTGATGCCGGGGCTCGGCGGAGTCGCGTACCAGTTGCTCCGTATGCATCCCGAATGCCCACTGCCCTCGGTGCTCCTGCCCGACCCCGGCCCGGTCTCCAGCACAGTGAAGCCGTCTTGAGCGCGTCCGCCGATGCCCATGAAGATGCCCATGAAATGGTGTCGCCTTACTGGCAACTCGACGACGCGGGCGACATGGGGTTCTGGCGGATGTGCCGCCGGCTGCCGGCCACCAGCCGGGCGGTGCTCGCGATCGTGGCGCGGGCGGCCCCCCGGCAGGCCGTCACGGTCGTCCTGCTCCAGGTCGTGTCGGGAGCCGCCACGGCCTTCGGCCTGCTGGCCACCACGGGGGCGCTGGAACGGCTGCTCGCCACCGGCCCCACCGTGGAGGTGGTGGCGGCCGCGCTGCCCCTGATTCTCCTCGTCGGCGGGGCGTACCTGCTGCGGGGGGCGGTCGAGACGGCCATCGCGGCCGCGTACGCCCGGCTGACGCCCGCGGTGCGCCGGATGGCGGAGGGGGAGCTGTTCGCGGCCGGGCTCCGCGTCGAGCTGGCCGCCTACGACGACGCCGGGTTCTACGACCGGATGCAGCGGGCCCGGGATCGGGGCCTGTTCCACCTCGCGCGGGCCGTGGACAACCTGGTCGACCTCGTCGGCGCGGCGCTGGCGTTCGCCGCCGCGTTCACCGGGCTGGCCGTCCTGCACGCCGCGCTGCTTCCGGTGCTGGCGCTGGGCGTACTTCCGTCGGCCTGGACGGTGCAGCGCTCGGCCCGGCTGGCGTACGCGCACATGACCCGTACGGTCACCCTGAACCGCCGGGTCCAGATGATCACCGAGCTGGGCACGCAGCGCGACCCCGCGCCGGAGATCCGCGCCTGCCAGGCCGAGGAGTTCCTGCTGCGGGAGTACGCCGAGGTCGCCGACCCGCTGCGCGACCAGGAGGTACGGGTGAAGGCGGGCCAGGTACGCGTCGGCACCGTCGGCCGGGCGCTCACCGGGCTCATGTCCGCCATCACGTTCACCGTGCTCGGTCTGCTGCTGCAGGCGGGCTGGATCCCGCTGGCGGTGGCCGGCGGCGCGGTGATAGCCGTGCGGACCGCGAACGCCGCGCTCAGCCGGCTGGTCCACTCGGCGCACCAGCTGCTGGAGCAGGGCATGTACGTGGCGGACTACCAGGAGTTCGTCGACGACGCCGCCTCCAGGAGCCGAGCGGCGGCCACCCGCACCCGTCTGGCGCCGGTCGCGCCGGAGGTGATCACGCTGAGCGGCGTCGAGTTCGGCTACCCGGGCGGGACCCGCGAGGCGCTGCGCGGCATCGACCTCACCGTCCGCACCGGTCAGACCATCGCCCTCGTCGGCGAGAACGGCTCCGGCAAGACCACGCTCGCCAAGATCATCGCGGGCCTGTACGAGCCCACGAACGGGCAGGTGAGCTGGGACGGCGTGGACATCCGCGAGATGGACCCGCACAGCGTCGGCGACCGGATCATGATGGTGCTCCAGGACCCGATCCGATGGCCGCACACCGCCCGCGCCAACGTCCGGGCCGGCCGCCACGGCCGCGACGACCCCGGCGACCTGGCGCTGCGCGCCGCCGCCGAGCTGGCGGGCGCCGACACCGTGGTGGCCGACCTGCCCAACGGCTGGCAGACGCTGCTCTCGAAGTACTTCCGCGGCGGACAGGAACTGTCGGGCGGTCAGTGGCAGCGGCTGGCCGTCGCCCGCGGCGTCTTCCGCGACGCGCCCGTACTGATCTGGGACGAGCCGACGGCGCCGCTGGACGCCAAGGCCGAGTTCGCCGTGTACGAGTCGCTGCGCCGCCTCGCCACCGGCCGGATCGTCATCCTGATCACGCACCGGCTGGCCAGCGTACGCAACTCCGACCGGATCTACCTCCTGCACGAGGGCGCGCTGGCGGAGCAGGGCACGCACGACGAGCTGATCGCCCGATCCGGTCGATACGCGGAGCTGTACGAGCTGCAGGCCCGCATGTACGCCGACGAGCTCCCTCTCAGCGGAGTTCGGGGTGGTGGCTCCGGCCGTTGAGCACCGGCCTGTTGTCGCGGTGGCCGAGCAGATCGGCGGCACGGCGGCGGTAGACCAGCTGGGTCGGGACGGGCGTGGCGGCGTACAGGGACTCCCGCGTCACCTCGTTGGCGAACTCGTACCCGCTGCCCGTCACCACGAGCAATCCCACCCTCAGCGCGCGCTCACACAGCTCGGCGGCCACCTGCGGCGGCAGGCCGAGCAGCTCCCCGGCCAGCGCGGGCTCGAAGGTACCCCGGAACACCGAGGCGGCCCGCAGCAGGCGCTCCACCAGCGAGCCGGTCCGGTGAACCCGCGCGAGTACCGCCGCGCTCAGCCCCGCCGGCACCCCGTGCTCACCCGCCGCCAGGCCGCGCAGCAGCTCGACGACGTACAGCGGGTGACCGCGTGTCCGGCGGAAGACGTCGTCCGCCCACCTGCCCTGACCGCTCCTTGCGGCCAGCCGCGCGACCGACCGCGCGGGCAGCGGCCCCAGCTCCAGCCGGACGGCTGCATGCCCGAGCGCCTCCAGCGCCGCCGTGTTCTCCGCCGAGCGTGCCGTCACGACCACCAGCAGGCGCGCGCCGGAGACCCGGCGGGCCAGGTAGTGCACGAGTTCGACGGTCTCTTTGCCGGCCAGGTGAAGGTCCTCCAGCACCAGCAGGACCGGCTTCCTGGCCCCCAGTGCCCGCAGAAACGCGGCCACCGCCTCATAGGTGGACCTGCGCCCGGCGACTTGCCCAGCCGAGCCGTAGCGCCCCTGCCGCAGCGCCGCCTCCGGGATCAGCTCGGCCAGCGCCTGCGCCGCATCACCCATCATGTCGAGGAGCACGGACTCCGTGAGACGGGTGACCGGCGGCGTCAACGCGTCGGCGAACGGCTGGAGGAAGAGCGAACGCTCGATCTCCTGGCACTGCGCCTCCAGGGTGATCCCGCCGGTGGCCCGCGCGATCCGTACCGTCTCCGCGGCCAGCCGGGACTTGCCGATGCCCGCCTCACCCACGATCAGCAGCACCCCGGTCCGCCCCGTCGTGGCCGCCGCCCAGGCCCGGGAGATCATGGTCATCTCTTCCTCCCGCCCGGGTAACGCGGAATCCCTCTCCGCGGCCGGGGGGCCGGCGGGTTGCTCGCGCAGGATCGCCAAGTGCACCGCCCGTGTCTCTGCCGCCGGGTCCGTGCCCAGCTCGGCCGCCAGGACGTCGCGCAGCCGCTCGTAGGCCAGCAACGCCCGCGCGGGCTCGCCCGCCTCGGCGTGCGCCCGCATCAGCAGGCGGTGCGCCGCCTCGTCGAACGGATCCGCGGCCACCGCCGACTCCGCCGCCCGCCGTGCCCGCTCCGGCTCGGCGTTCCGGAGCGCCCCTGTCGCAGCCGCGTGCAGTGCCCGCCTGAGCAGCCCGGCCGCCTCGCCCCGCGCCGCCGCCGCCCAAGGGGCGTCGCAGTCGCCCTTCAGGATGACCCCGTCGTCGAGCAGTTCGATCGCCCGCGTCGCCGCGGCGACGGCCGCGGCCGCCTCGTTCACCGCCAGCCGGCCCTCCGCCTCCGCGGTCAGCGCGGCGGCCTCGTCGAGGTCCACGCTCACCGCCGGTGGCCGGCCCAGCCGGTAGCCCCGCCTGCCGCCTGTCACGGCCTCCGGGCCGAGAGTCCTGCGCAGCCTGCTCACCAACGTGGCGACGTTCTCCGCCGGCCGTTTCGGCGGGCAGTCGTGCCACAGCACATCTACGACGCGGTCGGTGGGCAGCGTGTGGCCGCGCTCGACCGCGAGCAGCTTCAAGAGTGTCCCGGCTCGCCCGCCGACCGTTTCGCGCAGGCCGTCCCTCTCGACCCCGAACGAGCCCACCAGCCGGATCAGCACCTTGCTCTCGCGGCCGTCTGTCCCATCGATCCCTGTCTCATCGATCATGGTGCTCCCGATGCCCTCCGCGTGCCTCTGACCTTGAGGCGTGACATCGAGGGACAGGAATGTTCCACTCGCCCTGGGGAGGCGGGCTTGCCGCCGGTCCGGCACTTGGGCCGGGTTTGCTCAGGCAGCGGCCTTCAGACTCGTGAAGCCGATTTGCCGCCTGCCACGAGCTCAGCACCGCCTCGCGCACCGCCGCCGTGTCCTGGCCGAAGATCTCCCCAGTTGCCAGGCGAGGTCCTCCCACCCGAGCACCGCGCGGTCCAGGGTCTCGTCGGACGGGATGACCAGCGCCGCCCACGCGAGCCCGGCGGCCACCGCGGACCAACTGAATCTCTGTGCCTTCTTCAGGTTGGCATCGGTGGTCTTGCTCCAGCTCGCCAGCTCGGACTTGGCCCTGCCAGATCCTCCTCCGTACCGGCGTAGCCATTCACCAGGTGCCGCTTCCAGCCGTCCGGGCTCGCTTCCCGGAACGGCGCGGTCTCCTTCGGCCACCTCCGGGACATTGAGTCACCTTGGGCGCTCAGGTTGGCGAGCCTCGACTCCAGACGCCCGACCCCGGCGACGCGGCCCCGGCCCTCCGCCGCGGCGCTCGGATGCGAACACCCGATCACTCAGGTCCTCCGCCATCTTGATGCCGGCGTCGAACTCCATCCGTAACGAGTCCCAGATGTCGTTGTACCGGTGCCGCTCCGGCCACTCCCCGACCGCGCCGAGGGCGAGCGGCGGCAGGCTGTACAGGATGTCAGGTCGGGCGCTTCGAAAAGCCGGCGGCTGTACGCGTACGTGGACGGGGCTTCGACTTCAACGGGCAGGATCAGTCCGCCGCGACAATTAACGCGATCTCCGCCGTTGCTGCAGGTGATTCTGCCGGCAGTGGGCTCGATCGTGCATGCCCGGTGGAGGCGGCTCCCCGGCGAGCGGTCAGAGAGCCAGCGGCACGGGGTGAATCTCGTCGGCGGGGTGGCCCGACCGCTGGTGAATGCGTTGCACGGCCTCCGCGCTCGGTGCGTCGGACAGGCAGTAGATGACGCCCTCCTCAGGGTCCGCCCAGGTCTGCATGAAGGACACGCCCTCTTCGCTCTGGATCGCGAGGTCGGCCTCGTGCGCTTCACGGAGTTGCTCGTCAGTGATGCCCACCATGTCGTGGTGGACATCCATAAACCTTGTCATGACATTCCTCCTGTCGACATTTGGCGCAGGTCCCTCTCAGACTAGATCCGACATAAGTCATCAATCACCCCAACATTCCTCAAATGGCATGTCCAGGAACCCCCGCCTCCCGCCTTGCCCGGCATATGATCATTCAACGGCCTTATGATCATTTCGACTGTTCCCGATCTCGCGAGGAGTCCACCGTGACCGAAAAGTCGGACTTATGGGCAAATGGCATTGACACCACCCGGCCCAGCATCGCCAGGGCCTATGACGTCGTGCTCAACGGCAAGGACAACTTCGAGGTCGATCGCGCGTTCGTCGCCGAGATCGTGAAAGTCGTCCCAGAGATCTACGATGTGGCGACGTACAACAGGGAGATCCTCGGCCGGGGCGTGCGCTTTCTCGTCGAGCGCGGCATCACGCAATTCATCGATCTCGGCTCCGGTTTGCCGACGGTGGAGAACACGCATCACGTCGCGCAGCGGGCCAACCCGGACGCGCACGTGGTCTATGTCGACAACGACCCGATGGTGCTGGCCCACGGACGGGCGATCCTGGCCGAGAACGACCGGACCGGGGTGGTCACGTCCGACCTGCGTGAGCCGAAGTCGATCCTGGCCGACGAGACGGTCCAGCGGCTCATCGACCTGGACCAGCCGGTAGGCGTGATGCTGGTCGGCATCCTGCACCACCTGCACGACGGCGAGGACCCGAAGGGCATCGTCGAGGAGTACATGGCCGCGGTCCCGTCCGGCAGCTACCTCTTCATCACCCATTTCTGCTCCGCCACCCAGGACGCGCGTGACGCGGAGAAGAAGTTCCTCGCGCTGCTCGGCACCGGCCGCTTCCGGACTCCCGAGGAGATCACCTCGTTCTTCGACGGGTACGAGCTGGTCGAGCCCGGCGTCGTCCCGCTGCCCCTGTGGCGTCCCGAGGACACCGTCCCCGAGGAGCTCAGTGTCGGCCAGCGCCTCATGTACGGCGGCATCGCCAGGAAGCCCTGACCCGCTCGCACCGGTGGGTCGGGGGTCTCGCTCCCGCTGTCCCCACTCTCCGCCCCCGGCGCCTCGCCGATCGTGAGCGGCACGCCGACGCGGGGCCGACACGTCGGCGTGGCGGCCATGGTAGGCTGGTCTCAGTTGCAGTTCTGGTACCCAAATGAACTTTGTGTGCGCCTGACGGGACGTAGCCCTCAGGCGCATTTTGTTTGCCGGTCATTTCCGGATGGGTCATTTCGGCGACGTGGGGCCCGTGACCTGCGGGTTCTGTCTATTTCGCCTATCCTAAAGGAGATCGACATGGCGACTGGCACCGTGAAGTGGTTCAACTCTGAAAAGGGCTTCGGCTTCATCGAGCAGGACGGCGGCGGCGCTGACGTCTTCGCCCACTACTCCAACATCGCTGCCCAGGGCTTCCGCGAGCTGCAGGAAGGCCAGAAGGTCAGCTTCGACATCACGCAGGGCCAGAAGGGCCCGCAGGCCGAGAACATCGTTCCCGCCTGACGCTGGTCACGCACGACGAGCCGGGGTTCGCACCTGAAGAGGTGCGGGCCCCGGCTCGTCGCATTGAGGGCATGTGTCGCGAGCCCGGCCGCTCCTGGCGAGGGTTAATGTCGGTGAAACCGCACGTCGCGTGGTTGCGAAACAGCGGACTGCCATCCTGCCCGCATGAGCGATGCGAAAGACGTAGATCGGGCGCACACTCCTGAGCAGGCCGCCGCCTCGTGGAAGCGTGAGGTCGTAGAACTGGCGGTGCTCTTCGTCGCGGTCGGTCTGGCCCACCTGTTCGCCACTCTTATGGGGCACTCCGCCCCAGGCCCCGCGGTGCTGATCACCCTCGGTGCGGGGCTCATCATGTTCACCTTCGTCCACAAACGCCTGGCCCACCGACGACCCGGCCGCAAACGCCTGGGCCGCGAAGGCCACAAACGATGGGGAACCGAGCGCCAAGCCGCTGAGGTGATCGATATCGAGGGAGGCCGGCCGATGAAGTTGTGGCGCATCCGCACGCGGGTGGTCGACCGGCCGGGCCGTCTGGCGGAGTTGGCCACGGCGTTCGCCAGGCTGGACTGCAACGTGCTGGCCCTGCACATCGCCGCGACCGGCAGCAGCGCGATCTCTCCGTCCGGCTGCGACGCCCTGGACGAGTTCGTCGTCGAGGCGCCTACGCAGCTGAGCGAGGAGGACCTGCGGTCGGCGGTCGAGAAGGCCGGCGGGCTCGACATCGTCATCGTCCGCGCCTACGTCAAAGACCTGGTCGACCCCGGGGTCCAGGCCCTCGTCCTGGCCCATGCCGTCAGCGACGACCCGGAGCAGCTGCCCCATGCGATGGCGGAGCTGCTGCGCGCCCCGGACGTCCAGTGGCGACGCCCCGGAGACACCCTCGCCGACAGCGGCGAGTCCGGCACCACTCTGGTGATTTCCGTCCATCCAGAACGGGCGCTCCTGGTCAGCCGCCCCGCTCTGCCGTTCACCCCGACAGAGGCGGCCAGGGCCGCCGCACTGGCCGCCAGCGTGAGACAGCGGCGCTACTCCGACTGAACGCCGCCCGCTCAGCCAAGGCTGCCTCGTGTACGCGTCACCGCCGTTCGCAGGCGGCGGGCCGCACCTGGATCGCGCGGATCCTTTCGACATCGAGCTTCATGGAGCGATCAAAGGTATAGATGCCGTTCTGCTCCTGGAACACATCGGTGAGCTGTGTATAGCAATAGCCGAACATGTCCGGATTATCGAGCAATGTGCTGACAAGGCCGCCGAACCGTACGTAGAACTCTTCCTCCCCGGCCGGACGAACCCCATACCCCCACGACCGGTCAAGCGCATCGCCACCCTCGTCGGTGCCCGCGACCCACCAGATGCCGCCGAACTCACTGACGAAGTACGGCTGCCCCCGATAGGCAGCGGACATCGGGCCATCCGGGCTCGTGTTCATGAACGGCCGCCCGGAGGCGAGGCCGGCGTGGTTCGCGGCGAAGACCGCCGGATCCTGCTCATAGTCGTGCGAGTCCACCACATCGGTCTCCGCGACGCGGTGCGCGTAACCCGACACGTCCAGGACGGGGCGCGTCGGGTCGGCGAGCTTCGTGGCCAGCCACATCGCCCGTGTCACGTCGTCGAGCTGGGTGATCCGGTCCGTCAGGATCTGCGAGGTCTCGTTCAGCGGGCACCAGCCGACGATCGACGGATGGCTCAGGTCGCGGCGCACGGCTTCGAGCCACTGCGTCACCATCGAGGCCGTCGGTCGCTGGTTGTCCCCGGCCGGTCCGGAGGTGTCGACACCCCAGTCGCCGAACTCTCCCCAGACCAGATAGCCCAGCCGATCCGCATGGTAGAGGTATCGCTCCTCGAACACCTTCTGGTGCAGCCGGGCCCCGTTGAAACCCGCCGCGATGCCCAGTTCGATGTCGTGGGCGAGCGCGCGGTCGCTCGGGGCCGTCATCAGTGACTGCGGCCAATATCCCTGGTCGAGTACGAGCCGCTGGAACGCCGGCAGGCCGTTCAGCAGTAACCGGTTCCCGTCGATCGAGACCGAGCGCAGCCCCGCGTACGACCTGACCTCGTCGACCACGACCCCGGCCGCGTCGAGAATCTGGACACTCAGCCCGTACAGGTGCGGATCCGACGGAGACCACGTCCTGACCGAGCCTTCCGGCAGCCGCAGGGTGAGCCTGGGGGAGAGGTCGAGATCGGCGCGCACCTCCGCCTCGGCCAGGACGGCGCCGGCCGGACCGTTCGTGTCGTGATCGTAGGTCTCGGTGAGCCGGAGCCGGACACGATGGCCGGGCCGGTTGGCCGGCAGCAGGACGGTGACGTCGAAGCCGGCCGACGCCAGCTGGGGCACGACCCGCACTTCGCGGGCGTGTACACCGCCGACCGGCTCCAGCCACACCGTCTGCCAGATCCCCGTCGTCCTGGTGTAGAGGCAGCCCGCGTTGGCGTACTCCCTCGACTGCTTGCCGCGTGCCTGCAGGCTGTGGCGGCTGTCGCGGGCCCGGACCACGATCACGGCGTCCTCGCTGGGCGCGGCCACGCCGGTGAGATCGGCCGTGAACGGGGTGAAACCACCTCGATGCCGGACGACCTCGTGCCCGTTGACCCAGACGGTCGCGTCATGGTCGACGGCGCCGAAGTGCAGCAGCACGGTGCGACCGGCCCATGCCTCGGGAACGCGGACCGTCCGTCGATACCAGACCGACTCCATGAAGTCGACGTTCGCGATGCCGGACAGCTCGCTCTCCGGGGCGAAGGGGACGGTGATCCGGCCCGACAGCTCGCGTTCGACCAGTCCGCGTTCGAGGCCGGAGTCGCCGGCGTCGATCTCGAACTGCCACTCGCCGTTCAGGTTCAGCCAGTCCGTACGCATCAGGGCGGGCCGAGGGTACTCCGGGCGGGGAATGGGCGAGTGCATCGGCGATCCGGGCCTTTCTGAAGATCGGTTTTCGCCCAGCTCCTACCGCACATTCGGCTAGCCCGCAACCCGTTGACCCTTGAGGTAAACGCCATGTATACCTGGGCCATACCTGATGCATCCTCCAAGCGCCGACGAGGTGGAGATGTCATGGCAGTAATCAGCAGGCGGACCTTTCTCGCAGGCAGTGCCGCCGCGCTGGGTACCACCACCCTGGCGGCCTGCGGCAATCCCACGACCTTGCCCGAATCCATGCAGGTGGTCCGCGCCGGTAACGGTGGCCCGAGCCGGGGCGGAATCCTGTACTTCGGTCTCTCCACGGACCCGGCCAACCTCGACCCGCATCTCAGCACCGGCAGCGCCTCCGACTACCTGCGGCAACTCGCCTACAACGGGCTGGTGCAGTACAGCGGCGCCGGAGAGATCGTCGGGGACCTCGCGACCGAGTTCGGCTGGGCGGACGAGCTGACCTACAAGGTCAAGCTCCGCTCAGGGGTCACCTTCCACGACGGCTCCCCGATGACGGCCGAGGACGTGGTCTTCTCCTTCCGCCGCATGATGGACAAGGAGACCGCGGCGGCGTCGGGCCCGCTGCTCACGCAGGTCACCTCCGTCGAGGCGCCCGACGCCACGACCGTGGCCTTCACCCTGAAGCAGCCCGACGTGGCCTTCCCGTTCGCGCTGGCCGCGCCCACCACCAACATCGTCTCCAAGAAGTGGATCGAGGCGGGGGCGAACACCAAGACGCAGGTCATGGGCACCGGCCCGTTCCGGTTCGTGGAGCGCATACCCGGAGTGAGCACCACCTTCGTCCGGTTCGAGCACTACTTCGAGTCCGGCCTGCCGTACCTCAACGGCATCGTCTTCCAGCCGATGAGCGACGACTACGCCCGCGTGATGGCCCTGCGCACGGCGACCGTGGACATGATCGACTATGTCCCGGCCACCCACGTCGGCGTCATCTCCGAGAACCCCCGGCTGCGGTTCGCCTCGGACAAGACCTTCGGCTTCGGCTTCGTCGGGTTCGTGACCAGCAAGCGGCCCTTCGATGACGTGCGGGTCCGCAGGGCGATCGCCATGTCGATCAACCGGCAGTCGGTTCTGGACACCGCGCTGCTCGGGCACGGCAGGCCGATGGACGGGGCCCTGATGTCGGAGACGTTCGCTCCGTACGCGCGCGGGCTCGACGGGACCATGCCGTACGACCCTGAACAGGCGAGGTTCCTGCTGAAACAGGCCGGGCAAGAGGGCTTGACCCTGCCGGTGGTCACCACCAGCTCCTACTCGGTCATCGCCCGGCCCGCCCAGGCGATGCTGCCGGGCCTGCGCGCGGCCGGCCTGAACGTGAACCTCACGCAGCAGGAATGGCTGACCTTCCGGGCCAGCGTGACCGACAAGGTCTTCCCCGTCCACTCCTGGGGGACGGCGCCGAAGTTCGGCGACCCCGCGTCGCTGGGCGACTTCATCGGCAGTACGGGCACCTTCGCCAAGTACCTCGACTTCGCGGACGACAAGATCGACGAGCTGCTCGCCCAGGGGCGCAAGACCTCGGAGCAGAGCCTGCGCGACGAGATCTACCTCGACATCGAGAAGCGGGCGCTGGAGCTGGTTCCGATGACCTACACCGTCCGCCGCGAGCAGGGCGAGGCTCACTACACCTACGTCAAGGGATACGAGCACCCGCCGAAGGGCGCCTGGACCGCCACGGCCCTGCGCCGGACCTGGATGGAGAAGACGGCGTGAGGCGATTCCTGGCCAAGCGGTTCGCGCAGGCGATCCTGCAGTTGCTCCTCGTCGGCACCATCGTCTTCTTCTTGGTACGCCTCATCCCGGGCGATCCCGCCAAGGCGGTGCTGGGCGAGGCGGCCACCGAGCAGCAGATCGCCCAGACGCGGCTGGCGATGCACCTCGACGAACCCTTCTTCGGGCAGTTCATCGGCTTCTGGGCGCGGCTGTTCCAGGGCGATCTCGGCACCTCGCTGATCAGCGGGCGCCCGGTGATGCAGGACCTGCCCTCCCGCATCGGCAACTCGCTGGAACTGGTCCTGATCGCGCTGGCCGTCTCGCTGGTGGTCGGCATCGTCCTAGGCCGGATGGCCGCCACCCGCGCCGACAAGCCGTCGGACCACGTGCTGGTCGCCGGGTCCATCTTCGGGATCTCCCTGCCCGTCTTCGTGGTCGGCACACTGCTGCTGCTGGTGTTCGCCATCCTCATCCCGATCCTGCCGCCGGCGCGCTTCGCCTCACCGTTCGAAGATCCCCTCACGCACCTGCACATCCTCATCCTGCCGGTGGTCACGCTGACGGCGGCCTCGTGCGCCGTGGTCACCCGGATGACCAGGGCGTCCATGCTGGAGACCCTCAACGCCGACTATGTCCGTACGGCCCGCGCCAAGGGGCTGGTGGAGAAACGCGTCATCAACCGGCACGCCCTGCGTACGGCGATGCTGTCCGTGGTCTCCGTGACGACGGTGGAGCTGACGACGCTGATCGGCAGCACGGTCCTGGTGGAGACCATCTTCGGCTGGCCGGGGATGAGCTCCCTGCTCATGAACGCCGTGGGGCAGCGCGACTACCCCGTCATCCAGGCCGTCGTCCTCGCCGCGGCCACCATCGTCATCCTGGTCAACCTGGTCGGAGACCTGGTCGTCAGGGCACTCGACCCCCGGGCGGAGGACAACTGATCATGGCCACTGTGCTGTCAGGCGCACCGGCGATCACGAGCGCCGACAGGAAGACCTTCCTGCGGCGGCTGCTGGCCAACCGCAGGACGTCCGTCGCGGGCGCCTTCCTGCTGCTGGTCGCGCTGGTCGCGGTGTTCGCCCCGTTCCTCGCGCCGTACGACTACCGCGACATCGTCGGCAAGCCGCTGACCTCCGGCGCGGCGCTGGGCATCGACGACTTCGGCCGCGACGTGCTGTCCCGCCTGCTCATCGGGCTGCGGGTCTCCCTCGGGGTGGCCCTGTCGGCGGTCCTGGTGGCGGCGGTCATCGGCGTCGCGCTCGGACTCGTGGCCGGGTACGTCGGCCGCTGGGTCTCGACGATCATCATGCGCGGCATCGACGTCCTGCTGAGCTTCCCCCCGATCGTGCTGGCCATCGCGGTGGTGGCGATCCTGGGACCGGCCCTGGTGAACGTCGTCCTGGTGATCGGCGTCCTGTACATCCCGAGATTCACCAGGATCGTGTACACCCAGGTGCTGTCCATCAGGAACCTGGAGTACGTCGAAGCCTCGAAGATCATGGGCGCGAAACCGGCCGGCATCCTGGCCGGGACGATCCTGCCGAACGTGGCCGCGCCCATCATCGTCCAGCTCAGCCTGTCGGTCAGCTTCGCCATCCAGATGGAGGCCGGACTGAGCTTCCTCGGCCTCGGCGCGCAGCCGCCGCTGCCCTCGCTGGGCACGATGGTCGGCTCGGGACGCGACTTCCTGGAGGTCCAGCCGACGCTGCTGATCTACCCGTCCGTGCTCATCATCCTCGTCGTCCTCGCCCTCAACGTGTTCGGGGACGGCCTGCGCGACCTGCTCGACCCGCGCCGCCGTGGCACCAGCTGAGTCGTGGCACCAACCGAGTCGTGGCACCAACCGAAAGGAACCACCACATGACCCTCCCTTCCACCCACAGGCTCGGTGAGCTCTCCTGGACCCAGGTCAAGGAGCTGGCGGAACGGGACCCGATCATCCTGCTGCCGATCGGCGCCGTCGAGCAGCACGGCCCGCACCTGCCCATCCACGAGGACTCCATCGTGGCCGAATGGGTCGCCGACAAGCTGGCGGCGGAGAACGGGTGCTATGTCGCCCCGGCCCTCCACTACGGGCACTCCGGCACCTTCCGCGGCTACAACGGCAACCTCTCCTTGAGCCAGGCGACCCTGCGCAACGTCACGTACGAGATCATCGAGGCGCTGGTCCAGTCCGGATTCCGGCGCATCATCATCGTCGACAACAACGGCGGCAACGTCGGGCCCGTCACCGGCGCCGCCCTCGACGCGCGCCGCGACCTCGGCGTGCTGATCGGGCACCTGTACCCGTGGCAGCTCGGCTACGCGCTCATGCGCGACGTGTACGAGGACCCCACCACGGCGTACGGACACGGCGCCGAGCCCGAGCACTCCGCGATGCTCGCGATGTTCCCCGAGCAGGTGCGCAGTGAGCTGGCCGTCCCGGGCGGCCTGGCGTCCGGCAGCGGCTGGACGCCGACGAGCTACCTCGAGACGGCGATCCCCGGCCAGACCGTACGCGGGACCGTCTTCTGGGACTTCTCCGAGGTGAGCGAGACCGGCTGCACCGGCGACGTGAGCCTCGGCGACGCCAAGATCGGCGAGATCTGGATCGAGCGGGTCATCGGTTTCTGCTCCGCCTACATCCAGGAGTACGACCGCAACACCAATGCCATCCAGGAGTACGACCGCAACACCAAAGCCGAGTAGCCCTGCATGAGCATTTGGGGAGACACATGACAACCGACACGATCCTCTCGGTCGAGCAGCTCTCGGTGGACTTCCAGATCGCGGGCGAGTGGACCACGGCGGTGAAAGACGTCAGCTTCTCGGTCGCCAAGGGCGAGGTGGTGGCGCTGGTCGGGGAGTCCGGCTCGGGCAAGTCCGTCAGCTCGATGTCGGTGCTCGGGCTGCTGGCGCCGAACGCGCGGCGCCGCGGGAGCATCCGGTTCGGCGACACCGAGCTGATCGGCCTCGGCGAGGAGCCGCTGCGCGCCATCCGGGGCAAGCGGATCGCGATGATCTTCCAGGAGCCGATGACCGCGCTGAACCCCGTCTACACCATCGGCGAGCAGATCATCGAGGCGATCCAGTGCCACGAGCGCCTGCCCGTCGCCGAGGCCCGCTCGCGGACTCTGGAACTGCTGCGCAAGGTCGGCATCCCGGAGCCGGAGTCGCGGATCGACAGCTACCCGCACCAGCTGTCCGGCGGTCAGCGGCAGCGCGCGATGATCGCCATGGCGATCTCCGGCTCGCCGGAGGTCATCATCGCCGACGAGCCGACCACCGCCCTCGACGTCACCGTGCAGGCGGAGATCCTGGAGCTCCTGCGCCGCCTGCAGAAGGACCTCGGCTCGGCGGTCATCGTCATCACCCACGACATGGGAGTGGTCGCCGACCTGGCCGACCGGGTCGTGGTGATGAAGCAGGGCGAGGTCGTGGAGGAGGCGCCGGTCGCCCGGCTGTTCGCCGACCCCCGCCACGAGTACACCCGCAAGCTGCTGGCCGCGGTACCCCGGCGCGGGCAGGCGGAACCGGCCCGCGCCCCGGCCGAGCCCGCTGATGGCATGACGCTGCGGGTCACCGATCTCGAGGTCGAGTACCCGGGCCGGCTCGGTCGCAAAGGCTTCAAAGCGGTGCACGGCGTCAGCTTCGCCATCGAGAAGGGGAAGGTCCTCGGTCTCGTGGGGGAGTCCGGCTCGGGCAAGTCCACGATCGGCCGGGCGATCGTCGGGCTGGCGCGGGCCTCGGCGGGCGCGATCGAGATCTGCGGGCGCGAGGTGACGGGGCTCAAGGCCGGGCAACTGCGCGACTTCCGCCGGACGTACTCAATGGTCTTCCAGGATCCGGGCTCCTCGCTCGACCCGCGCCGGTCGATCGGCGACTCGATCGCGGCACCGATGATCATCAATCGGTACGCCGGTCGCGCCGCCGTACGCGAGCGGGTGCTGGACCTGCTGGAGCAGGTGGAGCTGCCCAAGAGCTGGGCCGACCGGTTTCCGCATGAGCTGTCGGGCGGTCAGCGGCAGCGCGTCGGGATCGCCCGCGCGCTGGCGCTGGAGCCCGAGTTGCTCATCGCCGACGAGCCCACCTCGGCGCTCGACGTTTCGGTGCAGGCCACCGTCCTGCGGTTGTTCCAGGAGCTGCAGGACCGGCTCGGCTTCTCCTGCCTGTTCATCAGCCACGACCTCGGCGTCGTCGAACTGCTCGCGCACGACGTCGCCGTTCTGCAGCACGGGCGGCTGGTCGAGCACGGCCCGGCTCGTGAGGTGCTGAACCAGCCGCGGACCGACTACACCAAGCGGCTCGTCGCGGCGGCGCCGGTGCCCGATCCCGCCGAGCAGGCCGAGCGCCGCGAGCTGTGGCGGGCCATGGCGAAGTGATCGAGCTGTCTATCGGGTGTTCACTTCAGGCGGGAGACCACCGACTCGTCGGGGCGCAGATGGTTGCGCAGCGTACGTTCGGCGGCCTCGAAGTCGTGCTCGGTCAGCGCCGCGAGCAGGGCGCGGTGCTCCGGGCCGATGACCGCCAGCCGGTTGGGCCGCAGCGAGATCGCGCTGACCCCGATCCGCTGGTGGCGCGGCTGGAGGCTGGTGAACAGGTCGGTCAGGACGGTGTTGCCGGTCGCCTTCACAAACGAATAGTGGAAGAAGAAATCCATCTTCGCGTGCTCGGCGATCGCGTCGCGGTCGCCGGCCCGGCACCGCGCCAGCGTCGAGGGCTCCTCCATCAGGTCCAGGTGCGCGGACAGGCCCGCCGGGATGTCGGTCTTCGTCTCGCACAGGATCCGGAAACCGTGGATCTCGAGCACCTGCCGCATCTCGTAGGTCTCGAACAGCTCGCCGGCCGTGACGCTCCGCACCTGGGCGCCGCGCCTGGGCTGCAGGTCGATGTACTTCTCGGCCGCCAGACGGTGGAACGCCTCCCGGACGGGAGTCCGCGACACGCCGGCCTCGTCGCAGACCAGCTTCTCCTCCAGGAAGGAACCCTCAGGAAACCGGCCGCCGAGGATCGCCTCCCTCGTCCACCGGTAAGCACGCTCACCGGCCGTCGTCGCCGGGACCCTGTCCGGTTCCCAATCCATGCCACCCCCCATGTTCATGTGTATACACAGCGTATACCAGTTTCTGTTAGGAGTATCCATTGCAGGACCAGCAAGACCGGAGATACGCCGCCTGGCTGTCCGGTCCGAGCTTCGCCGCGGCCGAGATCGTGGCGGACCTGGGTTACGGGGCGGTGGTCCTCGACATCGAACACGGCTCGTTCGATCTGGCCGATCTGGAACGCTATATCCCGTTCCTGCGCGCTCTCGACCTGGAGGTGCTGGCCAAGGTCCTGGGGCCGGAGCGGGGCCCGATCCAGCAGGCCCTCGACTTCGGCGCCACCGCCGTCGTCGTGCCCCACATCGAGGGCGTCGCGCACGCGGCCGCCATCTGCGCGTTCGGGAAGTTCCCGCCGCTGGGTGACCGGAGTTTCGCGGGCGGCCGTACGACGCGCTATGGCGGCTTCGACGACGAGTGGACCGCCCGGCAGGACCGCGAGACCCGCGTCTACCCCATGATCGAGGACGCCGGTGCGCTGGAGCAGATCGCCGACATCCTCGCGCTCCCCACGGTCGACGGCGTCTTCGTCGGCCCCAGTGACCTGTCCCTGCGCCGGGAGCGCGGCGCCTACAGCCGGTCGGAAGGCGACTTCGCCGACCTCAAGATCGTGGCGGACGCGGCCCGCGCCGCCGGCAAGCCCTGGGTGCTGCCCGCGTGGTCGGCGGAGGAGAAGGCGTTCGCGCTGGCGAACGGCGCCGACCAACTCGTCCTGACCATGGAGCACGGCGCCATCATGGCCGGTTTCCGGGCCGCTCTCGACCAGACCCGCGAACTCACCCGCAATCGTTAGGAGACACAGCATGCTCGTCACCGTCGGCCAGTTCGGCGCCACCACCGACAAGTCCGCCAACCTGGAAGCGGCCACCGCACTGATCGAGCAGGCGGCGGCCCAGGGCTCCCAGCTCATCGTCCTGCCGGAGAACGCCATGTACTCCAACTCGGACGTCACAGCCGACATCGTCTCGGAGACCGAACCCCTTGACGGCCCCTTCGCGACCACGATCCGCGCGCTGGCCAAGAAGCACGGCATCGCCGTCGTCGCCGGCATGACCGAGGCACCGGCGGGAGGGTCCGGCATGGCTGAGGGGCAGACCGGAGGGCCTGGCGCGACCGAGGCGTCGGCTGGAGGGTTCGGTAAGCCCAGTAACACCGTGATCGCCGTGGACTCCGGTGGTGACCTCGTGGGCGTCTACCGCAAGGTCCACCTCTACGACGCCTTCGGCTACCGCGAGTCCGACCGGGTCCAGGCGCACAAGCCCGAGCCGCTGATCTTCACCCTGGGCGACCTGACCTTCGGCGTCATGACCTGCTACGACCTCCGCTTCCCCGAGATGGCCCGGTTCCTGGTCGACGCCGGGGCCGAGGCGCTCGTCGTACCCGCCGCGTGGGTCGCCGGGCCCGCCAAGGAGGACCACTGGATCACGCTGGCCCGCGCCCGCGCGATCGAGAACACCGCCTACGTCATCGCCTGCGGGCAGACCGGCCCGACCTGCACCGGCCACAGCGCCGTCGTGGACCCGATGGGCCAGATAGCGGCCTCGGCGGGCGAGGCTCCGGGAGTGGCGTCCGCGGTCATCGGCGCGGAGCGGGTGAAGACCGTACGCGCCAAGAACCCCAGCCTCACCAACCGCCGCTTCGAGGTCGTCCCCGCCTGAGGACCGGCACCTGAGGACCAGCACCTGAGGGACAGCGCCTGAGGGACGCCGCCCGCCTGAGGGACGGCGTCCGTCACGGCGTCTTCGAGCCGGGTTCGCGCCGACCGGCGTCCGCCGTGGCGGGTGCCTCGGGGCTGCGCAGCCCCGAGGCGGCGACGGCGATGAGGGCGCAGAGCCCGAGCATGGTCGCCCAGACACCGTGGTACGCGGCGGTCGAGCCGAGGCGATCCCCCGACAGCACCAGTACGAGCGCGGAGACGCCGATGACCGCCCCACAGGCGCGCGAGGTGACGGACATGGCGGTGCCGGTGGCCAGCCGGGCGGGCGGAATCTCGGCGACGGCGGCACCGCTGAGCGCGTTGACCAGCACGGCGACGCCCATCCCGGTGGCGACGACCGCGGGCAGGACCACCGCGAGGTACGCCTGACCGCCCCCGGCCGCGACCGCAAGGTAGCCGGTGGCGAGCGAGAGCAGCACCACCCCGCCCAACGCCAGCCTGCGGTGCCCGGTCTTGGCCGCCAGTCGCCCGGCGAGCGGTGCGGTGAGCACCTGTACGACCGCGCCGGGAGTGACGGCGAGCCCCGCCTGAGCCTCCGAATATCCCCAGATCTTGGTGAGGAACAGGATGTTGGCCAGCGGAAGGGCGAACATCACCAGCCCGAGGAGGAACATCGCGAGGTTGGCCCGCTGGGTGCCCCGTGCCCGAAGGATCTTCAGGTCCACGATGGGAGCGGGGTGGGAGCGCGACCGCCGGACGAAGAGCACGCCGACGATGACACCGGCGACGAGGGCGAGGATCGTACCCGGACTGCCCGGCCCCCACGCGTCACTCTGCACGATGGCCAGCGAGGGCAGGCCGATGGCCGCCACCAGCAGGAACAGACCGATGAGGTCCGGCATCCGTGACGGGGTGGACGGCGGCGTCCGTGCCAGGGTCCGCCACGCGCCGAACAGCACGACGAGCCCGACCGGCAGGTGGAGGAAGAACACCGTACGCCAGTCCCAGGCGGCGACCAGCAGACCGCCGAGCGACGGCCCGGAGGCGGTCGCCACCGACTGCGTCGCGCTCCACAGGCCGATCGCCGTGCCGCGCCGTTCCGGCGGATAGTACGGCAGGATCAGCGCGAGCGTCAGCGGGGTGATCACGCCACCGCCCACGCCCTGCACCACCCTGGCCGCGATCAGGATGCCCGCCGAGGGGGCGACCGCGCACAGGGCGGCGCCGACCACGAACACCGTCAGCCCGGCGAGGAACACCCGCCGATAGCCGAACCGGTCCGCCAGGCCGCCCGCCGGCAGCAGCGCCGCCGTGAACGTGATCGCGTAGCCGTTGAACACCCACGAGAGTTCGGGCAGCCCGCTGCTCGGAAAGCTGCGGAGCATGTCGGGGAAGGCGATGTTGGCCAGCTGTACGTCGATCGCACCGAGAAAGGCGCTCCCGCACAGCACCGCCAGGGGGAGCGCCCGGGATCCGCGCACCTCAGCTGGACGCCGCGCCGTACTGCTCGCGGAGCTCGACCTTTCGGATCTTGCCCGTGACGGTCCGTGGCATGGCCTCGACGACTTCGAGGCGTTCGGGCCAGAACCAGCTGTTCACGCCGGCGTCCTTGAGGTACGTCCGCAGATCCTCCAGCGTGGGCGGTTCGCCGGACGGTGTCACGACGGCGCACACCAGCTCGATCAGCTTCGGATCCGGAATGCCGATGAGCGCGATGTCGCGGACGGCGGGGTGCCTGCCCAGCAGCGCCTCGATGTCGCTCACCGGCAGCTTGAGGCACATGTTGGCGATGATGACGTCCTTGGTCCGGCCGGAGATGCGCACGCCGCCGTACCCGTCGTCCCGGGCCAGGTCGCCGGTGTCGAACCAGCCGTCCGGCGTGAGCGAGTTGGCGTAGATCTCCTCGCGCCGGTAGTAGCCGAGGCATTGGGCCGCGCCGCGTACCTGCAGCGCGCCGATCTCGCCGGCCGGGACCGGCTGGTTCTCCTCGTCGACGATGCGCACCTGCATGCCGGTGACGACGGTGCCGTCACTCTCGCCCGCCCGCTCCGGCGGGTCTTCGGGCCGGGTCATGGTGACGCCGCCGTTCTCGGTCATGCCCCACAGCGCGTACACCCGTACTCCGAGGATCTCGCTCACCTGCTCCACCAGGTGCGGCGGGACGGGCGCCGAGCCGGACACGAAGATCCGCAGAGTGGGGATCTTCCGCGGGTTGGCCTTCTGCTCCTCGCTGATCTCCCGGGCGAAGGGCGGCGTGCCGTAATACATCGTGACGCCGTGCTCTGCCATGAGGTCGAGGTAGACGCCGGGGTTCCAGATGTCGGCCGTGACCGCGGTGCCGCCCAGCATCAACGCCTGCAGGTACGTCATCACCAGGCCCACATAGTGCATGGAGGTCTGCGCCGTCATGATGACCAGGCTGTCGTCCAGGCCGTACGCGTCCCCGTAGCCGCGGATGGCGGCATGCAGGGTGTTCTGGCTGTGCAGCGCGCCTTTGGGCTCTCCGGTCGTCCCCGAGGTGAACAGGATGAGGAAGGGATCGTCCGGACCCAGCGCGCGCCCGGCCAGGTCCGCGGGGTCACCGGGTTCGGGGTCGAGGAGGTGCTCCTCGAATCCGATGGACCCGGCCGGGCCGTCGCCGCCGAGCACGACGACGTGCTCCAGGGCCGGGATCTCGCTCGCGAGCGTCATCGCGGTCTCGGCGGTCGGCAGGTCACCGAGGCGGTTCACGGTGATGAAGACGCGCGCCTCGGTCAGCCGGATCATGAAGTCGAGCTCGCGATGCCGGTAGATGGGGAACTGCGGCGCGATACGCGCGCCGACTTTGATGCAGGCCAGCGTCAGGGGCAGCATCTCCCGGCGATTGGGTAATTGGATCGCGACATAATCCCCGGGCTGTACGCCCAGCCGGATCAGGCCGTGGGCGATCCGGTCGGTCAGCCGGTCCAGTTCCGCGTAGGTGACGACGTCGGTACGGCCGTCGGCGACCCGTCGGCTGATCAGCGCGGGCTTGCCGGGAAATGCCGCCACGTTATGCCGAAGGTCATCCAGGAAAGTCGCGCTTCGCCACCAACCGTTGCGCCGATATTCCTCATGTGTGTCCGTCACGCTCGCCCGCCTTCCATCAGGCGCCCCGCGGACGCCCTCGTCTGCTGATCTGCACGAAATTCAACGTACGGCATTTACCGCAATTCATCGCCTACGGGTTTTATCCTCCATTCCCTCGGAGGAGGCCACCCTTTTGCTCCCCGGAGGGGGTGTCCCTCTCCAGGGACCCCAGCCACCACGGACCGTCCTCTTCTGCTCCCCCGGAGGGGGTACCTCGCCCCAGAAACCCCAGCCACCATGGACCGTCACAGGAACCGAGACGGTCGTGCGACGAAGGGGGCCATGGTCACGAGGCGGGGGTGACGAGGTAGAACAGGGCCGGGAGATGGACCGCCACCCCCTCGTACACCTCCGCGCACACGGCCACCCCGGGCCGGGCGAACGTGCCCGGCGGCGGTTCGGCCACCCGGATGACCGAGTGACGGGCGTCCAGCAGCCTGGCCGCCACCGAGATGTCGCCGACGAGGGCGGACCCCGGGCTGATCCACCGGTTGCGGCTGATCTTCATGCCGTTGCCCGCCGCCAGGTCGGCCAGCAGGCCGTTGCGGCCGACGAGCCGGTGGTAGTAGTCGTTCGGGTTGATGATCATCGCGTGCGGGGTGGCGCCCGACTGCTCGACCTCGTCGCAGGCCGTCAGGACCCCGGTGACGTAGTCGGTGTCGTAGGGGAGCCGGGCGATCTCCGGGTGGTCGAGCAGGGCGTTGGTCAGGGCGAGGTTCTCGGCGGTGGCGAGCCGTACCAGTAATCGGTAGTCGAGGAAGGTGGCCAGCGCGTCCGGGTCGTCGGCCAGCCCGTCGGGGATCTGCACCCACGCCCGGATCGGGTGCACCCCCGCCTCGCCCATGCCGAACCTGAAGGCCGCCTCCCGGCGGACGTCGGAGCCGCGTACCGCCTTCTGCTCTTCCGGGGTGGGCCGGGACTCCGTCCAGAACCGGGCGATGTCGTCGGTGGGGCGGACCTTGAGCAGGTTCCGTACGGTCAGCCGTGGTCTGTCCTTGGTCGGCTCGTGTGCCTCGGTGATGGTGTAGTCGAAGGTCACCTCGGCGCGGCCGGGGTCGGCCGCGAACGCCCGCGCGAACGCCTGGCCCGGAGATTGCTTCACGGCGGTGGGGGCTGGGGCGGTGTCCGTTGACATGGGGCCTCCCGGTCAGAAGTCGTGCTGGATGAGCCGCTGGTAGAAGGGCAGATGGTGGTCGTAGAAGGCCTTCAGAGCGGAGTGGTTGTCGACGGTGTCCGGGTAGCTGTTGCGGCGGTCCTCGAAGCCGGCGCTGCCGATCGCGTCGAGATGCCACCGGCGGGTCCGCTGCCACTCGGGCCGGTCTCCGGAGTCCCAGGTGAGCGCGTGCGCGAGGAACGGCAGACCGGCGTACGCGCAGAAGACCTCGGCCACCTTCGCCGGCTCCGCGACCAGCCGCTCCGTGCGGATGACGAGCGGCCTGCGCCCGGTCGCCGACCAGGCCAGCTCGAACAGCCGGTACAGCCGCTCGTAGCCGATCTCCGCGCGGGTCACCGCCGGTTTGATCGCGTAGTGCGAGCTGATGGTCGGCTTGGGATCGCGGACGATGAAGGTGTGGACGATCCCGGCGAGCTCCTCGGGGTGGTCGAAGAGGTAGCCGTAGTCGTAGTCGAGCACCTCCTTGACGAACACCGGCCGCACGCGAGCCAGCTCCCTGAGGCCGATGAGGAGTTCCTTCTCCGAGCGCGCCACCGCCCGGCCGCCGTGCAGGGACGGGAGCGGCACCGCGCCCTCCTCGGTCAGGGCGAGGAACGGCTCGTGCAGAACGGTCACGTCGCCGCGCTCGATCATCATGCGCAGGAACGCCGTCGAGGCCGAGCGGGAGTGCGCCCACATGACGATCAGCGGGTTCACCCGGACCACCAAGCCGGGACGCGGTCCCAGCGGTGCCGGCGGAGCTCCTGGAGCAGCGCGTCGTCGAGCGGCCGGCCGTCGCTGACCGAGAAGTTCGCCCGTACGTGGGCCGGTTTGCGCATGCCCGGGATCACCGTGCTGACCGCCGGGTGGTTGAGGATGAACCGCAGGGCGAGCTCGGGCAGCGAGGTGCCCTCGGGGAGGGCCGCCTTGAGGCGCTCGGCCCGCTCGACGCTCGGCCCGAGGTTCTCCGCGCAGAAGTACGTGCTGCGCCAATCCTCCTCCGGCCAGCTGCTGTCGGCGCTCAGCGTGCCGGTGAGGGTGCCTTCGTCGAACGGTACGCGGGCGATGATCCCGATGCCGTCGCGCAGCGCGCGGTCGAACAGCTCGTCCTCGGGCGCCTGGTCGAAGATGTTGTAGATCACCTGGATGACGTCGATGAGGCCGGTGTCGAGCGCGGCGAAGCAGTTGGCCGGTTCCCACCGGTTGACGCTGATGCCGACCGCGTCGATGACCCCCTCACGCTTGAGGTCGGTGATCGCCTCCTGCCAGCGTTCGTCGGCCGCCCACCGGTCCTCCCAGGTGTGGAACTGCATCAGGTCGATGCGCGCCACCCCGAGGTTGTCCAGGCTGCGATGGGTGTACTCCCTGATGTGATCCGCGGGGTAGGCGTCGTCGAGGGTGTCGTCCGGTCCCGGCGGCCATTCGCGGTTCTTCGGGGGGATCTTCGTGGCGACGTACAGCTTCCGGTCGGGATGGCGGCGCAGCAGCGCGCCGAGCATCTGCTCGCTGACGCCCCGGCCGTACACCCAGGCCGTGTCGAAGAAGTCGCAGCCCAGCGCCACGGCTTCGTCGAGGCAGCGTGGGGCGAGGTCGTAGTCCCAGCCGGTGAAGTTGCCGGGGCCGCCGCCGATGCCCCACATGCCGTATCCGACCTCGCTGACCGCCCAGCCGAGGTTCCCCATCTTGCGGTGTCGCATCCCTAGCCTCTCTGTCGCGTGGTGATCAGCGGGCGGCCCTTCACCGCGCGACCGTCCCCGCTCCCGCTCGCCAGCCGGGCGTGGTACGCGGTGATCGAGCCGTCCAGGCCGCCGTCGTCGAGCTGCCAGCGCTGCTCCAGCCGGCGGCATTCGTCCTTGCGGAACAGAGCGGGGTTGTCGGTCAGCAGCCTGGCGAAGGCCCGCTTCAGCTTGTCCTCGCTCGTGCCCTCCGGAGCGGGCAGGAGGGACGCGAGCGCGGCCAGTTCGCGATCGGCGGTGGCCCGGCCCGCCTCGCGGACCAGCGTCACGAAGTCCCCGCACGGGATCGGCGCGATGACCGCGCCGGCGCGCGCAAGGACGTCGTCGAAGCTGACGCTCTCCGCGCGGAAGATGTGCAGCGTACGGCCCCAGGCGCCGTCGTCGCACACCGCCGCCGCCACGCGGGCCGCCACATAGTCGACCGGGGTGTAGTCGGAGCGCGTGGCGACCTCGGGCATGACGCCCAGCCGCAGGAAGGCCGACAGCAGCAGATGGGTGAAAGCCACCGGATTCGGATATCCGTTGTCGGCGCTCGGCATCACCTCGCCGAGCCGCAGGATGGTGACCAGCGCGCCCCGGCGCCGGGCCTCGGCGAGGTAGCGTTCGGCGATCCACTTGGACCGGCCGTACCCGCCGGCGGGCGTCCTGGCGAGGGACGGTTCGTAGTCCTCCGGCAGGCGGTCGTCGTGCCGCAGCGCCTCGTCCTGGAGCGCCCCGAGCGTCGAGACGTAGTGCACCGGCACGGGCCGGTAGGCCATCGCGAGCCGTACGAGCTCGATGGTGCCGCGCACGTTGACCTGACGATGGGCGCGATAGTCGAACAGGAAGTTCACCAGTGCGCCGTTGTGGAGCACCAGGTCACACGTACGTGCCAGGTGCTCCCAGGTCCGGGCGGTCAGCCCGAGGCCCGGTAACGCCAGGTCGCCCGCGTACCCCTCCAGCCGGTCGGCGAACCGCGGCTCCCACAGACCCCGCTCCAGGAGCGCGCCGACGACCCGCGCGGTCGCGCCGGTGTCGTCGGCGGCCCGCGCGAGGCAGCGAACCCGCAGATCGGTATGGGCCAGCAGCTCATGGACCAGGCGGCTGCCGACGAAGCCGGTCGCCCCGGTGACCAGCACGGTCCGCAGCCTGCCCGACCTGTCGGCGGGCCGGATGGGCTCGCCCTCCGGCACCGTCGAGTCGTGGGCCATGAGCACGGACTCGTCCTCGATGGCCACGCCGTCGCGCCGCCGGGCCTCGATCAGGGGCGTCAGCTCGTTCGCGGTCGGGTGGTCGTACAGATCCTTGACGTCGACCCGCACACCGCACTCCGCGGTGATCATGTGCACGACGGACAGGGCCTGGATGGAGTCGCCGCCCGCCTCCGCGAAGTGCGTGTCGCCCGTCAGTCCGGGCCGGCCGAGCGCCGAGCGCAGCGCCCGCAGGACCTGGTCGGCCAGGTTCGTGGTCGGCGCGCTCTCGGCCAGCCGGGCGGTGTCCTCGGCCAGCCTGCCGTCGAGGACCGCCTGGAGCCGGCCGCGGTCGACCTTGCCGTTGTCGTTCAGCGGCATCTCCGGCAGCAGGAAGAAGTAGCGGGGCATGCTGGTCCTGGGCAGGGTGCGGCGCAGGTGCTCGCTGAGCGCGGCCTCGGTGAGACCGGTGCCGGAGGCGAACAGCGCCAGCGCCTTCGTACCCCGCTGCTCGGCCACCAGGACCTCCGCCTGCCGGACCCCGGGGCACCTCTCGGCGGCCACCTCGATCTCGCCCAGCTCGATCCGGACGCCCCGGATCTTGACCTGGAAGTCCTTGCGCCCGGAGAAGAACAATCGGCCCTCGTGGTCCAGATGGCCGAGATCCCCGGTGAGGTAGAGCCGGGGGCCGGGGATGATCTCCGGAAACGGGTTGGGGACGAACGCCTTGGCGGTGGCCGCCGCGTCGCCCAAGTACCCCTCGCCGAGGCACTCGCCGCCGATGGCCAGCTCGCCGGTGGTGCCGGGCGGCACCGGGCGCAGGTCGTCGTCGACCACCACGGCAAAGCAGTTGTCGATCGGGCGGCCCAGCGGAATCGTGTCCCCATCCGCAGCGGACACGGGGTGGAAGACCATCCCGATGGACGCCTCCGTCGGCCCGTAGCCGTTGGTCACCTGGAGGCCCGGGAGCAGCGCCATCAGCCGGTGCACCGCGCGCGGATTGACCGCCTCGCTGCCGACGACGAGCCGCCGCAGCGACGACAGCTTCCGAAGCGCCTGCTCGTCGCTGTCCACGATGGCCACCAGCGCGTTGAAGACGCTGGAGACGAAGTCCGCGGTCGTGATGCCGTACTCGGCGATCAGGTCGATGGTGTGCCGCAGGTTGAGGAACTCCTCCTGTACGGGCAGCACGGTGTGACCGCCCGTGGTCAGCGGCCAGAACAGCTGCCAGAGCGAGGAGTCGGAGGTGTGCCTGCTGTTCTGCAGGACGACGTCCGCGCCCGTCGCGGCGAAGTAACGCGTCATGAAGCGAAACCGGTTGGTCAGCCCCGCGTGCCGGTTCATCGCGCACTTCGGCGTGCCCGTGGTGCCCGAGGTGAAATAGCCGTAGATCAGGTCATCGGGGCCCACGGGCACCGCCGGGCGCCGGGGTGACGGGACGATCCGGTCGACCTCGACGGTGACCGCGCGGTGCCGTAACTCCCGTGGCAGCGCGTCTGCGGTGGCGCACAGGATCGGCCCGCCCGGCAGCACCCCGAAGGTGCCGCGGATCCGGTCCTCCGGCCACGAGGGGTCCAGCGGTACGAACGCCGCGCCCAGCTTCATCAGCGCCAGATATGTGATGGGCAGTTCCAGAGAGTTGACCAGCAGGACCGCGACCACGTCGCCCTTGCCCACGTCGTGCCCGGTCAGTGTGGCCGCCAGGCCGTTCACCAGCTCGTCCAGCCGCCGGTAGGTGAGCATCCGGCCCTCGAACGACACCGCGGGGCGCTCGGGATGGCGGTCGGTCTGCTCCTCGATCAACGCGGAGATCGGGCGGAACACCCCGAAGTCGACCGCGCGGCCGGCGAAGCTCTGGGATTCGATCGATAATCCGGAAGGGGCTGATTGCTGCCCCTGGGACCCTTCCTGGTCGTTGCCGGTCGGCTGTCCGGTCATTTCCACCTCTCCGTTAGGAATGCCGCCCTACTCGTAGGCGTTCCATGCCGTTCCAGATGAGTGCGTTCTGGTGAGAGGTGGTCGTACGCGACGTCCAGCGGGGTGCGCGTCGCCGCCGCGGCGACGATCCGGCCGACGGCGGGCGCGGTCTGCACGCCGTAACCGCCGAGCGCGGCCAGCCAGACGAAGCCCGGTGCGTCCGGGGCCTCGCCGACCACGGGCGTGTCGTCCGCCACCACGCTGCGCAGGCCGGCCCACGCGTGGCGGACGCTGCGGATCTCCAACGTGGTGGCCCGCTGTAATCGCTCCACGCCGATCGCGATGTCGAGGTCGTCGGGACGGATGTCACCGGGCGGCATCAGGGTCGCGTCGGCGGGTGAGACGAGCAGGCGCCCCGACTCGGGCTTGAAGTAGAAGGTGTCCGCCACGTCGGTGACCATCGGCCACCGGGCCGCGCTGAGGCCCTGGGGGAGCTCGGCGTCTTCGGACAGGCCGTTGTCCTCGGGCAGGCCGTTGTCTTCGGGCAGGCCGTTGTCTTCGGGCAGGCTGTTGTCTTCGGGCAGGTCGGTGAGGAAGGCGGTGCGTCGTAGCGGCCGCAGGCCGATGGGCCGGACCCCGGCGAGCCCGGCCACCTCGTCGGCCCACGCCCCGGCCGCGTTGACCACGATCGGCGCGGCGAACTCGCCCGCGTCGGTCACCGCGTGCCAGAGCCCGTCCCGCCGGAACAGCCCCCGCACCCGCGCCGACGTGATCACCTGGCCGCCGCGCGCCCGCATGCCCCGGAGAAAGCCCTGGTGGAGCGCGTCCACGTCGATGTCCATCGCCCCGGGTTTCAGCATGGCGCGGCTGTACCAGCCGGACCGCACGATCGGGCAGAGCCGGTGTACCTCATCGTGGTCGATCTCACGGACCGGGGTCGGGGCCGACAGCCCGTCGGCCAGCATCTCGGCGAACTGCTCCTCCGCGCCTACGGGACACAGCGTCAGCACGCCGCGCGGGGTGAGCAGCGGACCGTCGGCGAAACCGGGCGGTGGCGTGGTGAGGAACGATCGGCTCGCCGTGGTGAGCGCTCGTACGGCCGGGTTGCCGAAGTACTCCGAGAAGAGCGCGGCGGACCGTCCGGTCGCGTGGTAGCCGGGAGCGTGCTCCATCTCCAGCAGCGTCACGGTGCCGAACTCGGCGAGGAAGTATCCCGCGCTCGCGCCGGCCACCCCGCCGCCCACGATGAGAAAATTTCTCACGATCGTAACCGATCATATTTCGGGCCGGACCCGCAATATTTTCTGGGCTTCCTGACTTCTGGTATGGAACCAGCGGGAATATAGGAGTCCTGAAGCGTCTTCGGAAAATGGCAGGTCAGAAAATTGGGACCGATGCTGGGCGGGGAGCTGGCCTGTCCGAAACAGGCTCTGTCTCAATGATGACAAACAGGGCAAAAAGACACTATGCCGCCCTTTTATGTATACGGCTGTCTTTAATGTGATTTAGAGACGCCCATGATCGGGAGTTATGGACGGAGCCCGAGCAGGCCCACGGCGTTGTCCTTGAGGATCATCGGACGGACCTCGGGCTTGATGTCGAGCTTGGCGAAGTCGGCCAGCCAGCGGTCGGGGGTGATCACCGGGTAGTCGGAGCCGAAGAGCACCTTGTCCTTGAGCAGCGTGTTCGCGTACTGGACAAGCTGCGGGGGGAAGTACTTCGGCGACCATCCGGACAGGTCGATGTAGACGTACGGCTTGTGCGTGGCCACCGCGAGCGCCTCGTCCTGCCAGGGGAAGGACGGGTGGGCCAGGATGATCCGCAGCTCGGGGAAGTCCACGGCGACGTCGTCGACCAGCATCGGATTGCCGTACTTCAGCCGGATCCCGCCCCCGCCCGGCACCCGCGCGCCGATGCCGGTCTGCCCGGTGTGGAACAACGCGGGCACCCCGAGCTCCTCGATGACCTCATAGAGGGGGTAGGCCATCGGGTCGTTCGGCGCGAAGCCCTGGATGCTGGGGTGGAACTTGAAGCCGCGCACGCCGTACTCCTCGACGAGCCTGCGCGCCTCACGGGCGCCCGCCCGTCCCTTCCACGGGTCCACGCTGCCGAACGGGATCAGCACATCGGCGTGCTCGGCGCAGCTCGCCGCCACCTCCTCGTTGGAGATGCGCGGGTGACCTGTGGCGTGCTCGGCGTCCACGGTGAACACGACCGCGGCCATCTTCCGCTCGCGGTAGTAGGCGGCGATCTCGGGGATGCCCGGCCGCGCGTGCCCCTTGAAGTACTCCGCCGACGCGCCGAACAGCTCCGGACTCAGCGAGCCGTGGCCGTCCTTGGACACCTCGGCGTGCGTGTGGACGTCGATCGCGACGAGCTCGTCGACGTTCATGCCGGACGTCCGGAGGTTCCCGGGTTCTCGTACCGGGAGTCGGTACGACCGGTGGCGGCTGCTTTCCCTGTGAGATTCATCGCTCGAACGTAAGGCGCTTCCGTGACCATGGTCAAGTTTCTGCCGAACGAAGCTGAGGGGCCCGTTCACACCGAAACCTCCGCGGGCGTGACCGCGGAGGTTTCGGTGGTGCGGGGAGTGGCTCTTGGGTTCTCAGGGGGCGGGGACCTCGCGGACCAGCCTGGACGTCCAGGGGCAGAAGAAGCAGCCGGGCAGGAAGGCGCCGCACGCCTCATCGAGATGCTCTTCGGTGTAGGTCACCGTGGCGTCGCAGACCTCGATGGCCAGCGCGAAGAAGCTGATCGTGTCCGGGTCGTAGTGGAAGCTCCAGTACGGGTTGTAGGGGGCCGGTCTCTTGATGATCCGGCCCAGGACGTGCAGCTCCTCCTGCTCCTCGCCGCTGAGGATCCGCCGGGCGTGCTCGATCTTCGCGGGGTCGGTGAGGGGGATGCGCATCGGCTTCCTTTCGATCAGGAGTGGACCCTCTGCACCGATGCCCATCAGCGAAAACTACCTAACGTAACTGTACGACTACAGAAAGATACCGGCTGGGCATGATCAGTCAGGTCGCGTAGGTAGGTGTCCCGGGGACTACCTACGTAGTCGAAATAGGTAGTCGTATGGGGATTTCTCACCTCTCGTCATCGCGGGGTGTGAGGAAGGCTAGTCGCCAAAGTACCAATTCCGCCGAAAGTGAGGATCGAGGCTGCGAGCCATGTACAAGCATCAGCCCCCTAAGTCCACCCCCCTTCGTTCCCGACCGCGAGGCGAAATCTTTCGTCACCTACTGCTTGGAGCAGGGATGGGGTCTGCGTCGCAAGGGGATGGTGCACATGAGCGACACCGGTTCGCGGCCAGGGTCGAGAACGACTGTCCTGCCGACACGCGGCGGGCTGCCTCATGGAGGCTCCCGCACCAGCTCGGCTCAGTGCCCAAGGCACGCCACCTGACACGTGCGCTGCTGTCCCAATGGGGCTTCGACGGCCAGGGTGAGGTCGCCGAACTGCTGGTCAGCGAGTTGGTCACCAACGCGCTGAAATATGTGAAAGGGACCGTCGATCTCAGCCTCTCCGCTGAGGACGGGTTGCTGCGCTTCGAGGTCGAGGATACGAATCCCGAGCTGCCTCAGGTGCGTACGCCCCGCCCGGACGAGGAGAGGGGGCACGGTCTGCACCTGGTCGACACGCTGTCGTGTTGCTGGGGAAGCATCCGCACCCATCGGGGAAAGGTCGTCTGGTGCGAACTGCCTGTCGGCGCGCGCCAGTGCTGAAACCCGGGCCCACTCGCCCATGATCCGGAAAGGTTACGAGAGAGAGTCCATGCGCCAAATCCGTGTCCGCAAAAGTCCTATCCGCACCAAAGATGATCGGCCAGATCTGCGGACGCCATCAGGACGGAGGTTGCCATACTGAATAAACGATCATTACGGAACCCCCTGAACAGAGGGACGCCGGAGCCGATCGGGTCACCGCTGAGATCGGCCCCGGCGTCCCGTCTTGTCGGTGGGGGTCCGGTCAGGGTCACTCGCCGTCGTCCCCCTCGATCGCGTACATGATCGTCCGCTTCAGCCCCAGCCGCGCCCCTTGGCGGAAGGCCGCCGCGAACGCCCGCCCGCCCAGTTCCTCGTGGGCGCGGGCCATGCACTGCTCGTGGCCCCGTACGTGGGGAAACAGCCGGGTCGGTGAGGCGCCCATCGCCCGCCACAGCGGATGCGCGGTGCCGAGTATCGTGGCCGCCCGTTCGTATCGGCCCTGCGCGCAGGCCGTCCAGGCCAGCACCTCCAGGCATTGCGTGAGGCCCCACCGGTCGTTGAGCATGTTCCTCAACTCGGCCGCCTCCCTCATCAGGGCCTCCGCCCTGCGCCAATCGCCCTGGTTCCACGCGGCCATGCCGAGGGCGAACAGCGCGTATCCGCGCGACAACTGGGCGCCCCGGGCGTCCGACAGCGCGAGGAACCAGTCGCCCAGGGTGATGCTGAGCTCCGGGGCCTCGGCCGCGCCGTAGGCGGCGGCGTAGAACCGGTTGATGGCGGCGGCGTCGACGTCTCCACAGGCCAGGTGCCCGGCGCGGGCCCCCTCCAGGAGCGCGAGACCTCGCCGGGGCTCTCCTGCCGAGAAGGCGGCGATGCCCGAGACCTGGGTGGCGAACGCGAGAGCCGACTCGTCACCCAGCCGCCGGGCCAGGATCTGACATTCCTCAAGCTGCGGCAGGGCCGTCTTCAGGTCGCCCTGATGGAGGGCGAGCAGGCTGTCGACCCACAGGGCGTGGGCCCGGGCGGAGTTCGCCTCCGGTACGAGCCGCAGGCCACGATCCAGCCAGTGCCGGCCCTCGGTGAGAGAGCCGGCGATGATCCAGAAGACCCACAGCGCCGAGGCGATCTCCAGCCCCACGGACGCCTCGCCCGCCCGGCCGAAGCACAGGTCGAGCGCGACGCGCAGATTGGGCAGCTCACGCTGCAGGGCCCTGAACCCCACAAGCTGGTGGGGAGAGAGCCGATCCAACCGGTGCCGCTCGACCTCACCCCGGTAATACTCGACGTATCGCCGGCCCAGCGCCCTCACCTCGGCCGGAGACAACTCCTCACGGCCGTATGAGCGGATGCTGTCGAGCATGCGGTAATACACCCCGGTGTCGCGCTCTGTCGCGATGAGTACGGACTTGTCCACCAAGCCGGCGATCAGATCGACGACATCCTCTTTTTGGATATCCTCTTTTTGGATATCCTCCTTCTCGCTCTCCGCTCCCGGACAGATCGCCTCCGCGGCCTCCAGTTCGACGCCGCCGGCGAACATCGACAGCCTGCTCCACAGCCGCTGCTCGGCCGGCGAGCACAGCCCGAAACTCCAGTCCAGGGTGGCGCGCAGCGATCGGTGCCGGGGCAGGGCGGAACGGGCGCCTTCGACCGGCGCCTCGAAGTGCTCGTCCAGCTCACGCAGCAACTGCTCCACGGGCGTCGTGCGCAGCCGCACCGCGGCCAGCTCGATCGCCAGGGGGATCCCCTCCAGGCGCTGTGACAGCCGGGCCACCGTCGCGGCGTTGGCCGCGTCGACCGTGAACCCGGGTCGTGCCCGCGCCGCGCGTTCGGCGAACAGGCGGACCGCGTCGTGGCGGGCGATGTCGCGTACCGCCTCGCCGGGATCCGATGTCGTCAGCGGCGGCACGTGCAGCACCTGCTCGCCGTAGACGCCGAGCGCCTGCCGGCTGGTCGCCAGGATCCGCAGGCGGGGGGCGCCGCGCAGCATGCGGTCCACCAGGAGGGCGCACTCCTCCAGCAGGTGCTCGCAGTTGTCCAGCACCAGCAGCATCCGCCTGTCGGCCAGGTAGTCCACCAGCGTGGTCATGGAGCAGGGGCCCTGTTCGCGCAGGCCCAGCGCCGTGGCCACGGCCGACTCCAGAAGATCGCCATCCTCGAGAGGGGCCAGCTCGACCAGCTCGGCTCCATGCGCGAACGCCCCGCGCAGGGCCTCGGCCGCCTGCACGGCCAGCCGGGTCTTGCCGACTCCACCGGTGCCCGTCAGGGTCAGCAACCGGGTCTGGCCCAACATGCGCCGCACGGCGGACATCTCATGCCTGCGCCCGACGATGCCGGGTCCTTCTGCCCGCCGGCGTTCCGGAGAACCGGTCACCTCCGCGTCCATCCTGCCTTGTGGCGCTGCTGTAATCGCGCCATCACTCACCACCAGGCTATGTCCACTTCATCACGTTGTGCACCGGAAAACGGTCTGGGCATAACCTAGGTAGTTAAGGGCCCGGATTCAGCACGGTGGTGACCTGCTTGGCCGAGCCGGCACGAGGGCGCGTCATGGCAACAGGGGAGTCCCGGCGGCAGCGGAGTGGGTGGCTGCCGGCCGAGGTGACTAGTTTCGTGGGCCGTCGGCACGAGGTGGCCGAGGTCAAAACGCTGCTGTCCGCATCCCGGGCGGTGACCTTGATCGGCGTGGGCGGGGTGGGCAAGACCCGGCTGGCCCTGCGCGTGGGGCTCGAGGTGCGGCGGGCGTTCCGCGACGGGGTGTGGCTGGTCGAGCTCGCCTCCCTGGAGGATCCGGAACTGCTGGCCCAGGTCGTGGCCGAGGCCCTGGAGATTCGCGACCACACCGTCTGCCCGCCGCTGCAGGTGCTCGTCGGCCACCTGCGCGACAAGCAGACGCTGATGATCCTGGACAACTGCGAGCACCTGGTCAACGAGTGCGCCGTGGTGGCCGACATGCTCCTGCGGGCCGCCCCTGAGCTGCGGATCCTGGCCACCAGCAGGCAGACGCTGGGCATCAGCGGCGAGCAGATGCTGCCCGTGCCGACGCTTCCGCTGCCGGACTCCGACCGCCCGGGCATGTCCGCCGAGGCGCTCATGCAGTGTGACGGGGTGCGGCTGTTCACCGAGCGGGCCCGGGCCGTCCTGCCGGCGTTCGCCGTCACCGAGGAGAACCGGGACCTCGTGCTGCGGATCTGCCGCCGGCTGGACGGGCTGCCGCTCGCCATCGAGCTGGCGGCCGTGCGGCTGCGGGCGCTGTCGCTCCAGCAGCTCCACGACCGGCTGGACGACCGGTTCCGGCTGCTCACCGCGGGCTCGCGGGCGACGCTGCCGCGCCATCAGACGCTGCGCGCGATGATCGACTGGAGCTACGGCCTCTGTTCGGAGCAGGAACAGCTGATGTGGGAGCGCGCGTCGGTGTTCGCCGGCACGCTGGACCTGGAGGCGGCGGAGGCGGTCTGCTCCGGCGACGGCATCAGCCGCGAGGAGGTCATCGACCTGGTGATGGGCCTGGTCGACAAGTCCGTCTTCCTCCGGGAGGAGCATGGCCGGGGCGTGAGATACCGGCTCCTCGACACCATCCGCCAGTACGGCCGCGAACGGCTCACCGCCTCGGGCCAGGAGCCCGCGCTGCAACGGCGACACCGCGCCTACTACCGGGCACTGGCGGCGCGGGCCCACGCGCAGTTGTTCGGCCCCTCGCAGGTGGCCTGGTTCGACCGGCTGCAGCTCGAACACGCCAACCTGCGCACCGCCATCGACAGCTTCTACGGCGACCCGGCGGAGATCAGGGCCGGTCTGGGCATGGCCGCCGACCTGCTCTACCACTGGATCACCAGTTACTACCTCGGCGAGGGCCGGCGCTGGCTGGACCGAGGGCTGGCCCTGGACACCGAGCCGAGTGAGGTACGCGCCAGGGCGCTGTGGGCCAACAGCTGGCTGGCCATCATCCAGGCCGACATCACCGCCGCCGCGGCCATGCTGGAGGAGAGCCGGGTCCTGGGGGAGCGGCTGGGTGATGAGCTGGTCCGCGGGTACGTCGCGCTCTACTCCGGCATGATCGCCATGTACCGCGGCGACACCGAAATGGCCATCGGGCTGTACGAGGAGGCCGTGGCACACCACCGGAACACCGAGAACCCCGTGGGCCTGGCCCTGGCCCTCATCCGGCTGTCCCTCGCGCACTCCTACCTGGGTGACTCCTCGCAGGCCATCGCCCTGGGCGACGACTGCCTGGCCGTGTGCGACGCCTATGGGGAGGGGTGGCACAAGGCGTACACGATGATGGCGCTCGGCGTGGAGGTGTGGCGGCAGGGAGACCTCCGCCGCGCGACCGAACTCGAGAAGGAGAGCCTGGTCTTCAACCGCTCGCTGGACGATCCGCTGGGCGTCGGGGTCAACCTCGAGGTGCTGGCCTGGATCGCCGAGACGGAGCAGCACTACGAGCGGGCCGCCCGGCTGCTGGGCATCCTGGAGACGGTCTGGAGCTCGATCGGCGCGGCATTGTCCGGATTCGGGCACCTGGTCCGCTACCACGACGAATGCGAGAGTCGCACGCGCGCCGCCTTGGGGGACGCGACCTTCGACACCGAGTTCAAGCGGGGTGCCCGGCTCTCCTACGACGAGGCGCTCGGCTACGCGCTCCAGGAGGAGCCGCCTCAGGGTGAGAAGGCGGCGAAGGCTGAGCCGGCGCGGCTCACCCGCCGTGAGACGGAGATCGCCCAGTTGGTCGCCCAGGGGATGACCAACAAGCAGATCGCCGCCGCGCTGGTGATCGCCCCGCGCACCGCCGAGGGGCATATCGAGCACATCCTGAACAAGCTCGGCTTCAACTCACGCGCCCAGATCGCCGTGTGGGTCGGTGAACGGGCCCGAGCCGCGGACGGGGAGCCTCCCGATACGCGTGACTGATCATTTCGCGAGGGCGCGCAGAAGCTTGGGTTTGGCGGCCTTCTTCCAGATCGGCGCGAGGGCGCGGTACGCCTCGGCGGCCTCGTGACGTTCCTCGGCGAGCAGCAGGCCGAGGGTGAAGGCGTCGGCCGCCGACAGGTTCGCCCTGGTGGCGAGCTGGGTGAGCTGTTGCTGGGCGACCAGCGCGTCCTGGCGGCGGCCGAAGGCGTCCTGCAGTCGTTCGCCGTGCTTGGCGAGCTTCGCGGCGGGCTTGCCGAGCACGTCGGCGGCGGCTTCGGCGGTGTAGCGGGCGCGTTTGGCCGCCTTGCGGGTGGCGTGCAGGGCCTGGTCGCGCTCCTCGCCCGGGGGCAGCTGCTCGGCCTTGGCGTATTTGGCCAGGACCTTGCGCCAGCTCCTGGCCACCAGGGCCGAGGGCCGGTGGTTCGCCTTGCCGTGGAAGGGCGGGTCGGCGATGAGATCGTCGACGGCGGCCAGGAGGGCGAAGTAACGCGGTGTCCGCAGCGTCTTCTTGAGTGCCCGTCTGGCCTTGTGCTCGCGCTCGGCCAGCACGGCAGGCCATTCCGCATCCCGGGGACCGGCGGCGGGCTGGTCGGCGAGGCGGCGGGCGAATCGGCCGGTGAGCACTTCAAGATCGCGCACCGTGCCAAGTTCGGCGGCCAGCCACTTCAGCTCCGCGTCGAGCGGGCCGATCCGGTCGCCGTCCAGCAGCCGCGCGTGGGTGCGCAGGAGGCTGCGGATGCGCCGCAGGGCCACGCGCATGTCGTGCACCGAGTCGTCGTCGTGGTCGGCCAGGCGTACCAGCGGGTCGTTGGCGAGCAGTTGCCCGCGTTGGCGCCGCACGTACGCGATCAGCACCGCCCTGGCGCTCCGCCCGTCATTGCGGCCGCTTTCCGGGGGCAGGTCGGCGCCCAGCACGCGCGCCAGCTTGGAGCCGGACGGCGACGGCGCCAGCCCGGCGTCACGCAGCCTGCTCTCGACGGCATCGAGCACGTCCATGCGGCCGTCGACCAGCTCGACCTCGATCTCGCGCCACGAGACGGGCGGCCGGTCGGCGTTCTGACGGCGGCCCTCCACCACGTCGTCGCTGACCTCGGCCAGCACCCGGCCTTCTTGGTCGCGCAGCTTGCGCGTCGTGCGGGTGGTCCGGAGGGTGGCGACCGGCACGAGGTCGCGCCCGCGGAGATGGGCGGCGACGAGGTCGGTCAGCCGGGCGGGCACCTGATGCACACCGGCGCCCAGCGGCGCGTGCACCTCCCGCTTGGCCCCCTTGGCCACCGGCAACTTGAGATGCCACCCGGCGTCCTGGCCGCCCCGGCGGCGGCGCAGGGTGATGCCGTGGGCGGCGAGCGTCAGAGCGGGGGTGTCGACGTAGTCGGCCACCAGCCGCCACGTCTCCGGCTCGTCCACCGTGACCTTGCCGTCCGGGCCGGCGAAGTCCTCGATCGCGATCTCGACGGGGCCGTTGACATCGTACTTACGTTCGATCTCCACAATGTTTCCTCAAGTCTCCGAAACACCCCACTACCCGAGCGAGTTCCACAAAACGTGCAAAAAGCCCCTTCCTGGGGCCTCATCCACGACGGACCGTCTTCTTCCGCTCCCGGGAGGAGGATCCCGCCATCGGGCCCAGCCGCGACGGACCGTTTTCTTCTCTCCCCCGCAGGGGGTCCCTCCAGAAGGACCCCAGCCACCACGGACCGTCACTCGGGCTGAGACGGAAGCGTGACGCCGCACCAAGGGTTTGGCGGAAAACCATTTGAACGAGTGAGTACTCGCTCATTAGGATCGTCCGCATGACGAAGAGGCGCAGGGTGCCGGCCATGGCGCCAGAAGAGCGTCGGGCCACACTCATCGCCGCCACGCTGCCCCTGCTGCGCGAGTACGGCACCGCGGTGAGCACTCGCCAGATCGCCGAGGCCGCCGGCGTGGCCGAGGGGACGATCTTCGGGGTCTTCCCCGACAAGGCCTCGCTGGTGCGGGCGGCGCTGATGAGCGCGTTCGACCCGAAATCGGCGGTGGCCGCACTGACCGGCATCGGCACGACGACCGAACTGCGCGCGCGGCTGCGCGAGGCGGTCACGATGCTGCGGGCGGGAATGAACGCCAACGCCAACCTCATCTCCAGCCCCAAGGAGCTGATGGTCGACGACGTCGAGTTCCGCGAGCGGATGATGGACAGCCGGCGTCAGATACTGGCCGCGCTCGCCGCTCTGCTCGAGCCCGACCGCGACCGGCTGCGCCGCTCTCCCGAGGCCACGGCACAGCTGCTCCTGATGTTGATCGCGGTGAGTGTGCATCGCGGTTTCGGCCAGGGCGGCGAGTTCGGCGACATGGACGACGCGGAGATCGTCTCCGTTCTGCTCGACGGGCTGCTCCTGCGGCCTTCCCCCACTCCTTCGACAGAAAGCACTTCTTGATGCTGCTCCGTCTCTTGCGGGCACAGCTCAGGCCGTACGGGAAAGAGATCACGCTCGTCGTCCTCTTCCAGTTCGTGCAGACACTGGCCACGCTCTATCTCCCCACCCTCAACGCCGACATCATCGACAACGGCGTCGTCAAGGGTGACACCGGATACATCGCGCGCGTCGGGCTGGTGATGCTCGGGGTGACGCTCATCCAGATCATCTGCTCGGTCGTGGCCGTCTACTACGGCGCCCAGACCTCGATGGCCCTGGGCCGGGACTTACGAGCCGCGATCTTCCACCGGGTCCAGGACTTCTCCGCCCAGGAGGTCAACCGGTTCGGCCCGCCGTCCCTGATCACCCGGACCACCAACGACGTGCAGCAGATCCAGCTGCTCGTGCTGATGACGTTCACGATGATGGTGGCCGCGCCGATCATGTGCGTCGGCGGGATCGTGCTGGCGCTGCGCCACGACGTGGCGCTGTCGTCGCTGCTGCTCATTGTGCTGCCCGTGCTGCTCGTCATCGTGGGCCTGATCGTGATGCGCATGCGTCCGCTCTTCCGCACGATGCAGGAGCGCATCGACCGGATCAACCAGGTGCTGCGCGAGCAGATCGCCGGCATCCGGGTCATCAGGGCCTTCGTCCGCGACCGGCACGAGCGTGAGCGTTTCGCGGTGGCCAACGACCAGCTGACCGACGTGTCGCTGCGGGTCGGGCGGCTGATGGCGCTGATGTTCCCCACGGTCATGCTGGTGGTGAACGTGTCGAGCGTCGCCGTGGTGTGGTTCGGCGGCCATCGCATCGCCGACGGGAGCATGCAGGTGGGCGCGCTGACCGCGGTCATCTCCTACCTGATGCAGATCCTCATGTCGGTGATGATGGCGATGTTCATGTTCATGATGATCCCTCGGGCCGAGGTCTGCGCCGAGCGCATCGAGGAGGTCCTCGACACCGAGCCGACCGTCCACCCGCCGGCGACCCCCGTCGCCCCGGAGAGCCATCTCGGTGAGCTGGAGCTGCGGTCGGTGGACTTCCGCTATCCGGGCGCCGACGAGCCGGTGCTGTGCGACGTGAGCTTCGCGGCGCGGCCGGGCCGTACCACCGCGATCATCGGCAGTACGGGCAGCGGCAAGACGACGCTGCTCAACCTCATCCCGCGCCTGTTCGACGCGACCGCCGGCGAGGTGCTGGTCGACGGCGTCAGCGTACGAGACCTCGATCCGGCCGTGCTCTCCCGGGCGGTCGGCCTGGTCCCGCAGTCGCCGTACCTCTTCTCCGGCACGATCGCCTCCAACCTGCGCTACGGCAGGCCGGACGCGACCGACGAGGAGCTGTGGCGGGCCCTCGACGTGGCGCAGGCCCGCGAGTTCGTCGAGGCGATGCCCGAGGGCCTGGACGAGCCGATCGCCCAGGGCGGCACGAACGTCTCCGGCGGCCAGCGCCAACGCCTGGCCATCGCCAGGACGCTGGTGCACCGGCCCGAGATCTACCTGTTCGACGACTCCTTCTCCGCCCTCGACTACGCCACCGACGCCCGGCTGCGCGCCGCGCTGGCCGAGGAGATCACCGACGCCACGATCGTCATCGTGGCCCAGCGAGTCAACACGATCCGCGACGCCGACCGCATCCTCGTGCTCGACGACGGCCGCGTGGTCGGCAGCGGCGACCACGCCGAGCTCATGGAGACCTGCCCGACCTATCGGGAGATCGTGCTGTCTCAGCTCACCGAACAGGAGGCCGCGGCATGACCGAACCCGAACTCATCGACCTGCACAGCACCTTGATCATGCGACCGAGCGTTATGCGATCAAGGAAGGAGGGTTCATGACCACCCCGACGCCCGCGCGCCGCCCCGCGCCCGCTTTCGGGCCGGGCCGGATGATGTCCGGGCCGGCCGAGAAGGCGCACGACTTCGGCGGTTCGTTCCGCCGCCTGCTGCGGCTGCTGCATCCCGAGCGCGCGATGCTGGCGGTCATCCTGGCTTTAGGTACGGCCAGCGTCGCGCTGACCGTGACGGGTCCCAAGATCCTCGGCCAAGCCACGGACCTGATCTTCTCGGGCATCATCGGCGCCCAATTGCCCGCCGGGATCACCAAGGAGCAGGCCGTGGCGGGGCTGCGCGCCAGGGGGCAGGGCACGTTCGCCGACATGGTGTCGGCGATGAGCGTGGTGCCCGGCCAGGGCATCGACTTCACCGCGCTGGCCCAGGTACTGGGCTGGGTGCTGGCGCTCTACCTGGTGGCGGCGCTGCTCGGGATCGTACAGTTCCGGCTGACCACGATCGTCGTGCAGCGGGCGGCGTCCCGGCTGCGCGAGCGGATCGAGGCCAAGCTGGCGCGGCTGCCGCTGAGCTACTTCGACGGCCAGCCGCGCGGCGAGATCCTCAGCCGCGCCACCAACGACACCGACAACATCGCGCAGACGCTGCAGCAGACGATGAGCCAGCTCATCTCGTCGGTGCTGACGGTCGTGGGCGTGCTGGTGATGATGTTCTGGATCTCGCCGATCCTGGCGATCATCGCGCTGGTCACGGTGCCGCTGTCGGTCTACGTCACCACGGTCATCGGAAAGCGGTCGCAGCCGCAGTTCATCAAGCAGTGGTCCTCGACGGGCAAGCTCAACGGCCACATCGAGGAGATGTTCGGGGGGCACACGCTGGTCAAGGTGTTCGGCAGGCAGAAGGAGGTCGCCGAGGCCTTCGACGAGCACAACCAGGCCCTGTTCAACTCCAGCTTCCGGGCCCAGTTCATCTCCGGGCTCATCCAGCCGGCGATGATGTTCATCGGCAACCTCAACTACGTGCTGGTCGCCGTGGTGGGCGGGTTCAACGTGGCCTCGGGTTCGATCTCGCTGGGCAACGTGCAGGCCTTCATCCAATACTCCAGGCAGTTCAGCCAGCCGCTGACCCAGGTGGCCGGCATGGCGACCCTGGTGCAATCGGGTGTCGCCTCGGCCGAACGGGTCTTCGAGCTGCTGGAGGCCCCGGAGCAGTCCGCGGAGCCCGCCAAGCCCGCGCGCCCCGAACAGGTCAGGGGCCGTGTGGCGTTCGAGAACGTGTCCTTCCGCTACGATCCGGACCGGCCGCTGATCGAGAACCTGTCGCTTACCGTCGAACCCGGCCAGACCGTGGCCATCGTCGGCCCCACGGGAGCGGGCAAGACGACGCTGGTCAACCTCATCATGCGCTTCTACGAGGTGACCGGCGGTCGTATCACGCTCGACGGCGTCGACATCGCGGAGATGTCCAGGGAAGAGCTGCGCGCCAACATGGGCATGGTGCTGCAGGACACCTGGCTGTTCGGCGGCACGATCGCGGAGAACATCGGCTACGGGGCGGAGGGCGCCACGCGCGAACAGATCGAGGCCGCCGCGGAGGCCGCCCACGTCGACCGCATCGCGCACACGCTGCCCGACGGCTACGACACGGTGATCGACGAGGAGGGCGCGACGGTCAGCGCGGGCGAGACGCAGCTGATCACGATCGCCCGCGCGTTCCTGTCCGAGCCGGCGATCCTGATCCTGGACGAGGCCACCAGCTCGGTCGACACCCGGACCGAGGTGCTCATCCAGCGGGCGATGAGCTCGCTGCGCGAGGGGCGTACCAGCTTCGTGATCGCGCACCGGCTGTCCACGATCCGCGACGCCAGCCTGATCCTGGTCATGGAGAACGGGCGGATCGTCGAACAGGGCACGCACGAGTCGCTGCTGGCCGCGGACGGCGCCTACGCCCGCCTGTACTCGGCCCAGTTCGGCCGGGCGGTCGCGGAGGTGGACTAGCCATCCTTTTGGGGACCGGCGACTCCTGTGTCGTATTTGGATGATCGACACCGGTACACGATGATGGTCAGGAGTCGCCGGATCTTGACGGGAGCCACGCATGCGGATCGGTGTCGTCTTTCCTCAGACCGAGCTCGGTGCCGACGTGGGCGCCGTACGGGCCTACGGACAGCGGGTCGAGGAACTCGGGTTCCGGCATGTGCTGGCCTATGACCACGTCGTAGGCGCCGATCCGGCGGTCCACCAGGGCTGGGACGGCCCCTACGACGTGCGGACCACCTTCCACGAGCCGATGGTCCTGTTCGGCTACCTCGCCGCGCTGACCTCGCTGGAGCTCGTCACGGGCATCATCATCCTGCCCCAGCGGCAGACGGCCCTGGTGGCCAAGCAGGCCGCGGAGGTCGACCTGCTCACCGCCGGCCGGTTCCGGCTGGGCGTGGGACTGGGCTGGAACCAGGTGGAGTACGAAGCCCTCGGCCAGGACTTCAGCACCCGAGGCAAGCGCATCGACGAGCAGGTCGCGTTGCTGCGCCGGTTGTGGACCGAGCCGTCGCTCACGTTCGAGGGCACCTTCGACCGGGTGACCGGCGCGGGGCTGGCGCCCCTGCCCGTGCAGCGGCCGATCCCCGTCTGGTTCGGCGCGCAGTCACCCCCGGCGTACCGCCGCGCCGGACGCCTGGCCGACGGGTGGTTCCCGCAGATGTCCCCGGGGCCGAAGCTCGACGAGGCCAAGGCCATGGTCGCGGAGGCCGCCACACAGGCGGGCCGCGACCCCGCCACGCTCGGCATGGAAGGCCGGGTCAGCTGGACGGGCGACGCCGAGGAGCTACGCGAGGCGGCCCGGCAGTGGCAGGAGTCCGGAGCCACTCATGTCGCCATCAACACCATGCGGGCGGGACTCCGCTCGGTCGACGAGCACCTCGCCGCACTGGAGACAGCCGCTGACGCACTCGAGGTCCGGAAGGCCGACTAGAGCTCGGTAGAGCAGTTCGTCGCCACCGCTGGGTATCGGTGGTCGTAGCGCTTCGTCAGGTTAGGAGTGCGCCGGCGATCACGTGGGCCATGGCTTGTACGCCGCCGAACTGGAGCCCGAGAGCGCGTTCTGGCACCGGCTGCTGGGCGGCTCGATCGCCAAGACCGCAACTCACCACTTCCTGCGGGCCGACGGGTTCCCTATGTTCGTCATCCAACGGGCTCAGGGGCATGTCCCCCCGACGTGGCCACAGGGCAACTCGCAGCAGATACACGTCGATCTGACGACGGACGACCTCGTAACCACCGACAGGCTGGCGCTCGAGGCGGGTGCGCGCCGACTGCTGCCCACGGACGACGTCGACCCCGCATCCGAGAAAGGCGGCAGAGTCTACGCCAGCCCGGCCGGACACCCCTTTTGCCTACGGTCGGCCTGAGCTGCCGGTGACCCCCGAGCCGGTGCGGGAGCGGACTTGTCTCCGGCGCGCCCGCGGGCTGGCCGCTATGAAGAGCCTCGTCCTGATGCTCATGGGGCAGAACGAGATCGGGGCCTTCCCGGCGGCAAGCCGCACTGGGGACCCGCAGGCCGGGCGGCACTGGATCGTGTTCTGAAGGGCGTTTGACGCACACTTCTTGAACTTGTTCTCGATCTTGGTTGACGGCCACGCGGCAGCCCACCTTCGCGAGTTTATCGATCACCACGCGTGGTGCGGATGCCAAGGCCCACGGCCGCATGCCGCCCGTGGCCCCTGAACTACGGGCTTCTGCTGGGCCCGCGCCACGTCAGCGAGGCCGTTGGCCGGCTGAGGGCTGCTCGACGCTTGGTCCGCCCGTGTGCGGCATCTGGACGTAGCCTTCGGCAGGCACGGGAAGCGCCTCGACGCATGTCGTCGAGCAGGCGTTGACCAGCAAGGGCAGAATGTCAGCGCCCGACGTCCATAGGGAGATCCAGACCTGGCGGAGGTTCACGCCTTCGATGTGCTGATCGCAAACGCTGCACGTACGGATCGCGGCGGCACCCCACACACCGGGGTCTAGGTCTTCGAGGCCAACGCCTTGGGTGCTGGCCGCTGCGGCTGACAACAGCGGAAAGGGCGGCCGCCGCTTGTAGTTGCCGTAGAGGGCGCGGGTGCTCACCGTGCTGCGCTGTAGGTTGGGGCACCGGGTGATCTCGTACGGGAACCAGTGCAGGCGGTAGGAGGTGTACGGGGTGAACTCCTCGAGGCTTCGCATAGCGCCGATCTCAGGCGGGATACGCACCAAATTGCTGCCGTAGAGCACGAGGTGCTTCACCGAGGTGAGTTCGGCGATGGTCGGCGGGAGCGTGACGACCTGGCGCCGCTGTTCCGCGGTGAGTTCGACCAGCGGCTTGAAGACCTCCCGTCTGTCGGCTGCTGCCTCTTCAATCAGTTCGAGAAGGCGGATCCATCCGGGCGCCGTGGTGTCCTGGTGTTCTCGGTGGAAGCGGGTCGTTCGCTGCGGCTTGGTGCTGGTCTGCTCGATGCACCCGCAGAGATCACGAGGCGAACCCTGGCCGCCGGAACCAACGGCGTCAGCCCAGCGATTCGAGAACACCTGCGGCGTCAACTCCTCATTCATCCGCTCACAGTAATGTCACCGCAGGCGAGTTGTATGTGCGATTTCAGTGCTCAATGATCTTTGCTCCTGGCGATCGGCATGCCGAGACCGCTGGCATCCACGGACATGAACCCGACGCAAGGTGTCCACCAGTTCCACGCAGTCGCCGACGGTGATGTCCGCGACCGGCGGTGTCGTGCTGGGCATCGTGGGAATCGCGGCCGCGCTGATCTGGCTGGCGGCTTTCGGGATGATGCCGCCGGGAATCGCCGAACGTGTCGCCGTGTACGCCTTCATGCGGTGGCAGCTCGGCTTCGGCGGTTTATCTTCTGCACGTCACCCAGCCACTGCTGCTCCGGCGATCCCCGGCGACCGGAGCAGATAGCGGCCAGTCCGAACCATCAGGGGGTCGGCGTCGATACCTGTGATCGAGTCTCACGCGTGGCCGACGGCACCCCGTCGCCGCCGGTGCTGATAGCAGCCATGGTCGCCCCGGAACGACAAGAAGCCCAAGATCCCGGCATGTGCCGTGATCTAGGGCTTTAACTCAAGTCGGGCCTGATCTGTTATGGAGCCTGGTGGACGATACTGGGATTGAACCAGTGACCTCTTCCGTGTCAGGGAAGCGCTCTCCCGCTGAGCTAATCGTCCTTATCGAGTTACTTGAACTCCGAGCGGAAGACGGGATTCGAACCCGCGACCCTCACCTTGGCAAGGTGATGCTCTACCACTGAGCCACTTCCGCGTGGTGCCACACTTAACTTTAGCGGACCCGGGAGGGTCCGCTGTCCAGCGACCGAGGTGGAGACGGGATTTGAACCCGTGTAGACGGCTTTGCAGGCCGCTGCCTCGCCTCTCGGCCACTCCACCAGGAGATTGAACTCCGAGCGGAAGACGGGATTCGAACCCGCGACCCTCACCTTGGCAAGGTGATGCTCTACCACTGAGCCACTTCCGCGTGTTTCCGGCGACGTACCGGCCACGGGAAAACCATATCGCCTTCGGGGAGTGCCCGTGTGCGGTGAGCGGGTGTGGGGGCGAGATTCAGCGGGTCACGTGACGGGTGGGGTTTGGTGGGTGAGGTCTGGTGGGTTATGTGGTGGGTGGAGGTCAGCGAGTTGCATGGGCGGGTGAGGGTCGGTGGGCTACGCGGGCGGGCGGGGGTCGGTGGGTCACGTGGATGGGTGGGGTTCGGTGGGTCACACGGACGTCCTTGGCCATGACGAACATGACGCGGTGGCCGAACTGGATCTGGTGGTAGCGGTCCTTGCCCGTGACGGTGACGTGGTTGGCCGGGTTGAAGGAGTTCGTCGCGTGGTACGAGCCGGGCAGCGTGAGGCCGAGCGAGTAGTACTGGCCGGGGTGCATGACGTAGTCGAGCGGGGTCGAGGGCTGGTAGGCGACGGTGCTGCGGTAGGCGGATTTTTCGGGGTATGCGCGGCCGTACACCCTGACGTGTTTCGTGCGGGGGGTGACGAGCGGGCCTCGCGCCGGGATGGCGGTGGGGGCGGTGGCGGGGTTGTAGAACCAGGCCTTGCTGCCCAGATACCAGATGGCCGTCCAGGCGCCCTTCCGGGCCGCCACCGCGTATCGCTGGCCGGTCGAGGCGCGGGCGCTGTGGTCGTAGACGCTGTACGTGCTGGGCTTGCCGACGCGTTTGCCGATGTCGTCCACGAGGGGGGCGTCCTCGCGCGGTTCTGTTCGCAGAAAGACCGCTGAGGCGCCGTGCGGGGGACAGGGGCCGGTGGCTTTGGCGGTTTTGGCGGATTTAGCGGGCTTGGCGGACTTGGCAGCAGGTTCGGTGGGGTTGACAGACTTGGTGGGAGTGGCGGGCTCTGCCGGCTCGGTGTCCTCGGTGGTTCCGGTGGAGTTGGTGGGCTTGGCGGTGCAGCCGGTGAAATGCGGTTGGTTGGTTTCGTAGGCGGGGCGGATGATGATCGATGTGCCCTTCTTGGCCTTTTTGAATGGGCTGCCCATCAGGTCGAAATAGTGTGCCCAGTCCCAGTACGGTCCCGGGTCCTCGTGCATGGACGGGAGCGTTTCGGGGCTCGGGCCAGGGACGTTGTCGTGGCCGAGGATGTGGGCGCGGTCGAGGGGGATGTGGTGTTTGGCGGCCAGATATTTCACCAGTTTGGCTGACGAACGGTACATCGCCTCCGTGTACCAGGTGCCGCCGCTGGCCAGGTAGCCCTCGTGTTCGATGCCGATGGAGCGGGAGTTGATATCCCAGTTGCCCGCATGCCAGGCGATGTCCTTTGTACGTACGTGCTGGGCGACATGTCCGTCGCTGGAGCGGATCGTGTAGTGCCAGCTCACGTATTCCGGGTCGTTCACCATCGACGGGACGCCTCCGTAGGTGCCCTCGGTGTCGTGGATCACGATGTAGTCGATGCGTCTCGGCCCGTTCAGGGTGTCGTGGTTGCCGTAGTCGCCCTTGCCGGTGCGTTTGTAGGCGGCGGGCATCCACTCGCAGGCCAGTGAGGCGGGGCATTCGACGTTCGCCGTGTTCGGGGCTGGGAGTGCCGGATGGCTCGTGTTCGTTCCAGGTGCCGGCGGCTGGTCTCCTGGGGTCGCAGGTTGCGCCTGGTCGGCGACAGGTTGTGCCACGTTGGGCTGGGGTTGTGCCACGTCAGTCGTGGCCGGGGTCAGGGCCGGGGCCGGGAGCGGGATTGGGAATGGAGGTGGGTAGTGGGCGTCGGTGATTTCGGATGACGCCGAGGAGCCTCCAGTGGTCTTCGGTGAGGTTGAGGGGTGTCCTCCCGGCACACGTGCTGCTGCCACATGGGTTGCGCTGGGGCCGAGCGGGGTGAGACCCGATAGAGCGCTGAGGCGGGCCGCTGGGCGAAGGGGGGCTGCTGGGGTGAGTCGGGTTGCTGGGCCGAGGCGGGCTGGTGGGTGGAAGTGAGCGGCTGGGTGGAGATGAGTGGCTGGGCTGGGGCGGGTTGATGGGTGGTGCTTGGCCGCTGGGTGGAGGTCGGTTGCTGGGTGGAGGCGAGCAGTTGAGGTGAGGCGGCCCGGTGGGTGGAGATGGGTCGGTGGGCGGAGGGTGGGGATGGCTGCCAGCCGTACCGGCTGGCCGTCGTCTGTGCGGCGGGTGGCTCCGGCGCGGATCACCGCGAACATCTCGTCGGCGAAGGCGCGGGCCGCGTTCGGGTCGTGCGCGCCCGAGTAGCGGGCGACCGCGTCGTACCAGTCGGCGGGGTTCGCGCTGGGGCGTCGCTGGTAGGACGCGAGCAGGGCGGCACCGCCGCGGATGTTGGCGGCGGGATCGGCGCGCAGTCGCGCGGGCGCCAGCCCGGTGAGGCGCCCCGCGAGCCGCAGCGTCGCTTCCCGCGCGGACACCCCGTCATGCGCGCCTCCAGGTACGCCCGGCGCGTCCACGAGGTGCATGGGGCCGTAGCCGCCGGCCACGCTGGGTGCTCCGCTGTTCGCGTTCCACCTGGACTCCAGGTACGACACACCCAGCAGCACGCTCTCCGGCACCCCGAACTCCCGCGCCGCCGCCGCGAAATCGCCCTGGCGGCTCGCGTCAACCCGATGCCCCACGCCGCCCATGTCCGGCAGGTCCGGTAGTTCGGGCAATCCGGGCATGGCGACGGTGGACGCGGTGAGACCGACGACGACCCACAGCAACAAGAGGACCTCCACACGGCGGAACAGAAAGCGACGGTGAAAACACCGAGCGTAACCATGTCGCCGAAAGAGATGGGTCAGGCGGGGCGGATGACGCGGACGAGGTCTGCGAGGTCGGCGGCGAATTCCGCGTCCAGGTCGGCCGGCGCGTCGAGGTAGGGCATCAGTCGCTGATGGGCAGGGAAGTCGCCTCGGGCCCGGCGCGACCGGACGTCGTGACTGGCCGCCGAGAAGCGCCCGTTCGCCTCGGACGTCGCGAAGCCGAGCACGAACGTGCTGACCATGCGCTCGATCCGCGGCACCTCTGCGTCGGGCACCCCCGCGTCGATCAGTGCCTGGTAGATCCAGTCCACCACCCGCACCGCGTCGGGCGTGACCGAGGGCCGGGCGAACAGCAGCGGGAAGACGCTGGGATGCTCCCGGGCCAGCCTCCTGGTGGCCCACGCAAACGCGCTCAGCCGCTGGTCCCACGACTCGCCGGGCGGGCCTGTCGGGAGGGACGTCAGCAGTCGCCCGACGAGTCCGTCCAGCAGCTCATCCTTGTTGCGGAAATATCCGTACAGGGCCATGGGCGTCAGGCCGATGCGTTCGGCGACCGCTCGCATGGTCAGGGCGTCGAGTCCGCGTTCGTCGGCGATGGCGAGGGCGGCGTCCAGGATCTCCGGTTGCCGCTCGGTCTTGAGTTTCCGCACCGCCTCAGTCTACGGTGTAGAGCAGTCTACAAGGTAGACCGGGGAGGAGCGGGAGACATGCTCAAGGCGACGGGACTGGTCAAGAGCTTCAATGGGGTGGCCGCGCTGGACGGCTTCTGCCTGGAGGTGGCGCCGGGAGAGATCGCGGGGCTGGTCGGGCACAACGGCGCCGGCAAGACGACCTTCTTCGAGATCGCCTCGGGCCTCATCACTCCCGAGTCGGGAAATGTGGTGATCGACGGCCAAATGGGTGTCGCGCCACAGCAGCTCGCGCTCTACCCGAGTGTCACCGTCCGCGAGACTCTGCGTTTCTTCGGCGGCCTCGCGGGGCTGCGCCGCCAGGCGCTCAAGCAGGCCATCGACCGGATCGCCGAGGAGATGCTGCTGACGAACGAGCTGGACCGGCGGGTGAGCGTCCTGTCCGGCGGTCAGCAGCGCCGTACCCAGGCCGCCACCGCGCTGGTCGCCGACCCCGCCGTTCTGCTGCTCGACGAGCCGACTGTGGGCGCCGACCCCGAGACGCGGGCCGCCCTTCTCGCGGCCGTCCGCAGCCGGGCCGAGAACGGCGCCACGGTCGTGTACGCCACCCACTACCTGCCCGAACTGACCGAGTTGGCCGCCACGATCGCGGTCGCGAAGGGCGGCAGGGTGATCGCCAGAGGCACCGGCGAGGAGCTGCTCAAGGGCCTGCCGGGTGAGGTGCGGGTGGTTCTCGACGACGACGAGGAGCTGGCCGTCACCACGGCCGACCCGACGGCCACGCTCGCCGAGCTGCTGCGCGGCCTCGACCGGCCGGTACGCGGCATCGACATCCGCCAGCCGTCGCTCGACGACCTCTACAAGGAGTTGTCCCATGTCGCGTGACTCGCTCCATCGCATCGCGGTGCTGGTCGGGCACAACGTGCTGCTGCGCAGGCGCGACCCCGCTCACCTGGTCAGCTACCTGGTGATGCCGATGGTGCTCATGCTGGTCTTCAAGTCCATGATCGGCCAGCCCGCGCAGGTGGTGACCGGGCTGCTGGTGATGTTCTCGGTGCTGTCGATGGCCGACGTGGCGACCGCCGTGCTGACCGAGCGCGTCTGGCACACCTGGGATCGGATCAGGGCGACTCGGGCGCGCATGCCTGAGCTGATCATCGGCAAGACCCTGCCGGTCTTCGCCATCCTGGCCGTCCAGCAGGTCGTCCTGCTGGTCTATGGGGTCCTCGCGGTGGGCATGCGGCCCACAGGGCCGCTCTGGCCGCTCGGGCTGGCCGTCGCCGCGTGGTGCTTCGCTCTCCTCGGCGTGGGTACGGCGCTCGCCGCGGTGGTGCGCAGCCATGGCGAGCTCAGCACGCTCTGCAACATCGGCGCCCTGTCGGTCAGCGCGCTGGGCGGGGCGCTGGTGCCGTACGCGCTCATGCCGTCATGGGCGCAGGCCATCGCGCCCGCCTCCCCGGGCTACTGGGCGACGACCATGCTGCAGGCCGCCGTGCGCGGCGACGTGGCCGCCACGGTGGGCCCCGCGGCCGTCCTCATCGCCCTCGGCGCGGCGGCCGGAGCCTTCGCCTGCCGTCGTCTCAGTAAGGGATGGGGTCGGTCGGCCGTGCTTTAGCTAATATCCTGCCCGATTTCGGGCAGAATATTAGCGTGTCGCATCCCAGCTGCGTAGTGTCCTCGTCTGTGTCCCTGGCACGGCATCCCTACGAAGACCTCGTCGCCCACCTCGTCAGGACCAGTGGTCTCGGTCCCGGCGAGGCGGCGCGCGTGGTGGCCGACGTGCTGTCGTACTTCTCCGAGCCGGTCGAGGAGTTCGTACGGCGGCGTCACGGGGAGCTGAAGTCTCGCGGTCTGACCAACGACGAGATCTTCCCCAGGGTCGCCGCGGAACTGCGCGGGCGCCGGGTGGCGCCGCCGGAGCTGTCGCTCCGGCAACTGCGCAGGATCGTGTACGGATAAAAGCGGACAAAAGATAGAAAAAGCCCCAAAAGCAGAGGAGAGCGTCGTATGTGCGGAATCGTGGCCTATGTCGGGTCGAAGGATGCGGCGCCCATCCTGCTGGAGGGGCTGCAAAGGCTGGAGTACCGAGGCTATGACTCGGCCGGTGTCGTCGTGTCCAACAAGGGGCTCAAGGTACGCAAGGTCAAAGGCCGGGTCGCCGACCTGGCGAAGGTCGTACCCCCCAGGTTCAAGGGCGCCCTCGGCATCGGTCACACGCGGTGGGCCACGCACGGCGTGCCCAGCGACGTCAACGCGCACCCGCACCTGTCGTCCGACGAGCGGATCGCGGTCGTGCACAACGGCATCATCGAGAACGCCGACGAACTGCGCGCCAAGCTGACCGCCGACGGGGCGGAGTTCGTCTCCGAGACCGACACCGAGGTGCTCGCGCACCTGATCGCCCGTACGGTCGAGGAGACCGACACGCTGGAGGAGGCCGTACGCAAGGCGCTCAAGAGCATCGTCGGCACGTACGGCATCGCGGTCGTCGACAGTGAGCGGCCCGGCGAGGTGGTCGTGGCCCGCAACGGCAGCCCGATCGTGCTCGGCATCGGCGAGAAGGAGATGTTCGCCGCCTCCGACGTGGCCGCCCTGGTCCGCTACACCCGCCAGGTCGTGCACCTGGAGGACGGCGAGCTGGCCGTGCTCAAGGCCGACGGGTTCCACACCTTCGCCAGCGACGCGCGCGAGACCGCCAAGGAGCCGCTGACCGTCGACTGGGACGCCGGGCACTACGACACCGGTGGCTACGAGCACTACCTGCTCAAGGAGATCTCCGAGCAGCCCGACACGGTCTCGCGCACCATGAGCGGCCGCCTCGACGAGCGCTTCCACATCGCGCACCTGGGCGGCCTGAACATGGACGCCCGCGAGACCCGCTCCTTCCGCCGGGTGAAGATCATCGGCTGCGGCTCGGCCTACTACTCCGGCCAGATCGGCGCGCAGCTGATCGAGGAGCTGGCCCGCATCCCGGCCGACGCCGAGCCGGCCAGTGAGTTCCGCTACCGCAACCCGGTCGTCGACCCCGACACGCTCTACGTCGCGATCAGCCAGTCGGGCGAGACCTACGACACGCTCGCGGCCGTACAGGAGCTCAAGCGCAAGGGCGGCCGGGTCATCGGCATCGTCAACGCGGTCGGCAGCGCCATCGCCCGCGAGGTCGACGGCGGTATCTACCTGCACGCCGGGCCCGAGGTCTCGGTCGCCTCGACCAAGGCGTTCACCTCGACGTCGCTGGCGTTCGCGCTGCTCGCGCTGCACTTCGGCCGGGTGCACGACCTCTCGCCCGCCGATGGCCGCCGCGTCTGCGAGGGCCTGCGCAGGCTGCCCGGCCAGATCGAGGAGATCCTGGCGCAGGGTGACAAGATCGCCGAGCTGGCGAAGAAGTACGCGAACTATCCGAGCATGATGTTCGTCGGCCGGGTCCGCGGTTACCCCGTGGCCCGCGAAGGCGCGCAGAAGCTCAAGGAGATCTCGTACGTCCACGCCGAGGCCTATCCGGCCAGCGAGCTCAAGCACGGGCCGCTCGCCCTCATCGGCCCCGAGATGCCGACGGTGGCGATCGTCCCCGACGACGAACTGCTCGACAAGAACCTCACCACCCTCGGCGAGATCCGCGCCCGCGGCGGCAAGGTGCTCATGGTGGGCCACCGCGAACCCGACGCCAAGCTGGCCGACGACGTCATCGTGGTGCCGAAGAACGAGATCGAGCTGGACCCGATCCTGCTCACGATCCCGCTGCAGCTGCTGGCGTACCACGCCGCCGTGGCGCTCGAACGCGATGTGGATAAGCCGCGCAATTTGGCTAAGAGCGTCACAGTCGAGTAACTGCTACGACACGGCGGCCACAATAGGCACATAGCCCGTGATAAGCGGACCGGCAGGACTTAAGATCGAAACTGTGCCCGAGTTTCATGGTCAACCGCCAAATCTCGCACGAATGTACGATTACATGCTCGGCGGCACAGACAACTACGCCGTCGACCGCGAGGCGATCGACCGGCTTGCGGAGCTGCTCCCGCAAGCCGTCCTGCTGGCGCGTGCCAACCGGGCCTTCCTCCAGCGCGCGGTCCGCCACCTGGCGGACGCGGGCGTCCGCCAGTTCCTCGATCTGGGCAGCGGGCTGCCGACCCAGGGCAACGTGCACGAGGTGGCGCCGGAGGCGAAAGTCGTCTACGTCGATCGCGACCCGGTCGTCGCCACCCACGCCAGGGCGCTGCTGGAGGAGGCGGGCCGGGCCGTCTTCGTCCAGGCCGATCTGCTCGACCCCGACGAGGTGCTGGCGCAGGCGTCCCGCTTCCTGGACCTGAACGAGCCGGTGGGCGTGCTGCTGGTCTCGATCCTGCACTTCATCCCGGACGCCCGTGACCCGGGCAAGATGGTGACCAGGCTGCGCGAGGCGGTGGCGCCCGGCAGCTACCTGGTGCTCACCCACGCGACCTCGCGGGGACGGTTCGAGGAGGGCGCCACGCCGCTCCACCGGCCCACCTCGGCCGGGGCGGGTACCGACCGGACTCCGAGGGAGATTCGGGCGTTCTTCGGGGACTTCGAGCTGGTCGAGCCGGGCCTGGTGCACGCCCCCGACTGGCGTCCCGACCGGCCCAGGCTGGTCAGCGAGCCCTCGCTGCCGTCGTACCTGCTCGTCGGTGTGGGCGAGAAAACATCATAGTTCTTCCCGACTTTTCGTGATCCCTGATAATGACAACCCTGATGTGTAACAGTGCGTTAAGTGTCAGTGACCTGGGGTAGTTATGGGGTGCGAGGGGAGGACGCCATGCGCCGACGGGGGTTCTTCGCGCTCGGCCTGGCGGTGGCGGCCTGCGCGACAGGATGTGGCACGGAGGGGAGCCTCGGCGGACGCGCCGTCAACGCGGCCGGCCTCTCGGGCCGGTTCGCGATCGTCCCCGGCGCCGGACGCTGGGCCCGCGTCGCCAAGACGCTCGTCAAAACCGCCCGCGACGCCGGTTTCCCCGTCTCCGGCACGCCGCCCGTCACCCGGATCACCGTCACCGGGCTGCCCGCGCTGGCCGCGACCGAGCTCAACAACGGGCTCTCGTTGCTCGACACCGCCACGCCGCTGGCCCGGCTCACCGGCCAGATCGAGGTGGTGGTGGTGCCCGCACACTCCAAGTTCGCCACCTTCGACCAGTTCGGCGCGCAACTGGTCGCCCACCCCGACCGCACGCCCCTGACGGGCGGCCCGCAGGGCGAGCCCGACCACCTGCTGTTCGGGCTGATCGCCAAGGGCCTCGGCGCCGACACCCGGCAGGTCGACTACACCGGTTTTCCCGGCAGCGAGGAGGCCTCGGCCGCGCTCCTCGGCGGCAAGGCCGCGGCGGCGACCGGCACGCTCGCGGACTGGCGCCGCGCCATCGGCAAGGGCCTGGTCAGGGTGCTCGCCGTCTCCAGCGCGCGCCGGGTGGACGGCATCGAGGCGCCGAGCCTGCTGGAGTGCGGGGTGCGGGTGGACTTCGCCGACTGGTGCGCGGCCGTGGGGCCCGAAGGCATGACCGATGACGGCAAGGCCGTCGCCATCCGGCTCTGCGACGAGGTCACGGGGTCCGACTCGTGGCGGGCGGCCTGCCGGGCGGAGGGATGGACCTCGATCCCGCTCAGCGGCGACGACTTCGAACAGTGGCTGGCCTCGGAGATCGGCAGGACCAGGGCCGTGCTCCGCGATCTGGGCATGCTCGACACCGCTGACACAACATGCTGGGGTAGTTGCGCCAAGGGCCACTAGATGTAGGATTCTGCTCGTCGCTGGTTCGCCCCTCGGGGCGGAGCAAAAGGGAACCCGGTGCGATTCCGGGGCTGCCCCGCAGCGGTGAGCGGGAACGACCGCCGTCACGAGCACTGGAGATCTCCGGGAAGCGACGGCCAGTAGGAATGATCGACCATGCCCGCGAGCCCGAAGACCTGCCGGCGACGTTGGGGGAGCCAGCCGGCTCCGCCCATCGAAGTGTCCATGGCCTCGAGGGAGGGCCGGGGGCGTCGGCGGCCGTGGAGTCCAGGGCCGCCGTGCTCTCACGCGCCCTCACGGGGATGAGCTCGCGAGGAGAGAGCACGTGACGCAGATCATTGAGGCCGATCACCAGCCGGCCACGGCCGATCACCAGCCGGCCACCGTCGATCGGCAGCCGACCACCGTCGACCGGCGGCTGGCGATCGAGGAGGCCGCCGCACGAGTGATCACCGATCCGGCCAACTCCCGGATCGCCGCCCGGCTCCTGGCCGAGGAGATCGCCGACGAGGCGGCCGGGCACGGCGTGCGGACCTTCTCCGAGTCCATCGCCGCCAGCCACGCCGCCGGGCTGATCCAGGACTCGCTCGCCGCCTTCGTCGGCGCGCACGCCGCCGAGCTCGACGCGCTCGTCTCCGGCGAGGCGGACGACCGCTTCGAGTACTTCGGGTTGCGTACGGTCTACGACCGCTACCTGCTGCGGCACCCGGAGTCGCGGACCGTGCTCGAACGGCCGCAGCACTTCCTGCTCCGCGTGGCCTGCGGGCTGTCGGAGACGGTCGCCGAGGCCGCCGAGCTGTACGGCCTCATGTCCACGCTGTCGTACCTGCCGAGCTCGCCGACGCTGTTCAACTCCGGTTCGCGCCGGCCGCAGCTGTCGTCGTGCTTCCTGCTCGACTCGCCGCGCGACGAGCTGGAGTCGATCTACGACCGCTACGGGCAGGTGGCCAGGCTGTCGAAGTACGCCGGGGGCATCGGCATCGCGTGGACCCGGGTGCGCTCGCGCGGATCCCTCATCAAGGGCACCAACGGGCACTCCAACGGCATCGTGCCCTGGCTGCGTACGCTCGACTCCTCCGTCGCCGCCGTCAACCAGGGCGGGCGCCGCAAGGGCGCGGCCTGTGTCTACCTGGAGACCTGGCACGCCGACGTCGAGGAGTTCCTGGAGCTGCGCGACAACACGGGCGAGGACGCCCGGCGTACGCACAACCTCAACCTGGCCAACTGGGTGCCGGACGAGTTCATGCGGCGGGTGGAGGCCGACGAGGTCTGGTCGCTGTTCGACCCCAAGGAGGTCCCCGACCTCACCGACCTGTACGGCGAGGCGTTCACCCGCGCCTACCGCGCCTACGAGGCCGACGGTCGCTACACCCGGCAGCTGCCCGCCCGGACCCTCTACGGCCGGATGATGCGCACCCTCGCCCAGACCGGCAACGGCTGGATGACGTTCAAGGACGCCGCCAACCGCACCTCCAACCAGACGGCCCGGCCCGAGAACGTCATCCACCTGTCCAACCTGTGCACCGAGATCCTCGAGGTCACCAGCGACGGCGAGACGGCGGTGTGCAACCTCGGCTCGATCAACCTCGCCGCCCACCTGACCGGCGAGGGCGTCGACTGGGCCCGGCTGCGCGCGACCGTCCGTACGGCGGTGCGTTTCCTGGACCGGACCATCGACCTGGGCTTCTACCCGACCGCCGAGGCCGAGGCGGCCAACAAGCGCTGGCGGCCGATCGGGCTCGGCGTGATGGGCCTGGCCGACGTCTTCTTCACGCTCCGGCTGCCGTTCGACTCGCCCGAGGCGCTGGGGCTGTCGACCCGCGTCGCCGAGGAGATCGCCCTGGCCGCCTACGACACCTCCGCCGATCTGGCCGTCGAGCGCGGCCGGCATCCGTCGTACGAGGAGACCAGGGCGGCGGGCGGCGTCTTGCACCCCGACCACTACGGCGCCGCCGCGTCGCCGCGCTGGGACGAGGTGCGCGCGAAGATCGCCGCGACCGGGCTGCGTAACTCGCTGATGGTCGCCATCGCCCCGACCGCGACCATCGCCTCCATCGCCGGCTGCTACGAGTGCATCGAGCCGCAGGTGTCCAACGTGTTCAAGCGCGAGACGCTGTCGGGGGAGTTCCTCCAGGTCAACCGCTACCTGGTGGCCGACCTCCAGGCTAGCGGGCTGTGGACGCAGCGGATGCGCGACGACCTCAAGCGGGCGGACGGCTCGGTCCAGGACATCGCGGGCATCCCCGATGACCTCAAGACCTTGTACCGGACGGCCTGGGAGCTGCCGCAGAAGGCGCTCATCGACCTGGCCGCGGCCCGTCAGCCGTACATCGACCAGTCGCAGTCGCTCAACCTGTTCATGGCCAGCCCGACGATCGGCAAGCTGTCGTCGATGTACGCCTATGCCTGGAAGCAGGGCCTGAAGACCACCTACTACCTGCGCTCACGCCCGGCCACCCGGATCGCCCAGACGACGATCGCGCAGACGACGATCGCGCTCGACGCCGTCGCCTGCTCCTTGGAGAACCCGGAAACCTGCGAAGCCTGCCAGTAGTAGACCCCCTCGAACGGAGACCCCCAATGCTGCTCGACCCCGGCATGGACCTGACCCTGCGCCCCATGCGTTACCCGGACTTCTACGAGCGCTATCGCGCCGCGATCCGCAACACCTGGACCGTCGAGGAGGTGGAGCTGCACTCCGACCTCGCCGACCTGGCCAGGATGACGCCGCAGGAGCGCCACCTGATCAACCGGCTGGTCGCCTTCTTCGCCACCGGCGACTCCATCGTGGCCAACAACCTCGTGCTCAACCTTTATCAGCACGTCAACGCCCCCGAAGCGCGCCTGTACCTCAGCAGGCAGCTGTTCGAGGAGGCCGTACACGTGCAGTTCTACCTGACGCTGCTCGACACGTACCTGCCTGACCTGGAGGAACGGGTCAAGGCGTTCGCCGCCGTCGAGCACATTCCGTCCATCAGGGACAAGGCGGAGTTCTGCTTCCGGTGGATCGACTCGATCAACGGCCTGCGGCGGCTGGAGAGCGCGGACGAGCGGCGGCAGTTCCTGCTCAACCTGATCTGCTTCGCCGCCTGCATCGAAGGGCTCTTCTTCTACGGAGCGTTCGCCTACGTATACTGGTTCCGGTCTCGGGGCCTGCTCGGCGGGCTGGCCACCGGCACCAACTGGGTGTTCCGTGACGAGTCCATGCACATGGAGTTCGCCTTCAGCGTCGTCGACACCGTGCGGGCCGAGGAGCCCGAGCTGTTCGACGACAAGCTGGGGGAGCAGGTCACCCGCATGATCGAGGAGGCCGTCGCCGCCGAGTTGGCCTTCGCCCGCGATCTGTGCGGCGACGGCATGCCCGGCATGAGCGTCGAGCAGATGCGCGACTACCTTCAATATGTCGCCGACCAGCGGCTGGCTCGGCTCGGGCTGCCGCAGAGATACGGCACGGCCAATCCGTTCGGGTTCATGGAGCTGCAGGACGTCCAGGAGCTGGCCAACTTCTTCGAACGGCGTGTCTCCGCATACCAAGTGGCTGTTGAGGGCAATGTGACTTTTGACGAGATCTTTTAAGACATAGGGGGCATGAACGTGCAGTCGCCGACTGACTGGCTCATTCTCGCCATCTCGGTGGCGGGCGCCATTCTCGTGGTGGAGGTGGTCAGGAGGCTGCTGGTCAGGGCGGGCCGCAAATGGGCGCTCGCCCGGCACCTGGTGGAGCACTGCACCTGGGCGGCGTACTCGGTGGGGGTCGTGGTGGCGGCCAACCTGGTGTTCTCGCCCGGGATGATCGGCGAGAGCGTCCGCCTACGCGAGCTCGGCGGCACGATCGACCGCGTGCTCGGCCTGGTCACCATCGCCTGCGTCACCTGGCTGATCGTCCAGGCCAGCTATGCCCTCACCGACGTCGTCCTGGACCGGCTGGTCCTCGTCAAGGGGGAGCGCAATCGCCGGGCACGGCGGATCATGACCCAGATCGGGCTGGTCCGCCGCGTCGCCGCCGTGACCATCGTCGTGCTGGCGATCGGCACCATGCTGTTCTCCTTCCCGCAGGTCCGAGCGCTGGGCGCCGGGCTGCTCGCCTCGGCGGGCATCGCCGGCGCCATCGTCGGTATCGCCGCCCAGCCGACCATCGGCAACATGCTGGCCGGGCTCCAGCTCGCCTTCAGCGACGCGCTCCGCCTCGACGACGTGGTCGTGGTCAACGACGAGTGGGGCAGGATCGAGGAGCTCACGCTCACCTACGTGGTGGTACGCCTGTGGGACGAGCGGCGCCTGGTCCTGCCCGTGTCCTACTTCACCCAGAACCCGTTCGAGAACTGGACCAGGCACGGCAGCCAGGTCCTCGCCGTGGTGTTCCTGCGCGTCGACTGGTCGATACCGATCGGCAAGCTGCGCGAGGAGCTCTACCGGTTCATCCAGGAGAGCCCGCTGTGGGATCAGAAGGACTGGACGCTCCAGGTCACCGACGTGCTGCCGAACGGGCTGGTCGAGCTGCGGGCGCTGATGAGCGCCGCCGACTCGCCCTCCGCCTGGGACCTCAAGTGCGACGTACGCGAACATCTCGTGACCTACATCAGGGAGAACTTCCCCGAGTCCCTGCCCCGCTTCCGCATCGAGACGCCGGAGACCCGCGCGGGGGTACCGTGGACCAGCTCCCTGCCGGGCTGAGGCTCAGCGCCGGTTGGCCAGCAGCACGCCGGCGCCGCCGACCAATAGTCCCGCGACCGCCAGCGGATGCAGCGACTGCCCGACGAGGAGCCACGCCATCACCGCGGTGACCGACGGGGTGAGGAAGAACATCGTGCTCACCCGGCTCGCGGGTGCGTTCTTCAACATGGTGTTGAGCAGCAGGAACGCGCCGATCGAGTTGACCAGCACCAGCCAGCCCACGGCGCCCGAGAAGGCGCCCCAGTCCGTCACCCGAGGCGTCTCGAACACCAGCGAGGCCAGCCCCACCAGCGGCGCGCCGACCAGGAACTGCGTCGCGGTGCCCGTCCGCACGTCCATGTCCGCGGCGAACCGCTTCTGGTAGATCGTGCCCAGGCTCAACCCCAGCAGCCCGACCACGCAGAACGCCACCCCGGCCAGAGAGAAGCTCAACCGGTCCGCCACCGCCAGCCCCACCCCGGCCGCGCCGAGCCCGAAGCCCACCCACTGGCGCGGGCTCACCCGCTCGCCCAGCAGCCGTCCTGCCACGAGCGCGATCACCACCGGGTTGAGACCCTGGACCAACGCCACGACCGCGGCGGGCACATGCAGGCCGATCGCGGAGTAGAACGCGCCGAACTGCACCGCCTGGACCAGGATCCCGGACACCACCACGTGCGCCAGCCGCCGGCCGCGCGGCCACGGCGCCCGCACGACCAGCGCGAACGCGCCGAGCAACAGCCCCGCCAGTGCGAACCTGGCGAACGTCAGCAGCAACGGCGGCGCCGCCCCGACGCCGATCACCCCCGCGATGAAGGCGCTGCTCCACATCACCACGAACAGGGACGGCATGAGGGCCGGCGCCTTGCTCCTGGCCTCCATAACGCTGACCGCCACGGCACACCCTCCATAACCCCTTAACCCGGTTATGTCACTGTTCCGTGTCCTCGCATAACCTGTCAACATGGTTACTATGAGGGTGTGACGAGCTTCACCTTCATCAGCGGCAATCTGGGGCTCGACCTGGCGGGCACCCTGCAGCACCGCCGGGCCGACCGGCGTGACCTGCTGCGCGAGCCGGCGGACCTGGCGCGGTGGACGGTCGAGGCGGGCATTCTCGACGTCCCGCCGACGGTCGTGGACGCCGATCTCGTGGCGGGGAAGACGTTGCGGGAGGCCATCTACCGGCTGGCGCTCTATCGGCCGGCGGCGGGGGACACCATTGACCGGCCCGCTGTCGGTGGGGCCGGGGTGGCGGCCGACGATCGGCTGCTGGTCAACCGGGTCGCCGCCGGGCCGCCGGCGTCCGTGCTGCTGAACGACGCCGGGCGGGTCGAGCGTGCGGGGGATCTCGCCGCCGCCCTCTCCACCGTCGCCAGGGAGGCGGTCCAGCTGCTCGGGGGGCCGCGGGCCGTACAGATCAAGGAATGCGGGGGAGAGGTGTGCACCCGCCTGTACGTCGACACCTCGCGCGGGTCGTCGCGGCGCTGGTGCGACATGCACGAGTGCGGCAACCGCGCCAAGGCGGCGGGCTTCCGCGCCCGGCAGCGGGCGTGACCCGTGCGGCCGGTCAGCCGCAGGCTCGCGGCGCGGTCCGCTTTTCGGGGATCCTGTCTACGGTGAACCATTTGAGGCTCGACGGAGAGTCACTCACGTCACCTCTCGTTCCTGTGGGAAGGCGGTCACGTGACGCAGCTTGTCGTCGAAGGCCATGACACATCGGTGACCCTCGATCCGGGGCGTTCGTACCGGTTAGGCCGTGATCCGGGGTCGGATGTGGTCATCGACGCCGATCACGTCTCGCGTACGCATGCCATGCTGCGCTTCGAGGGCGGTCAGTGGATCCTGGAGGACTCGGGCAGCAGCAACGGCACGTACGTGAGCGGCCACCGCGTCCAGCGGGTCATCGTCGGTCCGGGAACCAGGATCGGCCTCGGGCACCCGTCGGAGGGCGGGCTCGTCAGCTTCCGTACCGTCTCCGAAGACAAGGGCGGCGCACCCGAGATCCAGCCGACGCCTACGGTCCGCTTCCCGCACAGCGGGCAGTGGCGTGCGCCGGCCGCCGTCAGGAGCCTCGACGGCGCGCAGGTCGTACGCATCGGCCGGGCTCCCGAGAACGATGTGGTGGTCGGCGATCTGCGGGTATCGCGCCAGCACGCCGAGCTCCGGATCGCCGGCGGCGTCCACGAGATCGTCGACGTGGGGAGCCGCTTCGGAACGTACGTCAACGGCCGGCTCGTTCAGCGGGCCCGCGTCTCCCCGGACGATCTCATCGGCATCGGGACGTCGACGTTCCAGCTCGTGGGCGACACGCTCACGGAGTACGCCGACACCGGCGAGGTCTGCCTCCAGGCGCACGGACTCACCGTCACCGTCGGGGGCGGCAAGGTGCTCCTGGACCAGGTGTCGTTTCCGGTCGGCGAGAAGTGCCTCCTGGCGATCATCGGTCCCAGCGGCTCGGGCAAGTCCACCCTGCTGCGCGCGCTCACCGGGCTGCGCCCCGCCGACCAGGGCATGGTCACGTACGATGGGCGCGATCTCTACCGCGACTACGCCGAGCTGCGCTCACGGATCGGCCTCGTGCCGCAGGACGACATCCTGCACAGCCAGCTCACCGTGCGCCGCGCCCTCATCTACGCCGCGGAATTACGCTTCCCCGACGACACCAGGCAGCACGAGCGGAAGGCGCGGGTCGACGAGGTCCTCCAGCAGCTCGGGCTCGAGAATCGGAAGAACAACCGCATCTCCTCGCTGTCCGGCGGCCAGCGCAAGCGGGTCAGCGTCGCCCTGGAGTTGCTGACCAAGCCGTCTTTGCTGTTCCTCGACGAGCCGACCTCCGGTCTGGACCCGGGGCTGGACAAGTCGGTGATGCAGATGCTGCGGGGTCTGGCCGACGACGGCCGTACTGTCGCCGTCGTCACCCACAGCGTCGCCAATCTGGATATCTGTGACCGGCTTCTGGTGATGGCGCCGGGCGGGAAGATCGCCTACTTCGGTCCGCCCGGGGAGGCGCTGCCGTTCCTCGGCTTCACCGACTGGGCGGACGTCTTCCTGGCCTTCGACGACGCGACCAAGGACTGGGCCGGCGAGTACGCGCGGTCGTCGCCGTACCAGACGTACATCGCGGCCGACATGATCGAGCCGGTTTCGACGGGACGTCCCGTACGGCGAGAGATCCCGCCGAAACCGCAGAGCTGGCCCGAGCAGCTCAGTACGCTGGTGCGCCGCTACTGCCGGGGCATCGTGGCGGACCGGCTGTTCCTCGGCATCACCATCGCCCTGCCGATCGTGATGGGCCTGCTGGCCCGCGTCGTCCCGACCGGTGACCTGATGGGCCGGCCGAACAGCAACGGCAACGCGGCCAACCTGCTGCTGATCCTGTGCATCGGCGGCTGTCTCACCGGCGCCGCGAACTCGGTGCGCGAACTGGTCAAGGAACGCGCCATCTATCAACGAGAACGGGCGGTCGGGCTGTCCAGATCGGCCTACCTCTGCTCCAAGCTGCTCGTGCTCGGCGTGATCACCGTGGCGCAGGGCGTCGTGCTGACCTATGTGGCGATGCTGAATGTCGCGACGTACGACAAGGGAGTGTTCACCGCGCCGATGACCGAGCTCGCGCTCGCCGTCGCGCTGTTGTCGTTCACCGCGATGACCGTGGGCCTGCTCATCTCCGCGCTGGCCAAGACCAGCGAGATGACCATGCCGCTGCTCGTGCTCGTCACCCTGATCCAGCTGGTCTTCTGCGGGGCGCTGGTGCACCTGGACGGCAAGCCGGTGATGGAGCAGATCTCCTGGCTCGTACCGGCTCGCTGGGCGCTGGCCGCGCTGGCGGGCACGCTCGACGTGGGGCAGCTCATCCCGCACGTCCAGGATCCGCCGGACCCTCTGTGGAGTCAGGACTTCGGCACCTGGTTCCTGGACATGAGCGTCCTGGCCATCCTCGCGGTCGTCTGCGCTTTCCTGGTCGCCCGCATGCTGCGCCGCCATGAGCCGGCGGTGATGCGCGGCAAGTGACCCCGTGCCCGTCAGCGGCGTCTGAGGCGCCACGCGGTGATCGCGGCCACGGTGAGCGCCGCGATTCCGACGACGAGCAGGTCCGGCAGTACGTCCTGGGCGGCCGCGGCGAGGTCCTCCAGCCCGGCCTCCCAGGATTCGGGGATCGGCAGGGCCAGCCCGCGGGTGCCGTCGGAGAGCAGGAACAGCACGCCGAGCCCGCCGAAGACCAGCCCGGACAGCAGCGAGGTGGTGTGCGGCCGCAGCCGTCCCAGCCGCAGTCCGCGACCGCGCAGCCAGCGCCGGCCGCCGAGGTCATAGCGCTGCCACAGGCCCGCGAGCAGGAACAACGGGGCCGCCATGCCCGCCGCGTAGACGGCCAGCAGCACCGCTCCGCGCAGCCCGTCGCCGGAGGCCGCCGCGACCGTGAGCACCGCCCCCAGCACCGGCCCCGCGCAGAACCCCGCCAGCCCGGACACCGCCCCCAGAACCAGCACGGCTCCGGCCGAATCACCTCGAACGTGCCCCTTCAGCCGCTCCAGCGGCCCGATCGTCCAGCCCTGACCGGCCACCTGCAGCACACCCAGCCCGATCAGCGCCCAGCCGGCGACCGTGACCAGGAGCTCTTGATGGCCGTAGAACAGGCGGCTGACCTGCGCCGACCCCATCCCCAGCGGCACCAGCACGGCGCACAGCCCCACGTAGAACAGCAGGGTGCGGCCGGCCAATTGGCGGCGGCCCGGGAACGCGTAGGCGAAGAAGGCCGGGATCAGCAGCGCCCCACACGGGCTGACCAGCGAGAACAGACCGCCAAGGAACGCGGCGGCATAGCCGATGCCGCTCATCCGCCGCGGCGGGCCTTCTCGATCGCCTTCTCGAACGCGGCCACCGGCTGGGCGCCGAACAGCACCTCACCGTTGATCAGGAACGCGGGCGTGCCGGGCAGGCCGAGCTCGGTCGCGAAGCCGAGGTCGCCGTCCACGACCCGCCGTATGGACTCGTCACGGCGGTCGGCGTCGAACCTGGCCAGGTCGAGCCCGATCTTGGCGGCCACGGAGCGCAGGTCGGCGTCGGTGAGCCGGGGTCGCTCGCCCGCGTACAGGGAATCATGGAACTCCCAGAACCGGCCCTGCCGGGACGCGGCGCGGGCGGCGACGGCGGCCCGTACGGAGTCGCGTCCCCTGATCGGGTAGTCGCGCCAGAACATCCGCACGATGCCGGTGTCGAGGTAGCGGCTCTTCAGCACGGGCTCTATTCGCTGGGCGAATCGGCGGCAGTTGGGACACTTGAAATCGCCGAACTCGACGATCGTGACCGGTGCCTGCGCTGAGCCCTTGGACAGGTTCGGGTCGACGGGTGGCGGGGTCGGCCCTTCCCAGACCTGCACCGAACTCGTCGGAGTGGGCGTGGCGGTCGCTTCGGCTCCGCCGGTGGGACCCGCCGGAGTGGGTGAACCGCCCGTGCTCGCGCTCGGGTCCGTGCCCATGCTCGCGTTTGCGGAATCACGCGAGCTCGCGGCCGCCGGGGCGGCTCGTCCGGCGGGCTCGCCCTGGTTCGTCAGCGCGGCGACCGCCAGCACGGCCACCACGGCGGCACCGGCCAGTGAGCCGAGCAGCACCCGGTGGCGCGGGGCCGGGGATTCCTTGGTCACCTTCAGCATCATCCCAGCCCGCCGCCACCCACGCCGCTGGTTCCTCCTACAGCTCAAGCCCCTTCATGTCGAAGATCGGCCGTACTTCCACCTCGTTGAAGGCCGCGTCGGGCACCTTCGCGGCCAGTTCCACCGCCCGCTCCATGCTGTCGCACTCGATCAGATAGAACCCGGCCAAATGCTCCTTGACCTCGGCGAACGGCCCATCGCTCGTCATCGTCCTGCCCTCGCGTACCGCGACCCGCTTGGCCGTCGACACATCGGCCAGCCCTTCCGAAACGATCAGCTCTCCGGACGCGGCCAGCTCCTCGGTGAAGGACATGTGGCCGCGCCCGAAGTTCATGCGCTGCTCGTCGTTCAGCGTCTCCCAGACCGCCCTGCTCGTCGGGTTGCTGTAGATCAGGATGAGGTACTTCACCGGTGGCCTCCATGTGGTCGCGTCCGCGTCGATACCCAATATGTCGGTCCCCAATAGGTCGGTCCCCAATAGGTCGAAGCCGTCCGCGCGGCCTCGACATCCCCCGGCGGAAAATACGTGGCACCCGTCGCGATCACCCGGCTACCGTGGACAGCGTCCACCACGACAGGAAGGCAGCGCAGTGACCTACGCGAAGTTGCTCGAACTGCTTCCTGAGCTCCTGGGTCCGGATTCCGGGTGATCCCTCGCAAAGAGACGACGCCGCCCGGAAGCCTTCCGAGGCGGCTTTTTTCATCTCACGGACGACGGCCCACGGAACGAAGGGCCGCGGGCATCGGTCTGGCCGACGGGAATGGCGCCCCCCGGCTGGATACAGCCCCAGTCCCGGGCTCGGCCCACGCCAGCCGAGCCCGGGGCTAACAAGCCGCTCTGGCCCAACTGGCAGAGGCGCCGCCTTCAGGAGGCGGAGGTTCGGGGTTCGACTCCCCGGAGCGGCACACCCTCTTGATCGTCGCCGAGCCCGTTCACGGTGCGGGAAGATCGGGCGAGGCCGATGTACGGTATCGGCCGGGCGCCACGCCGAAGGTTCGGGAGAACGCACGAGAGAAGGCGAACTCCGAGGTGTAGCCGACCTCCCTGGCGATGGCGACCAGCGGCTCCCCGCCCTCCCGCAGCAGGCGCGCGGCCAGCTCCATGCGTCGCCGTCGCAGGTAGCCCAGCGGCGGTTCCCCCATCACACGGGCGAACCGCCGGGTGAGCGATGCTCGCGACAACCCCGACAGGCATGCCAGCTCCGCCAGCGTCCATGACCGGGCGAGGTCCTCGCGCATGGAGTGGACCGCTGCGGCGACCGCGAGGTCACTCCACGGCTTGTCCTCGGGGGTCGCGCTGCCGGAGGGCAGCCAGAGTCGTACAGCCTGGACCCACAGGATGTCGGCGAGCCGGTCGACGATGGTGCGCGAGCCTGGCAGGTCTTGGGCGGTCTCGGCCATCAGCAGCCGCAAGGTGTCCGACAGGCCCGCCAGCCGTCGTGCGGGGACGTACAGCACAGTGGGAAGCAGCGCCCGCGCCGGGGCCGGCAAGGCGCTGCTCGGCGGATATCCCGCGCATAGTGACCGCACGCGTGGGCCCGTACCTGGAATGTCGATCTGTGGTGTGCCGGCACGAGTTCGTGTCCGGCCGCCGAGCAGGTCCGTGTCGAGGACGAGAGGGCCCCGCGGATGGCTGGACAGGGCATGCCCGGCGCCGTCCGGCAGGAGCGCGAAGTCGCCGCTCGCCAGCCGCAGCGGTTGCGCTCCCGGCAGGCGTAGCCAGCATTCGCCCTGCGTCACCACGTGAAAGGCCATGGAGGAAACCGGTGCCCGTCGAACGCCCCAGGCAGCGGCGGCGGTCAGTGTGGCCGTTCGTACCTCGCCCGCCCGCGTTGGCGACCACATGTCGATCACGTTCATACGTGAGCGTATCAATCGGACGCATCGCTCCTGCGGCTGAGCCGTTCGGACATCAACGCGAGCATTTCGGTCATGGCCCTGCTGACCTGCGTACTCGTAGCGTCGAGGGGACTAAGACCATCACACGAAGGACATTCTGTTGACCGAGATCACTCATCGTTTCGTCCAGGCGGGCGCGCTTCGGATGCATGTCGCCGAGGCTGGTTCCGGGCCGCTGGTCGTGCTGCTCCACGGTTTCCCGGAGACCTGGTACTCCTGGCGTCACCAACTCCTGGCACTGGCCGAGTCCGGGTACCGCGCGGTGGCGGTCGACCAGCGCGGCTACGGGCGCACCGACCGGCCGGACGGGGTCGAGGAGTACACGATCCTGCACACCGTGGGCGACGTGATCCGCCTCATCGACGAACTCGGCGACAACGGCGCCGTGCTGGTCGGACACGACTGGGGCGGGTCGGTGGCGTGGCATGCCGCCCTGATGCGGCCTGACAGGGTGCGCGCGGTCGCCTCCTTGAGCACTCCCTACCAGTCGCGTCCCGACCATCCGCCGCTGGGCATGCTCCGAGCGAGCGTCGGTGACAACTACTACTCCGTCTACGTTCAGGAGCCAGACGTCGCCGACGAGGAACTCGCTCGTGACCCGCGCGCGACCGTGCGCCGTGCCCTGTACGGTGCCTCCGCCGACGGCTACCCGTGGAACCCTGTCGTCCCCGACGGCGGCGGGCTGCTCGACATCTGGCCCGAGCCGGCCGAACTGCCTGGCTGGCTCACCGAGGAACATATCGACACCTGCGCCACCGACTTCGAACGCACCGGTTTCACCGCCGCGCTGAACTGGTTCCGCAACTTCGACCGCAACTGGGCCCTCACCGGCCCCTGGCACGACGCCGTCGTCCAGCAGCCCACCCTCTACATCACCGGCGATCGAGACCTGGGCGGCACGCTGCCTGGCGCGGCGGAACTGATCGCCGGTCGTCCGGCCGCGGTGCCTGGTCTGCGTGAGGCGATCGTGCTGCCGGGTTGCGGCCACTGGATCCAGCAGGAGCAACCCGAGCAGGTCAACGCGGCATTGATCGCTTTCCTGCGATCTCTGTGAGGTCTGGCAGGTACCCCTGGGGCACTTGGTCGATCACTGTGCCTTCGACGCCGCACTCGGCAGTTCGTACGGCTCACCGCGGAAATAGCGGTTGAGCGCGTCAACAGCGGCCAGCAGCATGCGCGCGACCGCGGCATCGTTGCGACGCACGTTGACCGACAGCGTCATCCGGCGCCCGCCCGCGGCAGCGGCAGTGCGGTCGCGGGTTTGGCGGGCCGGATCCTTGAATGAGCGTCGAATCTATTAGTAAACTTTGTTTAAAGATTACCTGCGGGCGGCCCGCGGGTAGAAGGAGCCTCATGAGAAGACATGCTCTTCGACCGGTGGTCATCGCCCTCGCCCTGACCGCCGTCGGCGGCACCGCCGCCTCTCCCGCCAGCGCCGCACCAGCCGCCGAACCCGCCAAGAAGTCCGTAGCCCTCGGCCGCACCACCCTGGGTGGTGCCGACCCCAGCGTCATCCGGGTCGGCGACCTCTATGTAGCGGCCAAGTCGGTGAACGGCGGCGTCGCCGTACGGACGGCGACCACTCTCGAGGGGATCGCCGCCGCGCCCCCGCGCCAGGTGTGGAAGGACACCGGCAACCTCGGTGAGGTGTGGGCGCCCGAGATCGTGCACCACAACGGCGAGTACCACATCTACTTCTCGGCGGGCCGCAGCGCCGCCCACCGGATGTACCACATCAGCTCCGCCACCGCCGACTCCGGCTATTCCGCCGCGACGAAGGTCGCCCTGCCCGGCGACAAGTGGGCCATCGACGGCGCGCCGTTCACCTTCAACGGCCAGCGCTGGTTCGTGTGGTCCGGCTGGGCGGGCGACACCAACGTCGAGCAGAACCTCTACATCGCCCGGATGAGCGGCCCGACCACGGCCACCGGCGGCCGTTACGTCATCTCCCAGCCGCGCGAACCGTGGGAGCGGGTCGTCGGCAACCCGTTCATCAACGAGGCTCCCGAGCCGATCCTCGACCCGAACGGGCAGTTGCACATCGTGTACTCCGCGAACGGTAGCTGGAGCAGCAAGTACTGCCTCGCCGATCTGCGGCTGCGCTCCGGTGGTGACCCGACGAACGTGTGGGACTGGTACAAGAGCAACGGGTGCCTGTTCGGCTCGTACGCGGCGTACATGATGGACGGCTGGACCCCGACGCTGCACGTGGACGGCCCGGGCCACCACACGTTCGTGCTGGAGCGCGGCGACATCGCCACCAGCCCGCCGTCCGGCAACCGGTTCCCGACCATGTACCACGCTGTGGCCAAGGGCACGCCGTACGAGTGGTCCAACCGGTACTGGTACACCGGCACGGCCGTCTGGTGGAGCAAGACCACCTACCGGCGGGCGAACGTGCCCGGCCCCAACACTGACATCGGGTACAGCCTCAAGTTCTTCGAATGACACATGTCTACTGAAACCCCGGCAATGAGGCGAACAAGAACGCGAGGCGCGCGTAGGATCCCTACAGCTGACCGATCTTGATCGCCTGGCGGAGATTCATATGGATGTGCGCCTCCGTACGACGGCCCTCCTGCTCGCGGCCGCGATGCTCTGCGCGTGCGAAACGCCCGCCCAGAACGCCGGAAGCGGAACTGCGACCACGCCCACGCGGCAAACCGCGTCCCCGCCGGTCTCGCCGTCGGCGAACGCGACTCCTGCCGGGGGCCTCGTACGGGAAGGGCTGGTCGGCCTGTACGGCTCCAACCCCTTCAAGGTGGACGTCAAAGCGCTTGAGACCAACCGCGACCTCACCGTGCTCAAGATGGAGATCACGGCCACCGGCGAGGGTGGCTCCCGCAGTGGGGACTTCGGCTACGACGGGTTACCCACGCAGAGCGTGAGCTTCGGCAAGTTCCGGCTGTTCGACCCGGTCGGCAGGAAGGTCTACTTCACGCTGCGGGAGAACGACGCCGAGGGCAGGGCGTTCGGCACTCGCCACGGCACGGCCACGACGGAGAACTACCCCGACGACTTCCAAGTCGGCGTGCACTATCCCGTCGAGGTGTACTTCCCGCCTTTGCCGGCCGGGGTCCGGCAGGTCTCGATCGTGCCGGACATGGCCCTGGCCCCGTTCACCGGTGTTCCGGTCACCGGCGGCGCGGCCCCGCCCGTCGCCAGGCAGCGCGACGACACGGACACGTCCGCTCCCGGCTCGACGTTCCAGTGGCCCGTGGTGCCGCCGTCGGGCAAGATCTGGTCAGGGGTCTCCGACGTGAACGAGCTGGTCGAGACCCCGCAGAAGACGACCGAGCAGCAGGGCACCCAGGAGACGATCGGGCTGCGCACGGACGTGCTGTTCCGCTTCGACAAGGCGGATCTGTCGGACAAGGCGGCCACCGTGCTGGACGAGGTGGTCGAGGAGACGCGCGTGCGGGCCGACCCGGCCAAGCCGCCGATCCTCATCGAAGGGCACACCGACAGCAAGGGCGAGCCCGCCTACAACCAGGACCTCTCGATGAAGCGGGCGGAGGCGGTGCGCCGCTACCTCGCCGGCAAGCTCGGCGACGCGTACGTCTACAAGGCCACAGGCAAGGGCGAGAGCGAGCCGATCGCCGACAACACCAAGAAGGACGGCAGCGACAACCCCGAAGGCCGCGCCCGCAACCGCCGCGTCGAGATCTCCTACCAGATCAAGCAGGACCTGCCCGGCACGACCACCACGACCGGCCGCCGTGCAGGCAGAACGTCAGCGGACAAGGTGCGAGGTTCGGTCCACAGCCCCGCCCCGTTCCGCGCCGACGCGGGTCCGGTGGTGGGCTCGTTGAGCGTGAAGCGCTTCAACAACCGGCTGCGGGTCGACGTTCACCCGTTCTACCGCGACGGCGCCTACCTGGTGGCGGCCTTCGATGTCGCGCTGGAGAGCTCGGAGACGTTCATCCCGGTGCCCGGACCGTTCAGCGGCGGGTCGCACGCGTTCTCCTCAGGCTCCGACTACGGCACGTTCAGCCTGCTCGACCCGGCGACACAGGCGCGGTACCTCCCGCTGAAGATGAGCACCGTGTTCGTGGAGAACTCCGTGCTGTCCCTGGACAAGGGCGAGGTCAACAGGAGCTACGTCTACTTCCCCGCGCCCGCCGACTCGGCGCGTTCGATCACTCTGGAGGCGGAGGGCATCGGCACGGTGCCCGACATCCCGATCTCGTGAATCGCGAGAGCGACGGATCGCCGGCAGTCCCGCTTCGGCCTTCCGACGCAGCTCAGATCCCGCCTCATCGAGTGCCTGGGCGCTGATCCCTCCCCGGAATTGCAGGGCATCCACCTGGCTCTTCTGGAAGGAGATACGCGGCAGATCGCGCCGATGGCACCTCGTCGCCGCCCACACTTCCAGCGGACCCAAGATCCCGAAGCGCACCATTCCAGGGTAGTGCGCGGATCGCTCGCCGTGGCCTCGGCCGTCAACGTCCTCGTCGGCGTCGCCACAGAAGACTCTCGGTCAGCAGACGGTCAGGGTGTCGCGCCACACCTCGTCCAGGGCCATCTGGATCGCGCCGGTGAGCACAGTGCCCTCGGCCAGCTCCGACAGTTCCACGCCAGGCGGGGTGAGGGTCAGGTCTTCGAGGTGCCGGGCGATCGCGTCCAGCAGGACCGCGCCGGCCCGGGCGATGCCCCCACCGATCACGATCACATGTGGGGACAGGACAAGGACCACAGGCGCGATCGCCTCGGCGAAGACGGCGGCGACCCGGTCGACGACCTCGGCGGCGAGCGGGTCGCCCCCGGCGGCGGCCGCGAAGACGGCGGCCGCGTCCGTCGCACGGGCGAGCCTGGACTCCGGATGCGCGGCGGCGCGGCGGCGGGCGAGATTGACGATCGCCTCGGCGCCGATCGCGCGCTCCAGCGGCCCACGACCGTCCCCGGCCGCGTCGGGAAGGTCGGCGTCGGGAGCATCGGCGTCAGGAGGGTCGGCGTCAGGAGGGTCGGCGTCAGGAGGGTCAGCGTCAGGAGGGTCAGCGTTGGGAGGGTCAGCGTTGGGAAGGTGCGCGTCGGGACGGTTGTCGACAGGGCGAATGAAGCCGATCTCACCAGCCTGGCCCGCGCCCCGATGCAGCCGTCCGTCGATGACGACACCGGCACCGAGCCGCTCGCCCCACTGAACCGCCAACAGAGTGCCCGCGCCGGTGCGCTGGTGGGCCGCCGCCAGCGCGGCCAGGTTCGCGTCGTTCTCCACCGTGACCGCGCACCTGAAACGAGCCCGCAGGCGGCCGGCGAGGTCGATCTCCGACCAGCCCGGCACACTCGGGACGAACAGCACCCGGCCGGTGGTCTCCTCGACGATGCCCGGGGTCGCCGCGGTCACCGCCGCGATCTGCTCGGCGGCCAGGCCGGCCGTCGCCAGCGCTTCCTCCGTCGCCTCGTCGACCGCTTCGAGCAGGTGCCGAGCGCTGCGCCGGCCGACCGTCCGGCGAATCACCGCGAGGCGCTCACCGGCCAGGTCGGCGATCCCCGCCGTCACGGTGTGCGGGCCGACGTCCAGGCCGAGCACGGGTGCCGCCCGGCCGTTCAGGGAGAACCGCGTCGCCGGTCTGCCCACAGTGGCCGGCTGCGGCGCGTGCTGCCGTAGCCAGCCGGCGGCCAGCAGATCCTCCACGGCTTGGGCGACGGTCGGGCGGGTGAGCTCGGTCAACTGGCTGAGTTCGGCCAGCCGTACAGGCTCAGGTGCGCGCCGTCGGACCGCGTCGAGCACCGCGGCCCGGTTCATCCTCCGCAGCACGGGTGTGCCCGCCGGCCGCTCCTCCGTCATCCGCGCCCCTTCGCTGTCCGGTTCGTGAATATCCGTCGTGAGATCTTGACCTCTGGTCGCCTGCGGCTGAGTATATTTCGCAAAGACGTTACGAAAAGTCTTTACATAACTTTCTCTATAGTAGGCCCCTTAGTCGCCCCCCTCGGAGGTGGCCGCCCGATGATCCGTTCCGGCGAACCCCACAGCCCCTTACCGCGCCGATGGCGAACGCTCCTGACGGCACTCGCCGCCGTCCTGCTCACGATGCTCACCGTGCCGTTCGTCTCCCCACCCGAGGCGGTGGCCGACACGGTTGCCGGGTTCGGCGGCCCCGCGGCGCAGGCCCTCGAACGGCTGATCGGGACATCGCGCGCCAAGCAGGTCACTCTGCTCACGATCGTCAAGGGCACGGGCCGAGACCGGTTCCAGGTGTACGGTTCCAACGGCCGCCTCGTCGTCGCCGGCACGACGCCCGCGGTTCAGCTGACCGGCTTCGGCTACTACCTGCGCCAGGTGGCCCACGCCGACATCGCGATCAACGGCTCCCAGGTCGACCTGCCCGAGCACCTCCCGTTGCCCGCGGCACCCATCGCCAGAGACTCCTCGGTGGATCACCGCTTCGCACTCAACGACACCAACCAGGGCTATGCCGGCGCGTATCTGAGCTGGCCGGAGTGGCAGCGGCGGATCGATGTCCTCGCGCTGCACGGCATCAACGAGGTGCTGGTCTACGAGGGCCAGGAGGCGGTCTACCAGCGTACCTTCATGAAGTTCGGCTACTCCGACCAGCAGATGCGCGCGTGGATCCCGCAGCCGGGCCACCAGTCCTGGTGGCTGCTGCAGAACATGTGCTGCACCGACAGCCCGATCTCCCAGCAACTCATCGACCAACGGGTCGACCTCGGCCGCAAGATGGCCGACCACCTGCGTTCCCTGGGGATGGTCCCGGTGCTGCCCGGCTACTTCGGCACCGTGCCGACCGACTTCAAGGCCCGCAACCCGGGAGCCAACACGGTCCCGCAGGGCACCTGGAACCAGCTCGAACGCCCGCACTGGCTCGACCCGACCAACGCGGTCTTCGCGCGTGTCGCGGCCACGTTCTACCGGGTGCAGACCGAACTGTTCGGTAACAGCACGATGTACAAGATGGACCTGCTGCACGAGGGTGGCACGGCCGGAACGGTCAACGTCGCACAGGCGTCACAAGCGGTACAGCGGGCATTGAACACCGCCCATCCCAAGGCGCTCTGGACGATCCTGGGATGGCAGAGCAACCCGCTGCCGGCGACACTTCAGGCCATCGACCGGACCAAGATGTTCATCGTCGACGGCATCAGCGAGGAACCCGGCATCACCGACCGGGACAAGGACTTTCTCGGCACCGGGTACGCGTTCGGCACCATCTGGAACTTCGGCGGTCACTTCAACCTCGGCGCCCGGCTGACGCTGTGGAACCAGAAGTTCCACGCCTGGCGCGACAAGCCCGGCACGGCGATGAACGGCATCGCGCTCATGCCGGAGGCCATCGACAACAACCCGGCCGCGGTCGCGTTCTTCGCCGACCTGCCGTGGCAGGACAGCCCGGTCGACATGCGGCAATGGTTCGCCGACTACGCCACCGCCCGGTACGGCGGCGAGGATCCGCACGCCAAGGCGGCCTGGCAGATCCTCCTCGACACCGTCTACAGCTGGCCCGCCGGCGCCGACTCCCGGCACGTCACCGGCCTGTACGACGACGAGCCCGGCCTGGCGAACACCGGCTACCCGCTGCAGTACGACATCGCCACCTTCGACAAGGCGCTCGACGAGCTGCTCCAGATCGACAAGGGCCTGCGCGGCTCCGGCGCCTACCGCTACGACCTCGTCGATGTCGCGCGGCAGGTGCTGGCCAACCACAGCCGGCTGCAGCTGCCCAAGATCCGCGCCGCCTACCGGGCCAAGGATCTCGAACGCTTCGAGCGCCTCACCGGCCGGTGGATGGACCAGATGCGGCAGATGGACCGGCTGCTGGGCACGGACGAGAACTTCCTGCTCGGGGCGTGGCAGAAGGAAGCCCGCCGGCAGGCCGCCACGCCGGCCGAGGCGGCGACGCTCGACTACAACCTCAAGTCGCTGGTCACGATCTGGTCCGCCGACGCCCGTCTGCAGGACTACGCCCGCAGGGAGATGAACGGTCTCGTCGGGCAGTACTACGTGAAGCGCTGGCAGATGTTCTTCGACGGCCTGAAGACCGCGCTGCGCTCGGGCAAGGATTACCCCGAGAAGATCGACTGGATGGCCGTCGCCAAGGACTGGGCCAAAGCCGGCACCCAGCTCGCCTCCGAGCCACGCGGCGACGCCTACGCCGAAGCGAGCACCGTGGCCGCACTGCCCGACGGCGCGGTGACCATCGGGGTCGACCGTAAGGGCGTCAAGCCGGGTGGGACCGTACAGGTCACCGCCGCGTTCACCAACGACAACACGTCGCGGCCCACCGACCGGGTGACGCTCCAGCTCGACGCCCCGGACGGATACCAGGTGCAGGCGACCTCCCCGATCAGCGCCGACCACGTCGCTCCGCGTGACAAGCTCACCGCGACCTGGACGGTGACCGTTCCCGCAGGTGAGGCCCCAGGCGGCACTCCGGCGCTGGACGTCATCGCCTCCTGGGACTCCGGCGACGTCGCCCGGCGGGACACGGCCTCGACCCGCCTGCTGATCGCCGGAGCCGCGCCGGCGTCGTACAAGACGATGAGCAACACCCCGGCCGAGTTCGCTCCCACCAGCGACGGGATCGCGATCGCGGCGAGCGGCGCGGACCTTTGGAAGGAGACCAACGAGCTCGCCACCGCCTACCGCGCGGACGCCCTGGCCGACGGGCAGCAGCTCACCAGCACGGTGCTGCGCCAGGACGGCGCGTCGGAGTGGACCCGGTCCGGGCTGGTGGTGAGCGACGATCTGGCCACCCCCGGGGCCACCGGGTACGCGAACATCGCCGTCACTCCCGGCCACGGCTGCGTGTTCAGCTGGGATTCCGACGGCAACGGGCAGCTCGACTCGTACACCGAAGTGGGTGGGTTCACCCCGCCCGTACGCGTGCGCGTCGGAAAGTCCGGCGACCGGCTCACCGGCTCGTGCAGCAGCGACGGCAAGAACTGGTCGGTGATCGGGTCGGCCCGCGTCCCGGGCACCGGCGCCACGCTCGACGCCGGCCTGTTCGTCAGCGCGGCCAACCGAGACACCGGCCAGCAGGCGACCGCCGTGCTCACCGATCCCGCGTCGGCCCCGTCGACCGCCCGCGACGGCGCGGGGGACACGCTGCAGAGCCTCCGCAAACCGGTCACGGCGCTGAGCTGGGAGGCGAACCGGGGCCCCGAGTACGTGAACGACGGCAACCGGGCCAACTCGCCGTACTTCGCCAGCCAGATGACCTGGGACACCACCTGGTGGAAGGTCGACCTGGGGACGGCCAACGACATCTCACGCGTCAACGTCCGCAACTATGTCGGAGGCGGGCGCTACTACGAGTACCGGCTGGAGGGCAGCCTCGACGGCGTCACCTGGTACACCCTCGGCGGCCGTCGTGGCCCCAAGGCCGCGACCGACGCCGGAGACACGATGACCACCGAGGCGAAGGCCCGATACGTCCGGGTGATCGGCACCCACAACACCGCCAACCTGTCCTTCCACCTCACCGAGGTCAGCGTGTACGGCACGCCGGCGCAATAGGAGTCGTGAACGTGGGCGTTTCCCAACCTTGATCACGAGGAGGGGACGCCCACGCGAACGGACGTTCTGCGCGCGCCTCCGTAGCTTTCTGTACGCACTCCGTAACTTTTTGCGAGGGAATAGGGGGCGGTACCGGGAGCCAGGGCAGCGCACGGGGACGCTCCGGAAAGAGGGTGCTCAGCGCCCAGAATGACGTGGCTTCGGGGACCGTTGCTGGCCGGCGTGCTGGTTGCGACCAGCCTGGTGACCGCCACACCGGCGCACGCCGACTTCATCTGGATGGTGGCGCGGAGGCCCGGTCCCTCAGGGTCGGGAGGAAGCGCAACCCCTCCTTTCGAAAACAGAATGGAAAGGCTCGATCACATTCGATAATATGTGCGGTGGGTGAGGGCGCTGTGACAGGAGGTGCGCGATGGCGATCCGCCGCTCCGCCACCAAACGCCACGGCCTGCCCACGATCGTGCAACTGCGGCTCACGCCCGCCCCGGCCCAAGCCGAGGCGCTGGCTGCGGCAGTGCTGCTGTGTAATGAGGCGGCCACCGTCGTGTCCCGGCTGGCCTGGCAGCACCGCGTCTTCACCGTGCTGGAGTTGCACCGGCTGGCCTACTACGAGGTGCGCGGGCAGGTGGCCGGACTGGGTGCGCAAGCGGCCGTGCGGGCGATCGCCCGGGTCGCGGGCGCATATGCCAACCGGCGCGCCAGCAAGAAACGCGCTCATATCTTCCGCCCGCACGGGGCCGTCTCTTACGACGCCCGGCTGATGAGCTTCAATCGTGACGCCCGGACCGTGTCGCTGTGGACCCCCTCCGGCCGCGTCACCGTGCCCTACACCGGCCGACCGGAAGACCTCAAAGCCGTGGACACGCTGCCGTTCACTGGGACGTCCCGACATTCGGCACGAACACACCTTTTCGGCCACCGCTACCGATGTCGCGGGCAACCTCGGCCAGGTGTCTTCCGTCACCTTCAAGCTGGTCGTCACCTATGACGACCTGTGCACGCTGTCCAGGCGATTCGTCACCAGGCCGGGCGGGGGCCCCGCCATAGCCATGTGCGCCGTCCTCGACGCCGCCGAGCGTGCCGAGGAGATGGGCAACGCCACGGCCAAGGCCGCCGCCATCCACGCCTATGTCATGCAGGTGAACGCCGCTGTCATCAGCCGCTCCCTCACCCCGGCCCGAGCCGCCATCCTCAAGAAGCTGGCGGCCGCCCTGTAACCCACGCCTCGGAGTGAGCGAGTAAAGCCGCCCCGACGCGGTGGGCCATCGGACGCCCCGTGGCCCATCCGCGTGCAGAGCCGGGTCTCCCTACATGAGCCGTGAAGCGGCTGGAGCGAGACGGCTGGGCGAATCGATCGCCCGCTAAGGGCTCTTCTGAGCTCGGTCGAATGCCCCTGTGTGGTTCATGATCGTGGTGACGAGGGTGGCTGTCGCGATGAATGTACCCCCGCTCCATCCAAGGGCTCCGACCATCGGCACTCCATTCTCTCTCGCCACGATGAAGGCGATGAGCGCGATCACCAGCGAGAGAAGCATGTCGATGGTTAAGCAGAGCGCGATGCGCAGGGTGATGCTCACTTCTTTCTCATTTCGGTCCGATGGATCGAGATCGGAGAAAGCGTGCGGCGCTCGGTCGACCTCGGCGACATCAATGTCCGGACAGGTAAGGCGGGAACTGCCCCTTTCGTCTGTTGATCTAGTGGCAGGCTCGGGCTGGCGTCAGGACGGATCGCCGTTTCGGCGGTGCTCGTCCGTCGCCGCCCTAGATTATGGCGGTTCGCGAGCTGCCGCGCAGATGCAGATGCATGTGCATGTATGGATTTTCCCCTGCGGGATGACAATCCTCCACCGGCGCAGCTTCTCGGGAGAAATTACCGATGCGTTTAGGTCTCATAGAAGCACATAATCCACAGAACGTTAATATGTGACTACGTAAAGTATCTGCACGTGCAGACTGGCTGCTGGGCTGGGGCGGCCGCTGGCCCTTGTACGCCGCGCCGGTGGGTGCTGGTCGTGGCGGCCGTGGCGGTGACGGCCGTGGCGGTGGCGGCCGTGGCGGTGGCGGCCGCGGTGGTGACAGCCGCAGTGGTGGCGGCCGTGGCGGTGGTCCTGGTGGCGATGCGATGGGACGCCACGGACAAGATCGCGAGCGCCGTGTCGGTCCGTCGGCCCTGGCGGCGCTGGACGCGGTCGGAGTCGCGGTGTGGGCGGCGCTCCCGGTCCTTCCGCCCCAGACCGATGTGCGGACGTCGAACACCGGGCAGGCCATGGCCGGTCGCGGTGGCCGCGCCAACAGCGGGGCGTCGGGGAAGGCGCCGGAGGGTCGGATCCAGGTGGACCGGACGGGGGAGGCCGACGCGTCCAAGAGCGGCGAAGCCAACTCCGGAGCCGAGCTCGACTGACTTGGTGATCGTCACAGCGTCGGGGCCGCTCTCGCGCGGTCAAGCGCGAGAGCGGCCCCATGTCCGGAGGTGTTCGTCGTGGCCGTTACTTCTTGAAGGCGTCCTTGACCTTCTTGCCGGCGTCCTTGACTTTCTCGCCGGCCTGTCTGAGGCCCCCCTCGGCCTGTTCTGTACGCCCTTCGGCCCGCAGGTCCTCGTCGTCGGTGGCCTTTCCGAGGGCCTCCTTCGCCCGGCCCTTGAGCTCCTCCGCCTTGTTCCGGATCTTGTCATCGGCGCCCATGTCCATGCCTTTCTCATCGGTTCCCGGAAACTCCCACTTTCCGAACAGACCGACTAGAAACATGGGGGCCGGTCAGGCGAGGCCCCGCCCCGGGTTAGTTGACGCAGTCCTGCTTGTGGAGCCCCAGCGCCATCTCGTACACCTTGCCCTTGTTGAGGAGGAAGGAATAGTACGCATGCGCCTTGCCGGGGATGTCGACGTACGGGTAGCCGCTGGCAGCCGTCTTCAGCTTGGGATAGGCCTTCTTGATCTGCCGGTACGTGGAGCCCAGTCCGATGCCCTCAGGGGTCTTGGCGCCCTTGGGCGCGAAGATCACCGCAACGCCGTGCTTCTTGGAGATGAAGAGGCCGACGGAGTCGCGGCCTACCGGGTGAGCCTTCAGGCTCCAGCCGGTGCAGGTGGGGGAGACGCCGGCCCCGTCGGCGGGCGTGATCTTGCCGCTGGCCTTGGCCGCCTTCGTGCTCATCCCCAGCGTGATGCCCCCGTATCCGGAAGGGCCGAAAGTGGCGGGCGCGGTCGCGGCGTGCGCCGCTGGCGCGAGGCCGCCCAGCACCAGCCCTGCGGCCAGGGTCGTGCCCAATACGGTACGGGTCATCGTGTGTGTGGTCATGCACGGTTGGATGGACGAATGAGCCGCGAAGTTCGCACGAGACGAGGTTCTGACAACTGCTCCCGCTCGAAGTAGCCTCGAGGTCGGGCCGTGGACCGTACGCGACACCGGGCCCGAACACCGCACGGTCTACGCCAAAACCTTGCTCCTTCCTCCTTCAGCGAGGGACGACATGCCGACCACGAGATCGTCATCAGGAACGGACAGTCGCCGGCTCAACGACCCCATTCTCGTCACCGGTGGCAGCGGCCACGTCGGCTCGCACCTGGTCAGCCGGCTGCTGCTCGACGGTCACCGCGTGCGCGCCACGGTCCGCTCGCCCGCCCGCGAAACCAGCCTCCGCGAGGCGGTGGCCGCGGCCGGCGCCGATCCAGGGGATCGGCTCGACGTCTGCCACGCCGATCTGTCCGCGGACGACGGTTGGGCCGCGGCCACGGCGGGCTGCGCCTATGTCCACCACGTCGCATCGCCGCTGCCCGCCGGTCAGCCAAAGGACGACGACGAGCTGATCGTCCCGGCCAGGGACGGAGCGCTGCGCGTCCTGCGTGCCGCCCGCGACGCCGGTGTGGCGCGGGTGGTGATGACCTCGTCGTTCACCGCGGTCGGGTACAGCCGTAAGGCGAGCGACGAGTACGACGAGCGCGACTGGACCGACCCCGCCGACGACAACACGGCCTACACCAGGTCGAAGACGATCGCGGAGCGCGCGGCCTGGGACTTCGCGCGGACCGAGGCCGATGACCTCGAACTGGCCGTGATCAACCCCACCGGAATCTTCGGTCCGCTGCTCGGCCCGCACCTGTCGGTCTCCACCATGCTCGTCAAGACTTTGCTCGACGGGGACATGCCGGTCGCGCCCCGTGTCTTCTTCGGCGTGGTGGACGTGCGGGACGTCGTGGACCTGCACGTGCGGGCCATGATCCACCCCGCCGCGGCCGGACAGCGGTTCCTGGCCAGCAGCGGCGAGATGATCAGCTTCCTGCACGCCGCCCGGATCCTGAGCGACCATCTGGGCGAGCTCGCGGCCAAGGTGCCGAAACTGGAGCTCGCCGACGAGCAGGTCAGGGCCGCGGCGCGGACGAATCCCGAGTTGCGGGCGATGGTCGACCAGCTGGGCCGCATCCCGCTCGTCCACGCGGACAAGGCTCGTGAGGTCCTCGGCTGGCAGCCGCGCGCCCCGGAGACCGCCATCGCCGACACCGCGGACAGCCTCATCCGCCTCGGCCTGGTGGCGAGCCGGCCCTCGGCCACCAGTCGTTCGGCGACGTTCGGCAACCGATCGAGATCATGAACCCGAGGGCGGGGTGTGCTCGCAAATAACAGAGCACTCGCTCCATAATGGTGTATCGTCGTTTCCGGCGCTGTGAGGTGTGCGGCGGCCGGTCGCCAGGCCGATACTCACCCGACCCGATCTTCCACGGATATTTGAGGAAGTAGTTCTGGGCTGATCATCAGGAGTTTTGATGTTGGCAAATCTCTCTCGGTCTTGCTCCCTGACCTTGTCAAAGGCCTCGGCGGGTTGATCAGACAAGGCGAGAAGTTCGCTTTGGAAGCGTCGCCGCAGCATGCTCCTGTCCCCGGCAGAGGTATCCGAGCTTGGGGTAGCGGTCGCATCAGGGGCGCCGAGGCCGAGATTTAATGGGCGCCCATTGAGCACTGCGTCATGGGCCAACGGGATATTCGCAATCGACGACTCAAGCGCGATTTAGGAGCGTGAGCATGGCGCCAGAATCGATACCACCCAAGGCCCTGGAAGACAGCTGGCCGGGTCTGGAGGCGGAGCGAGATGGCGTCACCTACAACGAAAAGGTGATCAGGGAAAGTGCCAAAGCGCTGAGAGAGGCGCTGGGGCGCTTCACCGGCGAAGGCGGCAGCGCCAAGGGGAGCAGCCTGGCCGCCGGCCAGGGCTCCATCGATGATCTGACCAAGTACGCCGCGCTCGAGGAGCTGAGGACCCAGTTGCAGAGCGTTGCCCGGTGGGAGGGCGGTCGCACGTTCGCCAAAATGCTGGAGACCTGCCACCAGGAGTTCACCACGATCTATCGAGAGGTCCACAAGAACTTCGATATCGCGATTGCGCTGCTCGACGCCGGTGCGGGCAAATACAAGGACGTCAGCGACGCGAACACGGACGGAGCCTAGCCACCCATGGTCGAGAAGACCGACAAGAAGACACACTGGCTCAAGCCCTCCCGCGGTGAGGACTGGACGATCGATAACGACGACCGCAGATTTGAGGAGGTCAGGGACTTCATCAAGGGCATCAGCGTCAAGGAGATTCAGGATGCCGGCGCCTCCTACGTGGACGCGTGTTCGGTCGTCGCCAACGCCCAATGGGTGCTCGGACAGGAAGCCGAGGCTCTCGCTAAGGTCTGGGAGGGCAAGGCCTCCGTAACGGCACAGCGGGCCCTGAGAACTCTTTACATAGCGCTCGGCGAACTCTCTGACAAGCTGCTGGCGATGGGCCGTCCGCTCGAGACCCTGGCCGGAGTGGTACGCCAACACCAGGAGTCCATCGACGGCGAACTTCCGGAGGCGGAGCGCGAAACCTCGAATTTCGGCTTCAGGCGCGATGGTCACGGCGACCTCATTTTTAACGGAGTCCTGCAGTCGGGCAAGCATGGCGTGGATTTAACCTGGAAGAATCTGGGTAAGCTGGCAGGACTGCAGCTGGAAGCGTTCAGCAAGGACCTCGAGGCGATCTACAGCACCCTTCCCAAGACGGTGGAGATGGAACTGCCCGCCATCGCCTATCCGGTGGCACCGCATGAGAAGCCCGAAACGGTCGACTACAGATTCGGCGAGAGGCCGTCCGCCGGAGCCTCCGACCGCTCCCCCTCCCATATAAGCCCCACTGGCACTGACCGCTCAGGCGGCGGCCCTGCGTTACCTGCCGGCGCGGACTCTTCCGCACCGCATGGCGAGCGCGCCCATTTCCCTGGTGATCCCGAGGACCGGGACAGGGCGGACCTCAGCCACGGGCCGGACAGCCGATCGTCCGACGCCGCCCCGGGCAGCACGAACGCACCCCGTTGGCCGGCCATCCTCGACGCGAACGGCAACGACACATCGCCTGGCGACCCCACCCACGGCTCGAACGATCCCACGAGCGCCCTGGATCGGCCTACCAACCTGCATACCAAGCTGGCAGACTTCCAGCGCCCAATCGACTCGGACAGCGGTCCGATCCACTCCACCCCCAAGAGCCCGAACCACTCCGCGGCCACCGACCCCGGCAATCCCGGCGCCGGCATGGGCAGTGGATCGGGAGCCCCGGCGACGATCAACGGTATTCGGGCCACCGCCACGAACGGGACAGGCTCCCCCTTCATGCCGATGAGCGGGATGGGCGGTGCGAGCGGCCAGGAGGACAAAGAGCGCGAATCCGCCACTTGGCTCCACGAGGACGACGACGTCTGGGGCGGCGACATGGACGGTGTGGTCCACGACAGAATCGGCTGATCGCCTGCCAAGCGCCACCGCAAGGCCCGTGTCGTGTCCGGTCGCCGTCACCAGCGGTGCTGAGAACATTCTGCGTATCGCGTCACCAGTGGTGCTGAGAACGTTCTGCGTATGACGGCCGGCGACGACGGCGTGTGGTTCGCCGTCGCCGCCGTTGCTCCGCGGTTATCGGTAGGCGCTGGCTTGGAGGGTGTAGAGGTCGGCGTACAGGCCGTCCAGTGACATGAGGGTGTCGTGGGTGCCCTGCTCGGTCACCTTGCCGTGCTCCAGGACATAGATGCGGTCGGCGTAGCGGACGCTGGCCAGCCGATGGGTGATGAGCAGGACGGTGCGGCCGTCGGAGTGGCTGCGGATGCGTTCGAACAGGGCGTGCTCGGCGCGGGCGTCGAGGGCGGCGGTCGGCTCGTCGCAGATGAGCAGCGCCGCGTCGCGGTGGAAGCCCCGGGCCACCGCGACGCGCTGCCACTGGCCGCCGGACAGCTCGTGGCCGTCCTTGAAGCGCCGGTCGAGCAGCGTGCGGTAGCCGTGGGGGAGGTCGCCGATGACCACGTCGGCCCCGGCCACCTCGGCGGCCGAGTGCAGGGCCGCTTCGCCTTTGTCGGTGCCCATGGTGATGTTGTAGCGGGCCGTGAGCGGCCAGCGGGTGTGGTCCTGCGCGATGACCGCGGTGCGCAGCCGGAGGTCGTCGGGTTTGACGTCTTTCAGGTCGATCTCGTCCCAGGCGACGGTGCCGCTGTCGGGTTCGTAGAGGCCGGAGAGGATCTTGGCGAGGGTGGTCTTGCCCGAGCCGTTCTCGCCGACGAAGGCGACGATCTCGCCGCGCTTGATCTCGATGGACACCTCGCAAAGCGCGGGCTCGTCGGCGCCCGGATAGGTGAAGGACACCTTGTCGGCGACGATGCACTGGAAGGACTCGGGCGCCGTGAGCGGGCGGGAGCCGGGCAGCCGGCGTTCGGCGTCGGCGCAGAACTCCAGGAAGTCGGTGAAGTAGAGGCCCTGCTCGTAGAGGCGGTTGGTGGCGTACATGAGGCTGCTCAGGGACTGCTGACCGGATCTGATCGCCAGGACGGCGGTGCCCGCCACGGCGAGCGGGATCGCGGCGATGGCCAGCAGGATGCCGAGCGCGACGTAGACCACGCCGGTGCCCAGGCCGCCGAAGGCCTCGCCCACGAGCCGGGCCACCGTCTGCCGTCTGGCCAGCAGCAGGAGCACCTCCTGCTCGGCCTTGGCCACCGCGTCGTACATGCGCAGCAGGAAGCCGCGCATCGTGAACGAGCGGACCTCGGCGGCGGCCTCGCGCTCGGCCAGCAGTTCGGCAATGATCCACTTGCGGCGGCGGGCCGGGATGAGGGAGTACATCGTCGCGTAGCGCATCCGTGCGCTGCGGACCGCGGCCCAGGCGTCGGGCAGCACCGCCAGCAGGAGCAGCGGCAGCAGCACCGGGTGGAGGACACCGAGCACCCCGGCCACGGCCGCGAGGCCGACCACGGCCGTCACCACGTCGATGGCCGAGGACACCACCGAGTCGGCCACCGCCACGCCCCGCATGTTGGCGCGTTCGAGGGAGTCGTGGAAGTCGGGGTCGTCATAGGCGACCAGGTCGACGCGGCTGGTCAGGCCGTAGAGCCGCTCCTCGGTGTGCCGGGAGATCTGGGGAGTGAGGCGGGACTCCGCCCAGCCGGCGCCCGCTTGCATGGCGGTGCGCAGGGCGGCGGCGGTGGCGACGAGGGCGAGGCTGGGCAGCGCGGCCATCACGCGGTCGGGGGTGGGACCCTGGCTGAACAGGGCGGCGAGCACGCCGGTCGTGGCCAGCAGCCCGAAGGCGGTGAACACCCCGCCGAGCAGGTTGAGCGCGACGGTGGCCAGGGTGTCGCGCGGGCTGGCTCCCCAGGCCATGCGCAGCGCCTGGCGCACGAGGGAGGGGAGCCGGCGGGCGATGGTCAGGAAGCTGACTTCCGCCATCTTGTCGGTGTGGGCGTGCCAGTCGGCGATGGAGATCTCGCCGAGTTCGAGAGGCTCGTCAGACATACGCTCAGTGTGCACTCGGGCACCGACAGTTTCATCAGGTCATCTTCTCCGGGGCCGCCGCCGATGCTCGGCGCCGTTCCGTACCGCCTGTTCGTCCGCTGTCCGGCCGATCCTGTGACGCCTCGGTGAAGACGTAGGCATAGGGGTGGTACGGCCGTACCGAACCGTCGGCGGCGGCCCGCGCCAGGGCGAGCGCGCCGTCGGCGGAGTTGCCTCGCGGCGGTTCGAAACGAGCCTCGGGAAGCAGCGTACGGACAGTGCTCTGGAAGGGCTCCATCAGCAGATCCGCGGCGTCGAACAGCCGGCCGCCCCAGGAGAAGACCGGGTCGAGCCCGGACGCGGCGGCCAGCGCGGTCTGGCCGAGCTGCCGGCCGGCCTCTGTCCAGATCTGCCGCGCCACCGGGTCCCCGTCACGGGCCGCCTCGCCGACGGCCGGTGCGAACGAGGCGAAGTGGTGGGCCGCCGACCCCGCCGCGTACACCAGCGCCACCAGCTCCGAGGGGGGCCCGAAGTGCGCCGTCAGGCGTTCGAGAAGCGCGGGCGACCCGCCCGCCCGGCCGTCATGCGCGCGCAGAGCGGCGTGCAGGCCGCGCATCCCGATCCAGGCGCCGCCGCCGTGGTCGCCGAGCAGGTATCCCCACCCGTCGGACTGGTTCCAGACGCCGTCCAGGTCGGTGCCGAGGGTGATGACGCCGGTGCCCGCGGCGACGACGACGCCGGGCCGGAACCCGAGCGCGCCGACGTGCGTGGTCACCATGTCACCGGTGACCACGAGCGTGCCCAGGCCGAACCGCCCGCGCAGGGCGTGCCAGAGCGTGCTCGGGTCCGGGACCAGGCCCGGCAGTCCTGTCGTGCCGATCGCCATGCCGGCGAACCGGTCGAGCTCCCGGCCGCCCAGGGCGTTCTGGATGACCCGGATGATCCGCGCCGCGAGCCGATCGAGGTCGACCCTGCCCTGAACGCGCGGCACCGGGGACGCGTCGTCCCCGGACACGATCGACCCGCCCGCCTCGATCCGCACCCTGATCCCGCCACCGCCGACGTCCACGCCCGCCAGGTTCATCCGGCGTCCGCCAGCGCGGCGACGGCCGCACGGACGCCCGGATGCCGCTCCAGCGCGGTCCGCGCCTGCTCGGCCGAGCAGCCGGTGAGCAGCCGTACGAGCGCTTCCGGGATGTTGCCGCCCGCGTCGGCCAGGACCGCGCGGCAGCTCGCCTCCTCCTCACCCGTCGCCTCGACGAGCAGGCTCACCGCGCGCTCGCCGAGCTTGGCGTTGGTGGCGACCAGCCCGACCATGAGGTTGCCGTACGTCCGGCCCGCCTTGATCATGAGAGCCGTCGAGAACGAGTTGAGTATCACCTTCGTCGCCGTACCGGCCTTGAGCCGGGTGGAGCCGGTCAGCGCCTCCGGCCCGGTGGCGGCGACGACGTTGATCTCGGCCAGCTCGCGGAGCGGAGCGTCCGGGTTGCAGGTCACCAGCACCGTGAGGGCGCCGGCGGCGCGGGCCGCGCGCAGCGCGCCCGCCACGTACGGCGTGGACCCGGACGCCGTGATCCCGATCGCCACGCCGGCCTCGTCGAGGACGGCGGCGTCGGCGGCGCCCAGCGCCTCGGCGTCCTCCTGGTCGACGGAGGAGTCGGTGACGGCGGCGAGCCCACCGGCGAAGTGTGCGGTGAACAGGCCACGCGCCGCCCCGAAGGTCGGCGTGATCTCCGTGGCGTCCAGCACCGCCAGCCGTCCGGAGGCGCCGGCGCCGAAGTAGTGCACAGTTCCGCCCCGGTTCAGCCGCAGATGTGCTTCGTCCACCGCGCGGGCGAGCTGGTCGCCGGCCGCGCCGACGGCCTCGACCGCCCGGGCGTCCTCCTCTCGCAGCAGGCGGAGGACCTCGCGGGACTCCAGGGTGTCGATGTCGGCGGTGCGTGGGTTCCGGCGCTCGGTCGGAGGTACCACCTGGGGCATCGTTCTCCTCATCGGTCGTGTCATCGGTCGCGTTCGTACGGCTGGGCAAGCGAGTCGGCCTGGTCCGCGTAGGCGGCGAACAGGCGGCGTGACTCCGTGGCGAGGTCGCCCAGGTCCTGCGGCGCCGCCGCCGGGCCCTCCCGCAGGAAGAGCTCGGCCCGGTCACGGAGCCGCTCGTCCAGGTCCGCATCGGGGCCGTCGCCGGGCGTGGCGAGCGCGTCGTTGAGGCCACGCGCCCACAGCTCCCAGCGGTCGCGGTAATAGCCGCCGACGAGCCCGCTCCAGTGCCGCCCCGCGTAGTCGTCGAGCAGGGGGCTGGAGGAGGTGCCCCAGACCGTGATGATGCGGCGGGCGTTGTCCCGCAGGACGTCGCGTTCGGCCGGGTCGGTCGCCCACGACAGGGCCTTCGACTCCCAGCGCTGGAAGGTGTACTCGGGGCGAGCGGCCAGCATCCGGTCCAGGTCATCGAAGACGCGCAGGAACCGGTCGACATGGGGCCGGCTGGCCGTACCGAGCGCGGCCGACCGCTCCACGGCGTCGAGGTAGTAGCGGTCGGCGACCCTGACCATGAACGCGATGCCCACCTCGACGAGGTCGTGCCCCAGCGGACCGGCCACCAGGTCGTGATCGTGCTCGGCCACCTCGATCATCCGTTCCCAGGCCGCGGCCAGCTCCGCCGGGTCGTACCAGAGGGTGCCGGTGACGTTGGCGCGCGCCTCGGCCATCCCCGCGTAGGAGGGTTTGGCGGTGAGGATGCCGTTGAACTGCGCGGGGTAGATCCGCAGGCCCCGGGTGTCGTAGACGGTGTTCAGGAGCCCGCGCCAGGCGGTCCGCAGCGGGGCCGCGCTCCTGTCGTAGCGCTGGGTGACGAAGGCGTCGAGCCAGGCGTCGAGGTCGGTGACCCGGTTCCAGATCTGGTCGGTCACGAGCTCGAAGAAGACGGGGTTGTTGCGGGTGGCCTCCATGGACAGGCCGAGGCCGGTGGGCGGGTTCGGCGCCGCGAGGGCGGTGTCGATCGCGGCCGGCACCGCCCGCAGGTCGGCGACCGGGTCGGTGCGGCCACCGAAGTTGAGCAGCGCGCACCAGAGCCAGGGCTTGCCGGAGAACTCCTCGAAGCGCTCCCAGAGCGGGTCGTACTCCGCCCACAGGTCCGCGACGAGCATCCGGTCATTCGGGATCGCGTCGAGGAAGGCGGTGACGCGGTCCTCGGTCCAGAAGTCCCGCTGGTAGGAGAAGGGCCAGGCCTGCATGAGCCAGACCGCGTCCGGATCGGCGGCCCGCAGCCCGGCCAGCGTCGCCGTCGCCACGGCCCCGGGGAAGGAGGGGTCGGCGTCGACCGGGATCATCTCGATGAACGGATCTGCGGCGTACAGGTGATCGGTGCCGAAGAGCTTGATCTGGGCGCGGGCGATCTCGGTGCTCAGCCGCTCGTAGAGCGGGTCTGCCGGGTCGAGGACCCAGGTCTCGAACCCCTGCCAGTCGCGGCGCGCGGCCCGCGACGACGCGGCGATCTGGTGCGGGACGTGTCCGGTGAAGGCCGGAAGGACGGGCGTCATGCCGAAGGCGCGCTCGCGGTCGAGGATGCGCGCCCCGAGCTCGCGATGACTGTCGATCCAGGACGCGGGGAGCGGACCGGCGAAGCCATCCATACACCCCATGAACTGGAATGGAAGGTAGCCTGGCCCGCCAAGGAAGCCACGGATGGTGTGATCGTCGAGACCGAGGAGGGAGTAGGCGGCGTGCAGCGCGGCCTCGTGGCCGGTGATGGCGAGCGGCATGGTGATGCCGTGCAGCGCCATCCAGTCGATCTCGCGCTCCCAGTCGGCCCAGTCCCAGTACGGCATGGTGTAGCTGAACGTACAGAAGTTGAAGTAGTAGCCGTCCTGGACCCGCGCCGAGCCCTGCCGGGGCGGGCTGTCCGCGAGGGACGTCAGCCGCAACGGCAGCACGGTGTCCCAGCCCACGGACAGCTCGCAGCATTCCCGCAGATAGTGATGGAGAGCGACCGCGGCGCTCACGCCGTCCGTCGCGGCGACGGTGAGCGCTCCGTCCCTCGCCTCGTACTCATAACCACGCCCCGCGCCTTCGCGCGTGACGAAGCGGATCGACTCGGCCACCGGCCCGAGAACGCGGTGGGCGAGACCGCTGACGGTGTCCGCCCACGGCGGGGGCTGCTCGTCGTCACCGGATGACATCGCAGGTCACACCCCTCGACGAATTAGTTCCGTACGGTCCATAATTATTATGCTAGCGTACCCGCAAGTCGAGACCAGGGAGACGTCATGGAGCAGGTGGTCGCCGTTGGCACGCAGTTCATGCGTGAGGTCAACGCGGGTGCCATCCTGCGGCGGCTGCGGACCGAGACCAGCATGAGCGTGTCCGCGCTGGCCAAGGCGGTCGGGCTTTCCCGGCAGGCGGTCACCCGTTCGCTCAACGCGCTGGCCGCGGAGGGACTCGTCGAGTTCGGCTCCCTCGATCGCGACTCCAGCAGGGCCGGACGGCCCGCGCAGCTCGTCCGCTTCCGGGCGGAGGCGGGCTACGTGCTGGGCCTCTCGATCAGCCCGCAGGAGCTGCGGGTCGCGGTCTCGGACCTGGCCGGTACGGTCGCCGCCGCCGACGCGGTGCAACTCTGCGGCGGCTCCCATGGTCAGCAGGTGGTGGAGACACTGCTGCCCGCGGTGGCACGCACGCTGGAGGCGGCGGGCATCACGACCGGCGACCTGTGGTTCGCCTCGGTGGGCACGCCCGGCATAGTCGACCCGGCGACCGGGATCATCCGGCTCATTCCGAGCATGCCCGGCCTGACCGGCGACCTTCTCCATCGCCGGATGAAGGACGCCCTCGGCTGCCCGGTCTACCTGGACAACGACGTCAAGCTGGCCACCCAGGGCGAGCGGTGGCGGGATTCCGAACGCCGCGAGGACTCGCTGGTGATGGTTCACTGGGGCGAGCGCGTCGGCGCCGGCATCGTGCTGAACGGCGAGCTCTACCGCGGTGCCTCCAACGACGCCGGTGACGTGGGCTTTCTCGACCTGTTCGCGGCCACTCCCCCCGAGCCCCGCCATCCGCACGGCCTCGGCCCGTTCGAGGACTGGGTCGGCGGCGAGGAGATCGTCCGGCTGGCGAAGGCGGCGGCCGAACGCGACGGCGACGCAGCCTTCCGGACCCGGCTCGAAGCGGCGGGGGAGCGGGCGTTCGACGCCGTGCTGGACGCCGTCGTCGACGGCACACCCTCGGCCCTGGACGCGCTCGACGTGGTCGCCCGCCGCTTCGCCAAAGGCGTCGCGGCCATCCGGGCGATCCTCGACCCGCGGCTCGTGGTCATCGGCGGGCCGCTGGCCAGATGCGGCGAGACATTGCTCGCCGCGGTCCGGCGGCACCTGGCCGAGCAGCCCCTGGACCAGCCGGCCCTGGAGGTCTCGACCCTCCAGGACGACGCCGTCGTCCACGGGGCCCTGCGTCACTCGCTGGAGGAGATCGAGCGAACCAGGTTCGACCTGGTGAGAAGCGGCCGCCAGGAGGTCCGTTGAAGAACCCGGTTGGAGTTTGGCGACTCGGAGATAGGCGAAAGGTCATGCACATGGCAACACCAGGTCGGTGGCAGGCGCTCGTGGCGCTCGGCACCGCGGCGACACTCACCCTGACGGCCTGCGCGGGCACCGGCGGCACCGCCGCCCCGAGCGGGGACGCGGCGAAGAAGATCGACGTATCGACGACCATCCCCAACGACCCGGTCACGCTGACCCTGGCCTACAGCAACGATCCTCCCACCCAGACCCTCATCGACGGCTTCAGGAAGAAGCACCCGAACGTCACCATCAAGCCCCAGATGACGCCGTTCAACGACTACGTCAAGTCGATCAAGCTGTCGATGTCGGGCGACGCGGCGCCGGACATCGCGCAGTACAACCCGGGCGCGATGAACTCCCTGGTCCCGGCCGGTCTCATCCTGGACCTGGGCCCGTGGAACAAGGCGTACGGGTGGACCGGCAAGTTCCCGCCCTCCAGCCTCGAGGTCCTCAGCTCGGACAAGGCGGCCAAGCAGTTCGGCACCGGCGGCCTGTACGCCGTGCCGGGCGGGCTGTCGGTGGTCGGCGTCTACTACAACAAGAAGATGGTCAAGGAGGCGCCGAAGACGCTGGCCGAGTTCGAGGCCGCGATGCAGAAGGTGAAGGACGCCGGCCAGACCCCGCTGAGCCTCGGCGCGCTGCAGGTCGGCGGCTTCCACCTGTGGAACGCGCTGCTCAACGTCACCGGCGACGTCGACGCCTACCGGAGCTGGGTCTACGGCAAGCCGGGCGGGACGATCAAGACCGACGCCGCGAAGAAGGCCTCCCAGACGCTGATCGACTGGTCGAAGAAGGGCTTCTTCCCCTCGGGCGCGAGCGCCACGGCGGACCCCGACGCGCTGGCGAACTTCTCCAAGGGCAAGAGCGCGTTCCTGGTGACCGGCAACTGGGGCGCCACCGCCGTGGAGAAGGAGCTGGGCGCCGACGCCGGCTTCTTCCTCATGCCCACGGCATCGGGCGAGCCGGCCAAGGTCGCCTCGGGGGCGAGCGTCGCCTACGCCATCTCGGCCAAGACGAAGCACCCGAACGTCGCCGCCGCGTTCCTCGACTACCTGAGCTCGCCGGAAGCGGCGAAGATCGAGTTCGACGGCGGGTTCATGCCGGTCGACACCAAGGCCGAGCTCGGCGCCCAGGGACTGCGCGGTGAGATCGCGACCGCCTTCACGCCGGTGGCGCAGGCCAACGGGATCGTCCCCTTCCCCGACTACGCCTCGCCCGGCATGATCGACAAGCTGACCCCCGGCATCCAGGGGCTTCTCAGCGACAAGATGACCGTCGACGACTTCCTGAGCTCCCTGCAGGAGTCGTGGGACGGACACCATGGCTCGTGATGTGAGCACGTCCATCTCCCCGCCGCGGGCCACCCTGGCCCGCGGCGGGGAGCGGGTGGCCGACAGCGGGCGGGCTCGCCCGCCCCGGCGTGGTGGACGGGCTCGCGGCTGGCTGTACGTGCTGCCCGCGCTCGCCGCCTACCTGGGGTTCGCCATCTGGCCGGCGTTGAACACGGTGCGCCTGTCGCTGCTGAACTGGGACGGCATCCTGCCCGCGACCTTCGCCGGCCTGGACAACTACGTCAAGATTTTCCGTGATTCGGCGTTGTACGAGGCCATCCTGCACAGCCTCATACTGATCGTCTTCTTCTCGTTCATCCCCATCGGGGTCGGGCTGTTCATGACGGCCCTGCTGATGGGCAAGGTACGCCGGGGGATGACGTTCTTCCGGACCGTGTTCTTCCTTCCCCAGGTGCTGCCGCTGGTGGCCGTCGGCATCACCTGGCGGTGGCTCTACAGCGAGTCCGGCGTCGTCAACCAGGTCCTCGACCTGATGGGGCTGGGGGCGATCACCCGCGCCTGGCTGGGCGACTACGGCCTGGCGCTGGTCGCGCTCGGGCTCATCGGGACCTGGGTGATGAGCGGGCTGTGCATGATGCTCTTCCTGTCCGGCGCGCAGAAGATCGACCCGTCCTTGTACGAGGCGGCCACGCTCGACGGCGCCGGGGCGTACCGGCAGTTCCTGCACGTCACCCTGCCCGGGGTGCGCAAGGAGATCACGATCGCCGGCGTCATCACCACGATCGCCGCGCTGGCCAGCTTCGACCTCGTCTTCACCACGACGAACGGCGGCCCGGCGGGGCAGACCAACGTGCCCGGCCTGCTGGTCTACCGGCTGGCCTTCAACGAGGGGAACATCGGCGGCGCCAGCGCGCTGGCCGTCGTGCTGACCGTGATCGTGATCGCCGTCGTCGGTGCCGTCCGATACTTCACCAGGGATGAGAGTTGAGCATGCGCGGCGGTGTCGGAATCCGGTACGGAGTGCTCGTCCTGATGGCGGCCATGATCCTGGTGCCGTTCGTCGGCATCGTCCTGGCCGCCCTGCATCCTCCGGGCTCGCAGCTCAGCGGGCTGAGCATCCCGGACCGCTGGTCGTGGGAGAACTTCGCCCTGGCCTGGGAACGGGGCAACTTCACCGCCCTCATGCGCTCCAGCCTGCTGATCGCGGTCTTCGTGGTGCCGATCGCGGTGGCGTTCGCCACGCTGGCCGGCTATGGGCTGACGGTCCTGAAGGTGTGGGGCAACCGGGCGCTGTCGTTCGGGTTCGTGCTGGGGCTCACGCTGCCGATCGAGGTCATCGTGGTGGCGCTCTACTTCAACCTGCGCGAGGTCGGCCTCACCAACTCCTACGTCGGCATCATCCTCGCCGAGGTGGCGCTGTTCATGCCCTTCGGCGTGTACTGGATGCAGACGCACTTCTCCAACATCCCCGACGAACTCGTCGAGGCGGCCCGCATCGACGGCGCCCGGGACTTCATCGTGCTGGCGCGGGTGCTGCTGCCCATCTCGTGGCCGCAGATCACCACGCTGTCGGTCCTGTACTTCATGTGGTCGTGGAACCAGTTCATGCTGGTCCTGGTCATGATGCAGGACCCGGACCGGCGTACGGCGCCGGGCGGCCTGGGGCTCTTCGTCGGCCAGTACACCACCGACATCCCGCTGCTGGCGGCGGCCTGCCTGATCGTCGTCGCGCCGATCGTGATCGTGTACCTCATCTTCCAGCGCAGCTTCGTCAACGGCATCACCCAGGGCGCCATCAAGGGTTGACCAGGATCGCCCTGCCGCCGCCCGTGTTCGAGCACCGGGCGGCTTTTGGCGTTTCACTGCACGCACGTCTCGGCTCATTTTAAATCAGTCGCTTGACTTAACGTTGCGACCCCGGTTAACTGACCACGAACCGAAGGAGGTTCTCGCGGAGGGCACCTCCACCACCCCGTAGAGGCACAGGAGGGACTCTCGATGAAAGTACGCGTGGACGAGGACAAATGCTGCGGCGCGGGCACATGCGTGATGCTCGCGCCGGAGGTGTTCGATCAGCGGGAAGAGGACGGGATCGTGATCCTGCTCGACGCCGAACCGGCCGAGCAGCTGCACACCACGGTCCGCGAAGCGGCCAGCATGTGCCCGGCGGCCGCGATCGAGCTGAGCGAGAACGCGTGAGCGCTCCCTCCAGCGTTCTGGTGGTCGGCGCCTCGGCCGCCGGGCTCGCCACCGCGGAGGCGTTGCGGCGCAAGGGCTACCAGGGCGGCCTGACCGTCCTCGGCGCGGAGCCGCACCTGCCCTACGATCGGCCGCCCCTGTCCAAGCAGGTCCTCTCCGGCGCCTGGGACCCCGAACGGGCTCAGCTGCGACCGCGGACCGCGCTGTCCAGTCTGGACGCCGAGTTCGTCCTCGCCGACCCGGCCGTGGGCCTGGACGTGGCCGTACGTACCGTGCACACTGCGGCCGGGCGGGCCCTGCGGGCCGAGGCCATCGTCGTGGCCACGGGACTGCGCGCCCGGACCCTGCCCGGGCAGGCGGATCTGGCCGGGGTCTACGTACTGCGCACGCTGGACGACGCGCTGGCCCTGCGCGCGGATCTGCTGACCGCCTCGCGGCTCGTGGTCGTGGGGGAGGGGGTGCTCGGCGCCGAGATCGCCGCCACCGCGCGCGGCCTGGGCCTCGAGGTCACCATGGCCGGCCCTCTGGCGGCACCGCTGGCCGGCCAGATCGGGCCGTCGGTCGCGGGACTGCTCGCCGAACTGCACACCGAGCGCGGCGTCCGCCTGCGGCTCGGTGCCGGCGTCGACCGGCTCACCGGCCAGGACGGCAAGGTCACGGGCGTGCGCCTGGACACCGGCGAAGTGCTGCCGGCCGACGTGGTCGTGGTGGCGATCGGCTCCGACCCGGCGACCGGCTGGCTGACCGACAGCGGCCTGCGGGTGGAGAACGGACTCGTGTGCGACTCGCGCTGCCGGGCGGCCGAGGGCATTTACGCGGTCGGCGACGTGGCCCGCTGGCACCACGACCGGTTCGGCACCCTGCTGCGGCTGGAGAACCGGACCAACGCCACCGAACAGGCCAATACTGTCGCGGCCAACATCCTCGGCGACGACCAGCCCTACTGCCCGGTGCCGTACTTCTGGACCGACCAGTTCGACACCAAGATCCAGGTCCATGGCGTGTTGCCCGTCGACGCCGAGGTGACCGTGGTGGAAGGCGAGCGTTCGGCCCGCCGGTTCGTCGCGCTCTACCGCAGTGACGGCAGAGTCACCGGCGTACTCGGCTGGAACATGCCCAAGCAGACCCGCCTGCGTCGCCAAGAGGTCGTCGACGCGCTCCCCGACTTCGTCTCCACCCACTGACTTCCCTTGGAGAACCTGATGACCAGTACGTTGGACTCCGCGGCCGAGATTCCGGACTACCCGATGACGAGGGCGGCCGGCTGCCCGTTCGATCCGCCTCCGGTGCTGCGGGAGAAGCAGAAGGAGGGCCCGCTCACCAAGGTCCGCCTGTGGGACGGCAGCACGCCGTGGCTGGTCACCCGTTACGCCGATCAGCGGGCGCTGCTGGCCGACCCGAGGGTCAGCGCCGACGCCTACCAGCCCGGCTATCCGAGCCCGACCGCCCTTGTCGGCTCGGGCTCGCCCATCAGCTTCATCATGATGGACGACCCCGAGCATGCCCGGCTGCGGCGGATGGTGACGGCGCCGTTCACCATCAAGCGGGTGGAGGCGATGCGGCCGGCCGTACAGAAGATCGTGGACGACCTGATCGACGACCTGCTGGCCGGGCCGAAGCCGGTCGATCTGGTGGAGGCGTTCGCGCTGCCGGTCCCGTCGCTGGTGATCTGCGAACTGCTCGGCGTCCCGTACGCCGACCACGACTTCTTCCAGGACAACAGCAAGACCATCATCAACCGGGACGCCGACCCCGAGCAGCGGGCGGCCGCCCTCGGCCGGCTGGCCGGCTACCTGGACACGCTGCTGGGCGAGAAGCTCGCCAACCCCGGTGACGACCTGCTGTCCGGGCTTACCGAGCGGGTCAAGAGCGGGGAGCTGTCCCAGCGGGACGCGGCCGGGATCGGGGTGCTGCTGCTGATCGCCGGGCACGAGACGACCGCGAACATGATCGCGCTGGGCACGCTCGCCCTGCTGGAACACCCCGACCAGCTGGCCCTCCTGCGCGACACGGCGGATCAGAAACTGGTCACCTCGGCGGTGGAGGAACTGCTGCGCTACCTCCACATCACGCACAACGGGCGGCGCCGGGCGGTGCTGGCGGACATCGAGATCGCCGGACAGGTCATCCGCGCCGGCGAGGGGCTGATCATGGCCAACGACATCGGCAACCGCGACCCCGACGCCTTCCCCGACCCCGACCGGCTGGACCTCCAGCGCGACGCCCGCCACCACGTGGCCTTCGGCTTCGGCATCCACCAGTGCCTGGGCCAGCCGCTGGCCCGGATGGAGCTGCAGGTCGTCTACAGCACCCTCTATCGGCGCATCCCCACCCTGCGGCTGGCCGCGGACCTGGACCAGATCCCGTTCAAGCACGACGGGTCCGTGTACGGGGTCTACGAACTCCCCGTGACCTGGTGACCTTCCCCCACAACGACAACCAAGAGGATCTCATGAAGGTCATCATCGACCAGGACAAGTGCGTCGCTTCCGGGCAGTGTGTGGTCGCCGCGGCGGAGGTGTTCGACCAGCGCGACGAGGACGGCATCGTGGTGCTGCTCAACCCGGACCCGCCGGCGGAGCAGGCCGCCGACGTCAGGCATGCCGCGGTGGTCTGCCCGGCGCTGGCCATCCACATCGAGGACTGACACCCGAACCGGCGCCCCCCGCACGCGCGAAGGGGCGCCGCTGCGGCGGCCGTCTGACCAGGAGGTTTATCCTTCGCGCCCTTCGGTAGTCCACCCTGTGACGAACGGGGGGGCGACGCCATGCGACAGAAGCCGATCCTGCGTGCCGGGGCCAGGGGCGCGATCGCCGCCATGGCGATGTCCGGCCTCAGGCAGTTCTCCACATCGATCGGCCTGATGGAGAAGGTGCCGCCGGAGGCCGTGCTGGAGCACACCACGCCCCGATTCTTCCGCGGTGTCCCGGCCGCTCGCCGGCCCGCGATCATCGAGCTCGCGCACTGGTCGTACGGGGCGTTCGGCGGCGCGCTCTTCGGGGCGCTGCCCGAGTCCGTGCGCCGGCACCCGTGGGCCGGGCCCGCCTACGGCCTGCTGGTCTGGGCGGGCTTCCAAGCCGTCATCGCGCCCGCGCTCGGCCTGCCGCACAAGGACAAGACCACAGTCACGGAACGTCTGACGCTACTCGCCGACCACGTGCTGTACGGGATCGTGGTGGCCGCCTCTCCCTGGCCGCACCACGACATTCCTGAAGACGCCGCACCGGAACGCCCAACCGGCCACCGCGAGCAGCCGACGCACTCGGACGCGTCCGTGGCTTGTCGTCACGCGCCTGGCGGCGTGCGGGCGGGCAGGAGTGGCTCCCACCAGGGGCGATTGTTCCGGTACCAGGCGACGGTCTCCGCCAGGCCGGTGTCGAAGTCCTTGCGTGGCCGGTAGCCCAGCTCGGTGCGGGCCTTGGTGCAGTCGACCGAGTAGCGGAGGTCGTGGCCCTTGCGGTCCTCGACGTAGGAGACCTGGTCCCAGTCGGCGTCGCAGGCTTTGAGGAGCAGGCCGGTGAGCTCCCTGTTGGTGAGCTCGGTGCCGCCGCCGATGTTGTAGATCTCGCCGGGACGGCCGCCGGAACGGACCAGTTCGATGCCCCGCACATGGTCGTCGATGTGCAGCCAGTCACGGGTGTTGCCCCCGTCGCCGTACAGCGGCACCCGCCGGCCGTCGAGCAGGTTGGTGATGAACAGGGGGATGACCTTCTCTGGGAAGTGATGGTGGCCGTAGTTGTTGGAGCAACGGGTCACCCGTACGTCGAGACCGTGGGTGCGGTGATAGGCCAGGGCGAGCAGGTCGGAGGCCGCCTTCGAGGCGGAGTACGGGGAGCTGGGCCGCAGCGCGTCGCTCTCCAGCGAGGAGCCCTCCGCGACCGAGCCGTAGACCTCGTCGGTGGAGACGTGCACGAAAGTCCTGAGGCCGCTGCGGACCGCCGCGTCGAGCAAGGTCTGGGTGCCGGTCACATTGGTGCGCACGAACTCGGCGGCACCCATGATGGACCGGTCGACATGCGACTCGGCCGCGAAGTGGACCACCTGGTCGTGGCGGGCGACGAGCTGGTCGACGAGTCCGGTGTCGCATATGTCGCCCTGGACGAAGGTGAACCTCTCGCTCGTACGGACCTGCTCAAGGTTCGCCGGATTGCCCGCGTAGGTGAGTTTGTCGAGAACGGTGATCTCCACGTCCCCGTCGGCCCCGCCGAGCAGGGTGCGTACGTAGTGGGAGCCGATGAAGCCGGCGCCGCCCGTCACCAGGATCCTCATCGGGTGATCTCCTCCCCAGGCTTCAGCACTGGACGCCGCTTCCCTGCGGCCACGATCTGTCTTTCGCCGTGGAAATCATATCGCCGGTAAACCGGCCGCAACCGTTTAGTGGCCGACATAGGGGGGCGCGGGGGGATGGCTAGGGGGTGAACGAGGGTCGTCTTGGAGTCCATTCCGATGTGCAGCGGTGTGATGCTCGGTGCACGAATATCGACTCCGGCTACCGGTTTTCCCTGACGAAGGGTATTTCGTGAAAGGCATAATTCTGGCCGGCGGGCACGGGACCCGGTTGTATCCTATTACGCTCGCGGTCTCGAAACAGCTCCTGCCGGTGAACGACAAGCCGATGATCTATTATCCCTTGTCCGTGCTCATGCTGGCGAATATCAGAGAGATCCTGGTGATCTCCACCCCGGAGGACCTGCCGAACCTGGCACGCCTGCTGCGAGACGGCTCCCACCTCGGGCTCGACATCAGCTACGCCCGCCAGGACGAGCCCGTCGGCCTGGCCGACGCCTTCATTCTCGGCGCCGACCATATCGGCGACGATTCCGCGGCGCTCGTGCTCGGCGACAACATCTTCCACGGAAATTCGTTCTACGACATCCTCCAGGAGAACACCGCGGACGTGGACGGCTGCGTGTTGTTCGGCCATCCGGTCAGCGATCCCGAGCGCTACGCCATCGCTGAGAGGGACGCGCTCGGCGGGCTCGTCTCCATCGAGGAGAAACCCGCGCACCCGCGTTCCAACTGCGCCGTCGTCGGCCTTTATCTCTACGACAACGACGTCATCGACATCGCCAAGAACGTCCAGCCGTCCGCTCGCGGAGAGCTTGAGATCACCGATGTCAACCGGGTGTATCTCGACCGGGGCAAGGCGAAGTTCGTCGAACTCGGCCGCGGGTTCGCCTGGCTCGACGCGGGCACGCCCGACTCCATCCTGCAGGCCAGCCAGTACGTTCACATGCTCGAAGCCCGGCAGGGCGTACGCATCGCCTGCGTCGAGGAGATCGCGCTGCGGATGGGCTACATCGACGCCGAGCAGTGCCACCGCCTCGGCGCGGAGCTCCTGCCCTCCAGCTACGGCCGGTACGTCTGCGCCCTCGCCACCGAGTTCCGCCATGCCCGTCAACCGGCCGGCTCGTTCTCCTAGAGCCCCTAGAGATCGCCGATGGCCGGCCACCCCCGGCCACGATCACCGGAGGTACCCGACATGACCATCCCCTCCGCCGCCTCACCCCTGCCCGGCCGTGGACCCGTGGAGGTCGCGCTCGAAGGCGGCCCCGCCGATGTCCCGCGAACGCTCCGCGTCATGCACGACGTGGTCTCGGATGGAAAGATAAAGATTCCACGCAATGGCGGGTACGAGCATTTCGAACGGGTCGGCGCAGCGCCGGAGTCCGGCGGCCCGCCGCTGTTTCGGTGGACCACGCGGACCAAAGTGGCCGAATGAGCCGGCCCAGGGCGCACAGCCTCTTACCGCGACCCGGGGCGCACAGCACCTTTCCGAGTCTCGGGTCTCACAGCGCCTTGCGCAGGCCCGGTCCGAGGTCGGCCGAGCCGGAATTCTCCCGATCCTCGACGAAGACGGCCACCCCGTCGAGCAGTCGGCGCAGACTGAACCAGAGCCATTCGTCGATGTGGGCCACTTCCTCCTGTCTCTCCAGCAAGCTCGACAGCATGGGGAACTGCCCGGATTCGAGGATCTCCGACAGCATCGGCATCTTGGCCGCGCGCCACTGCCGTGTGGTGACGCCGGTGCGCCGCTCCGCCTCCCATTCGCTGACGCGAAGCAGGGCGGCGCCTTGTACCTGAGCGCTTACGGCGATGGTCACCCAATGCATCATCACCGGATCGAGGCCAAGGCCGTCCAAGGCACCCATGGCCCGCTCGAGGTCGGCCAGAATGTTCGGCCCGAGCGGAGGCTGCGGGGTCGCGATGACCTGCAGCACCCATGGGTGGCGCGAATAGAGTCTCCACTCGCGCAGCGCGGACAGTTCGAGCCGGGCGCGCCAGTCGTCCGGAACGGGCGTCAGATTCTTGTCTTCGCCGTGTACGCGATCGACCATCAATTCGATCAAGGCGTCCTTGCTCGACACGTATCGGTAGAGAGACATCGTGCCGACGCCCAGGTCCGCCGCCACCCGGCGCATGGACAGCGTCTCCAGGCCTTCGGTGTCGGCGATCTCGATGCCGGTGCCCACGATGCGTTCGAGAGTGAGCCCTTCGCGAGGCTCCCGCGGGATCGGCTCGGGCTTGGCAGGCTTGTCGACTTCCATGACCGGTTCCGCGGGGAGCTCTTCAGAGAGTGGCCCTTCGGAGCAGGGCAGGGCACGTGCCGCCACACGCGCTCTGTACGCCCGACCCTGGCACGACCGCGAGCAGTATCGCGGACGTCGCCCCCGAGGTGCGGCATACAACGGTCTGCCGCATTGTGCGCAGGTGAGCATCTGGCCTCACAGATTTTGTCACGCGCATATTGATATGTAGTGAAATTATATCACACGAAGTCGTGATGAAACTGATCGGCGAGTGTGATGAAATGCCCCCGACCGCCACCAAAATTGCGTGATATATACCCGCTGGTGCCTCTTTGTCGGAATTTATTACTCGATAAAGATCTTGAATTCGGTCGAAGGCAAGTCTGAGTACGTCGTATGCACGCGTACACGCTATCCGAGGAGTGTGGGATGGAAACGGCTTCGACGACCGCTGGACGACGGGAGTGGGTGGGACTGGCGGTTCTGGTCCTCCCCGTCCTGCTGATCTCCATCACCGTCACGGTCCTCTACTTCGCGCTGCCGTTCCTCAGCGCGGAGCTCAAGCCGAGCGGGCCCGAACTGCTGTGGATCGTCGACATCTACGCCTTCTGGCTGGCGGGCCTGCTGCTCGTCATGGGCACGCTCGGCGACAGGATCGGCCGACGGCGCCTGCTGCTCCTCGGCGCCGCCGTCTTCGGCATCACCTCCGCCGTGGCCGCCTACGCGCCCAGCGCGGAGATGCTCATCGTCCTGCGCGCCCTGCAAGGGGCGGCGGCCGCCACGCTCATGCCGTCCACCCTGGCGTTGATCCGCAACATGTTCCACGATCCGCGCCAGCGCCGGCTGGCCGTAGCGATCTGGGCGGCCGGGTTCTCCGGGGGCAGCGTGCTCGGCCCGATCGTGGGCGGGTGGATGCTGGAGAGATTCTGGTGGGGCTCGGTGTTCCTGATCAACGTGCCGATCATGGCCCTGCTGCTGGTGCTCGGTCCCATCCTGCTGCCGGAGTATCGCGATCCGCAGGCGGGCCGGCTCGACGTGTTGAGCACCGTACTGTCGCTGGTGGCCGTGCTCCCGGTCGTCTACGGGGTGAAGGACATCGCCGAGCAGGGTCTGACCCCGACGGCCGCGCTGGCCATGGCCCTGGGCCTGGCGGCCGGCGCCTCGTTCATCTGGCGCCAGCGCGCGCTGGCCGACCCGATGCTCGACCTGCGCCTGTTCGCGAATCGGGCCTTCGGCATCTCGTTGATCACGAGCACGCTCGCGATCTTCGCCCTCATGGGACTGTTCTACTTCATCGCCCAGTACCTGCAACTGGTGCTGGGGCTGCGCCCGTTCGTCGCGGGGATACTGACGCTGCCCGCCGCGGGGATGGCCCTCGTCGGGTCGATGCTGGCCGTGGCGGTGGTGCGCTGGGTCCGCCCCGGCTTCGTCATCGGCGGCGGCATGTTCGTCGCCGGTCTGGGGTTCGCGGTGCTCTCGCAGCTCGAAGGCGAGCCGGGCGTGCAGACACTCGTGATCGGACTGGGCCTGCTGGGCCTGGGCCTGGGCGCCGTACAGGCGGTGGCCTCCGACCTGGTGATCGCGGTGGCGCCGCCGGAGCGGGCCGGCTCGGCGTCGGCGGTGCTGGAGGCCGGCACCGAGTTCGGCGCCGCGCTCGGCGTCGCCGTCCTGGGCAGTATGGGGCTGTTGATCTACCGCTGGACGTTCGAGGTGCCCGTCGACCTTCCCGGTGAGGCCGCCCAGACGGCGCGTGAAACGCTCGGCGGGGCGGTCCAGGTGGCGGCCCAGCTGTCGGGCCCCGCGCAGGAGGCCCTTCTCCAGGCGGCACGTACGGCCTTCACCGAGGGCATGCGGGTGGCCGCGCTGTCGGGCACGGCCATCCTGGTGGCCACGGCGATCCTGGCCACGATCCAGCTCCGGCGGGTGTCCATCGAGGAGAAGAGCCCCGATCGGGCGATGTGAGGGTCAGCCGAGTTCGACAGATGTGAGGTCAGCGGAGTTCGACGTAGGAGAACTGTGAGGGCAGGTCTCTTCTGCCACGCACGTTGAGCTTGCGGTAGATCCGGGTCAGATGCTGCTCGACGGTGCTGATCGTGATGTAGATCTTCCGGGAGATCTCCCGGTTGGTGTAGCCCAGCGCGGCGAGGGAGGCGACCCGCTGTTCGGCGTCGCTCAGCAGGCCCATGCTCTCCGGGGTCTCCGCCTCCTGCTCGGCCGGATCGTCCTGCCGCACCGCCCAGCGCAGCGGCTCGGCCTGGCACTCGTCGGCGACCCGGTCGGCCCAATATCCGATCATCCTGGCCTTGTGGAGTTCGCCGATCTCGTTGAAGGCGTGGGTCAGATCGACGAGCGCGTACGCCATCTCCAGCCGGTCTCCCGCGTCCTGGAGCATGTCCACGGCCTCCCTGAGCAGGGCCGGGCGCTTCTTGAGGTCACCGATGGCGGCCAGCAGTCGCAGCGTGGCCCCTCTCGCCCTGAGCGAGTCGCCACCGGGCAGATCATAGGGTTCCTGGAGGAAGGCTCTCGCCTGGTTCAGCTGGCCCATCTGCAGGTGCGCGGCGGCCGCGCCCTGCCGCCAGGGCACCAGCACGGGAGTGTCGAGGTTCCAGGCCCGCATCAGTCTCCCGCAGCTCAGGAAGTCGCTGAGCGCCGCGTGCGACAGGCCCGTCGCCAGGTGGAAATGGGCCCGTGCCTGGAGATAGTGCAGCCCGAACCGGGTCTGGTAGATCGCGGTGGGTACGGGATGCCTGAGGAGGCGCGCTGCGACGTCGAACTTCCCCATTTCGGTGTTGACCCGGATCAAGGCGGCCAGCGGCAGGGCGATATGAATCCCCAGGCTCCGGCGCGGTAGTACATCCAACGCTATAGAGGCATATTTAACGGCTATCGCTAGATCTCCGTGGCGAATGGCGATGTGTGCCCGGACGCCGGCCAGCACGGCGCGCCAGGTGGGGGAGCGCCGTTGGACGGCTTCTTCGAACAGGACATCACAGAGTGGTGCCGCCCGATCCGCCTGATCGGAGTAGAGCAATGTGAAAAGAGAGGACTCTACGGCTTCAAGGTTCGAGTCGTCCAGTGTGGTGGACTGGAGGACGCGTTCCGCGGTATCGATCTTTTGCTCATTCTCCTCCGTTCGCAAGAAGCGTGACAATAGGGCGGCCCCCGGAAGGGGAGATACGCCGGGTGTCCCCGGCTTGGGGGTGCCGGAAGGGGCGTCCGCCACCTCGAGGAGAATCGAGGGAAAGGCGGTGGACAACCACTGATGAGTGACTTCCAGCCGCATGGGCGTGTCTTTTTCGCCCGATTCGGCGGCCAGGACGTTCAGCCGCCGAAGCACCTCTGCGGCTTCTTCAAGTCGTCCGTGCCACAGGAAGAACCTCAGCAGCATGCGAAGGTCGTCGAAGCCGAGGCCGCCCTCTCGCGCGATCGACATCAGATGATCGAGATGCTGGGTGGTGGCCGCGGGGTTGATCAGCCACTCCGCCCGCGCGAGCGAGACCCGCAGGGACGCTCGGCGCGCGTCGTCGTGACAGAAGGCGATCGCCAGCTTCAGGCATTGGATCGCGAACTCGTGCTCGTCGTTGAGCAGCGTCTGATCGGCGGCTTCACGCAACTCCACCGTCGCCCATGGCTCCGGGCAGTCGGAGGCGTGGATGAGGTGCTCGGCGACCGCGGTGCTCGCCGCTCCCTCCATGTGGAGCAGCCGAGCGGCGCGCCGGTGCATCTCCCTGCGCTCTTCGGCGTCGAGGTCGTCGAGAACGGCGGAGCGGGTCTCAGGATGGCAGAAGTGCTCTCCATCGGTGATGCCGACGGCGGCGAGATGGTTAAGGGTCTGCTGGACGGTCGCCGGCGGAAGTTCGATTAGTTCGGGCAGTAGGTTGGGAAAGGCTCCCTCCCCGAGTACGGCGAGGCCGCGAGCGGTGCGCAGCGAGGTCGGGTCGGTGCGATGGAGCAGGGCGCGCACCGATCTGGAGAAGGCATCGCCGATGACCAGCGAATTGGCTTCGCCGGACTCGTGTAAATAGTCCTCCACCAACGCCTCGACAAGTAAGGGGTTGCCGCCGCCGGCCGCATGGAAATCAGGACCGAGTTTTTCCGCCGTATCCTGGTCCATGGATTTGCAGAGCATCTTCGTGACGCCTTCCTGGGAAAGCGTGCCCAATCTCATGTGCTGGCAGTGCGGGTGGCGCATCAGGTCCACCTCGATGAGCGGATCCATGCCCTGCGGGTTTTCTGTCGCGGTCACCACGACGAATACGTTCGCATTGTTGAGACGCTGTACGAAATTGAGCAGGAGTTGCCAGGACAATGCGTCCGAATATTCGACGTCGTCGACGGTGATGAGCACCGGCGCACTCGTGGAGAGCTCCAGGACTATCGACCACAGCCCCTGGATGGTGTGCAGCCAGTCAGGATTGTGCGCCGACGTTTCGATGGATTTCGCGCTGAAGGCGGCCTCCTCGATCAGCCGGGCCGCCTCCGAGGCGTGCTCGATCGGCAGCGCCGCGCTGTGAAAGCTCTGGCTGGCCATCCCGAGCGGCAGGTTGCGGTCGGCTCGTGAGCAGGTGGCGCTCAGCCAGGTGACGCCGCCCGCGGCGGCGCGCTGGCTGAAGGTGTAGGCGAGTTCGGTCTTGCCGACTCCTGTGGGTCCGGTGATCACCATGACCCGTCCCTTGCCTTGTAGGCAATCGGTGAGCAGGTTGTCCAGCTCCGTGATTTCGTGGTCACGCTCGATGAGGGTCATCGTGATTCCCGTTCGTCCCCTAACGCGGTATGAGGGATCATGCCCCGTCCCGATCCTTGCACAGACCCTTGAGAATCATTCTCCTACGGCCGCCACGGCACTTGTCAATACATTTGGACAAGCCTGGGAGTGGCGGTGGATTTCATCACATTGCGTCTCGGCTATTTCATCATTTCGTCACGCTGGGTCTGCGGTTTCGGGCTGGTACGCCGAGGTCGACTACCCGATGTGGACTATCGAAGCCCCCCTCAATGACCCTTACTCGGCGGATGAATCTAGGGGTCTCGTTGTGCGCGCGGCGGGACTGAATGAGTTATTCTCCTGTTCATCGCAAAGAGGGCCGGCCGAATGTGGGCGGCTACCGAGAGATTTCACCGCGCGGTGCAGCGCGAGGTGAAGTTTCGTAGATAAAGTCCACTGTTTTTCTTCATTTGCGCCAGCCCGAAAAACGAGCCGAGAAAGGGATTGCTGTGAGTGACGCGGTAAACACCGGTGAAGCCTGGATCCGGCGTTACCACCCTTCGCCCGAGGCGTCGTCCGTACTCGTCTGCCTGCCGCACGCGGGCGGCTCGGCCAGCTTCTATTTCCCGGTCTCGCGGATGACGCCGGCCTCGATGGAGGTCCTGGCGGTCCAGTTCCCCGGCAGGCAGGACAGGCGCGGTGAGCCGTGCGTCGAGAGCATCGGGGAGCTGGCCGATCGCGTCGTGGAGATGCTGCGGCCGTGGGCCGGTATGCCCATGGGGCTGTTCGGGCACAGCATGGGCGCGACCGTCGCCTTCGAGGTGGCTCGCAGGCTTGAACGGGAGGGTACGTACCCTCTGGCGCTGTTCGCGTCGGGGCGACCGGCACCGTCGGCGCTGCGCCCCGGCTTCGCCGGGCGGCGCTCGGACGAATGGCTCCTGGGGGAGCTACGGGGTCTGGGCGGCACCGACGCGCAGGTGCTCGGCGACGACGAGTTCGTGCGGGCGATATTGCCGGCGCTCAGAGGCGACTACCGGGCGGTGGACACCTATCGCTACCTGCCCGGGCCGAGGCTGTCCTGTCCTGTCGTCGCTCTCAGGGGCGAGGACGATCCCAAGGTCGACCACGACGAGGCCCGGGCATGGGGCGACCACACAACGGCCGGATTCGAGTTGCGTACGTTCGCCGGTGACCACTTCTATCTCGCGGAGCACGCGGCGGAGGTCATCGCCCTGGTCGTCGACCGAATGAGCGCCGCGCTGAACTCGACCCGGGCGGCGCGCTGAACCGCGCGGCTCGAGCGGGGCGTTGAACGAGGCCCGCGCGGGCCGCTGAGGACCCTTAAGCCCTGCGGTGCGAGCAGAGCCTACGAATAGTCGTAGAAGCCGCGTCCGGACTTCCTGCCCAGCAGACCACCCTCCACCATGCGCAGCAGAACCGGCGGCGGCGAGTAGCTCGGCTCCTTGAACTCGGCGTACAACGCGTCGGCGATGGAGGCCACCGTGTCGAGCCCGATCAGGTCGGCCAGGCTCAGCGGGCCCATCGGATGGGAGCACCCCAGCACCATGCCCCGGTCGACGACCTCCGCGGTGGCGAACCCGGACTCCACCATCCGCATGGCCGCGAGGAGATAGGGGATCAGCAGGGCGTTCACCACGAATCCCGCACGATCCGCAGAGTGAATCACCTGCTTGCCGAGCGTTCCGGTGACGAACGCCTCTGCGCGGGTCTTGGTCTGGTCCGTCGTGAGGAGCGACCCGGTCAGCTCCACCAGCGCCAGCGCGGGAACGGGGTTGAAGAAGTGGACGCCGATGACCTGGCCGGGCCGGCCGGTCGCGCGCGCGAGCCTGATGATCGGAATGGAGGAGGTGTTCGACGCCAGGATGGCGTCGGGGGATTCCACGATCTTGTCCAGCGCGCCGAACAGGTCGAGCTTGGTCGACTCCGTCTCGGGGACGGTCTCGAAGACGATCTGCCGATCGCCGAGATCATTGAGATCCGCGGTGAAGACGACACGGCCCACCGCCGCGTCCCGTTCCTCCTCGGTGATCGTCCCCTTGCGCAGGCCGCGGTCGAGGGACCTGACCAGGCGCCGCCGCCCGTGGGCCACGGACGCCTCCGTGGAGACCGCCACTCGCACATCGAGGCCCGCGCGGGCGCACACGTCGGCGAGGCCGGAGCCCATCACCCCGCATCCCACGATGCCGATCCTGTCGAACTGGGTCATCTCGCCTCCCGTGCTGCTCTGGTCGTCAAGCTCTGGTCATTAAAGCTCTGGTCGCTAAAGCTCTGGCCGTCATGCTCCGGTCGTCCAGCGGAGCAGGCAGGCGCCCACCGACATGCCGCCGCCGAAGCCGGCGAGCAGGACGAGATCGTCCTGTTTGAGGATTCCTGACCGATTCGCCTCGTCGAGCGCGACGGCCACGGAGGCGCTGCCCAGGTTGCCGTACCTCTCGAGGGTGCGCGGGGTGTGCGAGCCGGTGAGGCCGCAGCGCTCGACCAGTTCCGTCACCAGGCGGCCGTTCGCCTGATGGGGTACGAACGTGTCGATCTCCTCCAGCCCGAACCCGGCGCGGTCCACCAGGCTCTTCATCGCGGGCGGCACATGCTCCAGCACGAACTCCGTCACCGCGCGGCCGTCCATTCTGAAGTAGTGCTCGCCGTCCGCGACGGTCTGAGGCGAGGCCGGATGTCTGCTGCCGCCCGCCTTGATGCCGATGAGCCGGTGATCGGCACCGTGGCTGGACAGCTCGAAGTCGATGAACCCCGAGCGCTCGGGCACCGCGCCGACGATGGCGGCGCCGGACCCGTCGCCGAACAGCACGGAGGTGCGGCGGTCGGTGAAGTCGAGCTGCCTGCTGTACAGGTCGGCGCCGATGACCAGGGCGTAGGTGTCCGGGCGGCGCGCGATGAGGCTGTCGGCGATGGCGAGCGCGTACACGAATCCGCTGCAGACGACGTTGATGTCGAAACAGGCGGCGGCACGCGCGCCCAGCGCGTCCTGTACGAGGTAGGACGTCGGAGGCTGGGGGAAGTCGCCGGTGGAGGTCGCCACGATGATGTAGCCGATGCGGCCCACGTCGATGTCGGCCCGCCGCAACGCGTCCAGGCCGGCCTGTATGGCCAGGTCCGAGGTCGCCTCGTGCGCCGCGGCGTGCCGGCGGAACCCGATCTGCGTCTTGCGCAGGATCCATTCCGCGTCGACGCCCACCCGCTCCGCCAGGTCCTCGTTGGCGACCTCGTCCCCGGGGAGATACGAACCGGTCGCCAGGATCCCGGTAGTGTGTCCGGCCACTGTCAGCTCCGCCTTCTCCTGGAAGCCACGCCTACGCCAGCGCCGCGGGGGCGGCGTCCGCCAGGCCGCGCAGCGGATTGATCCGCTGCTCGCCGATCTCGGCGCGCCGCGCGGGGTCGGTGACGCCCAGTCCGGGTTCGGGCGCCATGCACAGCACGCCGACCTTGCCGATGTGGCCGTTGGTCTGCACCAGCCGGGTGGCCTCCGCGACCTCGTCCAGCGGATAGACCGTCGACAGGGTCGGCATCACCATCCCGAGGTCGAACAGCCGCACGCACTCCCGCACCTCCTGCAGGTTCGCCGCATGGCTGCCGATGATGCGCTTGAGGTGCATCCAGAGATACCGGTTGTCGTAGTGGTGCTGGAATCCGGTGCTGGAGCCGCAGGTGACGACCGAGCCGCCCCGGCGGGTCACGAACACCGAGGTGGCGAACGTCGCCCGGCCCACGTAGTCCATGACGATGTGCGGGTCCTCGCCGACCGCCGCGCGGATGGCCGCTCCCAGGCGCTTGCCCAGCGCGATCGCCTGTTCGGGCGTGCTGTCGACGTCGTCGGTCATCCCGATGTCGTTGCGGTTGATGATGACGTCGCAGCCGAGACTTCTCAGGATCTCGGCCTTCGAGTCCGAGCCGACGACTCCCACGGGGATGCCGCCGCCGTTCTTCACCATCTGCACGGCGTACGCGCCGAGGCCGCCGGCCGCGCCCCAGATGAGGACGATGTCGCCCTGTTTCATCCGGGCGCCCCGGGCGCTGACCAGCATGCGGTAGACCGTGCCCGCGCACAGCGTGACGCAGGCGGCCTCCTCCCAGGTCAGGTGTGCCGGCTTGGGCGCCAGCTGACTGGCCCGCGCCAGGGTGTAGTGCGCCAGCCCGCCGAAGTTGGTCTCGAATCCCCAGACCCGCTGCTCGGCGCCGAGCATGCCGTCGTCGTGCGTCGCCGCTTCCTGGTCGTCGGCCTGGATCGGACTGATCACGACGTGGTCGCCGACGCTCCAGCGCCGCACGCCCGCGCCGACCGCGACGATGACCCCGGCTCCGTCGGAACCCAGCACGTGGTACGGCTGGTCGTGCCGCGCCGCGAACCCGCCGGTCCGGCCGAAGCGCTTGAGGAAGCCGAACGTCGGCAGCGGCTCGAAGGTCGCCGACCAGACGGTGTTGTAGTTGATCGAACTGGCCATCACCGCCACCACGACCTCGTCGGGCGCGAGCTCCGGCATGGGCACCAGGCCGACGCGCAGCGATTTGCGCACGTCCTTGTCCTCCATGCCGGCGAACATCTCGGTGTCCTCGACCCGGAGGTAAGAAGCCGGATACTCCTTCGGCAACGCGATCTTCGCCAGGTCGCCGGGCGCGGCTCCGCCCAGCAGGGCCTCGGCCATGGGATCCATGTCACTCCTCTTGATGTGGTGGTAAGCCGGTCACAGCGGGATGTTGCCGTGACGGCCTCGTGTCGCCGCGGCCGCCGCGAGCGCCATGGCGAGCTTGGGCCGGGTCTGCGCGGGGTCGATCACTTCGTCGACGACGCCCAGCGCGACGGCGCGGGCGACACCTCCCGCGACGAGGGTGTGCTCGGCGACGAGCCGCTGCCGCAGCTCCGCGCGCTCGTCGTCGTCGTGCGCGGCGGCCAGGCGCTTGCGGTGCAGGATGCCCACCGCCGCCTCCGCGCTCATCACCGCGATCTTCGCCTCCGGCCAGGCGAACACCGCGGACGCGCCGAGCGAGCGGGAGTTCATGGCGATGTACGCCCCTCCGTACGACTGGCGCGTGACCAGCGTGACGCGGGGGACCGCCGCCTCGGCGAAGGCGTGCAGCAGCTTGGCGCCCCGCCTGACCACGCCACCCCATTCCTGGGTGACGCCGGGCAGGTAGCCGGGAACGTCGACGAGCACGATCAGCGGAATGCCGAACGCGTTGCACATGCGGACGAATCGCGAGGCCTTCTCGGCGCTCAGCGAGTCGAGGCAGCCGCCCATGCGCAGCGGATTGTTGGCGATCACGCCGACGCTCCCGCCGGTCAGGCGGCCGAGACCGACGACGACGTTGGGGGCCCAGCGCGGCTGGAGCTCCATGAAGGGGGTGCCCTCGTCGAGGATCTCGCGTACCAGCGGGCGCACGTCGTAGGCCCGCCGCGCCCGCTCCGGCAGCAGTGAGCGCAGGTCCTTCCCGGCCGTGGCGAGGTGGGGTTCGATGCGGGCGCGATGGGCCAGCAGCAGGGTCACCTGGCGCGTGGCCTCGTACGCGTCGCTCTCGGAGTCGACCACGATATGCGCGACGCCCGACTTGCGGCTGTGCGTCTCGGCGCCGCCCAGCGACTCCATGTCGATCTGCTCACCGGTGACGGACCGCACGACGTCGGGACCGGTCACGAACATCCGGCCGGCCCTGGACATGATCACCACGTCGGTGAGCGCGGGACCGTAGGCGGCGGCTCCGGCGGCCGGGCCGAGGATGACCGAGATCTGCGGCACGCGCCCGGAGGCACGGGTCATCGCGGCGAACATCCGCCCGACACCGTCCATCGACTCCACGCCGTCCGCCAGCCGGGCGCCGCCGGAGTGCCACAGGCCGATCACCGGGCAGCCTTCGAGCAACGCCGTGTCGATGGCCGACACGATCTTGTCGCAGCCCGCGGCGCCGAGCGCGCCGCCCATGTTGGCCGGGTCGGTGCAGAAGGTGATCACCTTGTGGCCCGCGATGCGGCCGCTGGCCGCGGACACGCCGCTGGCGTCCGGGTCATGCAGGGGCACGACCGAGTCGGCGTCGAGCAGCCGGGCCAGCCGTACGGCCGGCGCACGCTGATCGAGCGGGAAGTGTTCCTGCGTGATCGGTGTGGCGGTCAACGCCGTCTCCCGTTCTCATGCAGGGTTGAATTTATTGTTTCCCGCATGTTTCCTACCTCCAGCGCCAACGCTGAGGACTTTTCTGATGGATTCCAGCAGACTGCTGAAAATAGGCTTATCTACGCACTATCTCCACACAACCCTTACCAGTCCCCCTAAGCGCCCTGTAGCGTTGCTGAGCGAGGGCGAACGGCGTCGTCCCGGTGCTGATCCGCGGCGATGTTTCGTGGGCGAAGCCACCACTGCTGCGATCATGTCCGCACGTCAGGCCCGATGCCGATCCGCATCCGGGTCGTCCGGCCGACGACGCAGGCCCTGCGGAGTGGGAACGTTCCGAAAAATAATGACTTTATCCCATATTGCGCCATAGTTGTCGCTAGGGGGGCCGGTAGGGGTTGTTCCGCGCGTCTCTGACAGCCAATCATGGTGCCGTCATTTCGACGTACGGCCGGATTTCCTATGGCTGAAAGGCATGCGCATGGAGATAGCCGAGCTTGGCGTGGAGAAAGCTTTCCTGATCACTCCGGACGTCCACTCCGACCACCGGGGAGTTTTCCTCGAAGTGTTCAGTCAGCCGGCGTTCGAGCGGGCGGTGGGCCATCGGTTGACGGTCGCGCAGCTCAACTGCTCGCTGTCCCGGCGCGGGACCATCCGCGGCATGCATGCCATCGCGCTGCCGGGTCAGGCCCGTTATGTCAGCTGTGCGCAGGGGGGCATCGTCGACATCGTGCTCGACATCCGCGTGGGCTCGCCCACGTACGGCGAGCACGTCGCGGTCGAGCTGACCGCCGCGAACCGGCACGCCCTGTACCTGGCGGAAGGGCTGGCGCACGGGTTCGCGCCGCTGACCGACGAGGCGACCGTCGTGTACATGTGCTCGAGCACCTGGTCGCCGGGCTCTGAGGTCATCATCAACTCGCTCGACCCGGAACTCGGCCTGCCCTGGCCCACCGAGCCCGAGCCCGTGCGCTCCGACAAGGACGCGGCGGCGCCTTCGCTGCGCGAGGCCGCGAAGCGCGGGCTGCTGCCCACCATGGCCGAGTGCCGGGCGTTGTACGCCGAACTCGACGATCTCACCCTCACGAGGTGACGGCATGATCCCACTGTTCCGGGTGGCGATGTCTCCCGAAGCGCCGGCCATGGCCGCCCAGGTCATCGGCAGCGGCATGATCGGCCAGGGCGCCAAGGTCCAGGAGTTCGAGCGGGCGCTCGCCGGGCGGATCGGCCGGGACGAGGTGGTCACGGTCAACAGCGCCACGGCGGGCCTGCACCTCGCCCTGCACATGGTCGCCCGCGAGGATGCCGACGACGGCGGCGAGGTGCTGTCCACGCCGTTGACCATGGAGGCCACCAACTGGGCGATCATGGCCAACCGGCTGCGCGTCAAGTGGGTGGACGTCGACCCGGCCACCCTCAACGTCGATCTGGACGACCTGGCCCGCAAGATCTCGCCGAAGACGCGGGCGATCATGATCGTGCACTTCGGCGGCTACCCCCTCGACCTCGACCGGCTCCGCGCGATCCTCGACGAGGCGGAGGCCAGATTCGGGTTCCGCCCGCCGGTGATCGAGGACTGCGCGCACGCGTGGGGCGCGACCTACCGCGGCGCGCCCATCGGCAGCCATGGCAACCTGTGCGTGTTCAGCTTCCAGGCCATCAAGCACCTGACCTGCGGCGACGGGGGCGCTCTCGTCCTGCCGAACGAGGAGCTGCGCCGGCGCGCCGAGCGGCTGCGCTGGTTCGGCATCGACCGTACGGCCGACCGGCTGCGCAACCCGCCGGACGTCACGGAGTGGGGCTTCAAGTTCCACATGAACGACATCAACGCCTCCATCGGCCTGGCCAATCTGGCGTGGGCGGAGGAGGTGGTGGCCCGGCACCGGGACAACGCCGCCTTCTACGACAGGGAACTGGCCGGCGTCCCCGGCGTCGAGCTGACCGAACGGGCCGCCGACCGCCAGTCCTCCTTCTGGATCTATCCGATGAAGGTGGAGGACCGCGAGGGCTTCATGAAGCGCATGGACGAGGCCGGGATCATGGTCAGCAACGTGCACGAGCGCAACGACCTGCACACGGTCATGCGCCCGTACGCGTCGCTGCTGCCTGGCCTCGACCACGTGGCCCCGCGCGTGGTGTGCGTGCCCGTCGGCTGGTGGGTCACCGAGGAGCAGCGCGCGCACATCGCGGACACCGTCAGGCGGGGCTGGTGACCGCGCCGGCCGCCGTCCACACGAAGGGCACGGTGCCGTTCGGGGAGCACCGGACCTGGTACCGGATCACCGGCGAGCCGGGCGGCGCGGGCCGTCCGGCCGTCGTCGTCCTGCACGGCGGCCCCGGCAGCACGCACGACTACCTGGTCGGCCTGGCCGTCCTCGCCCAGCACGGCTGGCCCGTCGTGCACTACGACCAGCTCGGCAACGGTGGCTCCACCCATCTGCCCGACAAGGGGGCGGAGTTCTGGACGCCGCAGCTGTTCCTCGACGAGCTGGACAACCTGCTGCGCCGGCTCGACGTGCGCGACGACTACGTGCTGGTCGGACAGTCGTGGGGCGGCATGCTGGCCGCCCTGCACGCCTCGGCCAGACCGGAGGGCCTGCGCGGCCTGGTGATCGCCGACGCCCCCGCCTCCTACCGGCTCTGGCTGAGTGAGATGCGGGTGCTGCGCGACCGGCTGCCCGACGGCGTCGACGAGACGCTGCGCCGACACGAGGCCGCGGGCACGACCGACTCCCAGGAGTACTTCGACGCGATGATGGTCTTCTACAACCGGCACGTCTGCACCCTGGACCCCTGGCCGCGCGAGTTCGTCGCCACGTTCATGGAGATCTACAACGACCCGACGGTCTACTACGCCATGAACGGCCCCAGCGAGTTCCACGTGATCGGCTCGCTGCGTGACTGGGGCGTGGAGGACCGTGTCGCGGACATCGAGGTGCCCACGCTGCTCATCTCCGGGCGGCACGACGAGGCCACGCCCGCCACCGTGCGACCGTACTTCGACCTCATCCCCGACGTGCGGTGGGAGGTCTTCGAGGAGTCCAGCCACACGCCGCACCTGGAGGAGCCCGAACGGTTCACCCAGGTGCTGATCGACTTTCTGAAGGGCCTGGGTGAGTGAAGTGGACATGCGGACCGCGATCGTCTTCCCCGGGATGGGACCCACCCGGTTCACCGACGTCGACGCGTTCATGCTCGGCGACCCCGTCGCACGGCGGCTGGTCGCGCGCGCCGACGAGGTGCTGGGCTACTCGCTGGCCGACCGCTTCCGCGACTCGGAGGACGATTACTCGGAGGCGGCCCAGGTGGCGTTCCTGGTGAACAGCCTGGCCCTGGCCGAATGGGCCGAGCGGACGCTGGACATCGCCCCGCACGTGTGCGCGGGCCCGAGCTTCGGCGGCAAGGCGGCCGCCGCCTACTCGGGCGCGCTGTCCTTCCCCGACGCCGTGCGCATGACCGCCGAGCTGGCCCGCTGTACGGCGGACTACTTCGCGCACGAGCACCGTGACCTCGTCACCTGCTCCTTCGTCCGCGTTCCCGAGGACAAGCTGAGCGAGCTGCTGGCCGAACTGCGCGAGCAGGGGGAATGGCACGACGTCTCCTGCTACATCGACCACGACTTCTATATGGTCTCGCTGCGGGAGCGGCGGGCGGCGTGGCTGGAAGGCAGGATCCGGGCGCTCGGCGGGCTGCCGCTGTACAGGATGCGGCCGCCCATGCACGCGGCCGTGCTGGAGCCGCTGCGCAAGAGGGCCGAGGAGGAGGTGTTCGGCGCTCTGCGCTTCACCGACCCGCGGCTGCCGGTCGTCGACGATCACGACGGGACGCTGCTGACTGGCGCGGCGGGCGTGCGGGCCATGGTGCTCGACGGCTTCGTCCGGCCGCTGCGCTGGCCCGAGGTGGTGGCCACGCTGCGGCGGCTCAACGTCACGAAGGTCGTCGTCAGCGGCCAGGACGCCATGTTCGGCCGGGTGCCGGTCACCACGCGGAGCTTCACCGTGGTCCCGGTCAACCCGAGGATGGCGGTGCTGCCGCGGCCATCGGTCCCATCGGCCTGACGAGGCCCCGTGGACCTCGTCAGGCGCCGGTCGATCAGGCGGACGGCCGGTCGGGCGGCGGTCGGCCGGGCGGCGGTCGGTCAGGTCGCGGGAATCCCCGACAGGACTTTCCAGAGTGTGCCCGGAGTCGCGAACGTCTCCTTCGTCAGTGCCTCGTCCCTGAATCGCACGCCGTACGTCTCCTCGAGCGCGGCCAGCAACTCGACGATGCCGAGCGAATCGAGGCCGAGACCGGGAAGATCGGCATTTTCGGCGAGCTTGTCATCAGGCGGCAGAAACGGCAGAAGTGGCCGCAGGAGTTCTTCGAATCGGGCATCCCACATGACAGCTGATTTCCTTTCTCCTGGTCGCGAATCTCCTTGTCGCGAATCTTCGGTTATCGCGAAAGGGCTCACGGCGCCGACGTTATCCGGCGGCAAGGCGAATGTCCATAATGGGTGGTTCAGATGAGCGCAGATTATTCGCGACCCCTCTACGCGCATTTCCTGCGCGGCCTCGGTATGGCGCCCGAGCGGCCGGCCTTCCGGGCCGGGCCGGACACGGCGAGTTACGCCGAGCTCCATCGGTCGGCGCTGCGCTGGGCCGGCGCGCTGCTGCGGGCCGCGCCCCGCCCGCTCGGCGCCGTAGGGGTTCTGGCCGACAAAGGGGGCACGGCCTACGCGGGCCTGCTCGCCGGCCTGTACGCGGGCGCGGCGGTGGTGCCGCTCCAGCCCGACTTCCCGGCCGCCCGGACCCGCCAGATGATCGAGGCCGCCGGGGTGTCGGCGCTGATCGTCGATGATCGCGGCCAGAAGCGGGCGGCCGAGCTCCGCGCCCAGGGGGTGGACGTGCTCGTCCTCACCCCCGACGCGCTCGGCGGCGGGCGGGCGCTGGCCGCGCCGCGGCCGGTCGACCCCGCCGACACCGCGTACGTGCTGTTCACTTCGGGGTCGACGGGCCGTCCCAAGGGGGTGCCCATCACCCACGGGAACACCGCGCACTACTTCGAACTGCTGGCCGGACGCTACGACTTCACCCCTGACGACGTGTTCTCGCAGACCTTCGACCTGACCTTCGACTGCGCCATGTTCGACCTGTTCTGCGCCTGGGCCGCCGGCGGGACCGCGGTGGCCGTGCCGCCGCACGCGTACGGCGACCTGCCCCGATACCTGGCCGAGCAGGGGATCACCGTGTGGTTCTCCACCCCCAGCGCGATCTCCCTGGTGCGCAGGACGGGCGGGCTCGGCGCGGGCGCGATGCCGACCCTGCGCTGGAGCTTCTTCGCCGGAGAGGCGCTGAAGTGCGCGGACGCCACCGACTGGCAGCGGGCCGCGAGCGCCTCCATCGTGGAGAACCTCTACGGCCCGACCGAGCTGACGATCACGATCACCGGCCACCGCTGGTCGGAGGCGACCTCGCCCGGCCGCTGCGTCAACGGCCTGTCCCCGATCGGCACCGTGCATCCCGGCCACGGCCACCTCCTGGTGGGCGAGGACGGCCGGACCGTCCGCGACGAGGGGGAGCTGTGGATCACCGGGCCGCAGCTGACCCCGGGATACCTCGACCCGGCCGATGACAAGGGCCGATTCGTCGAGCGGGACGGCCGCACCTGGTACAACACCGGCGACCGCGTCCGGGTCGCCGACAACGGCGAACTTGTCTACCTCGGCAGAGCCGACGCCCAGATCCAGGTGCACGGCTGGCGGGTCGAGCTGGCCGAGATCGATCACGCCGTGCGCGGCGTCGCCGGAGTGGCCGACGCGGTCACCGTGAGTGCCGAGAAGGACGGCACCGCCGTGCCCGTCGTGTTCTACACCGGCGTTCGGCTACCCCCTACCGATTTCACCACCCGGCTCGTCGAGACGCTGCCGGCCGGTCTCATTCCGCGGCACTATCGGTATCTCGACGAGCTGCCGCTGAATCCCAACAGAAAAGTCGACAGGGCGGGTCTGCGGGAGCTGGCGGCGGGCCTGGTGGGTAAACGTGAGCGGGTCGCGGAAGAGGGGAGGGGCGCTTTAGGGGGGCGGTAGGGGTCTATTGGAAATCAGGGTTCGGGATAACTTTTCAGTGATTTGCTTTTTCATTGATCGACATTCCTGGAAATTCCTTTTCCCACCTGGGCGGGAGGACGATATTGGACGGGACGCGGTTTCTTCGATCGGGCCTCATCCACGATCTGCTCGATGAGGCCATGGACGCGAGACCCGAGGGCGACGCGGTCCGCGACGCGCGCGGCGCGTGGAGCTACCAGCGGGTCGGCGAGCTCAGCCACGCCGTCGCCCGCCGGCTTGCGGCCAGTGGCGTGGGCCCGGGGGACCGGGTCATCGTCCAGCTGGCCAACCGGCGGGAGACGGTGCCCATCGTCTACGGTCTCTCGCGGCTCGGCGCGGTCTTCGTGCCGCTGCACCCCGAGATGAAGGCCTTCCACCTCCGCTCCGTCCTTCAGGACGCGGAGCCCACGCTGGTCATCGGCGGCGGCGAGGCCATGCGCGAGGTCGCCACCATGCCGGTGCGCGACATCGACGACTTCTGGCCCGAGGTCGAGGAGCTGGCGGGGCAGCCGGCCGCGCATGAGCCGGCCGCGTACAAGCCGGCCGGGCGTGAGCCGGCCGCGCGTGAGCCGGTCAAGGTCCTGCCCTCGGACGTCGCCATTCTGATCTACACCTCGGGCAGCACCGCCGCGCCCAAGGGGGTGATCTGCCCGCACGCGCAGGTCACCTTCGCCGCCTCGGCGATCAACGCGGTGCTCGGCTACGGGCCGGACGACGTGGTCTTCTGCCGGCTGCCCATGTCCTTCGACTACGGCCTCTACCAGATCTTCCTCGCCGCCCTCGGCGGTGCCGAGCTGGTCCTGGCCGAGGACGGATCCGACCTGATGCTGCTCGGCCAGATCAGCGACGCCGGCGCGACCGTCGTACCCGTCGTCCCGTCGCTGGGCGGCATGATCGCGACCCTGGCCCGGCGGGCGACCGGCTCGGTGTCGAAGGTGCGGATGTTCACCAACACCGGGGCCGCGCTGCCGGAGGCGACCATCCGCAGCCTACGGGCCTGCGCTCCCGGCGCTCGGGTGGTGCGCATGTACGGCATCACCGAGTGCAAGCGCGTCACGATCATGGAGCCGGAGCTCGATCACGACCGGCCCGGCGCGGTCGGCCGTCCGCTGCCCGGCACCCGGGTGGACATCCTCGACAGCGCGGGCCGCTCGCTGCCGGCCGGGGAGACCGGGGAGATCGTGGTCGCCGGTCCCAACGTGATGGCCGGCTACTGGCGCGACCCCGAGCTCACCGCCCGCGCCTACCGCCGTGACCCGGTCACCGGCGAGGTCCGCCTGCACACCGGTGATTACGGCCGGCTCGACCAGGACGGCTACCTGTACTTCGAAGGCCGCAGAGACGACATGTTCAAACGCCGGGGCACCCGGATGAGCACGACCGAGATCGAGGCGGCCGCCATGGACGTCCCCGGCGTGCGCGCGGCCGTGGTGCTGCCCCCGGCCGACGGCCGTGACCTCGTGGTCTTCGTCGAGGCCGATCTGACGCCCAGCAGCGTGCTCAACGCGCTGAAACAGCGGCTCGAACCCGCGAAGGTGCCGGCCGCCTGTCATGTCCTGCCCCGCTTCCCGCTGACGCTCAACGGCAAGAACGAGCGCAAACAGCTGGCCCTGCTGCTCGACGGAGGTCACGCGTGAACTGGTACGCCGAGCTCGCCGCTCGCTACGGCTCCCCGCTGTACGTCTACGACCTGGACCGCGTCGCCACCGCGCAGAAGGACCTGCGTCAGGCCCTGCCCGGCGGGTTCTCGCTGTTCTACTCCTTCAAGGCCAACCCGCACCCGGAGATCGCGCGAGCGCTGCGCGACGGCGGCGCGCTCGCCGAGATCAGCTCGACCGGCGAGCTGAACGCGGCGTTCGCCGCGGGCTTCGACGGCTCCGAGGTGCTCCTCACCGGACCGGGCAAGACCACCGAGGAGCTGGAGGTCGCCGTCGACGGCGGCGTCCGCCTGTTCTCCGTCGAGTCGCCCACCGATCTGTGGCATGTCGGGCAGGTCGCGTCCCGGCGCGGCGTGCTCGTGGACTGCCTGCTGCGCGTCAACAGCGCCGAGCCCGGCGCCGCCACCAGCATCCGGATGACCGGTGCGCCCTCCCAGTTCGGCTTCGACGAGGAGACGATCCCCGCGCTGATGCCGGAGCTCCGGGCGGTGCCCGGCACGCGGCTGGCGGGGGCGCACCTTTTCTCCCTGAGCAACTCCAAGGACGAGGAGAGCCTGGTCGCCGAGTTCGACCACACCATCTCGGTGGCCGCGCGCCTGGAGCGGGAGACGGGCCTGCCGATCCGTCTGCTGGACATCGGTGGCGGATTCGCCGCGCCGTACCTCACCGGTGGAGAGCGGCCCGTGTACGGCGGCCTGCGCGCCGGGCTGGAGACCGTCCTCGACGCGAAGTTCGCCGGCTGGCGGGCGGGCACGCCCCAGATCGCCTGCGAGTCCGGCCGTTACCTGGCCGGCGACTGCGGAACGCTGGTCTGCACCGTGGTCAACGTCAAGGAGAGCCGCGGCCGCAGATTCGTCATTCTGGACGCCGGCATCAACACTCTCGGCGGCATGTCCGGCCTGGGCAGGCTCCTGCCGGTCTCGGTGGAGCTCAACGGCGCCACGCACGACGGCGAACGGTCGCCCGCGACCCTGGTCGGCCCGCTCTGCACCCCCGGCGACATCCTCGCCAGGAACGTCTCGCTGCCCCCGCTGGCACCCGGCGACGTCGTGACCATCCCCAACGCGGGCGCCTACGGCATGACCGCGAGCCTCGTGATGTTCCTGGGCCACCCCGCGCCCATCGAGGTCGTCGCGCACGGCCACCAGGTGGTGTCCGTCTCCCGGATCGAATTCAACCGCAAGTACGAGTGACACCCCCCGGATCGACTTCAGCCGCGAGTACGAGTGACACCCCCCGGATTGATGTCAACCGCAAGTCCATATGACACGAGTGAGCGGAGTGTGTGTCTTGAGCGAGCAGCGTCGCTTCCTCGCCGACCTGGTGCACGACCTGACCGTCGAGGTCCTGCGGACCGTGCTCCCAGACGCCCCCGACGCGGTGGATCCCCAGCGCGGCTTCAGGGAACTGGGACTCGACTCGCTGGCCGCCGTCGAGCTGCACGATCGCCTGGCCCAGGCGGTCGGCGCCGAGCTGCCGGTCACGATCGCCTTCGACCACCCCACCCCCGAGGCGGTCGTCGAGTACCTGTTCACCGAGGTGCTCGGGCTGGCCGACACGGAGGCTGACGATACAGAGACAGGGGAAGCCGATCCGGTCACCGCCGGGGCACGGGCGGACGAGCCGCTCGCCATCATCGGCGTCGGCTGCCGCTATCCGGGCGGGATCACCACGCCCGAAGAGTTGTGGCGGCTGGTCGCCGAGAGCGGGGAGACCCTGACCGGGTTCCCCGTCGACCGGGGCTGGGACCTCGACCGGCTGTTCGACGACGACCCGGACGCGCCCAACGCCACCTATGTCCGGTCGGGTCACTTCCTGCACGACGCCGGTGAGTTCGACGCCGACTTCTTCGGCATCAACCCGCGTGAGGCCGTCGCCATGGACCCCCAGCAGCGGCTGGTGCTCGAAGCCTCCTGGGAGGCGTTCGAGCGGGCGGGCATCGACCCGCGCTCGCTGCGCGGCAGCCAGGCCGGCGTGTTCATCGGCGCCGAGCCGCAGGACTACGGTCCCCGGCTGGACAAGGCGCCGGAAGAGGTCGAGGGCTATCTCGTGACGGGCAACGCCCCGAGCGTGGTGTCCGGCCGGATCGCCTACGCCCTCGGTCTCGAAGGGCCCACGCTCACCGTCGACACCGCCTGCTCCGCCTCCCTGGTCGCCCTGCACCTGGCCTGCCAGGCGCTGCGCAACGGCGAGACCGACCTCGCGCTGGCCGGTGGCGTGACCGTGATGTCCACCCCCGGCACCTACACCGCGTTCAGCCGGCAGCGGGTGCTCGCCGCGGACGGCCGGTGCAAGGCGTTCGCCGCCTCCGCCGACGGCACCGGCTTCTCCGAGGGCGTCGGCATCCTCGCGATCGAGCGGCTGTCGGACGCGCGCCGCCGGGGCCACCCCGTGCTGGCGGTCATCAGGGGCTCGGCGATCAACCAGGACGGCGCGAGCAGCGGCCTGACCGCGCCGAACGGTCCTTCCCAGGAACGCGTGATCCGGCGGGCGCTGGGCAACGCGGGCCTGTCCCCGGCCGACGTCGACGTGGTCGAGGCGCACGGCACCGGCACCAAGCTGGGCGACCCGATCGAGGCGCACGCTTTGATGGCGACGTACGGTCGCGACCGGGGCGAACGCGGGCCGCTGCGCATCGGCTCCCTCAAGTCGAACATCGGGCACACCCAGGCGGCGGCCGGCGTCGCCGGTGTGATCAAGATGGCCATGGCCATGCGCCACGAGACGCTGCCGCGCACCCTGCACGTGGACGAGCCGTCGCCGTACGTCAACTGGTCCCTCGGCGAGGTCGAACTGCTCACCGAGAGCCGCCCCTGGCCCGCGGGCGGTGCCCCGCGGCGAGCCGGCGTCTCCTCCTTCGGCGTGAGCGGCACCAACGCGCACCTGATCCTGGAGGAGCCGCCCGTAGCAGCCACCCCGGATGGGGACGGCGGTTCGCCCCCGGCCGTCGTCCCCCTGGTGTTGTCGGGCAAGGCGCCCGAGGCGCTGCGCGCGCAGGCCGCCCGGCTGGCGGCCCATCTGGCGGAACACGAGGACCTTCGCCCAGTCGACGTCGCCCACTCGCTGGTGACCTCGCGCTCGACCTGGCAGCACCGCGCGGTGGTCGCCGCCGGTGACCGGACCGGCCTGCTCGCCGGGCTGACCGCGCTGTCCGAAGGCGAGCCCGCCGCGGAGGTGACCGAGGGCGAGGCCACCGCGGAGCGCCGCGTGGTCTTCATCTTCCCCGGCCAGGGCTCGCAGTGGGCCGGCATGGCGGTGGACCTCCTGGACACCTCGCCGGTCTTCGCCCGGAGCATGGCGGAGTGCGCGGCGGAGATCGAGACCCACGTCGACTGGCGGCTGCTCGACGTGCTGCGCGGCGAGCCGGGCGCGCCCTCGCTGGACCGGCTCGAGGTCGTCCAGCCGGTGTTGTTCGCGGTGATGGTGTCGGTGGCCGCCCTGTGGAAGTCGCTGGGCGTGCGGCCCGCCGCCGTCGTCGGCCACTCCCAGGGCGAGGTCGCCGCCGCGTACGTGGCCGGCGGGCTGTCCCTGGCCGACGCCGTACGCGTGATCGTGCTGCGCAGCCGCCTGTTCGCCGAGCGCCTGGTGGGCAAGGGCGCCATCGCGGCCATCGCCGCGGCGGCCGGCGAGGTGGAGGAACGGCTGGCCCGCTGGGACGGACGGCTGTCCATCGGGGCGAAGAACGGCCCCTCGTCGTGCACCGCGGTGGGCGATGAGCAGGCGCTCGCCGAGCTCGTCGCCGAGTACGAGGCGGCGGGCGTCCGCGCCCGCCTGCTGGCCAGCACCGTCGCCTCCCACTGCGACCAGGTCGACCCGCTGCGCGAGGAGCTGACCCGGCTGCTCGAAACCGTGTCCCCGACCACGGGAGAGGTGCCGTTCCACTCCACCGTCACGGGGCGGCTCCTGGACACCGGCGAGCTGACCGCCGACTACTGGTTCCACAACGCCCGCCAGCCGATCGAGTTCCAGGCCGTGATCGAGGAGCTGCTCGCCGGGGGACACGACGCGTTCCTCGAAATGAGCGCCCATCCGGTGCTCGTGATGAGCGTGCAGGACACGATCGACGAGGCCGGGGCCGACGCGTTCGCCGGCGGCACTCTGCGCCGCGGGGAAGGCGATCTGCGCCGCGCGCTGACCTCGGTCGCGGAGGCGTACGTGCGTGGCGTGGCCGTCGACTGGGACGCCCTCCTCCCCGGCGCGAACCTGGTCGAGCTGCCCACGTACGCCTTCCAGCACCGCCACTACTGGCTGGAGACCCGCACCTCGGCCGGCGACGTCGCCTCGGCGGGGCTGACCGACGCCGGCCATCCGCTGCTGGGCGCGGCCGTGACGCTCGCCGAATCCGGTGGCGCCCTCCTGACCGGACGCCTCTCGGTCCAGCTGCACCCCTGGCTGGCCGACCACGCGGCCGCGGGCACGCCGCTCCTGCCCGGCACCGCCTTCGTCGAACTCGCCATCCGCGCGGGCGACCAGGTCGGCTGCGGGCTGCTGGAGGAGCTGACGCTGGAGGCCCCGCTGGTCGTACCCGAGCGCGGCGGGGTGTGGCTGCAGGTGTCCGTCGGAGCGCCCGAGGACGCGGGACGGCGCGGCATCACCGTGCACTCACGGGCGGAGGACGCCCCGGCCGACGCGCCGTGGATCCGCCACGCGAGCGGGTACGTCGCCCCCGACGTCGCCCCCGAGGTCTTCGACCTGGCCCAGTGGCCGCCGGAGGGAGCGACTCCCGCGGAGCTGGACGGCCTCTACGACCGGCTCGCCGACGCCGGCTACGGCTACGGCCCGCTGTTCCAAGGGCTGAAGGCGGCCTGGCTGCGCGGTGACGAGGTCTTCGCCGAGGTCAGGCTGCCCGAGCAGGCGACCCGCGACGCCGAACTGTACGGCCTGCACCCGGCGCTGCTCGACGCGGCGCTGCACGCGGGGTCGCTGCTGGACCCCGCCGACGACCGTCTGAGCCTGCCCTTCGCCTGGACCGGCGTGTCCCTGCGCGCCACGGGCGCGGCGGCCGTACGGGTCCGGCTGTCGCCGACGGGCCCCGACACCCTGTCGCTGTGGCTGGCCGACGCCTCGGGCGCGCCCGTCGCCACGGTGGACTCGCTGGTCTCGCGGCCGGCCTCGGCACAGCAGCTCTCCGCCGCCTCGGTGGCCCACGGCGATTCGCTGTTCCGCGTCGAGTGGACGGCGGCGCCCGCCGCTCAGCCGACGCCGGCCGGGGGCGCCGCGGTGCTCGGGCCGGACCCGTACGGCTTGCGCCGGGCGGGCGTCGCGAGCGCCGCGTACACGGACCTGGCGGCGCTGACCTCGTCGAATCCGCTCCCCGACACCGTGTTCGTGAGCTTCCGGTCGGACAGCGTGAGCTTCTCGCCGGACGGCTCCGCACCGTTCGTGAGCGTCGGGCCGGACGGCTCCGCACCGCTCGTGAGTGTCGGGCCGGACGGCTCCGCACCGGGAGAAGTGGTGGGTGGCGCGCGGTCGGCCACGCATCGGGCGCTGGGGCTCGTACAGGCCTGGCTGGCCGATGAGCGGCTGAGCTCGGCGCGGCTCGTCGTGGTGACCCGTGGCGCGGTGGCGGCGGGGCCCGACGCGGAGGTACGTGACCTGGCGAGCGCGCCGGTCTGGGGCCTGCTGCGGTCCGCGCAGTCGGAGCACCCCGGCCGGTTCGTACTGCTGGACCTTGACGACTCCGAGGTGCCGGTGCCCGCCGTGCTGGCGGCGCTCGCCGAGCCGCAGCTGGCCGTGCGATCCGGCGAGGTGCTGGTGCCCAGGCTGGCCCGCGCGGCCACCAAGGACACGCTGGCCCTGCCCGTGGGCGTCGCGGAATGGCGCCTGGACGCGGCGGTCAAGGGCAGCCTGGACGGCCTGTCCCTGGTTCCCTGCCCGGAGGCGGCTCGGCCGCTGGGGCCGGACGAGGTGCGGGTGTCGGTGCGGGCGGCCGGTCTCAACTTCCGCGACCTGGTCGTCACCCTCGGCATGGTGCCCGAACACGGCGAGCCCATCGGCGGCGAGGTCGCGGGCGTGGTGCTGGAGGTCGGGTCGGCCGTGGCCGATCTGGCGCCCGGTGATCGAGTGCTGGGGCTGCTGGACGGCGCGTTCGGTCCGGTAGGAGTGACCGATCGGCGGTTGCTGGCGCCCATGCCCGCCGGTTGGTCGTTCGCGGAGGCGGCGTCGGTGCCGGTGGCGTTCCTGACCGCCTACTACGGCCTGGCTGATCTGGCCGGCCTTAAACCGGGTGACCGGGTGCTGGTGCACGCGGCCGCCGGTGGGGTCGGCATGGCGGCGGTACAGCTCGCCCGGTCGTTCGGCGCGGAGGTGTTCGGTACGGCGAGCCCCGGCAAGTGGGCGGCGACGACCCTGGACGACGCGCATGTGGCCTCCTCGCGGACACTGGAGTTCGCGCAGAAGTTCGGCCAGGTCGACGTGGTGCTCAACTCGCTGGCCGGCGAGTTCACCGACGCCTCCCTGGACATGGTGGCCTCGGGCGGCCGGTTCCTGGAGATCGGCAAGACCGACCTGCGCGAACCCGGCCAGGTCGCCGACGCGCACCCCGGCCTGCGTTACCTCCCCTACTCCCTGATGGAGGCCGGTCCCGACCGCCTGGGCGAGCTGCTGGCCGAGGTGATGGCCCTGTTCGAGCGGGGCGCGCTGGAGCTGCCGCCGGTCCGGGTCTGGGACGTGCGGCGGGCCGGCGAGGCGCTGCGGTTCATGTCGCTCGCCCGGCACACCGGCAAGATCGTGCTGTCGATGCCGCCCACGTTCGGCGGCGGCGGGACGGTGCTCGTCACCGGTGGCACGGGCGGCCTGGGCGCGCTGGTGGCCCGTCATCTGGTGACGGTGCACGGCGTACAGGATCTGCTGCTCGTGAGCAGGTCCGGGATCTCGGCCGCCGGAGCGCCGGAGCTGCTGGAAGAGCTGTCCGGGGCGGGCGCGCGGGTGCGCGTCGTGGCCTGCGACGTGGCGGATCGGGCGGCCTTGGCCGAGCTGCTGGCCGAGGTACAGACTCCGCTGCGCGGGGTGGTGCACACCGCCGGGGCGCTGGACGACGGCGTGGTGGCCGCGCTGACGCCGGAGCGCGTGGACGCGGTGCTGCGGCCCAAGGTCGACGGGGCGTGGAACCTGCACGAGCTGACACGGGAACTCGACGTCTCGGCGTTCGTGCTGTTCTCCTCCGCGGCCGGTGTCCTGGGCGATGCCGGGCAGGGCAACTACGCGGCGGCGAACGTGTTCATGGACGCGCTGGCCGCGCACCGGCGCGCGCACGGCCTCGCCGCCGTATCGCTGGCCTGGGGCTTCTGGGAACAGCGCAGCAACATGAGCGCCCATCTGCAGGACACCGACATAGCGCGGATGGAGCGGTCGGGCGCCCGTGGCCTGTCCTCCGAGGACGGGCTGGCGCTCTTCGACGCCGCCCTGACGGTGGACGAGGCCCTGCTGGCGCCGATCCGCCTCGACCTCGCCGCGATGCGCCGCGACCCCGCCGGGGTCCAGCCGATGCTGCGCGGCCTGGTCCACGCGCCCGCGCAGCGCAACGTCGCGGCGGGCGCCGTACCCGGCGGTGTCGCCTCCGCGCTGGAGCAGCAGCTGGCCGGGCTGCCCGAGAGCGACCGCGACCAGGTGCTGGTCTCCCTGATCCGGGCGCAGGCCGCCACCGTGCTCGGCCATGCCGACGCCGGCTCGGTGGACGCCGGCCGGGCGTTCAAGGAGCTCGGCTTCGACTCGCTGACCGCCATCGAGCTGCGCAACCGGCTCAACGCCGCCACCGGGCTGCGGCTGCCCGCGACGCTGGTCTTCGACTATCCGACGCCCGCCGCGCTCGCCCAGCACATCAAGGGCAGGCTGCTCGGCGCGGCGGCCCCCGTCGCGCCGGTCGCCACCCCCGCCGCCTCGCTCGACGACGATCCGATCGCCATCGTCGGGATGGGCTGCCGCTATCCCGGCGGCGTCGACTCGCCGGAGGCGCTGTGGCGCATGCTCGCCGAAGGCCGGGACGCGATGTCGGAGTTCCCCGCCGACCGCGGCTGGGACCTGGAGCGGCTCTACGACCCCGACACCGAGAACGCCGGCAGCAGCTATGTGCGGGTCGGCGGCTTCGTGTACGAGGCCGGGGACTTCGACGCGGCATTCTTCGGCATCTCGCCACGTGAGGCGCTGGCCACCGACCCGCAGCAACGGCTGCTGCTCGAAGCCGCGTGGGAGACCCTCGAACGCGCGGGCATCGACCCCGGCGACCTCAGGGGCAGCTCGACGGGCGTGTTCGTCGGCGCCTCCGCCACCGGCTACGGCACCGGGCCCGGAGCCCTGCCCGAAGAGGTGGAGGGATACCTGATCACCGGCAACTCCAGCTCGGTGATGTCCGGCCGCGTCGCCTACGCGCTCGGCCTGGAGGGTCCGGCCGTCACCTTGGACACGGCGTGCTCGTCGTCCCTGGTCGCGCTCCATCTGGCCTGCGAGTCGCTGCGCCGCGGCGAGAGCACGCTCGCGCTCGCCGGTGGTGTGACCGTGCTGTCCACGCCGGAGATCTTCGTGGAGTTCAGCCGGCAGCGGGGTCTGGCGCGGGACGGGCGCTGTAAGGCGTTCGCGGAGGCGGCGGACGGTACGGCGTTCGCCGAGGGTGTGGGTCTGCTGCTGCTGGAGCGGCTGTCGGACGCGCGCCGCAACGGCCACCAGGTGATGGCGGTCGTGCGAGGGAGCGCGGTCAACCAGGATGGTGCCAGTAATGGGCTCACCGCGCCGAACGGGCCGTCCCAGCAACGGGTCATCCGCCAGGCGGTGGCCAACGCCGGTCTCGGCCTGGCCGACATCGACGCGGTCGAGGCCCACGGCACCGGCACCACGCTCGGGGACCCGATCGAGGCGCAGGCGCTGCTGGCCACGTACGGACAAGACCGTCCGGAGGATCGGCCGCTGTGGCTGGGCACGGTCAAGTCCAACATCGGGCACACCCAGTGCGCCGCCGGCGTCGCCGGTGTGATCAAGATGGTCCTGGCGATGCGGCACGGCGTACTGCCGAAGACGCTGCACGTCGACGCCCCGTCCTCGCACGTGGACTGGTCGGCGGGCGCGGTGTCGCTGGTGACCGAGGCGACCCCCTGGCAGGACCGCGACGGGCGGCCACGCCGGGCGGGCGTGTCGTCGTTCGGCATCAGCGGGACCAACGCGCACGTGGTGATCGAGGGCGTTCCCGCCGAGGAGCCGGTCCCCGCTGAGGTGCCGGTTGCCGATGTACCGGTACCGGTGGTGGTCTCCGCGCGTGGCGCGGACGCGGTGCGGGCGCAGGCGGAGCGGCTGCGGGACTTCGTGGCGGCCTCCGAGGACGTGGGCCCCGCGCAGGTGGGGTACTCGCTGGTCAGAACGCGGTCGCTGCTGAGCCATCGGGCCGTCGTGGTGGCGGCCGATCGGGCGCAGCTGGTCGCGGGTCTGGCGCGGGTCGCCGAAGGGGCCGAGCCGGTCGACGTCGTGAGCGGTCCCGGGGACACCGAGGGCGCCGGGCTGGGCTACATGTTCACCGGCCAGGGGAGCCAGCGGGTGGGGATGGGCCTGGAGCTGACCAGGGCGTTCCCCACGTTCAAGGAGCACCTGGAGGCGGTCGCCGCGGGCTTGGACCACCACCTGGACGTGCCCCTGACCGAGGTGATGTGGGGCAGGCCGGAACTCCTCGACCAGACGCAGTACGCCCAGACCGGGCTGTTCGCCCTGGAAGTGGCCCTCTATCGGCTCCTGGAGTCGTGGGGGATGGCGCCGGACTACCTGATGGGCCATTCGGTGGGCGAGCTCGCGGCGGCGCACGTCGCGGGCGTGCTGTCACTGGAGGACGCGTGCGCGCTCGTGGCGGCGCGGGGCCGGCTGATGCAGGGGCTCCCGCAGGGCGGGGCGATGCTCGCGGTCGCGGCGGGAGAGGCAACGGTCGCCAAGCTGCTGGCCGAGCTCTCCGACGTGGCGGGCCAGGTGGAGATCGCCTCGGTGAACGGACCGGCCTCGATCGTGGTCTCGGGCGACGAGCCCGCGGTGGAGCGGGTGGCGGCGGAGTTCGGCCGGCGCGGGCTGAGATGCCGGCGGCTGCGGGTCAGCGACGCGTTCCACTCCCACCGCATGGAGCCGATCCTCGGCGCCTTCGGTGAGGTGGCCGCCGGACTGGAGTACCAGGACGCGAAGATTCCGGTGGTGTCGAACCTGACCGGTGAGCCGGTGTCGCGGTTCTCGGCCGAGTACTGGGTGCGGCACGTGCGGGAGCCGGTACGGTTCGCCGACGGCGTCGCCTTCCTGCGCGAGCGGGGCGTACGGACCCTCCTGGAGCTGGGTCCCGACGCGGTGCTGTCGGGGCTGGTACAGGAAGGCGCCTCAGAGCGGGAAGCCGCGCCGGTGGCGGTGCCGCTGCTGCGGCGAGACCGGGACGAGGCCGGGCAACTGATCACGGCCGTCGGCCGGGCGTACGCGCGCGGCGCGGAGGTGGATTGGGACACCTTCTTCACCGGAGCCGGGCGGGTGGATCTGCCCACCTACGCCTTCCAGCGCCGGCACTACTGGCTGAAGCTCGCCCACCACGGCGGCGATCCCGCCTCGCTCGGGCTCGAGGCCGCGGCTCACCCGCTGCTGGGCGCCGCGGTCGAGCTGCCCGACACTGGTGGGTCGCTGTACACCGGCAGGCTCTCGCTCGCCGGCCACCCCTGGCTGGCCGATCACCGGATCCTCGGCACCGTGCTGGTTCCGGGCACGGCCTTCGTCGAGCTCGCCGTCGCGGCCGGTCACCAGGCCGGGTGCGACCTCGTCGAAGAGCTGACCCTGGAGGCTCCCCTCGTACTGGGGGAGCGGGACGCCGTCACGATCGAGGTGATCGTCTCCGGGGCGGACGACTCGGGCCGCCGTACGGTGACCGTCTACTCGCGGGCCACCACGGGCGAACGGCCCTGGACCCGGCACGCGACCGGGACGCTCGCCGTCGCGGACCAACGAGCCGCCTTCGACCTGGCCGAATGGCCGCCGCCCGGCGCCACGCCCATCGACGTCGGCGACCTCTACGCGCGGCTGGCCGTCGAAGGCACCGAATACGGGCCCGCCTTCCGCGGGCTGCGCGCGGCCTGGCGGCGCGACGGCACGGTGTTCGCCGACATTGAGCTGCCCGACGGCGTGGTGGCGGACGCGGGCAGCTTCGGCCTGCATCCCGCGCTGTTCGACGCCGTGCTGCACGCCATCGGGCTGGCGACCGAGGATCCCCGGGACGGCAGGGCGATGGCGCCTGGGGATCCTCGGGTTGAGCTGCCCTTCAGCTGGACCGACGTCAGCCTGTACGCGACCGGCGCCACCGCCGCCCGCGTCCAGGTGTCCGCCGACGGCTCGGGCGCGCCGCTGCTGACCGTGGCGGACGCGACGGGCGCGCCGCTGGCCAGCGTGGGCTCGCTGGCCATGCGGCCCGTCTCCGGCGACGGGCTCGGCGCCGGCCGGAGCGGGGCGGGCGCCTCGCCGTACCAGGTGAAGTGGACGCGGGTGGCCGTCGGCGGCCCGCACGAGGACTGGGCGGTGCTCGGCGCCGACGACGGCGAACTGCTCACGGGCCTGCGCGCCGCGGGACTCTCCGCGCGCGCCGTCCCGGACCTGGACGCACTGGCCGCACTGACCCCGCCGCCGACGGCGGTGCTGGTCCGCGCCGGGTACGAGCCTGCGGGGCTGGTCTCCGCAGGACGCGAGCCCGTGTCGGCGGATCCCTCGGCGGACGCGCGCGAGCTGACCGGCCGCACGCTCGGCCTGCTGCAGGGCTGGCTGGCCGATGAGCGCTTCGGCGGCGCCAAGCTGGTGCTGGTGACCGGTGACTCGGTGCGCACCGGTGCCGACGACGACACCCCCGATCTGGCCCACGCCCCCATCTGGGGTCTGGTACGTGCCGCGCAGGCCGAGAACCCCGGCCGGTTCCTCCTCGTAGACGTGGACGGCACGGATGCCTCCTTCCGGGCGCTGCCCACCGTACTGACAGGTCAGGAGCCTGAGCTGGCCCTTCGCGACGGCGACGCGCTCGCGCCACGGCTGGCCAGGACCGGCGAGGACGGCCTGCTGAAGCCGCCGGCCGGTGCGGAGTCCTGGCATCTGGAGATCACCGAGCCGGGGACGATCGACGCCCTGGCGGCGACCGCCTGCGACGCGGCCCGGCGGCCGTTGGAGGAGTTCGAGGTACGCGTGTCCATGCGGGCCTGCGGACTGAACTTCCGCGACGTCCTGATGGCCCTCGGCATGTACCCGGGCGAGGCGTCCATCGGCGGCGAGGGCGCCGGCGTGGTCGTCGAGGTCGGCTCCGGCGTCACCCGGTTCGCTCCAGGAGACAGGGTGTTCGGGCTGTTCGAGGGTGGTTTCGGGCCCTATACGGTGACCGATCACCGGATGATGGTGCACATGCCGGACGGCTGGTCCTTCGTGGACGCGGCCGCCGTGCCGGCCGTGTTCGCGACCGCTTACTACGGGCTGGTCGATCTGGCCGATCTGCGGGCGGGAGACCGGGTGCTGGTGCACGCGGCCGCCGGTGGGGTCGGCATGGCGGCGGTGCAGCTCGCGCGGTGGCTGGGCGCGGAGGTGTTCGGTACGGCGAGCCCCGGCAAGTGGGCGTCGCTGCCGCTGGATGAGGAGCATGTGGCCTCGTCGCGGACGCTGGAGTTCGCGGCGAAGTTCGGCCAGGTCGACGTGGTGCTCAACTCGCTCGCGGGTGAGTTCACCGATGCCTCCCTGGGCATGCTGGCTCCCGGTGGCCGGTTCGTGGAGATGGGCAAGACCGACATCCGGGACGTGGAGACGATCGCCTCCGGCGTCCGTTACGCGCCCTTCGACCTCTCCGACGCCGGGCCGGATCGGACCCAGGAGATCCTGACCGAGCTGGTGAAGCTGTTCGAGGAAGGCACCTTCGCACCCCTCCCGACCCGTGTCTGGGACGTGCGACGCGCGCCCGAGGCGTTCCGGTACATGGCGCAGGCCCGGCACACCGGCAAGATCGTGCTGACCGTGCCCGCGCCGATCGGCGGAGTCGGCACCGTGCTCGTCACCGGCGGCACGGGCGGGCTCGGCGCGCTGGTGGCCCGGCATCTGGTGGCCGCGCACGGCGTACGCGACCTGCTGCTGGTCGGCCGCAGGGGGCTCGACGCCCCGGGCGCCGAGCGGCTGCGCGCGGAGCTCACCGAGCAGGGGGCCCGCGTCGAGGTCGCGGCGTGCGACGTCGCCGACCGCGACGCGCTCGCGGGGCTGCTCGCGGGCCGTCCCATAACCGCGGTCGTGCACACGGCGGGCGTCGTGGCCGACGGCGTCATCGGCTCGCTCACGCCCGCGCAGGTGGACACGGTCTGGCACCCCAAAGCCCGCGCAGCCTGGCATCTTCACCAACTCACGAAAAATCTGGACCTGTCGGCGTTCGTGCTCTTCTCCTCCTCGGCCGGCACGCTCGACGCCGCCGGGCAGGGCAACTACGCGGCGGCCAACGCCTTCCTCGACGCGCTGGCCGCGCACCGCAGGGCGGCCGGTCTGCCGGGGCTCTCGCTGGCCTGGGGCATGTGGGCGCCGGAGGTGGGCGGCATGACCGCCCAGCTCGGCGAGGCCGATCTGCGCCGGCTGCGTCACTCCGGCCTGCTGCCGCTGTCGGCCGAGGCGGGGCTGGCGCTGTTCGACGAGTCGCTCGCGCTCGACGAGGCCGCGCTGGTGCCGATCCGGCTGGATCTCGCGGCCGTCCGGTCGCGGGAGGAAGGGCCGCCGCCGATGCTCCGGGGCCTGGTCACCGCCCCTGTCGGGCGGGCGCCCGCCACGGCCTCGGTCACGGCCCCCGCCGCCGCGCCCGTCTCGTTGACGGACCGGCTGACCCCGCTGTCCAGGGCGGCGCGTGACCGCATGCTGCTGAGCCTGGTACGTACCCATGTCGCCGCCGTGCTCGGCCACGACACCGAGGACCCGGTCGATCCGGTGCGGGGGTTCAAGGAGCTGGGGTTCGACTCGCTGACCGCGGTCGAGCTGCGCAACCGGCTGAGCGCGGCGGCGGACGTACGCCTGCCCGCCACGCTCGTCTTCGACTACCCGACACCGGAAGCCGTTGCCGCCTTCATCAAGGCCGAACTGCTCGGCGACGACGACACGGCCGCCGAACCGCTGGAGGCCGAGCTGGCCGAGCTGGAACAGGCGCTGGACCGGCTCGTACCGGATCCCGACGGGCACGCGCGGATCACCGCCCGGCTCAAGGCGCTCACGGCGAAGTGGGCCGAGGCGCACGGCCGGACGGAGGACCCGGCGGAGCCGACGCTCGCATCGGCCAGCGCCGAAGAACTTTTCAACATTCTCGACAAAGAATTCTGATGCCATGTCATGGCCGCCGACAAAGAGTCCTATTTTCCGTCCCGAGTACCGTTCATGCCACCGAACCATCCCTGAAGAGGAGGGCCCGGATGGCCCTTCAGGCCGATGCGCGGAATATGAATCGGTGATTAACATCCGTTCTATGAGCAGACCTGCGGACAATCCAAGGAGCGAAGAGGGCGACATCGTGCGGTTGAATTCCGTACGACAGACGTACCACACGAGGAAGGGCAGCTTCGAGGCGCTGAGCGGCGTCACGATCGGCTGCCGGAAACGGGCGCTCACCGCGGTCATCGGGCCGTCGCGGTCCGGCAAGAGCACGCTGCTGCGCTGCGCGTCGGGGCTGGAGCGGCCGGCGTCAGGGTCGGTGCTCCTCGACGGCGAGGAGCTGACCGACCTCGACGACGCGTCGCTGACCAGGCTGCGGCGTGACCGGCTCGGCTTCGTCTTCCAGGGGTCCAATCTGCTGCCCGCGCTCAACGTGGCGGAGAACATCGCGCTGCCCGGCTACCTGGCCGGCCGGAGCGTCGACACCGTCCTGCTGGACCGGGTGATCGCGCAGATCGGCCTGACCGACCACCTGCACGACCTGCCGCACCGCCTGTCCTTCGCCGAGCAGCAGCGGGTGGCGGTCGCGCGGGCCCTCGTCGGCCGGGCGCCGGTGATCTTCGCCGACGAGCCCACCTGCGCGCAGGACAACGAGGGCGTCGGCCAGGTGCTCGGCCTGCTGCGCGAAGCGGCGCGGGCGGGACAGACAGTGGTGGTGGCCACGCACGACTCGCGGATCGCGGCCTACGCCGACCACGTCTTCTTCATGGCCGGCGGCCGGGTCGTGGAGGAGCTGGAGCTCCCGCCCAGCAAGGCGGCGGCGGAGCGGATGGCCCACCTGGCGATGTGGGACCGGGGAGAGCCGTCCTGATGTGGCGCCTGGCCCTGCGCACTCTGTCCCACCGCAGGGGCGCGTTCTCGGCGGTGCTCGCCACGGTCTTCGCCGCCACCGCCATCGTGGCGGCGTGCGCGGGGCTGATGGCGGCGGGGATCCAGGCCGCGTTCCCGCCCGAGCGGCTGGCCGGCGCCGCGGTGGTGGTCGCGGGCGACCCGTCCTACCGGCTGCCGGACGCCGACCCCCGCGACGACGACGTCGAATGGGCGAGCCTGTCCGAGACCGTACGCCTGAGCCGGTCCCTGCTGGAGACCGTACGGGCGGTGCCCGGCGTCGCCGACGTCATCGGCGACGTCTCCATCCCCGTCACCATGCTCGGCGGGGACACGCCCCGGGCCACGGGGCACGAATGGACCTCCGCCGGGCTGCTGCCGTACGAGCTGCGGTCCGGCACCGCGCCCGCGACGGCCGGAGACGTCGTGCTGGACGCGGCGCTCGCCGCGCGATCGGGCAGCCGCGTGGGCGACCGGATCCAGGTCGTGGCCCGCGGCGCCGTAGCGACCTTCCGGGTGACCGGTGTGGTCGCCCCGGCGGCGGGACGTACGGCCACGGCGGCCGCGATGTTCTTCACGCCCTACGACGCGCGGTGGCTGTCCGGCCATCCGGACTCGGTGGACGCGATAGCCGTGATCCCCGTGCCCGGGACGGGCGAGCAGGCGCTCGCCGACCGGGTGCGCGCCACCCTGCGCGGCCAGCCCGCGGTGACGCTCACCGGGGACGACCGGGGGCTCGCGGAGTTCGCGCAGGCGCGCGCCGGCCGCGAGAACCTGATCACCATCGCCGGCCTGATCGGCGGCACGACGCTCCTGGTCGGCATGCTCGTCCTGGTCAGCACCATGAAACTCCTGGTCGAGCACCGGGCGCCGGAGCTGACACTGCTGCAGGCGATGGGCACGCCGCCGCGCCGCGTCCGCCTGATGATGTTCGGCGAGGTGACGACGATCGCGGTGGTCGCCACGGTGGCGGGCACGGTGCTCGGCGGCCACCTCGGCGGTCAGTTGTTCGGGCACCTGGTGCGCGACGGGGTCGTACCGGCGGCGCTGCGGTTCGACCCGGGCTGGCTCCCGGCCGCGCTCGCGGCCGCGGTGTGCCTGTGCACCGGGCTGGCGGCCGCCTTCTTCCCGATCTGGCGGGCCGCGCGACCTCGCCCCGCCACGGCGCTCAGCTCGGTGCCGCAGGACCACGGGCTCGACCGGGCGCGCGCGGCGCTCGCCCTGATCTGCCTCGGCGTGGTGGGCACGACGATCTGCTCGGCCATGGTGATGATCCGCTCCGCCGCGGTGAGCGTCGCCTGCCTCGCCGCGATCGTGGTGATCCTCGGCGTGGCCGTGGTGGCGTCCAGGATGACGAAGGCGATGAGCGGGCTGGTCGGCCGGGCCGTACGCGCCCGGCCCAGGACGATCGGCCGCCTCGCCCTGCTCAACAGCTGCGCCCGGCCGTTCGGCATGGCCACCGCGATCCTGCCCATCATGCTCGCGACCGGCATCAGCACCGCGAACATCTATCTGCAGATGACGCAGGCCGACCAGGTCCGGCAGGTCCGCCTGGAGGACCTGCGGGCCGACCACGTGATCACCGGCGGCCTCGGTCCCGGCCTGCTCGGCCGCGTCCGGTCCGTCCCAGGGGTCATGGCCGCGTCGGAGCTGGCGACCAGCAGCGGGTACGTCGAGAGGCCGTACGACCCATCGCAGAGCGAGCACGGCTGGCCGCTCCTGGGCCTCACGGCGGACGGCGCGGCCGGGGTCACGGACATCTCCCTCACGGCGGGCACGCTCACCGGGCTGCGTGGCGACTCCGTCGCCCTCACCCGGCAGCACGCCCGCGAGCTCGGCAAGGGGATCGGCGACGCGATCACCCTGCGGCTGGGCGACGGCGCCAGGGTGGACCTGAGGGTGGTCGCGCTGCTCGCGGACCGGCCCGGCGGCGAGATGATCCTGATGCCCGCCACGCTGCTCGCCGCCCACACGACCGCCGGCTCGCCGACCCAGATCCTGGTCCGGGAGGCGCCTGGCACCGACCCGCGGAAACTGCGCGCCGACCTCGTCGAGGCGACGGGCCGCCTGCCCACGCTGCGGGTCAGCGACGGCATCGGGCCGTCCACGACCGCCGTCGAGCAGGGGCGGACCCGGGCCTGGATCAACTACCTGTTCACCGGAGTGATCATCATCTTCGCCGGCATCTCGGTGATCAGCGCCCAGGCGATGGGAGCCGGCTCGCGGCGCAGGGAGTTCCGTCTACAGCGCCTGATCGGGTTCACCCGTGGCCAGATCCTGCGCATGGTGGGGATCGAGGCCGTGGTGGTCGCCATGGTCGGCGTCGTGCTCGGCACGGCGGCGGTCGCCCCCATCCTGATTCCGTTCGCCATGGCGGTCAACGGCTCACCGATGCCCCCGGGGCCGGCCTGGGTCTATCTGGCCGTGATCTGCTCCGCCACGCTGTCCGCCCTGGTGGCCACGCTGTCTCCCGTGTGGGCGATCATCCGGCCGCGCACAGGGGAGCGTGAGGGGTCCCCTAGGGGTCGGGCGGTCATCCGCGCATAGGTAGCGTCCCATTCGACGCGATAAATAATTTGGAGGAATTGTTCATGCGTGTTCTGTTCACTCAACACGCGGCAAACGCGCACCTCTTTCTCATGGTCCCCATCGCCTGGGCGATGAAAGCCGCGGGCCACGAAGTAATCGTCGCCGGCCAGCCGGACATCGTCGACGCCATTACCCGGACCGGCTTGACCGCTTTATCGGTCGGCGGAAAGTCCGACGTGGCCGGGCGACTGGCGGAGACACCACTTGACCGGCAGATATACGGCTCCGGATACGACATCGCGGAGGAGCGCCCCGAGGTGCTCACGTACGAGTACGTCCGCGACTGCCTGGACGCCTTCTGCTCCCCGATGGCCCTGGACTTCATCACCGACGAGTCCATGTACGCCGACCTGGTCGCCTTCTGCCGGAGCTGGCAGCCCGACCTGGTGGTCTGGGACTCCATCACCTTCCCGGGCCCCGTGGCCGCCCGGGCCTGCGGCGCGGCACAGGTACGGACCACCTTCGGCCGCGACCACTGGGCGCGGATGCGCTCGCTGTTCCTCCGGCTGCGCGCGGAGCAACCGGACGATCCGCGTGAGGACCCCGTGGTCGAGTGGATCACGGCGAAGCTGGCCGCGTACGGCTGCGACTTCGACGAGGAAGTGATCCTCGGCCAGGCCACGGTCGACTCCATGCCGGCCTGGCTGCGCTTCCCCGGCGAGGACGACCACCTGCGCGTCCGTTTCATCCCCTACAACGGCCCCTCGACCATCCCGGCCTGGCTCAGAGAGCCGCCGTCCCGGCGACGCGTCTGCTTCACCCTAGGGGTGTCCGGCAGGGAGGTCTGGGGCGGGCGCGGCAGCGTCAAGGCCGCCGAGCTGTTCGAGGCCGTGGCCGACCTGGACGTCGAGGTGGTCGCCACCCTGAAGGAGAACCAGCTGGACGGCGCGAAGGTCCCGGCGAACGTCCGCATCGTGGACTTCGTCCCGCTCAACTCCCTGCTGCCCGGCTGCTCGGCCATCGTCCACCACGGCGGCACGGGGACCACCTGCACGGCCATCACCCATGGCGTGCCCCAGCTCATCGTCCCCGCCCAGCTCTACGACGAGACGGGCATGGCCCTTCAGATAGCCCAGCAGGGAGCGGGCCTGGTCATCGAGCCCGATCAGCTCTCGGCGCGGACACTGCGCGACGGGCTGGTGCGGCTGCTGGAGGACGAGGGGTTCCGGCGGAACGCGGTCCGGATCCAGCAGGACATGGCGAAGACGCCGACCCCCGCCGACAGCGTACGTGATCTAGAAGAGCTGGTCGCCCGTCACCAGGCGGCTTCCCCGACCCGGAGATGAGCCGTGGACAACGAGACCAGGCTGCTGGAATACCTCAGGCGGGCCACCGCCGACCTGCGGGAGACCCGCCGCCGGCTGCGGCAGGCCGAGGACAGGGACGCCGAGCCCATCGCGATCATCGGGATGAGCTGCCGCTTCCCCGGCGACGCGGGCTCGCCCGAGGAGCTGTGGCGGCTGCTGGTCGCCGGGACCGACGCGATCTCGCCGTTCCCCACCGACCGGGGCTGGGACGTCGACCTCTATGACCCGGATCCGGACAGTCCCGGCAAGAGCCTGACGAGCTCCGGCGGCTTCCTCCACGACGCGGCGCGGTTCGACCCGCACTTCTTCGGGATCAGCCCGCGAGAGGCCCTGGCGATGGATCCCCAGCAGCGGCTGCTGCTGGAGACCGCGTGGGAGGCGTTCGAAGGCGCGGGCATCGATCCGGCCTCGGCCCGGGGCAGCTCCACGGGCGTCTTCGCCGGAGTCATCTACCACGACTACGGCTCCAGGGTCCGCGCCGTCCCCGCCGACCTCGGCGGCTACATCGGCAACGGCAGCGACGGCAGCATCGCCTCCGGCCGGGTCTCCTACCTGATGGGCCTGGAGGGCCCGGCGATCACGGTGGACACGGCCTGCTCATCCTCACTGGTGGCGCTGCACCTCGCGGCCCAGGCCCTGCGCCAGGACGAATGCGCCATGGCGCTGGCCGGCGGCGTCACGGTGATGTCGACCCCGAGCACGTTCGTGGAGTTCAGCAGGCAGCGCGGGCTGTCGCCGGACGGCCGGTGCAAGGCGTTCTCGGCGGCCGCCGACGGGACGGGCTGGGGTGAGGGCGCGGGCATGCTCCTGCTGGAGCGCCTGTCGGACGCCACCCGCAACGGCCACCAGGTGCTGGCCGTGATCCGCGGCAGCGCGATCAACCAGGACGGCGCCAGCAGCGGGCTGACCGTGCCCAACGGTCCCTCCCAGCAGCGGGTGATCGCCCGGGCGCTGGCTGCCGCGGGCCTGACTCCCGCCGAGGTCGACGTGGTCGAGGCGCACGGCACCGGTACGACGCTGGGCGACCCCATCGAGGCGCGCGCCCTGTTCGCCGCCTACGGTCAGGGCCGCCCGGCGGACAGACCCCTCTACCTGGGCTCGATCAAGTCGAACATCGGCCACACCCAGGCCGCCGCCGGCGTGGCCGGGGTGATCAAGATGGTGCTCGCGATGCGGCACGGCACCCTGCCCAAGACCCTGTACGCCGACGAGCCCTCGCCGAACGTGGACTGGTCGTCCGGAAGCATCGCCCTGCTCACCGAGAACGTCCCCTGGGACACGGCGGAGGACACCCCGCGCCGCGCGGCCATCTCCTCGTTCGGCGTCAGCGGCACCAACGCGCACGTCATCATCGAGGAACACCCGCACGCCGAGGCCCCCCGCGACGAGACGGCCACCCCTGTGGTGCCCTGGGTGGTCACGGCCAAGAGCGAGCAGGCGCTACGGGCCCAGGCCGGGCGACTGGCCGCCCGTGTCGAGCAGGACCCGGGGCTGTCGCCGGTCGACGTCGGCCACTCCCTGGTCAGCTCGCGCGCCGCCCTCCCGTACCGGGCGGCGGTGATCGGCGACGACCGTGACACCCTCCTTGCGGCCCTGCGCGCCGTCGCGGACGCGGTCCCCGACCCGAACGTCGTGTACGGCACGGCGACCGCCTCGCCCCGAGTGGCCTTCGTCTTCCCCGGCCAGGCCGTCCTGTCGAAGGACATGATCCTCGGACTCCTCGACGCCGCGCCGCCGTTCGCCGCCCGCATGGCGGAGTGCGCGGACGCGCTCGAGAAGTTCGTGGACTGGAAGCTGATGGACGTGCTGCGCGGCGAGTCGCCCGCGTGGCCACTCGACCGGATGGACGTGATCCAGCCCGCGGCATGGGCGGTCATGGTCTCGCTGGCGCACCTGTGGCGCTCCTACGGCGTCGAACCCGAGGCCGTCGTGGGGCATTCCCAGGGCGAGATCGCCGCCGCCTGCGTGGCGGGAGCGCTGTCCCTCGAAGACGCGGCCAAGGTGGTGGCCCTCCGCAGCCGGGCCATCACCGAAGACCTGTCCGGCCGCGGCGGCATGCTGGCCGTCTCGCTCCCGCCCGCCGAGGCGCTCGACCGGCTCGCCCCCTGGGCGGACCGTCTGTCGATAGCGGCGGTGAACAGCCCGACCGCGGTCGTGGTCGCCGGCGACTCGGCGGCACTCGACGAACTGCTCGATCTCCTGAAGGCCGAGGACGTCAGAGCCAAGATGATCCCGGTCGACTATCCCTCACACACGGCCTACGCCGAGCCGCTGCGCGACCGGCTGCTGGCCGACCTGGCCGGGATCGTGCCCTGGACGGCCGAAGTGGCGTTCTGCTCCACGGTGACCGGCGAGCCGCTCGACACCGAGGAACTCGACGCCGCCTACTGGTACACCAACCTGCGCCGCCCGGTGCGCTTCGAGCAGGCGGTCCAGAGCCTGGTCCAGCAGGGCTACGGAATGTTCGTCGAGGTCAGCCCGCACCCGACGCTGACCGCCGCGGTCCAGGAGACGGCCGAGGCCGCGGGCGCCGGCGTGGTGGCCATCGGCTCGCTGCGCCGCGACGAGGACGCGGCGGCCAGGTTCGTCACCTCGGTCGCGGAGTCCTGCGCGCACGGCGCGCCGGTCGACTGGACGCCCCTGTTCGCCTCGGCCGACGCCCGCAAGGTGGACCTGCCCACGTACGCCTTCCAGCGCGAACGCTATTGGCTGGAGGCCGGCGACTCGGCCGACGTCGAGCAGGCGGGCCTGACCGCGGCCGACCACCCCTTCCTCGGCGGGGCGCTGTCCCTGGCCGACTCCGACGAGATCGTCCTCACCGGCCGGCTGTCGCTGCGCTCGCACCCCTGGCTGGCCGGCCACACGGTGTCCGGCACTGTCCTGTTCCCCGGAGCGGCCTTCGCCGAGCTGGCCGTCAGCGCGGGCCGCCAGGTCGGCTGCGCCCTGCTGGAGGAGCTGGTCCTGGAGGCGCCGCTGGCGCTGCCCGCGCAGGACGCCGTGTTGGTGCAGGTACGGATCGACGCGCCGGACGAGACCGGGCGACGGCCGCTGACGCTGCACGCGCGCCCCGAGAACGACACGGACTGGACCCGGCACGCGACCGGCGTCGTGTCGGCCGCCCGTCCCACGGCGGACTTCGACCTGTCCGCCTGGCCGCCGCCGGGCGCCGAGGCCGTCGACGTGACCGAGGTCTACGACCGCCTCGCCGCGCGCGGTCTGGACTACGACGGGCCGTTCCGCGGGCTCCAGGCCGCGTGGCGGCTCGGGGACGAGGTGTTCGCCGAGGTCACCCTGCCACAGCGGGAGACGGGGGGCTTCGGCCTGCATCCCGCGCTGCTCGACGCCGCGCTGCACGCGGAGTCGCTGCTTGACGGCGCCGCCGCAGGGGTGAGCCTGCCGTTCACCTGGTCCGGCCTGTCGCTGTACGCGGAAGGCGCGTCCACGTTGCGGGTCCGCCTGACCCCGTCGGGTCCGGACGAGATCTCGCTGCGGCTGGCGGACCCCTCGGGAGCTCCGGTGGCCGCGGTGGAGTCGCTGCTGTCCCGGCCGCTCGCGTCGTCGGCGCCGGATCCGCGCCGCGAGTCGCTGTTCCGCGTCGGCTGGATCGCCTCGCCGTACACCGGCGACCCGACGCCGACGCTCTCGCCGAGCCGCTGCGCCGTGGTGGACGCGAGCGGGCTGGGTTCTGGGCTCGCCGCCGCCCTGGGCGCCCCCGTCTATCCCGATCTGGCCTCCTTGCCGTCGGCTCCCGAGCTGGTGTTCGTCACCTTCTCGGGCGGCGGAGACGTGCGGGAGGCGATCCATCGGGCCCTGGCCACCGTACGGTCCTGGCTGGCCGACGACCGGTTCGAGGAGTCCACGTTCGCCCTGGTCACCAGGGGAGCGGTCGCCCTGGACGGCGAGGACGTGACCGACCTGGCCGCCGCCGCGGTGCTCGGCCTGATGCGCTCCGCGCAGTCGGAGCACCCCGGCCGGTTCGTGACGCTGGACCTCGACGACTCCGAGGTGCCGGTGCCCGCCGTGCTGGCGGCGCTCGCCGAGCCGCAGTTGGCCGTACGCCGGGGAGCGGTATGGGTGCCCAGGCTGGCGCGCGCCACGACCGGCGAGGCGCTGCTGCCACCCTTGGGCGGCGAGCCGTGGCGGCTCGAAGCCACCGGCGCGGGCACGCTGGACGGCCTGGCGCTGGTCCCGTGCCCGGAGGCGGCCCGCCCGGTGGGACCGGGCGAGGTACGGCTGTCGATACGGGCGGCCGGGATGAACTTCCGCGACGTCGTCGTGGCGCTGGGCATGGTCCCGGAGCGCGACGTCCCGATCGGCGGAGAGGTCGCCGGTGTGGTGCTGGAGGTGGGCTCGGCCGTGACCGATCTGGCGCCCGGTGATCGGGTGCTGGGGCTGCTCGATGGCGCGTACGGTCCCGTGGGAGTGACCGATCGGCGGTTGCTGGCTCCGATGCCCGCCGGTTGGTCGTTCGCGGCGGCCGCGTCGGTGCCGGCGGCGTTCCTGACGGCGTTCTACGGCCTGGTGGACGTGGCCGGTGTGCGAGCCGGTGACCGGGTGCTGGTGCACGCGGCCGCCGGTGGGGTCGGCATGGCCGCCGTACAGGTGGCTCGCTGGCTGGGCGCGGAGGTGTTCGGTACGGCGAGCCCCGGCAAGTGGGCGTCGCTGCCGCTGGACGATGACCATGTGGCCTCGTCGCGGACGCTGGAGTTCGCGGAGAAGTTCGGCCAGGTGGACGTGGTGCTCAACTCGCTGGCCGGGGAGTTCATCGACGCCTCGCTCGGCATGCTGCCGGTCGGTGGCCGGTTCGTGGAGATGGGCAAGACCGACATCCGGGACACGGAGACGATCGCCCCCGGAGTCCGTTACACCGCCTTCGACCTGATCGACACGGGGCCGGACCGTCTGGGCGAGATGCTGGCCGAGGTCCTGGGCCTGTTCGAGGAGGGCGTGTTCCAGCGGTCGCCCATCCAGGTGTGGGACGTGCGGCGGGCGCGGGAGGCGTTCCGGTTCATGTCGCAGGCCCGGCATGTCGGGAAGGTCGTACTCACGCTGCCGGTCCCGTTCGACCGGGACGGCACCGTGCTGGTGACCGGAGGCACCGGGATGATCGGCGGGCTGGTGGCCCGGCACCTGGTGGCCGAGCACGGCGTACGCGATCTGGTGCTCGTGGGACGCAGAGGCATCGAGGCCCCCGGCGCGGAGGAACTGCGCGCCGAGCTCGCGGCCTCGGGGGCGCGGGCCGAGATCGTGGCGTGCGACGTCGCCGACCGTACGGCGCTGGCCGGGCTCCTGGACCGCCTGCGCGCGGAACACCGGCTGTCCGCCGTGGTGCACGCGGCCGGGGCGCTGGACGACGGAATGGTGGAGTCGCTCACGGCCGAGCAGGTCGACGCGGTGGTGGGCGCCAAGGCGGAGGCGGCCTGGCAACTGCACCAGCTGACCGAGGGCCTGGATCTGTCGGCGTTCGTGCTGTTCTCCTCGGCGGCGGGCGTACTGGGCGAGGCCGGACAGGGCAACTACGCTGCGGCGAACGCGTTCCTGGACGCGCTGGCGGCCCACCGGCGGGCGCACGGCCTCGCCGCGATGTCGCTGGCCTGGGGCTTCTGGGAGCAACGCAGCGGCATGACCGCGCACCTCGACGACACCGCCATGAGCGGCATGGCCCGGTCCGGCTTCGTCCAGCTCCCCTCCGCAGACGGACTGGCGTTGTTCGACGCGGCACGGACAGTGGACGAACCCGTGCTGCTGCCGATCCGGCTGGACCTCGCCGCGCTGCGGTCGAGCGCCACCCCGCCGCCGGCGCTGCTGCGCGGCCTGGTCCGCGACCAGACTCGCGCCCACGTACGGCGGGCCGCCCAGCCCGGCGTCTCGACACTCAAGCACCGGCTCGACGGCCTGCCCGAGGAAGAACGCAAGGCCGAGCTCGTGCGGCTCGTCCGCGCCGAGGCGGCCGGCGTGCTCGGGCACCCGAGCCCCGACTCGGTGCTACCCGACCGGGCCTTCAAGGAGCTGGGCTTCGACTCGCTGACCGGCGTCGAGCTGCGCAACCGGCTCAGCGCCGCCACCGGCCTGCGCCTGCCCAGCACGCTCGTCTTCGACCACCCCACGCCGAACGCCCTCGCGGACCGGGTGGGAGAGGCGTTCCGCCCGGCCGTCCAGGACTCCGCCGCCGCCGTACTCGCCGAGGTCGACCGGCTGGAAGCCGCACTCGCCACGGTGGCGGCGACCGACGACCGGCCGGCGATCACCGCCCGGCTGCGGTCACTGGTCCGCAAATGGAACGACCTGCAGGGCGAGGCGCCCGAACCCGAACAGGACGGCTCCGAGCAGTACGAGTCGGCCACGGACGACGAGCTCTTCACAATCCTCGACAACGCGCTTGGCTCCTCGCGACGGAGGTCTGAGTCTGATGGCGAATGACGGCAAGCTCCGCGAATACCTGAGGCTGGCGACCGCCGAACTCCAGTCGGTCCATCGCCGGATGGACGAGATGGAGGCCCGGCGGCACGAGCCCATCGCGATCGTGGCCATGAGCTGCCGCCTGCCCGGCGGAGTGAACGATCCCGAACAGCTCTGGCGCCTGGTCGCCGAAGGCCGGGACGCGATGTCGGAGTTCCCCGCCGACCGCAGCTGGGACCTGGAGCGGCTCTACGACCCCGATCCCGAGCGCGCCGGTACGTGCTATGTCCGCACGGGCGGCTTCCTGACGGACGCGGGTGACTTCGACGCGGGCTTCTTCGGGATGAGCCCGCGAGAGGCGCTGGCCACGGATCCGCAGCAGCGGCTCCTGCTGGAGACCTCATGGGAGCTGCTCGAACAGGCCGGCCTCGACCCCGCGACGCTGCGGGGCAGCGAGACGGGCGTCTTCGTCGGCGCCGCGTCCACCGGCTACGGCGTCGGCCCGGCCGGATTCCCCGACGGGGTCGAGGGCCATCTGCTGACCGGCGGCTCCACGGCCGTGATGTCCGGCCGCATCGCCTATGTCCTGGGCCTGGAGGGTCCGGCCGTCACCTTGGACACGGCGTGCTCGTCGTCCCTGGTCGCACTCCACCTGGCCTGCGAGTCGCTGCGCAGGGGCGAGTGCGCCCTGGCCATCAGCGGCGGCGCCACCATCATCTTCACGCCGGAGATCTTCGTGGAGTTCAGCAGGCAGCGGGGTCTGGCGCGGGACGGGCGTTGTAAGGCGTTCGCGGAGGCGGCGGATGGTACGGCGTTCGCCGAAGGCGTGGGTTTGTTGCTGCTGGAGCGGCTGTCGGACGCGCGCCGTCACGGTCACCGGGTGTTGGCGGTCGTGCGGGGGAGCGCGGTCAATCAGGACGGCGCGAGCAACGGGCTCACCGCGCCGAACGGGCCGTCCCAGCAGCGGGTGATCCGTCAGGCGCTGGTCGACGCCGAGCTGTCTCCCGCCGACGTGGACGCCGTCGAAGCCCACGGCACCGGTACGACCCTGGGCGATCCGATCGAGGCGCAGGCGCTGCTGGCCACGTACGGCAAGGACCGGCCGCAGGATCGGCCGCTGTGGCTGGGCACGGTCAAGTCCAACATCGGGCACACCCAGGCCGCCGCCGGCGTCGCCGGTGTGATCAAGATGGTCATGGCGATGCGGCACGGCGTACTGCCCAGAACCCTGCACGTCGACACCCCCTCCTCGCACGTGGACTGGTCGGCCGGGAACGTCCGGCTGCTGACCGAGCCGATCCCCTGGCCCGGTGGCGAACGCCCGCGCCGGGCGGGCGTGTCGTCGTTCGGCATCAGCGGGACCAACGCCCATGTCGTCCTGGAAGCGGTCGAGACCGAACACGAAGAGCCGACGGCCCTGGCTTTGCCGGCCCTGCCGCTGCCGATCTCCGGGAGGAGCGCGGCCGGGTTGCGCGCTCAGGCGGAGCGGCTGAGGTCATACCTGGAGGAGCGGGAAGACGCTTCTCTGCCGGACGTGGCCTACTCGCTGGCGACGGCACGGGCGGCTCTGGAACATCGTGCCGTGGTGACCGCCTCGGACCGCGCCGGGCTGCTGGCGGGTCTGTCGCAGGTGGCCGACGGCGTGGTGAGCGGCGGGAAGCTGGCGTTCCTGTTCACCGGACAGGGGAGCCAGCGCGTGGGGATGGGGCGCGAGCTGGTGGCGGCCTATCCGGTGTTCGCCGAGCACCTGGCGGCGGTGTGCGCGCGGCTGGATCCGCTGCTGGAGCGTCCGCTGACGGAGGTGATGTGGGAGCGGCCGGAACTGCTGGACCAGACGGGGTACACCCAGGCCGCCTTGTTCGCGGTGGAGGTGGCGCTCTATCGGCTGGTCGAGTCGTGGGGCGTCGTTCCCGACTTCCTGCTCGGGCACTCGATCGGCGAGGTGGCGGCCGCGCACGCGGCGGGGGTGCTGTCGCTGGATGACGCGTGCGCGCTCGTGGCGGCCCGGGGCCGGCTGATGCAGGCGTTGCCGACCGGCGGGGCGATGGTCGCGGTCCAGGCCGGAGAGGACGAGGCCAGGCGGATTCTCGCCGAGGCCGGCGAAGAGGACGCCGGGCAGGTTCTTGCGGGCGCCGGTGGAGTGGTGATCGCGGCGGTCAACGGGCCCGCCTCGGTGGTCCTGTCCGGTGACGAGGAGGCGGTGCTGCGGGTCGCGGGCCGCTTCGCCAAGTCCCGCCGGTTGCCGGTCAGTCACGCCTTCCACTCGCCCCGGATGGAGCCGATGCTGGCCGCCTTCCGCGAGGTGACCGAGGGCCTGTCGTACGGGAGCGCGTCGGTCCCGGTCGTGTCGAACGTGACCGGTGCGCCGGTGCGGGAGTTCACGGCCGAGTACTGGGTGCGCCATGTCCGCGAAGCGGTGCGGTTCGCCGACGGCGTCGCCTTTCTCCATGGCCAGGACGTACGGACCTTCGTCGAGTTGGGCCCCGACGGGGTGCTGTCGGGGATGGGGCAGGAGTGCGTGCCCGAGCCCCAGGACGGGCGCGGCCCGGTGTTCGTACCGGCGCTGCGTCGCGGCAGAGACGAGGCCGAGCAGGTGGTGACGGCGGTCGGGCAGGCGCACGCCGGTGGCGCGGCGGTGGACTGGGAACGGTTCTTCGCCGGGACCGGCGCCCGCCGGGTGGACCTGCCCACATACGCCTTCCAGCACCGGCGCTACTGGCTGAACCCCGCGCAGTCGAGCGGTGACCCCTCGTCCATCGGGCTGGACGCTCCGGACCATCCGCTGCTGGGCGCCGGGGTCGAGCTGCCCGACTCGGGCGGATTCCTGTTCACCGCCCGGCTCTCCCTCGCCTCGCACCCCTGGCTCGCCGATCACGTGGTCGGCGAGGCGGCCGTGTTCCCCGGCACCGGCCTGGTGGAACTCGCCATCAGGGCGGCCGACCAGGTCGGCTGCGGGAAGGTCGAGGAGCTGACCTTGGAGCGGCCGCTGCTCGTTCCGGGACACGGCAGCGTCCGGCTGCAGATCGTGGTGAGCGATCCGGACGACTCGGGCACCCGGACCATCACGATGTACTCACAGACCGACGACGCCCCATGGGACAGACACGCCACCGGCGCCCTCGCCCCGGCCTCCCCGGTCTCGGGGTCCCTAGGCTCCTCGGGCTTCCCCGCCGCCGCGTTCGAGGCGAGTTCGTGGCCGCCGGCCGATGCCCAGCAGGTCGAGGTGGACGGGCTCTACGAGCGGCTCGCCGATCTGGGGCTTCCCTACGGTCCGACCTTCCGTGGGCTGCGGGCTGCCTGGACCCGTGGCGAGGAGGTCTTCGCCGAGATCGAGCTGCCCGAGCAGGCGGCGGCGGACGCGGCCCGTTTCGGTCTGCATCCCGCACTCCTCGACGCCGCGCTCCACGCCTTCGGGTTCAGCCCCGCCTCGGCCGAGCACACCGCGTTGCCGTTCACGTGGGCCGACGTGGAACTGCACGCCGCCGGGGCGTCCAGCCTGCGCGTACGGGTGACCCCGATGGGAGAGGACTCCTTCCGACTGGAGGCGGCCGACCCGCTCGGTCAGCCGGTGGTGTCGATCGGCTCGCTGGTCCTGCGCCAGATCACCCTCGACACGCTCTCCGGTCCACGGCCCGGCGCGGAACGCGCGCTGTACCGCCTGGACTGGACGCCGATCCCGGCCGAGCCGGTGTCCCTGGCACGATGCTGGACCATCGGCGGCGGTGAGATCGCCGGCGCCGAGGCGTACGACGACCTGGCCGCGCTGCTCCGGGCCATCGACTCGGGAGAGGACCCGCCCGAGCTGGTCATCGTGAACCCCGATGTCACGAACCGGGCCGACGCCACCGCCACCGCCGCGACCGACGCCGCGACCGCCGACGCTACGGTCGATGCCACGGCCGCAGCGGTCCGCTTGGCGGTTCACCGTGCGCTCGACCTGGTGCGGACCTGGATCGCCGACCCGCGCCTCGCCGATTCGCGGCTTCTCTTCGTGACCAGGAAGGCGATCGCCCCCGACAGCGGGTGTGACCTCGCGGGCGCCGCGGTGTGGGGCCTGGTCCGGTCCGCGCAGGTCGAGAACCCCGGCCAGTTCGTCCTCCTGGACCTCGACGACCTCAGCGACCACGCCGCCGCCACTGGCCTGATCGCCGCCGCGGCCCTCAGCGGCGAGCCGCAGCTCGTCCTGCGAGAGGGCACCCTGCTCGCGGCCCGGCTCACCCCCGCGCCCGACCCCGGCCTCACACCGCCGACCGACGGCGCCGCCTGGCGGCTGGACAGCCGGGCCAAAGGCACGCTGGACGGCCTGGCCTTCGTCGACGCGCCCGAGGCCGTCGCGCCCTTGAGGCCGGGGGAGATCAGGATCGCCGTACGCGCGGCCGGCATGAACTTCCGCGACGTCCTCAACGCCCTCGGCATGTACCCGGGCGAGAGCGGCGCGATGGGGCTGGAAGGCGCCGGTGTGGTCGTCGAGGTCGGCTCCGGCGTCACCGGGTTCGCTCCCGGAGACAAGGTGTTCGGGCTGTTCGACGGCGGCGCCTTCGGCCCGCTGATGGTCACGGATCACCGGCAGGTGGCGCCGATGCCCGCCGGTTGGTCGTTCGCGGAGGCGGCGTCGGTGCCGGTGGCGTTCCTGACCGCCTACTACGGCCTGGTCGATCTGGCCGGCCTCCAAGAAGGGGACCGGGTGCTGGTGCACGCGGCCGCCGGTGGGGTCGGCATGGCGGCGGTGCAGCTTGCCCGCTGGCTGGGCGCGGAGGTGTTCGGTACGGCCAGTCCCGGCAAGTGGCCGTCGACGACCCTGGACGACGCGCATGTGGCCTCCTCGCGGACACTGGAGTTCGCGGAGAAGTTCGGCCAGGTCGATGTGGTGCTCAACTCGCTGGCCGGGGAGTTCATCGACGCCTCCCTGGGCATGCTGTCCGCGGGTGGCCGGTTCGTGGAGATGGGCAAGACCGACATCCGGGACACGGAGCCGATCGCGCCCGGCGTCCGCTACACGCCGTTCGACCTCGTCGAGGCCGGTCCCGAGCGGATCGGTCACATGCTGCGCGAGATTCTGCGCCTGTTCGAGCAGGGTGAGATCCAGCCGCTCCCCATGAGGGCCTGGGACCTCCGGCGTGCCCCCGAGGCCTTCCGGTACATGTCGCAGGCCCGGCATATCGGGAAGGTCGTGCTGACGGTCCCGGCGCCCCTCGATCCTGAGGGGACCGTGCTGGTGACCGGTGGCACCGGCGCGCTCGGCAGGCTCGTCGCCCGCCATCTCGTCGCCCGCCACGGCGTACGCGATCTGCTGCTGACCAGCCGTCGCGGCGCCGCCGTCGAGGGTGCCGAGAAGCTCCGCGCCGAGCTCGCGGAGCTCGGCGCGCGGGTCGAGATCGCGGCCTGCGACGTCGCCGACCGCTACGCGCTCGCGGAACTGCTCGCGGGCCGTCCGCTCACGGCCGTGGTGCACGCCGCGGGCGTCCTGGACGACGGACCGATCACCGCGCTCTCGCCCGAGCGGATGGACGGTGTGCTGCGGCCCAAGGCGGACGCGGCGCTCAACCTGCACGAGCTGACGCACGACCTCGACCTGTCGGCCTTCGTCATGTTCTCCTCGGCCGCCGGGACGATGGGCAGCGCGGGACAGGGCAACTACGCGGCCGCCAACGCGTTCCTGGACGCGCTGGCCCACCGGCGGCGGACGCAGGGGCTCCCGGCGACCTCGCTGGCCTGGGGTCCGTGGACAGGCGGCGGAGGCATGCTCGACACCCTCGCCGAGGCGGAGGTCGCCCGGATGGCTCGCGAGGGCATCGTCCCGTTCACCCCGGAGACGGGCCTGGCGCTGTTCGACACCGCCCTGCTCCGGCCCGAGGCGGCCCTGGTGCCGATTCGCCTGGACGTCAAGGCGCTGAGCGCGCGCGGCGACTCCCTGCCGCCGATGCTCAGCGAGCTGGTACGAGCCCGCCCACGCCGCGCCGCCTCCGCGGAGCGCGGCTCCGGCGCCGGTCTGCAGGCCAGACTGGCCGGGCTTCCGGAACCGGAGCGGCGGCGGATCCTGCTCGACCTGGTGCTCGACCAGGTCACCGCCGTGCTCGGGCACGCCTCCGCCGAAGAGGTGGACCCCCACCGGCCGTTCGACGAGCTGGGGTTCGACTCGCTGACCGCGGTCGAGCTGCGTAACCGGCTGAACGCCGCCGTCGATCGGCGGCTGCCGTCGACGCTGGCGTTCGACCACGCCTCGCCGATCGCGCTGGCGGAGTACCTGCTCACGGAGATAGCGCCCGACGACCGGCCCACGGGCGAGCGGGCGCTGGAGGAACTCGACCGGCTGGGACGCCTGCTCGGCGCGCTCACGCCCGACGAGGAGACACGGTCGACGGTCACCGCCCGGCTGCGCGGACTGCTGGCGCAATGGCGCGGCGAACAGGCGGACACCGGCCAGACCGTGGAGTCGGCGAGCGCCGACGAGCTGTTCGCGTTGATCGACAAGGGGCTCTGAAACTTCCGGAAGGTGACGTGACGTGGCGGACGAGCAGAAGCTCCTCGACTACCTCCGGCGGGTGACCGCCGATCTCCAGCAGGCCAGGGAACGGCTCCGCGAGGCCGAGGCCCGCGAACACGAGCCGATCGCGGTGGTCGCCATGAGCTGCCGGTTCCCCGGGGATGTGCACGACCCCGAGGGGCTCTGGCAGCTCGTGGCGGACGGCCGCGACGGTGTGTCGTTGTTCCCCGACGACCGGGGCTGGCAGCTGTCCACCTTGTACGACCCGGACCTGACCCGTCCGGGCACCACGTACACGCGCGAGGGCGGGTTCCTGCACGACGCCGCCGACTTCGACGCCGGATTCTTCGGCATCTCGCCCCGCGAGGCGCTGGCCGCCGACCCGCAGCAGCGCCTGATGCTGGAGGTGGCGCTGGAGGCGTTCGAGCGAGGCGGCATCGACCCGCGCTCGCTGAAGGGCAGCCAGGTGGGCGTCTTCGTCGGCGCCTTCGCCGACGGGTACGGAGGCAGCCTCGGCGCACCCGCGGAAGGAGCGGAGGGCCACCTGCTGACGGGCAACTCCACCGCGGTGATCTCGGGCCGGATCTCGTACGTGTTCGGGCTCAAGGGCCCCGCGGCCACCATCGACACGGCCTGCTCATCGTCGCTGGTGGCGCTGCACTGGGCGTGCGAGTCGCTGCGGAGCGGAGAGAGCACGCTCGCGCTGGCCGGCGGGGTGACCGTCATGCCCACCCCCGACATCTTCGTGGAGTTCAGCCGCCAGCGCGGCCTGGCGCCCGACGGGCGGTGCAAGGCGTTCTCCGACGACGCCGACGGCACCGGCTGGGGCGAGGGCGCCGGTCTGTTGCTGCTGGAGCGGCTGTCCGACGCGCGCCGCAACGGTCATCCGGTGCTCGCGGTCGTCCGCGGCTCCGCGATCAACCAGGACGGCGCCAGCAACGGCCTGTCCGCCCCGAACGGGGTGTCCCAGCAGCGGGTCATCCGCCGCGCGCTGGCCGACGCCGGAGTCGCAGCGGCCGACGTGGACCTCGTCGAGGCGCATGGCACCGGTACCACGCTGGGCGATCCCATCGAGGCGCAGGCGTTGCTGGCCACCTACGGCGCCGACCGCCCGGCGGACCGGCCGCTCTGGCTGGGGTCGATCAAGTCCAACATCGGCCACACTCAGTCCGCCGCCGGGGTCGCCGGGGTGATCAAGGCGGTGCTGGCCATGCGGGCGGGCCTGCTGCCCAAGACGTTGCATGTGTCCGAGCCCTCGTCCCACGTGGACTGGTCCGCGGGGAACGTCCGGCTGCTGACCGAAGCCGTCGACTGGCCGGACAGCGGCGGGCCCCGGCGCGCCGGGGTGTCCGCGTTCGGCGTGAGCGGCACGAACGCGCACGTGATCCTCGAACAGGCCCCCACAGACGACCAGGTCCCGACCGACCCCCCGTCTCCGGCAGATGCGACGGCGACAACGGGTGCGACGGCGACAACGGGCGCGGTCGCGTGGACGGTGTCGGCCAAGAGCGCGGCCGCCCTGCGTGCCCAGCTCGACCGGCTCGGCGCCCACGTGGAGCGCCACCCCGGCCAGTCCGCCGCCGACATCGGCTTCTCCCTGGCCACCACCCGTACCGCCTACCGTCATCGCGCCGTGGCAGTGGGCCGGGACCGTGCGGAGCTGCTGGCCGCCGTCCGCGCACTCGCCGCGGGCGAACAGGTCCCCGCCGGGGTCGGCGGGGTGGCCGGAGCACTGGGCAAGACGGTGTTCGTCTTCCCCGGCCAGGGCTCGCAGTGGACGGGCATGGCCACCCAGCTGCTCGACGAGTCGCCGGCCTTCGCCGAGCACTTCGCCGCCTGCGACCGCGCGCTCCAGCCGTTCGTGGACTGGTCGCCGGCCAAGGTGCTGCGCGGTGAGCCGGGCACGCCGCCGCTGGAGCGGGTGGACGTGGTCCAGCCGTTGCTCTGGGCGGTCATGGTGGCGCTGGCCGGGCTGTGGCGCTCGTACGGTGTGCGTCCCGACGCGGTGATCGGCCACTCCCAAGGCGAGATCGCCGCCGCCACGGTGGCGGGCGGTCTGTCGCTGGCGGACGGCGCCCGCGTGGTCGCCCTGCGCAGCCAGGCCATCGGCGCCGTGCTCGCGGGCCGTGGCGGCATGGCGTCCGTCGGGCTGCCGGTCGAGGAGCTGACCGAGCGCCTTGCCCGGCGGCCGGGTGAGTACTCCCTGGCCGCGGTCAACGGCGCGCGCTCGGCCGTGGTCTCCGGGGCGCCCGGCGCGCTCGGCGACCTGGTCGCGGAGCTCACCGCCGAGGGGATCCGGGCCAAGCTGATACCGGTGGACTACGCCTCACACTCCGCTCAGGTCGACGAGCTGCGCGAGCGCCTGCTGCGCGACCTCGCGCCGATCACCCCGAAAACGGGCGACGTGCCGATGATGTCGACGGTGACCGGTGACTGGATCGACACCGCCGGGCTCGACGCCGCGTACTGGCACGCCAACCTGCGTCAGACCGTACGGTTCGACGCGGCCGTCCACGAGCTGGTCGGACAGGGACACGCGGTCTTCGTCGAGTCCAGCCCGCACCCGGTGCTCACCATGGGCATCCAGGAGACCCTCGACGCCCTCGGCAGGGACGCCGTGGTCATCGGCACGCTCCGCCGTGAGCAGGGCGGGCAGGTCCGCATGCTCACCTCGCTCGCCGAGCTGCACGTGCGTGGCGTCGGCGTGGACTGGTCCGCGCTCTACCCCGGCGCCCGCCGGGTGGACCTGCCGACCTACGCCTTCCAGCGGGAGCGCTACTGGCTGGAATCCGCGCCCGCGGTCACCGCGCCCGCCGACCCGCTCGACGGGCGGTTCTGGGAAGCGGTGGACCGGGGGGAGGTGCCGCGGTTCGCCGAGGTGGACCCGGCCGCCCTGGACGAGGTGCTGCCCGCGTTGTCCGCGTGGCGACGCCGGATGCGGCAGGCGGCGACGCTGGACTCCTGGCGCTACCAGGTGGCCTGGCGGCCGGTACGAGAGGCGGCCGACGCGACGCTGACCGGAGCCTGGATCGTCGCCCTGCCGGACACCGACGGCGTCGACGCCGCCTCGATCGTCAACGGACTGGCCAAGGCGGGCGCCCAGGTGGTGCCGATCCAGGTGCGGGACCACGACCGGGCCGCGCTCGGGCGTACCCTGCGCGACGCGCTCCCCGACGAGCCGGTCACCGGCGTGCTGTCCCTGCTGGCACTCGACGACCGCCCCCACCCGGCCCACCCCGTCCTGTCCCACGGCTCGGTCATGACCGTCACGCTGGTGCAGGCGCTCGCGGATGCGGAGATCTCCGCACCGCTGTGGGCGCTCACCTCGGGCGCGGTGGCCGTGGAGCGCGCGGCCGAACTCCAGTCCCCCTCCCAGGCGGTGGTGTGGGGCATCGGCACCGTCCTCGCGCTGGATCATCCCGACACCTGGGGCGGACTGATCGACGTGCCCGCCGAACTGGACGAACGTGGCATCGCCCGCCTCTGCGGCGCGCTGTCCGGGCTGGACAGCGAGGATCAACTGGCGGTACGGGCGGCGGGCGTCTTCGCCCGGCGGATGGAGCGCGCGCCGCTCGGCGAGGCGGCACCCGAGACCCCCTGGCGGCCGCACGGCACCGTGCTCATCACCGGCGGCACCGGCGGCGTCGGCGCGAACCTCGCCCGCCGCCTGGCGGCCCGAGGCGCCGAGCACCTCGCGCTGATCAGCCGCCGCGGCCCGGCCGCCCCGGGCGTCGCCGAGCTGGAGGCCGAGCTGACGGCGCTCGGCGCCAAGGTCACCATCACCGCCTGCGACGTCGGCGACCGCGAAGGGCTGCGCCGCGTGCTCGGCTCTCTGCCCGACGGGCACCCGCTGACCGCGATCGTGCACGCGGCCGGGGTCGTGGGCGACGACGTGCCGCTCGCCGACAGCACGCTCGCGGAGTTCGCGGAGACGGTCGAAGGCAAGATCGCCGGAGCGCTGCTCCTCGACGAGCTGTCGGCCGGCCACCCGGTGGAGCGATTCGTGCTGTTCTCCTCGGGTTCGGCGGTGTGGGGCCAGGCGGGACAGGCCGCGTACGCGGGAGCCAACGCGTTCCTGGACGCGCTGGCCCACGCGCGGCGCGCCCGTGGGCTCCCGGCCACCTCGGTCGCCTGGGGCGCCTGGGGCGGCGGCGGCATGGTGGACGAGGAGGTCGGCGCGCGGCTGCGCCGGCTCGGCGTCCGCGTCATGGAGCCCGACGCGGCGGTGAGCGCCCTGGAGCAGGTCCTCGACCACGACGAGTCGCACCGCGTGGTGGCCGACATCGACTGGACCCGCTTCGCCTCCGTGTTCACCCTCGCCAGGCCGCGGCCGCTGCTCCGCGCGCTGCCCGACGTCCAGGCGATCCTGGCCGCCGACGGCGAAGCGGCCGGTCAGGACGCGCACGACCCGTCGCTCGCGGCGGAGCTGGCCGGGCTGCCGGCCGAGCAGCGGGTCGAGCGGCTGCGTGACCTGGTGCGGGCGCACGCCGCGCGGGCGCTGGGTCACTCCGGGGCCGACTCGATCGCCCCCGACCAGAACTTCCTGGAGGCCGGTTTCGACTCACTGACCTCGGTCGAGCTGCGCAACAGCCTCGCCGCGGCCACCGGGCTGCGCATGCCCGCCACCGTGGTCTTCGACCACCCCAGCCCCGCCGCCCTGGCCCGGCACCTGTCGGAGGAGTTCGGCGGTACGCGGACCGGCGACCCGCACGCGGGCGACAGCCTCAGCGCGTTGTTCGGCGAGGCGGCCCGCACCGGCAAGACGCACCAGGGCCTGGCCGTGCTGCGGGCCGTGGCCGACCTGCGCCCCTCCTTCGACTCGCCCGACGAACTCGGTGAGATCCCGCCGCCGCTCAAGCTGGCGACCGGCCCCGCCGAGCCCGCGCTGTTCTGCTTCAGCACGCCCATGGCGCTGGGGGGAGCCGCCCAGTTCGCCCGGCTCGCGGCGAACTTCCAGGGGGTGCGCGACCTGCTCGCCCTGCCCGTCCTCGGCTTCGCCCCCGAGGAGAGCCTCCCCGGTACGGCCGACGCCGCGGTGCGCATGTGGGCGCACAGCGTGCTCAACGCGGCGGACGGCAAACCCTTCGCCCTCCTCGGCTACTGCGCCGGCGGGATCTTCGCGCACGCCGCGGCCACCTATCTGGAGGGCATCGGCGTGCATCCGGCCGGGCTGATCCTGCTCGACACCTTCATGCCGGAGGACAAGGTGATCGACGACCTCGGGACGCAGATGGTCGAGGGCATGTTCGACAGGGAAGACGCGTTCGGGCCCTTCACCAACTCCCGCCTGTCGGCGATGGGCCGCTACTACAAGCTGTTCCGCGAATGCGAGCTGGGCGAGGTGGCGGCGCCCATCCTCTTCCTCCATCCGGACACGCCGCTGTCGCCGTCCCCCTCGGGGGACTGGCGCGCCACCTGGCACACCGAGCACACCGAGCGGGAGGTGAAGGGCGACCACTTCACGATGCTGGAGGACCAGGCTCCGTCCATGGCGCACGCCATCGAAACCTGGCTCTCCTGACCGGGCTACGTGGCCGGTAGCTCGCTGTACGGGTTGACGCCGTCGTACTGGATCTCCAGGTGACGCGGACCCCGCAGGGTGGAGCTCGGGCGGTAGGGCGGCGGATCGGTGACCAGGCGGGGGTTCACCAGCCGCCGCGCGAGCTCGCGCAGCGCGATCTGGGCTTCCAGCCGCGCCAGCGGAGCGCCGAAGCAGTGGTGGACGCCACCGCCGAAGCCCAGATGCTGGATGTAGGGACGGTCGGGGTCGAAATGGTCGGGATCGCGCAGGTGCGCGGGGTCGCGGCTGCCCGAGGCGAGCGCGAGGATGATGTGGGCGCCCTTGGGGATGGTGACACCCGCGATGGGGATGTCGTCGAGGGCGACCCGATTGGGCAGGAAGTGCACCGGCGGCTCGTAGCGCAGCAGCTCCTCGATGGTGTGGATGGCCAGGTCCGGCTCCTTGCGCAGCCGTTCGAGCAGCCACGGGTTGCGCAGCATGGTGAGCATGCCGTTGGTGATGAGGTTGACCGTGGTCTCGTGGCCGGCGATCAGCAACAGCGTGCCGGTCGCGATCACCTCCTGCCGCGACATCGTCCCGTCGGGGCCCTCGTCGGTGATCATCCCGGACAGGAGGTTGTCGCCCGGGTTCTCGCGGTGGGCGTCGATCAGCCCGGCCAGGTACTCGCCCAGCGTGAGCAGCACGGCCTGGCGTCTCTTCACCCGCTCAGCCAGGTCGTCCTCACCGGGGCCGAGGACCTCCACGAGCTCGTCCGCCCAGTGGTGGAAGCGGGGTTCGTCCTCCAATGGCACGCCGAGCAGGCGGCAGATCACCGTGACCGGGAACGGGTAGGCGAAGTCGTCGACGATGTCGGCCTGTTCCCGCTCCCCGAGGCCGTCGATCAACTCCGTCACGATCTGGACCAGCTCGCCGCGCAGGCTGTCGACCTTGCGCGGCGAATGCGGCGGCCCGAAGTGACGCATCGCCAGCCGCCGGAGCCGGTCGTGCTCGGGCGGATCGGTGGAGATGAACGAGGGCAGCTGCCCCGCGGTGGAGCTGACCCGCGGATCGTGCAGCAGCGCCACGATCTCCTCGTACGTGCTGACGACGTAGCTGCCGTCCTCCTGCCGCGCCACAGGCGTCTTGCGCAGCTCGGCGTACAGCGGGTACGGGTCGGCCCGGTTGGAGAACTGGAGAATCTGCTGGTAGCTGCTTGCCGGCTCCACGAAGTGCCTCCCTGGACGCGTGGGTTCGAGATGGTCTTACCGCTGGGGGCGTACGAGCGTGACGCGGCGTTCGCCCGGATCGTGGCCGGTCACCACCACGGTCGCTCCTTCGGCGGGCTTGATCCGCTCCGGCACTTCGGCCGGAACGGGCCGTGATCCGTCGAGCCGGTCGACCGTGTGGAAGTCAGGGGGGAACGGCGCGGCCTGCTCGATCAGGCGCCGGTAGAAGTCCAGCCACATCCCGTGGTCGAAGGTGACCGCGGCGGTGATCCTGCCCCGGTAGCCGTAGACGGCGACGAACCGCCGCTCGGCCAGCGAACCCTGCGCGATCATGAGCTCGTCGGCGAAGCTCGGCACGCCGACCGACTTGATGTTGACGCCGAACTGGTTGGACCAGAAGACCGGCAGCGACAGATGCGGCCAGCGATGCGCCTGGTCGCTGATCATGTTGTGCGCCGCGACCTCGGCTTGGGCGACGGCGTTGCCCCAATGCTCCAGCGCGACGAACTGGTAGTGGTAGACCGGATGCGGGAAGCGGGCCACGTCACCGGCGACGAACACGTTGTCGGTGACCACGCCGTTGACGTCGAAGGCCCGGCAGCCCGCGTCGGTGGCGATCCCCCACACCCCGCACGCCAGCCCGGACCCCTCCAGCCATTCGATGTTGCGGACCGCGCCGAGCGCGACCACCGCCACGTCGGCCTCCACGGTGCTGCCGTCGGACAGCCGGGCGCCGCGCAGCCGCCCGTCCGCGTCCCCTTCCAGCTCCGCCACCGTGACCTCGCAGCGCAGGTCCACACCGGCCGCGCGCTGCATGTCCGCCGCGACCGCGCCGATCACGTTGCCCAGCGCGCCGCGCAGCGGAACGGGCCCGTGGTCGACGAGGGTCACCGGCAGGCCCATCTCGCGGCAGACCGACGCCACTTCCGACCCGGTGAATCCGCCTCCGATGATCAGCACCCGCTTGACGCCGGCGGCCAGCCGCTCCCGCAGGCGCCTGGCCTCGTCGAGGGTGCGCAGGACGTACACGCCGTCGAGCGCGGCCTCCGTCTCCTTCGGCCACGGCCGGGCCCGCGCGCCGGTGGCGATCAGGACCTTGTCGAAGCCGATCTCCCCGCCGTCGGCGAGCCGTACCTTCTGGGCGGACAGGTCCAGCCCGGTCGCCCGGGTCTCCGGCAGCCAGGTGACATCGACCTCGCGAAGCTGGGGGAGCAGGGTGCGCTCGGCGGGCACCTTGCCGGTCAGGACCTGCTTGGACAGCGGTGGCCGGTCGTACGGCTGGTACGGCTCGTCCCCGATCAGGGTCAGCGAGCCCGTGAAGCCATCTCTGCGCAGCACTCCGGCGGCCCGCCCGCCGGCCAGGGAGGCGCCGACGATGACGATGCGGCCCTGGCGCTTGAACGCCTCGCCGTCGCCCGTGGGGGAGGGGCCCAGCTCCGGCCGCATGGTTCTGTGCTGGGTGGTCATCCGGTCGAGGTGAATGGCCTGGACCGGGCAGGCCGCCGCCGCCCGCAGCACATGTTCGCGCTGGTCGTCCTCCGGGCCGGTGTCGTACATGAGCGCTTCCTGGCCGTGCATCGAGAACACGTCCGGCGCCAGGAAGACGCACTGCCCGTACCCCTGGCAGCGCGTGAGATCAACGACAACTCGCACAGTGACACTCCCCGTCGGACCGGCGGCCACCTGCCGCCGAGGCCACCCTCATCACCACGTACCCGACGCCACATAGCTGATATGGCGCAAAGGGTCATTTGTTGGGCAGGTCTGCGGAGATCATCCGGTGATGGGCGGCGATCAGGAAGCAGCCCACGATCAGGACCCAGACGGGGAAGACGATCTCCGACCAGGCGACGTGGCTGACGACCAGGAGGAGCACCAGCCCGGCGAGGTAGCCGAGCCAGGACAGCCACCGGGGGAAGATGCCGAGACGCGTCGCGATGGTCGTGGTCGTCAGGGTGAACACCGCGGCCATGCGCGGCGCGTACTCGGTCAGCAGGGCCAGGGTGAGGTGGCGCCCGTAGTGCCAGAAGGCCATGGGCCGCGACGGGTCTCGCATCGTGCCGATCGTGGCCAGAAAGGCGTCCGCCGCCGCGCCGAAGACGAAGAGCGTGGCCACGAACAGCAGGCCGGAGCCGAGGAAGACGGTCGCGAAGAACCGGTCCTCCCGCGCCCCGATGGAGTCGCGTACGGCGCCCATGAACCACAGGAAGAAGATCCCCCCGAACGGCAGCAGGACCAGCGCCACCCGCAGGGCGTGATGGCCGGTGGTGTCGGCGAGATAGGCGGCCGCGCCGATCGGCTGGTCGGGCACCGCCCTGCGCACCAGGATCATGGCGCCGCCCAGCGGCAGCGCGGCGAGGATCCCCGCGGCTCCCGCGGCGCGCGGCGTCCGCAACGCCTTCGCCGGCGATCCGGCAATGCTCGGCATGGAGCCCTTCCTCCCACGACGCCAAAGCCTGTACAGCCTGTACGACGCTACGTGTCCAGTCGATACGCTGGGTAATCATCGTGCGTGGTACGAAGCGGGCGCGTCGCGATGGTTAGGTGTGTCCTGTGACCCATGATCGTGATTCCGAGATCGCCGATGTGCTCCGTACGATGGCCGAGAAGATCGCGGCCGGAGCGCCCGCGGGATGGCGGCGGGCCGAGCTGCAGGGGTTCGCGACCGGCCCGGACGGGTCGGGCCATCGCGGACTGAGGGTCGAGCCGGGCGAAGCGGATGACATCGACCTGCACGCGGAGATGTGCGAGATCTATACCCTGGCCGGGGCGAGCGGCGACCACCTCGCCATCGAGCTGGTGGTCGAGGCCAAGGGCCGGTTTGAAGCGGTGGTCAGCGAGTCGCTGGACCGCGTGGATCACGACGAGCACGGCTTCCTGTACGTCCTCGATCGGGGCGTGCTGCCGCCCGAGCCCGCGGAGTTCCAGCGGGGCCGGCCGGATGCCGCCCCGGCGGGAGATCCGAAGGAGGCCGTCGCGCTGCTCGGCGCGTACTTACGCGAGCGTGACCGGGTCCTGGGCGGTCCCGGCACGGACAAGTACGCCCCGCCCCCCGCCCTCCCCGAAGCGCGCCGCGCCTGGCTGGAGGCCCAGCTCCGGGTCCGGTACGGCGTGACGCTCCCCGAGGACCTGCGCGCCCTCTACGCGCTGGTCGACGGTGACGGCGGTGAGGGCCTCCTGGACCGGCACCCCTGGTTCGGCCTCGAACTGCTGGAGGACCAGAGCCGCCCGGAGAACCGCTGGTGGGCGGCCGGCCGTAGCTGGAGCCACCAGCCGTTCATCACCGGCGTGGGCCCCGCCCTGGCGATGCGGCGGGCGTCGGACCACCCGTGCTGGATCCCGTTCGCCACCAGCACCGGGGGCGACTTCCTGGCGGTGGACCTGGCGCCCGGCCCGGACGGGCGGCCGGGCCAGGTCATCCGCATGGGCACGCACCACGACGAAGGCCCTGTCTATGTCGCCGACTCCGTGACCAGCCTGCTGCGGCGGCACGTCACCGCCTTGCAGGCCGGCGCCTACGCGGTCGAGAACGGCGAGTTGTGGATCGACCTCGGTGACATGAAGGAGCCGAACCGGCACGCCCACGAGCAGACCCGTTCACTGACGGTCGCCGGCCCCGACGCCGCCGCCATCCGGGGCTGGGAGCCGCGGATCCAGCGCCTGTCGGTGCTCAACGCCCCCTGGGTCGACTTCGGGCCCGTGCGCGGGGCGCCGGTGCTGTGGCAGGTGAAGGTGGACAACTGCCCGGGCGCGGACCTGACCCCGCTGCGCGACACTCCGGTGGAACTGCTCGACCTCGCCATGGACGGGATCGACCTGGCGCCGCTGGCGGGCCACGCCACGCTGCGGTCGCTGACGCTGCGCACCGAGCGGCCCGTGGACCTGACACCGCTGCTGTCCTGCCCGCGGTTGTACGCGCTGGACCTGTCCCGCGCCGCCGTCAGCGACCTCGGCGTGCTGAGCGAGCTGAAGGGCCTGCTCTACCTCAACCTGCGCCGGGGGCAGTGGGCGGAGCTGCTGGAGCGGGGCGGCCTCCCGGCGGGTCTGGCGGCGGCCGGGCTCGCCGCCGAGGCGCGCCGGGAGAAGACCTGGTGGTGGTCGGTCGACCGGGCCTACCACGCCCCAGAACCGTCACTGAAGACGGCGGTCAGATGGGCGAGCGACCTGGCCGGGGAGGCGGCGGACGTACGGGTCTTCACGGGCCGCTTCCCCCGGCGGCGGCGCTGAGACTCGCGCGGGTCAGCCTCGGGTGGAGATCAGTCGCAGGGCGAGGTCGTGCTGCTCCTGTGACGGCGGCCGGGTCCACGTGATGCCGGGGCGTCGCTCGGTGAGCATCCGCGCCAGGGCGGCGGACATGACGTCCACGGGCTGGGCGTGCGGCATGTGCGGGCGAAGCTCCTGGTAATCGGCGAGCACCCGGCTGTAGTCGTACATCAGCGTGTTGGTGAAGCGGCTCTGCTCGCCGTCGGCGCGCTCGAGCCCCGCGACGAACTCGGGCTCCGGCTCCTCGATCACCGCCTTGTAGACGTCGAGGCGGTTGCGGATCTCGCCGGGCGAGGCGTGACTGTGCGCTTCGTCGTACATTCTCCGCACATGCGCCGGCACCTCGGTGAGCACTGTGAGCATGCCGTAGCCGGCGTCCTCGTTCCCATAGCCGCCGACGCCCCCGTGGACGCCCTGTGCGTGCGTGGCCATGCCCATCTCGCGGGTGAAGTCGTACTTGTCCAGGCCGTCGACGGGCTCCTGGATCCACTCGTCGTCGATGTAGAGCACACCGTCGATCTCCGCCTCCGCGGCGCGGCCGATCAGGTGCCGTACGGCGCCCGCCGGATCCGCGAGCGCCCTCGGGCCCATCGCGGCGAACTGCTCGGTGAGGAGGAACAGCGAGACCATCATCTGCGGGTTGTAGACGTGCAGCGCCCCCGCCTCCCGGTGCGGGAAGACGGTCCGCTCCTCGTCATAGGCCTCCAGCCCGGCCATGAACGCCCGCTCCTGCTCCTCGGTGAGGACGAGCTCCCAGGCCCACGTACGCTCGACGTGGAACTTGTAGAAGTCCTCACCCCTGAGCGGGTCGCGGAACTTCCACCACAGCGCGACGCCGACGATCAGCGCGACGATCACGCCCAGTGCGATCAACATCTAGATCCCCCACTTCCTGACATATCCCGTTTCCTGGCGTCAAGCACAGGGCGGGAAGCCTAGCGGTGAGGGTCGGCCGGAGCGCCGGAAACGATCAAACGCGGGTCCTAGACCCGGATCACCCGGATGCCGGCGTCCGCGAACCCGGCGGTCAGCTCCGGCGCGGCCGTGGAGTCCGTCACCAGCACGTTGATCCTGCTCAGCGGGCAGACCAGGGCGAACGCCCGGCGGCCCAGCTTCGAGCCTTCGGCCACCACGATCACCTGTCGGGCCTTGGTGGCCATCAGCCGGTTGACGGCGGCCTCGCCCTCGCCATGGGCGCTGGCGCCGTGCTTGACGTCGAGCGCGTCGACGCCCAGCACCACCACGTCGAGCGCGACGTCGGCCAGCATGCCCGTCGCCACCGGGCCCACCAGCTCGTACGACTCGGCGCGGGCGGAGCCGCCCGTGGTGACCACATGCAGATGGGGCCGTACGGCCAGCTCGTGGGCGATGTTCAGGGCGTTGGTCACCACGGTGAACGCCGGGCCGCGGCGGCCGGAGGGCGGGTCGGGGCGGTTGGCCAGCACTCTGGCCACCTCCGTCGTCGTGGTGCCGCCGTTGAGCCCGACCGTCGCTCCCACCGGCACCAGGGCCGCCGCCGCGGCGCCGATGCGCTGGTTGTCCGGCGCGTGCTGGGCGACCTTGTAGCGCTGCGGCAGGTCGTACGAGACGCTGTGCGCGATGACGCCGCCCCTGGTCCTGGTCAGCAACTGCTGGTCGGCGAGTTCGTCGAAGTCGCGCCTGATCGTGGCCGCGGACACGCCGAGCTTGCGCGCCGTCTCCGACACGTTCAGGCGGCCGGCCTCGGCGACGAGCTCTAACAGCATGTTCCAGCGTTCGTACCGGTTCACCGTCTAATCATGCCCGAAACCCGGCTGAAGCTCTTATCTGTCGGTTTTATGGGAAAATACTCGCCAAATGCTACGGACATCCACAGTCGTGCTCCCCGTGTCCCCGCTGGGTCCGGAGAACCCGCTGCCGCCGCTGCGCACGCTCCCCGATCCGCGTGGCGGGCTGAAGACGGCCGCCGCCGACGCCGAGATGGCGGCCCAGCTGGCTTACGGGCACGCCGAATCGCTCCTGCCGTACACCTTCCAGGACGGCTACGGCCGCGAGCGGGAGGAACGGGAGCTGAAGACGGCGGTGCTGGAGAACGAGCTGCTGCGCGCGGAGTTCCTGCTGGAGTACGGCGGGCGGCTGCGCTCGCTGGTGCACCTGCCGACCGGGCGCGAGCTCCTGCACAAGCCGCCCCACCTGCAGCTGGCCAACCTCGGGCTGCGCAACGCGTGGTTCGCGGGGGGAGTGGAGTGGAACCTCGGCACGTTCGGGCACACCGCGCTGGCCTGCGCGCCCGTCCACGCCGTCCGGGTGGCGGGGCCTGACGGGGTGCCGGTGCTGCGGATGTACGAGTGGGAACGGATGCGGCGGCTGGTCTACCAGCTCGATGTCCACCTGCCGCCCGGCTCTCCGGTGCTCCTCGTACACGTCCGGATTTATAACCCTTCGGCGGTGGATGCCCCGGTCTACTGGTGGTCGAACGCGGCGGTGCCGCAGACGCCGGGCAGCCGGGTGCTGGCGCCCGCGCGCCAGGCGTACCACTTCTCCTATGACGGGATGCTGCGCCGGGTGCCGGTGCCGCGCTGGCGCGAGGCCGACCAGTCCTACCCGGCCCGCAACGAGCAGGCCGCCGACTTCTTCTACGAGCTGCCGCACGGCGAACGCCGCTGGATCGCCGCCCTCGACGCGGACGGCGGCGGGCTCGCGCAGGTCTCCACCGACCTGCTGCGCGGCCGCAAGCACTTCCGCTGGGGCACCGGCGCGGCGGGCCGGAACTGGCAGGACTGGCTGTCCGGCCCGGACCGGCCGTACCTGGAGATCCAGGCGGGCCTGACCCGCACCCAGCTGGAGCACGTACGCCTGCCCGCCCGCTCCGCCCTGTCCTGGACCGAGGCGTACGGCCTCCTCCAGGCCGACCCCACGCGATCCCACGGCCCCTGGCCCGAGGCGCTCGGCCACGTGAGCCGCGCTGTGGACCGGCTGATCTCCCGCGACCGCCTCCAAGCCGCGCACGAGCAGGCCGTGGAGCTGGCCTCGGCGGTGCCCGTGGAGGTCCTGCACGTCGGCAGCGGGTGGGGCGCGCTGGAGCGCCGGGCCCTGGCCAAGCGGCGCAGCCGGGCGCTCAACCTGCCGGGCACGCCGTTCCCCGACTGGACGATCGGACGCGACCAGCAGTCATGGCTCGCCCTGGTGCGCAAGGGCTCGATCCCCACACCCGCCCCCGCCCTGCCGCCGTCCTCCTACACCGTCGGCCCCGAGTGGCGCGCGCTGCTGGAGAAATCGGTCGAGGAGTCGGGCGGCACCTGGTTCACCCTGCTCCACCTGGGCGTGAACCTCTATCACGACGGCGATCACGACGGCGCCCGGGCCGCCTGGGAACGCTCCCTGGTCTGCGCCGAGAACGCCTGGGCCCTGCGCAACCTGGCCGTCCTCGCCCCGTCGCGCGCCGCGGACCTGTACGAGCGGGCGCACGCGCTGTCGCCGCGGTTGCGCCCCCTCACCATCGAGACCCTCGTCGCCCTGCTCGCCGCCGGCCGCCCGGACGCGGCTCTGGTCCTGATCGACAAGCTCGGCCCGAAGGACCGCTGGCACGGCCGGATCCGCCTGCTGGAGTGCCGCGCGGCCCTGGACGCGGGCGATGTAGGCCGGGCCGGGCGGGTGCTGGAGACGGGACTGGTGGTGGACGACCTGCGGGAGGGGGAGGACACGCTGGACGAGCTGTGGTGGGACTATCACGAGCGGCTCAATCCGACGGGACAGGCGCGGGTGCGGGCGGAGAATCCGCTGCCCTGCCGGTATGACTACAGCGTCAAGCAGTATTAGGGGCGAAGCCAAGGCGTGGCCGGCGGCGCGCCACCGGAGCGGCCGGCGCGTCCAGCTTGTCGAAGTACCCGGCGCACCGCGCCACGCAGCCACTGGTGAGCCCCGTCGGCGGTGTGGCGCGGGTGCCAGGCCATGCCGATCGTCAGTGGTGGCAGCGGCAGCGGGATTTCCAGCAGGCGCAGTCCCAGCGCGTGCGCCGCGTCGCTGAGTGGTGAAGGGGGCTCGCCCGGCAGCGCGGTCGGCACCAGGCAGACCACGTCGCCGACCGCGGCCAGCGCCATCGCCGCCAGATGTCCGGGCAGGACGGCGCTGACCCGCCGGCTGAGCCCTTGCTCGGCCAAGGCCGCGTCCAGCGGGCCGGTGAAGCGTCCCCGGCGGCTGGCCGCCACGTGCTCGGCCGCGGCCAGCCTGGCGGGCGTCAGGGTTCCGTCGGTGAGGGGGTGCCCGGCCCTGACGCCGGCCGCCATCCGCAGCGTGACCAGCTCTTCGACCCAGGTCTCCGGGTCGACGTGGTCGATGGCCCCGATCTCCAGATCGGTCCGGCCTTCGCGCAGCGCGGGGCCCGCCTCCCACTCCTCGGCCAGCACCCGCAGCGAGACGCCCGGCGCCTGGTGCCGGGCCAGCTCGAGCAGTCCCGGTGCCAGCGCCGCGCCGACCAGATCCGAGGCCTGGACGGTGAAGGTGCGCCGCAGTGCGGCGGGGTCGATCCCGCCGCTCGGGGTGAGCAATGCCTCCAGCCGCCGCACCACCGCGGCGGCCTCGTCCCGCAGCGCCTCGGCGCGGGGTGTGGGCACCATCGCCTGTCCTGCCCGCACCAGTAGCGGGTCCTGGAGCACCCGGCGCAGCCGGGCCAGGGTGCGGCTCATCGCCGCGGGGGAGGTGCGCAGCCGCGCGGCGGCACGGGTGACGCTCTGCTCGGTCAGCAGGGCGTCGAGGGCGACGGCGAGGTTGGCGTCGAGGTTCGCGGTTGGGCTGCTCACCGGCATGATTCCGTTTCGGGCAATGATTGGTTGCTGAAGTTCCCATTGTGGCAATGGGGTTCGGGTCTGCACGATCAAGGGGCTGTACCGATCCGACACAGACCGCGAGGTTTTCATGATCGTCATTACCGCCCCCACCGGGAACATCGGCCGTCGGCTGCTGTCGCTGCTGGTCGAGGCCGCGCCCGCACGCGGAGAGGAGTTGCGCGTCGTGGTCCGCGATCCTGCCCGGCTTCCCGAGGCCGTGCGCGGACGGGTCGAGGTGGTCACCGGCTCGCACGGCGACGCCGTGACCGTCGAGCGCGCCTTCGCCGGGGCCGACGCCGTTTTCTGGCTGGTGCCGCCGGACGCCTCGGCCACGCCCGACGAGGCGTACAGCGGCTTCACCCGCCCGGCCGCGCGAGCGTTCGCCGCCCACAGCGTCGGCCATGTCGTCGGCGTCTCGGCGCTCGGCCGCGGCACCCCGCAGGCCGGCCGGGCCGGGCTGGTCACCGCCTCCCTGGCCATGGACGACCTGATCGCCGGCTCCGGCGTCGCCTACCGCGCCCTGGCCTGCCCGTCCTTCTTCGAGAACCTGCTGGAGGAGGCCGACTCGATCCGCGAGAACGGCGTCTTCACCGACACCGCCGCCGCGGACCGCCCGGCTCCGCTGGTGGCCGTCGCCGACATCGCCGCGACGGCGGCCGGGCTGCTGCTGGACCGCTCCTGGACCGGCGTCGGCAGTGTTCCGGTGCTCGGCCCGCAGGACCTGTCGCCCAACGATCTGGCCCGCATCATGACCGAGGAGCTGGGCCGTCCGGTCCGCTACCAGCGCCAGTCGCTCGACGAGTTGCGGTCCGCCATGCTCGGCTACGGCCTCAACGAGGCGTTCGTCGAGGGCATGGTCGACATGAAGCGCGCCAAGGACCAGGGCCTGGACTCGGGCGTCGACCGCTCGCCGCAGGCGGGGCCGGCCACCGGATTCGCGCACTGGTGCGCGCGGACTCTCAAGCCCGCCGTCCTCGCCACATCGATCAATTTCGCTGTGAAGGGCTGATGCTGACCGCCGCCTCGCCGCGCTTGCCGTACCAGGCGCTCCAGGCGGCGATGAGGGCGATCGTGCCGAGCAGCAGGGCCGTTGACAGGCCGGCCATCACGTCCACCGGCAGCAGGTAGATGAGCGGGAGGCGGACCGCCGACTCGGCCAGGAAGGCCGCCGCCCAGGTCAGGGTCATGACGTAATAGATGCGGCGGAACGCGGGCTCGGCCACGTAGAGGGCGTCCCAGCGGGCGGCGGTGGCCGCGTCCTCCGCGCCGAAGCGCTTGGCGAGACTGAAGGCGGCGGGGCGGTGCACGGCGCAGGTGGTGATGAGGACGGCGGCGATGACGCCCGTGGTGATCGACTTGACCGCCAGCATGAAGCGCTCGTCCCCGGTGACGAAGGACAGGACGAGACCGAGGCCGAAGAGCAGGCACATGAACGCCGCGAACCCGTCCAGGCGCCGCTCCCTGACAGCGACATAGACGGTGCGCAGGAAGCCGACGACGGCGGCCGATAACAGCGCGGCGTACTCGCCGACGTGCAGCGCGCGCAGCAGGTAGTAGGCGGCGACGGACGGGAGCACGTCCGACAGCACCACCTTGATCATGGAGCGGTTCATGCGAAAGCCCTTTCCCATCGACTGTAAGCGCGCTTAATGCGATGAATTTCGCTTCAAGGAAACCACGATGCGAGGCGCTAACGCAAGAGATCTCGCGTTAATGTGGGTGGCATGGAACCTGCACGCAGGCCGGGCGGCCGCAGCGCGAGAGTCCGTACGGCGGTGCACGAAACCGTCCTCGACCTGCTGAGCAAGGAGGACTGGGACAGTCTGAGCATCGCCCAGGTGGCGGAGCGTTCCGGGGTGCACCAGGCGACCCTCTACCGGCGCTGGGGCACGCTCGGCGCGCTCATCGACGATGTCGTGACCGAGCGGCTGTCGCAGGGCTCACCGGTGCCCGACACGGGCACGCTCCGCGGAGACCTGGAGGCCTACGCCGTCCAGCTCGCCCGGGACGTGGCCGGCCCGCTAGGGCCCCTTTACGTGCGCGCCGCCCAGGTCGGCACCCGCGTGCACGACGACCGGCAGCCGTACCTGATGGACCGGGCCGTGCAGCTCCAGGGCATGCTGGAGCGCGCGGCGGAGCGGGGCGAAAGCGCGCCGGAGCTGCTGGAGCTCATGGAGGTGGTGATCGCGCCGATCTACTACCACGCGATCTTCTTCAACCGGCCGGTCGGCCCCGAGCACGCCAGGACGCTGGTCGACCGGTTGCTCAGCCTGCCCAGGTGAGGGTGGTCAGCGGTCGACGATCTCGTTCTTGCCGATGACCACGATCCCGCCTCTGGTCAGCGCGAAGCGGGTGCGGTCGTAGTCCAGGTCGAAGCCGATCCGCGCCCCGTCGGGGATCACCACGTTCTTGTCGATGATCGCCTTGCGGACGATCGCGCCCCTGCCGACCTTGACGTTCTCCATCAGCACCGAGTCCTCGACCAGCGAGTGCGAGTGCAGCACGACCCTGGGCGACAGGATCGACCTGTTCGCCGTGCCGCCGGACACGATGACGCCCGGGGACACCAGGGAGTCGATCGCCCGGCCCACCCGGTCGCCGTCGTTGTGCACGAACTTGGCCGGCGGCAGCGGGTCGTGGCCGGTGTGGATCGGCCACTTGTCGTTGTAGAGGTTGAAGATCGGGTGCGCCGAGATGAGGTCCATGTGCGCCTCGTAGTAGGCGTCGAGCGTGCCCACGTCGCGCCAGTAGCCGCGGTCGCGCTCGCTCGAACCCGGCACCACGTTGTTCGCGAAGTCGTAGACGTCCGCGCCGCCGGACTTGACGAGCATCGGGATGATGTTGCCGCCCAGGTCGTGCTTGCTCGTGGGGTCGAGGGCATCTTCCCGCAGCGCGTCGATCATCGCCTGGGTCTTGAACACGTAGTTGCCCATCGAGGCGTACACCTCGTCGGGAGAGTCGGCGAGCCCCACCGCGTCCTTCGGCTTCTCCCGGAACGCGACGATCCGCCGCCCCTGCGGATCGGTCTCGATGACGCCGAACTGGTCGGCCAGCGACAGCGGCTGCCGGATCGCCGCCACCGTCACGTCCGCGCCGGAGTCCTCGTGCTGCTCGACCATCTGCCGCGGGTCCATACGGTAGATGTGGTCGGCGCCGAACACGATCACGTGCTCGGGCATCTCGTCGTAGATCAGGTTCAGGTTCTGGAACAGCGCGTCGGCCGAGCCGGAGAACCACCGCGGGCCGAGCCGCTGCTGCGCGGGCACCGGGGTCACGTAGTTGCCGAGCATCGCCGTCAGCCGCCACGTACGCGAGATGTGGCGGTCGAGACTGTGATTCTTGTACTGGGTCAGTACGACGATCTGCAGGTATCCGCCGTTGGCGAGGTTGGACAGCACGAAGTCGATGAGCCGATACATTCCGCCGAACGGAACGGCCGGTTTGGCGCGATCCGCCGTGAGCGGCATGAGCCGCTTTCCCTCTCCACCTGCCAGTACGACCGCAAGAACCCTCCTGGACCTCATATCCGTGACGCTACCCTCAAAATGCCGATCTATCGACGAAACGCCCACCGAACGTAGTTCGTGCCTGGGGCTCACGGAAGATGGCGACCGACAGCCCGCCGCTATGGCTTGTCTGGCTGTGCCCGGCGGCCCGATGGATCGTAAGGTCGTGTCATGCGCGTTGATCTGCTCACCCGGGAGTACCCGCCGGATGTGTACGGCGGTGCCGGGGTGCACATGGAATATCTGGCCAGAGAGCTGCGGCGGCTGGCCGACGTCCGGGTGCGGTGTTTCGGGGCCGCACGGGAGGAGCCGGGTGTCTCCGCCTACCAGGTGCCCGCCGGGCTCGCCGACGCCAACGCGGCCCTGCAGGTGCTCGGGGTGGATCTGGAGATGGCCGCCGCGTGCGCGGGCGCCGGGGTGGTTCACTCCCACACCTGGTACGCGAACTTCGCCGGGCACGTCGCCAAGATGCTGCACGGCATCCCGCACGTCGTCACCACCCACAGCCTGGAGCCGCTCCGGCCGTGGAAGGCCGAGCAGCTGGGCGGCGGCTACACCGTCTCCTCCTGGGCGGAGCGGACCGCACTGGCCGGTGCCGACGCCGTCATCGCGGTCTCGGAGGGGATGCGCCGCGACGTACTCCTCGCCTATCCCGAGATCCCGCACGAGCGGGTGAGCGTCATCCACAACGGCATCGACACCGCCCAATACGCCCCCGACCGGGGCGACGACGTGCTGAAGAAGCACGGCGTCGACCCGGCGCGGCCGTACGTCATCTTCGTCGGGCGCATCACCCGGCAGAAGGGGCTGGTCCACCTCCTGCACGCGGCGCGGACCTTCGACACCGGCGCGCAGATCGTGCTGTGCGCGGGGGCGCCCGACACGCCGGAGATCGAGGCCGAGGTGACGAGCCTGGTGCGGGAGCTCGGCCGGGAGCGCGACGGGGTGATCTGGATCTCCGAGATGCTGCCCAAGCCGGAGGTGATCCAGCTGCTCACGCACGCGTCGGTGTTCGTGTGCCCGTCGGTGTACGAGCCGATGGGGATCGTGAACCTGGAGGCGATGGCCTGCGAGACGGCCGTGGTGGCGACGGCGACCGGTGGCATTCCCGAGGTGGTGGCCGGCGGGGAGACCGGGCTGCTGGTGCCGATCGACCAGGGGATCGACGGGACGCCGCACGATCCGGAGCGGTTCGCCGCCGACTTCGCCGAGCGGGTCAACGCGCTGCTGGGGGATCCGGCGCGGGCCGCGGCGATGGGGGTGGCCGGGCGGGCCAGGGCCGTCGAGCACTTCTCGTGGGAACGCATCGCGCACCGGACCATGGAGCTCTACACCTCACTGACCTGAGGAACTGACCTGACGCCTTAGCCGAGGCTGGTCCGCCAGAGTAGGGCGCGGGTCAGGTCCTTCTCGGGGTTGGAGGAGCCGGCCGCGTAGACCTCGCTCGTGCCGGGGCGCTGGGCCAGGGCGTCGATCGTGCCGTCTACGGTCTGCGACGTCCAGCGTCCGCGGCTGAAGTGCAGCAGCCGCGACCCCGTCGAGTCGAGCACCCACATCCCGTCCCGGCCGTCCGGCTCGGCCTGGGTGAACGCCGGCCCCAGCGCGCCCCACCGGCACCGCCACTCGCCGCCGTCCCAGTGCAGGGCGACCGGGCGGGCGCGCTCCAGCGGCTCGTTGTCCTTGGTGAACTCGCCGGGCACCAGCCATGACACGCCGCCGACCACCCACACGTCGGCCGGGCCGAGCACCACGACGTCGTTGAGCCGGACGCGCGGGGACTCCGCCTTGTCCGGCGGCCCGAGCACGGGAAGGTCGACCCGCTGCCACGCCTCGCCGTCCCAGCGGGCGGCCGGTCCCTGGTCGATCAGCGGGCCGCTGACCGTCCACACGTCGCCGCCGCGCTTGCCGCCGCCGCTGTTCCCCGAACCGCCGCCGCTCCCGCTGCCGCCGCCCACCGCGCCGGCCGGGGCCGGAAGGTCGTGGTGCTGCCAGGTGGAGCCGGTCCACCACAGCGCCGACGTGCCGCTGACCGCCCACGCGCCGCGCGCCGCGGTGCCGCCCGCGCCGAAGGTGTCGCCGAGCCGGCCGGTGAGCCGCCGCGCCGCCCACGTGTCGTTCTGGAACGCGCCGACGAGCCCGGTTCTGCCGTCCGCCAGGCCGAACACCCACGCGTTGGCGGCCGAGGTGGCGCTGAGCGCGGTCACCTGAACGCTCGGCAGCGGGTACGACGTCCACCCCTTGCCGTCCCATCGCCGCAGGCCCGCGAAGGCCGTCTCCACGGACTCGGCCGTCAAGCGCTGGGTGAGGTGGGTGGCCCAGACGGCGCCGTCGCGACCCACGGCGAGGTCGTGCAGCTTGCCGTACCCCTCGTCGGTGGACACGACCCGCCAGCCGGAGGCGGCCTTCGTGGCGCGGATGTCGTCGGTGGCGGCCGGTGGCTGGGCGCAGGCGGCGGGCTTGGCGGGGAGCGCGGGCCGCCCGCCCCCGAGCACCGGCACCGGCGAGATCGACGTGCTGGGAGCCGAGGTACTCGGGGTCGCCGTGCCGGGACGCGTGGTGGTGGCGGCGCCCGTGCCCGGCGCCTGGGTCGGCGTCGGCGGGGTGGAGGTGCAGGCGGCGACCGCCAGTACCGCCAGGCCCGCCGTACAGACGCGTGCGACTCGGCTCACCCAGCCCGCCCCCTTCACGTGACCCCGTGATTTCCGCAGGATAGGCCAGTTCGGGCCGCCGCGCCCCTTACGGAATTGGTTACGTTCGCGATATGTGATGCAAGATCACGTTATGTACGTGGTGCGCCTTGTTGTCGCCGCGGAAGTCGACTTCGTACGTGTGCGTCCCGACGTGAATGGCGATCGCGCCCGAGGAGAAGAACCCGCCGGCGAACGACTTGTTGCTCACCACGCTCACCGCGGAGATCTTGCTGTAGGGGATGCTGGTGATCGCGACGCGCTTGCCGACGAACGACTTGTCCTGCACGATGACCCGCCGATCGGTCAGCCCGAGGAACCCCGTCCCGGCGCCGATGGCGTCGTACACCGCGATGATCTGCTCGCCCGGCATCAGCCCGCTCTCTATCTGCTTGAGCTGTTCTTTCCTGTCATAGGGGATGTCAGCCATGTCTGGGCAACGAACAGGGCAGGCGACAGCGTTCCGCGGGCGCCGATTGGGTCTTGTAGCCGATGGGGTTCTGGATCACCCTGAACGCACAGGAGGTCTGACATGTCGCATCCACTCGGAGTAAGCCGCCCAGATCTCGATGTCACAGACCTTCCGACACCGGAAGAGATGTTCAAGGTCTCCAGGGTCGGCCCGAAAGAGCTGGTGCCGCCGGGCTGGAAGCTGTGGGTTCCGCTGTCCGTACTCGTGGTGATCTTCGCCTTCATCGCGGGAGGGTGGGCTGCCTCGGCCGGCCAGGGCGTCTACGCGCTCATCCACTCCACCCAGCTGGGCATCTTCGAGGCCATGGTCCGGGTGACCACGAACGCGGCGCACGCCACCAGCCCCCGGCTGCGCGGGCTGATCGAGGGCGACCCGCCCGCCCCCGGCCGTGGCACTACGTGATCCTGATCCTGAACTTCCTGTTCTTCGGCTTCTTCTTCGTCAACTTCATCGCCGACTTCATCGGCGATCCGCTCGTCACGTTCTAGGGCGGCTACCCCTTCAGGCAGTCGAGGATCCTTGGCTCGTGGTGGATCGGGAAGTTCGTGGAGTTGGCGATGAAGCAGAGCTTGTTGGCCTCGGCGTGCAGCTCCAGGGCCTTGGCGTGCAGGCTCGGCGTGGTGATCATGACCGTGGGGCGCAGGGTGACCTCGGAGAAGCGGCCGCCGCCGGTGCCGGAGTCCACGACCATGGTGCCCTCCGGCTCGTCGACGTAGGAGGTCACGACGATGCCGTTGACCGAGCACAGGTGGAGATACCACAGCATGTGGCACTGCGACAGCGACGCCACCAGCAGCTCCTCCGGGTTCCAGCGGGCCGGGTCGCCACGGAAACCGGGGTCGGCCGAGCCGGGCAGGGCGGGTTTGCCCTCGGCCGCCACCTCGTGGTCGCGGCCGTAGGACCGGTAGCCGGAGGTGCCCTCGCCCAGGTTGCCGGTCCAGGTGACGGTGACGCTGTAGTGGTGTTCGCTGCTCATGGGTTCATCATCTGTCACTCATGTCCCAGGCGGACCATCCGCCCCGCCGTATCCGAAGGGCGCCGCGTCCGGGTGGATATGGCGCCCCGTCCGCCCCGCCGTACGACAGTCCGGCCGGGGCGGGCTCGGCGGTCAGCCGGTGATGGGGTCGAGGACGACGATCGGGATCTTCCGGTCGGTCTTCTGCTGGTAGTTGTCGTAGTCGGGCCAGGTGGCGGCCATCAGCCGCCACAGTTCGGGCCGTTCCTCGTCCGTGGCCGTGCGGGCGCGGGCCTTGAACTTCTCGGCCTTCACCTGCACCCCGACCTCGGGATTGGCCTGCAGGTTCTTGTACCACTCGGGATGGTCGGGATCGCCGCCCTTGGAGGCGACGACGACGCAGACGCCTCCGTGCTTCTGGTAGATGAGCGGCGTCGTGTACGACTTGCCGGACTTACGGCCGGTGGTGGTGAGAAGGAGAGTCGTGGTGTTGTTCCAGTCGTGTCCCTCGGCGCCGTCGGTCTCCTGATAGCGCTGGACATGTTCCTTGCCATAGAGCATGCCTGCCGCCTACCCCATATCGCCGTAACCGCACCGTTACTGGACGAGGTCTGTACGAGATGTTGACACGCCTGACAGACTGCCTTTCTGTAAGCGCTTACACAGCTGCGGGTGGAAGCGCTTACACAAAAAGGAGCAGCCTGGATGGACGTGACGATCTACGAGGTGGCGCGGCGCGCGGGCGTGTCGATCGCGACCGTGTCGCGCGCGCTGCGGGGCACGGGGCCGGTCGCGCCCAAGACGCGCGAGAAGGTGCTGAAGGCGGTCGAGGAGCTCCGCTTCACGCCCAGCCGCCTCGGTGTCAGCCTGGCCGAGGGCCGCCACGCCGCCAACGGCATCGTCTTCCCCAACCTCGCGGGCCCGTACTACACCGAGGTGCTGCTCGGCTACGAGGAGGTGGCCTCCGAGCTGGGCCGGTCGGTGGTGATCCTGTCCACCAAGGGCCGTAGCCGCGTGCACGACCTGGTCAAGGATCTCGCGGGACGGGTGGACGGGCTGATGGTGTTCGGCCACACGGTTCCGGACGACCTGGTCGCCGAGCTGGTACGGATGCGGATGCCGCTCGTCTTCGTCTCCCGCGAGCCGCTGGCCGGGGCCGACACGCTGCGCAGCGAGAACACCGCCTCGGCCCGCGCGCTGGCCGAGCACCTGCTGGGACACGGCTACCAGCGGTTCGCCTTCCTCGGCGCGCCGATCGCGACGGGTGACGACGTGGACGAACGCTGGCAGGGGGTCAGGTCCGTCCTCGGCACCGCGATCGAGGCGGTGCCGACGGAGCACTACACCGTCGAGTGCGGCTACCGGGCCGCCCTGACCCTGCTGCGCGCTCCGGCGCGGCCCGAGGCGATCGTCTGCTCCGACGACGAAGTGGCGCTGGGCGCCCTGCTCGCCGCCGAGGAGCTCGGGCTTGCCGTACCCGACGAGCTGGCCGTGACCGGGTGGGACGACATCATGGCCGCCCGCCACGCCCGCCCCGCGCTGACCACCATCCGCCAGCCGATGCGCGAGCTGGGCGCGCGCGCCGCGCGGGCGCTCGACGAGCTGATCACCGGCGCCCGCGACACCCCGAAACACCTCGTCCTGACCACCGAGCTGGTGCTGCGCGCCAGTTGCGGTCACCACCCCCAGGAGGAACCCAAGTGAACCCCTCGACCCGGCGCTCCGCCGCCGGTCTGCTCACTCTCGCGATACTGATCACCGGCTGCGGGCGCGGTGCCGACAAGGCGCCCGAGAAGGCGCAGGACGTCAAGACCGGCGCGGCCGCCGGCGAGATCACCGTCTGGGGGATCGGCGAGGAGGGCAAGGCGCTCGGCGCCTTCGCCAAGGACTTCGAGAGCGCCAACCCGGGCGTCAAGGTGAACGTGACGCCGATGGGCTGGGACGTCGCCCACGACAAGATCACCTCGGCCATCGCGGGCAGCGCCACCCCCGACATCAGCATGATCGGCTCCACCTGGGCGGGTGAGCTGTCCAAGACCGGCGTGCTGGACCCCACGCCCGGCAACCTCATCGACAAGGCCGCGTTCTTCCCCGGCGCCTGGCAGACCGTGGACGTGAACGGCACCGCGTACGGAGTTCCGTGGTACGTCGAGACCCGCGTCCTGTACTACCGCACGGACCAAGCCGAGAAGGCGGGCGTCAAGCCGCCGGCCACCTGGGCCGAGCTCAACACGTTCGCCAAGGCGCTGAAGGAGAAGGGCGGCGCCAAGAAGGGCTTCCAGCAGGGCTACACCGAGGGCTCCTGGCAGGAGCTGGTGCCGCTGATCTGGCAGGCCGGCGGCGAGATCGTCAAGGACGGCAAGTACACCTTCGACACCCCCGAGGCGGTGACCGCGCTCAAGCAGTACGCCTCGCTCTTCCAGGAGAAGCTGGCCCCGAACGACACCGCCAAGGGCGCCTTCCCGCAGAACTTCATCAAGGGCGAGGTCGGCGGCTTCTTCTCCGGCCCCTGGATGGTCGGCGTGCTGAACAACGACGGCGGCGCGGACTTCAAGGACAAGTTCGACGTCGCGCCCTATCCGAAGGGCCCGGTCTCGGCGACCAGCTTCGTCGGCGGCTCCGATCTGGTCGTCTTCAAGCAGGCCAAGAACCGCGACGCCTCCTGGAAGTTCATCCAGTGGCTCACCGACCCCAAGGTGCAGGCCAAGTGGTACACCACGGTGAAGGCGCTGCCCAGCGTCCAGTCGGCCTGGCAGGAGCCGGAGCTGGCCTCGGACAAGCAGCTCGCGGTCTTCGGCGAGCAGCTGAAGGACGCCAAGACGCCGCCGCCGTACCCGACCTGGGAGCAGGTGGCGAAGGTGTTCGAGACCGAGCTGGAGAAGCTGGCGCTCGGTAAGCAGACGCCGGAGCAGACGGCCAAGGCCATCCAGGCGCAGGCCGACACGATCGGCACCGGCCTGTAGTGATGACGCCGCTTCGCAGGGGCGGGCTCGGCTGGGTGTTCGTGCTGCCGTTCGTGCTCATGTTCGTGGTGTTCTACCTCGGGCCGCTGCTGGCCGGGCTGGGCATGAGCTTCACCGACATGCGCAGTACGGACGTCACCGACCCGCTGGCCGTCGACCCGGTCGGCGTCGAGAACTACATCAGGCTGGCCGGCGACGAGGCGATGCGCAAGGCGGCGCTGAACACCGCGATCTTCGTGGTCACCGGGCTGCCACTGACCATCGGGCTCGGCCTGGCCGCCGCCGTGGCGCTGAACTCCGGCATCGCCCGGCTGCCCGCCGCCTTCTTCCGGCTCGGCTACTACCTGCCGCACATCACCAGCATCATCGGCGTCGCGGTCGCGTGGAAGTTCCTGCTGGAGCCGGAGGCGGGACTGGTCAACCGGCTGCTGGGGCTGGTCGGCCTCCCGGGGGCCGCCTGGCTGCAGGATCAGGCCACCGCGCTGCCGTCGATCATCGTGATGACGGCCTGGCGGAGCTTCGGGTTCGACATGGTGGTCCTCCTCGCGGCGCTGCAGGGGATCCCCCGGGAGCTGTACGAGGCGGCGGAGGTGGACGGGGCCGGGCCGTGGAAGCGGTTCAGGTCGGTCACGCTGCCGCAGCTGCGGCCGGTGATCCTGTTCTGCACCGTCTACAGCTCGACCGGGTTCCTGCAGTTCCTGGAGGAACCGCTGATCATGACCGGCGGCGGGCCGCTGAACTCCACGCTGTCGGCCTCGCTGGCCATCTTCAAGCAGTTCGGCGTGGGCAACTACGGCTACGCGGGGGCCGCCGCGACCGTGCTGTTCACGGTGATCATCGCGCTGGCCGTACTTCAGCTCAGGATCGGGAGGGCGCGGTGAGGCGGACCCGCAGGCAGAACCTGATCACCTACCTCGGCCTGAGTGTCGGGCTGCTGCTGGTCGTCGGGCCGTTCTTGTGGGCGGGGCTCAGCTCGCTCAAGCCGGAGCCGGAGATCCGGCGCGACCCGCCGACGTTCTGGCCCGAGACGTTCACGCTGGACAACTACTCCGAACTACTGCAACGGGTGCACATCGGGCAGGCGTTCGCGAACAGCGTGTTCGTCGCGCTGGTCATCGTGGCCGGCAACCTGCTCTTCTCCTCGATGGTCGGCTACGGGTTCGCCAAGATGCGCTTCCGTGGCAGGGACGCCGTCTTCGGGCTGGTGCTGGTGCAGATGGCGGTGCCGGCGATCGTGCTGATGATCCCGCAGTTCGTGCTGATCGCGAGGCTCGGCATGGTCAACACCTTCCTCGGCATCATCCTGCCGGGGCTGATCACGCCGCTGGGTGTGTTCATGATGCGGCAGTTCATCGCGGAACTGCCCGACGAGCTCATCCACGCGGCGCGGGTGGACGGGGCGGGGGAGTTCCGGATCTTCTTCAGGATCGTGCTGCCGCTCTGCAAGCCCGCGATGGCCACGCTGGGCCTGATCACCTTTCTCGGATCATGGAACAACTTCCTCTGGCCAGCCGTGGTGGCGCAGTCGGAGGACGTCTACACGCTGCCCGTGGCCCTGAACATCCTCAACAGCCACGAAGGCAGTCACTACAACCTGCTCATCGCCGGGGCGATGATCGTGGTCGCGCCGATCCTCGTCCTGTTCGTCTTCCTGCAGCGCTTCTTCATCCAGGGCATCGCCACGTCCGGACTCAAGTAGCTCGAGTTGAGGAGCACCCCCATGCGCAAGACCGCCGTGATCGCCGGCCTGCTGGTGCTGGCCGCCGCCGCTGTGCCCAGCCCGGCCAGCGCTTCATCGGGAAATAGCACGTTATTTCAGTACGCAAAGGACACGTGGCGGTCGATGGCCGCCATGGTCGACCCCGCCACCGGCATCCCGTCCGACAAGGTCACCGGCGACCTGAAGACCAGGGCCAAGGTCACCTCGCCCACCAACATCGGCACCTATCTGTGGAGCACGCTCGTCGCCCGCGACCTGCGCGTCATCGCCTCCGGCGAGGCCACGGCCCGCGTCGGCAAGGTGCTCGACGCGCTGGAGCGGATGGACCGCGACACCCCGACCGGCCAGTACTACAACTGGTACGACCCGGCGACCCTCCAGCTCGTCCACACCTGGCCCGACAACGGCGACCCCGTGTCGCTGTTCGCCTCCAGCGTGGACAACGGCTGGCTGGCCACGGCCCTGATGATGGTCCGCAACGCCGTGCCCCGCTACTCCGCACGGGCCTCGAAGCTGGTCACGTCCATGAACTTCAGGTCGTACTACGACCCGGCCGCCCGCCCCGACGCGGGCACCGGGCTGCTGCGCGGCGGCTTCTGGCCGCAGAAGCCGGAGGGCTGCTCGGTCGAGAGCGACTACGCGGGCACCGGCACCAAGGTCTGGTCCACCTGCCACCACTATGGCGCGCCCGCCGAGACCCGCATCGGCCAGTACGTGGGCATCGCGCTCGGCCAGATCCCGCCCCAGAGCTACTTCGGCCCCTACCGGACCTTCCCCGACAACGGCTGCGACTTCGGCTGGCAGGACCAGAAGCCGGTCGGCGCGTGGAAGACGTACCTGGGCGTCAACGTCTGGGAGGGCACATACGGCTACCGCGGCATGAGGTTCGTCCCGAACTGGGGCGGTTCGATGTTCGAGGCGCTGATGCCGGACCTGGTCGTGCCCGAGGCGAAGTGGGCACCCCGGAGCTGGGGCCGCAACCACCCGGTGTTCGTCAAGGCGCAGATCGAGCACGGCCTGAACGAGGCGAAGTACGGCTACTGGGGCTTCTCGCCGTCCAACGACCCGCGCGGCGGCTACCGCGAGTACGGCGTGGACCCGCTCGGCATGGACACCCCCGGCTACACCTCCGACGAGGAGCGCACCAGCACCGATCCCGGGTACGAGGGCTGCCGCCCGGCCCAGCCGGAACCCACCGCCTACGGCGAGGGAGTCGTGACCCCGCACGCCAGTTTCCTGGCTCTGCCGTACGCACGGGCCCAGGCGATGGATAACCTGGCCAAGATCCGCAAGAACTTCGACGCCTACGGGCCCGGCGGTTTCTACGACTCCGTCGCGGTCCGCTCGGGCGCCGTGTCGAAGTGGTACCTCGCGCTCGACCAGGGCATGGTCATGGCCGCCCTGGGCAACGTGCTCACCGGCGGCGACCTGCACCGTTACTTCGGTGGCGCGGGCGTCGAGGCGAAACTCCGGCCGGTGATGGAAATCGAGGAGTGGGCCGTTCAGGGGGTCCCTCCCACCAACTGAACCCTCCAACAGATCGGGGAATCCCAGATGAGTACGGCTGATGCCGCGCACCGTGACTGGCGAGAACGCATCCACCAGGCGTCGGGGCAGGCGGTTCCGGCCGCCGAGCTGAGCCTTCCGGCGCCGGCCGGGCTGCGGGCCGTCCCCGGCGTGGGCCATGTGACGCTGACGTGGGAACCCGTGCCGGAGGCGATCGGCTACCTGGTGCACAGGGACGGCGTCGCGGTGTCGCAGCCCGACGTGGACGTGGCCGCCGTGCCCGCCTGCCGCTATGTCGACACGGGACACGGCGCGGCGTCGTACACGGTCTCGGCCGTCGCCTCCATGGAGACCGTCGGGCCCGTCTCGGCGGCGGTCCCGGCGGCTCCGCTGGCGGGCGGTCCGGCGGCGGTCAGCGTGCGGGTCGACGCCGCCGCCGTGGCCCGTGACCTGCCCCGGCCGTGGCGGTACATGATCGGCTCCGAGCACCTGTCGTACCTGCTGAGCAAGGACGAGACAGGCGGCCGGCCCATCGGCGCGGAGCTCACCGAGGCGCTGCGCGTCGTGCGCGAGGAGTTCGGGGTCGAGACGGTCCGCGCCCACGCCATCTTCGGCGACGACCTCGGGGTCTACAAGGAGGTCGACGGCCAGGCGGTCTACGACTTCGGCAAGGTCGACGAGGTCTACGACACGATCATGGCGCTCGGCCTGCGGCCGATCGTCGAGCTTGGCTACATGCCGCGCGACCTGGCCGCCGACCCGTCCAAGACGGTGTTCGGCTACGAGGCGATCGTCTCCCCGCCCAAGGACTTCGAGGCGTGGAGCGACCTGGTCAGAGCATTAGTCGAGCACCTGGTCGACAGGTACGGGATCCAGGAGCTCATCGAGAACTGGGCCTTCGAGGTGTGGAACGAGGCCAACCTCGCCGTCTTCTGGACGGGCACGCCCGAGGAGTACTTCCTGCTCTACGACGTCAGCGCCGCCGCTGTGAAGAACGTGCACCCGTCGCTGCGGGTCGGCGGGCCCGCCTCGGCGGCCAACGGCTGGGTGGAGGAGCTGCTCGCGCACGTCGCCGAATCGGGCGCGGAGCTCGACTTCATCTCCACCCACACCTACGGCAACGCCCCGCTCGACTGGCGCCCCACCCTGGCCAGGTACGGCATGCCGGACACCCCCGTCTGGTGGACCGAGTGGGGCCCCACCCCGACCCACTTCCACGGCATCGGGGACGGGCCGTTCGGGGCCACGTTCCTGCTGCACGGCATGAAGTCGGCGGCCGGCCGGCTGGCCGCCGTGTCGCACTGGGTTGCCTCGGACCACTTCGAGGAGCTGGGGCGGCCGCCACGGCTCTTCCACGGCGGTTTCGGCCTGCTGACGGTCGGCAACCTGCGCAAACCCCGCTTCCACGCGCTCACGCTGGCCACCCGCCTGGGCGACGCCGAGCTGGCGACCGTGGTCGAAGGTGACGCCGGTGGGGTCGAGGTCTGGGCGGCGCGGCACGCGGACGGGCGCGTCGGGGTGCTGGCCTGGAACGGCACGCTCAACCAGGCGCAGGCCGACGGGGCTCCGGAGCTGTCGCGCGCGGTCTCCTTGACGGTCGCGGGTCTCGACGGGGACTACACGCTCACCCACCACCGCATCGACGAGTGGCACTCCAACATCGGGGCGGTCTGGCGGGCGATGGGCGATGGCGACTGGCCCCAAGAGCACCAGTGGGACAAGTTGCGCTCGGACAACACCCTGGACGAGCTGACCCCGGCGGCCGTGGTCACGGCGGAGGGCGGTGCGGTGACGGTGGACTTCAACCTGCCGATGCCGGGCGTGTCGTTCGTCGAACTGACCCCGCGCTGACGCTCCAGAGCCCCTACCTCTGATGCCGTCGGAGGGGGTCAGAGGTAGGGGCGGGTGACCGTGACCAGGTCGGCGGCGGCGTCGCGGGTGCCGACGTAGACGGCCGTCTCGGGGGTGCGCTCCCGCACGTCGCGGTCGCGGATCGCGAACACGGCGGGCGCCGCCCCCACGTCGCCGTAGCGGGAGGTGACGGCGGCGTCGATCGCCCGGCGCGCGTCGGCCACCACGTCACGCGAGGTGTGCCCGGTGCCGGAGACGGCCAGGTAGCCGAGCAGCGCCGCGAACCTGGGCTCGCCCTCGGCCGCGGGCCGCTGCCGGGGCAGCACCGGGCGGTCGAGCCAGAACACCTTGCCCGCCAGGAACGCGGCGTAGCTCACGTCGTCATGGTCCAGCGTCCGTGCCGTCTCTGCCAGCAGCTCCCCGAACTCGGCCAGGTCCGCCTGCGGCGGCAGGTCCGTGGTGACGAACAGGGGCACGATCAGCGAGTCCAGCATGTGGGTATCCCTCCGTGAGGAGCCTCATCGTAGGGTGCGCCACCGACAATCCCGCGTGACGCCACAGCCGTGTCGCCAGAAGAAGACAGCAGCGGCGCCGGAGCATCGCGCCCGAAGACCGCCCCGGCAGTTACTTGCCCAGGTTCGCGGCCAGCAGGTCGAGCAGCGGCTGCCGTCGTACGCACCGCTCCAGCGCGAAGGAGTCGGCCAGCTCCACCACCTCGTCGTCGGACAACCCCCTGAACAGCTCGGCGTACTCGGGCAGCATCGCCTGCGCGATGAGGATGTGCCGGATCAGGTCGTCGGCCTGGTAACGCGCCCCCCACGGATAGGGAGCCCAGCCGGGCGTTTCGGCGTCGAGCAGCGTGTGCAGCGGCGCCAGGACGTCGGCCGACTCCTCCATGGTGGAGCCCCACCGGTCCGCGCCGAGCCGCCGCTTCTTGCCGATGAACGCCCCGAACCTGTCGAGGTACGGCCCCGCCGCGTGGACCAGCCCCTGCAGCCCGACATCCTTGTACGTCCACAGCGACCAGCCGGCCCCGTGCTCGTCGTAGATGTCGAGCTGGTCGCGCAGGATCTGGTAGCGCTGCTCGTCGATCTCGGGTTGGCCGGTGTAGACGGGCCCGAACTCACCCACCCACAGCGGCGTCCCCGTCGCGCGCTGGAACCGGGACCGCTTCTGGAAGGTCCGCTCCAGCTCGCGCCGGTCGCACCATTCGCCGCGGGTGTAGCCGGGGTACGGCCCGCCGTGCGCGAACCCGGCCAGGGCGTAGTCGTGGCAGACGAAGACCGTGTTCCCGTACACCTCGCGGAAGATCGAGAAGTCCGTGGCGTAGGTGTTGCCGTCAAGGAACAGCACGTGCCGCGGATCGGCGGCGCGCAGCGCCTTGACCAGCCGGTCGTAGAACGGCCCGATCACCTTGCCGCTCGGGTCGCCGGGCTCGTTGACCGGGTTGTACCCGGCCACCCACGGATGCTCGCGGTAGCGGTCGGCGATGGCCTCCCACAGGTGGATGGCCCGGTCCTGGAAGTGGCGATGGTTCCAGAACGCGGCGACATGGGTGGGATTGTCGGAGTGCCAGTGCTGGTTCTGCGCGCCGGGCAGGGCGTGCAGGCCGATGACGCTGTACACGCCGTACGAGCCGAGCAGGTCAACCACCCGGTCGAGGTGGCGGAAGCCGCGCTCGATGACCTCGAAGGGCCGCTGGTCGGACTCGAGATGGCGGTAGTTGACCGGGATGCGCACGCAGTTCACCCCCAGCCCGGCCAGCAGCGCCGCGTCCTGTTCGGTGAAGAACGAGGTCAGCAGCCGCTCGAAGAACAGCTCCGCCCGATCCTCGCCCAGCACCGCCTGTACGGCCTCGCGCATCGCCGTCTCGTTGGCGGGGTAGCCGGTGATGAAGTTCTCCATGTTCAGCCAGCCCCCGAGTCCCACCCCGCGTAGCCGTACCGGAGTGGAATCGGCGGTGACGAGCCGGCTTCCGGACACCTGCAGCATGTTCACCCTTTCGTGGCACCAGCGGTAAGACCACCGATCAGGTGGCGTTCGGCGATGGCGTAGAACCCGAGCGCGGGCACCATGGCCAGGACGAGGTAGGCGAGGATCCGGGCGGTGTCGGTGCTGTACTGGCCCTGGAACTGCTGGATGCCCAGCGGCAGCGTCCATCCGGACTCGTCGCTGAAGACGACCAGCGGCAGCATGAAGTTGTTCCAGCTCCCGACGATCGCCAGGACGGAGACGGTGGCCAGCGCGGGCCGGGCCATCGGCAGCAGGATGCGCCAGAAGAAGCCGAAGGCCGAGCAGCCGTCGATGGTGGCCGCCTCCTCGATCTCGCCGGGGATGCTCCTGAAGAAGCCGCGCAGGATGAGGATCGTCAGCGGCAGCCCGAAGGCGGCCTGCGTCAGGATCACGCCGAGCGGGCTGTCGAGCAGGCCGAACGTACGCAGCAGCACGAAGATCGGCAGGATGGCCACCGCGAACGGGAACATCAGCCCCATCGTGAACAGCGTGAACAGCACCTCCCTGCCGCGGAAGGCGAACCTGGCGAAGACGAAGGCGGCCAGCGCCGACAGCGCGACGACGAGCACAGTCGAGGCCAGCGCGATGAACGTGCTGTTCCACAGCTGCCGCCAGAACGAGCCCTGGGTGAGCACGTCGGTGTAGTTCGCCGGGACCCACGGGTCGGGCAGGCCGAACGGGTTGACCGACAGCTGGGCGGTGCTCTTGAAGCCGCCGAGCAGCGCGTAGATCACCGGGATGAGGATGAACGCGCCGACGATCCACGCGATCACGTGCAGGGGCAGCGTCTGCCGTCTCATCGGCGGTCTCCCATCCTGGTGGTCGCGCCCTCGAGATCGCGGCGCATCACGAAGCGCTGGTAGGCGAGGGCGAAGACGAGGCTGAGGGCGAACATCACCACGCTGATCGCGCTGGCGTAGCCGACCTGGGACCGCTTGAAGCCGAACTCCAGCATCGTGACGGCCATCGTCTCCGAGGAGTGCGAGGGCCCGCCCTGGGTGAGGATCCAGACCAGGTCGAACAGCTGGATCGTGTAGATGACCGACAGGAACACGCTGATCCTGATCGTCGGCCCCAGCAACGGCAGCGTGACGTGCCAGAACACCCGCCACGGCGTGCCGCCGTCGATCTGGGCGGCCTCGATCAGCTCGTCGGGGATGTTCTGCCGCCCGGCCAGGTAGATCATCATGTGGAAGCCGAAGTACTTCCACGTCATGACCAGGAAGAGCGACAGCATCACCGTGTCAGGGTCGGCGAGCCAGTCGGAGTTCAGCCCGACCAGGCCCAGGATCCGGTTGGCCACTCCCGCGTCCGGCGACAGGATCAGTGAGAACAGCACGCCGGTGATCACTTCGGAGAGCACGTACGGCGCGAAGAACACCAGCCTGTACAGCGTCCGCCCGCGGATGCGCTGGTTGAGCAGCATGGCGATGCCGAGCGCGATGGGCAGCTGCACCACGACGGTCAGGACGACGAGGACCACCAGGTGCCAGACGTCGTCCCGGAAGACGTCCGTGCCGAACAGCCGGGTGAAGTTGTCCAGCCCGATGAAGTTCGTCGGCAGCCCGCCGAAGCCGTTCCACTTGAAGGCGCTGGCGTAGAAGGCGATGAGGATCGGCGCCACGACGAGCAGCAGGAACAGCACCAGCGCGGGCAGCACGAACAGCGCGATCGTCACCCAGCCGCGCTGCCGCCCCCGGGAGGGGGAGGCAGGGGCCGGGAGGGCGGGCGCCTCCGGTCCCCGGGTCAGCGTCGTCATTCGCTCTTGGCCACTTCCGTGATGGCCTCGACGACCTGCTGGGGTGTCTTGGTGCCGGCGATGAGCTGCGCCACGCTGTCGTTGACCTCCTGACCGACCGCGGGCGGGTACGCCTGGTCGAGGAAGAGCTGGAAGCCGGTGGCGGAGGCCAGCGACTGGGCCACCACCTTCAGGTTGGCGTCCTTGACCGCGCTCTCCTCGCCCTTCAGCACGGGAAGCACCCCGCCGGATTCGACGGCCTTGGTGTGATTGCCCTTCTCGGTCATGAACTTCACGAACTCCACCGCCTCCGCGGGCGCGTCGGCGCCCACCGCGATGCCACCGCCGCCGCCGAACGCCTCGGTGATCGCGCCCTTGCCGCCGTCGACCGTGGGGAAGGGGAAGAAGCCCAGGTTGTCGCCGAGTCCCTTGCCCGATGAAGCCTGCACGCTCGGCGCCCACTGGCCCATCAGCTCCATCGCGGCCTTGCCGTTGGACATGGTCGCGGCCTGGCCGTCAGGAGTGCCGTAGCCGGCCCCGAGGAAGCCCTTCTGGAACGGCTGCAGGTCGACCAGCGCCTTGAGCTGCTGGCCGGCGGCGACGAAGTCGGGCTTGGTGAAGTCGTGGTCCACTCCGGCCTGCTGCAGGGCGGGCAGCCCACCGATGCGCATGGCCAGGTAGGCCCAGTAGTAGTGGCCGGGCCACTTCTCCTTGCCGGCCAGCGCGATCGGGGTGGTCCCCGCCGCCTTCAGCTTCTTGACGGCTTCCAGGAGCTGCGCCCACATGGCGGGCGGCGCGGTGATGCCCGCCTTGGCGAAGAGCTGCTTGTTGTACCAGAAGCCGACCATCCCGATGTCGGTCGGCAGCGCGTACGTCTTGCCGTCGAACTGGTAGGCCGCCAGCGACGCCTTGGTGAAGCCGTCCACGACGGGAGCGACGTCGGTGGTGATGTCCTTGACCAGGCCCGCGTCGATCTGCTGCTTCAGGACGCCGCCGCCCCACGTGGCGAACAGGTCGGGCGCCTTGCCCGACTGCGTGAGCGTGGTGATCTTGGCCTTGTAGGCGTCGTTCTCCAGGACGGTGAGCTTCATGGTGACGTTGGGATGCGCGGCCTGGAACTCCTTGGCCCTGGTCGCCCAGATCGTCTTCATCGGCTCGGAGGTCGACAAGTGCCACCACTCGAGCGTCACCTTCGCGGCCGAGGCCGGCTTGCCGCTCCGCGCGGGCTCCGGGGTCCCGCCACCGCCGCAGCCGGCGAGGAGTAAGGCCGTGGCGACCAGTACGAGACTGCGCCTCATAGGGGTTCCCTTCTCCGCTGCTGAAAGTTTCGTTAAACCCCCGATAATTTCATTGCCCGGAGCATAAGTAACCTGTCTGTAATGCGTCAATAGCCATCGTGGAGGCGATCCCGACTCTGGGCCGAAAGTTTCGGTTAGACTCCGGCTCATGCCAGCGAAGAGGCGGGTGACGATCGCCCTGATAGCCGAGGAGGCCGGGGTCTCGATCCCCACGGTGTCCAAGGTCATCAACGGCCGCCCCGAAGTGGCCCCGGAGACTCGCCACCGCGTCGAACGGCTGCTGCACGAGCACGGCTACCAGCGGCGCACCAGCCAGGACGACACGCCCTCGGGGCTGGTGGACCTGGTGTTCGCCGAGATCGAGTCGCCGTGGGCGATGGAGATCGTCCGCGGCGCCGAGTCCGCGGCCCGCGACGCGGGGGCGAGCGTCGTCATGTCGGTCCTGCACACCCACGCGGGTCCCGGCAGAGACTGGCTGGACCGGCTGGCCTCGCGGCGGACGGACGGCGTGGTCGTCGTGGCCTCGAAACTCTCGACCGGGGTCCAGGCGCAGCTGAGCGCCCGTTCACTGCCGTTCGTGGTGGTCGATCCGGAGGGCGAGCCGGCGCCGGGCGTGGTCTCGGTGGGCGCCACCAACTGGCACGGCGGCCTGGCGGCCACCCGTCATCTCCTGGAGCTGGGGCACCGCAGGGTCGCCATGATCAGCGGGCCGGGCGACATGCTCTGCAGCCAGGCGCGCATCGACGGCTACCGGGCGGCGCTGGAGACCGCGGGCGTCGAGGTGGACCCCACGCTGATCCGCCGAGGGACTTTCTTGGTCGACTCCGGCCACGACCAGGGCCATGCCCTGCTCTCCCTGCCCGACCCGCCGACGGCGATCTTCGCGGGCAGCGACCTCATGGCCTTCGGCGTCTTCGAGGCGGCCCGCCAGCGCGGCCTGCGCGTACCCGAAGACCTGAGCGTCGTCGGCTTCGACGATCTGCCCCTGTCGAAGTCGGCCTGGCCCCCGCTCACCACGGTCCGCCAGCCGCTGCAGGAGATGGCCGCCCTGGCGACGCGCACGGTCCTGGCGATGAAGCGCGGGGAGGCCCCGGAGAGCCGGCGGGTGGAACTGGCCACGGACCTCATCGTCCGCGAGAGCACGGCGGCACTGGTCAAGCCCGAGGCTTGAGGGGCGACCGCACCGGGCGGCTCAGGTCGCGCGGCCCCAGCACGTGTCGGCAGCGGACCGCGCTGCCGCTGTACGTCCAGGCCGCCGCGGTTCGTTCGTCCGTGGCGGCCTGGACAGCGTTGTCAGGTCGACAGCGTTGTCAGGTCGCGAGCTGGCTTCCGTAAGCCCGCGCGACGAGCTCGGCCACCGCGCTGTGCGCGCCGAGCGGCTCGGAGTGACCCGCGCGGACCGCCGTGGCGGCCTGCTCGACCACCTCCGCCGACGCCTCGTGGCCGATCAGGCAGGGAGCGATGGCCAGGCGCGTGGCGCCGGCGGCCCGCAGCCGTTCGGCCGCCACCGGCACCCCCGGATCGCTGTCGAGAGAGGCGGCGACCACGGGGAGCGTGAGCCGCGAGGCGAGCAGCACCGCGGTCGCCTGGACGGCGTGCACGGCCCGCTCGCCGCCGACCGTGCCGAGGATGATGGCGTCGACGGGGCTGGAGACGTTCAGCAGCCGGACCCGGTCGGCCCTGGCCAGGCCGCGCTCGGCCAGCCTGATGTGCAGCGCCTCGGCCAGCAGCGGGTGCGGGCCGAGGGCCTCCGTCACGACCGCGTTCGACCCGGACGCCGCGACGGCCTTGCCGATCTCGGCCAGGACGATCGGATCGTCCCAGGTCAGCAGCGGCACCACGATCGACTCGCGCCCCGAGGGGAGCGAATCGGCGAGATCGGTAACGCTGGTGAGGCGCACCTCGATCTGAGGGTTGTCGACGCGTACCACGGCCGCGATCTCCTCTGCCACGCCCGAGGTGCTGCCCGGCACCGCGAGGACGAGGACAGGGGCGTCCGGCGGCAGGGACGTGGGCACGGGACGGCGGTGTCGACCGCCGCCCGGCCGGGGGGAACGTTCACGTACAGGCAGGCTCACAGGCGCGCAGTTTATGCCTATAAAGGGACCTGTGTTCTGCGAAATGGCCGCGATTCAATCACAACGCTGGCCGTGTGACCGAGATCACATCGTGATAGCCGCAAATCTTGACTTATCTGGATAAAGCGGCAAACTCAACAGCAACTAGAAACGCGTTCTAGAGCGACAGTCACGCACCGTCCCCCTAAGGACTGGTATGAAGCCGTTCTATGTCCGCGAGTTGAGCGTTTACCCCGTCGGTCGCCGACGGGTCTGGCTCCTGGCGATAGCCGTGCTGGCGAGTCTGGTGGCCAATTTCGAGACGACGATCGCCACCATCCTGCCGTTGCTGCTGGACGATCTGAAGATGTCCCTGACGGTCTACGGGCAGATCGCCGCCGTCTCGGTGCTGGTGGGCGGGCTGTCGGCCGGGTTCGGTGGCATCCTGTCCGACCGGTGGGGCCGGGTCACGATCCTGGTGCCCACGCTGACCGTCACCGCGGCCTGCAACTTCCTCCTGGCCACCGTGGACTCGGTCGGCGAGCTGTTCGCGGTGCGCTGCCTGATGCTGTTCATCGAGGGCGCGGGCATCACGATCACCGCCTCGCTCGTCCGCGACTTCTCGCCGCGCCTGGGCCGTGCGCAGGCGTTCGCGTTCTGGACCTGGGGCCCGGTCGGCGCCTCCTTCCTCGCCTCGTTCATCGCCGGCTTCACGCTGCCGATGTTCGGCAACGCCTGGCAGTCGCAGGCGGTCATCATGGGCGGCGTCTCGCTGATCCTGTGCGGGGTCATCATCTGGCAGATCGCCGAGCCGTCGGCGGCCCTGCGGGCGCAGATCATGCGGCAGGAAGAGGCGGTGGTCTCCGAGGAGAAGATCGATCCGGGCAAGGTGAAGGAGTTGTTCCGGCATCCGCACCTCTGGGCCCACGTGCTCGGCAACACCGGCTGGCAGGTGCTCTACTGGACCTTCGCGATCTTCGGTCAGACGATCCTCGCCGACTCGTTCCGGATGGAGACCGCTGAGGCCAACCGCGTCGTCGCCTTGGGCATCCTGCTCAACGCGCTGGCCGTCATCGTGGTCGGCCGGATCTCCGACCGGTTGGAGCTGCGCAAGCCGTTCACGGCCGTGGGCATCGTGCTGACGGTCGCGACGCTCGCCTACTTCATCAGCCTCATCGGCACGGGCGCCACGGTCGGCACGGTCACTCTGGTCTACGCGATCCTGTTCCTGGTCCTGGGCGTCGCCTATGTCCCCTGGATGGCGAACTTCTCCGAGGACGCCGAAGACGTCGACTCCCGGCTCCAGGGCGCGGCACTGGGTCTGTGGGGCATGGTGGTCCGGGTCATGATCGTGGCCCTGCTGGTGATCTCGCCGACGGTGGTGAAGGCCGGCGGCGGGTGGGGAACCTGGCTGTGGGTGGCGCTGGCCGGCCAGGTGGTCTTCCTGCTCTCGATCGCCGCCTTCAAGGGCTCATGGCGCCGCCCCCGCGCCGACGAGTCACCGAAGGTCACGGCCTGACACCACCAGCCACAGGTACGGTACCGGCAACGCGAACAGCCAGAACCGGTGCGCCTCGTCCCAATGCCCGAACCCGCACGTCGGCGGCCACAGCCTGACCTCCGGCGGCAGCAGGATCGTGCCCAGCACCAGAACGAGCTGCACGACCACGGCGGCCATGGCGGCCTGCCGTCCGGCGGCGTACCGGACGGCGGTCGCCGCGGCCGCCAGCCCGATGCCCAGGCAGACACCCACCTCGATCAGCATGTCCCCGACGGGGAACAGGGTCTCCTCGGGCAGCCTCGACAGTACGTAGGCGAAGGCGCCCAGCCAGACGGCGACCGCGAGGCCGCCGGCGAGCAGGCACCGCTGAGCTTGCCGCAGCCGGTGCCGCACCGGCTCCGGGCCGCCGGACATGGCGTCGACCAGCGCGAAGGCGGCGGCGGAGCCCAGGAGCGTACCGGCGATCCGCAGCAGGATGAGCCCCATGGCGCTGGTGAGCGGCTGCCCGAAGTCCGCGAGCGTGACCAGCGCCGCGGTGAAGAGCGTGACCACCGCCAGCGGGGCCCAGTCGATGGCCCGGACGAGCGGCCGCAGGAGCAGGAGCGGCACAACGAGCCGCGCCGTCTTCGGGACGGTTGCCGGCGAGGTCGTCGGCGGGCTTGTCGGCGCGGCCCCAAGCGCGGGTGGAGGAGCGGGCGCGGTTCTTTGCGCGATCATCGACATGGGGTCCCTTTCGGCTTGCTGATCGGGTAGCGCTGGGGGAGTCCGAGCAGCGGAAGCGCCTGCTCGACGGTGGTGGCGGGGCGCATGAGCGTGTCCCAGTTGGTCCAGACGCGTTCCCGGGCGCCGGAGGACTGGAGCAGGAGCTTGGCGTATCCGATCTCGCTGTCCCCGTAGTCGATGAGGGAGCGTAGGGCTGTGCGCCCGTCCATGTTCAGGGTTTCCTGAGGGAGAGCGATCGCCGAGGCTTGCCCCATCAGCCAGAGGGCGACGACCATGCGGGCCTGTCCACGCGCGTCGCACGCGTTGTCGAAGTCGTCGATGATGTCGAGCGCGACGCTCTGCGCCAGCAGCTTGCGCTGGTCAGACGCGCCCCACGCCATGGGCGCGATGGCGACCCGATCTTCATTCGTGTACCACCAGTTCGAGGTGTACTGCTTCACCAAGGGAACACGAACGCGCGCGTCCGGTGGCACGGCGCGGACGATGGGCGCGACCACTCCGGCCCACAGCGGGATCCACGACGCGTAGTCCGACAAGGCGCAGTAGCGGACTCCCTCACGCCGCTCGCACCGGTAGGCGTCCCGGCCGAAGTACTTCTCCCGCACGCGCGTGTCGACGTCGTCAATGTTCAGCGTTCTTTCGGTCGGGAAAAGGGCCACGGGCCGTACCGCCGCCGCGCTGGCCCCCGCGGGCACCGCGACGGCCAGCGCGACCACGGCCGCGACGAGCGTTACCGGCCGGCGCCCGTGCCGCAGCAGCGCGGCCAGGCCCGCCAGCACGGCCAGGGCCAGGACGTAGACCAGGTGGGGGCCGGTCGGCCGGTCGGGCCAGTCCATCCAGTGCGTCTGCATCACCGGCAGCCACCAGGTGCCGGGGTTGGTGTTGAAGAAGATGAGCAACCCCAGCCCGGCCACGACCACCGGCCCCGCGATCAGCCAGCTGACCCATCGGCCCACGGCCACGCCGAGGGTGGCGGCCAGCGCGCCGACGCCGAGCGCGGTCAGCGGCTCGAACACGTCCAGCCGCCCGCCGGCGGGCCCGCTCAGCGCCCGTACCAGCAGATAGCCGCCGACGACCAGCGCCTGTCCCACCACGGCGACCACGACGGCTGCGAACAGCACCGCCCTGGTACGCACCTCGGCCCGCCCCGGCAGACCCGCGAGAAGCTCCGGCATCCGGTGCCGCCCGTCGCGGGACACGGCCAGGCTCGCCACCACGAGCAGCGCCCCGGCCAGGCAGGCGGCGATCCCGGTGGCGTGGACCGGATCGACGGTGAGGTCCGGCTGCTGGTCCCGGCTCAGGTGCAGCTGTACGGCCAGGACCAGCGCGGCCATGCCCCACACCAGTGGATGCCTGGCCATCCGGCGCAGCTCGACCCGGAACAGCTGACCGGTCATACTGCCGCTCCCCTCGGCGGACAGTCGCTCGGTCATGGCGAGGCTGTCGTCGGTGGACGACCGGCCGGTCACGCGGCCTCCCCGATCAGCAGCAGATAGCCGTCCTCCACACCTGGATCGGTGGGTTCGGCCCCGGGCGGGCGGTCGCCGAGGGTGCGGTAGCGGCCGTCGGCGGTGCGCCAGAACAGCCGCGACTCCGTCGGCGGCCGGTCCGACAACCACACCTGCCCGGCCGCGGTGGCGGCCAGCCCGCCCGGGGTTCCGTCGAAGACGACGCGGCCGCGGGCCATGGTGACCACGCGTTCGCAGAGCGCCGCGACGTCCTCCGTCTGGTGGGTGGAAAGGAGCACCGTACGGCTCTCGCCGAGCTGGGAGACGAGCGCCCTGAACAGCATCCGCTGCTCCGGGTCCAGGCCCACGGTCGGCTCGTCCAGGATCAGCAGCTCCGGCTCGCCCAGCAAAGCCTGGGCCAGGGCCAGCCGCTGGCGCATGCCGCCGGACAGTTTGCGGACCTTCGTCCTGGCCTGGTCGATGAGGTCCACCTCGGCCAGCACCCGCCGCACCTCGCTGTGGCGGTGCCGCCTGTCGGTCAGCTCCTTGAGTATCGCCACGTAGTCGACCAGGTCGAACGCGGTGAAGTGCGGGTAGTGGCCCGGGTCCTGCGGCAGGTAGCCGAGCCTGCGCCGCAGCGCGGTGCGCTGGGTCGCCTGCGCCGGGTCCAGGCCGAACGCGTCGACGTGGCCGCCGTCGTACGAGAGCGTGGTGGCCAGGCAGCGCAGCAGCGTGGTCTTGCCCGCGCCGTTCGGGCCGAGCAGCCCGGTCACGCCGGGCCCGACGGACAGGGTCAGCCCGTCGAGCACCTGCTTGTGGCCGTACTTCTTGGTCAGGTCACGGATGTGGAGCATCAGGCGGTCACCTTGGAGTAGAGGCGTAGGGACATCAGCAGGGCCGCGCAGCCGTACCCGATCTGCGCGGCGAGCCCGAAGGCGGCGAGCAGGTCACCGGTGGCGCCGCCGACGGCGGCCACCCCCAGGAGCCAGAGGCCGCCCGTCGTGAGCGCGGACAGCGGCACCGGCAGCCGCGACGACAGCAGGAGGCAGCAGGACGTCATAGCGAGCGACGGCAGCAGCCACGCGGCGCTCAGCCACGCGGGGGCGGGCAGCAGCGGCGACGCCGCCGCGGCCAGCACCACGGCCATGGCCAGCGTGCCGGTGGCCCTGATCAGCAGCAGGCGCGCTCCCGACAGCGGGGTCGCGGCCAGCGACTCGTGCACCGGATCCACCCGCGGCCCGTAGGCGAGGGCGATCCCGGCCAGCGGCAGTATCGGCGCGACGGCCAGGAACAGCGGCAGGAACGTGGCCGACTCTCTGGCCGCGAGCACCGCGAGCGTCAGCGCCGCGACCACCGCGGCGACCCACGCCCCGTTCATCGTCGGCGTGGCGGTCAGCAGCCTGGCCACGTGCTGGGGCACGCCGCACAACCCCAGCAGCCGCTCCATCGGCGACGGGCGCGGGCTGAGCACCTCGGCCTCCAGCCGCTGCCAGGAGTCCCGCAGCCAGTCTTCTTCGTACGGCACCGCCGCCCGGCAGTCCGGGCAGCCGCCGAGGTGCGCGTCCACGGACATCGCCCGGGCGGGATCGAGCCCGCCTGACAGGTAGGCGTCCATGAGATCGTCGCTGATGTGCCAGCTCATGCGAGTTCCTCCCTGAGCCGAGCCCGAGCTCGCATCGCCCGGGTCTTGATGGTTCCTTCCGGGACGCCGAGCAGCCGGGACGCCTCCTTGACGGTCAGCCCGTCGAGCACGGTCGCCTGGATGACCGCGCGCAGCTCCGGCGAGAGGCGGTTGAGGGCGGCGCCGAGGTCCCCGTGCTCGACGCCGAGGAGCGCGACGTCCTCGGCCGACGCGATGGCGTGCTCTTCGACGGCCCGTTCGGTGAGGGCTCGCTCATCGAGGGCCCGCCCTTCGACCGGCCCGCTGCCGAACCGGTGCGGGCCGAACCGGTGGGAGCCGCGGCCGCGCAGGGCCGAGACGAGGCGGCGCACCGCGATCGTCCACAGCCAGCCCGCCGTGTTGCCCCCGTCGAAGCGGGCCGCCGACTTCCACACCGCGAGGAAGGTGTCCTGCAGGGCGTCGTCCACCGCGTCGGGGTCGGCGCAGCGCCGGGCCAGCCGGGTTCTGAGCCAGGGGGCGTGCCGGCGGTGGAGCAGGCGCAGCGCCGTGACGCTCTCCGCGGCGATAGCGGCGATCAACTCGGCGTCCGTGCTGTCGGAGCCGACGTCCGGGGGCTCGCGCCTGCTGAGGTGGAACCGTTTCACACCTCAGCTATCGCACATGAGTGCCTGAACGGTTCCCAACCGGCCGAGAACACTCAACCGGCCGAGAACACTCAGCGGGTCGGGGTCACTCAGTGGGCCGGAGTCACTCAGCAGGCCGGAGTCACTCAGCGGGCCGGGACCACGATGGACTGCGGGTTCCCCGGGGCGTAGACGGTGATGCCCTGGGGGAGCGACTTGAGCTTGTCGATCTCGGCGCAGGCCGGGCATTTGTCGTAGCCCTCCTGCCGGGCCTGGTTCGCGGCCGACTCGGCCTTGGCCTGGGCCACCCGGGCCTGGGCCTCGGAGACGGCGGCGTTGGCGGCCAGCGATCTGTCCACGGCCTGCTGCACCTCGGCCGGCAGCGTCACCTTGGCCAGGGTGAACCGCAGGCCGGTGAAGAACTCGCCGCCCAGCGCCTCGGGCAGATCCCGGGCCAGGGTGGCGTTGACGGCGTTCTGGACCCTGGTGATGTTCGTGTTGCTGCCCTGGGTCTTGGTGTCGCCGCCCTGGTCCTTGAGCGCGGTGTTCGCCAGCAGGGAGCACGAGGGGACGAGTTCGGCGCAGCGCATGTTGCCCAGTTGCCCGCGCAGCGCATTGTCCACCACAGGGCGGACGGCCTGGCCGAAGAACGCCGACCAGCCGTCGTCGCCGTCCCACGCGGCCAGCGACTCGTCGTTCTGGGCGCGGTACGTGCGCGTGCCGTACTTGTCGTCGAATCTCTTCAGCGTGTCGTGGTCGAGGTTGAGCGTGAAGTACAGGGTGCCCTCGATGCCCAGGTTCACGCCGTCGCTGCTCGGCACCGTCACCACGTCCACGCCGAGCGTGGTGGCGCGCTTGGCGTCGGCGGTGATCGTGTAGAAGCGCTGCTGCGCGGGATAGGGGTGGACGGAGGACCACATGCCCGTCCAGGTCAGGCCGGAGCCCGGGTCGATGACCTGGCGTACCTGGTTGTCGTCGAACCAGCCGCCGTCGCGGACGACGGCGATCTCCCCGCCTTCGGTGCTCTCCAGACCGCCGATCGCCCCGATGACGGTGGGGATGGCGAGCAGCGCGGCGAGGACCAGGATGACCGACAGGGTGATGCGCACAGAGACCTCCCGCGCGGGCGGCGGTGGCAGCCACCGCCCGCGCATTTTCGCGGCAGACTTGCGGAGGTACGGCCGATCACGTGGACGGTGTCCGGCCGAGGGCGGGACGCTCGGGCCCCGTCGTGGGACGGCGCTGGAATCGGCGCGCTCAGGCTCGTTGCGCTACGTCGCCGGAGGCGGTGGGCTCAGGCTCGTTGCGGGATGTCGCCGGGGTCGGCGGCGGGGTCGGCGGTGATGTCCAGGTCGCGGGTCTCCGGCGCGATGGCCAGGCCGACGGCCGTGACGGCCAGCGCGGCCACCACGTAGAGGGAGACCGCCGTCGTGGTTCCGTACGCGGCGAACAGCTTCAGCGCGATGATCGGCGCCAGCGCGCCCCCGACGATCCCGGCGACCTGGTACCCCATGGACGCGCCGCTGTAACGGAGCCTGGTGCTGAACAGCTCGGCGATGAAGGCGGCCTGCGGGCCGTACATCGCCGCGTGGGTGATGAGCGCGACGATCGCGGCCAGGGCGATCAGCGGGAACGACTTGGTGTCGAGCAGCGGGAAGAAGACGAACACCCAGACCGCGGCGCCGATGACGCCCGCGAAGTAGACGGGCCGCCTGCCGACCCGGTCCGATAGCGCGCCGAACAGCGGGATCAGCGCCAGTTGCAGCGCCGACCCGATCAGCACCGCGTTCAGCCCCACCGAGCGCTCCAGCTTCAGCGGGCCGGTGATGTAGACCAGGATGTAGGCGGTGAAGGTGTAGAAGGCCACGTCCACGCCGATGCGCGCGGTGAACGCCGACAGCAGCGCGCGCGGGTGCGTACGCAGGACCTCCAGCAGCGGCATCTTCGCCTTGGCGCCCTGCCGGGCCAGTTCCGTGAACAGCGGCGACTCCGTGACCTTCAGCCGGACCCAGAGCCCGACGAGCACCAGCACGCCCGACAGCAGGAACGGCACTCGCCAGCCCCATGACAGGAACGCCGCGTCCGAGAGCGTGAACGACAGGATCGCCAGCGTCCCGGTGGCCAGCACGTATCCGGCGGGCACGCCCACCTGCGGCCAGCTGGCGTTGAAGCCGCGACGGCGGTCGTCGCCGTGCTCCAGCGACATGATGACCGCACCGCCCCACTCGCCGCCCAGGCCCAGCCCCTGTACGAACCTGAGTGTGGCCAGCAGGACCGGCGCGAGCGCGCCGACGCTGTCGTAGCCGGGCAGCACGCCGATGAGGAACGTCGAGACGCCCATCACCAGCAGCGTCACGACCAGCACGGTCTTGCGGCCCGCGCGGTCGCCGAAGTGGCCGAACACGATCCCGCCGAGCGGCCTGGCCACGAACGCGACGGCGTTGGTCGTCAGGGCCAGCAGGGTCGCGTTGAGCGGGTCGAAGGTGGGAAAGAACAGCTTGCCGAAGACCAGCGTCGCCGCGGTCGTGTAGAGGAAGAAGTCGTACCACTCCAAAGAGGTGCCGATCAGGCTGGCGAGGATCACCCGCCGGGTCTGCCGCGTGGAGCCTGTCATCATCGCTCCTTCGATCAGGGGGTTCTTATCAACATAAGGATCGTTGAACAATTCGACAAGAGGTTTGTTGGATGATTCCCTGTTGACTGTGGATGACGCGGTGGACAGCCCCCTTTCGGATCTCGAACATGACCGGTCCAGGCTGGGCCGCAGCAGCACGGCCGAGCGGGTGGCCGACATCCTGCGCGACCGTGTCACCGAGGGCTTCTTCGAGCCAGGTCAGCGCCTGTCCGAGGAGGCCATCGCGGACGCGCTGGGCGTGTCGCGCAACACGCTGCGCGAGGCGTTCCGGCTGCTCGGCCACGAAGGGCTGCTGGACCACCGGCTCAACAGGGGCGTGTTCGTCCGGATCCTGTCGGCCGAGGACGTCGCGGACCTCTACCGCGTACGCCGGGTGATCGAGGGCGCGGCCGTCCGGCGCCGCCCGAGCGGCCAGGAGCTGGCCGTGATCAGGGAGGCCGTGGCCGACGCCGAGCGGGCCGCCGCCGACGACGACTGGCGCGGCGTGGGCACCGCCAACATCCGCTTCCACCAGGCGCTGGTGACGCTCAACCAGAGCCCCCGGCTCGACGAGGCCATGCGCCAGCTCCTGGCCGAGCTGCGGCTCGTCTTCCACGTCATGAAGAACCCGCGCGCCTTCCACGAGCCGTTCGTCACCCGCAACCGCAAGCTCCTCGAGCTCCTCGAAGCCGACCGGCCGGACGAGGCCGCCGCCTTCCTCGACGCCTACCTCGACGACGCCGAGCAACTGCTCGTGCGCGCCTACGAGCCGAACCGGTGACGATGATGCGCGCCTACGAGCCCACCCGATAGCGTTCGCACATGGCCAGGACGTTCACCCTCGACGAGGCGCGCTCGCTCATGCCGTCGATCATCGACGACGCCGGCGTGCTGATCGCCGCCCGCGCCGACCTGGCCGAGATCGCCTTCGACCGCGAGAGCGCCGGCGGGTCCGCGCTGGGCGGCATCCCCGAGATGAAGGCGATCGAGGCGCGCATCGAGGAGATCCTCAGCACCTGGACCGGACAGGGCATCGAGGTGAAGGGGATCGCGCCGGTCCTCATCGACTTTCCCGCCGTGCTCGACGGGGTGTCCGTACGCCTGTGCTGGATCGAGGGCGAGACCGAGCTGACCTGGTATCACCGCACGGAACTGGGCTTCGCGGGCCGCCGCCCGCTGCGCTGACCACCTGTCCGGGCGGGCACATGAATGTGTCTCACCTGTGATCAACCCGTTTCACTCCGCCGGTATCTAACCGGACGAGTGAAGGGAACACCACCATGAGGCACACCTCAGCGGCCGCCGCGCTCCTCGCGTCGGCGGTCATCGGCGGGCTGGGGATCACTCCCCCCGCCGCGTACGCCCAAGCAGGCCCTTCCCAGGTCCGGGCGGCCTGGATCAAGACCTGCACCGACAAGAAGAACGAGACCACCTACCCCTGCGGCCACTGGCGGCTGATCACGCGTGACGGCGGGAAGCTCACCGTCAAGGACGCCGCCGCCACCGAGATCGACGGCAAGGGCAGGAAGCTCGACGACGCCGGCCTGTTCGCCATCAGCGGCGACGGCCGCGTGATCGCCTACGAGCGGGCCGGCGACCACCGCATCGTCGTACGGCAGGCGGCGGGCGGACCGGTCAAGGTGCTGGCCGCGTCCCTGGTGCCCAAGCGGTATGGGACGAGCCCGCTCAGCCTGTACCTGTCGCCCCAGGGGGACAAGCTGCTGGTCGACTCCACCGATGAGAAGGAGCGCGCCCCGTCCAGGGTGGTCACGATCGCCACCGGCAAGATCGTCGAGCTGCCCGCCAAGGACTCGATGAACGGCTTCAGCGCTGACGGGGGCGAGGTGCTGGCCCAGCGCTTCAATCGCGACAACACCCTCACGCTGATCGCGTACCGGGCCGACGGCACCTCCGTCAAGCGCACGCCGTCGCAGGTCGTGGCGAACTCCGCCATGACCGCGCTGGCCGCGGACGGCAAGACCGTCGCGGTGATCATCTCCGGGGACGAGGAAGCCAAGAAGGCCCCTCGGCTGCGGATCTACGACCTGGAGACCGGGGACCTCTCCGCGGGCGTGGATCTGGCGCTGAAGCCGGCGCAGACGCCGTACCTCGCCCAGTGGAGCGCGGACGGGCGGCTCACGGTGCTCGTGCAGACAGGTGACGAAGGCTCGACGGCGGTGGTACGGGAGTTCACCGTCGACACGGAGACCGGCGCCGCCACGCAGACGGACAAGTACTCGATCAGCAAGACCAGGTACGCCTTCAGAGTGGCGGGGGAGTGACGACCATGAAGATCAGGATCGCCGTGGCGATCGCGGCAGGGCTGGCCGCCCTGGTGACCGCGCCTCAGGCTGCCCAGGCCACGCCACATGACCACCACGACGGCATCCGCTACGCCTCGGTCAAGGGCTGCACGGTCAAGGGCGAGCAGCGGCCGTGCGGCGAGTGGCGGCTGGTGATGCACAGTGGGGAGAAGGGCTCTCTGCCCGACGCCGAGACCATCGCCCGCGAGGCGAACGGCAAGTCGTCGCACACCCAGGTCGCGCCCATCGCCGTCAGCGGTAACGGCCGGCGGGTCGCGTACTTCACCAAGTCCGGGCGGCTGGCCGTACGGACCATGGGGGCCGGGGTGAAGGTCTTCGCCAAGGACGCGCTGCCGCGCGTGGCCCAGTACGACGTGACGTTCCAGCTCTCCGACGACGGCGGCCGGCTCGCGGCCGTCTTCGCCACCGACAAGGCGGTGAAGACGCGGATCTTCGACACGGCCACCGGCACCCTGCTCGGCTCGACGCCCGGCCGGCAGACGCTGCTCGGCTTCAGCGCCGACGGCGGCGAACTGCTGACCGAGGTCTCCGCCGACGAGTCCGTCACGGACCTGATCGCCTACAGCGAGTCCGGCGAACAGCTCTACCGGGCCACGCCGCCGCAGATCGTCGCCTCGAACTCCCCGTCGGCCCTCGCGGCCGACGGCCGGACCACCGCCAACGTCGTCATGGGCGGCGCCAAGTCCCAGCTCGTCCTGTACGACATGCAGAGCGACCAGGTCATCGCCAAGCGGAAGGTCAAGCTGCCGGCCGGCGACCTCCACATGATCGACTGGACCGGCGAGCGGCAGGTGACGCTGCACCTCGTGCGGTACCCCGACGGCAAGGCGAACAAGATGACGATCGTCCAGATCGACACCGAAACCGGGGCCGTCAAGGTCCGGGACCACTACTCGCTCCTGAAGGACAGCTACGTCTTCGCGGCCTGCGGCGGCTGAGCTCTCGTCAGGTTCGACGCGGCGCGGCGGGGCTGGGGGAGCCCCGCCGTTTCCGTGTCCGCGGGCATACGCTGCTGGCGTGGCGGTTCACTCGACCAAAGCGATGGCGGCCCGGGCCGTGGCCCTGTGCGTCGCGCTGCTGCACGAGGAGCCGTCGGCGGAGTCCGTCGCGCGGGTGCTGCGCGACCACGGCGAAACCGGCGACCTGGACCTGGGCGAGGCCGACCTGGCGGCGATGCGGGCCGCGGCGGAGCGGCTGGTCGCCGTCTTCGCCGCCGCCGGTCCCGACGTGGCGGCCGCCCGGCTGAACGATCTTCTGGCGACGGCCGCGCGGGCGCCGCGCCTGACGAACCACGCGGGCACGACTCCGTGGCACCTGCACGTGGACGGCGACGACTACGCGCCGTGGGGGGAGTGGTTCCTGGCCTCCTCGGCCCTGGCGCTGGCCGTCCTGCTGGCCGATCACCAGCGAATGCCGGGCGGGCTGTGCGCCTCGGCCACCTGCCGCCGGCCGTACCTGGACCTGGGGGGCGGCAGCCCGCGGCGCTACTGCAGCACGCGGTGTGCCACCCGCGAGCGCGTCGCCGCCCACCGCGGCCGCACCTGACCGAAACGGCAGCAGGCGCCACAAAGGGCCAGCGCGGTAACAGGCGTGACGGGCGGGGATACCCGATACTGGACCCGTGGGGATCGGCGGCCTGCGTGGCCGCCCCGGTCTGTACGGGCTGCGTGCCGTACAGACCGGGCGGGTGGGACGACGAGCCGCGCGCCCGGCCGTGATGGCCGGGCGCAGCCGGTCTGCGGACCTAATCGAATGAATGTTTGAACGATCGCCTACACTTGATGCCATGACGGCTGTTTTCCAAGCTTCTCTGCTGGGAGCCGACGAGCTCGTCGGCTCGGCGATCCGCCGGACGCGTCTGGAGCGCGAGGCGTGGATCGACTTCGGGCCCGGCTGGCTGGCGGAGGCCGACGCGCTGTTCTCCCGGCTGTGCGAGGTGGTGCCGTGGCGGGCCGAACGGCGCCGGATGTACGACAAAGTAGTCGACGTGCCGCGGCTGCTCGCCTTCTACGACGAGGACGAGCCGCTGCCCGATCCGGCGCTCGACGACGCCCTGCGCGCGCTCAACGAGCGCTACGCCGAGGAGCTCGGGGAGCCGTTCCGCACGGCCGGGCTCTGCTTCTACCGCGACGGCCGCGACAGCGTGGCCTGGCACGGCGACACCCTGGGCAGGGGCGGCACCGAGGACACCATGGTCGCGATCATCTCGGTCGGCGCCCCGCGCCCGCTGCTGCTGCGCCCCCGGGGCGGCGGCGCCTCGATCCGTCACGACCTGGGGCACGGCGACCTCATCGTGATGGGCGGCAGTTGCCAGCGCACGTGGGAGCACGCGATCCCCAAGACCACCCGCCCCACCGGGCCGCGCATCAGCATCCAGTTCCGGCCGCGCGGCGTGCGCTGAGAGCAGGGACGGCGCCAGGCACTACTTCTCCGGCCGCAGCACCGAATACAACAGCTGGTCGTGCCAGCTTCCGCCGCGCCACTGGGCCCGGCGGATCACGCCTTCACGTTCAAATCCGGCATTGGCCAGCGCGCCCTGCTCTGCGAGGTTGGTGACATCGGTAATGGCCTCGATCCGCTCGGCCCGGGTGTGGTCGAACAGGTACGTCACCAGCTCGCGGTGCGCCCGGCTGCCCACACCCTTGCCGCGATGGCGCGGGAAGATCACGATGGACAGCGACCAGCACCAGGAGGTGTGCCGCGGACCCCAGATCCGCTGGAACCAGTGCATCCACCCGGCCACCTCGCCACGGGCGTCAATGGTGAAATAGCCGCCCTCGGCGCTCAGCAGCCCGGTCGCCGCGAACTCCTCGCGCATCGCGTGCAGGGTGCGATGGCCGAACCACTGCAGCTCGCCGGTCCCCTTCGGGCTGCCCAGATTCTCCTCGAACACATCCAGGTCCGCCGCACGGACCGGGCGCAGGCTCACGTTCACTCGGGTTCCCTTCCTCAGCTGCACAGAGCCGTACAGGATAGGGCAGCGCGCCGCCGAGTGATCACGGAGGGTGGCCTTAGGACAGCAGCGAGCGCTAGAAAGTCCTGGATCTCCGCAGTGCGGGAGGCCGCCCGTCGGGATCGACCGCCAGGCGGTAGAGCGGCGTGGCGAGCAGCCCGCGCACCCGGGGCAGCTCGGGATAGGAATGCGGCCGCAGCCGCCCCGGCGGTCGCGGACCCTTACGGGCGCCCGCATGCCAGGCTTCGAGCCGCGCCGCCGCGTCGGCGAAGGCGTCGAACGCGGCCACGGGATCGCACAGCTCGTCGCGGGCCGCGCCGTCCTCGGGCAGGTCCAGGTGCTCGCCCATCAGCGCCAGGCGCAGCTCGCGGGCGAACCGCCGGGCGCCGGGCGGCTCGCGCGGATCCTCCTGCTCATCGAGTACGGCACAGCTCAGCTCCGAGTCGTAGCTCCAGGAGCGCAGGTTGACGTTGTCGGACCCGACCGAGGCCCACACGTCGTCGACCACGCAGACCTTGGCGTGCACGTAGACGGGGGTGCCCTCATGGTTCTCCAGGTCGTACAGGGCGACCCGGTCGCCGCCCGCCCGCAGCAGCCGGTTCAGCGCGTGGACCCGGCCGATCAGGCTCGCGGGCCCGGCCAGCCAGCCGTCCTGGTCGGGGTGGCGGGGCACCACGATGACCATCCGCAGATCGGGCTCGCGCTCCAGCGCCTCGGCGAACGGCTCGATCACGTCCGTGGACCACAGATACTGATCTTCCAGGTAGACCAGCGAACGGGCCCGCCCGAGCACCTTCTGGTAGGCGTGCGCCACGCTCCGCTCGCCCTCCGGCGCGAACGGGTAACTGCTACGCCTGGCGGGATAGGTGCGCAGGAGCTGTACGGTGTGCGTGCCCGCAGGAGGCGGCGGCGGCCCCGGCTCGGGCAGCGGAGGAACGTCGTCCATCCTGGCGAAATGGTCGCGCAGCCGCCTGATCGGATCCCTGGTCTCCGGCGCGGGATCCTCCCACCGCTCGCAGAACACCTTCTCCACCTCCGCCACCGCGGGGCCGTGGATGGCGACCTGGACGTCGTGCCACGGGGGCCGCCGGCCGTACTCGCCGGGCATCGGGCACGCCTGCGGATCGCCGAGGTGGTCGGCGTCGTCCCGGCGGCTGTGACACAGGTCGATGCCGCCGAGGAAGGCCACGTCGGCGACCGGATCGCCGTCATGACGCAGGATGACGAACTTCTGGTGGTGCGAGCCGCCCGGCTTGGTCCGCGTGTCGAGGACGGCCTGCCCGCCCGCGGCCTCGATCGCCTCGCCCAGGTGCCGGTTCTCGGCCGAGCTGAAGCGTAACCGGTCCAGGTGCGAACGCCAGATGAGCCCTCTGACCAGCGCGCCTTTGTGCGCGGCGGCGGCCATCGCGTCGCCCACGGAGGGCCCGTTCTCGGCGAGCCGCTCGTCGGGATCGCCGCGCCAGTCGGCGAACAGGAGTAAGTCGTCCTCGCGCAGCGCCTCGACGCAGGTCTTCAGCTCGGCGAAGTAGGTCGCGCCGTGGATCAGCGGGCGTACGTCGTTACCCGTCGACCAGGCGTCGAGCTTGGTCGCCGGATTGCCTCTTTCCTGGTCCGTGAGGAACCAGTCCTGGATCCGCATTCGCAGTCGGCTACCCGGGCGGCGGGCCTCCATGCGTGGCCCCGGCGGTTTCGAACAGCAGATGCTCCCCACCGGGACGGCAGACGAGCTGCAACCCGACCGGCAGGCCGCGCACCGTTCCGGCCGGGACACTCAGCGCCGGAAAACCGACCACGTTCCACATGCTCGTCAGGGCGAGCAGCGCGGCTCGCACGGCGACGGCCCCGCCGTCCAGCTCGGTCGTCCGCTGACCGAGAAACGGCGCGGTGAGCGGTACGGTCGGCAGCGCGAGCACGTCATGCCGCTCGAACAGCGCGCCGACGCTCTCGGCGAGCCGTGGGCGGGCCCGCATGGCCCGTACGTACCGCCAGCCCGGCATCTCGGCGGCGCCGCGCAGGCGTTCGAGCAGCTCGGGGTCGAACAGCTCGGGCGCCTCGGCCAGCCGGTCGGCGTGTACGGCCGCCGCCTCGCTGCTCTGAATGGCGGTGAAGGTCTCGCGCAGCTCGTCCACCTCCTTGGATGGGAACGCGAGCTCCTCCAGCGGTCCGGTGCCCGCCTCCACGGCCCGGCGTACCGTACGGGCCACCTGCGGGTCGCAGGCGAACACACCGGCGGGATCAAGCCAGGCGACCCGCGCCGGCCAGCCGTCCCCCTTCTGGACACCGGCGGGGACGAGGGACCGGTAGGCGATCAGGCAGTCCCGCTCGTGGCCCGCGAGAAGCCCGACGGTGTCGAAGGTCTGCGCCAAGGGGAAGACACCGTCGACCGGGATCACCCCGTACGCCGGCTTGAAACCGGCGACCCCGCACAGTGCCGCCGGAATGCGGACCGAACCACCGGTGTCGGTGCCGAGGGCCACCGGCACCATGCCCGCCGCCACGGCGACCGCGCTGCCGCCGCTGGAGCCGCCCGACATGCGCGCGGGTTCCCACGGATTGCGCGACGGGCCGGCGGCGGAACGATCGCCCGTGGGGCCGTACGCGAACTCGTGGGTGTTCGTCTTGCCGATGACGACGGCACCGGCCTGGCGCAGGCGGGTCACGCAGGCGGCGTCGGCGACCGCGACGTGACCGGCGAAGTGCCGCGAGCCCATGGTCGCGGGCAGCCCGGCGACCATGATGAGGTCCTTCACACCGACCGGCACGCCATGCAGCGCCCCCCGGTCGACGCCCCCGGCCAGCTCCTCGTCCGCGCGCCGCGCCGCAGCCCGCGCCCCGGCGGCGTCCACGGTGATGAACGCGTTGAGCAGCGGGTCGAGCTCGGCGATGGCGTCGAGCGCCAGCTGGGCGAGCGCCGTGGAGGTGGTCCGGCCGTCGCGCAGGTCGCGTGCGAGGCCGTCGATCGTACGTCCGGTGAAGGGGCCAGAGGGTGTCGGCATAGGGCTTAACCGTAGAGGCCGGCCGGTCGCCGCGAGGACCTCCTCGCCGACCCGCGCGAGCACATCACGGTGGCCCGCGCCGAGCCGGACCCCCGACCCAGGCCGGGATCCGCACGATCCTCGACCGGCCCGGTTTCCACACCCTCTCGATGACACCGACGTGGGGCGGCCGACGGGACTTGAACCCGCTTTCACCAAGATCACAACTTGGTCCCTCGTTCGCTTCGGGATCGGCCGCAGTGCCTTCGGCCGGATTCGAACCGGCGTCCTCCTGCTCCGCAAGCAGGCGCGCTCTCCACTGCGCCACGAAGGCCCGGTAGCGGGTGCGGGGATCGAACCCGCCTGCAGCGGTTTATGAAACCGCCGGGCACACCAGCACCCTCACCCGCCATCGGGAACTAAAAAACCGCCCAGACCGTGTGGTCCTGGGCGGCGGCTCGCTGACTGTGACGTCAGTGACGAAGACCCCAGGGCATACGGCCATGGCGGACCATATGACCGTGGCGCATCGCGTCGCTGCTGAGGTTCTTCATGTCGAGAAGCATGCCGGACGGATCATCGAGGGGCAACGCATTTATTCACTGAGCCGGTGCGTCGGCCCACGCCGGCAACGGCTCGCAGGCGCAGCGGCCGCTCGCTGGACCTCAGACGCGCAGCAAGCGCAGGCAGAGCCGCTTGAGTTCACGGCACGTTGACCCGCCTTCACGGAGCATCGACCTGCTTCACGGCACCCTCTCCGGCGGGGTCGGCTGCAGGTACACCGCCGACGCGATCGAGACCTGCTCCCTGATCCGCCGCTCCGTCTCCGCCAGCGCCTGCGCGGCCCCGTCCACGTCGCCCGACGAGTGCATCGTCACCCGGGCGGCGATCAGCAGGTCCTCCGGCCCCAGGTGCAGGGTCCGTACCTGGGCGAACGCCTGGATGGACGGGTCGCCGTCCAAAACCTTCTCGATGGCGTCCTGAACGGCGGGCGTGGCCGCCTCGCCGATGATCATGCTCTTGGTCTCCCTGGCCAGCGTCACCGCCACCGCGACCAGCAGCAGCCCGATGGCGATCGAGCCGAGACCGTCGAAGGCGGAGTTCCCGGTGAGCACCGTCAGCCCGACGCCGACGAGCGCGAACACCAGCCCGGCCAGCGCCGCCGTGTCCTCCAGCAGCACCACCGGCAGCTCGGGCGCCTTCGCGTCGCGGATGAACCCGGCCCACGACCGGCCGTCACGCACCCGGTTGGAGTTGCGTACGGCGGTCCGCAGCGAGAGCGCCTCCATGACGATCGCCACCACCAGAACCCCGACCGCCCACGGCCAGCTCTCCAGCGGATGCGGGTGGGTGATCTTCTCGTACCCCTCGTACAGGGCGAACAGCCCGCCCCCGAAGAACAGCACGAGCGACACCAGGAAGCCGTAGAAGTAGCGCTCGCGCCCGTAGCCGAAAGGGTGATCGGCGCTCGGCTCCCGCTTGGCCCGCCGCCGGCCGAGCATGAGCAGGCCCTGGTTACCCGTGTCGGCGATGGAATGGATGCCCTCGGCGAGCATCGCCGAGGAGCCGGTGAAGAAGAAGGCCACGAACTTGGTGGCCGCGACTCCCACGTTGGCGGCCAGCGCCGCGAGAGTCGCCTGATGTGATCCGTCGCCGCTCATGCGGCCCCCTCTACCCAGGTGGCGGCAATCTTGACATTCCGCGGTCCACGACCCTGCGGCTGCTGGCGGACAATCTGCACGAAACCTCGACGATCACCCGCAGGATTTGTCCACAATCCGTCCGTACCCCAGCGCTTCCAGATCGGCGAGAGCGGCGACGGCGCCGCGCTGGTCGGCAAAGCGGACAAAGCCGGGGATGACACCGCTCTGATCGGCGAAGCGGACAAAGCCGAGGACGACACATATAGCGCGGCAGTCCGCCTCTTCGTCGCGGAAGAGCAGAGCCACGCCCGCCTGCTAGCTCACCCGCCGTGCTGACGGGCTGCTGGTGGGGCCTGATGCTCGGCACGGTGACCGTGGTCGCCGTCGATCACGGTCTGGCGCTGCGCTGCCTGGGCCTGTCTCGGACCCGTTTCGTCCGCGACGTGCTCACCTTGTTCGGGGGAGCCGTCTCGGCGTCCGTACGGTGAGCGCGGTCGATCCGGCCCATCTCAGGCGGGGGAGGGGGAGTCCGCCTCCGCGGCCAGGAGCTTGGGGGTTCCTGAGCCGTCGGCGGCCGCCGACCACACATCGGCGTGGCCCCAGGGACGGATGATCGCGTAGGCGAGCGTCTGGCGGTCCAGCCACATCGCCTGATCGTCCACACTGCGAGTCTCGGCCAGGTGGGTCACCCGTTGGGTGGACAGGTCCAGGACGGACAGCCGCCAGCCGTGTGCCGGATCGCCACCGACGGCCTCCTTGAAGGCGAGGCGAGTACCGTCGGGGGACAGTGAGGGGCATTCGACGTTGTCCCGCAGGATTCTCACCGTGCGGACGGCGAGGTCTCCCGCCACCAGATAGCGGTGGCCGCCGGTGGACATGGTGGCGTAGAAGTGATCATCGTCGGCATCGAAGGTGATGCCCCAGAAGTTGCGGTCAGGCGCCGTGGTGAGCCCGTCGCCACCGGTGACGGCGAAGTCCTCCAGCGTGACCGTCAGCTCGCCCGTACGGGTGTCGAAGATCCCGGCACGCGTGGAGAACGTGCTGCTGTCGTAGGAGTCGCCCGTGACGAAGACCGTCCAGGCGACCATCCGGCCATCGGCCGAGACCCTGGCCCTGTTGGGCAATCCGGCCAGGGAGAAGACCTTCGTCTGGTGCGGCCGCGCGTCCAGGACGGCGACCTGGTAGGTGCCGAGTGCGCCCTCGGGCCGCAGGCACACGGTGGTGCCGCCGGAGGCGTAGACCCGGCTGCACGTGAGCGAGGTGGGCGCGGCGGAGTGGTCGGCGAGCGAGACTCTCATGACCCGGTTCCTCGATCCCGGGGCCGTGCTGCGCACGAGAATGCCGCGACCGGTGGCCGCCTCGGTCGTCGCGACCGGCGGGATGGGTGTGCTGCGCGCGACCGCGTGCCGTATGTAGAAGACGGTGACGGCGGTGAGTATCAGCGTGACCACGGCGGCGATGGTGACGCGGGCGGAGGCGGTCACCGGGCCGCCGTACGCCTGGACAGGGCCGTACGCCTGGACAGGAGGACCGCGGTGGCGAGCGTCGCGACGACGGCGCCCGCGGCGGCTCCCCGGGTCGCCGTTGCGGCTCCCCACAGCTGCCAGGTGAGCCCGAACAGGACCGAGGAGAGCAGGTATGCCAGGGCCTGCCCGGTCTGGACGAGGGCGAGCCCCGTGGTGCGCAGGTGTTCGGGCAGCATCGGACCCGCCAGCGCGATCAGGACGCCGTCGGTGGCCGCGTAGAACACGCCGTACAACCCGAGTGCCGCCACCAGCAGCGGCCATTCGCCCAACGGGCTGAACAGCAACAGGTAGACGGCCGCCAGCGCGCAGTAGCCGCCGAGCACCACGGGCAGTCGCCCGACCCGGTCGGCCAGCGCGCCCAGCGGCGCGGCCAGCAGCAGGTAGGCCAGGTTGGTCCCGACGGCCAGCAGCGGGAACCAGCCGACTGCCAGCGACTCCCGCTGCTGCAACAGCAGGTAGACGAAACCGTCGCCGACGGTGGTCAGCCCCAGCAGGCAGGCCGCCGCGGCGATCCGCCGCACGCCGGGGGTGCCGAGCAGCTCTCGTAACGGCGCGCGCGGGGCGGGGGCGGCGGTGGGCGCATGGTCGCGTACGAACAGCATGAGCACCATGACCGCCACCGCCGCGACGCAGAAGCTGGCGACGAACACCGCGTCGAAGGCCTGCCCAGAGGCGGCGAGTACGGCAAGCGCCGCGATCGGGCCGAGGAAGGCGCCGAAGCTGTCCATCGCGCGGTGCAGGCCGAAGGCTCTGCCCAGTGCCTCGGGGGCGGCGGACAGCGTGATCAGCGCATCGCGTGGCGCGGTACGCAGCCCTTTGCCCGTTCTGTCGACGGCCACCACCAGGCCGATCACGCCTGCGGAGCCCGCGGCCAGGAGACCGAGCTTGGCGACGGCTGACAGGGCGTACCCCACCTGCGCGACGACCTTGGGCCTGCGCGTCCGGTCGGCGACATACCCGCCGGCCAGCCTGAGCACGGCGGTGGCCCCCGTGTACAGGCCGTCGACCAGGCCGTAGGCGGCCGGGCCCAGGTGCAGCCCGATGACGAGGTAGAGCGGCAGGACCGCGGTGACCATCTCGGCGGAGACGTCCGTGATCATGCTGACGGCGCCGAGCGCGACGACGTTGGCGCCGACGGCGGCCCATGGCCGTTTCCCGGTGGGAGCGGTGCTCCTTCCGATGGTTGACAGGTACACGGTGCGTGCTCTTCCTCCGTCCGGCGGGGATCAGGGCTTATGTACCAGCGTCGCCACATAGGACGGGCCGCCCGAGGGGAGGATCTCCTCGACGCGCCAGGCTGTTCCCTCTGCCAGCTCGCCGAGCTCGGCCGGGGAGCAGTACAGGTAGTCGAACCACGAGGTGGTCATGGTCTTGTGCCGGACCCGCATCCGGGTCTGCCCGGGCAGGCGGCCGCGGCGCCGGTTCAGCTCGCCGTAGGCCACCTGGGTCGGGTCGAGCTCGCTCAGCAGGTCGGGATCCATGCTGTCGGCGATGATCCGGGCTCCCGGCGTGGCCATCGCGGCGAGGGCGCCGAGGAAGGCCGGGGCGCTCTCCCGCCCCTGGAGCAGGCCCACGTTCGCGCCGAGCAGGAGAAAGGTGTCATATCGCCCGCCGTCGGCCGCGCGGTTCACGGCATGATCGGCGACGGTGGCGTGCACCACCGACCGTAGACCACGGCGCCGGCAGACCTTGAGGGCACCTGGGGAGGTGTCGAGGCCGGTCACCTCCTCCCCTTGCTCCTGGAGCGCCAAGGCGTGCCGGCCCGCGCCACATCCGACGTCGAGCACGCGGCCGCGGGCCCGCTCCATCCCGGTCACGATGTGCTCGGGCCACAGCGCCGGCGGCTGGAACCAGTGGGCCGCCGGGGTGACCAGGAGGTTCCCGTCCTCGCGCTCCACGATGTCGTAGGTCCAGCGCGCCTCGGGAGGGGCCGGCAGCTCGTAGAAGGCGGCCTGCAGCATCTCGCCGAACGCGTCACCGATCCGGAGCTCCGTCTCGAGCAGGAGCGACTCCTCCAGCACCGAGCTCACCTGTCCTTCAGCGCGACCACGCAGGTGTCGTGCTCGCCGAGAGTGAAGGTGGAGATGGACTGGAAGCCCGCGTCGCGCAGCCAGGTGCGGCATTCGGTCAGGGTGTACTCCGAGCCGCCGGGCGACAGCAGCTGCATGTTCAAGCTGATGATCTCGTTCCAGGGGTCGCCGCCGTGCCCCTGCCCGGTGAGCTGGTCGTAGATGAGGAGCGCCCCGCCGGGCTGGAGGGCGCCGAAAGCCTTCCTGATCAACTGGGCGCGTTCGGCGGGCGACCAGTCGTGCAGGACGTGTCCGATGATCAGGACGTCGCTCTGGGGCAGCGCGTCCTTGAAGAAGTCGCCGCTGACGAACCGTGCCCGGTCCCTGAGGCCGAGCGCCTCCATGTGCGTGCCGAAGGCCGACTCGATTCCCCGCAGGTCGAAGACATATCCGCTGAGGTGTTCGTGGGCGTTGAGAATGTGGGCGAGCAGGTTTCCGCGAGCGCCGCCGATGTCGACGACCGTGGTGTAGTTCGCCCAGTCGAACTTGGCGGCCAGCTCGGGACCCAGCGGCCCGCTGACCGCGTCCATCATGCGCAGGAAGCGATCCAGGTGGTCGGGGTCGCCCATCATCCGCTCGAAGGCCGCGGCCTGGTCCTCTCGGCCGGCGACCTGCGGCTCGCCGGTCCTCAACAGGCCGGTGAGGTTCTCCCAGGCGGGATACATCATGTGGTTGGCCCGCTCGAGGAACCCGCCGCCGTAGGAGGGCGAGGTGCGGTCGAGGAAGCGGGCCGCCGCCGGAGTGCTGGCGTAGTGGTCGTCTTTCACGTCGAGCAGGCCCAGGGCGGCCAGCGTGGACAGAAAGTCGGGTACGGCGCGAGGGTGCAGACCGAGGCGCTCGCACAGCTCCGCCTCCGTGGCCGGTCCGGCGCTCAGTTCGGTGAACAAGCCCAGCTCGATCGCGCTGAGAACGGCCTTGGCGCCGCAGAACGCGGTGCCCAGCCGGTTGATGTCGGCCAGCGTCGTGATTTCGCGCCTGGGTACGGCCGTTTCCGCCACGTCGGGTCCTCTCTCGAAGTGTCCTGCCAGGACGCTGGCAGGCCGATCTCGAGATCCGCTCGAGCATGGCTTCGCTCGACCGGGCACCGCCCGGGTCCAGCGAGGTTCGAGCCGGGCACGAGGGCAGGCCCCCAAGGTCCTGCCATGACCATCGGTTTTCCGCGCGCCCGGCCCGCCGAGGAGACGACGCTGGGCGCCTACGGGCGCCTCGGCTGGTTCAGGACCCTGTTCCTGACCGACGTCTGGGAGCGATTCAGCTTCTTCGGCATGCAGGCGATCCTGGTTCTGTACGCCACCGAGCCGGTCGCGCGGGGCGGCCTCGGACTGCCGGGTACCGTCGCCACCGCGTTGTACGGCTCCTACATCGGGCTGATCTTCGTGCTGGCGGTACCGGGAGGCTGGCTGGGCGACCGGGTACTCGGCGAGTGGCGCGCGACCTTGATCGGCGGCGCCGTCATCGCGCTGGGCCACTTCACCATGGCGCTTCCCTTCCAGGCGAGCGCCTACGCGGGTCTGGCGCTGATCGCGGCGGGCACCGGGCTGCTCAAGCCCAACCTGCTGGCGTTGCTCGGCCGCTTCTACGGCGAGGGGCGTGCGGCGGCACGTGAGGCGGCGATCTCGGTGTTCTATGTCGGCATCCAGATCAGCGCGCTGCTGGCACCGCTGATCACCGGTTTTCTCGGCGAGACGCTGAGCTGGCATCTGGGCTTCTCGGCGGCGGGAGTCGGCATGACCTTCGGGGTGCTGCAGTTCGCGCTGGGCGCCGGGCACTTCGCGGGCAAAGGGCGGGCGCCGGGGCATCCGCTGGACGCGGGTCAGCGGCGGCGCGCGCTGCGACTGCTGGCCGGCGCGGTGGCCGTGGTCGCGGTCCTCCTCGCCGCCGACCTGCTCAGCGGCGGGTTCGGCATCATGCACGTCGTGGCGGCTCTGGGCGTGGTCACGCTGGTGACGCCGCTGGCCTATTTCGCCGCGCTGCGCCGCCGCCCCGAGCTGGACGCGGCCGCGCGGGCGCGGTTGTCGGCCTACCGCTGGCTGCTGCTGGCCTCGGCGCTGTTCTGGCTCTTCGTCATCCAGGGCGGCTCCACGCTCAGCCTGTTCGCCAGAAACTCCACGGACCGGGTCATGTTCGGTCAGCTCGTGCCCGCCAGCTGGTTCCAGTCGGTCACCCCGTTGTTCATCCTGGTGCTCGCGCCGTTGTCGGCGCGGGTCTGGCTGTCGGCGGGCAGCCGGCTCGGGGCACCGGTGAAGTTCGCGGCGGGACTGGCCTTCGCCGCGTCGGGGCTGCTGCTGATGAGCCTGGCCTCCTGGCTGGCCGAGGGCGGCGAGCCGGTTTCCCCGCTCTGGCTGCTGGCCGCCTTCCTGCTGCTGGCCTGCGGCGAGGTGGCCATCGCGCCCATCGGGCTGAGCACGTCGGTCGACGTGGTGCCGGCGGCTCTCACCGGCCGCGTCATCGGCCTGTACTGGACCTTCTCCGCGCTGGGCGGCGGGCTGGGCAGCCTGGTGGTGCGCCTGTCGGATGTCGTTCCCCGGTGGGCGTACTTCCTCATCCTGGCCTTGTCGGGCCTGGGCGCGATGCTCGCCTTCATCCTGGCGCGCGTGCCGCTGACGCGGCGGCTGCGGACAGCGGAAACCACAGCGCTATTCGAGTGACTTTCGAACCGCTCAGAACACCATGAACTAACTAGTCGTCCCGTGAAGGAGCAACGGTGCATCGAACGCTCATCGTCGCCCGGATGGATCCCAAAGACGCGGACTCGGTCGCCCGTCTCTTCGAGGAGTCGGACGCGACGGATCTGCCGCACCGGGTCGGGGTCTCCGGCCGTGCGCTCTTCCAATTCCAGGGACTCTACTTCCACCTCATCGAGGCCGAGGGCCCCGTGGACGCGCGGCTGGCCGAACTGCGCACAGACCCGCTCTTCACCGATCTCAATGAGCGGCTCAAACCGTACATCGGCGCCTACGATCCGGCCACCTGGCGCTCTCCCGCCGACGCGATGGCCCAGACCTTCTACACCTGGAGCCGCTGATGTCCCGCTTCACCGTGATCTCGGCGGCGCAGGTGCCGCCCAACCGACGCAGGGGCGGCGAACTGCGCGTGGTGCTCGGTCCCGCGACGACCGGTGCCACCACCGGGTTCCTCGGCGTGCTCAGACTCGATCCCGGCGAGCACATCGCCGAGCACTACCACCCCTACTCCGAGGAGTTCCTCTACGTCACCGGCGGCGAGCTGGTGGTCAGGCTGGACGGCGAGCACCTGACCGTGCGGGCGGGTGAGGGCGTGCTGGTCCCCAAGGAAGTCAGGCATCGGGTGTGGAACGAGAGCGGCGAGCCGGCCGAGGCCGTCTTCCACCTGTGCCCCCTGGCCCCCCGTCCCGAGCTGGGCCACGTCGACACCGAGCCGTTGCCCGCCGCGCACGAGCCCGCACTCCAGGTCGAGGCCGGCTGATGGGCGCCCGGCATGCGGTGATCACCGGCATCGGCGTCGTCGCCCCGGGTGGCCTCGGGGTGAAGGCCTTCTGGTCGCTGCTCACCGAGGGCAGGACGGCCACCCGCCCCATCTCCGCCTTCGACGCGACCGGGTTCCGCTCCAGAATCGCCGCCGAATGCGACTTCGACCCCGCCCACGAGGGTCTCACCCCGCGCGAGACCCGCAGGATGGACAGAAGCGCTCAGTTCGCCGTGGTGGCCGCCCGCGAGGCGCTCGCCGACAGCGGCTGGCCCCAGGACGACGGGCCCCGCGACCGCGTCGCCGTCGTCATCGGCAGCGCGGTCGGTGCCACCGTCGGCCTGGAGAACGAGTACCTGGTGGTCAGCGACGTCGCCCGTGACTGGGTCGTCGACCACCGCTACGCCATGCCGCACCTGTACGAATATCTGGTCCCCAGTTCCACGGCCGTCGAGGTCGCCTGGCTGGTGGGCGCGGAGGGCCCGGTCACCACCATCTCCACCGGATGCACCTCGGGCCTGGACGCCGTCGGCCACGCCCTGGCCCTCATCGAGGAGGGTGTGGCCGAGGTCGCCATCGCCGGTGCCACCGACGCGCCCATCTCGCCGATCACCGTCGCCTGCTTCGACGCCATCAGGGCCACCTCACCCAACAACGCCGAACCCGAGTCGGCCTCGCGCCCCTTCGACAAAGAACGCGACGGGTTCGTACTCGGAGAGGGCGCGGCCGTCTTCGTCATCGAGGAGCGGGAGGCCGCCCGCCGCAGGGGAGCCCACATCTACGCCGAGATCTCCGGCTTCGCCAACAGGAGCAACGCCTTCCACATGACCGGCCTTCGGCCCGACGGCCGGGAGATGGCCGAGGCGATCAGGGGCGCCCTGCGGCACGCCAGGGTGGATCCCACCGACATCGGCTACATCAACGCCCACGGTTCCGGCACCCGCCAGAACGACCGGCACGAGACCGCGGCCTTCAAGCACAGCCTCGGCGAGCACGCCTACCGCGTCCCGATCAGCTCGATCAAGTCCATGGTCGGCCACTCGCTCGGCGCGATCGGCTCCATCGAGATCGCCGCGTGTGTCCTCGCCCTGGAACATCAGGTCGTCCCGCCCACGGCCAACCTGCGCGTCGCCGACCCCGAATGCGACCTGGACTACACGCCGCTCACCGCGCGCGAGGTCAGCATGGACACCGTGCTGACCGTGGGCAGCGGGTTCGGCGGTTTCCAGAGCGCCATGCTGCTGACCGCCCCCGGGCGGGCGGAATGAACGCCGTCGTCACCGGGCTGGGCGTCGTCGCGCCCAACGGCACGGGCGTGGACGCCCACTGGGCCGCCGTTCTGGCCGGCACCAGCGGCATCGGCCCCATCAGCCGCTTCGAGGCGGGCGACTACCCGGTACGGCTGGCCGGCGAGGTCGCCGACTTCACCGCCGCCGAACGCCTGCCCAGCCGGCTGGTCGCCCAGACCGACCGCTGGACGCAGCTCAGCTTGTACGCGGCTCAGGCGGCGCTCGCCGACGCGGGCCTGAGCGCCGAGGACCTGGCCGGATTGGACGAGTACGGGCTGGCCGTGATCACCGCCAGCTCCTCGGGCGGCAACGAGTTCGGCCAGCGCGAGATCGCCGACCTGTGGCGGCACGGCCCGCAGCGGGTGAGCACCTACCAGTCGATCGCCTGGTTCTACGCCGCCACCACGGGCCAGATCTCCATCAGGCACGGCATGCGCGGCCCCTGCGGGGTCGTCGTGGCCGAGCAGGCCGGCGGGCTGGACGCGCTGGCGCAGGCGGTGAGCGCGCTCCGCTCGGGGTCGCGGCTGGTCGTCACCGGTGGTACCGAGGCCCCGCTCAGCCCGTACGCGCTGGTCTGCCAGCTCTCGGGCGGCCGCCTCAGCCACCGCGACGACCCCGGCTCCGCCTACCTGCCCTTCGATGTGGACGCCTGCGGCCACATCCCGGGCGAGGGCGGCGCGATCCTCATCGTCGAACCCGAGCAGGAGGCCAGAGAACGCCACGCGCCGCAGGTCTACGGCCGGGTCGCCGGTCACGCCGCCACCTTCGACCCGCCCCCGGGCAGCGGCGGGCGCCCCACGTTGTACCGCGCGGCCGAGCTGGCTCTCCAGCGCGCGCAGATCACGCCCGAGCAGGTGGACGTGGTCTTCGCCGACGCCGCGGCCGTTCCCGAACTCGACCGGGCCGAGGCCGAGGCCATCACGCGGCTGTTCGGGCCGCGAGGTGTCCCGGTGACCGCGCCCAAGACCATGCTCGGCCGCCTGTACGGCGGCGGCGCACCGCTTGATCTGGCAGCGGCCCTGCTGTCGATCCGCGACGGCGTGATCCCGCCGACCGTCGGGGTGCGCGAGCTCGCTCCCGCCTGCGCCGGCCTCGATCTCGTCACCGAGACCAGGCCGGCGCCGGTGCGCCGCGCGCTCGTCCTGGCCAGGGGTTTCGGCGGATTCAACTCCGCGGTCGTCGTCACGGCGGCCGCCTGATGAGAAAGGCAACAGATGCCGGGTTTCACGCTCGACGACCTACGCGTGATCATGCGTTCCTGCGGCGTCGAGGAATCCCTCGACTTCGAAGGCGACATCAACGACATCCATATCGCCAACCTCGGCTACGACTCCCTGGCGATGCTGCAGATCGCCTCGCTGATCGAGCGGGAGACCAGCATCACCATCGACGACGCCGCGTTCGCTGAGCTCGACACGCCACGCACGATCATCCACTACGTCAACGCACAGATTGTCAACGCACAGATTCAGGCGGGCTGACATATGGCCGTACACACCGACAATTCCATCCTTATCTCCGCACCCATGGACCTGGTCTGGGACCGGACCAACGATGTGGAGTCCTGGCCGTCGCTGTTCAGTGAGTACGCCTCGGCCGAGGTGCTGGAGCGCCAGGGCGACGTGATCAGGTTCCGGCTCACCATGCACCCCGACCACAACGGCATGGTGTGGAGCTGGGTGTCCCAGCGCACCCTCGACCCCGTGACGCGCACCACCAGGTCCTACCGGGTGGAGACCGGCCCCTTCAAGTACATGAACCTGTTCTGGGAGTACCTGCAGACCAAGGAAGGCGTCCTGTTGCGCTGGGTGCAGGACTTCGAGATGAAGGCGAACGCTCCGCTGGGCGACGGCGACATGGCCGAGCGGGTCAACGGCAACAGCGTCGTCCAGCTCGAGCGCATCAAGAAGATCATCGAGACCGACGCGGCGGCGGGCTGACCCGTGATCAGGTTCCTGCTCCCGGTGGCGCTGCTGGGCAACGGCCTCGCGGCCGGTGACATGTTCTGCACGGCCGTGGGCCTGGCACCGCTCATGCTGACCCTGCCCTACGGCGGCTACGTGCGCCTCGTGCAGTTCCTGTGGCCGCGCTACGACCCCGCGGTGCCCGCCATCAACCTGGCCACCCTGCTGCTGGACCTGGTCATGGCGGTCATGACCGGGCAGCCGGTGCCGCGGCTGCTCTTCGGGGCGGCCGCGGCACTGATCGGCGCGGTGATCGTGATCTCGGTGGCGAAAGCCGTACCGATCAACCGCTATGTGATGGCACTGGACCCCGAGGCCTGCCCCGCCGACTGGGGCGAGCGCGACCCTCGGCTGCGCTGGCGCAACTGGAACCTGGTCCGCACCGTGCTGATGGTCGCCGCACTCGCGGCCAACGCCGTCGGCGCGGCAGTCCTGACCTGATCATCTTTGGAGGAGACATGCGACTCGATGGCAAGAGAGTCCTGCTGACCGGTGGCACCCGGGGCATCGGCCATGGCCTGGCGCTGGCGCTGGCGCGGGCCGGGGCGCGGCTGGTCACCTGCTACCGCAGCGACGAGGACGCCGCGAAGCTCCTGGCCGCCGAGCTGGACGAGCTGGGCGAGCACAAGGTGGTGCGCGCCGATGTGACGGACGCCGGCGACGTCGCCGCGCTCATCGACGAGTGCGGGACGTACCTGGGCGGCCTGGACGTGCTCGTCAGCAACGCCGGCACCATCAGCCACGTGCCCTTCGGCGAACTCGCGGTCGAGGAGTGGCAGCGGGTGCTGGACACCAACCTGACCTCGATGTACCGCCTCGTACGGCAGGCACTGCCGCTGCTGGGTGAGGGCGCCTCGGTCATCGGCATCGGCTCGCGCTCGGCCTTCGTCGGCATCCCCCAGCGCGCTCACTACACCGCCGCCAAGGCGGGCCTGGTCGGGCTGGTCCGCTCGCTGGCCAAGGAGCTGGGACCACGCGGGATCCGCGTCAACCTCGTCTCGCCGGGCGTCATCGACCCGGGGGACGGCACCCTGCCCGAGCCGGTCAGGCAGCGCTACGAGGGGCTCACCGCGCTGGGCAGGCTCGGCACGCCCGAAGAGGTGGCGGGGCCCGTGCTGTTCCTGGCGGGCGACCAGGCCGGCTATGTCACCGGCGAGACCATCCACGTGGACGGAGGGATTTGAGCATGAGCGCTGACGTCTTTCGAGTGATGCTCCGCATGGAGGTGCTCCCCGGCAAGGGGGCGGAGTTCGAGAAGGTCTGGCACGACAGCGCGGCCACCATCACCGGCCAGCCCGCCAACCTCGGCCAGTGGCTGTCCCGCAGCGCGGAAGAGGACGGCGTCTACTACATCGTCAGCGACTGGGTCGGGGAGGAGCCGTTCCGCGCCTACGAGCGCAGCGAGGCGCACCTACGGCACCGCGGCCGGCTGCATCCCTACCGGTCCAGCGGTTCGATGACGACCATGCACGTCGTCCACGATCTGGCCGGCGCGGCGCGGCGGTCATGAGCAACAGACTGCGGGTCCTGCTGCACACCGTGGCCCCCGAGTCCGGGCCGTCGGGGCTGGAGCAGGCGTACCGGCAGATCAGTGAGGAACTCGCCGGCACCCCGGGACTGCTGGGCAACGAGCTCATGCACTCGCTCCTGGACCCCGGCACCTTCGTGGTGATGAGCGAGTGGGAGAGCCTGGAGGCCTTCCGCGTCTGGGAGGAGGGCTCGACCCACCGCCAGAGCACCGCGCCGTTGCGCCCCTACCAGGACCAGCGACGCCAGGATCGCTACGGCATCTACGAGGTCGTCGCTTTCTACTGAGCCGCCTTCTACTGAGCCGCCTTTCACGGAGTACCTGACGGAGGTCTTCACGTGCTCGCCGTACTGGACGTTCTCGCGCTCGTCGGGAGCGGCGTCACCGCGGGCGTGCTGTTCTGCGTCGCGCTGAGCATCGTGCCCACCTTCGCCGCGCTGCCCCCCGACACCTACATCCAGGTGCACCGGCTCGTCGGCCGCAACTACGACCCCACCATGCCGATCATCGTCATCGGCACGACCCTCGCCGCCGCGGCGCGGGCCACCCTTACGGCCGGCTGGCCGCAGCGCCTGCCGTTCACGCTGGCCGCCGTGCTGCTGCTGGCCGTGTCCCTGGTCTCGCACCTGGGCAACGTGCCCATCAACCGCCTGGTGAAGTCGCCGGGGCGGGACGTGCCGCACTCGCGCCTGACCGACCTGCGGCGCAGGTGGCGCGCCCTGAACCTGCTCCGCACCGGGCTGGCCCTGCTCGCCCTGGCCTGCATGGCCATCGCCACGGTGGCCTCGCCACACACATGAGCTCGAGGAGGAGTTATGGACGAGAGAGCGATGGGCGAGGAGGAGTGATGGGCGAGAGAGTGATGGACGAAAGAGTCATGGACGAAAGAGCGATGGACACTGCTCTGGCAGGCAAGCGCCTGCTTGTGACGGGAGGCACCAGGGGGGTCGGCAGAGCCACGGTGCTGGCCGCCGCGCGGGCCGGAGCCCGCGTGGTGACCTGCTTCCACGCCGACGAGGCGGCCGCCGCCGCCCTCTCGGCCAAGCTGGGCACCCCGCACCGGATCGTCCGGGCCGACCTGACAAGAGCCGACGACGTCGCCCGCCTGGCCGCCGAGTGCCGTACGGAGTTCGGCGGGCTGGACGCCGTGATCAACAACGCGGGCGTAGACGGTCACAGCCGCTTGGCGGACCTGGACGAGCTGGAATGGCAGCGCGTACTCGGGCTGGATTTGACCTCGGTCTTCCGGGTCACCCAGGCATGCCTGCCGCTGCTCGGCCCAGGCTCGGCGATCGTCAACGTCGCGGCATCGGCCGCGCTGCGCGGCGTACCGGGACGCTCCCACTACACCGCGGCCAAGGCCGGGATATTCGGCCTGACCCGCTCCCTGTGCAAGGAGCTGGGACCTCGCAACATCCGGGTCAACGCCGTGGCACCCGGGATCATCGACACCGGAGGTGGCGATCCGCTGCCGCCGCCCGTCGTCGAGCGCATCAAGAGCATGACGGCCCTGGGCCGCCTGGGCCGCCCGGAAGAGGTGGCCGCCGCCTCCCTCTACCTGGCGGGCGACCTGTCGGCCTACCTGACAGGCACCACCCTGACCGTCGACGGCGGCATCTAGCGGAGGAGGGGCCATGCCCTACGCAGCCATCACCTACAACGTCAAGCCCGGCCACGAGGACGAGATCGCGGCCATCTTCGCCGACTTCCAGCGCGTCGACACTCCCGAACTGCGCGACGAGGAAGGCAAGATCGCCGGCCGCCTGCTCGGCACGGCCGTGTTCATCAACGACGCGACCCTCGTCAGGTTCATCCACTATGAGGGCGCGATCGAGCACGTGGCCAGGCACATGGCCGGGCACAAGGGCGTGCACCTGATCGAGGAGAAGCTCAAGCCCTACCTCGCCGGCCCCCGCGACACCGGTACCACCGAGGGGTTCAAGCGGCACTTCTCGGCGAGCCTGATGCGCTGCATCTCCCAGCTGTCGGCCGAGCCGGCGAAGGAGACGACGGCGTGATCGCCGTCATCGGCCTGGGCGGGATGGGAGCGGGCCTGGCCCACCGGTTGCTGGCGGCGGGATTCCCCGTCACGGTCCACAACCGGACTCCCGGGCGGGCCGAGTCCCTCGCCGGGGCGGTCGTGGCGGCCTCGCCCCCGGAGGCCGTGGCCGGCGCCGAGCTGGTCCTGCTCTGCCTCAGCGACGAGGCCGCCGTCGACGCCGTCCTGACCGCGCGGGTGCTGGCGGAGGTGAAGCCGGACGCCGTGATCGTCAACACCTCCACCGTGTCGCCCGGCTACTCCCGGCTCCTGGCCGGGCGGGTCGTCGCCGCCGGACGGCGCTTCGTCGAGGCGAGCCTGCTGGGCAATCCGTCGCAGGCGCGCGCGGGCGAGCTGCGGGTGCTCACCGCGGGGGAGGCGGAGGACGTCGCGGTGGCGCGCCCCGTGCTGGACACGCTGGGCAAGGAGGTGATCCATCTCGGGCCCCCAGGTCAGGCCGCTGCCTTCAAGCTCGTCTTCAACCTGCTGCTCGGCGCGCAGGTCGCCTCTCTCGCCGAAGCCGTCGTCTACGGCGTGCGGGCCGGGATCTCCCGCGAGCTGCTGCTGGACGCGATCGCCGCCAGTGGCTTCAGCTCCAAGGTAATGGCCTTCCGCGCCGGCATCATGCGCGAACGCCGCTACGAACCCGCCGCCTTCAGAGCCAGATTGATGGAGAAGGACCTGCGCCTGGGTATGGCGGCCGCCGCCGAGCTGGGCGTCGCCCTCCCGGTCGCGGAACGCGCGGCCGAGCGCTTCGCCGCCGTCATCGCCTCGGGCGACGGCGATCTGGACGCCGCGGTCCTCATCGAGCTGGCCGAGCGCGAAGCGGCGGCGGGTGCGCATGAGTGACGGGGCACCGGTGCTGCGCGGGCCCGTCGTCTCCTACGAGCACGGCGAGCACATCGACGAATGGATCGACCGGCAGGCCTCGCTGCACCCCGCCGCCCCTGCTCTGCGCTGGCGCGGCCAGGAGACCTCCTACGCCGACCTCGTCGTCGACGCCGAGACGATGGCGGGGGCGCTGGCCAAGCGCGGCGTCGGCCCCGGCGACGTGGTGCCGGTCAGGATGCGGCGCGGGCCCCGCATGGTCGCGGCGCTGCTGGCCGTACTGAAGAGAGGCGCGGCCTACGCGGCGGTCCCTCCAGACTGGCCGCGGGCCCGCTACGAGCAGCTCACCGACCTGGTCACCCCCCGCGTGGAGATCACCGGCGCGGGCGGGACACTGCGCCACGGCGTCGTCACCGCCGCCACGCTGCTACGCGAGGGCTGGCGCCTGCCGCCCGCCGAGCCACCCGAACGCGGCTCGGGGACCGACCCCTGCTGCGTCTTCCTCACCTCGGGCAGCACCGGCACCCCCAAGGCCGTGCTGGCGCCGCACCGAGGCGTGATCCGTACCGCGCTCGACCCGCTGCACACCCTGGACGGGCCGATGAACTCGCTGCAGAGCGCGTCCGTCGCCTGGGACGTGTTCGCGATGGAACTGTGGGTCCCGCTGATGCGCGGCGGATTCTGCATGCTGCACGAGGAGGGGCACCTGACAGCCGCGGGCATCCGCGACGCGGTCGCCCAGGGCGTCAACGTGCTGGCCCTGCCCGCCGTGCTGTTCAACGCGGCCCTCGACGACGACCCCCGCTGCCTGGACGGCATCGAGCTCATGGTCACCGGCGGCGAGCGCGCCTCGGGCCGGCATTTCGCCGCGGGCGTGCGCGAGCACCCAGGGATGCGCCTGGTCCACGCCTACGGACCCGTCGAGAGCTCCATCTGCGCCACCGCCCACCTGGTGACCCACGCCGAGGAGGGAGAGGATGTGCCGATCGGCCGTCCCGTGGCCAACACGACGGTGTACCTGCTGGACGCGGAAGGGCGGCTGAGTGCCCCCTGTGAGCTCGGTGAGATCGCGATCGGCGGCGACGGACTGGCCATCGGCTACCTCGGTGATCCCGAGGCCACCGCCGACCGCTTCCCCACACTCGAGCTGGACGGCGAGCCGCGACGGGTCTACCTGACCGGCGACCTGGCCAGGATCGACGACTCAGGCGACCTGGTCTTCGCCGGCCGCCGCGACCGCCAGATCAAGCTGCGCGGCTTCCGCATCGAGCTCGGCGAGGTCGAGCACGTCATCGAGCGCGTCCCAGGGGTCGGGCGCGCCGCCGCGTTCGCCCTGCCCGCGGGCACGCGGGTGCCGGTACGGCTGGCCGCCTGCTACACCACGGACGCCGGCACCCGGGTTGGCCCGAAGGCCCTGCGCGAGTACCTGCTGAGCCGCCTGCCCGAGGCGTTCGTCCCCGACACGCTGGTCCCGCTCGCGGCGCTGCCGCTGCTGGCCAACGGCAAGGTGGACTACGCCGCGCTCCCCGGCCTGCTCCCCGATCCTGACGACGCCGGCGGCGCCGCCGAGCAGGAGCGGGACAACCCCGCGCCGATCGGCCCCGAGCTGCGGACGATCATGGAGCTCGCCGGTGACCTGCTGGACCGGCCGATCGGCCAGGGGGACGACCTGTTCGTCAGGGGCGGCACCTCGCTCACCGCCGTACGGCTGGCCAACCGGATCCGGGTCAGGCTGGGGCAGGTCATCGCCGCCGCCGACATACTGGAGCGCCGTACCCCGGCGCGGATCGCCAAGCTCCTGCACCCGGGTTCCATGACCTGCGCGGAGGCGGAGGACGGCAGCCCGGACTGGCTCGACGGGCTACCGCTCAACCAGTACAGATTCTGGCTCAGCGAGTGGCTCAGCCCCGAGCACGACCAGGCGCTGATCGGCATGGAGTATCGGCTGCGCGGGCCGCTGGACCGAGCGGCCCTGGCCGCCGCCGTCGACACCGTGGTCGGCTGGCACGAGTCGCTGCATACCCGGCTGCCGGCCGTACGACGCAGACCGGCCATCGAGATCCTCGACCCCGCGTCCCTGCCCTCCGTGTTCACCGTCGCCGAGCCGGCGGGCGACCTGGCGGCGGCGCGGCAGCTGGCCACGGCCTTCGCCCGGCGCCGCTACCACATCGGGCGCGAAACCCCGCTCGGGGTGCTGCTCATCCCGCTGGGCACCGATGATCACCTGCTGGTGCTGTCGGCGCACCACTCGGGGTTCGACGGCTGGTCGGAAGTCCTGTTCTGGCGGGACGTGGGCCAGGTCTACGCCGACCTGGTCGCGGGCCGCCGTCCGCCGGACCGCGTCCCGACCTCCTTCCACCGCGTGATCGCCAAGCAGGAGCGGTGGGCGGCGCCCCGCTACGACGACGCGTGCCGTTTCTGGGCCGACCACCTGGCGGGGATGCCCGCGTTGCCGCTGCCCGGCCCGGCCGACGAGGTCGGTCCCGCGGCCGAGCTCGTCCTGGCGATCGACCAGAGCCTGCTGGAACGGGCGGCGCGGGCCGCGGCGCTCGCGGGCGGCACCGTGACGGCGCTGTTCCTGGCCGCCTACGTTCGCGCGCTGCGCGCCCACACCGGCGCGGACGACTTCCCCGTGACGGTGCCCGTGGCCGCCAGGTCCATCCCCGAGACCGAAGACGTGATCGGCTGCTTCGCCTCTCTCATCACCCTGCGCTTCCCCGGGCTCTCCGCCCATCCGATGGCGGCGGTCAGAGCAGTCGCCGACGGCCTGCGCGCGGCGGTCTCCTCGCCGGTCGTGCCGATCGACAGGTTCTACGACCCGCCGGCCGACGCACCCCGGCACCCGCTGCTCCAGGTCCGCTTCGCCATGCACGACTACGCACCGGGCCGGATCGAGCTGCCCGGCATCACCTGCGAGGGCGAGCGCATCGGGCCCGCCCGCGAACGCAGTGACGTGGCCTTCGAGGTCTGGCCCGCGCCGCGGCCTCGTGCCATGCTGCGCTACCGCTCCGACGTGCTCACCGAACCCGAGGCCCGGCGCCTGGCCGACCGCTGCCTGGCCGAGGCCGAGTCCCTCGTCACATCCCTGTCCGCCGGAGACGCCGCGATCCCAAGAGCCTGACGACCAGGGCCGCAGCTCTCAGGCGGCCCTGGTCGTCTCCCCGGCACGTGGTTCTCAGGTTCGCATGGGGGCGGTGGCGAACTCCTTCATGCCGTCCTCGAAGGCCACAGTGGGGGCCCAGCCGAGCTCGCTCCTGAGGCGGGCGGGGGAGGCCACGAGGTGGCGCACATCGTCGAAGCGGCAGCGGCCGGTGATCACCGGCGCGGGGCCTCCCGACAGGTCGGTAAGAGTGTGGGCGAGCTGCCCGACCGTCCTGGGCGCTCCCGTCGCCACGTTGTAGGCGCGGAACCCCGGGCGGTCCACCCCTATCGCGGCCACATTGGCCAGCGCGATGTCGCGGACGTGGATGAAGTCCCTGCGCATCGCGCCGTCTTCGAACAGCTCGATGGCCTGCCCGTTCTGCAGGACCGAGCGGAAGACGCAGGTGACCCCGGAGTAGGGGGAGTCGTGTGACATGCCGGGGCCGTACACCTGGTGGTAGCGCAGCGCCACCGCCGTGCCGCCGGTCTCCCTGGCCCATGCTCCCACCAGGTGCTCCTGGGCCAGCTTGGTCGCACCGTACACATTGAGCGGGGCCAGCCGGTCGTCCTCGTCGAGATCGGCGGGCGCCGTCGTGGACCCGCAGCGGGGGCAGAGCGGGTCGAAGCGGCCCTCGGCCACGTCGGCGGGCGAGCGCGGCCCCGGCGACACGCGGCCGTGCTCGGCACAGGTGTAGACGCCCTCACCGTAGATGACCACGGAGCTGGCGAAGACGAGCCTGCCCATTCCCGCCTTCGTCATCGCGGCCAGCAGGATCGCCGTGCCCATGTCGTTGATCGACGCGTACTCCGGCGCGTCGGAGATGTGGTGCCCGCGGCCCACCATCGCGGCCTGGTGGCACACGACATCGACCCCGCTTATCGCCGCCTCCACGGTGCCGGGATCGCGGACGTCCCCATGGATGAACTCCACGTCGTCGGGGAAGTCGGGCAGCCGTCCCCCGTGTACGGCCGGCAGCAGGGCGTCCAGGACCCGCACCTCGTGACCTTGCTCCCGCAGGGCCTCCACGATGCGGGTCCCGATGAACCCGGCTCCTCCCGTGACCAGAACGCGCATGTCTCTAATGCCTTTCGGAGCGGTCGCCGAACTGGTCGAGCATCTCCTCGACCAGCGTTGTCGAGTGGGTGCCCGCCGCGAAGGCGGGATGGTCGATGACCTGCCGCAGGAAGCCGGCGGTCGTGTGGAGGCCCGCGCCCTCGATCCGGAACTCCGCGAGGGCCCGGTCCATCCGGCGCAGGGCGGCCTCCCTGCCGGGCGCCCACACGACGACCTTGGCCAGCAGTGAGTCGTACTCGGGACTGATCCGCTGTCCGGCGTGGCCGTGCGTGTCGACCCTGGTGAAGGGACCGCCGGGCGGGACGAAGGTGTCCAGCACCCCGGGCGTCGGCATGAAGGCCCGCGCCGGGTCCTCGGCGTTGACGCGGCACTCGACGGCCACCCCTCGCGGAGCCACGTCGTCCTGGGTGAGCGACAGCGGCTCTCCGGCCGCGATCAGGATCTGCTCACGCACCAGGTCGATCCCGGTGACCATCTCGGTCACCGGATGTTCCACCTGCAGCCGGCAGTTGGCCTCCATGAAGTAGAAGCCGTCCTTCTCCACGAGGAACTCGAACGTGGCGGCTCCGGTCAATCCCAGGACGCGGGCGGCGTGCGTCGCGGCGGAGGTCATCCCGTCGAGCAGGCAGGCCGGCAGCCCTGGCGAAGGCGTCTCTTCCAGCAGCTTCTGCCGCCTGCGCTGGACCGAACAGTCTCGCTCACCCAGATGGACGACGCCGCCGTGCTGGTCGGCCAGGACCTGAACCTCGACGTGGCGGCTGGATCGCAGGTAGCGCTCCACGTAGACGCGGTCGTCACCGAACAGGGACCGCGCCTCGGCCCTGGTCCTGGCGAAGGCTCCGGACAGCTCGCGCGGATGGTCGACCACGGCCATGCCGCGCCCGCCACCGCCGGCGCTGGCCTTGATGATGACCGGGTAACCCAGATGGTCGGCCGCCTCCTGGGCCTGCACGGCCGTCGAGGTCGCGGTACGGCTGCCCGGCAGCACGGGGAGCCCGGCGCCCACCACGGCGGTACGCGAGTGGACCTTGTCGCCCAGGGTGGACAGCACCCGCGGAGACGGGCCGATGAAGGTGAGGTCGTGGTCGGCGCAGACCTCGGCGAAGTCGGGATCCTCGGACAGGAAGCCGTACCCCGGGTGGATGGCGTTCGCGCCGCAGAGCCTGGCGGCCTCGATGACGGCGGGGATGTTCAGGTAGCTGTGACGCGCGGGCGCGGGGCCGATCTGGACGGCCTGGTCGGCCAGCCGTACGGCGGGTGAGTCCGCGTCGGCTGTGGAGTGCGCGACGGCGACCCTGATGCCGAGTTCCTTGCAGGTGCGGACGATCCGCAGCGCGATCTCCCCGCGGTTGGCCACGAGTATGGTCTTGAACATGGCGCTCAGGAGGTTTCCGGGGTGATGACGAACAACTCCTGGCCGTACTCGACGGGTGTGCCGTCGATGACGCAGGCCATGGCCACATGGCCGGCCACGTCGGCGTCGATCCTGTTCATCAGCTTCATCGCCTCGAGGATGCCGAGCTGCTGACCGGCGACGACGTAGTCGCCCACCTGGACGAACGGCTTCTCTCCCGGGGCGGGCGCCGCGTAGAAGGTGCCGACGAGCGGGGCGGCGACCGCGTGTCCGGACACGGTGGAAGGGGTGGCGGGCGGATCGGTGGAAGGGACGGCGGGCGGATCGGTGGGCGGATCGGTGGAAGGCGTGGCGGGCCAGGCCAGCTCCACCTCGGCGCCGGAGAAGGCGAGCCGCAGGTGCGCCACGGGGCGGTCGCGGGTGGCGTCCAGAATCCCGATGAGGTGATGCCGCAACGTTGCCAGGGCTCCCGTGGCCGCCGAGTCCTGCGGTGGTGTGTCAGTTGGTGGTGTGTCAGTCATGGAAGTCTCCCGTTCCCGGGCCTCCGTACAGGGAGAAGCGCCTGCGGCGCTCCTCTACCAGTACGGCGGGCTCCAGCTCTGCAAGCTCGTCCAGATGAGCGGCGACCGCGTCCTTGACGGCCATGGAGGTGGCCTGCGGATCGGTGTGGGCGCCGCCGGGCGGTTCGGGGATGACGGCATCGACGATGCGGTGTCGTAGCAGCCCGTGCGCCCCGAGCTGCAGGGCCGCGGCGGCGCGCGGCGCGGCGGCCGGGTCACGCCACAGGATGCTGGCACACCCCTCGGGGCTGATCACCGAATAGACGGCGTTCTCCAGGGCCAGCACCCGGTCGGCCACCGCCAGCGCGAGAGCTCCGCCGCTGCCTCCCTCACCGGTGATGACGCTGACGATGGGAACCGGCAGCCCGGACATCAGACGGAGGTTCTCCGCGATGGCGAAGGCCTGGCCGCGCTCCTCGGCCTCCTGCCCGGGATGGGCCCCCGGCGTGTCGACGAGCGTCAGCACGGGCAGCCGCAGCTTGGCGGCCAGCCGCAGCAACCGCCTCGCCTTGCGGTAACCGGCGGGCGAGGGCATCCCGAAGTTGCGGGCGATCCGCTCACGCAGGTCGTGGCCTTTCTGGACGCCGATCACCACGATCGGCCGCCCGGCCAGGTCGCCGACGCCGCCGATGATCGCCGGGCAGTCGCCGGAGGCGCGGTCGCCACGCAGTTCCTGGAACCCGTCCACGATGGCGTCCACGTGGTCGAGCGCGGTGGGCCTGCCGGGATCCCTGGCGAGTTGCACGGCCCGCCACAGATCGGCGTCGTCAGGGCGGCCCATGACCCGGCTGACCCTCGCGCACGGCACACGGGGAGGTCGCTCGCCGTCGGCGGTGGCGAGCAGCCGCCCGATGACCTCGCGCAGCTCGGCGCGCGGCACGATGGCGTCGATCAGGCCATGCTCCAGCAGGAACTCCGCCGTCTGGAAGCCATCGGGCAGCCGATGGCCGATCGTCTGCTCGATCACGCGCGGCCCCGCGAAGCCCATGCGCGCCCTCGGCTCGGCCAGGATCACGTCGGCGAGCGCGGCGAAGGAGGCGGCGACACCGCCGTAGGTAGGGTCGGTGACCAGCGAGATCGTCAGGATTCCCGCCTCGTCCAGCCTGGTCAGGGCCTGGCTGGTCTTGACCATCTGCATGAGGGCCAGGGCCCCCTCCTGCATGCGCGCCCCGCCCGAGGCGCTGATGAGGATCAGCGGGATCCGGTCGTTCAGGGCCTGTCGCGCCGCCCGCTCGATGCGCTCTCCGACGCCGCCGCCCAGGCTGCCGCCGAGGAAACGGAAGTCCATCGCGCCCGCGACGAGGGGACGCCCCATGATCGTGCCCGTCGCGCAGACGATCGCCTCATCCAGCCCTGTCGACTCGCGTGCCTGTTCCAGGCGCTCGCGGTAGGGGCGGATGTCGGTGAAGTCCAGCGGGTCGTCGGCGTCGGGCGGTGCCGGCAGTTCCTTCCACTCCCCGTCGTCGAACAGCAGCTCAAGGCGGTGGCGGGCGTCGAGCCGCCCGTGGTGCCCGCATTCGGGGCACACCTGCAAAGTGCGGGCCAGCCGCCGGTCGTACACGGGGGTGCGGCAGCTCTCGCAGCGCGCCCAGGTCCCTTTCACCATCGGGCCTCATCGGGGGCGTTGCCGAACTGGGCCCAGAGTCGCCTCTCCTCGTCGGAGGGCCGCAGGTGCGATACGAGACGCTCAGGGTGCCCGGGGACCATCGCCTCCTCGGGAGGCATCCAGTCCCCCGACCATGAATAATGGGAGTGGCCAATCGCCGCCAGACCTGTCGTCAAATAGCGGGCGAATGCCCGGGATTTCGTCCAGAAAAATTTTCCGATGATTTTCAGGGACATCGCACCCCCTTTGTTAACAGCCGGTTACCTTACCGGATGTGAGCAATTGTCATATTCTCCGCCTCGCTCGATTGGCGGCGCGAGAAGATTGTCGGGGACGTCCTTCCTTGTGACTCTGCGTCTCGCCGCTCGAGGATCGGTAGAGATCGACTTGAGGTGCGACAATCCGACTATCGGTCATAAGAAGTGTTATGTCAGACAAACGGAACATAGCTCGCATTGTTGATCATTGTGTCGTGTGGTGCCAGGTAGGCGTCGGTCCGCCGATCCCGTCGGCGCCGAGCAGCTCCAGGGCCCTCTGGGGCGCGGGCGATCCGGCGGCGCCGGCTCGCCCGCGCCGCAAGGGGCCCTGGTTGCGGACGGTAGGCGCCTCATCCGTTAAGTGACACATAACGCGGTTCTGGACTGTCCCGAATGACTGTTGACAATGTTCTTTGGAATGTTGGGCAATTCTTGACAGCCTAACGGTGACGCACTCGTCACTTTCGGAAACATTGCCAGGTCGACCCGCCTCGTTGTGGACGCGGCCCGCGGCAGAGTTGCCAGGGAATAGCCAGCTTCGGCGGCCTGTCCGGATTTATGTTCAGATGCTGTCACAAACCCTGGACTTTCAATAACATGCTTCTATATGTTGCTCGATGTGACTTAGTCAGAGCGCCTCTGGCGCCGTATGTCGGAGGTGGCGCAGGCCGGAGGGCGAGCTGAAAGGCTTCGCCCTAACGGGGAATTCGCGTCGAGTCTCAGGTGGTTCTCGGGGTCTTCGTAGCACTGTCTCGGGCCGGATGATCGTGGCTTGCCCTTCCGGCTACCGGAGGCGTTGGAGCTTGCTGCCGCCCGTGGAGACGCCTGGCGCTTGGCGGGTCAAGCGAAGGCTGGTGGCATATGCAATTCCGTGTGCTGGGTCCACTTGAGGTCACTGAGGGCGATAAAGTGCTGACACCGAGTGCGCTCAAGCAGCGTACCGTGCTCGCTCTGCTGGTGACCCATCGCAACCGCGTCGTGCCGGTCAGTACGCTGATCGAGGAGATCTGGGGCGAGTCGCCGCCCAAGAGCGCGGTCACTACCCTCCAGACGTACGTCTACCAGGTCCGCAAACTGTTCGCCGTGCACGCGGGACAGCACGCCGACGACATCCTCATCACCAAGCCACTCGGCTATGTGGCCGCCATCTCGCCCGACGACCTCGACCTGACCGTGTTCGAGAAGCTCCTGGCCAGAGGGCGGGCGGCTCTGGACACGGGCCAGGTCGAGGAGGCCTCCACCGCGCTCCACTCCGCCCTTCGCCTGTGCAGGGGGAGCGCGCTGCCCGACGTGCAGCGCGGGGCGCTGCTCTCCGCGCAGGTCGCCAGGATCGACGAGGCCATGTTGCGCGCGCTGGTCCTGCGCGTCGAAGCCGACCTGCAGCTGGGGCGGCATCACGAGCTGGTCAGCGAGTTGCGCGCGCTGGTCGCCGAGAACCCGCTGCACGAGGATCTCTACGCCAAGCTGATGATCGCGCTCTACCGGTCCGACCGGCGCTCCACCGCGCTGGAGGTCTACCACGAGTTGCGCTGCTCGCTCAACCGGGAGCTCGGGCTCGACCCGTCCCCCGCCCTGCGGCGCCTGCACCAGGAAGTGCTGTCCGACGCGCCTTCGCTGCAGCCTCCCGTGCAGGCCCGTACGTGGGGTGGCACGATCCTGCAGAACGTGCAGCTCGCGCAGCTTCCGCCGGACATCGGAGACTTCGCGGGAAGAAACGATGATTTGGCCGACCTGGACAGGCTGCTCACCCCGCGCGAGACCGCCCCGAGGGTGGTCGTGCTGACGGGGTCGGCGGGCATCGGCAAGTCGGTGCTCGCCAGCAGGGCCGCCCACCGGGTGAGAGACCGGTTCCCCGACTGCCAGCTCTACGCCGACCTGGCCGGCGACACCGGGCCGGCCGATCCCGCCGAGGTGCTCGCCGGGTTCCTGCGGACGGTCGGAGTGCGCCCCGATCTGATCCCCAGCAGCCTGCGCGGTCGTGAGCAGCTCTTCAGGGCCTGGGGTGCCAACCGGGCGGGACTGTTGCTGCTCGAGAACGCCACCTCCGCCGCCTTGTTACGGCCGCTCCTGCCGAGCGGCCCGCACTGGGCGGTCGTGGTCACCAGCCGCTCCGTGCTGACCGGGCTGGCGGGAGCCGACCACCTGCGCATCGGCCTGCTCACCGTCGAGGAGGCGGTGGAGATGCTCGGCAACATCGTCGGGAAGGAACGAGTGGCCGCTGAGCCCGAGGCCGCCGTCGATATCGTCACGATGTGCGGGCTGTGGCCGCTGGCCATCCGTACGGCGGCCGACCGCCTGGTCGCCGCGCCGCACTGGACGCTGGACAAGCTGGTCGTACGGCTCAGCGACGAGTGCGACAGGCTCAGCGAGCTGCGCACCGAGGACCTCGACATCCGCGCGGAGATCGCCTCCAGCTACCAGGAACTCGACGATGTCGAGCGGTCGGCCGTGCTCACCCTGGCGGCGGCCAAGACCTCCATCTTCACTCTTGGCGCGGCCGCGTCGATGCTGGAGGGTGACAGACAGCTCGTGGACAGCACGCTCGACAGCCTGGTCATCAGGCAGTTCCTGCACACCGCCGTCGAGCAGGGCCTTCCCAACGGCGACATCGGCTACCAGATCCCCGTGCTGTTCCGGCTGTTCGCCATGGAGCTCCTGGAGACCGTCGGGCCGATCCTGGGTCTTGTCTAGTCATGCGCCGGCTCGGGCGCCGACCAGCATGCGCCGGCTCAGGCACCTGCGTATGCGCCGGCCAGCTCGGTGAGGGTGGTCACCGCCTCGGCCGGACTCGGCTGGGCGGCGTTCTCCGCCGCCACCTCGAGGGCGGCCCGCCGTATCGACTGGTCGCTCAGCAGGACTCGTACCGCCTGCCTCGCCTCGGCGGCGTCCAGCTGGGGGTAGGGCACTGACAGGCCGACGCCGCGCGCGGCCACGCGCTCGGCGTTGACCAGCTGGTCGCCCTTGACGGGCACGACGAGCTGGGGGACGCCGCACGCGGCGGCCGTCATCGTGGTGCCCGCTCCGCCCTGGTGGACGACGGCGGCACAGGTCGGCAGCAGCAGGTTCAGCGGGACGCCGCAGGCGACCCGGACCCCTGGCGGCAGGTCACCGAGCAGCTCACGCTGGGCGGGGTCCACCGCGAGCACGATCTCGCCGTCCACGCCGGCCAGGGCGCGCAGCAGTTCCTCCAGCGGCTCCAGATTCCCTCGGGCCTGGGCCAGCGAGGTGCCCCAGGTGACGCAGACCCTGGGTCCGCCCTCGTGCAGCCAGGCCGGCGCGTGGGTGCGCCCGTTGTGCGGGATGTAGCGCATCCGCCACCGCTCGGGCAGGCTGGGCAGGCCGGGAACCTGCAGGCTGGGCGGGCACGGGCACAGCGTCGCCGTCCCCGCCGCGTCGACGCCGGTCAGCCCCAGCCGCTCCCACAGCGGCGCCAGCAGCGGCCACTCGGCGCCCCGCCGCGGCGAGGTGTGGTCGATCCCGTAGGGGAGTCTCACCGAGGGGATGCCGAGCGCCCGCGCCGCCGCGGGTCCGGCGTACTCGCGCGGCTCGAACACCAGCAGGTCGGCCGGCCACTCCCGCGCGATGGCGACCACGTCGTCCACGATCGCCTCGGCCGCGAGCCGGAACATCGTCATCGTCCGCACCGTCCGCTCATCGGCGCCGCCCGCGGGGTCGCCCCTGACGGTCAGGTCCAGGCCGAGCCAGGCGGCGCCCGGGTCGGCGTCGGTGCCCGAGGCGACCGGCTGCAGCCCGGCCTCGGCGATCCGCGCGGCGAAGGACGGCTGGGCGGCGACCCGCACCTCGTGCCCGGCCAGGCGCAGGGCCCAGCCCAGCGGCACCATCGGAAAGTAGTGCGAGGCCGCGGCGTACGTCGTGAAGAGGACCCGCATGAGGCGCTCCTGTCGATGGTGCGATGAGGGTTGGCCGTCAGCGTGGGACCGGCCCCTCGTGAGCCGATCCTGGATCGGTTGAGGCACTCCGGCTCATCGATACTCGAGCGGATCGCGAACGCTCGCTGCGACCGTGACAGCACATGTCACCCGAGGGAGTGGTCGCCCTATGCGCGTGTTGTTCACCACCTGGGCGTGGAGCCCGCATTACTTCCCGATGGTCCCGCTGGCCTGGGCCCTGCGCAACGCCGGGCATGAGGTCCGGGTCGCCGGGCAGCCGGGGATCATCGACCCGATCGTCAACTCGGGTCTGCCCGCGGTCAGCGTGGGCAAGGACATCGACTTCGTGGAGACCGTACGCCAGCAGATGGGCATCGACGGAACCGCGGAGATGACTCCCGAGCGCTGGCGCGAGCTGCGCAAGGGCAAGGGCAAGGCGGCCCTGCGGATCTTCGTGGATCTCGCCGAGGCCATGGTGGACGACCTCGTCGATTTCGGCCGCGCCTGGCGGCCCGACCTGGTGGTGCACACCCCGTCGGGGTTCGCGGGACCGCTGACCGCGGCCGCGCTCGGCGTGCCCAACGTCCGCCATCTCAAGGCGCCCGACATCGCCTACCCGGCGCGGGAACTGGAGGTGGAGCTGTTGGAGCCGCTGCGCAAGAGGCTGGGGATCTCCGCCCCCGTCGACCCGATCGGCGCGTTGACCGTCGACCCGTGCCCGCCGCGCATGCAGGTCCCATCGGAGTACCCCCGGCAGCTCATCCGCTACATCCCCTACAACGGCCCGGGAGTCATGCCAGACTGGCTGCTGGAGCCGGCCGAGCGGCCTCGTGTCTGTGTCACCTGGGGCACCACCCTGGGCAGGCTCAACCCGAACATGGTCCTGGCCGGCACGATGCTGCGGGCCATCGCCGAGCTCGACGTGGAGGTCGTGGCGACCGTCGCCCCCGGGCACGCGGCCCTGGTGGGGGATCTTCCGGCGGGTGTCAGGCTGGTGGAGTCCCTGCCGCTGCACATGCTCCTGCCGACCTGCGACGCCATCGTCCATCAAGGCGGCACGGGCACCACCATGACCAGCCTGGTCTGCGGCGTGCCACAACTGATCGTGCCGCAGTTCCCCGACCACGCCTTCAACGCCGCCCGCCTCGCGGGAGCGGGCGGCGGCATCGTGCTGATGCCCGAAGACGCCGATCCCGAAGCGGTACGCGCCCATGTGCGGCGGCTGCTCGATGACGAGGAACTGCGCGCCTCCGTGCGCAGCCTGCACGACGAGGCGGTGAGCCAGCAGGCCCCCACGGAGATCGTGGGCGTGCTGGAGGATCTCGCCGCCCGCTCACCGCACGCGCCGGCTCACTCCTGATCCCGAAAGTGATCCCGAAAGGTAGATCCGCATGATCGGCAGAAAGCAACTCCCCGAGGACTACCGCAAGTGGAACGAGCGCTGGGGCGCCCCGTTCGGCCACGCCGCCGGTCGGCGCCTGGCCGCGGGCGGGCATCCCACGCAGGACGTCCGGGCCGCCCAGCACAACCCGAGCGGCCCCGACTTCGGCCCGTTCGCCTTCCAGCCCGCCAGCCACACGCGCATCTACGAATACCCGTGGGCCTACCTCACGGCCGAGCTCGACTCGCCCAAGCGGCTGCTCGACATCGGCGGCGGCGCCAGCGGCTTCCAGTTCGTGGCCGGCATGGAGGGGCACGACGTCGTCAACGTCGATCCCACGGCCAGGAGCGACTACAACGACTGGAGCGACCCCGGCTACATCCTGCTGACCCCCAACCGGCACCAGGTGCTCAACAACACCTTCGGCACCTCGGTCAAGCTCGTCGCCGAGCGGATCCAGGACGCCGACCTCGGGGTCGAGAGCTTCGATCGGATCTTCTGCCTGTCGGTCCTCGAACACCTGGACGCCGCCGAGACGCTGGAGATCATCGACCACTGCGTCAAGCTGCTGCGTCCGGGCGGGATGCTGCTGCTGACCGTCGACCTGTTCCTGGACCTCAAGCCGTTCGGGGTCATGACCAGGAACGTGTGGGGCATCAACCAGGACGTCCACGCCCTGGTCGAGCGCTCAGGCCTGGACCTGGTCGCCGGAGACCCGCGCGAGCTGCTCGGTTTCCCCGAGTTCGACTTCGAGCGGGTCGTGGACCTGCTGCCCGAGCTGTTGATCTCGAAGGTGTACCCGGTGATGACGCAGACGGCCGCCCTGCGGAAGCCGGTCGGGTGAGTTCCGGCACGCTGACGCTCGCCCTGGCCGACCTGGGCGGGGCCACCACCGCCCAGGTCGGCACCAAAGCGGCCACTCTGGGCGGGCTCATGGCCGCGGGTTTCCTCGTGCCCGGCGGGTTCGTACTCACCACGCGTGCGCTGGCCCTCGCGCTGGAGGAAGGAGTTGTGGCGAAGGGAGCTGTGGCGGAGGGAGCCGTGGGAGAGGGAGCGCTGCCGGAAGGCGGGGTCCCCCGTGAGGTCGCCGATGCCCTGTGCGCGGCCTACGACGCGCTCGGCGGCGGCCCCGTCGCCGTGCGCTCCTCCTCCGCCGACGAGGACCTCCCCGGCCGCTCGTACGCGGGGATGTACGACACGGTGCTCGACGTCACGGGGCACGACGCGCTGCTGGACGCGGTGCGGACCTGCTGGGCCTCGGCCTTCCATGACCGGGTCGCCGCCTACCGGGGTGACCGGGAGCCCTCGATGGCCGTGCTGGTGCAGCGCATGGTTCCCGCCGAGGCGGCTGGGGTGGCCTTCAGCGCCAATCCCGTCACAGGCGACCGGGACGAGACGCTGGTGAGCGTGGTCGCGGGGCTGGGGGAGCGGCTGGTCTCGGGGCAGGCCACGCCCGACGAGTGGTCCGTACGCGAAGGCAGGCCCACGCGGACCGCGGAGTCCGAGAACGCGCTCGGTGAGAAGGAGGTCGCGGCCGTCGCCGACCTGGTCGCCAGGGTCGAGGCGTGGGCGGGGGTGCCGGTGGACGTGGAGTGGGCCTGGTACGGCGGCGCGGTGGCGCTGCTGCAGGCCCGTCCGATCACCACTCTCGGCGACACGGGGGCACCGAACGGATCAGCGCCGCCGCCCGGATTCTGGACGCGTGGCGAGTACTCGCTCAAGCCGCTGTCCCCGATGAACGTCTGCACTCTGATCCAGGCCGTCAATGACTTCAGCACCGAGCTGTTCAGGTTCGCTGTCGCGGACCGCGTACAGGTGCGCAGCATCGAGGGCTGGTCCTACGTCAGGATCGCTCTCATCCACGAGCCCGAAGCCATCCTGAAGCGCCTCACCCGGATCGCGGCGGCCCTGCGCGCCGACGAACCCTGGCAGCTCGTCAGCTCCTGGCACGACACCTGGGAGCCGGAGATCGCCGCGGGCATCGACCGCGCGAAGCGGACCGACCTGGCGGCGCTGACCGACACCGAGCTGCTCGACCGGCTGGCCGCGCTGCACGAACTGGCCGCCGAGGCGCAACGTCTGCACTTTCTGGTGGGCGGCGCATCCAGCCTGGTCTGGGGCGAGCTCGGTGCCGTCTGCGAGGAACTGCTCGGCTGGGACGTGGCCCAGGTTCTCGTGCTGGTGTCCGGGACGCCGGGCAAGACCAGCGAGCCCGCGCGCGAGCTGTCCGGCCTGGCGGCCTTGGCCCGCGGTAAGCCCGCCGTCCGGGACTTGCTGCTCCAGGAGGCGGAGGCCGACCGGGTCCTCGCCGCCGATCCCGAGTTCGCCGCCCGGGTGCGGGCGTTCATGGACGTGTACGGCCTGCGCTGCCTCGGCGCCGACCTGGCCGAGCCCACCATGGCCGAACGCCCCGCTTCCCTGCTGCGCCTGGTGGCCGCCCAGCTCGAGGCCCCCGGCCCCGCCGCGGGCACTGAGGCGGCCAGGGCACGGAAGAAGGCGGTCGCCGAGGCCCACGCCCGGCTCGCCACCTCCGGGGACGATTCCGGGAGCGACACGGTCGCCCGGTTCGAGCGGCTGCTGGAGCGCGCGCTCATCGCCTACCCGCTCAGGGACGACACGGCCTTCCATGCCCACACCGCCTGGGGCCTGTTCCGGCTCGGCCTGCTGGAGACGGGCCGTCGCCTCGTCCTGCGTGGCCAGATCTCCGAGGAGGCCGACGTGTTCATGCTGAACCTGGACGAGGTGCGCTCGGCCGTCGCCGACGGCCGGCCGCGAGGCGAGCTGGTCGCCGCCGAGACGGCGCGCGTGGCATGGGCCGCCATGCACATGGGGCCCCAGTCCTACGGGGACCCGCCCACGCTTCCCCCGGTGGCCGAGACGATGGCCGGGCTGGACGCCGACGATCACGCCGCGCTGGCCCCCATGCGCTGGGTCGACGCCGCCTACCGGGTCGGCTCCGAACGCCCGGAACAGAGCCCGGGCGTCCTGCTGCGCGGCGTGGCCGCCTCGGCCGGGCGCTACACGGGGCCGGTCAGGATCCTGGTCAGCGAGGCCGACTTCGCCAAGCTCGAGCCGGGTGACGTGCTGGTCTGCCCGGAGACCACGCCGCAGTGGTCGATGCTGTTCGGCAGTGTCGGCGCGCTGGTCACCGACAGCGGCGGGCTGCTCTCCCACCCGGCGATCATCGCCAGGGAGCACGGCGTGCCCGCCGTCGTCGCGACCGGCAACGCCACCCGGCTGCTGCGCGACGGCCAGCTCGTCACCGTGGACGGCCGGGCCGGACTGGTGGAGGTCCTGTCGTGACGTCGATGTCCGCCATCGAGGCGCGGGACCTTCGCAAGACCTACACCCCACCGTCCGGCGAGGTGCACGCCGTATGCGGCGTCGACCTGGAGGTCGGGCGCGGGGAGTTCTTCGGGCTGCTCGGGCCCAACGGCGCGGGCAAGTCCACGACGATCGGCATGCTGACCACGCTGGTGACCCCCAGCGGCGGCGTCGCGAGGGTGTCGGGCTTCGACGTCAGCCGCGACCCGCTGGAGGTCAAGCGCAGGATCGGCGTCATGGGGCAGTTCAACACCCTGGACCGCGAGCTGAGCGTCATCGACAATCTGGAGTTCCGCGGCCGCTATGTCGGGCTGTCCCGGCGGGCGGCGCGGGCCCGCGCCGAGCTGCTCCTGGAGCAGTTCGAGCTGGCCGACAGGCGCGACGCGGAGGCGGCACAGCTGTCGGGCGGCCAGATGCGCCGCATGATGATCGCCCGTACCCTGATCAACCGCCCCGAGGTGCTCTTCCTCGACGAGCCCACCGCCGGCATCGACCCGCAGACCAGGATCGATCTGTGGGGTGTGCTGCGGGAGATGCACGCGAGCGGCCAGACGGTCCTGCTGACCACCCATCACCTGGAGGAGGCCGAGGCGCTGTGCGAGCGGGTGGCCATCATCGACAAGGGGCGGGTGCTGGCCTGCGACACCGTCGACGCGCTCAAGAAATCCCACGGCGACACCGTCATCACCGCCACCTACGACGTACCGCCGCCCGGCGAGCCGCGGGCCCTGCTCGGGCGCGAGGGCGTCAGCGCGGTGACGGTCTCGGGGGCGCAGATCCGCGTCGTCACCACCCGGCCAGAAGGCCTGTTGCGGGAGTTGATCGACATCGGCGCCGCGCACGGCGCCGACCTGCTGGACATCACCACCCTGCGCCCGAGCCTGGAGAGCGTCTTCCTGGCGCTGACCGGAAGGGAGTACCGCAATGACCACATTGGACATCGCGCCGCCCGCTGAGGAGACGCGGCGCCTGGGCGGGGCCCACACCTTCTGGGCGATGCTGGCCAGGGACGCCAGGGTCGTGCTGCGCAAGCAGTGGTTCACGTTCCTGTCGCGGGTGCTGGTGCAGCCGCTGCTGTTCATGTTCGTCTTCTCGTACGTCCTGCCGGCGGCCCAGCTCTCCCCGGCCGCCGGTGGCGTCTCCTACAGCACGATCATGATCCCTGGCATCCTCGCCACCACGATGATCTACGCCGGCATCATGGGCGTCTCGGTGCCGCTCATCTCGCAGATGTCCTTCCCGCGCGAGATCGAGGACCGGCTGCTGGCCCCCATCCCGCTCTGGGCGCTCGCTCTCCAGAAGATCACCTCGGGCGCGATACAGGCGCTGCTCGCCGCGATCTGTGTCTTCCCGGTTCTCTACTTCACCCACGCTCCCGGGGAGTCGCCGGTGCTGCTGGTGACGAGCTGGCCGCTGTTCGCCGCCGTCGTCGTCTCGGGGGCGCTGCTGTCGTCGTGCCTGGGCCTGCTACTGGGGACGATCATCGACCCCACCCAGTTCAACCTGCTCTTCACCGTGATCATGATGCCGGCGCTGATGCTGGGCTGCGTCTACTATCCCTGGGCCGCGCTCGGCAACCTCCCCTGGCTTCAGGCTCTCGTGTTGCTCAACCCGATCGTCTACCTCAGCGAGGCGTTGCGCGCCGTACTGACACCGGTCATGCCGCATATGCCGCAGTGGGCGTTCATGCTCGCGCTGGTCGGCGGGACCCTGGTGACCGCGCTGCTCTCGATCCGGTTCTTCCGCAAGGCCGTCAGCAAGTAGAGCCGTCAGCGAGTAGAGCCGTCGGCAGGTAGAGCCGTCAGCAAGAAGACGACAGAGGGCGGGCCGGTGCGTGACGCACCGGCCCGCCCCGTTTTCTGGAAGTCGCTCCTAGCGCACCAGCTCCACCAGCTTGTCGGCCACTGTGGCCGGCAGCGGCTGCGCGGCGATCTCCGCTTGGACGCGGCGCGCCGCTTCGGCGAAGGACGGGGTGGCGAGCACCTCGGCGACCCGTGCGGCGATGGAGGCGGCGTCGGCCCCGGCGTCCAGCACGTCACCGGCGCCGGTTTTGGCGAGCTGACCGACGTTGACCTTGTGGTCGGGCAGGACGGGCGCGATCAGGTGCGGCACGCCGAAGGCGGCGGTGGTCAGTGTGGTCCCCATGCCGCCCTGGGAGATGACCAGGTCGCAGCCGGGTAGCACGGCGCCCAGCGGCACCGTCTCGGCCACGTGCACATTGTCCGGCATCGGGCCCAGCGCGCGGCGATCGGCCTCGGACAGTGCGGCGACGACGTCCACGCCGAGCTCCGCGACCGCTTTGATGATCTTCCCGGCCACGAAATCGTAGTACTCGAAGCGGTACATGCTCGTACCCCAGGTGACGCAGACTCTCGGGCGCTTGCCGCCGTCCAGCCAGGAAGGCAGCTCGGCCGTGCCGTTGTAGGGGACATAGCGCATGAGCTGGCGCGGGAAGTCGCCTTCGACCTGCATGCTCGGCGGGCAGGCGTCCACCGTCACCCGCCCCGCCAGGTCGACCATGCCGAGCCCCAGCCGCTCGGTGAGCTCGGCCAGCGCGGGCGACTCCGTCCAGCGCAGCGGTGAGAGGCAGTCCAGGCCCAGCAGGTGCCGTACGGCGGGCACCCCCGTCAGTTCGGCCACCAGCGGCGCCGCGTAGGTCGTCTCCTCGAAGACGATCAGGTCGGGCCGCCAGGCCCGCACCGCGTCCGTCAGAGGCCCGGCCATCGCCTCGGCGATCTGCGCGAAATCCCTGATGGTGCGCGACTCGGTCTTGCCGCCCACCTGCACTTTGCGGGGCAGGGCTCCCGGCTTGAGAAAGCGCTCGACCGCCGCGCTCACCTCCTCGTCGGTGCCCAGCGGCATCGCGGGCAGCCCTGAGCGCAGCACGTGCCGCGTCAGCCGGGGCTGGGTCGCGATCATCACGTCGTGTCCGGCCAGCCGGAACGCCCAGGCCAGCGGAACCAGCGGTTGGTAGTGAGAGGGACCCCAGGCCCACATGGTGATCATCACACGCATGTCCTCACCATCGCAGGACCGCCTCGAGGCTCGCTGGAGGGCGGAGAGCGCCCCGCGAGCGCGCCTCGATCGGGACTCCAGACGCCACTGTCACCTTCTCGGGTGAGGTGCTGTCCCTCCGACAAGGACTGTCCTATGGAGATAAGTGTTGGCCTGCCGGCCATGGTTCCCGGCACGGGCCCCGACCAAGTCGTCGGATGGGCGCGCGCCGCCGAGGAGTACGGCTTCGCCGGCGTCGCGGCTCTGGACAGGGTCGTGTTCGGCAACTACGAGCCGATGGTGACGCTGGCGATGGTGGCGGGCGCCACCACCCGGGTGCGCCTGGCGACGACGGTGCTCCTCGGCCCCCTGCGTGGCAACGGCACGCTACTGGCCAAGCAGGCGGCGACGCTGCACCTGCTGACGGGCGGCCGCCTGATGCTGGGCGTGGCCGTGGGCGGGCGCGAGGACGACTACACGGCCACCGGCGCGCCGTTCGCCGAGCGGGGCCGGGACCTGGACGAGATGCTGGCGCGGATGCGCGGCGTCTGGCGAGGCGCCGCCCGGGTCGGCCCTGAGCTGTCCGGCGGCGGGCCGCCGATCATCGTGGGAGGTCACTCGCCGGCCGCCCTGCGCAGAGCGGCTCTGCACGCCGACGGCTGGATCGCGGGCGCGGGCTCCGCCGAGCCGTACGAGGCGCGGGTGCGGCGGCTCACCGCCGCGTGGCGCGCGGCGGGCCGCACCGACCGGCCGAGGCTCATGGCCCTGGTCTACTACGCGCTGGGGCCCGGCGCGGACGACCAGGTCAGCGCGTACGTCGACGCCTGCTACGGCGGGCTCGGCCCTTACGCGGGGCGGGTGGCCTCGGGCGCGGTGACGACCGCGGCGCAGGTCGCGGCGGTGGTGGACCGGCACGCCGAGGCGGGCTGCGACGAGCTGGTGTTCTTCCCCTGCGCGGCGGGCGCCGACCAGCTCGAGCGACTGGCCGGGCTGGTCGAGCCGACCGCGACGACCGCGACGACCGCGACGACCGGGACGGCGACGACCGCGACGAGCGCGACGACCGCTGCGGCCGCTGCGGTCGCTGCGGCGACTGCGACCACCGCCGCGACCTCGGCGACCTCGGCGGCTTCGGTGGCTTCGGTGGGCAGGTCGCGATGACGCACAGAACCGCGTTGGTGACCGGTGCCGCCAGAGGTCTCGGGCGCGCGGTCGCCGAACTGCTGGCCAGGAACGGGCACCGGGTGATCGTCACCGCCCGCGACCGGGAGGCCGCCGTGGAGACCGCCCGCGCCATCGGGCACGACGCGCTGGCGGTCCGGCTCGACGTGATCGACGAGGAGTCGGTGGCCAAGGCCCTCGACCGCGTCGGCGCCGTCGACATCCTGGTCAACAACGCGGGCATCCTGCTGGACGGGCGGGCGGGTGAGCCGGCCGTGGAGGAGCGGACCTTCGCGGTCAACACGCTCGGCTCGTGGCGGGTGTCGCGGGCCTTCGTCCCCGGCATGGTCGAACGCGGCTGGGGTCGCGTCGTGATGGTCTCCAGCGGCACGGCCTCCTTCGCGGGCGGCCTGCACGCGGGCACCCCTGCCTACACAGTCTCCAAGGTCGCGGTCAACGCGCTGACGGTCGTGCTGGCCAAGAGCGTCCACGGCACCGGAGTCCTGGTCAACGCCGTCAACCCCGGCATGGTCAGGACCCGCATGATGCCCCAGGCCACGACCTCGCCCGAGGAGGCGGCGCCCGACGTCGTCTGGGCCGCAACTCTCCCCGACGACGGGCCGACCGGCGAGTTCCTCCGGTCCCGGCGAAGCATCCCCTGGTAACCGATCCGACAACTGATGAGGTCCCGTGCGAAGAACGCTCATGATGCTGGCGCTGCTGATCGGCCTGACACCGCTGCTCACCTCGCCGGCGGCGGCCGCCACAGTCTCCTACCCGTGCGGCTGGCGCTCGGCGGCGCCGCAGACCTACGACCATGTGATCTGGATCTGGCTGGAGAACACCTCCTACGGCCAGCTCATCGGCAACAAAGACGCGCCCGCGTTCAACCTGCTCGCCCACCAGTGCGGCACGGCCACCTCTTACTACGGGATGACCCATCCCTCCTTCCGCAACTACATCGCGGCCACCAGCGGGGTCGACTGGCACGGCGCGCCGGCCTCCTGTGACCCCGGCGTCCCCGACTACTGTTACGCACCGTTCCCCTCGATCCTCGACCAGGTCAAGGCGCAGGGAAGGGAATGGCGGATCTACTCCGACGGGATGCCGGAGAACTGCCGGGCGACCGACGCCGAGCCGTACGTCGTGCACCACAACCCCGCGCCCTATTACCCGCAGATCGCCGACGACTGCGCCCGCTGGAACGTCCCCGCCGGCACGCCCAGGTCGGGCGCGCTCCACGACGACCTGGGCGCCGGTACTCTGCCCGCGTTCTCGTTCCTGGTCGCGGACAAGGACCACGACATATCGGGTACGGAGCTCTCCGCGGGCGACACCTGGCTCGGCGGGTGGCTGCTGCGCATCCTGTCCAGCCGCGCGTACCTGTCCGGTAAGACCGCGGTGATCGTCTCCTTCGACGAGGGGTACGGCCTGGGCACCGACGAGGAGTGCGTGACCACCCGCAGCGAGACCTGCCACGTGCCCACCTTCGTGGTCTCCCCCTCCACCCGCCCAGGCGCCAAGTCCGACACGTTCTTCAACCACTACTCGCTGCTGCGCACCACCGAGGAACTGCTCGGCATCCCCGACCACCTGGAGCAGGCCGGCGATCCCGCCACCCAGAGCATGCGATCGGCGTTCACCTTCTGATGCGCGTGCTCTTCACGGCGTGGGGCTGGGCCACGCACGTGCATCCCATGCTCCCGCTGGCCGGGGCCTTGGCCGCGGCGGGCCATCAGGTGCTGTTCGCGGTCCCGCCCGCGGTGAAGGGCATCCCCGCGACGGCAGGGCTCCCGGCCGTCGCGGTCGGCGGCGACCGCGACGTCCTCCCGGCATTCCGCGGCTTCGCCGTCGGCTCCATCGTCGGCTCCGTCGTCGGTTCCGTCGCGGGCTCCGTCCCGCCGCCCCGCCCCGGCGGGGCGCCGCGGGTCCTGGGCCTCTTCGCGGATCTGGCCCAGGAGATGGCGGGCGATCTGGTGGACGTGGCCAGGGAGTTCGCTCCCGACGTGGTCCTGTACGACCCGACGGCCCTCGCGGGCCCGGTCGCCGCCGCCAGCGTCGGCGTCCCCGCCATCCGCCACCTGTACGGCCTGGACCTGCTCAGACCGGCGGCCGTCGCGGTGACGAGGGCGCTCGAACCCCTCTGCGACCGGTTCGGGCTCCCCCCGATCGACCCGGTGACCGCCCCCGCCGTGGATCCCTGGCCGGGACCCGCACGGCCGGGAGACCTGCCCATCCGCTACATCCCGCACGGCGACTACATCCCGCACGGCGACTACATCCCGCACGGCGACGGCGACCGGGCACTCCCGCCGCCCGCCGCCGGCCGTCGCCGGGTCTGCGTCACCTGGGGACACACCATGGCCAGGCTCGACGACGAGCTCTTCCTGGCCGGCCGCGTCGCCCGCGCCGTCGCCGCCGATCCCTCGCTCGAGGTGGTCGTCGCGGCGGCTTCCGGGCACCGGCGCCTGCTCGGCGACCTACCGCCGACCGTGCGGGTCGTCGAGGACGAGCCGCTGGGCCGCACCCTCCTGGGCTGCGACGCGCTGATCTCCCAGGGCGGTGCGGGCACCGTACTCACCGGGCTCGTCCGCGGCGTCCCCCAGCTCGCGGTGGGTCAGCTCCCCGACCACCTGGCCCACGCGCGCCGCGTCGCCGAACACGGGGCGGGGCGCGCGCTCACCCCGGACCAGATCCAGGACGGCATCCTGCGGCGGGAGCTGGCGCTCCTGCTGGACACCCCGTCCTACCTCGAGGCCGCGGTCCGCCTGCGCGACGAGATCCGGGCTCGCCCGGCCCCCGCGGATGTGGCGGCCCGTCTCATCGCCATCCTGACAGCTCGCTGAGAGGGCTGAATCCCATGCGCGTGCTCTTCACCTCCTGGGCCTGGCCGACGCACTTCTACCCGATGATCCCGCTGGCCTGGGCGTTCAGGACCGCCGGGCACGACGTGCTGGTGGCCACTCAGCCGGCCATGACCGAGGCGGTCACCCGGGCCGGGCTGCCGGTCTCCGCCGTGGGTCACAGCCGGGACGTCGGAGCCGCCATTCGCGACGTCGGCGGGCCGCGGCGGCCAGGCACCCGGTCCAGCGGCCCGGCCGACCTGCGCCACCTCAGATCGCTGAACTCCCGGCTCTACGTACGCCTGGCCGAGGAGATGATCCCCGGCACCCTCGCGCTCGCCCGGGCATGGCGGCCCGACCTGGTGGTGTTCGAGCCCACCACGTACGCGGGCCCGGTCGCCGCCGCCGACCTCGGCGTGCCCGCCGTACGGCATCTGTGGGGGGTCGACTTTCCCTACCTGCTGCGCGAGTTCGACGATGAGGCCCTCGCCCCGTTGCGCGCGCGTTTCGACCTGGACCCGCTGGAGACGACGGGGGCGATCACCGTGGACGTGTGCCCCGAGCGGATGCAGGTGCCGCCGAGCCCGGATGTGCCGGTCACCGTGGAGCGGCTGCGGGCCCGCTACCTGCCCTACAACGGCGCCGCCGTCATGCCCGGCTGGCTGCTGACGCCGCCCGGCAGGCCCCGGATCTGCGTCACAGGCGGGACGTCATGGATCCACATGACCTCCGGCTCCCTCACCGGCGCGATCGTTGAGGCCGCGGCCAAGCTCGATGTCGAGATCGTCGCCGCCGTCACGGCCGAGGCCGCGCGTGACATGGGCCCGCTGCCGGGCAATGTCCGCCTCGTCGACGGCCTCGCCCTGCACCTGCTGCTCCCCAGTTGCGCGGCCTTCGTCTCGCAGGGCGGCATGGGCAGCGTCATGACCGCCCTGGCGTACGGGGTGCCCCAGCTCGTGGCCCCCCAGGTGGGCGACCAGGCGCTGAACGCGGAACGGCTGGCCTCGACGGGCGCCGGCCGCGTGGTGCTCCCGCACGAAGCCGACCCCGACACCCTCAGGTCCCATCTGGCCGAACTCCTGGAGACCCCCGGGTACGGCGAAGCCGCCGCGACCCTCCGTGCCGAGTCGGAGGCGCAGGCGGCGCCCGCGCGCGTGGTGGCCGAGCTGGAGTCGCTGATCGGGCCACGGGTCCGGGCGCGCCGGGCGGCGGGCTCGGCGAAGCGAACCGTGAGTACGGTGAGCACCGCGAACACCGTGCCCTCCGTACGCGCGATGCCCGCGCGGCCGCCCGCCAGGAGCCTGCGGGTGCTGTTCACGCCCGGGTACGGCGGCCCGGGCCCGGCCAGGGCGCTGGTTCCCCTGGCGTGGGCGTTCAGGCTCGCCGGGCACGAGGTGCGCTTCGCGGCCACCCCCGCGATGGAGCGGGAGGCGGGCGACGCCGGTCTCGCCTCGGTGGCCGTCGGAGAACCGGCCGATGTGGGAGCCGCGCTGCGCGCGCAGCTGCCGGCGGCCGACGAGTGCGCGGCTCTTGTCACCGCCCAGTACCACGCGGGGTACGGTCCAGCCCTGTATCTCGCGAAGGAACTGGCCGACCCGTCAGGCGAGCTGACGCCGTGGGCGTTGTCCTACCGGGACGCACTGGTCGGCTCGGTCGAGCGGGGGCTGCGGCTGGCCGGTCCCGCGATCGGGCAGACTCTGGAGTTCGCCCGGTGCTGGCGGCCCGACCTGGTGGTCTTCGGCCCGCGCGGCTACGCGGGCCCGCTGGTGGCGCGGGTGCTCGGGGTGCCGGCCGTACGGCACCTGCCGGGCATGGACTTCGGCTGGATCACCCAGGCCGTGGAGGCGGCGGCGCTGGAGCCGCTGTGGGCCCGACACGGCCTGGCGGACGCCGACATGTCGGGTACCGTCACGATCGACCCCTGCCCGACAGGCATGCAGGCCCTTGACGGGTCGCCACGGCTGCCCGTGCGCTTCGTTCCTCACAGCGGAGCGCCGGGACCGCTGCCCGCCGGGGCCGGGCGCGTCTGCGTGGCGATGGGCGCCGAGAGCTGGTGGCTGCCTGAGCAGCAGGCCGTGACCGGCCTGGTCACCGCGGCGCTGGAGGGCGCGGCGGAGGTCTCGGGCACTGTGGAGGTCACGGTGGAGGTCACGGGGGAGTCCCCGTCCCTCGCGGAGGCGCTGCGCGGCTGCGACGTCCTGGTGACGGCGGGGGATGACGCGAGTCTGCTGACGACGGTCACCGCCGGCGTGCCCGCCCTGGTCCTGCCGCAGTTGCCCGACCACGCCTGGCGGGCGCACCAGTTCGCGGCCACCGGAGCCGGGCTTGTCGTCCCGCCGGCCGAGCTCACGGCCGACCGGGTGCGGGCGGCCGTGGCCGAGCTCCTGGCGGGCACCGGGCACCGGGCACCGCTCAGGCACCTGGGGCGGGAGATGGCGGGGCGGCCGACGTACCACGACGTCGTGGCCGGGCTGCCGGGCATCCTCGGCTTGGCCGAGCGGGTGGCGTGAGCCGTACTCGACCCCAGCTTGAGGGCCGCGGCGGATGCTGGCGGCAGATCGCGACGTCTGGAGGTGCTTGTGCGGGTTCTGTTCGCCTCGTGGGCGTGGCCTTCGCACTTCTATCCGATGGTCCCGCTGGCATGGGCGTTCCAGGCAGGGGGACACCAGGTCAGGGTGGCCAGCCAGCCGAGCCTGTTGCCGCTCATCGTCAAGACGGGGTTGCCGGCCGTCGCCGTGGGGCACGACGTGGACGGCTCGGACATCATGCGGCGGTTCATGAGCCGTCCCGCCGCGCAGGGACAGCCACTCGACATGAGCCGCGATGAGCGGGGCGCGCCCCGCAAGCGCCGCCCGCTGGCGCTCTATGAGCGCATGGCCGACGCCATGCTGCCGGACCTGCTCGACCTTGCCGGGGCCTGGCAGCCGGACCTCATCGTGCACGAGCCCACCACGTACGCGGCCCCGCTCGTCGCCGCGGCGCTGGGCATCGTCAACGTACGGCACCTGTGGGGCGTGGACTTCCAGTACCAGGCGCGGCAGTTCGAGCTCGAGGTGTTCGACCCGCACCGCGAGCGGCTGGGCGTCGACACCTTCGCCCCGCAGGGCGTGGTGACGGTCGACCCCTGCCCGGCAGGCCTGCAGATTCCCACCGACTGCCCGACTCTGCCGGTCGGCTACCTCCCCTACAACGGCAGCGGCGTCATGCCCCGCTGGCTGCTCGATCCGCCGGATCGGCGCAGAGTCTGTGTCACCTGGGGGACCACGATGGGCACCTTCGCCGCCGGGCGGAGCGGGATCGCGCAGGTTCTGGACGCGCTGAGTGACGCCGACATCGAGGTGGTGGCGGCGGTCTCCGAGCGCGACCGGCAGGCGCTCGGTACGGTCCCCGCCAACGTCAGGGTCGTCGAGATGCTCCCGCTCCACCTGCTGCTGCCCACCTGCGACCTGCTGGTCACGCAGGGCGGCTCTGGGACGGTGATGACCTCGGCGGTCGCGGGCGTCCCGATGGTGGTCGTGCCGCAACTACCCGACCAGACCCTGAACGCGCAGCGGATCGCGGCGGCGGGCGCGGGCGTCCACCTGCCGCCCGAGGCACGAGAGCCGGCCGACATCCGCGCCGCCGTGGAAAAGACGCTCAGTGAGCCGGGGCACGCGGCGGCGGCGCGCGAGTTGCGCGGGGAGAACCGGCGGCGGCCCGGGCCCGCCGAAGTCGCCGCGCACCTGCAGGGGACCGTGCACCTGCAGGGGACCGCGCACTTGCAGGGGACCGCGCACTTGCCGGGGAAGGCCCACGAAAGGGACATGACATGAGGGTCCAGTTCATGACGTGGGGTTGGAAGACGCATTTCTTCCCGCTGGTGCCACTGGCCTGGGCCTTCCGCCTGGCCGGGCACGACGTGCGGGTGGTGAGCCAGCCCACGCTGATCCCCACGATCACCGAGGCCGGGCTGCCCGCGGTACCGGCGGGGCCCGCCCTCGACCAGGCCCTGCTGCAGCGCGGCTACCGCTACCTGGTCGCGGAGGAGGGGACTCGACCGCTGGAGTGGCCGGACCTGCGCAAGCACGGAATCTGGACGCTCGCGCCCTACCTGCGCATCGCCGAGGCCATGCTCGCCGACAGCCTGGACTTCACCCGGGCCTGGCGCCCCGACCTGATCGTGTACGAGGCCACCACCTACGCGGGCCCCATGGTCGCGGCCCTGCTGGACATCCCGGCCGTACGGCACGGCTGGGGGGTGGACTACAGCTACCTTTTCCACGAGTTCGCGCACGAGGCCCTCGCTCCGCACCGGGCGGCACTGAAGCTGGACGCCATCGACACCCTGGGCGTGGCCACCGTGGACCCGTGCCCGCGCAGCATGCAGATCGGGCCGACCGAGCACGTGGACGCGGACGTACGGCGGTTGTGGATGCGCTACATCCCCTACAACGGCCCCGGCGTGGTGCCCGCCTGGCTGGCCGAGCCGCCCGAGCGACGCAGGATCTGCGTCACCTGGGGATATGTCGTCGGCAGCTTCTACCGCCGCTCCTTCCGTATCGGTGACGTCCTGCGGGCGCTCAAGGGCGTCGACGCCGAGATCGTCGCCGCGGTGCCGCCGGGTGCGCGCGAGGAGATCGGCCAGGTGCCCGAAGGGATGCGGGTGGTGGAGGGCGTGCCGCTGCAGCTCATCCTGCCGACCTGCGACCTGTTCGTCAGCCAGGGCGGTCTCGGCGGCATGATGACGGCCATGAGCTGCGGAATTCCGCAGCTCGTCCTGCCACCCGTGCCCGACCAGGTGCTGAACGCCCGGCAACTCGCCCGGACCGGGGCCGGCCGCTTCGCCTTCCTGGAGGAGACGGGGCCGGACAAGCTCGCCGGCCTGGTCGACGACCTCCTGGGCACCCCCGCCTACGGCCTGGCCGCCGGCCGCCTGCGCGCCGAGTCGGCCGCCCAGCCCACCCCGGACCTGGTGGCCCGCACGCTGACCGAACTCGCCTTCGCGGGGAGCACACGATGAGCGGGTCGCACGGGTCGAAGGCCAGGCCGGACGGGGACCGGGTCGAGGCGCCGGCCGGGTCGCACGGGCCGAAGGTCGGCTATCCGGATGGGGATCGGGTCGAAGTGCTGGTCGCCCGCGCGGCGGCCGGCCATCCCGACGCGCCCGCTCTGCGCTGGCGGGGCGCGCCGATTTCCTACGCCGCCCTGCTGGCGGCCGCGGAGCGGGTCGCAGCCGGTCTCGCCGTGCGCGGCGTGCGGCCGGGGGACGTGGTCGCGGTCCGGCTGTCACGCGGGCCCGAACTCGTGACCGTGCTGCTCGGGGTGCTGATCTGCGGCGCCACGTACGCCGCGGTGCCCGAGGACTGGCCGCTGCCCAGGTACCGGCAGCTCGCGGCGCGGGCGGGCGTCCGCGTGTGCGTCACGGGCGACCCCGAGGTACCGGGAGCGATCCAGCCGGCCACGCTGCTGACCGACGAGGGGCGGATACGCGCGGGGGAGCGCGGCGGGCCGGGTACGGAGGCCTGCTGCGTCTTCCTCACCTCCGGGAGCAGCGGCGAGCCGAAGGCCGTACTCGCGCCGCACAGAGGGGTGGTCAGAACCGCCTACGACCTGCCGCACATCCCCGAGGGCCCCATGGTCACCCTGCAGGCGGCCCCCGTGGCCTGGGACGTGTTCGCCCTGGAGCTGTGGGTGCCGTTGATCCGCGGCGGGACCTGTGTGCTGTACGAGGGATCGCATCTGTCGTCCCTGGAGATCAGGGCGGCACTGGCCGACGGTGTGACGTCGATGTGCGTGCCGTCGGCGGTGCTCAACACGCTCGCCGAGGACGACCCCGGCTGCCTGGCCGGGTTGCGGCTGCTCGTGACAGGAGGCGAGCGCGCGTCGGCCAAACACCTGGAGATCCTCCTGCGCCGCCACCCCGATCTGCGGATCGTGAACGCCTACGGGCCCGTCGAGAACACCATCACCACGACCCGGTGGGAGCTGGCCGGCCCGGAGCGGCCCCCGGAGATCCCGATCGGCACCCCCGCGGCCAACACCTCGGTGTACCTGCTCGACGACGAGCGCCGTCCGGTGCCGGACGGCCAGGTGGGGGAGATCGCGGCCGCGGGAGACGGCCTGGCACTCGGGTACGGCGGGGACCCGGAGCAGACGGCCAGGGCCTTCCCCACCCTGACACTCGACGGCGAACGCCATCGGGTCTACCTGACAGGAGACCTGGCTCGCCGCGACGAGCAGGGCCGCCTGGTCTTCGTCGGCCGCAGGGACAGGCAGGTCAAGATCCGCGGTGTCCGGGTCGAGCCGGAGGAGGTGGAGCGGGCGGCCGAGCGGATCCCCGGCATCACCAGGGTGAGCGTCGTCGCGGTCCCCGCCCCCGACGGCGCCGCACGCCTGGCGGTCTTCTACACGCCGGAACCGGGGGCCGAGATCACGCCCGACGCGCTCAGGGCGAGTCTGGCCGCCGTGCTCCCCTCGGGGTTCGTGCCCGACCTGGCGGTGCCGGTGGAGGCGTTGCCCATGTCGCCGAACGGCAAGGTCGACCAGGAGGCGCTCATCGCGCTGCTTCCTTCCATCGAACCCGTCACCGGGGGACCGTCGTCCGGACCACCGATTGGACCGCCGTCCGGACGTCCTTCCGGGACGCGGATGGGACCAGCGGGACCAGCGGTGGGATCAGCGGGACCGGTGCTAGGAACCGTGGGACCGGCGGTGGGAATCGTGTGCGCCGTGGCGGGGGACCTGCTGGACCGGCCCGTCGCTCCCGGCGACGACCTGTTCGAGGCGGGAGCCACTTCGCTGACCGCCATCCGGCTGGCGAACCGGCTGCTGGCCCTGTGCGCGCGCGAGATCACCGGTGCCGACGTGCTGGAACACCGGACGCCGAAGGCGCTGGCCGTGCTGCTGGACGGGCGGCCCGCCGTGGCCGCCGACGGCGCGGAGGAGATCGGCGAGCCGCGCGCGTGGCGGCCGGAGGAGCAGGAGCGGTGCGGCCCGCCGCACGTTCCCTTCCCCCAGTCGGGATTCTGGCACGCGGCGCAGGTCGCCCCCGAGCTGCACGAGACGATGCTGCCGATCCTGTACCGGCTGCGCGGCCCGCTCGACCTGGGGAAGCTGGGCGCGGCCCTGGACGCCGTGACGGCCAGGCACGAGGCGCTGCGGGTACGCTTCTCCGCGGGCGCGGCCGGCCCGGTGTCCGTGCTGCTGACGCCCGAGCAGACCGCGGGGCTGCTGGAACTGGACGACACGTCACGGGCCGGCGAGGACGCCCTGGCCGCGGCGCGGGCGTGGGCCCTGGCCCCTTTCCGCCTCGCGGCGGCCATCCCCATCCGAGCCAGGCTCTTCCCCTCGGCCGACGGGACCTGGCTGCTGGCCGTGACGGTCCACCACATCGCCTTCGACGAGTGGTCGGCTCAGGTGTTCTGCCGCGACCTCGCTCGCGCCTACAGCGCCCTGGCCGGCGGCGTGACGCCGTTCGACGGGCCGCCCCCGCTCTACTACCGCACCCTGGCCCGCCAGCGGTCCAGGGAGGAGCCGCGCAGGGCGGCAGCCGTACGATATTGGCGCGAGCTCGCCGATGGCGTCCGCGACATGCGCTTCCCCCGTACGGCCTGGCTGTCCATGCAGGGGCCCGCGGGCGAACTGCCCATACCGCTGCCCGCCGCCCTCGCCGAGGCTGCGGCCCGCGCGGGGACGGCGGCGGGCGGGACCGCCACCGCGGTCTACGCGGCGGCCTACGTGGAGACGTTGCGCGCCTACACAGGTACCCAGGACCTCGCGGTGACGACGCCCGTCTCCGGCAGGTCGCTGCCCGAGGCCGACGACGTCGTCGGCTGCTTCGCCTCCCTGGTGCCGCTGCGGCTGCCGCCTTCGGAGCGCGGGCCCGCCGCGCTCGTCGAGACCGCCGCCCGCCAGCTGCGCGCCGCGATGAGCTCCCCCATCCTGTCCGTGGACGAGCTCATGCCCGAGGTCCCCGCCGAGCACCGGCGGCACCCGCTGCTGCAGGCCTACCTGCAGGTCGAGGAGCTCGCCCCCGAGCGCGTTCTCGCCCTCGCCGACGACGTCCAGGCCGAGCTGATCGACGTGCCGCTGCGCAGCGTCATGGCCGAGGTGGCGCTGCACCTGCGCCCCGGCTCCGGCGGTCTGTTGCGCTACCGCCGCGACGCCGTGCCCGACGCGGACGCCGCCTGGCTCGCCGACCGGTGGCTCGCCGAGGTCCGCAGGATGACGGACACCTGAACGTCAAGCCCCCGACACAAGGAGTGCCCATGCACGACAGGCTCTTCCCGTTCGTCACCGCCGACCCCGGCGAGCCCGTTCCCGAATACGCGGAGCTGCGGGAGACGGAACCCGTCGCCAGGGTCACCCTGCCGACCGGGCATCGCGGGTGGCTGGTCACGCGTCATGAGGACGTGCGGGCGGTCTGCGGCGATCCCCGGTTCAGCAAGGAGCTGGCCACCGCGCCCGAGGCGCCCAGGCTGCTGCCGATCGCGCGCGGGTCCAGGTCGATCGTCAACCTGGACCCGCCCGCGCACACGCGGCTGCGGCGGCTGGTCGCCCAGGGCTTCAGCCGCCGCCGCACCGACGCTCTGCGCCCGCGTGTGACGGAGATCGCCGGGGATCTCGTCGACGCGATGACGGCCTGGGGCACCACGGCCGACGCCGTGGCGGCGCTCGCGCTGCCCCTGCCGGTCACCGTGATCTGCGAACTGCTCGGCGTGCCGGTGGACGACCAGGAGCGCTTCCGCGCCTGGAGCGACCGGCTGCTCAGCGTGCCCGGACCCGAGGTGAGCGCCGAGGAGACCGCCGAAGCCGGGATGAACCTGGCGGTCTACCTGGCGGGCCTCATCGAGGACAAGCGGGTGAACCCCGGTGACGACGTCCTGACCACCCTGGTCTCCGCTTACGAGGAGGGCGACCGGCTGAGCGAGGAGGAGCTGATCACCTTCGGCATGACGCTCCTCGTCGCCGGCTACCACACCACGACCAGCGCGATCGCCCACTCCCTGCTCCAGCTCCTCTCCCGGCCCGAGCGGTACGCGATGCTGGTTGCCAGGCCCGAGCTCGCCGAGCGGGCCGTGGAGGAACTGCTGCGTTACTCCCAGATCGCCAGTGGGTTCGGGGCGCTCAGGATCGCGACGGAGGACGTCGAGCTGGGCGGCGTCCGCATCCCGGCGGGTGACCCGGTCATCCCGCTCTTCACCTCGGCGAACAGGGATGAGAAGGTCTTTCCCGACGCGGGCACCCTCGACCTGGAGCGCGCCGACAATCCGCACCTGGCCTTCGGCGCCGGCATGCACTACTGCCTCGGCGCTCAGCTCGCCCGGGTGGAGCTGCGGGTCCTGCTGGAAGAGCTCGTACGGCGGCTGCCGACACTGGCGCTCGACGACCAAGAGGACGGGATCGAGTGGCTGACCGCCACCGCCTTCCCCCGACCGCTCAGCCTCCATGTCTCCTGGTAACCCGGACACGGGAAGGCCGCTGGGCATCGGTGTGCTCGGCGCGGCCGACATCGCCTGGCGGCGTACCATCCCCGCGATCCAGCGCTGCGACCGGCTCCGGCTGGTCGCCGTGGCCAGCCGCGCGCCGGAGCGGGCGGCGGCCTTCGCCGGCAGGTTCGGCTGCGAGCCTGTGACCGGCTACGAGCGGCTGCTGGAACGCGACGACGTGGAAGCGGTCTACATACCGCTGCCGAACGCGCTGCACGAGCAGTGGGCCGCCACCGCGCTGCGGGCGGGCAAGCACGTCCTGGTGGAGAAGTCGCTCAACGCCGACGCGGCCGGCGCGGCCGCGTTGGCGCGGACCGCCGCGGACGGCGGCCTGGCCTTCATGGAGAACTTCACCTTCCTCCACCACGGCCAGCACGACCGGGTCCGCGAACTGGTGGCCGAGGGCGCCATCGGGACGCCGCGTGCTTTCAGCGCCTCCTTCGGCATCCCGCCCGCCGACCTCTCGCTCATCAGGTACGACCCCGAGCTGGGCGGCGGGGCGCTCCTGGAGACCGGCACCTACACCGTGCGCGCCGCGCAGCTCTTCCTCGGTCCCGACGCCGAGGTGGCCGGCGCCGTCCTGCGGCATGACCCGCGGACCGGTGTGGACGTCGCGGGCTCGGCGCTGCTGGTCGACGGGCAGGGCGTCACCGCCCAGTGTGACTTCGGCTTCACCCACCTCTACCGCTGCACCTACGCGATCTGGGGAAGTGCGGGCCGCATCTCGCTGGACTGGGCGTTCACCCCGCCGCCCGAGGCGCGCCCGGTGCTCAGGCTGGAGCGGGCCGGCGTGCGGGAGGAACACGTGCTGCCCGCCGCCGACCAGTTCCTCGGCGCGCTCACCGCGTTCGCCGGGGCCTGCGCCGATCCGGTGAAGCATGAGGAGCACGGTGCCGCCGCGGTCCGCCAGGCGGCGCTGCTGGAATCGATCAAACGGCAGGCCCATGTCGTACCTCCTCAATGCCAGACACCCGCGCGACCGGATGGGAGACGGCCATGACCGAACCCGAGGTGCTGATCGTGGGAGGCGGTCCCGCCGGGCTGGCCTGCGCGGTCTTCCTCGCCCAGCGCGGGGTGGCGGTGACGCTCGCCGAACGGCACGAGGGCACGCTGATCCACCCCCGAGCCCGGACGATCAACCCGCGCACCGCCGAGTTGCTCCGTCAGGCCGGAATCGAGAACGAGGTGCTGGCCGCCCGTACCTACGTCGGCGAGATGGCGTCCGTGGCCATGCTCAAGGTGGAGACCCTCGCCGGGGCCGAGCTGCGGCGCACCGAGCAGCGGCCGCCCACCGACGCGGCCGGGGGAGAGCAGGTCAGCCCCAGCGGCTGGGGCATGATCGATCAGGATCGGCTGGAGATCCTGCTGCGCGCCCGCGCCGCCGAGCTCGGTGCCGACCTGAGGTTCGGCACCGCTCTGACCGGCTTCACCCAGGATGACGACGGGGTGACCGCCACGCTCGAGGACCTGGCGAGCGGGCGTGAGCGCGAGGTGCGGGCGCGCTACCTCGTCGGTGCCGACGGCCACCACAGCACGGTGCGCGCGCTCACGGGCATCGAGGTCGAAGGACCAGGAACGATCTCCGAGGTCCTCAGCATGGTCTTCGACGCGGACTTGACCGTACCCCTGCGCGGCAGGCACGATCCGGCACGCGAGACGTTCATCGCCTCCTGCCACTTCACCGTCCCCGCCGAGGGCACCGTCCTGTTCCCGCACGGCACCGACAATCGCTGGGTCTTCAACACCCCCGGCACGGGGCAGCCCGACGACGCCGCCTGCGTCGAGCTCGTACGGACCGCGATCGGCGTGCCCGAGCTGGAGGTCACCCTCGTCCCCCAGCTCGCCAACGGCGTCAAGGTCCTGACCTACAAGATCGCGGCGCAGGTGGCGAAGCGGTTCCGCGACGGCCGCGTCTTCCTCGCGGGCGACGCGGCGCACGTCATGCCGCCCACGGGGGCCTTCGGCGCGGGCACCGGTATCCAGGACGCGCACAACCTGGCCTGGAAGCTGCACGCCGTGCTGTCCGGGCAGGCGGGTCCCGCCCTGCTGGACAGCTATGAGGACGAGCGGCGCCCGGTGGCCGAGTTCACCCTCGGGCAGGCGCTGCTGCAGCTCCGCCAGCGGTCCGGCGTCCAGGTGGAGCACGGGGCCGAGCCGGTGGAGTACGACGCCGTCGTGTTCGGCTACCGCTACCTGTCAGGCGTGATCTGCGGAGCCGACCCCGGCGGCCCGGCCGCCGTGCCGCCCAGGGAGCTGACCGGCGCACCGGGCACGCGCGCGCCGCACCTGGCGGTGCGCCGGGCCGGGCACGAGATCTCCACCCTGGACCTGTACGGCCCGCGCCACGTCCTGCTCGCGGGGCCCCGGGGGGAGGCGTGGGCCCGCGTGGCGCGCGCCCATGACGTCGACGTCTACCTCGTCGGCACCGACCTGGAGGCGGATCCCGGGCAGTGGGCGGCGGCGCACGGCGTGACCGAGTCCGGCGCGCTGCTCGTCCGCCCCGACGGCTTCGTCGCCTGGCGGGCACCGGCGGACGGCGGCGGTGAGGGTGCCGCCGAGGCGGTGATCGCCGACGTGCTCGCGCGCGTCACCTGCCGGGCTCCAGCGATCCTCAAACGACAGTCGTGATCGACGGGATACCAATTCACCTATGAAGGCTCTGATCCTGGCAGGCGGGATTGGGACGCGATTGCGTCCCCTCAGCCACTCGATGCCTAAACAGCTCGTGCCGATCGCCAACAAGCCTGTCGTCTACCACGGTCTGGAGAACATTCGCAGGGCCGGGATAACCGACGTGGGAATCGTCGTAGGCGACCGCGGCCAACAGATCCGCGCGGAGGTGGGCGACGGCTCGCGCTTGGGCCTGCGCATCACCTACATCTCGCAGAGCGAGCCGCTGGGCCTGGCCCACTGCGTCCTCATCTCACGTGACTTCCTCGGTGACGACGACTTCGTCATGTACCTCGGCGACAACGTGCTGCTCGGGGAGATCTCCGACTTCGTGGAGGAGTTCCATGAGCATCGCCCGGCGGCCCAGGTCATCGTGACCAAGGTCACCGACCCATCGGCGTGCGGCATCGCCGAGATCGACGCCAACGGCACGGTCGTCGGCCTGGAGGAGAAGCCGCAGCGACCCAAGAGCGACCTGGCGCTGATGGGCGTCTACTTGTTCACCCCGGCCGTCCACGAGGCCGTCCAGAGCATCGGCATGGGCCGGCGCAACGAGTGGGAGATCACCGACGCCATCCAGTGGCTGGTCGAGCGGGGCAGAAAGGTCCGCGCCCAGGTGTTCTCCGGCTTCTGGCGCGACACGGGCCAGATCGAGGACCTGCTGGAGTGCAACCGGGCCCTGCTCGACGGCCTGGAGGGCAGCCTGGCCGGTGAGATCGATGCGCGCAGCCGCCTGTCGGGCCAGGTGGTGGTGGAGCGCGGCGTACGGATCCGCAGGTCCAAGATCGAGGGTCCGGTCATCATCGGCGCGGACAGCGTGATCGAGGACAGCGTGATCGGCCCGCACACCGCGCTCGGCTCCGGCTGCGCCGTACACGACGCCGGGATCAGGAACTCGATCGTCCTGGACGGCACCTCGGTCAGGGGCGTGCATGGGATCCACGCGTCGGTCATCGGCAGATCGTCGACCGTCGTCCCCTCGCCCGCCGACCCCCGGCGGCACCGCCTGATCGTCGGCGACCACACCTACGCGGAACTGGCGACGTGAACATCCTGGTCACCGGCGGTGCCGGCTTCATCGGGAGCCACTACGTCAGGAGCCTGCTGCGGGGAGACCGCGCCGGCTACGAGGGCGCCCGCGTCACCGTGCTGGACAAGCTGACCTACGCCGGCGACACCGCCAACCTGCCCATGGATCACCCGAGCCTGACGTTCGTGCGCGGCGATGTCTGCGACGAGGGCCTGCTGCTCGACCTGCTCCCGGGGCACGACGCGGTGGTCCACTTCGCCGCGGAGTCGCATGTGGACAGGTCGCTCGTCGCCGCCTCGGAGTTCGTGCGCACCAACGTGGCCGGAACCCAGACTCTGCTGCACTGCTGCCTGGCCGCGGGGGTCGCCAAGGTCGTGCACGTCTCCACCGACGAGGTGTACGGCTCGATCGCCGAGGGATCCTGGCGCGAGGACCATCTGCTGGAGCCCAACAGCCCCTACGCGGCGTCCAAGGCCGCCGCCGACATGATGGCCAGGGCCGCCTTCAGGACCCATGGCCTGGACGTGTCCATCACGCGATGCTCCAACAACTACGGCACGCACCAGTTCGTCGAGAAGGTCATTCCGCTGTTCGTTACCCGGCTGCTGGACGGGCGGGACGTCCCGCTCTACGGAGACGGCCGGAACGTGCGCGAGTGGCTGCACGTGGACGACCACTGCCGGGCTGTCCAGCTCGTACTCGAGCGGGGCCGCGCCGGTGAGATCTACAACGTCGGCGGCGGCGTCGAGCTCACCAACAGGGAGCTGACCGCCAAACTGCTCGACCTCTGCGGAGCCGACTGGAGCCGGGTGCGGGCCGTCACCGACCGCAAGGGGCACGACCTGAGGTATTCGGTCGACGCCACGAAGATCCACGAGGAGCTCGGCTTCACCCCCGGCATCGACTTCGACGCGGGCCTGGCCGAGGTCGTGCGCTGGTACGCGGACAACCACCAGTGGTGGGACACACGAGAGGAGCGGTTGGCACATGCTCGCTGAGTTCATGGCAGAGACGGGCCGGGCGGTACTGAAGGGGGTCCCGCCGGACGGCAGGGACTACTGGGCGGCGAGGTTCTGGGACAGGGACTCGGCCGAGCGGCACAGCATCCTGGCCGACGAGTTCCTGCTGCAGAAGGACACGATCGCCGGTTATCTGTCGACATATGGTGCGGAGGCGGAGCGGGCGCTTGAGTTCGCCTGCGGCACCGGCGAGTTCACCCGTCTGGTCGCCGAGCGGACGAAGGTGCGCGAGATCACCGCGCTGGACATCTCGGCCCAGGGCCTCGAGCTGGCCCGGGAGCGGGTCAAGCACGACGCGCTCCAGCTCTTGCTCGGCGACTTCTGGAAGGACAACGGGCTCAAGCCGGCCGACCTGGTGCTGTGCATCGACGCCATCCACCATCTCGGTGACGTGCGGCAGGTGCTGCGCAGGTTGAAGACCTTTGTAGAGCCCGGCGGGACCTTCGTCGGCAACGTGTGGATCGCCGACCACTTCCACGAGTTCCAGCGCAAGAGGTACGGCGCGCTCGAGCACTTCGGCAGGACCGCCCTGTTCTTGAGCACCGCCCTGCTGATCCGCGCCACGGGCGGGCGGGTGCGCACCGGCTCCTACCGTACGCAGCTCCTGCGCAGCGCGGAGGTCGAGAAGATCCTGGCCGAGGAGTTCTCCGAGGTCCTGGACGTCAAGGTCGAGCGCTACTTCATGGGCTTCGTCTGCCGCCCCTGACCGTCACGGAGTCCCATGGCAACCGCAGCTTTCCTGGCCTTCCCCGGCTACGGGCACATCATCCCCTCACTCCCGGTCGTCGCCGAGCTGGTCAGGCGCGGGGAGGTGGTGCACTACTTCGCGCTGGACTACTTCAGGCCGGCGATCGAAGCGACCGGCGCCGTCTTCCACACCTACGGCGACGACATGCCGCTGGAGGGCCTGGGCGGCGACGGTAACCCGCTTCGCCAGATCAACGCCTTCCTGAGCCTGGGCCGGTGGGTGCTCGAGCACACGCTGAAAGAGGTCCGCGCGCTCGAACTCGACTACATCGTCTACGACATCCTCAGCACGTGGGGCGGCCACATGGCGAGCATCCTCGGCGTCCCGGCCGCATGCTCGGTGCCGATCCTGCTGGTCAACCGGCGAATGGCCTACGCGCTGCCGCTGGAGGTGCTGCGGATCTTCGCCTGCCGGGTGGCCAACCCTGGACAGGTCGTACGCAACCGGATGCTGGCCAGGAGCATCCGGCGTGACTACGGCGTCGATCAGCCGCACGACTTCCGGGTCTTCACCAACCCGGGACCGCTCAACATCGTCTACAGCTCCAGGATGTTCCAACCCTACGCGGCCGCGCTGCCCGAGGACCGCTTCGTGTTCGTCGGGCCCGCTCTCCAGGCCAGGCCCGAGTTCTCCTTCCCCACCGACTGGCTGGACGGCAGGCCGCTGGTCTACGTCTCGCTGGGCACCGTCTTCAACGATCGCCCCGAGTTCTACCGGACCTGTATCGAGGCCTTCGGCGACCAGGATCTGCAGGTCGTCATCTCGGCCGGCCGCTCGATCGCGTCCTGGGACCTCGGGGCGATCCCGGACAACATCAGGGTCGAGGCGTTCGTCCCCCAGGTCGAGCTGTTGCGGCACGCCTCGCTGTTCATCACCCACGGCGGCACCAACAGCGTGTACGAGGCCCTGTCCTTCGGCGTACCCATGGTGGTGATCCCGCAGGACGCCGACCAGCCGTGGATGGCCAGGAGAGTGGCCAGGCTCGGCGCGGGACGGGTACTGACGAACCGGCGGCTCGACGCGCGCTCCCTGCGCCGTGCCGCCGCCGCCGTCATGGCGCGGCCCTCCTACGCCGAGGCCGCGGCCAGGGTCGGCGCGTCCCTGCACGAGGCGGGCGGCGCGCCGCGGGCGGCCGACGAGATCCAGCGCCGGCTGCGGCCGATGAGACTGACCGCCAGATGAGGCGTCACGCGCGCGTGCGCCCGCCCGAGATCGAGCGCCAGATGAGGCAGCACGCGCGCGTGCGCCCGCCGGCCACCGCCGCACCGCGGAGAGAGGACAACGATGCGCGTTGAGAGCGTTCCCGTACTGATCGCGGGGGCGGGCCCCGTCGGGCTCGCGGCCACGGTCTTCCTGAGCCGCCACGGCATCAGACCCCTGCTCGTGGAGAAGCGTCCCGGCACGTCCGTGCTCCCCCGAGCCCCGGGCATTCAGGCCAGGACCATGGAGATCTTCCGCGCGGCCGGCCTCGAGCCCGGCATCCGCGCGCTGGAGATGGACGACTCCCTCGCCTATTTCGAGGGCGGCATCCTGCGCACCCGCACGCTCGCGGAGATCGCCGACGCCCAGGTCATCGAGGCCCCCACCTTGTACGGCGAGACCATCAGCCCGGTCACCGCCATGGGCTGCGGCCAGGACCGCTACGAGACCGTGCTGCTGGCCGCGGCCAGGGAGCAGGGCGCCGAGGCTCGGTTCGGCACCAGGCTCGTCGGGTTCGAGCAGGACGAGGACGGCGTCCTGGTCACCCTCCAGAACGCCGAGGAGCGCTATCAGGTACGCACGCGCTACCTCGTGGGCGCCGACGGCTCGCGCAGCGACGTCCGCGCGGCACTCGGCCTGGAGACCCGAGGCAGAGGCGCGGTGTTCAACGCGCTGAGCATCTACTTCCGGGCGCCGGAACTGGAAGGGCTCATGGGCGGCCGCAGGTTCATTCTCTGCTACACCACCGCCTCCACCACGCCCGTCGCGCTGTCGCGGCTGCACGGCTGCGACCCGTGGGTGGCGGCCGCCATCTACGATCCCGAAGCGGGTGAGTCGGTCGCCGACTTCACCCCTGAGCGCTGCGTGGCGCTGCTCCGGGAGGTGTCGGGCCGCCCCGATCTGGCGGTCGAGGTGGTTGACCGGGTCCCCTGGGAGGGCGCGCAGCGGATCGCGGAGCGCTTCGGCACGGGGCGGGTGTTCCTGGCCGGGGACGCGGCCCACGTCCATCCGCCCGCCGGCGGTTTCGGTGCCAACACCGGCATCCACGACGCGCACAACCTGGCCTGGAAGCTCGCGGCCGTCCTGCAGGGCTGGGCGGGCCCCGGGCTGCTGGACACCTACGACGCCGAGCGCAGACCGCTGGGCACGGCCATGGCCGAGCAGGCGATGGTCCGCTTCCGTATCAGGCACGGCCGCGCACTGCCCGGCGACCGGCTCGTGGACGACATCATCGTCACCCTCGGCTACCGGTACGCCTCCACCGCGGTCCCCGGCGGTGTCGAGACCGAGCCGCTGTCACCCAGCTTGGAGCTGAACGGCGAGCCGGGTACGAGAGCCCCGCACGTGTGGCTGCGGCGCGGCGCCGAGCCCTTCTCCACACTCGACCTGTTCTCCGACGGGTTCGTCCTGCTCACGGGACCGGGCGGTGCGGCGTGGGCGGACGCGGCGACGCGGGTGGCCAAGGAACTGTCCGTGCCGCTGCGTGCCGTGGAGGTCGACGCCGCGGTCACCGCCGCCTACGGCATCGGCGACGGCGGCTGCGCGCTGGTCCGGCCGGACGCGTTCGTGGCCTGGCGCGCCGCGGGGCCCGCCGCGGACCCGAACGCCACTTTGCAGGAAATCATGACAAAGACTCTCTCCTGTGGCGAACCTCGTTATGATCATTCGGGTCTCGCGTCCGACCCCGTCCACCAGTGACAGGAGTGCGTGCCGATGCCGGAAGCGCCGCCACAGGTCGTGATCATCGGAGGCGGCCTCGGCGGCTTATGCGCGGCCCACGGGCTGCGCGCCGCCGGGATCGAGGTGGCGCTCTATGAGCGCGACCCCTCGCTGGACCACCGTCCACAGGGCTACCGCATCCACCTGGACTCCCGGGGCGCGGGCGGGCTGCACGAGTGCCTGCCGCCCCGGCTGTACGAGCTGTTCGTCGCTACGGCCGGGCTGCCCAGCAGCCGGGTCACGATCGTGGACGAGCGGCTGCGGGAGCTGCACGCCGTCCAGTTCGACGGCGTGTCGGCGGGGGAGGACCCCAAGACGTTCAGCGCCGCGGTCGACCGGATGACGCTGCGCCAGGTCCTCCTGGCGGGGCTGGACGACGTGGTCCGCTTCGGCGCCGAGTTCACCCACTACGAGCACGAGGGCGAGCGGGTGCGCGCCTGGTTCGCCGACGGCACCAGCGCGGTCGGCGACCTGCTGGTGGGTGCCGACGGTGTCGGCTCCCGGGTACGCCGGCAGTACCTGCCGCACCTGGAGATCAGGGACCTGGGCACCAGGTGCGTCTACGGCAAGACGCGGCTGGACGATCGCGTGGCCAAGCTGCTGCCGCCCCGGCTGACCGACGGTTTCATGTCGGTGCGGTCGAAGCGCGCCGGCATGGCGCTCGGCCTCGTACGCCTGCGCGAGGATCCGGCCGAGGCGGCCGCGAGGCTCTGGCCTGGTCTGAGCCTGAGCTGGGCGGGTGACTACGTGATGTGGGCGCTGGCCGTGCCCTCGGCCGGGCTGCCCGGCACCGACGCCGAACTGTCGGCGGCGGGTGGCGCCGGCCTGCACGAGCTGGTGCGGGAGCGGATCACCGGCTGGCATCCCGACCTGGTGGCGCTCGTCGCGGCCGCTGAGGTGGACCAGACCTTCTACGTCCCCATCAGGAGCTCCACGCCCATCGAGGCCTGGGCGCCGACGAACGTCACCGTCCTGGGCGACGCCATCCACGCGATGAGCCCGGCCCAGGGCTCGGGGGCCAACTGCGCGCTGCTGGACGCCGCGCTGCTGTGCCGCGAGCTGTCCCGCGCGGTGGCCGCCGGCGAGCCGTTGGCCGGCGCGATCGGCGACTACGAGCGGCGGATGACCGAGTACGGCTTCGCCGCGGTCCGTGCCTCCGAGGCGGCGGCCGCGGGGTCCGGCGGCGGCCTGCTGAGCAGAATGTTCGGCTGGCTCGGGCGATTGTCGCGCTAGCGGTATTCAAGTGGAATTCGATGTGACCTGCCGAACATGGGAACATGTTCGACACGCCGGTAACGGCTGATGCCGCCGGAATTCCCGAATCCATGACCATCGCATTCTCGAAGACACCCTTTCGAGAATGGCTCGAAGAACGCGGCGGAGTTCACGACTTTCACGTCTCCCGCATTCCGCTCTCCGAACTCAAGGGCTGGGGATTCGAGGCGGGCACGGGAAACATCGTCCATGACAGCGGGCGCTTCTTCAGGATCGAGGGGCTGCGGGTCCGATCCGACTACGGTGCCTTCGCCGAATGGGACCAGCCGATCATCAACCAGCCCGAGATCGGGCTGCTCGGCATCATCGTCCGCAGGGTCGACGGGGTGCTCCACTGCCTGATGCAGGCCAAGATGGAGCCGGGCAACGTCAACACCCTGCAGCTCTCTCCGACCGTGCAGGCCACGCGCAGCAACTACACCCGGGTGCACAAGGGCACCGGCATCCGCTACTTGGAGTACTTCGCCCAGCCCAGGCGCGGTCGCGTCCTGGTGGACGTCCTGCAGTCCGAGCACGGCGCCTGGTTCCTGCGCAAGCGCAACCGCAACATGGTCATCGAGATCGACGAGGACATCCCCGTCGACGACGACTTCTGCTGGCTCTCGCTCGACGACACACGGGCGTTGCTGGCGGCCGACAACCTCGTCAACATGGACGCCCGCTCCGTACTGTCGTGCCTGGTCGGGGAGGGCTCGCGGCCTCGGCGGCCCGCGGCGGGCGCCTTCGAGGCGGCGCTGGCGCGCTCCTACGATCCGGGGGCCGGCCTGCACGACTCCGGCGAACTCCTGAGCTGGTTCACCGAGACCAAGGCGCTGCACGACGTCACCACCAGGACCGTGCCGCTGCGCGAGGTGTCCCGCTGGCACCGGTCGGGAGGGGAGATCTGCCATGAGGACGGCAGGTATTTCAGCGTCGTCGGCGTCGCGGTCGAGGCGACCAGCAGGGAGGTCAGCCACTGGACCCAGCCGCTGATCGCCCCGCACGGCTGCGGGGTGGTCGCCTTCCTGCTCAAGCGGGTGCACGGCGTGCTGCACCTGCTGGTGCACGCGCGGGTCGAGGCGGGATACCTGGACGTGGTCGAGCTCGCCCCGACCGTGCAGTGCGTGCCCGACAACTACCGTGACCCCGCGACGCAGCCGCTGTTCCTGGACTACGTGCTCAACGCCGACGAGGCTCGGGTTCACTACTCGGCGATCCTCTCCGAGGAAGGCGGCCGGTTCTACCGGGCGCAGAGCCGCTACTCACTGATCGAGACCGGAGACGACTTCTCGCTGGAGGTCCCGCCCGACTACCGGTGGATGACCGCGGACCAGCTCGGCGGCCTGCTCAAGCACAACAACTACCTCAACGTGCAGGCGCGCACTCTCCTGGTGGCGCTCGCCGCACTCGGCTCCTGGCGCTAGGAGAGATCGATGCAGATCATCGGAAACGGCTTCCTCGCCCGCAACCTGCGCCCGCTCGCCGCCAAGCACCCCGATGTCGTGGCCGTCGCCAGTGGCGTCTCCTCCACGGCCACCGTCTCAGACGCCGAGTTCCTGCGCGAGGCCACGCAGCTCTACGAGATCGTCCAGCGCTGCAAGCGCGCGCGTCACCGGATGGTGTTCTTCTCCACCGCCTCGGCCGCCATGTACGGCCCGCCCGGCGACTCGGGGCGCGAGGACAGCCCCGTCTACCCGTACTCGCCCTACGGCCGGCACAAGCTGGCGATGGAGGCGGTGCTCGACGCCTCGGGCGTCGACTACCTGGTGCTGCGGCTGTCCCACGTCGTCGGCGCCGACCAGCCCCCGCACCAGCTGCTCCCCGCGCTGGTCAGGCAGATCATGTCGGGGACCGTGCGCGTCTACCGGGGCGCCCGCCGGGATCTCGTCGACGTCGCCGACGTCGTCTCCGCCCTGGACGGCCTGCTCTCCGCCCACGTCTCGCGCGAGGTCGTCAACGTGGCCTCCGGCCTGGCCGTACCGGTGGAGTACGTCGTCGAGCACATCGAGGAGCGAATGGGGCGCGTCGCGGTCAAGGACGTCGTGGAGATCGCCGGCAACCACTCGGCGGCGCCCATCTCGATCGAGAAGGTCCGCCGGCTGGCCCCGGCCGCCCTGAGCACGCGTGACTACCGGGCCGTCCTCGACAAGTACATCCCCGCCGCGATCGGCGCGCTGGCATGAGTCACCCATTCTCGAGTGAGGGATCAAGATGGTGAAAAGAGTCGTCATCGTCGGCGGGGGCACCGCGGGCTGGATGACCGCGACCTATCTCCAGGCGAGCCTGCGCGACAAGGTCTCCGTCACGCTGGTGGAATCCGGCCGCGTCCCCACCATCGGTGTGGGAGAGGCGACCTTCAGCACGATCCGCGGCTTCTTCGAGTTTCTCGGGCTCGAGGAGCGTGAGTGGATGCCGGCCTGCAACGCCACCTACAAGCTCGCCATCCGCTTCGAGAACTGGCGCGAGCCCGGCCACCACTTCTACCACCCCTTCGAACGGCTGCGGGTCGCCGACGGCTTCAGCCTCGCCGAATGGTGGCAACGGCTGGGTACGACCGGCCGCTTCGACCAGGAGTGCTTCCTCATCTCCGCGCTGTGCGACGCCAAGCGCTCGCCGCGCTTCCTGGACGGCACCCTTTTCGAGGACGCCGACCCCGAGGGCCCGGCGGGGCGCACCACGCTGAGCGAGCAGGTCACCCAGTTCCCCTACGCCTACCATTTCGACGCGGCCCTGCTGGCCGGCTACCTCATGCGGCTCGGCACCGGGCGCGGGATCAGCCGGGTGGTCGACGACGTGCTGGAGACCCGCCTCGACGAGCGCGGCTGGATCAGCCACCTGGTCACCCGCGAGCACGGCGAGATCCACGGCGATCTCTTCGTGGACTGCACGGGCTTCCAGGGCCTGCTGATCAACAAGGCGCTGGGCGAGCCGTTCGTCTCCTACGCTCGCGAGCTGCCCAACGACCGCGCGGTGGCGCTGCGCGTACCCACCGACATCGAGCGCGAGGGGATCAGACCCTACACGACGGCCACCGCGATGGACGCCGGCTGGATCTGGACCATTCCGCTGCACGACAGGCTCGGCATGGGCTACGTCTACGCGAGTGACTACTGCTCGCCCGAGGAGGCCGAGCGGACGCTGCGCGACTTCGCCGGGCCCGCCGCCCGCGACCTGGAGGCCAACCACATCCGGATGCGCATCGGCAGGAACCGCGACTCCTGGGTGAACAACTGCGTCGCCATCGGGCTGTCGAGCGGGTTCGTCGAGCCCCTGGAGTCCACGGGGATCTTCTTCATCCAGCACGGCATAGAGCAACTCGTGAAGCACTTCCCCGCAGGGGAGCACGAGGAGGGCCTGCGGCGTGACTACAACCGGCTCATAGCGCGCTGCCTGGACGGGGTGCGCGAGTTCCTGTCCTTCCATTACTACGGGGCCGCGCGGGCCGACACGCCGTACTGGAAGGCGACCAAGGAGCGGGACCTGCCCGAGGGGCTCGCCGAACGGCTGGCCACCTGGGAGCACCGGCTGCCCGACACCGAGAGCGTCTGGCCGTACTATCACGGCTTCGAGCCCTACTCCTGGACGTCCATGCTGCTGGGCCTGGGCGGGCTCAAGCCCAGCCCCCGCCCCGTCCTGGACCTGCTGGACCCGGCGGGCGCGCGGCGGGAGTTCGCCGCGCTGCGGGGGCAGGCCGCGCGGCTGGTCGCCGCGCTGCCGAGCCAGTACGAGTACTTCGCGAAGCTGACGGCCGGATGAGCCGATGTCAGCCGACCAGACCTTCGAGCACCTGTGTGTCGCCCTCGTCCTGATCTGGGTCACGGCGGCGGTCCTGGCCAGGGCCGCCGCCCGCATCGGCCAGCCGCCCGTGCTCGGCGAGATTCTCGCGGGGATCCTGCTGGGCCCGGTGGCCCTGGGCCGCGTCGCTCCGGGTCTGCGCACCTGGCTGCTCCCCGCCGAAATCTCCCCGTACCTGGCCGTGCTGGCCTCGATCGGGCTCGCGCTCTACCTGGGCGCGCTGGCCTACGGCCTGGACCCCAGCCCGTTGGTGGGCCGAGCGGGACTGATCGCCAGGGTCGCGGCCGGCTCGTTCGGCCTGCCCTTGGCGCTCGGGTTCGGCGTGGGCGTCGTCCTGCTGGTCCGGAGCCCGGTCTCGAGTACGGCCGGCGCGCATCCCGCCGCCTTCGTCCTGTTCATCGGGGTCGCGCTCGCCACCACCGCGATCCCGGTGCTCGTTCGCATCCTCATGGACCTGCGCATCACCGAGACCGTGCCCGCCATGGTCGGCATCGCGGGCGCGACGGCCACCGACGTGCCCGCCTGGATCCTGCTGGGGATCGCCGCCGCCTTCGCGCAGCCGGGATTGTCCTCGTGGACGGCCGTGCTGACAGCGGGCGGCGTCATGCTGGTCGGCCTGATCGTGGTCCGCAGGGTGCTGCGGGGCCGCGTCGGGCGCTTCCTGCGAGACCTCGACACCGGGCCCGCCGCCGCGCTGGTGCTGCTCGGTGCGGTGGGCAGCGTGGCGCTGGGCCTGCACGTGGTGTTCGGCGCGCTGTGCGCGGGGGCGATCCTGCCCAGGCGCGACGACGGCACGTGCGATGAGCGCATCCTGGCGCCGATGCGGACCGTGGGCAACGCGCTGATCCCGATCTTCTTCGTCGTCTCCGGTGCCTCGATGGACCTGACGGCGTTGCCGGCGGGCGGCCTGGCCTGGCTCGGGCTGATCCTGCCGGTGGCCATCGTGGGGAAGGTCGGCGGCGGCTACCTGGGCTCGCGCCTGGCCGGGCTGCACAGGAAGGACGCGCTCATCGTCGGGGTCCTGCTCAATACGCGGGGCCTCACCGAGATCGTGGTGCTCAGCGTGGGCTTGCAGGTCGGCCTGCTGACCAAGGGGATGTACTCCATGTTCGTCCTGATGGCGCTGATCACCACCGCCCTGACGGGGCCGCTGCTGGGCCGCCTCATGCGCGGGACCCCGCGCGAGCCGGTGCCGGCGGTGCCGATCGCGGACCTGGACGTGCGGGAACTCAAAGCCCTGATGAGCATGTTCCCGACGGGCGTGGCGGTCGTGACCACCCTGGACGGCAAGGGCGTCCCGCACGGCCTGACCTGTTCCTCGCTGTCCAGCCTGTCGCTGGAGCCGCCGCTGCTGCTGGTCTGTGTGCACAACAGGAGCGGCACCCTGGCCGCGCTGCGCGACAGCGGCGCCTTCGCCGTCAACCTGCTGCACCACGAGGGCGGGGAGGCGGCCGAGGCGTTCGCCGGCGGGGGGCGCTTCACGGCCGTCGACTGGCGCCCCGGCGAACTGTGGTCGACGCCCGTCCTGACCGGGCACGACGCGCACGCGGCCGCCGAATGCGCCCTGCACCGGCTCATCCCGATGGGCGACCACACCATCGTCGTCGGCAGGGTGGCCCGGATCACCGTGCTACGCCCCGCCGCGGTCCCGCTGGTCTACGGGCAGCGGCGCTACGCGGCCTGGCCGCGTAGCGCCACGGCGGACAAATCCGCGGATCAGTAGATCCCCTCGGGCGCCTGGCGGCTGATCTGCAGCGGGCGGACGTTGGCCACCCCGTCGCTCGGCCAGCGCCCGCCCGTCTCGTAGCGCAGCGCCTGGTCGCGCTCCAGCACGTTGGGCAGGAAGAGGTCCTCATGGAGCACGGTCAGCATGACCTGGCCCAGCTCGCCGTACCCGACGGTGCGCTCCCAGTCCCCCTTGTCCACCACCGACATCGTGACGTGCGGGTAATTGGGCGCGTACGGCAGGAGCGCGCCATCGCGCTCGGCGGGCAGGCTCGCGGCGTTGCCGAAGGTGTTGCCGTAACTCATCCCGACGATGCCGTCGCCGAGCGCGGCACGGAAGGAGCGGTACATCTGCGGGGTGATCTGCGTCCCGCTCAGCCGGACGCCCCCGAGCGCGGCCACGAGCTCGGGCTCGCGCCTGGCCAGCGCCTGGAACAACGCCGGGGTCGTGTTGACGTGGTCGATCCGCTGGGTGCGCAGGATGGTGGCGATCTGCTCCACGATGTGGCCGGTGTAACGCTCGGCCTCATCAAGCCGTCCGTCCCGCAGCAGCCGCTTGATCCAGCGGGGATCCAGGTCGATCCCGTAGACCAGCGAGCCGTACAGCTCCGACAGCTCCCACCAGCCGTTGCCGATGAGGTGTGGTCCCGTCGGTGTCGCCTGGACCCAGGACCGGCCGGGCTGGAAGCCCTCGGTGACGAAGGACCAGCGCCGCCACACTCCCCGATGGGTGATCATCCGCGGGGTGTAGAAGACCCGGCAGGGGTCGCCGGTGGTGCCGCCGGACTCCCACACGCGTCCCACCAGCGGCCTGGGTACGGCCATCGGCACCAGATCCGCGGGATCCAGGTGGCGGAGCAGGGGCAGCTCGAAGGGGCCGAAGGCTCTCAGCTCCTCGTAGCGGGTGATGTCGTACGGATCGAAGGGCAGCTCGGCCGCCCGCTTGAGCCAGAAGGGCGAGCCGGATTCGGGGTCGAAGTGGCGGCGGACCACCTGCCGCGTCCACTCGTCGAGGTCGAGCTGGAGCCATCGGTCAGTGAGCTCGTTTTCGGGAAGCTCATTTTCGTGGAGCTCGTTTTCGGGAAGCTCGTTCATCGTGCGCCTCCTGGCGAGAGCTGGACGCCGAACTCGTGGATCGCCGTCAGGGCCTCCGCCACGTGCTCGGCTGACTCCACATGGACGACGTGGACGTTGGGGGACTCCAGGAACAGGTCCACCTGGGCGGGGCCGAGCAGCAGCGCCAGCTCGGTGTCGTGCCGCTCGAGACCGGCGAAGACCTGCGGGAGGCTGACCCGCTCGATCGGGTTGCGCCGGAACTCCGCCCGCACTTCGGCCGCCGTGGTGAGCGTCCTGGGCGTCATGCACGAGCAGAGCGGGATGACCGGGTCGTCGAAGGGGACGGTGTCCAGGGCCGGGTCGAGGAAGTCGACGAGATACTGAGACAGGGGGGAGTGGTAGGCGGCCACGACCTCCTTCGGAATCCTGACCGCGCCCTTGGGCAGGCCCGCGGCGAGGTCGTCGAGCTCCGCCCGGTAGCCGGCCAGGAGGAGCATGCGGTCACGCCCGCCGACCACGCCGAGCTCGGCGGCGACGTGCAGCCCGTCGCCGAGTCTGCCTCGGAGGTAGTCCTCCACGTTCGCGTCGGCGGGGACGACGAGGGCGGCCACGCCCTGCGCGGGGCCCGGCGGTGGTGGCGCGTCACGCAGCCTGGCCAGCAACCCGAACAGCCCGCGCCTGCTGAGCGACCCCGCTATGCAGGCGCTGATCCTGCCGCCGAGGCTGAGGCCGCCCACGACATCGGGGCGCACACCGTGCTCGGCGAGTACGTCGCAGAGCCCGAGCACCACCGCGGCCTGCCGGATCGCGCCGACCTGACGGAACTCCTGCTGCGTGGGGAGCTCCCAGGCGAGGAGCCTTTCGACCGCCAGCCCCGTCCACTCGTGTACCTGAGCGTAGAGGCGGCGCACCGCGGGGAAACGCTCATAAAGGTCGGCGCCGGTTCCCGGGTTGTCGTTGAGACCTCCGTCCACGATATACGCGAGTGCCATGGGAGCTCCTCAATTTAATTTTTGTTTAAAGCTTGCCGCTGGTTGCTCGAATAAGGCTCGAGCGATGTTCGGGCGGCTGTTCTTTCTTTTCTTCCGCCGTTGGCGGCCACGACCTGCCGCCACGAACAAGGGGCGAAGTGTCGGTCATATCCGTTATGGTCGCTTGTCATGATCATCAGTGGCAGCACGATCGTGCTGGCCGGGCGGTTCAGCCGGGTTTCGAAGGATGAGGCCAAGCACGGCTTGGAGCTGTTGGGCGCGAAGGTGACCGCGTCGGTCTCGGCGAAGACGGATCTGGTCTTCGCCGGGGAGAAGTCGGGCGCCAAGGCGGGTCCGGCGGCGGTACGCGGCGTTCCGATCTACGACGAGGACGCGCTGGTGGCCGTGCTGGAAGGCAGGGAGCCCGGCACCCGGCCGCCGTCCCCGCCGTTCACCGGCGTACCGGACGAACGGATGGGACCCGGCGAGGCCCTCGACATCCTCAAGAACGCCGACTGGTCCGCGTTCTCCCCGGATCGCGACACCGTACCGCTCCGGGACGCCCTCCACGCTCTGGAACGCGCCCACGGCGTCACCGACGCGCATCGCCTCGCGACCGCCCGGCTCCGCGACGCGGGTGCCGCGCTGCGCCACTCCGACGTGCACCACGGCCAGCTCAACGGCCACGCACTGAGCCCGGACGGCCGCCACCTCGCGGTCGGCAGCTGGACCGGCGAAGACTACGACCGAGGCGGGGTCCTGCAGATCTTCGAGGTCGCCACCGGCCGCTGCGTCCACGCGATCGACGGCATCATGGGCGGGATCGGTTTCGAGAACTACAGCCGCAGCCTCCAGTGGTCGGCGGACGGCAAGCGGATCGCGCTGGAGTACAACACCAACGCGACCGGCGTGTGGGACCCGTTCGGCACCGCCGGCGAGCCGATAGCCGATGCTTTCTTCCTCGGCTCCGGCAGGCCGTTGGGCATGGCCTTCGCCCCCGAGGGCAGGCGCGCGTTCGTGTACGGAGGCGAGTCGGACTTCCTGCGCAACGTCATCGTGGCGATGCACGAGGGCTCGGTCGCCGGGCCGCCGGATGCCCGCCCGGAGGGAACGGAGCCGATCGAGTTCAGCGCACCATCGCGCGAATCCTGGAGCGACGAGCCCGAGTTCATCCTCGGCCGGGCGTTCTGGTCGCGCGACGGTTCCCGGGTCTATGGAGAGGCGGGGGACGCGTACGCGGCGATCTCGCTCGACGTGGAGAAGCGGCAGGTCTCCTGGACTCTGGACCTGGAAGAGGATCAGGACGCGCCGCCGCCCGAGTGGAGCCTGGACGAACGGCTCCTGGCCTACCAGCGTGGCGGAAAGCTCGTCATCGCCGACGCGCTGACGGGTGAGACGACGGCGGAGCTCCCGGGCTACCCGGGCGCCGACGTCCTGTGCTGGGGGCCGGACGGCCGGCTGGCGGTGGTGGGCCCGGCGGATGGCACCGTCGGGATCATCGACGCGACGACCGGCGAACACCGCCACGACCTGAACGTACAGGCGGCCACCTCCAACCCGCGCGGCTGGGATGCCCGGTCGTGGGCCTGGTCACCGGACGGCGAGCGGGCCGCCTGCGTCACCGACGTCGGGCGGATCGAGATCTGGTCGCTCGGTGAATCCCCCGAACGGCTGCGTGTCCTGGACGGCGTCCGGCATACCGTCGGCCAGTGGGAGTACGGCTTCGGCCTGGAATGGCCCGCCGACGACGTGCTGATCGCGATCGGCGCGCACGCGGTGCGGTTCCTGCGTCCCGAGACCGGTGAGATCATGGCCGACCACCCCTTCCACCACGCCCCGGCCGCCCGTCGCCCGCTCTTCCTGGCCGGTCGTGACCTCGGCGACCGGCTCCGGCTCGACCCGACGTTCGCGCTGGACGAGGACACCTGGGCGGTGGCGTTCGAGGACGGCACGGTCATCGCGCCTCCCGGCCGGGACGACGATCTCGACGGCCGGCTCTGCTGGGCCGTCGACCGCCGCTTCGCCTGGCCGTTCCATTGGGGTGACCAGAGCGTCTTCCCCGACGCCGCCCGCGCGGGAGTGGGGGCGGCGTCGCCGGAGACCGAACTGTTGCTGACGCCGTTCCGGGGACGTGGCAGCACGGCGAAGGTGGCGGGGACGTGGCCGCCGCCCGACACCGCCACCGTCACCGATCTGATCACGGTGGTCCTGGGCACGCTCGTCGACCTGACCGTTGAGCATTCGGCCGTTTACGAGGACTGGACCGTCGACACGTTCCAGCAGCTCGCGATGATCCGCGCCCGGCGGGGCGAGGCCGCCGAAGCCCGCGACCTGGCCCTCGCGATGCCGGAGCACCGGCTACGTCCCGGACACTTGGCGCGGGTCGCGCTCGCGCTCGGCGCGGCCGGGTTCGGCGCCGAAGCCGCCGCCGCCTTCCCCTACGCCGACGACGATCTCGCGCAGGTGAGTGATGGGGCGGACCTGGCGGCGGTCGCCGGGGCCTGCGCGGTCCTGGGGCGGCATGAACGCGCCGAGCGGTGGTTCGCCGCCGCACGCGAGGCCGCCGACGCCCACCGTTCGAACTGGGAGGTCCGCCTGCCGCTGGTCTGGGCGCTCACCGAGTGCGGCCGGGAGCAGGAGGCCCGCGCCGTGCTGGACGAGGGCGCCGGCACGCCGGGGGGCCGGTACCACGGTGTGCCCTGGCTGGTCTGCCTGCTCAGGCGGGGCGAGACCGAGCTGGTACGCGAGCTGATCGGGGAGCGCAGCGAGCCGGATGACCCGAACGAGCGGCACGAATATGGCGTGCGTTGGTTCGACGACTGGACGGCGGCCCGCGCGCTCACGCTCAACGGGCAGCCGGATCTGCTCCGGCTGTGGGGCGACATCAACCGGACTTGGGTGCGGGACGACCTGCCGATGGCCGAACGGATCGCGGCCGAGGGCAGGCCCGCCGGCCCGACCGACGACCAGTTGACCGATCTCGCCGCCCAGCACGCCGGGCTCGCGAAACTCCCCAAGGCGGCGAAGCGCCGCGAGTCCGCACATGTGGCTCGGAAAGCTGCGGAGTACGGCCACGTCAGCGCCGTGCTCGACCTGCTGCCCGGCACGGGCGAGGCCGGCAACTATGGGCTGGACAGCAACACGCGTACCTGGGTCGCCTTCAGCGCCCTGCGGACCATCGCGATCGGCGTGGACGTGGACGTGTGGTGACCGGGTGCACCGGCGGGCGCCCGCCCCCGGCCGATCGTGCGGCCGGGAGATGTCATGGCTTGCGGACGTTGAGGGCGCGGAACTGGAAGCTGTCCTGCTGCCCTTCCTCGATGTCGAACTCCACGACATCACCCAGTTGGAGCTCACGGAAGCCATCGCCGACGACCTCGCTGAAGTGCGCGAAAGCGTCACCACGCCCGGCGGGGAGGTCGGCGGAGGAGATCGCCCCCCAGCCTTTCTCGGCCTTCCAGAACTTCACCGTGCCACGAGCCATGGTCCCAGTGTGGCAGCGAAAGGACGGGCGCATCACCTCCTGCCACGGCCGGCCGCACGTCATGAAGCCGCTCACCCGCCATTGCCCACGAGTAGCGCGCCGACGCCGATTCCGGCGGCGATGGCCGCCTGTACGGCATGCACACTGGTGCTCTGGAAGGCGATCCGCCATTGACGCCCGGGCCGGCTGAGCGCGTCCAGGACGGGCTGGCGCCATTGGCAGGGAAGCGAGAACAGCACCAGCGGCAGCGGGTCGGCGAGTGGATCGAATACCGGCGCGCAGGCCCAGGTCAGCGGGACCTGACGCTGCCAGCGCACGGACGCTTCGGGCATGACCGACGGATCCCCGAACGCCAGGTCAAGGCGGCCCCGGCTGGCGAGCCTGCGCAGGGGCGCCGCCGAGCCGACGATCACCTCGAGGTCGCCCACACTGATATCGCCATTCTCAATGGAGGGAGCCGCTCCTAGGCTGGTCGCATGGCTACCGGCTACCACCACGTGGACGTTTTCTCCGATCGTCCCTTCACCGGCAACAGCCTCGCCGTCTTCGTCGACCCTCCGCCGCTCGGCGAGAGCCAGATGGCGAGGCTGACGCAGGAGCTCCGGCACTTCGAGACGATCTTCGTTCGGACCACCGATGCGCCGGATGTCGTCCACGCGCGGGTCTTCGACCTGATGGGGGAGCTCGACTTCGCCGGGCATCCGGTGCTGGGCGCGGCGGCCGTACTCCATGAACGCGCAGGGGTCGCGTACGGCGAGGAGCGGCACTGGAGTTTCGCGCTTGGCGCCAGGAACGTCGACGTCACCACGCGCGGCGACACCGCCGGCCAGGTCTCGGCCCTGCTGGACCAGGGACGACCCGAACTCCTACCGCCAACCGTCCCTCGGGAGCTGGTCGCCGCGGCGCTGGGCCTCACCGCCGCCGACCTCGACGACACCTTGCCGCCGGAGGTCATCTCCACGGGCCTGCGCTATCTCGTCGTACCGGTGCGCGACGCCGACGTGCTCGCCCGAGCCCGCATCACGCACCCGGACTTCGAGGGCTTCCTCGGCGGGTACGGCGCGCAGTACGTCTACGTCCTCGACGCGGGCGCCGTCGAGGGCCGGCACTGGAACAACGACGGTGTGCTCGAAGACGTCGCGACCGGCAGCGCGGCCGGCTGCGTGGCCGCCTACCTGATGCGGCACGGCCGGGCCCGCGATGGCCAGGAACTGTCGCTGGCGCAGGGCCGCTTCACCGGACGGCCCAGCAGGATCGCCATCACCGCCTACGGTAGGCCCGACATGCCGGAACGGGTCACCGTCGGGGGAGGAGTGTCGATGGTCGCCACCGGCACCCTGCGCGCGCTCCCGGAGTGAATGCGGCCCGCAGCCGACGCCCGAAGGGGTCAGCGATGATCGTCACATTCCAGCAATCAACTCGGCCGCTTTCTGGGCCTGAGATGCCGCTGGTCGCGCGTGGTGGTGATCTGTTCGCCATCGGCGGCGTAGCTGACGACACCTTGCCAGCGTCTCGTGGTCGGATCCCGGCGCCACTCCAGGACGAATCCCGGCAACCACGTCGTGCCATGCTGAACCCAGCATGGCTTGGCCTGCGGTGGGACGAAGTCGGGGAAGCACGGGATGCATGCGCCACGTCCCATGGCTTGCGCCTCGCGGAGCGGGACGGGCTGTGGGTCGTGGGTCTCCTTGCCGAAGCGAGCGGCCTTGCGTTGGCCCTCGATCAATGCTTCACAGGTAGGAGATCTGTGGAAGACGGAGCCGCCTTTCGTGAGGTACACGACCTTGCTGAGGCCGTGGGGGATGGGCGCGCAATCGGCGCATTGGCCCAGAATCAGCTCGTGTATGCAGCGTTCTTCGACCACAGGTGCAGCGTCTACTAGAGATCCAGGAGAGAGCAAGAGCTCGCGGAATTTCGCATCATGCTCTGCCGCCCGTTCGCTCAGGTGGACTTTCGCGGATGACGGCTTCTTGGTAACGTAGATTGTGGATCTTGTAGATGGCGAAATCGGGGGATAGCCGCTGCTGAGGGGGAGGCTGTCCTGTCTTGCGAGTGGTGCCTGGACAAGCACAACCATCAGGGTTGGTACGGCGAGTGTTTCATCCAGGTGCTCGCAGCGGCTGCGGGACTCCAAGCCAGTGCCCTGACCCCGGATTGCACCGGTGTGGACTTCGATATCTCGGCGCCCACAGAGATCAGGGGCGACTTTCCGGCAATGAGGGTCCAGGTCAAATCCTGGTCGAAGCCCAAGGGCGTTGGAGAAGACTGGCTCTTTCCCGGGCTGACCGAGAAACGGTATAACGCTCTCGCCGGACCGCGGAGAATTCCGAGATACCTCTTCGTGGTGGTCGTGCCGGAGGATCCGGCGAAGTTCGCCCAAGGCGATACCGGCACGCTTCAGCTCAGCCACGCCGCTTACTGGCACTCCCTGGAGGATCACGCCAGGATTGAGAGCCCGAGCTGCAACCGGAAAGTGACGGTCCGAGTGCCGAAGCGGAATTTGCTCACCGTCACGACGCTGCGGGCGCTGCTGGATCCGATGCTGGTTGGAGGGGCCACATGAGCGAGTCCTCGATCGACCCAGACAGACTCATCGGATATCTGGCCAGCCGCGGATGGCGACGCGAAGGCGCCTGGCGGGGCGCAAGCGTGTGGGAGGCCGATGACGGCCGCTTACTGATCCCTACGCTGCGCCAATATCCAGATGATGACGAGCTCCTGCAGGAGGCCGTCGCGAGGCTCGCGACCATCGAGGATCGCCCAGAAGGCGAGGTGCTTCTCGACATCGCTGAGCCGATGGTGGACACGATCGACATCCGGACACTACCGGGCACCCCCTCGGGGACGATTCCGCTGCTTTCGGGAGCCAAGGCAGTGGATGGCATCTGCGAGCTTCTGGACACCTCCGCGCGGACCGTCGAGGAAGGCAGCCACCTGATCTTCTCCGGCAGGCGGAGTGCCGCCGTGCAGGAGTTCCTCGGTGGTGTACGGCTAGGCGCCAGCAGACCTGGCAGCTATGTCTTCACCGCCAGGGTGCCACTGGTGCTGCCACCTCAGCTGTCGCTGTTCGAGGAGGAAGCGCCCGTTCCCTTCGGCCGGCAGGTGCTGAAGACCATGGACACAGCACTCCGGGCCGCCCACACCGCCTGCACTCGGGTGATCAGCGGAACGGCCGCTTTCGACGTGTTCGATGAGTATGTCGACCAGGGGGTCTCGGCCGATCTCTGCGAGGCGGTCAGCGCACTGGCGGGATATGGCATTGATCGTCCCTTCGAGGTGTCGCTGTCCTGGGCCCGCGGTCTGACGGCCCCTCCGAGCGATCCCCTGAGGTTCACGGCGACCATGGCCACCGTCCTCAGCCAGGCGGGCAAGCAACTCCAGGAACTGTCCAGGATCGGCCAAGCCACCATCAATGGTGTCATCGAGGACCTGCACGACGACGGCGTCGAACCGCCGCGTATCAAGGTGCGCGGCGAACTCCAGACCTCCACTGACGTCGTCGCGCGGGCGATCTGGGTGGTGCTCAGTCGTGCGGACTACCAACGCGCAGGCGATGCCCACTACCGCAGGCTCAGGCTACGGGTCGCCGGGCGGCTGTCCACGGCGGGCAAACGCCTGGAGATGCGTCCGGACTCAAGCGGTCTGGAGATCCTCAGCTGACGGCCAGAAACGGGCTTGGCTGGCCATGCCAGGTGACGACGAGCTCTTCGCGCGCTCTCGTGCAGGCCACGAAGAGGACGCAGCGCTCGCGCTGAAGATCGAGGGCGTGGGCGGCCGGGTCGACCTCGGCCGGTGTGACGCCCGAAGCCGGCACCGTGTGCGCGCTGACCCCGGTGACGGCCACACAACGAAACTCCAGCCCCTTCATCCGATGCATCGTGCCTACGGCGACCTGGGTCTCCTCTGGCGCGTTCCGTGCCAGGGACACCGCTGGGATGCCGGCGTCTCGCAGCGCCTGGACCGTCTCGTCGATCGGCATGTTGGCCCGCATGGCGATGCCGATCTGGCCACCCTCGATGCCCTGGTCCAGCCACTGGCGAACAGTGGAGACGAGGTGTCCCAGCTCGTCCGGCCGCGTTGGAAACCCCCGCAAAGTGGGCCACGCGCCGTGGACGTCCGAGCGGCAGCCGGTCAAGGAATCGAGATCGCCGTTCATATCGTCAACCGGCTCGTCCTGCAACAACCCGATGCTCCAGGCGAGGATCTCCGCCGTGGTCCGGTAGTTGATCTTCAGGCGGGTTGAGCGGCCGGCGATCTCGACGCCGAGCTGGCGAAGCGAGACCCGATGGTCATAGATGCGTTGGTGGGTGTCGCCCGCGATGAACAGGTCGTCTCGGCCCCGAGCCACGGCGGCGCGCAAGAAGCGCCACTGCCATGGGCGCAGGTCTTGAGCCTCATCCACGATCACATGCTGGTAGGGCTTCCGCTCCGCGGCCTCCAGCAGCTGGGCCGCTGCGACACAGATCGTTTCGTAAGTCCAGACGCCGTCTCGGGCAAGCCCTTCGACGAATGCGGCGATCGCCTCCCAGACGGGCTCACGCTGCGCGGAGCTGAGTCGCGCGCCCCGCCCTGTCCGGCGCGCCCCTTGGTATTCCAGCAGCGACGTGAGGTCCTGTGCGAGGACGACCTGCCGCCATTCGTCGGACAGGAAGGATTCGGTGAACCTGGCGTCAAGGTCCCGCTCACGGATGATCTGCCGCCAGCGTGCCATCTCATCCGGGCCACGGAGCACTGGAAGCCGGCCATGTTCCTTCGCCACGATGTGATAGGCGACCTGATCGATGTGCCGGACGTCGATGCGCTGGTTGAGGTCCTGGTCGTCGACGAGGATGCGGAGCCCGTCGTTCAGCGATCCCGCCAGCGTCTTGGTGAACGTGGTGAGCAGTATCGACCGTTCGCCGGGGGACCGGCGGGCGAGGTGCCGGGCGCGATGCAAGGCGACGACGGTCTTGCCCGTCCCGGGGCCACCCATGACTCGAGCCGGGCCGCCGTAGGAGCCGTAGGCCACTCGCAGCTGCGTGGGGTGCAGGTACACGCGCCACAGCGCGAACGGCCGGCTGAACACCTCCATCAACTCCTCCGGGCCGGTCACGAGCACAGCACGCTGTGGCGAGCGCGCGATGGCCGTGGCCACGTCCCTTGTGTCGATGGCAGCCGAGGGTGGCGCCAACTCCTCCCAGACCTGTTCTGGCGTGTAGCCGGCGGCCAGGGCTATCAGCACGTCGTACTGCGCCTCGGGGAGCATGCTCCGGGCGGCTTCGAGCTGTTCGAGGCCCGTCAGGGTCCGTACGAAGGCACGTATCTGCTGATCGACGCCGAGCCGCTCCAGATCGGCGTCGGACACGTTCCCGAGCAATGGACGGACATCGGCCTGCTCGGGGACCGGCCGCGCGTCGAGTGCGACCACGTCCCGGATTTCCACCACTCCGATGGCCGCGTTGACCGTGGCGCGCCGCCGCCCCGCCCATTGATACGCGTCGTCGTGCGGGAGCACCTTTAGCAACAGATAGGTGTCGCCCGACTCCGGCGCGAGCACCACGCCCCTCCAGAACTGGTCGATCCTGATCGTCCGCATCCGATCATCGCGGGCGTTGTTCACCTTCTCCAGGTGCAGACCGGCGTGGGTGGCCTGCGCGAATTTCCCGAAGACCTCGTAGACCTTCTCCTGGACGGGTTTCTCCAGCTTGCCGAACTCGAAGAAGAAACCCCGATCGATGAACAGCTGTGCCACGCCACATCCCTTCACGCCGCGAGTTCGCCCACGATGCCGCTCACCTGAGCCAGCAGCCGTGCCGGCGGCTGAGTGAGATCGAGGGCGTGGCAGATGATCTCTATTCCTGAATGTCGTACCACGTGGCGCGCCGCCTGCGCGTTGCCTTTGGCATAGATCAGATGTCCCCGGGCGAGGTGGAGCGCGGTGCAGTAGGCCAGCATCTGGTACAGGTCGGCGTCCGGGTATCCCGCCGGCTTTTCCTGCTTGTACTTGGCATCGGCCACGGCAGCGGGTCGCCCACCCAGCTCCCACACCAAATCAGGACGCATGCGTACGGCCAGCGCATCGTCGAGGTGGCACGGATACTGCGGATAGGCGGCTCCGCCGTACCGGGAATGCAGTTCCTCTGACACGGCCACCGTCACGAAGTCCTCGAACACCCTGGGCAGATCGAACAGAAATCCGTTGGCCGCCACCGTGCCGGGGGAGTGCTCGGGCGCGGTGGCTCTCCATACGATCTCCGCCAGCCGGAGCGCCGTGTGGTAGCGCGTGTTCAGCCGTGTCGGCTGCCAGGCCGGTAATGCTGTGCCGCGGACCAAGCCGGTCACGTCGGCCAGGCGGATCCGCAACGCGGTCAGACGCCGTCGTGACTCCGCATCGACTCTGGAGACGGTGAGTAACCGCGTGATCGCCGCCAGGAGAATCTGGTTCTCCGGAATGTCAACGGTGAAGTCGTCGTGGCGGATCTCCACCGGGATCACCCGTCCGTGATGCCGCCGCAGTTGATCACTCTCCCGCAGCCGCCCGCGCAACACATAGGAGGACTCTTCGAACGTCCGGTACCCCTGCAGCAGCCCTTGACCCAGCGCACGCTCACTCTGTCGCCACAATGCCTGTGCGATTGCCGGAACCAGGCCCTCACGCACGTTCAGATGTACGGCCTCGTCTCGCCACCCCTTCGGGTCGGCCGCGTAGCCGACCAGGAACAGCAACCGGTCGATGGCAAGCTTCGGCGTCACCCAGACCTCTACATCGCCGATCAGGGCGACGCCGACCTTGCCATTGGGCGTGACCTCCCAAATGCCCGGTTCGTAAGGTGACTGCCTGGCGTCGACCACCCCGGAGCCGGCCAGTCGCCTCCCTTGCTCAGGTGTGAGCTCGACCCATGCCTGCCCCGTCTCGGGCACGTCGATCCGGATCATTCCGGTACGGCTGTCGCCCGGCGTAGCGCGGACAGGCGGTAGCGGTCCAGGATGCTGGGCGGGCTGCCGTAGTGGTGCTCGGCCAGCAGCGGCAGGATCGCGGTCTCCCAGACGGCATCCAGGCCATCCTCCCGGCGATAGATGCTGGGCTTCATCAGATAGGACGGACCGATCGCCAGGTCGTGGTCCTCGATGCGGGTGTTGAGCGCGTCCAGCAGCATGGGGGCGTCCAAGTTGTGGACGGCGAGTTCATCGCTCTCGCGCAGCTCTCCCAGCCACCGGCTCAGCAGGCCTTTCACCGGAGCCAGGGCAGGATGCAGCTCGACGAATCGAAATCGTCGGCGCATCGCGGCGTCGACCAGCGCGATGGACCGGTCGGTGGTGTTCATGGTGCCGATGACGAACACATTGGGCGGAAGCGTGAAGTCCGACTCGGCCGAATAGAGCAGGCCGATCGCGTCGTCGCGGTACTCCAGCAGGAAGTACAGCTCGCCGAACACCTTGGCGAGGTTGGCCCGGTTGATCTCGTCGATGAGGAGGATGTACGGGTCGGACGGGTGCTGCCTGGCCGCCTCGACGAGCCGCCGGAACGGTCCCGGGCGCAGCTCGAAGGAGAGTTGGCCGTCCGAGCGCTGGACCGGGCGGAAGCCTTCGAAGAAGTCCTCGTAGGTGTAGGACGGGTGGAACTGGACCAGCTTGACGGCGCTGGGCTCGGCCAACTGCCCGGCTAGTTTGCGGGCGATGAACGTTTTGCCCGTGCCAGGCGGGCCGTACAGAATCAGCTGCTTGTTCTCCCACAGCAGGTCGGCCAAGCGCTGGAGGTGAGCCTTGTCGATGAGGATCTCGTCGGCGAGTGCCTGACTGATCTCGTCGAAGGCCAGCTCCTTGACAGGCTCAGGATCTTCGTTGATGCCGAGCGCGGACAGGAGGTCTTCGATGGCGGTCAGGTTCTCGGTCAGTTCGACCACGTCGGACTGACTGTGCAGCTTGGCGGGGAGCGGCTGCGGCAGGTTCGCGAACGGCACGGGGCGGGTCTCGTTCAACCACTCAACGGACCTGCGTAGGTTGGAACGCTGGTCAGACGAACGAACATAGACGGCCTCCCCGGCGATCCGCCCGACGTACGCCTTGCCCTGGGTGGTCGTGAGCACGTAGTCGCCTGGCCGCATCCGGTTGCAGAACGCGTCGAACTCGGTGAGCTTGGCTTCCCGCACCGCGTACGACTTGTGCTGGTAGTCCTCCTCCACGGCGGCTTTCAGCTCTCCCCGGCCGACCGGTGGGCTGAGCTCTCGGAGGCTGGAGGCCGCCAGGGAGGCCGAGCCCTTGTGCAACCACACGGGGACCAGGTCCCGGCCGTCGACCGACGATCCGCGCACCAGCCATGCCCGGCGTACCGTCGACTCGGGATCGGGGGAGGGCAACTCGTCCAGAAGCTCGCGCAGGACGTCGGCGGTAAGCCGGTCCTCCTGTTTGGCACGCCCATCCGGCTGTAGCTCCGCGCCGTCGGCGGCGAGCCGCCGGAGCAGGTCGGTCCCACGGTTGTTCGCGTTCACCATGCTTTCGTCCGGATGCGAACCATCTGTGTTGAGCACCCGGCGACTGTTCGGAATCTTGACTTTCCCGCTGGCCAGGAAGTGGGCGACCTCGTCACTCGATGTGCCGGTCAGCTCGGCCAGGTCATCGAAACTGGTCCAGTTGCCCGGGCCGACCAACCCCAAGGCCCTGGCGATGACGTGCTCCACCCCGCCCAGCGACTTCTGCGCGTCCTTCCGCCGCTGGTCGATGTCCTTGTAAAGGCGTCGACTCTCCGCGTACAGCTCGTCCGCGGTGGGAAAGGCCTCCAGCGCCTCCAACCCGGCCTCGGTGAGGGACCACCCACCCCGCTTGCTCATCCACCCCACCGTCACGGCATCGCCGGTGACGAACCCCCGCACCGCATGCCAGCGCAGCTCGCCGCTCTTGATCAGCTCGCTCTCGTGGGCGGTGGGGATGAATCTGCGATCGTGTTCCCTGTAGACGTCAGCCGGCGCGATCGGCCCCGGCTGGTCTCGGAGAACCTCCATCACCGTGCGAAGCAACAGGCCGTAGCGGATGGTCTCTGTCATGAGTGCCTCGCTCGGTTAGGCGTCAGATCGTGCGGGGTGTCGCTGTCCCTGTCCAGCCGGCGGATTCAAGATGGTCTTGTACGGCTCGCGGCCGGCGATCGTGGCGGCCATGGCGTCGTAGATCTCCAGGATGGCCTTCTTCGTACGGGCGAACTCGTCGGGCTTGGTGTTCTTGAAGGCGCGGAAGGTGTCCATGATGTAGTCCACATCGTCGCGGGCGACGCCGTAGAGGTGGAAGTAGGCCGCATCGAGCTCGGCACGGAGCCAGAACCGGCGCTCCTCGTCCCATCGGTACGGAGGGCCGTCGTCGAAGTGGTCCCGGGCGAACGCCTCCATGTCGTAGGAGGTGTAGGCAAGCTCCAGCACCCGCACCCGAACCCAGTTGTCCAGCCGGTCGCCTCTGCCCCACGGGCATTCTCGCTGGTAAGCCGATGGCGGCAGGACTGGAAGCTGCTTGACGATGAAGTATTTGAGCGCCGAGCCAGAGATTTTCTGCCTGGCGCAGAAGTCGAGCACGAACGACGACATGTTGGCTTGGAGGAGCGTTCCGTCGTGTTGCGGTAGAGCAAGAAGGAATTTGTCACCCATCGCAGCGCTTGGCGCAGCGCTGAAGATCATCGTTCGCGCGTCGGTTCGACGGCACATGTCGCGCCATCCAAGAAGCCATCTTCTGTGCCAGGATTTGGCAGAAAGTCGAGAGCCAACCGCCTTCTCCGGTACCCAGTACTCGGGCACGACGAAATAGATGGGGTTGTCTTTCGACTGAGGTGTGGAGCGAGGGAGTGTGCCCTTGTTGAGCTGTGCCTGTGTCGCGTCAAGGTAGGTGCCGAATCGGTGGTCGAAATGGTGCAGCATCTTCGCTTCGTAGAGCGGAAGCAGACGCTCGTCCTCACGAACCAGGGTGTTGCCGTCGAGCTCCCAGCCGTCCTCCAGCATCCCCTCCAGCGTCTCGCCGTCGGCGGCGCTGGGCCGGAACAGCCCGGAGTCGCTTGCCATATTGAAGATGCCCTGCATGAACGACAGGCCCCAGGGGTTGATGCCCTCCCCGCCCCGAGCAGAGTCCCGCCACAGAATTGGGACGCGCTTGTAGATAGCGATCGTGATGTTGGCGTTCTTCTTGTAGTCGAAGACCGGGCAGGTGCCAGTGTTCGGGTTGAGCAGGATGATGTCCTCGGGGGTGAGTGCGAAGCGGCGCTCGGCGATCTGAGATGTTCGCCGGAGCCGAGATGCGAGCATGATCTGCCCTTGGGGCGACTTCAAACCGGCTGCGGTCCAGATGCAGAAGTTCACGCGATTGGTGACGTGAGGGAAGAGCTTCTCCTCGTTCTCGAAGTCGTAGAGCGAGGCGAGAGTCTGGGTCTCCACCATGTCCTTGAAGAAGAACTGGGTGGTGGCGTCTGTGGCGATGCCGGTGGGCAGCACCATACCGACCCGACCATGCGGGGCAAGTACATTCCGGCCGGTCTCGGCGAACACCGCGTAGGTGTTGAGGCGGCCCATGCCGGTGAGCGGATAGCGTCCTGATGACTTGAAGAAGAGCGTCCAAGCCGCTGGCGTGCGTAGATGGAACGCGAACTCCGCGAACAGCTTCCTATCGGTTTCCTCGTCGCTGGTCGCGAGGGCGGCGATGGCCTTCTTCCGAGCGGCGGCGTTCTTGGCGTTCGCGATGTCCTCGTCGCGTGAAGCGAAGAACTCCTGCTCCTTGAACTCGATCTTCTCCCAGGGCGGGTTGCCGATGACACAGTTGAAGCCGCCATCCCAGCCGGTCCGCGGATCCTTTGAGCCGCCGTCCGAGACACGGAAAAGATGGGGAAACTCCACGTGCCAATGGAAGAACCGGTAGTCCTTCGCGAGACCGTTCACCCGGTCGGCGACTCGGCGCCGGTCCCTGGTCAGGTCGTTGCCGCCGATCCACTCCAGCGTGCCGTTGGTGATCGGGATGAGCCGGTTCTCGGGGGTCAGTTCCTGCACGAAGGCCGCGCACCACGCGTCGGCCTTCCGCTTCGCGGGCAGACGCAGGGCGTCGATCGCCCGCAGCCGCCGTCGCTGGACCGCCAGGTCGGCCAGGCTTCCGGGCAGGGCGGTGACCAGTTCCCGCGTCTGCCTGGAGATCTCGTCGTTCCCGCCGTCGACGGCCTCCGTACCGAACAGGGTGTCCTGGTAGGCCTGTGCTTTGGCAAGGAGCTCCCGCTGCTTCTCGCTCTCCTTGGCGACAGCGGAGGCGACCGCGCGGTCGTCACCCTCGATCGGCTTGAACGCCTCTTTCGGAATGCCCAGATTGATGAGAGCCGGGGTGGTGCCCAGCAGCGAGTTGCCGACGCGGATGTTCGCGTCCAGGAACGCCAGTGGCATGCCTGGCTCGACCGACTCGATCCACAGCGCCACCTTGGCCAGGTCCACGGCCATCTCGTTGAGGTCGACGCCGTAGACGCAGCGGGAGACCACTTCGCGCATGGCATGCCGGACGAGATCGGGGGACGGCTCGTCCTCGCCTGAGCGGATCTGCGCGATGCGCCGGGCGATCCGGTTGGCGGCGGCGACGAGGAAATGGCCGGAGCCACAGGCTGGGTCGCACACCGTGACGTTCAGCAGCGCCTCGACCTTCGGCTCGACGCCCTCGGCATCGCGGGCCGCCGCGTCCAGAACGGGGTCGAGCGCGGTGTCGAGCAGCGCCTCGGTCAGTGAGGTCGGTGTGTAGTAGGACCCTGTGGTCTTGCGTACGCTGCCCGCCGCCTGCCGCAACGTGAACGTCCGGGAGACGGTGTCCAGGTCGACATGGAACTCCAGCAGCCACTCGTAGACGCTGCCCAGCTCCTCCGAGCCCAGTTCGCGGAAGTTGACCGGCCGCCGCTGAAACTCCGAATCGACCACCGCCAGATGGCGGACGGCCTGCAGCAGGTCGCCGTTGGCTATCCGCATGCCCTCCAGCGGCGCGTCCAGCTCGTCAGGGAGAGAACTGTCGAGGGCAGTGCCGTCGTCCAGCTGGGTGATCCGCTCGAACAGGCCGCCGAGGCCGGGAATCGCCAGCTCGGGACGCCCGCCGTCCTCACCGAGCCCGCGCAGGACCAGCCCGCTCGCATCCCAGAGATCGTCGTGATGGTCGGCGCCGCCGCGAATGGCCCGATCACGCAGCCGCTGCGCTGAGAAGTAGGTCGTGAAGCGCTCGCGTGCGGCGAGGATGCGTTTCCGCTCCGCCACGAGCGCGGGGTCCGGGGTCTCACCTTCAGGGGTCTCCGGCAGCGGCACCAGCAGCACGTCGCGATCCTCGGCGACGAACCAGAACAGCAACCGGTATACCTGCCGCAGGATCGCGTGGTTGTAGTCCTCCTTGCTGAGCCGGCCCAGCTTCTCCAGGCTGCCGCCGTACAAGGCGAGTTTCCCAGGAGTGTCGTAGAGGGGCAGCGTGGCGAGGTCCTCCGCGGTACAGCTGCCCGCCAGCCGCTTGCGCAGCAGGTCGTTGGCGGGGTGCTTCAGGAAGCCGGTGCCGAGCGTGTTGATGGCCTGCTCGACCCCCGCGCGGAGCCGGGCCAGGGCCCGTTCGCCGACCTGTACCGCGTCGGTTCGCCACCGTTCCATCCAGCAGTCAGCGGCCGTCTTCCCCTCCGGCGTGGCCAAGCGCGAGGCATGCGCGAGCCGGAAAAGCAGCACGAAGTCGGGGAACAACTGCTCGGTGAAGATCAGCTCCAGGTCGAACTCGACGTAGGCGGACCCGGCGAGTGAGCGGGAGTCGCGCAGCAGCCGCAGCTTGGCGCCGTTGGAGATGATCGCCCACAGGTGGTCGTCGCTGCGGTTGAGCAATTCCTGCACCATGGACTGCGGAGCCTGATGGGCGGCCCCGACGACGCCCTTGGTCCGGTGATCCAGATCGACGCCCCAGCCGAGCAGGTGGATGGGCACCTGCTCCCATTGGTGGCTGATCGGGTACGAGCGATCCTCGACTGTGAGCTCACCGGCCGGGGGAAGCAGCCCGAAGTCCAAGCTGCGGAAGAGCGGAAGCAACCACCGGTCCCGGGTCTTCGGCCTCCTGCCTTCCTGCTCGGCCTTCTTCCGCTCCTTCGCGAACGCCTGCCAGGCGCCGTTGAGGTAGTCGAAGGCGCGAGCCGCGACCTCGCGCACGCTCTCATGCGGGAGCAGCCCGTACGCCTCGGGCTCGCGGCCCGCCAGGCCGCTCTCCCCAGAGCGGGTCTCCAGGACTCGGTTGAACAGATCTGGAGGAAGCAGGCCGCCTGCCGTACGGAGAGAAGGAAAGGGGGAACGGCTCATCGGGCACCACCCGCCGCGGGCATGTAGAGGTAGACACCGAGCAGGTCGGCGGGCTTGTTCGCGATCACCTTGATCTTGCTGACGCCGCTCTGCCTGGACGCCTCCCGGACCCGGGCATGCGAGTCGCGCAGCCGCTCGGCCATCGCGTCCGCCTCCGCGTCCAGGGCCGGCCGCAGCTGCGTCATGAGCTTGGGCCGGCCGCTCTCATCCGGTTGGAGGAGCCGTTCGAGGTCGTCGCGGGCCAGGTCCGGGGCGACGTTGCCGCTGGGTTCGGCGGTGAGCAGCGCCTCCACCTCCTGCGGGGACAGCCATTCGGGGGAGTCGGGTTTGCCGCGGAAGGCGAGCACGCGCGCCTCCTCGGCGACCAGCGGCTTGTCACCTTCACGACCGGGCACGGTCAGCCGCATGCGGAATCGGGCGAGCAGGAGCGTGGTGCGTCGCTCCACCGTGTTCGTCCGCATGACGCCGCACCGCCGGGCCGGCCGCGGGCCGGGTGTCTTCGAATCGAGCGCGCAGTCGAGCACGTACCGGGCGACCGCTTCGACGGCGGGGTCAGTGCGGTCCAGATGGGCGTGGTGGCGTGGCATCGGAAGGTCACGATGGAAGGGCAGCGGGTGGGCGTGCCCCGGGGGCAGCGCGTCCTTCAGTCCGCCCGGCAACGTCGCCGTGACCGCGGCGAAGCCGTACTCCTGGTCGGTCAGCGAGGAGCCGAGCGCGTCGAGTGCCTCGCGGACGAACTCCTCGATCTCACCGACCGAGCCGAGGCTGGCCCGGATCTCCGCCAGCTCGCGGGCGACCTCGTCGGGCCTGATGCCGGCCTGGGCGAATTTGGTGCGCGACTGCCGCTCCTTGGCCGCTGAGCTCTCCCACTCGGTGTGCAGATCACCGGCGGAGAAGCCGTCCAGCGGAAGTTGTTCCCAGCTGTCGCTGCTGGTGGTCAGCAACTCCTCCATCAGCGCCTCGACGAGCTGGTTGGAGAAGTTCGGAACCGGGACGCTGACGCCGAGGCTCCTGCGGATCTCTTCGTGCTTGCGGATCAGGACGCGCATGACGATCTCGTCGATCAAGTTGTCCGCGCCGAGGATGGTCACCGCTCGGACCGTCTCGGCGGGCTGGCCGAACCGGTCGACGCGGCCCTCCCGCTGCTCGTGCCGGGTGGGGTTCCAGGCCAGGTCGTAGTGGACGACGGCCTGGAAGGCGTCCTGCAGGTTGACGCCCTCGGAAAGACAGTCGGTCGCCACCAGCACGTGACGGCCCTCCACCGCGCGCAGCTCGTCGATGCGGGCCTCACGCTCGGTGGGCGGCAGAGTGCCTGTCACGCAGCCGACCGTGGCCGTCTTGCCGAGCATCCTGCGCAGATGCTCGGCGACATATTCAGCGGTGTCGATGAACCGGCAGAACACGATCGGGTCGTAGCCGTCGGCCAGGAGACCCTGCACGACATCGCCGAGCTTGGTGAGCTTGGCGTCGCCCTTTCCCGCCAAGGTGTGGGCGGCCTTGGCGAACCGGAGCAGCCGAGCCCGCTCGGTCTGGTCGGTTTCATCGAGGTCGTCCGCGCCGGGGATCACGTCGACGGACTCGGCGGCCTCGTCGTCGGCCAGGTCCAGCACGGTCGCCCGGCCGATCTGATCGGCCTCCTCCGGGGTCTCGCTCTCCACGCCCTTGGCGCGGGTCTGGAGGGTGGCCGCGGCGGCCTTCGGCGAGGAGGCCAGCGCCCGCAGCAGCGCCAGGACCGACCAGTAGCGAACCCGCTGGCGCAACTGGCCACCGGAGGAGTCACGGATGGTCTCCCTGGCATAGGCCAGAACCTGGCGGAACAGCTTCCGGTAATCGTCGGTGAGGTAGTAGCGCTCCTCGTGGGTCTCCCGGTCGGCAGGGAACTTGGTCTCCTCATCCAGATATTTCCGGATGTCGCCGCGCCGGCGTTGGATCATGTGCCGCGCCAGTGCGTCCCGGCCTTTGGCATCATCCAGGTTCAGCTCCGGCAACGCGGGGTCGAGCAGACCGATCAGGTTGCGGAACCCTTCATCCTTGCCGCTGTGCGGAGTGGCGGTGACCAGCAGCAGGTGCCGCTCCTTCTTCGCCGCCAGCTCGCGGACCAGGTTGTAGCGCAGAGTCCGGCCGCCACTCGCGGAGCCGTCGGCTACGCAGGTGTGAGCCTCATCTACGATCACCAGGTCGCGGCAGGAAGCGATGAACTCCTTCATCCGGTTCGGGTTCTTGATGAAGTCGGTGGAAACCACGGTGTGCCGGTAGAAATCGAAGATCGACTGGTCGTCGCCGATGAGGTTCTTCTGCAGCCTCTTGACCGTGCTCGGCAGGACCAGCTCGGCGTCGATATGGAACTTGCCGGCCAGCTCCTCCTGCCACTGTTCGGCCAGAGCCGGGCTGCACAGCACGGTCAGACCGGTGGCGCTGCCCTGTTCGATCAGCTCCTTGGCGATGAGCGACGCTTCGATGGTCTTGCCGATGCCGACATCGTCGGCGATCAGCAGCCGGACGGTCTCCTGCCGCAGAGCCATCAGCAGCGGCACCAGTTGGTACGGCCGGGGCTCGACGGCCAGGCCCGCCAGCGACCGGAACGGCCCGGCCGTCGCGCGGAACCCGACGCGCAGAGCGGTGCGCAACAGGCCTGCGCTCACCGAATTACCGGCATCGTCGGCCTGCGGCGGTGGGAACGTGGCCTGGGTGACGGGCTCGATGCCGGTCACGATGCCCGCGATCTCATCATCGCCGCCACCCAGTGGCCGGACCACCAGAAAACCGTCAGTGCTCTCAGGAAGCACGACCCAGTCACGGCCACGCGCGCTGATCAGCGATCCAGGCGTGAAGGTGCTCGATGCAACCGCGGTCAACGTTGTTCCCTCCGGCTTGCCCCGAAGACGCTGGGGTATCTCTTCACGATCTGCGAATAGTCCCCACCGTAGGGGACACGTACGACGCTCCAGCCGAGATCGCGCAGCTCGTCCTCGGCGTCCTCATCCCGGCCTGATTGGGACGCGTTGTCGGGGCCGTCGACGAACACGGCCACCTGCCCGGTGGCGATGTCGTAGACGAGTTCGGGACGGGCACCGCAGCCGTCCAGTTCTGGACTGAGCGCGTCCGGCGCGCGATGCTCCCACTCCTCCAGCCAGCGGACGAACGCGTGCAGGGGATCGTTGGGCTCGGCGCTGTGCCGCACTGGTTCCCAGGTGTCCTGCGGTTTGGCCACCGGAGGCGCAGGAACTTCCGCATGAGCGAGAGACAGCAGCAGGTCACGGGCGAGGTGCCGATCGATGAGCTCGTGGTGGCCCTGGTTGCTGTAGGAGAGCAGGCAGTCGTAGCAGGCTTTCGCGCAGCGCTCGCCGTTGATGGCGCCGCCCTCGTCCGCACCGGTCTCCGGATTGAAATGGGCGATGTCCAACGCTCGTCTGGCGGCTTTCGCCAGGCCGTCCTTCTCCATGACCATCCGTCGCAGCACACCGGCGCCGCCCTCGGAACTCTCGATGAACAGTGCTCTGCCCCGGTGCGCGTCGTCGGGCAACAGTTCGCTGGCCAGTTCGCTGTCCTCCAGCTGGAACTCGGCCTCGATGCCGCGCTCCAGCGCGTACATGAAGCTGATCGCCGCGTCATCACCGGTGGTCCGGCCGGGAGCCAGACGGGTGACCAGGATGTTGCGACGGTCCTCGACGTAGGGGATGACCTGCTGCTTGGCCTGCACCCGGCTGGCGTCGTCGATGGGGCTGGGGTCCGGGGTCAGAGCGTCCTTCTCCGACAACCAGCGGCCGGTCTGGACATTGATCCAGAACCCGTCGGTGGTGTGCCGCCTGCGGCCCATGTTGGTGACCCGCACCGTGGCGGTGTCGCCGTACTGCAGCCCCAGGACGTCCGCACCGCGGTGGACGGCTGTCGCGTCCAGTCGCCCCGGTCGTACGCCGTGGTCGTTGAAGCGATAGGAGGTGACCAGGTCGTATCCCGCCCGGCGGCGCTCTTCCTCGTCGGAGGAGATGCGGTCGCGGCGGACCGTCTTGACGGTCTGGAGGCGCAGGAGCCGGTGCATGGTCTTGCCGAGTCGCCCGCCGCAGGACTCGCAGACGTCGATGCCGACGATGGAGTCGTGCAGGTAACCGCAGAACTCGCAGCGGCGTGCAGATTTGGTGTCCAGGCCGTTGCCGCCCTGTTCGGCAGGGGCGAGCTGGACCTCCTTGACCTGATAGCGGGAGCCCTCGTGGTAGATGAGCGCGTCGGGGCCGAACTCGCGGATCGCGATGAACCGCGGCCGATGGATGAACTCGACCTCGGTGTTCTTCCCCTTGCGCGCGGCGATATAGGCGCGCAGCGGCAGCCGAGGAAAGGAGTAACCGGGTAGGAAGCCCTCGGAGGCCAGATACCGATAGGAGTAGAAGTCGGTCTGGAAATCCAGGGAGTCCTCGTTGCGCAGCAGCTTGAGCTGGTTCTCGGCCTCCCTTCGGCGGGCGGTTGCCACGTCGCGATCCCTCTTGCCGGTGGAGAAGTCACCGATGATCCGGTGTTGCTCCTCACGTTCGGCCTGTGCCGCCTCATAGAGATCGCGCCACCGGTCGAAGGCCGCGTCGAACGCTTTGGGCGCGTCATCCACGGCCCGGTCGATCCAGTCGTCATGCCACCAGGAGGTGATGTCCAATTCCTCCACCTGCTCGGCAAGCACGAAACGGGCTCGTTCGGCGGCTCGAAGCTGGGCGTCGCGGTTGACGACGGCCGTACTCACCTTTCGAAGGAGCGGGAATCGGGGCATGTCGATGTTGAGAATGCCGCCGATGGAGGTGTCGAGCGGCAGCCCGGTCTCGGCCAGCCAGATCGCGTTCACGTGGGAGCGGATGAGGTCCTCGTTGGTGAGGTCGAGTCGTGGTGCGGCCACGGACCCGGCCACCACCTGGTCGCGCTTGCGGAAGTAGTACTGGTCGTGGGCGCTGCCGGTGGCGCAGTAGGTGACCACCAGCGCGGGCTGTCCCGACCGGCCCGCGCGGCCGGCCCGCTGGGCGTAGTTGGCGGGGGTCGGTGGGACGTTGCGCATCGCCACCGCGTTGAGACTGGCGATGTCGATGCCCAACTCCATCGTGGGAGAGCAGTAGAGCACCTGAAGGTCACCGGCGCGGAACTGATCCTCACGAAGGGTACGGAGCTCGTTCATGACCTGGGCGGTGTGCTCTCGCGCCTGAAGGCCGGCCAGGTTCGCCGCCTTCTCCATGTAGAGGCGCTGGAAGAACGGATTGATCCGCGGCCCCCTGTCGGCCGCAACGTGCTTGCGGATCCGGTCCTCGGCGCCCGACTTGCCGTCGCCAAGCCGCCAGATGACCGACGACGCCTTGAGCTGGTATCCGTCCCGCTCCATGGTGAGGATCCCGCAGCGTTCGGTGATCGCGAGCAGGTCGCGGATCATCGCGTGCGCGTCGTCCCTGGCGAGCCCCGGATGCTCCCTGAGGAGATACTTGCCGTAGGCGCCGAAGCCGGTCAGATGGAGGTCGCGGGTGGATCGCTGACCGCCATGGCGACCGGCACGCGGGTAGGCGACCGCGGCGTAGACGACCTTCTCGGTCGGTTCCATCGCCCATGGGTCCTTGAGGTAGTGGCGGCTCTCCTCCCTGATCTGCTCGAAACCCGGCTCGGTCAGGCAGTCGGCGTCGATGGCCAGCGCCCGGCGTAGCTCGTCCAGCAGCGTCCGGAGCAACTCCTCGCGGTGCTCGGGCCGGTCGTCGCGTAGGGCGTAGTGCGCTCCGTCCCACAAATCCTGCGCTGCGGCGATGTCCGGCAGGTCGAGGTAGTCGACCTTGAGCAGGCCGGTCTGCTCCAGGTTGGGCATGGTGATCCGCCAGCCACGCTCCAGGTCCAGGTAGAGCCGGTAGTTGATGAGCTGGCGCAGCGCCCGCCACGTGTTGCGTTCCGCGGTGAACCGGACCTCGGGGTTCTGCGCGAAGTCGGCGAGCTCCAGCTTCAGCGTGTCGGTCACCTTCTGCGCGATCACTTCATGGGTGAGCCCGTCCGGCGCGCCCAGCAACGCCCGGTAGAGCGCGCCGCGGAGCTGGACGACCTGCACGAAGTCGTTGAAATGGCCTGCCTGGAGGCTGGCGTCCTGCCGGTTGTCGGTGAAGGCCAGCAGCTTGCGCTGATCCTTTTCCAGCTCTGGGTCGTGCTCGCGCAGGCTGCGCACGACAGTCGAGCTGATCACGCTCGTGGCCGAACTGCGGCCCTCGACCGCCAGCGAGCCCAGTTTGGCGAAGTCGCTGCCGCGGACCTGCTCGTACGACGTGCGACAGCGCAGGCAGAAGGTGAACGGCGCGGCGACGTACGCTGCCCGGGTGCCCTCGTCGCCGCGATGGCCGTTGGGGGCGACGTGCACCACCTCGGGCAGGTACTTCCGCTTGGCGGGCAGCACGCTCGGGGAGCCGTCGGTGAGGGTCTCCAACCACGACTCCGGCACCCGCTGGTCGTCGATGGCGATCTGCGTCGTGTCAGGCCAGGGGAAATCCTGCGAGATGTAGAGGTAACCGTTCAACTCCTCGCCGCTCGCGTCGTTGTCGCGGCGGGAAGTGAACCGGGTGGTGCCACGGTCGTCCACTCGCCGCACGGTCAGGTATTCCTGGCCGCATTCCCGGCAGAACGACGCGGGCAAAAGGATGTGATCTTCCTTGCCCGATTCGGGGACGACCGTCTGGTAGCGGCTGGTGATATAGCGGACACCTTCCGGCTCGACACTCAGGTAGACGTCGTCGCCCTTGGACAGGAACTGGTGCAGCCGGAACGCGAACACCGGCCGCTGGGTGCGCGGAAGAGTGATCGCCGCACCCCGCTTCAGCGCCTCCTGGATGGCGGCGGCGCACTCCTCGCGGGGCCGCCCGGTCAGCTCCGCCAGATCCAGCGCTGCTTCAGGAACCGTCCTGGGCCTGGGCGGGCGGGTCAGCTTGCCGGTGATGGGGGCGGCGACGACGCCGAACTGGGTCTCCACCCACGCGGCGAGGGGAGCGGCGACAAAGCTCTCGTAGTCCTCCGGGATCCTGAGGCTCGTCACCACGTCCGGATCGGCCGTCGTGGCACGCTCCAAGGTCTCTCCGATGACGTGCGCCTGCGCCACCGGTACGCCGAACAGGCGGGCCGCCGTATCGGCCACCTTCTTGCGCCGATCCTGGTCGCTGCCCTCGGTCGTCATCGTCGCGGAGGTGCCGACACACTGGATCTCGGTGGCCTCGCAGGCGTCCCGGACCCGACGGACCAGCATGGCCACATCCGCACCTTGACGGCCGCGATAGGTGTGCAACTCGTCCAGGACCAGCCAGCGCAGGCCGCGCGCCGCGGTGATGAGGCTGTCGCGTTCGCCCGGCCGGGTGAGGACCAGGTCGAGCATCACGTAGTTGGTCAGCAGGATGTCCGGCGGGTCGGCCAGGATCTGCTGGCGCTCATTCCCGGTCTCCTGGCCCGTGTAACGTCGGAACGTGACCGGCTCCCGGCCTGTGCCGTAGCCCTGCTTGAGGAACTTGTCGAGCTCGTGGACCTGGCTATTGGCCAGGGCGTTCATCGGATAGACGATGATCGCCTTCACACCCGGCTGGTAGGTTCCGCTCTCCTTCTGGCGAAGCACCCAGTCCACGATCGGCACGATGTAGCTGAGGCTCTTTCCAGATCCTGTGCCGGTGGTGAGAACGTAGCTCGCACCGGTCCGCGCGATTTCCACCGCCTCGCGTTGGTGGCGGTGCAGATTGAGCACATGCCCTTCCGCGCCGTCGTCCTTACCGACGCGGAAGATGCGCTCACACTCTTTGACGAGGAGGCGCTGCCGTACGAGATCGGCGATGGACCCGCCGGAGGCGAAATTCGGGTTCAGCGACAGGTAAGGATCGGGCCACTGCTCTCCTTCGGAGAGCCGCTTCTGGACGTGCTCTTTGATGCGGGCGTCCTCGATCTCGGTAAAGCCTGACGTGAACGCCGCATAGTCGGCGATCAACTGCTCATGAACCTTGAAGACGTCCATTCCGCCCGTATTCTGCGATCTTCCAACTCCTGGAGGAGCACGCTACCGGTCAGCGCCGGCACCCCGCGACACCGTGCTGACACGGACCTGCGGGATTCGCCCTCTCATCTATCCCAGCTGCATCACTGGGTGTTACTCGCCCCAATACACCTTTCTCTGAAGTAAGAGGTTGATCACCGGTGGGGGCTTCAAGTGGCACGCTCAATAGATGGTTCGGGGTCTGCCTCGTGTTCCGCATCCGTGTCTCGCTGTTGGGGTGGCGGACGCAACCTCGGCTGGCTCATGCGGCTCCGCCGCCTGTCCCCCCAGCGGCGACCGTGTCAGGCACGAACCAGGGTGACGCCCGGGAGCGGTTCGGCGCTTGGCCGGTACTGCTCTTCATGAGGGGTGAGGGCGATCAGTGCGGCGAGCACTCCGCCGAGCGCATGGGCCAGGCACAGGTATGGGTGCGAAGCATCCTGGCGGGCCTGGTTGATCCGGTTGATTGCGGCCAGGACACAGACCGTCGCGTCGCACAGATTACGTTCGAAGCTCGCCGGTAGCGACGACGCGACATCTTCCCGATCCCGCTGGCCCGGTTGCCGGCTGACTGGTCCCCGGCAGCCGCGGTGTGTTCCCAGGCCAGGGTCAGCAACAGCCCCAGCAGGGTGAGACCGAAGGCCCACGCCGCCCAGCCCAGTACCCACTTGTCGTCGTTGAGGATCTGGTTGGATGCCACCGCGGCGGCCACGAGCGCCGAGGTGAGCGCCAGCGCCGCGCAGATGTACCTGACGATCCTCGCCACCCGTCGCACACCGGCCTCCCGGCCATGCTGAGCCCGATCCGTAGACCACACCCAACACCCGCACGCCCCATCCATCAGGCAGAGTCGCTGATTTGATACCGAGGCCGCTCCTGCAGATCGGCGCTACGCCCGGCGGGTAGATCGGTGGAGGAGATCGCTCCCCAGCCTTTCTCGGCCTTCCAGAACTTCACCGTCCCACGTGTCATGCCCCAGCGCGCCAGCGTAAGGACAGCCAGGAGAGCGTCTACGGCGCATCAGCTCCTGTCACGGCCGGCCGCACGTCATGTAGCCGCATCAGCAGTTCACGAGCCAGCACATGACGGACGTCGTGGTCGTCGAAGGCCACGATGGCGTTCCACTCGTACGGCATTAGCGGCGGTAGGTGGGGAGCGAACAGATCCGACCGTACTCCGTACGGTGAGCAGTCGGCCACGGTGAAGACGGCGGCGTTGCGTCGCAAGTGCGCACATTGCGAGATCGCTTGCGGGACGCAGGCCGGGCATGTCGGGGGTGCGTTGGTGTAGCCGTCTCCCCCGTCGCCGTAGCCGGAGGACAGCAGCCACCAGATCCGGCCGGTGTCCGGGTCCACCGCCGGTTGGGCGCACACCTGGCACAGTCGCTTGTCCATGCAGCGCCACTGGCGGCGGGTGTTGACCGTCTTGAAGTTGGGCTTGCCCGTCATCTGCTGACCCTGCCGCAGCCGCAGCACTCCATAGGCGTAATCGGACGCGCGGTGATCGAGATAGGCCAGTGTGTCGCCGTCCCGGTGTCGCCTCCACCGCAACGCGTGCTGCTGGGCCTCACCCGTCCACCCGATCACGTACGGGTAGCGGAAGCCCGTCTCCGACACCTTTGTGATCAGGGTCACGACACTTCCCGGCCATAGCCGGGGATGAACGCCGCCACCAGCTCCGGAGTCTCGGTGGGCACGGTGTAGGGCTCCTCCTGCTGGGAGGGGACGGCCACCTGAAAGTGGCGCAAGTCCACGCTCACGGTTACCGCTGCCACGATTTTCCCCAGCCGGTTCCAGATCTCCAGGGCGGGCATGTGGTACTGCGGAAACGACCGATTCGGCTGTTGTTCCCGCAGTTCCAGGCTAATCAGCGTTACCCGCAGGCACGGGATATGCCGTCGTCTCAACGCCTGCTGTACGGGTTCCAGAGCCTCGTAGAGCTGATCGGCGGTCGCGGCAGATACCCTGTTGTGCGGGGCCTGGTCAGGGGGAGAAGAGTGTCCCGGCGGCATGCATCGACCATAGGAATCCGGCCGGATCAGGGACTAGGAGATTTCCCGAGATTGCAGCAGCCTGCGTGCGGCGTCTATCTCCGCTCGTGCGGCCTCGCCGTAGACGGCTTGGGACTGCAACAGCTTGAAGATCCGTAGGTATGTTTCTATCTCGCTGGGACGTTTGGTGCGGTAGCCCCCGGTCCAGTGCTCGCTGCGAACCAGCGACTCGTCATAGACGTAGAACCCTTCTCCCGGCCAGATGGTTCGGAGTCGGCCAAGAGGGATGACGCCTAGCGCCACATTCGCGAATCTGGCCGCACGTTCGACGTAGTCAAGCTGGTCCAACATCACAGCGAGGCTGCCGCGTTGGGCGTAGAGCGCCCCTGCCTCAACCACCAACGAGAACATGCACCTGCCGGACTCAAGGACGCGCAGGCGGTTCATCCGTCCCTCGACGGCTTGGTCTATGTCATCGGTTAGCCCATGGAATCGGGACACATCCTCGATGACAGCCCGTGTGTATCCCGGCCTCTGCAGAAAGCCGGGAACGGTCTGAGGCTCGTAGGCACGTATCAGCTTGGTCTGTTCGTAGAGCGGCTTGATTCGCTCGCTCTGCTGCTTGAGCCCGGCACGCATCGCTTGCCGGTGCTCCTCCCACATCTCATCGATCTGCCGGTGCGCGGCTATCAGTTCGGGGACCTGGTCCTCTGCAGCGCACGCACGGCACCAAACCCGTATGTCGTCTTCCGTGGGATTCTGCCGTCCCAGCTCGATCCGGGAAATCTTGGAGTCGCGCATGCCGGATCGAGCTGAGAGTTGGCGGCCGTTGAGATTGGCGTCCAGGCGTAGGGCGCGAAGCCTCTGCCCGAACGCCTTTCGGGCAGCTTGTACTTGGTCTTGTTCAGACAAGGGCGGAACGCTGTCAGGCGGGCCGGTAGTCGCGGTGCGGGATGGCCAGGTCCCACAGAGCCGAGAATACGTCAGCGCAGTGCTTCAGGGTGGCGGGGTCTCGGTAGAGCTGAATCTCGGCGCGCTTGTCCGTCCCGTCGAAGACGTTGAACACGACCGTCTCACCGTCGAGCAACCAGAAGTCATTCCCTGACAGGCTCAACGTTGAGGTCAGCCGTCGTGGCACCCAACGCAGGTCCTCCCCAGCCTCGACCTTGAGGCCATTCGTCGCCTCGAAGCACCACCGCTGGTACGCGGAAAGAGGTTCTGACACCACGCACACGCGACGGTATGTCTTGCCCTCCGCAACCCCAGCCTTGACCCGATCACACCACGGCTTGAGAACGCGAGGGACTTCCTCCCGGTCGCCTGCCTGCCAGTTGGCGAACAGATCAGCGTCTATGCCGTAGTTGTCCCGCATCTCGACGTGGAGTGCTTCCCGGCTGATGTTGTTGACCAGATCAGCTCGTTCCTTCGGAGAGATCAACTCCATAATGCTCCCTCACGTACTTGCGGACGAACGCGTTCATGGTGCGGTCGGAGAGTTCCCCGAACGTCTCGTCTTCCCCGAGGCCGATGAGCTGCGCCCCTACCCTGGAGCCGCGCTTCTTGACCTGTACGAGCCAAGACCCTCGATCTGTCCGGTAGAACGTCTCGCACTCGTTGTCCTGATTGGAATCGGGGTCCTTGCAGTAGAAGGTTAGAGAGAGATCATCTGCATCACCGTAGGATTGCACGAGATTTCGCCCTCCTGGTCTAATGCCGTGAGCACCAAGAGTCGCGCGACGGACACACAGAGTCAAGAGCTTCTTGCTCGTGAGCTGACCTGGCCATCTAGCGTACTGGGATGGGTCATCAGCAAGTCGGCACCCATGCTGATGTCAGCCACAAACAGCCCCGAACAGGAAGAAGCCCCAGACTCCCGGCATGTGCCGCGAGCTGGGGCTGTGACTCCTGTTGAACGGGTCTGGTGGACGATACTGGGATTGAACCAGTGACCCCTTCCGTGTCAGGGAAGTGCTCTCCCGCTGAGCTAATCGTCCTTGGAGGTGGAGACGGGATTTGAACCCGTGTGGACGGCTTTGCAGGCCGCTGCCTCGCCTCTCGGCCACTCCACCGAGTCGCCCATCCGAGCGGAAGACGGGATTCGAACCCGCGACCCTCACCTTGGCAAGGTGATGCTCTACCACTGAGCCACTTCCGCGTTGCCCCATAACTCTAGCGGGTTTTCTGACCGGATGCTCACTTGCGGAGCTGGCGGGCCACGCTCCGTTCCGTCGCGGGCAGGCTGAGGAAGATCTCCAGGATGCGGGTGAGGCGGTGCACCTCGATGCGGTGGAAGGCCGGGCCGTCGCTCCTGGCCAGGAGCAGGGTGAGGGCCAGCGGCGGGAGCGGGGCGTGGATGACGTGCAGGCCGTCGTCGAGCGTGAGGGCCATGGGCCGAGATGGTACGTCCTTCGGCAGCGTCACCTGCTGCGGCGCGCGCCAGCTGGCGTAGATGACGCCGCGCTCGGCGGCGGTGGCGGCCCAGTCGGCGCTGAACAGCACCGGCAGCGAGTCGACCAGGGTGGTCAGCGCCCTGTCGCCCGCCGTGGTGATGTATTTGAGGATCTCCAGCTCCGGGTAGGTGCCCGGGGCCTCCCGGGTGGTCCAGATGCCTTCGACTGCCACGTCGGCGACGCTCTGCAGGCTCTTGAGCAGGGTCTGCTTGGGGGTGCCGTCGGGGCAGAAGACGGTGATGTCGTCCACGGCGCGGCCGGCGCCCCTGTCGAGAACGGTGAACTGGGTGATGTCGGCTCCGACCGTGCCGAGGACCCGGGTGATCTGTGCCAGCGAACCCGGCCGGTCGGGCAGTGCGATGCGTACTCGCAGAAGCATCCGTCCCCTCCCCACTAGATGCCAGTTCACAGCCTATCCGCGAATACCCGTCACGGCCTGACCTGCGCTACAACTGACTGGGTGAAGATTGGACCGATAGGGGTGTGGCCGCCGGTCGTGCTGGCGCCGATGGCGGGCATCACCAACGCGGCGTTCAGGGTGCTCTGCCGTGAGCAGGGCGCCGGGTTGTTCGTGTGCGAGATGATCACCACGCGGGCGCTGGTGGAGCGCAACCCCAAGACGTTCAGGATGATCAGGTTCGCGGAGTCGGAGCGGCCCAGGAGCATCCAGCTGTACGGCGTCGACCCCGACACCGTGGGCCGCGCGGCCAAGATGATCGCCGAAGAGGACCTGGCCGACCACATCGACCTGAACTTCGGCTGCCCCGTGCCCAAGGTCACCAGGCGCGGCGGCGGCTCCGCGCTGCCGTACAAGAGGAATCTGCTGCGGCGGATCCTGCGTGCGGCGGTGGCGAACGCCGGCCCGCTGCCCGTCACGATGAAGATGCGCAAGGGCATCGACGACGATCACCTCACCTACCTCGACGCCGGCCGGATCGCCGTCGAGGAGGGGGTCGCGGCGATCGCCCTGCACGCGCGTACGGCCAAGCAGCACTACGGCGGCGTGGCCGACTGGGACGCGATCGCCAGGCTGAAGGAGGCGGTGCCGGAGGTTCCGGTGCTGGGCAACGGCGACATCTGGTGCGCCGACGACGCGCTGCGCATGGTGGCGCGGACCGGTTGCGACGGGGTGGTCGTCGGGCGCGGGTGCCTGGGGCGGCCGTGGCTGTTCAGGGATCTGGAGAACGCGTTCAACGGCAGTCCGGAGCGGGTACGGCCGAGCCTCGGCGAGGTGGCCGGGATGATGGCCAGGCACGCCGAAGGGCTCACCGAGTGCTTCGACATCGAGCGTTACGCGATCGCCGACTTCCGCAAGCATGTCGGCTGGTATCTGAAGGGGTTCACGGTCGGCGGCGAGCTGCGGCGTGAGCTGGCCACCGCCGATTCGCTCGACGGGCTGCGGGAGGGGCTGGCCAAGCTGGAGCACGACCAGCCGTGGCCGCCCAACACCGACACCCCGCGCGGCAAGTCGGGCGAGCGCGGCAAGGTGCTGCTGCCGGACGGCTGGCTGGACGACCCGTGGGATTGTGTCGTGCCGTCGGACGCTGAGTCGGATATATCCGGCGGCTGAGCTGTCTATCTAGTGCGGGCCGACCGCCTCTGTGCCGCAGGGGCCGCCGCCGGTGGCGGGCTGGAGCTGGACCGGGTCGCCCGACATCGTGAGCGTCGGGTAGTACGCGGAGATGCGTTCGGCCGAGCGGCCCGCGTAATGGCAGATGAAGCTGCGCCTGAACCGGTCGGCCGTGCTGTTCGGCTCGGAGCCGTGGACCAGGCTGCCGTTGAAGAACAGCACGTCGCCCGGATCCATGTCCACCGGCACCCGCTCGAGGCCCGGCGGTGGCGGGACGTAGTCCTTGGTGAAGGAGACGTTGTTGTCGGCCTCCTCGGGACAGAACAGGTCCATCAGGTGCGTGCCGGGCACCACCTCCAGGCCGCCGTTGGCCCGGTCGACGCGGTCCAGCGCCACCCAGGCGGCCACACACGTGCCCGGCTCGACCCGCAAGTAGAAGTTGTCCTGATGCAGCGCCTGCCCGCGCGCGCCGGGCGGCTTGAAGTAGAACATGCTCTGGGCTGCTATCGGCTCCTCCCCGAGCAGGTCGCGGAGCACGGCGGCGATCCGGGCGTCGAGGAGGTACCGTAGCGCGACGTCGTTCACCTGGTGGGGGTGCATGACGCGCGGGTAGTCGCGCAGGATGTCGTACGGTTGGCCGGGGTCCTGCGGCTTGGGGGAGAAGTGACCCGGGATCGGGCCCCGGGCGTGCAGCGCCATGAACTCCTCCCGCAGCTCCACCACCTCATCCGCGGCCAGAAGACCGGGCACCAGGACGAACCCTCGATCATGGAAATCTGTCAGCCTCATACCTTCACGCTAAGGAGCCGGACCGGTGAACGGTATGCCTGTGACCGCTGAGGAGATGTCTGTTCCTGCTGCGGAGCTGACGATCGTGGGCCACTTCGACAACCGGCCCGGCTACGCCACGCGGCGCGTCAGCGGGTCGCCGAGCTGGCTGCTCATGTGGACCCAGGACGGGGCGGGACTGGTCGAGCAGGCGGGAGTGTCGTTCACGGCCGGGCCGGGGGATCTGGTGGTGCTCGGGGCCGACGCCGCGCAGCACTACCGGGTCGCGCCGGGGGCGGAGCGGTGGCGCTTCTGGTGGGCGCACTTCCAGCCGCGCCCGGCCTGGCTGGGCTGGCTCGCCGAGCACGCCCGGGCTCCGGGCTGCCACCTGGTCGAAGGCGTGCCCGAGCCGACCCGCGCCCAGATCGACGAGGCATTCGGCCGCGCAGCCAGAAACGCCCGCTGGCTCCCGCCCGCCGTCCGTTCTTTGGGCGAGCCCATGCCCGCCGACCACCCAGCGCAGGCGCCCGCCGCCCGCGCCGCGCAGGCGCCCACTGCCCGCCTCGCGCGCGAGTACGCGCCCGCCGTCGCCGTCTCCGGCCCCGCCCGTGAGCTGGTGCTGAACGCGGTCGAGGAGGTGATCGTGCTGGCCACCGCCGCCGCGCGGCCGGTCGGCGACGCCCGGCGTGCCGAGGAGCCCGGTGACGCGCGGGTCCACCGGGCGCTGGCCCTCATCGCCGCCGAACCGGGCGCGCCCCACTCGGTCGCCTCCCTGGCCAGGGCCGTCGCCCTGTCGCCCTCCCGGTTCGCGCACCTGTTCACGACCGAGACGGGCCACCCGCCCATGCGGGCCGTACGGAGGGCGCGGATCCGGCACGCGGCCCGGCTGCTGGAGGTCACGGACATGGACGTCGGCCAGGTCGCGGCGGCGTCGGGCTTCGTCAGCCCGTTCCACTTCAGCCGGGCCTTCAGCCACGAGTACGGCATGCCGCCCCGCGACTTCCGCTCCCGTCTCCGCCGATCAAATGCCTGATGCCGGTCAAACACCTGATGATCAGCGCAGCGGCGTCAGCGGTGCGTCGGAGGTGAACAGTTCGCTGTCCAGGTGGTCGGCGGCGTAGTCGATGGCCCCCATCACCACGCATTCGTCCCCCAGCGTGGACGCGCGTACCTCCGGCATCCGCATGCAGGCCCGCTCCAGCCGCTCCCGCAGCGGCGCCAGCAGGACGTCGGCCGAGCGGGAGAAGCCGCCGCCCAGCACCACCATCTGCGGGTCCAGAACGAGCACCATGGCCGCCGTCCCCACCGCGAGGTCGTCCACGTAGCGGTTGACCGCGGCCAGGGCGATGGGGTGGCCGTCGCGGGCCGCCGCCAGCGTGTAGCCCGCCGCGTCCTCGGGCGCGGTGCCGTCCGGCACGACCTCGCAGCCGTTGAGGTGCTCGGGAGCGTCGTACCAGCGGGCCTCCGGCAGCATGACGATCTCGCCGGCGGCGGCGCCGAAGCCCCGGTGCACCTTGCCGTCGATGATGAGGCCGGTGCCCATGCGCCGTCCGACGTGCAGGAACACCACGTCCCGAGCGCCCTGCGCGGCGCCCCGGCGGGCTTCGGCGAGTGCGGCCAGGCGGCTGTCGTTCTCGATCAGCACCTGGCACGGGAACATCTCGCGCAGCTTGGCCGCCAGGTCGAGGCCCGTCCAGACGGGGATCGCGGCCGAGAACGCGATGCGGCCCTCTGGCGTGAGCACGCCCGTGGTGCCGACGGCCACCGTCCAGAGGTCCGCGGCCGACCTGCCGCTGAGCGCCAGGCAGCCGGAGACCGCGCGGTCTATGGCGGCCAGGCGCTCCTCAAGGGGCGCGTCCGGAAGGACGGGCTGCCGGGTCTCGGCCAGGATCTCGCCGTCGAGGTCGGACAGCGCGGCCCGTACGTTGTGCCCGCCTATGTCCACCCCGACCAGGCAGCCGCTGTCAGCGCGGAACCGGTAGCGGCGGGCCGGCCGGCCCATCGTGCCCGGCGAAGGCGGTACTTCCTCCACCCAGCCCAGCTCCATGAGCTCGTCGGCGACCTCCTTCATGGAGGGCCGCGACAGCCCCGTCCGCTCGGCCAGCGCCGAGAGGGTGAGCGGTCCGGCGCCGCGCAGCGCCCGTATCGCGGTCAGCGAGTTGAGCTGCCTGAGCCGGGACAGGTCGCCGCCGCGCAGGTTCGCCATCGCCGCCCCTAACGTAGGTGTCCTCTGTAACTCGTCATTATGCCAGCGTTCGCTTCTGCTTCAACACCAGCAATTCCGCGCAGAATCGGGCATTGACCCTCCGCAAGACCTGGTGCTACTAATGAAGCGCTCCTTCGTAAGTAGATCAACAGGAATTGAGGGTCTGATGTCGTTCGCAGACGTGGGCGAGGTCGTCCATCAGCCAGGGCAGGCCCGGGTCTTCGAGCACGGGTGGCAGTCGTGGAGCCCGACCGGCGCCTACCGCCTCGGCGAGACCCCGCCCAGGCCCGCGGACGACAACATCCAGATCCTCTGCTACCGCCCGGAGACGCCGGTGCCCGCCGGGGTGTTCCAGGGTGAGGGGCTGCTCGCGATCGACCCCGGCGGCGGCGCGCCGCTGGAGCTGTGGTCCGCGCCGAGCCCCGTGGAGGTGCCCTCCATCCGGGCGCGTCAGGAGGGCGGGCGTCTGATCGTGAGCGCGAACGGGCCCGTACGCCACCTGACCGGCGAGTCGCTGGAAACCTGGGCAGCGGGCATGGCCGAGGGCTACGCGCCCAGGACGTTTCCGGCCGTGCCCCCCATGTGGTGCACCTGGTACGGCTACTGGGGCAAGGTCACCGAGGACGACGTCCTGGACAACCTCCGCCTGTCGGAGCGGCACGGGCTGGGCGCCGACATGTTCCTCGTCGACGACGGCTACGAGGCCGAGATCGGTGACTGGCTGGACCCGCGCCCCGGCTTCGGCTCGCTGCGAAAGGTGGCGGAAGCCCTGGGAGAGGCGGGCCGGCGTACCGGCGTCTGGACCGCGCCCTTCCTGGTCGGCCACCGCAGCCGGATCTTCCGCGAGCACCCCGACTGGCTGGTCGGCGGCGCCCACGCGGGCCGCATGTGGGACCAGGACCTGGCGGTGCTCGACGTCACTCACCCGGATGCCGCCGCCCACTTGGTCGAGGTGTTCAGGACCTTCGCCGCGTACGGCATCACCCACTTCAAGCTCGACTTCATCTATGCCGGGGCGCTGGCGGGCCGCAGGCACGAGGACCTCGACCCGATCGCCGCCTACCGGCGCGGGCTGGAGCTGATCCGCGAGGGCGCCGGCCCGGACGCCACCCTGCACGGCTGCGGCGCGCCCATGCTGCCCAGCCTCGGCCTGGTCGACATCATGCGGGTCAGCCCGGACATCGCGCCCACGCTGCACCCGAAGTCGGGCGACATCAGCCAGCCGTCCCAGCTGGGCGCCCGGCTGACCGGCGCGGCCCGCGAGTTCCTGCACGCCCGCTGGTGGGTGAACGACCCCGACTGCATCATCCTGCGCCCCGAGGTGGAGGCCAGGCAGGAATGGGCCGCGCACATCGAGGCGACCGGCGGCCTGCGCGGCTCCAGCGACCCGATCGCGGCGCTCGACGACTGGGGCCTGGAGACCACCCGGCGCCTGATGGTCCCCACCACGACGGAGCCGTCATGAGAGTGAGGAGGAGGCGCGACTGGCACGCCTACCTGTTCATCGGCCCGAGCCTGCTGGGTGTGCTCGCCTTCCTGCTGCTGCCGATGGTCATCGTCTTCGTGCTGAGCTTCTTCCACTGGGAGCTCCTGTCGCCCCCGACCTTCGCCGGACTGGACAACTACCGCCGCCTGGCCGGCGACGGAGACTCCTGGCACTCCCTCGGGATCACCGTCGTCTATGTGCTGCTCTGCATCCCCCTGCAGACGGTCCTGGCGCTGGTGCTGGCCCTGCTGCTCAACCAGCGGATCAAGGGCGTCAGGGTGTTCCGCTCGCTGTTCGTGGTGCCATGGATGGCCACCCCGATCGTCATGGGCCTGGTCTGGAACTGGATCTTCGACCCGCGTGACGGCGCGATCAACAGCGCCCTGGCCGTGATCGGCGTCACCGGCCCCGACTGGCTGTCGGACCCCACCTGGGCCCTGCCCGCCGTCGCGCTGGTCAACGTCTGGCAGTACACCGGCTACAACATGCTGTTCTTCCTGGCCGGGCTGCAGGGCATCCCGAGGGAGCTCTACGACGCGGCCGCCACCGACGGCGCCACCCCGCGTCAGCGGTTCTGGCGGGTGACGCTGCCGCTGCTCAACCCCACGATGTTCTTCGTCATGGTGACGAACCTGATCGGCGCCTTCCAGGTCTTCGACACCGTCTTCGTGATGACCAACGGCGGGCCCAGCCAGAGCACCGAGGTCATCAACTTCAAGATCTTCGGCACCGCGTTCAGGGAGTTCGACTTCGGCTACGCCTCGACGCTGTCGATGCTGCTCTTCGCGGTCATCCTGGCCGTGACGCTGGTGCAGGTCAGGTTCTTCGGCAAGCGCACCACCTACGACATGAGCTGAAGGACGTCATGACCAAGCGCATCCTGCTCTACGCCACGCTCACCCTGGGCGCCTTCGTCGCCGTCTTCCCCTATCTGCTCGTGGTGCTGACCGCCTTCAAGACCCAGGGCCAGCTCAACTCGACCGAGCCGTGGGTGCCCGGCCTGCCGCCCACCACCGCCAACCTGACCAAGCTCCTCGGGGGCGAGTTCCCCCGCTACCTGCTCAACACGGTGGTGATGACCGCGCTGCTCACGCTGGGCCAGCTGGTGTTCACCACGTTCGCCGCCTACGCGTTCGCGCGGCTGCGCTTTCGCGGGCGCGAGGTGCTCTTCTGGCTGTACGTGGCCACGATGATGGTGCCCAGCGCCGTCACGATGATCCCGCTGTTCCTGATCATGCGGGAGCTCGGCCTGGTCAACACGTGGTACGGCCTGCTCGCGCCGTACATTCTGGGCACGCCGTACGGGATCTTCCTGATGCGGCAGTTCTTCCGCGGCCTGCCCGCCGGGCTCGAAGAGGCGGCGCGGATCGACGGGGCGGGCCCGCTGAGGATCCTCACCCGAATCCTGCTGCCGCTCTGCCGCCCCGCGATCGGCACGCTGACGATCATCACGGTGATCTCGTCGTGGAACAGCTTCATCTGGCCGCTGATCATCACCAGTGGTGACGACACCAAGGTCATGACGGTCGCCCTCGCCACCCTCAACTCCGGCATCGGCGTGGACTACAACCTGATCATGGCCGGCGGCCTGATCGCGCTGGTGCCGATGATCGCGATCTTCATCTTCTTCCAGAAGTACATCGTCCGGTCGGTGGTCCTCACCGGCCTCAAGTAAGAGAGGTCATATGCGATCCCCCCGCATACGCGAGCTCCGCCATGCCGTGACACTGCTGGCCGCCGCCACGCTCACCCTGACCGCCTGCGGTTCGGGCGGCGGCGGTGAAACCGGCGGAGACGGCAAGGTCACGTTGACCTACCGGCTCTGGGACGACCAGCAGAAGGTGGGCTACGACAAGGTCATGGCGGCCTTCGAGAAGGCCAACCCCAACATCGACGTCAAGATCGAGCTGATGCCGTACGACGAGTACTGGACCAAGCTCACCGCCGACGCGGTGGCCGGCACGGCGCCGGACGTCTTCTGGATGACGCCGTCGCAGTTCCCCGAGTTCGTCACCAAGGGTGTCCTGGCCGACATGTCGCCCCTCAAGCTCGATGCCACGAAATTTCATCCAACGGTGGTCGGGTCGTTTACCTACCAGGACAAGCTGTACGGGGTGCCCAAGGACTGGGGCATCGTCGGCCTGCTCTACAACAAGGATCTGTTCAAGAAGGCCGGTGTCGAGATGCCGGCCAGCCTCACCTGGAAGCCCGACGGCTCCGGCACGTTCCTGGAGATCGCCCGCAAGCTGACCGTGGACGAGGCGGGCAAGCACCCCGAGGACCCCGGCTTCGACCCGGCCAAGGTCAAGACCTACGGCTTCGCCTCCTGGAACCACTACCAGACCCAGTGGATGAACTGGGTCAACTCCAACGGCGGCAAGCTGCTCGACCAGCCGTTCGGCAAGTACGCCTTCAACGACGACGCCTCCGTGCAGGCCCTGCGGTTCGGCGTCGACCTGGTGAACAAGTATCACGTCTCGCCGCCCGCGACCCAGACGAACCCGCCGACCGGCAAGGCCACCGACATGTTCAAGGCGGGCGAGGTGGCGATGTTCCCGGCCAACAACGCGCTGCTGCCCTACGTCGCGCCGGAGGCGAACTTCGAGATGGGCGTCGCCCTCATGCCCGAGGGCCCGGCCGGCCGCGCGGTCAACCTCAACGGCCTGTCGGAGGCCGTGTACGCCAAGAGCAAGCACCCCCAGGAGGCCATGAAGCTGGCCGCCTACCTCGGCAGCGAGGAGCCGCAGAAACTGATGGCCGCCGACGGCTACATCCTCCCCGCGCTCAACGGCCTCACCCAGGGCTACGTCGACTACTGGCAGAAGAAGAAGATCGACGTCTCGCCGTTCGTCGAGGAGTCGAAGGGCACCACGTTCCCGCTGCCCGTCACCACCGGGTTCACCGGCTTCGAGACCAAGCTCAACCAGATCTTCAACGAGATGTACCTCGGCAAGCTCGACCCCAAGCAGGCCGCCGACCAGGCCGTCACGGAAGGGAACGCGACCGTCAAATGATCAGCCGGCGCTCACTCCTCGCTGGGGGCGCCGGACTGGGACTGACCGCCGCACTGGGTGCCTCACCCGTGCGCGCGGCGGCCCGCCGTGCCCCGATCTCCGACCCCTTCCAGCTCGGCGTCGCCTCCGGCGAGCCGGCCCCCGACGGCGTGGTCCTGTGGACCCGCCTGGCCATGGACCCCGTCGCCCTCGACGGGCTCGGCGGCATGCCATCGCGGCCCGTACCGGTCGAATGGCAGCTCGCCAAGGACGAGAACTTCCGCCATGTCGTACGGCGCGGCGCCGACCTCGCCCGGCCCGAGGCGGCCCACAGCGTCCACGTCGAGCTCGACGGCCTGAACCCCGGCACCGAGTACTTCTACCGCTTCAAGGCCGCCGGTGAGATCTCCCAGATCGGCCGCACCCTGACCAGCCCCGCCCGTGGCACGCGCAGCCGTGCGCTCAACCTGTCGTTCACCTCCTGCGCCGATTACCAGACCGGCTGGTTCACCCCGTACCGGAGGATGGCCGAGGACCAGCCCGACCTGATCGCCTTCCTCGGCGACTACATCTACGAGTACGGCGACTACAAGTACCCGGTGCGCGACCAGGCCGGGGGAGAGTGCTTCGACCTGGCCGGATACCGGCTCAGGCACGCCCAGCACAAGGCCGACCCGGAGTCCCAGATGGCCCACGCCATCGCTCCCTGGGTGGTGGTGTGGGACGACCACGACATCGAGAACGCCTGGGCCGGCGACGTGCCCGAGCAGCCCGACCCGCCCTTCCTCGCCCGCCGGGCGGCCGCCTTCCAGGCGTACTACGAGAACATGCCGCTGCGCCGCGCCCAGAAGCCGGACGGGGCGGCGCTCAAGCTGTACCGGAGCATCCGCTGGGGTGCGATCGCCAACCTGCACCTGTTAGACACCCGCCAATATCGCGACATCTACCCCTGCACCGGCAAGAGCGGCACCGTCGGCGCCGACTGCCTGGAGCGGTTCGCCCCCAACCGGACCATCCTCGGCGCCGCCCAGGAATCCTGGCTCGACGGGGAACTGCGCGGCTCGAAGGCCACCTGGGACCTGCTCGGCCAGCAGGTCTTTTTCATGGAGATGGACTGGACCAACGGCGAGGGCAAGGGCTACTCCAACGAGGGCTGGGACGGCTACGTCGCCTCCCGCAACCGTCTGGCCGCCGCCATCGACGACTACAAGCGCAACGGCGTCGTGCTCACCGGCGACGTGCACTCTCACTGGGCGGGCGAGATCAAGCGCGACTACCAGGACCCCGCCTCCAAGTCGGTCGCCGTCGAACTCGTCACCACCTCGGTCACCAGCGCCGGCAACGGCCTGGACGAGTACCCGAACACGCAGGTCCTGCTCGAGGAGAACCCGCACGTCAAGTTCTTCAACGGCCGCCGCGGCTACGTGCGGGCCAAGCTCACCGAGCGGGAGATGAAGGTCGACTTCCGCTCGCTGTCCCGCGTCACCGAGCCCTACGCCCCCGCCTACACCTCCGGCTCCTTCGTCATCGAGCCCGGCGACCCGGCGCTCCACCCAGCCTGACGGGACTCCCATGCGCACAACCACGGCCGCCCTCGCGGCGGCCCTCATCGCCCTGCCCTTCGTCCCGTTACCCGGCAATGCCGACGCCGCCCCGCAAGGGCCGCCGATGGGCTGGAGCAGCCGGACGCTCGGCTGCTCGGTCTCGGAGGCGTCCGTACGGCAGGCGGCCGACGCCCTGGCCGCGCTCGCCCCGGCCGGCTACGACCACGTCATCCTGGACGACTGCTGGCTGGCCGCCCAGCGTACGAGCGGCGCCCTGGCCCCCGACGCCACCCGCTTCCCCTCCGGCGTCAAGGCGCTGGCCGACTACCTGCACGGCAAGGGGCTCAAGCTCGGCCTGAGCCTGTCGGCGGGCACCAAGGCGTGCTCCGGCGGCGGCGCCGGCTCCTACAAGAGCGAGGCCGCCGACGCCGAGCAGGTCAAGGGCTGGGGCGTCGACTACGTCAAGTACGACTGGTGCAACGTCCCCGCCGCCGACTTCCCCGGCCAGAACGTCCAGCAGATCGCCCAGACCCTCTACCCGCGCATGCGTCAGGCGCTCGGCGACGCGATCGAGTTCGCGATGAACAATGAGGACGGCAGCACCGTGCCGTGGCTGTGGGGCAAGGAGGCGAAGGCCACCACCTGGCGGACCAACGTCTACAACAAGCCCCTGCCCGACAGCTACGCGACCATGGTCGACGTCTGGGAGACCAACCAGCTCAGGGTCCAGTACGCGGGTCCGGGCAGCTGGGCGGACCCCGACCTGGTCCAGGCGGGCCGGGGCGGCATGACCGACGCCGAGTACCGCACCCAGGTCAGCCTCTGGGCCGTCGGCGCCGCTCCGCTCATCCTCCAGGCCGACCCGGCCAAGGCGCCGCCGGCGATCGTCGCCAACCCCAAGGTGATCGCCGTCGACCAGGACGCGCTGGGCGTGCCGGGCCGGTTGGTGACCTCCGACGGCTGGTACCACGTGCTGTCCAAGCCCCTGGCGAACGGGGATCAGGCGATCCTGCTGTTCAACGAGAGCGACCGGGCGGCGACGATCTCCACCAAGCTGAAGCCCGCCCGCTACCGCGTCGAGGAGCTGTGGACCGGCGCGGTCACGACCACGGAGGGCGACCTGGCGGCCCAGGTGCCCGCCCACGGGTCGGTGCTCTACCGGGTGAGCCAGAGCCGGGAGAAGGCGCCGCCCGCCGTGCTGGTGGAGGTGGACCCGGGACTCCTGGGCGACGATCACCCGTCCGTGCTGGAGCCGGGCAAGGAGCGGGAGGTCGTCACCAGGGTCACCAACACCGGGGCTACGGACCGGCTGCGGGACGTCGAGGTGGCGCTGGCCGTACCTGAAGGGTGGCGGGCCAGGGCGCGCACGGCCACCAGGACCGGGCGGCTGGACGGCGGCGAGAGCCTCACCGTGAAGTGGGCGGTCACACCGCCCGCCGGAGCCGAGCTCAAGGACTACGAGCTCTCGGCCACCGCCGCCAAGTCCGCGGCCACCGCCGTCGTCAAGGTCGCGCGGGCGCCCGGCTCCGGCCGGACGTACCTGAGCGACCTGCCCTGGACCCGCGTCGCCAACTACTTCGGCCCGGTCGAGAAGGACACCAGCAACGGCGAGAAGGCCGCCGGAGACGGCAAGCCGATCACCATCGAGGGGGTCACGTACGTGAAGGGGCTCGGTGCCCACGCGCCCGCCGACATCGAGTTCTACACCGCCGGCCGCTGCTCGACCGTCGAGTTCCAGGCCGGAATCGACGACGAGGTGGGCCAGGCGGGCTCGGCCGACCTCGAGGTCTGGGCCGACGGCGGCCGGGTCGCCCACTCGGGCATCGTCACCGGCGCGCAACCCGCCAGGAAGGTCACCGCGTCCGTGAAGGGCGCCACGTACGTCCGGCTGGTCGCGACCAACGGCGGCGACAACGCGACGTCGGACCACGCCGACTTCGCCGACGCCTCTATCACCTGCCAGTAGAAAGAGAGCTCATGATCGTTCCCAAGCCCGTCCGGTACGAGATCCGGCAGGGGCGGTTCGTCCTCGATCGGGAGACCTCGGTGACGGCGTCGCCGCCGCTGGGCGAGGTCGCCTCCTGGTTGCGGGGCGAGCTGAGCCCGGTCGTCGGCGGGGAGCTGCTGCCGGGGCCGGGCTCGGGAACGATCACGCTCGGGCTACGCGACGATCTGCCGCCCGAGGCGTACCGGTTGAGCGTGGCCGACGACGGCGTGGTGATCGAGGGCGGCGGCCCGGCGGGGGTGTTCTACGGCGCGCAGAGCCTGCGGCAGCTGCTCCCGCCCGCCGCGTTCAGGAAGGCGTCGGCGGGCGGGCCGCTGGTGCTGCCGGCCGTCCTGATCGAGGACGAGCCGAGGTTCGGGTGGCGCGGCTGCATCCTCGACGTCGCCCGGCATTTCATGGTCAAGCAGGACGTGCTGCGCTTCATCGACCTGATGGCCCTGCACAAGCTCAACGTGCTGCATCTGCACCTCACCGACGACCAGGGCTGGCGCGTCGAGATCAAGCGCTACCCCCGGCTGACCGAGGTCGGCGGCTGGCGCAAGGAGAGCCAGACCGGCTGGAACGGCGCCATGGACGGCCGCCCGCACGGCGGCTACTACACGCAGGACGACATCCGGGAGATCGTGGCCTACGCGGCGCGCCGGCATGTCACCGTCGTGCCCGAGATCGACCTGCCCGGCCACACGCAGGCCGCCATCGCCGCCTACCCCGAGCTGGGCAACCTCGACACCCCGCTGGAGGTGCGCACCACCTGGGGCGTCGGGGTGAACGTGCTGAACGTCGAGGAGAGCACGATCGCCTTCTTCCAGAACGTCTTCGACGAGGTGCTGGAGCTGTTCCCGAGCCCGTACGTGTGCGTCGGCGGCGACGAGTGCCGCAAGGACCAGTGGCGCGACAGCCCCGCCGCGCGGCGCCGCATCCGCGAGCTCGGGCTGCGGGACGAGGAGGAACTGCAGAGCTGGTTCATCCGCCGCTTCGACGACTACCTGGCCGAGCGCGGCCGCCGGCTGGTGGGGTGGGACGAGATCCTGGAAGGCGGTCTCGCGCCGGGCGCCGTGGTGGCCTCCTGGCGCGGCGACCTGGGGGCGGTGTCGGCGGCCCGCGCCGGGCACGACGTGATCACCTGCCCCAACACCTCTGTCTACTTCGACTACCGGCAGGGGCCGGGGGAGAACGAGCCGGTGCCGTTCGGGACCGTGCTGACGCTGGAGGAGGTGTATGCCTTCGACCCGGTTCCGGAGGAGTTGCGCGACGATCCGGCAGAGGCGCGGGTCCTCGGGTCGCAGTGCGGCCTGTGGAGTGAGCTGATCGACTCCAACCGGCACATGGACTACATGGCCTTCCCGAGGGTGGCGGCGTTCGCGGAGACGGTGTGGAGCCCGCCCGCCCGTGATCTGGCCGACTTCCGCGTACGGCTGGCGGCCCACCTGCCCCGGCTGGCCGCGATCGGGGTGGAGTACCGGCCGGAGTCGGGGCCGCTGCCCTGGCAGACCCGCCCCGGTGTCCCCGGCCGCCCGGAGGACCGCGCGCGGTGGCAGGCCAAGATCGACGCCTGGACCAGCAACCTCCGGAGCTAGAGCTCGACCGGCCCGCCGCTGCGCCAGTAGACGTTGTCGTGCCTCGACAGCAGGTCCTCGTCCACCAGATAGCGGCGCAACGCCGCGTAGTCATCGTGGAAGGCCCGCAGCGCCACGTTCACGTCCTTCTCCGAATACCGCACGCCCGGCTCGAACACCCGCGAGATGTAACGCAGCACCACGAGCTTCTTGTCCCGCTTCGTGGGCATGGTCGTCAGCCGCCCGTCCACCAGGAACGTCCGGAGCAGCCGCTCCTCGGCGCCGACCTCGTCCGAGGGCTCGGCGGCTCGTGCCCGGAGCAGCTCACGGAACTTCTCCGGCGCCGCCCGCCACGCGCCGTCCTCGCCCCGCACGGCCAGCCCACCGGCGGCCAGCCGGGCGAGGACCTTCGGCGACAGCCCGTCGGTGACACCGAGCACCAGAGAGGCGAACGCCCGGAGCGTGTCGTCCTGGGCGAGCAGCCCGAGCACGCGCCTGTTCTCTTCATCGCTCATTCGGTTATTTTGTCCCATGATCGCCGGATCGACGCCTGCGGCGGGACTCCCACCAAATGTCCCGATCTTGAGACATTGTCATGACCTTATGACGAACTTAGCTGTCGGAGACTAAAGGAACGCGCGTGTGCCGGAGCGCCCTTGCCAGTCCGCTCCGGCACACGGCTTTATCACAATCTGTTGAGACCCTGTACGTGCACCACCGCGCGGCCCTCCTCGTCGGAGGCGGCCAGGTCGATCTGCGCGTCGATGCCCCAGTCACCGTCACCCGCCGGGTCCTTGACGGTCTGGCGCACCTTCCACAGTCCGCTCTCCTCCTCGATGCGCAGCAGCGCGGGCCCCCGCGCGTCGGCGTCGGTGAAGATCTCCTCGTGCTCGGCGTAGTAGGCGTCGAGCGCCGCGCCCCAGTCGACGTCGGGCGCCAGCTCCGCCAGCTCGTCCTCCTTCTCGATGGCACAGAGCTCGACCAGGCGGAACATCGCGTTGCGCACCAGCACCCGGAAGGCCCGCGTGTTGGCGGTGACCGGCCGGACCTTGGCCTCCAGCTGCTCCTGGCGCTCCAGCGCCTCCTCCGGGTTGGCCAGCTGCTCCCACTCGTCGATCAGTGACGAGTCGACCTGCCTGACCAGCTCGCCCAGCCACTCGATCAGGTCGATCAGGTCCTCGGTCTTGAGGTGCTCGGGGACCGTGCGCGACAGCGTCCGGTAGGCGTCGGCCAGGTAGCGCAGCACCGTGCCCTCCGACCTGGCCAGCTCGTAGAACTGGATGTAGTCGGCGAACGTCATCGCCCGCTCGTACATGTCGCGCACCACGCTCTTCGGGCTGACCGTGTAGTCGCCCACCCACGGATGCCCGTGGCGGTATGTCTCATAGGCCCCGAGCAGCAGATCGTCCAGCGGCATCGGGTACATGACCTCGGCCAGCTGCTCCATCCGCTCCTCGTACTCGATGCCGTCGGCCTTCATCTGCGCGACCGCCTCGCCCCTGGCCTTCTTCAGCTGGGCCGACAGGATCTGGCGCGGGTCGTCGAGGATGGACTCCACGATCGACGCCATGTCGAGGGCGTAGCTCGGCGAGTCGTGGTCGAGCAGGTCGAAGGCGGCCAGCGCGAAGGTGGACAGCGCCTGGTTGAGCGCGAAGTCTTCTTGCAGGTCGATCGTCAGCCTGGCCCGCCTGCCCTGCTCGTCGGCCTCCGTGAGCTGCTCCACAATGCCGCCCGCGAGCAGCGACCGGTAGATGGCGATGGCCTGGCTGATGTGCCGCCGCTGCCACTTGCGGTCCTCGTGGTTGTCGGTGAGCAGGTGCTTCATCGCCTGGAAGCAGTCGCCGGGCCGGTTGATGACCGCGAGCAGCATGGCGTTGGTGACCTTGAACCGGGAGTTGAGCGGCTCCGGCTCGGCGGTCTGCAGCTTCTCGAAGGTCTCCTCGCTCCAGCCGACGAAGCCCTCCGGCGGCTTCTTGCGGGCGTAGCCGCGCCGCCGCTTCGGGTCGTCGCCGATCTTCGCCAGCGCCTTGGCGTTCTCGATGTCATGCTCGGGCGCCTGGCAGGCGACGTAGCCGATGGTGTCGAAGCCGGCCCGCCCGGCCCGGCCGGCGATCTGGTGGAACTCGCGGGCGCGCAGGCGGCGCACCTTGTTGCCGTCGTACTTGGACAGCGCGGTGAACAGCACGGTCCGGATCGGCACGTTGACGCCGACGCCGAGGGTGTCGGTGCCGCAGATGACCTTCAGCAGGCCGGCCTGGGCCAGCCGCTCCACCAGGCGCCGGTATTTGGGCAGCATCCCGGCGTGATGGACGCCGATGCCGTGGCGTACGAGGCGGGACAGGGCGCGGCCGAACCGGGTGGTGAAGCGGAAGCCGCCGATCAGCGTCGCGATGGCCTCCTTCTCGGCCTTCGTCGACATGTTGATGGACATCAGGGACTGCGCCCGCTCCATGGCGGCGGCCTGGGTGAAGTGCACGACGTAGACCGGCGCCTGGCCGGTGCGGAGCATCTCCTCCAGCGTCTCGTGGAGCGGCGTCATCCGGTAGGAGTAGATCAGCGGCACCGGCCGCTCGGTGTGCTTGACGACCGAGGTGGGCCGGCCGGTGCGCCTCGTCAGGTCGCGCTCGAACATCGAGACGTCGCCGAGCGTGGCCGACATCAGGATGAACTGGACGTTCGGCAGCTCCAGCAGCGGCACCTGCCACGCCCAGCCCCGGTCGGGCTCGGCGTAGAAGTGGAACTCGTCCATGACGACCTGGCCGATGTCGGCCGCCGCGCCGTCGCGCAGCGCGACGTTGGCCAGGATCTCGGCCGTGCAGCAGATGATCGGGGCGCCCGGGTTGACGCTGGCGTCGCCGGTCATCATGCCGACGTTCTCGGTGCCGAAGACCGAGACCAGGTCGAAGAACTTCTCCGACACCAGCGCCTTGATCGGCGCGGTGTAGAAGGTGCGTACGTCCCTGGTCAGCGCGGCGAAGTGGGCGCCCGCCGCGACCAGGCTCTTGCCGGAGCCCGTCGGGGTGGACAGGATCACGTTGCTCCCGGAGACGACCTCGATGAGCGCCTCCTCCTGGGCGGGATAGAGCGTGAGCCCCCGTTCGGAGTTCCAGGAGACGAACGCGTCGAAAATGGCGTCCGGGTCGGCGTCGATCTCTTCTGGCAGGCGGTCAACGAGAAGGCTCACACCCTCTATCCTGCCGAAGTTTGCCGAATGCTCGAACCCGAGCCGGCGCGACGGCGCCCGATCCCCGTGACTTAGGGGAGTTCGAGCTGGTAGAGGATGGTGTCGATCCACCGCCCGTGCTTGAAACCGACCGACTTGAGCCGGCCCGCCTCCGCGAATCCGAACGCCGCGTGCAGCTTCAGCGAGGCCGGGTCACCGCCGTCGGCGATCACCGCGATCATCTGCCGGACGCCGGTCTCACCGGTGCGGGCGATCAGCTCGCCGAGCAGCAGCCGTCCCAGCCCGCGTCCGGTCGCCCCCGGCGAGAGGTAGATCGTGTCCTCCACTGTGTGCCGGTAGGCGGGCTTGGGGCGGTAGCGCCCGCAGTAGGCGAATCCCAGCACCCGGCCGTCCTCCTCCTTGGCCACCAGGAACGGCAGGCCCGCTTCGGCGATCGCCGCCGCCTTCAGCCGCCACGCCTCGATGTCGAGGGGCGTCTCGTCGAAGGTCGCCACCGACTCCGTCACATAGTGCGCGTAGATCTCGGCGACGGCGGGCAGGTCGGTCTCGGACACCGGCTGGATGAGCGTCATAGAACTGCATTCTTAGACGATTCGCGTGACCATCATGTTTCCGCATCCTCACCCGCGCGTCACACCCGGGCCTTCGGGCCGGTGAGCAGCAGGCCGCCCAGGATCGCCAGGGCCGCCAGGAACGGCGTGTTGCCGGGCGCGAACCCCGCCACGGTCAGCCCCAGCAGCCCGCCGCCGACCAGCCCCGCCGACGTGAGCGCGCTGCGCCAGGTGGCCTTCCCGTACGGCAGGGCGGGCGGCTCCTCGAACCGGGAGAAGCCCTTCAGCAGCGGCCACATCACCAGGCAGAGCATCCCGAACCAGATCGGCCACCCGGCGAACCACGCCAGGCCGCCCGGCGCCGGCGTGTCGATGCCGAGACCGACGACGACCACACCGGTGACCGCGAACAGCGCCGGCATGTGCCACAGATAGGCGGTCATGATGCGCGGCCCGGCCCAGGCGAGCAGCTTCTCGGTCCGCAGCCGCAGGATCCACGGCCGCAGCAGCGTGGCCAGCCCGATCTGGCCGATCGAGACGGCCAGCATGGCCAGCGTGGGCGGGGCCATGTTCGACACCTCGGCGCCGGGCAGGCCGATCATGCTGCCCGGGTACGGGCCGAACGCCACGAGCAGCGCCGCGGCCCCGAAGCCGCCGACCGCCATCAGGCCGGGGCGGGTCAGCCGTCCCTTCGCGTAGCGGAAACCGAGCTGGTGCACCGCCAGCCAGACGAACACGATGTTGAGGTAGCCCAGCGCGTCGACCCCCGTCGAGAACCGCAGCACGTCCGTCAGCACCGCCCCGGCCGCCAGCACGGCGGGGACGCGCAGGCCGTACCTTTCGTGCAGGCTCATCATGTACGGCGTGGCCGTGACCGCGATCAGGTAGACGGCCAGGAACCACAGGAGCTGCCCGGTGAGCTGCGCGCCCACCTGCAGCGGCTGCGCGGGCACGCCCAGCGTGAGCAGCAACTGGGGGAGCGGGATCCAGACCGCGGCCAGTGGCAGGAGCGGCCAGGCCAGCCGGCGCAGCCGGGTGGCCAGCCACTGCGGCCCGCCGTGCGCCGCCCGGCCGAAGCTGATCGCGTTGGCGGCGCCGCCCGCGAAGAACACCAGCGGCATCACCTGGCTGATCCAGGTCACCACCCAGACGCCCGGCGTCGACAGGGCGTTGCCGGTGGTCAGGCGGGTGCCGTCGAAGGCGAGCACCGGGATCGTCCAGTGCTGCAGCACCACGAGCGCCATGCCGAACACCCGCAGCAGGTCGATGAACGGGTCCCTGACCGTCGCCCGCGCCGCCGGTGCGGGGCGGACCGGTGCGGCGGCCTCGGGCAGGGCCGCCGGATGGTCGAGCAACGCGGTCATGGGGGCCTCGTTTCGTGGTGGACGTTCATCGCGAACCTTGAGGCCTCAAGACTTCCGTCGCGGGCGGCCCGGCACAGTGCCGTGAGCCGCCCTCTTCCGGGAAGATCACACCACCATGGAAGGTAGGGCAGGCCCTACCGCCATATACCGGCGCACAGGGTCGATGCGGGCATGGCACAGTCGTACCGTGAACGCCATGCGCTCCCTCATGAGACGTGTCCTCCTGGACACGCGCTACACGCTGGTCGGCTTCCCCACGGCCGTCATCGCCTTCGTGCTGCTGGTCGTGGGCATGGCCGCCGGCGTGGGCACGACGGTCATATGGATCGGCGTGCCCCTTCTCGCGGGGACGCTCATGATCGCCAGGGGGTTCGCGGACGCGGAGCGCGGCTGGCTCTCCGACGTGCTCAAGCGCCCTCCGGTGCGCCCCCGCTACAAGCCCGCGCCGGCGGGCGCGGGCCGGTTCCGCCGGCTGGTGAACCCGCTGACCAGCGGGCAGTCATGGCTCGACCTGCTGCACGGGATCTTCAACTTCCCCCTCGCCATCGTGTCGTTCGTGCTGACCGTGGTGTTCTGGGCGGTGCCGGTCGCCGGGCTGAGCTACCCCCTGTGGGGCGTCATCACCTCGCGCATCCCCGGCAACGAAGAGCTGCCCCAGCTGCTCGGGTTCGAGCAGAACTACTGGGTCAACTCGGCCTTCTACGTCGTGCTCGGCCTGCTCGGCATGCTCATCCTGCCGTTCATGGTGCGCGCCGCCGCGTTGCTGCGCGCCGGGGTCGGCCGGGCGTTGCTGACCGGGGTCGCCGAGCTGCAGGAGCGCATCGACGACCTGGCCGAAGGCCGGGCCGCGGCCGTCTCCGCCGAGGCCAACGCGCTGCGCAAGCTGGAGCGCGACATCCACGACGGCCCGCAGCAGCGGCTGGTCTCGCTGGCCATGGAGCTGTCCAGGGCGCAGCGGCAGATGCAGCGGGACCCCGAGGCCGCGCAGGCCACGATCAGCTCGGCGATCACCGCCACCCGCGAGACGCTCGACGAGCTGCGCGCCCTGTCACGCGGCATCGCGCCGCCCATCCTGTCCGACCGCGGCCTCGCCCCGGCCCTGGCCGCCTTGGCCGGACGCTGCACCATCCCGGTCGATCTCGACGTGCAGACCGTCCGGCGCTACCAGGCCTCCGTCGAGAACGCCATCTACTACGTCGTCGCCGAGACGCTCACGAACGTCGCCAAGCACAGCCGCGCCACCGTCTGCACGATCCAGCTGGTCCACATCGGTGACATTCTCATGCTCACCATCGGGGATGATGGGGTCGGCGGCGCGCACGTCGCCAAGGGACATGGTCTCGCCGGTCTGGCCGACCGGCTCCGCGCGGTCGACGGGGAGCTGGCCGTGCAGTCGCCGGACGGCGGGCCGACGGTGATCGTGGCGGAGGTTCCGTGCGGGTAGTCGTGGCCGATGACGCGGTTCTGATCAGGGAGGGCCTGGTCAGGTTGTTGGAGGAGTTCGGCTGCGAGGTGGTCGCGACGGCGGGTGACGGCGACGGCCTCGTCAAGGCGGTGGCCGAGCACCGGCCGGACGTGTCCGTGGTCGACGTGCGGATGCCGCCGTCGTTCACCGACGAGGGGCTCAGGGCCGCCGTGGAGGCGCGCCGCCGGGTTCCGGGGGCGCCGGTGCTGATCCTCTCGCAGTACGTCGAGGTCTCCTACGCCGACGACCTGCTGGCCGATGCCCGAGGCGCGGTGGGCTACCTGCTGAAGGACCGGGTCGTGGACGTGGACGAGTTCATGGAGGGCCTGCGGCGGGTCGCCGCCGGCGGGACCGTGTTCGACCCTCAGGTGGTGTCCCAATTGATGGTGCGCAGGCGCAGGGACGACCCGTTGGCGCAGTTGACGCCGCGGGAGCGGGAAGTGCTCGGGCTGATGGCCGAGGGCAAGTCCAATCCGGCCATCGGCCGGCAGCTGGTCATCAGCGACGGGGCCGTTGAGAAGCACATCAGGAGCATCTTCAGCAAGCTCGGGCTTTACGCCGACGACAGCGATCAGCATCGGCGCGTGCTGGCCGTCCTCGCCTATCTGCGATCCTGACCCACCCTGTACACCCAAGCGGGTCCTGACACACACGCTGTACGTCCAAGCGGATCCTGACACACCCGGTACGTCCAGGGCGCCGGCCGGTCCGCGCGGCGTTCCGCGCGGACCTGGCCGCCCGGTGGTCAGCCGAGCGCGTCGACCAGCTTCTTGCGCTGCTGGGCGCCCAGGCCGCCGAGGCGGCGCTTCTCGTCGACGCCGGCCTCCTCCATGAGCGCGGTGGCCTTGGCCGGGCCGACGCCCTTGACGGCGCGCAGGGCCTGCGACACCTTGATCTTCTTGGCGATGTCGTCGTCGCGCTCCAGCAGCTGCGCGAAGGTCAGCTCACCGGCCTTGACCTTGCCCAGCAGGGCGGTGCGGGCCGCGCGTGCCTCCGCGGCCTTCTCCAGAGCCGCCTTGCGCTGCTCGGGGGTGAGAGTCGGAAGTGCCATCTCGGTTCTCCTAGGGGAGTTTGGGGTCGGGGATTCCTGTAACCCGTAGTGCAGTGGCTAATCATGGCGGATACCAGCGGTTCGTGTTGCGAAAAGCGCCCGCTCAGCGTGTGCGCCACGCCGAAACGGCCGTCTCGGCGCCCGCCACCTCCCGCGCGAGCGTGCCTCCGCTGACGCCCATGCCGCCGACCACGAGGTTCTCCTCACCGTAGCCCGCCCACCGGCCGACATCGCCTTCGCGGCCCGCGAAACGGTCTCTGACCAGGTCATAGAGCTCTCCGGCGGGATTCCGCCGGGTCGGCGGAGCCGCAGGTCGGCGTGCGGTGCCGTCCCTCTCGGGATGCCTGCTCGGCAAGATCACGACTCGTGTGGGTGGTTTCCGCCCTTGCGCGTGGTATCCGTCACATTCGGCGTTCGGGCGTGTCGCGAGGGCCTCGATCGACCCGGCAACGCTCCGGCGAAGCCGGGTTGTTGCAGGTCAGGGGGTATGCGCGCGTACCATGTCGGAATGGAGGTGCTCTTCGGGGGAAGGAGCAGGATGCGGGATCAAGGCTTCCCCGCGCTCTATTCGCCGGCGCCCTGTTCGCCGAGGCTCGATCAGCCGGTCCCTATCACGTGCTGCCGCGCCAGGATTCGACGCCGGAGACGGTGAGGAACATGTCGAACACCGACTCCATGGCGCCGACCAGCGGACCCTGCCAGCCCAGGGCCGAGGGGGCGATCACGGGCGGCCGTTCGTGGCGGATCGTCATCAGGCCGCGGCCGAACGACTCCATGAGGGTGGGCAGGGCCCGGTCGTACAGGTCGACGCCCAGGCCGGACAGGGTCACGACCGCCGGATCGTGCGCGTTCACCAGTGCCGCCAGTCCCCGGCCCAGCGCCTGCGCGTTCGTCCTGACCGCGCGCAATGCCGCCCCGCCGCCCGTGTGGTCGTGCGGGCTCGGAACCTGGCCGCCGCCCGTACCACCACTGGTGCCGCCGCCTCTGGTGCGGCCGCCCGCCGCGTCGTCCGTCACGTCGCCCGTGCCGCTGCCTGCGTCGGCGGTGGCGAGGATGCGGCGGGCGTCGTCGCGGCCCTGGCCGCCGCCGTACGCCAGGCCCATGTGGCGCAGGAGCGCGTTCGCCCCCACCTCCAGCCCCCAGCAGCCGTGCGCGCCGCACATGCAAGGCGCGTCGCCGCCCGTGAGCGGCATGTGCCCGAACTCCGCGCCCATCCCGCCGGCCCCTTCCAGCGGGCGTCCGTCCACCACGAGCACGCCGCCGAGGTCGAAGTCCACGTGGACGTGCAGCCCCACCCCGATCCCGCGCAAACGTCCCCGCCGCGCCTCCGCCAAGGCCGCGAAGGCCGTGTCGTTGCCCACCCGCGGCCCGCCACCCGGCCCCGCGGCGCCCAGACCGAGCAGGGCGGGTACGTTCACCGAGCGCCAGCGCAGGTGGGCCACGTCCACCAGGCCGCCGTCGCGCACCGGCCCCGCCACCGCGACGCCCACCCCGACCACCCGGGACCCGAGGCGTCCGAGCTGCCCGCGCAGCACCTCACCGAGCGGTCCCAGGGCTCCTTCAGGCGTGCCGTCGTGGCGCCGTACGTCCAGGACGGAGACGCGTCCGCCCAGCTCGCAGGCGGCGACCTCCCACGAGTCCTCCCGGAGGTCCACGGCCAGCGCCAGCGGCCCCTCGGGATGCGGGCCGGGCACCTGCGTAGGGCGTCCTCTGCCGTGCGCCGCGGACGGCTCCTCGTGCAGCAGCCGGTCGTCGGCCAGGCCGCTGACCAGCACCGAGGCGGTGCCTCGGGCCAGCGCCAGGTCCTGGGTCAGACGGGAGCGCGTACGGGTCGCGCCGCAGTCGTGCACGGCCCGCAGCAGCCGCACCCGGTTGTACGCGCGCAGACCGGCACTCGTCGTTGCCCCATTCATCACCATTGTCGAAGCCTCATCCGGGTTATTATGCTCTAGCCGTGAACAAAAGTGACGCCAAGCGCGCCCGTATCGCAGTCTTCTCCTTCTTCTTTCTCAGTGGGTTCGTGATGGGCCTGTGGGCGGCGGGGTTGCCGTCGCTCAACGACCGCCTGGATCTCGGACCGGCCCGGCTCGGCAGCGTCCTGCTGCTGGTCTCGGGTGGCGCGCTGGTGTCGATGCTGGTGGCGGGGCCGCTGGTGGACAAGTGGTCGAGCAGGGTCGTCTGCTGGGTCGGCGGCCCGCTGTCGGCGGCCGTCCTGCTCGGTCCCGCCTTGGCCCCCTCCTACCCGGCGCTGGCCGTTCTCGCCGTGCTGCTCGGGATCGGCCTGGGGGTGGCCGAGGTGGCCATGAACTCCCACTCGGTCGAGGTCGAACGTGTCTACGGCCGGCCGATCATCTCGGCCTTCCACGGCACGTGGAGCCTGGGCGGCGCCGTCGGCGGCGCGCTGACCGCCGGGGCGCTGAAGGTCGGCGTGGACCCGCAGGCGCTGCTGGTCGGGGCGGCGATCGTGGTGCCGTTCCTGTACGTTCCGGCGGCGCGGATGCTGCTGCCGGACCCGCCCCAGCACGTCACCCGGGAGGAGAGCGCGACCGGGAGCAGCCCGCTGCGCTGGGGCCTGGTGGCCCTGCTGGGCCTGGCCGCGTTCGCCGGGCACCTGAGTGAGGGCGCCGCCATCGACTGGGCCGCCCTGCACGCCCGCTGGGTGCTGCACACCGACCCGGCCGCCGCGCCGATCGCCTACACGATCTTCGCGGTGGCCATGACGACGGTACGGCTGCTGGGCGACCCGATCCGGGCCCGTCTGGGCTCGGTGCGCACGATCCAGCTCGCCGGCGTGCTCGCCACCTGCGGCTACGTGCTCGTCCTCGTCGCTCCGCTCACCGCCGACGCGCTCCAGGTGGTGTGCGCGTGGTCCGGCTGGGCGCTCGTGGGCGTCGGGCTGGCCACCGTCGTACCGGTGATCTTCAGCGCGGTGGGCGCGGCGGGCAACCGGGTCGGCCGCGCGCTGGCGCTGGTGACGGCGTTCGGCTACAGCGGGCTGTTGGTGGGGCCCGCGCTGCTCGGCTATCTCGCGGAGTCCTGGACGTTGCGGTTCGCGCTGATCGTCCCGGCCCTGCTGGCCGCTGCCGTCGCCCTCGCGGGCGCGCCGGCCATCCGCGCCCTGAGCCGCGTCCCCGTACCGGTCCCGGCCGACTCGCGCTGACCTGATCGGGTACGGGCTTCCGCGGCTGGAGTCCCCGCCTCCGTCCCGGCCTCACCTCGCTACGAGCGCCGCCTGGTTCCGCCCCGGAGCCAGGCGGCGCTCGTTGACCTCGCGTTATGTGATCGTGACTTGACCCCATGCGTAACGTGCATGTTTCATGTCCCACACGCCGTAAACGTTTACAGCGATTTTACGGATTCGTTCGACGCGCATGGAGGGACAGCCTTGGCCGACGGACCCACGATCACCACGATCGCCGAGCGCGCGGGCGTCTCCATCGCCTCGGTCTCGCGGGTGCTGAACGGCCTGCCGACCAGGCAGGAGACCGTGCGCAAGGTGATGGCCGCCGCCGACGAGCTCGGTTACGTGCGCAACGCCGTGGCCAGGTCGCTCAAGTCACGCCGCACGCACCAGGTCGCCTTCGCCATGGCCGACATCGGCAACCCGGCCTACCTGGCCATGCTGCGCGAGATCCAGCCCGTGCTCAAGGCGGCGGGCTACCGGCTGGTCCTGCACTCGACCGACGCCGTCGCCGCCGACGAGATCGACGTGCTGCACAGCCTCGGCGAGCGCTACGTCGACGGGCTGATCATGAGCCCGCTGCGCGTCACCGAGGCGCACCTGCGGATGCTCGCCACCGCCCGGGCGCCCGTCGTGATCATCGGCTCGGTGCCCGACGGGACGCCGGTCGACAACGTACGCGCGGACTCACGTACCGGCGTCAGGCTCGCCATCGACCACCTGCACATGCTCGGCCGCCGCCGGATCGGCATGGTCAACGGCCCGCTCGACACCGTGCCGGGTGCCGCCCGCGGCGCCGCGTACCGGGAGGCGCTGGCGGCGGTCGGCCTGCCGTACGAGGAGAAGCTGGTGGAGATCGGCGACTTCTACCGCGAGGAGGGCCGCCGCGCGGTGGCGACGCTGCTGCGGCGGGCGCCCGACCTCGACGCGCTGATGTGCGCCAACGACCTGATCGCGCTGGGCGCGCTCGACGTGCTGCGCGCGGCGGGCAAGCGGGTGCCGCAGGACGTCGCGGTGGTCGGCATGGACGACACCGACCTGGCCGCCGCCTCCTGGCCGTCGCTCACCAGCGTCTCGCTGGGCTCCGCCGAACGCGGCAAGGCCGCCGCCGAGCTGCTGCTCGACCGGCTGCAGAACGGCGATCGCGAGCCCCGCCTGGTCACCGTCCTGCCCCGCCTGGCGGTCCGCGCGTCCACGGCGGGCGAGGCGTCCGAGGGAGGAAGGTCTTCATGACGGCGACCGCGACCAGGCCCCCGCAGACGCGGCGCAGGCGACCCAGCGGCGTCTCGCGGCAGACCCGCGAGATGTGGGTGCTCATGCTGCCCGCGCTGGTGCCGGTCCTGCTGTTCAGCGTGGGCCCGCTGCTCTACGGCATCGGCCTGGCCTTCACCGACGCCGAGTCTGGCCGCAACCACGTCACCAGCTTCGTGGGCCTGGAGAACTTCGGCACGCTGCTGGCCGACGAGGACTTCTGGGCGTCGATCAGGATCGGCCTGATCTGGGCCGTGTCGGTGACCGTGCTGCAGTTCCTGGCCTCCCTGGGGCTGGCGCTGCTGCTCAACCAGAAGCTGTGGTTCAGAGGGCTGGCGCGGGTGCTGGCGGTGGTGCCGTGGGCGATGCCGCCCGTGGTCATCGGCCTGATGTGGCGGCTGGTCTACCACCCCGACGCCGGGATCGTGAACACCACGTTCGGCACCGACATCAACTGGCTCGCCGACTTCTCCTGGGCCCTGCCCGCCATCATCGTCATGGGCGTCTGGAGCGGCATGCCGCAGACCACGGTCGTCCTGCTGGCCGGTCTGCAGGGCATCCCCAAGGAGCTCTACGAGGCGGGCGAGGTCGACGGGGCGGCCACCTGGCGGAAGTTCTGGAGCATCACGCTGCCGCAGCTGCGGCCCGTGATCGTCACCATCACCTCGCTCGACTTCGTGTGGAACGTCAACCAGTTCACCCTCGTCTACGTGCTGACGCAGGGCGGGCCCGGCGGGCGGACCAGGCTGCCGATGCTGTTCGCCTACGAGGAGGCGTTCCGCTACGGCTTCTTCGGCTACGCGGCGACCATGGGCGTCACCATCGTGATCGTCGTGCTGGCCCTGCTCGGCTTCTATCTCTGGCGGCAGATGCGGGAGACGTCATGAAGAAGATCCCGCAGTACGCGGCACTGCTGGCCTACATGGTCTTTCTGGCCTTCCCGCTGGTGTGGCTGCTGTCCACGGCGCTCAAGACGCCGCAGGAGATGGCCAACCTGCACCCGACGTGGATCCCGGACCGGCCGACGCTGGCCAACTTCAGCGACGCCTTCGGTGAGCAGGACCTGGTGGGAGCCGGGCTGCGCAGCCTGATCGTGGCCCTGTCCAGCTCCGTGCTGACGGTCGCCGTCTCGCTGCCCGCCTCCTACGCCCTGGCCCGCTACAAGGGCGTGCTCAAGCGGGTGGCGCTCGGGTGGGTGCTGGTCAGCCAGGTGTTCCCGTTCATCCTGATCATCATCCCGCTGTTCATGGTGCTCAAGCAGCTCGATCTGGTGAACACGCTGTTCGGCCTGGTGGTCGTGCACGTGACGTTCACGCTGCCGTTCGCGCTGTGGATGCTCCAGGGGTACGTGCGCTCCGTGCCGCGCGAGCTGGAGGAGGCCGCGGCCATGGACGGCGCGACCCGCCTGCGCTCGATCGTCAGCATCGTCGCGCCGCTGCTCGCGCCGGGCGTGGTGGCGACGCTGCTGTTCTCGTTCATCTCCTCGTGGAACGAGTTCCTGTTCGCGCTCGTGGTCCTCAAGGACCCCGATGTGATGACGCTGCCGCTGACGCTGGTGAGGTTCACCGGCCCTGAGGGAGTGTCGAGGCTCGGCCCGCTGGCCGCGGCGTCGCTCATGGCGACGATCCCGAGCCTGATCTTTTTCGCAATCATCCAGCGACGGCTGAGGTCCGGCCTGATGGCCGGCGCTGTGAAGGGCTAGGAGGCTCTTATGCGTATCAAATCCGCGTTGGCGGCGGCGGCGATCGTCGCGCTGGCCGCCGGGTGCGGTGGGGGCGGTGGCGACGCCGGCTCCGGCGAGTCCGCCAAGCCCGGGGAGCCGGTCAAGCTCAACTTCCTCAGCCTCGCCTGGCAGAAGGAGTCGGTGGCGGCCAACAAGCAGCTCGTCGACGAGTGGAACAAGGCCAACCCGACCATCCAGGTCACCTACGTCCAGGGCAGCTGGGACAACGTCAACGACCAGCTCGTCACCTCCTTCGAGGGCGGCGACCCGCCGGACGTCATCCACGACGACTCCCCGGCCCTGTCGGGCTTCGCCTCCAAGGGCTACCTGCTCGACATCAAGGACAAGGTGCCCGCCGACCTCAAGAGCGACATCCCGCAGCCCGCCTGGGACACCGTCACCTTCGACGACGGCAAGGGCAACCAGGGCGTGTACGGCGTGCCGTTCCTGCAGGAGTCGCAGGTCATCATCGCCAACAAGAAGCTGCTCGACGGCGCCGGCGTGCGCATCCCCACCTCCGACAACCCGTGGACGTGGGACGAGTTCGCCGAGGTCAGCAAGAAGCTCACCAAGGGCGGCTCCTTCGGCGTGGCCTGGCCCATGAAGTCGCCGGTCAACAAGACGCTGAACCTGGCGCTCAACTTCGGCGGCACCTTCTTCCAGACCACCGACGGCAAGACGACCGTCAAGGTGGGCCCGGAGGAGAAGCAGGTCCTCCAGCGCATCCACGACCAGCTCTACAAGGACAAGTCCGCCGACACCTCGGCGCTCGGCATGGGCACCGCCGACCCGCTGCCCGGCTTCTTCGCCGGCAAGTACGCGATGCTGCCGGTCGGCGTCTACCTGCGCCAGCAGGTCGTCGAGCAGGCCCCCAAGGGCTTCGACTGGGTCACCCTCCCGCCGCTGAAGGGCACCACCAGCGACCAGGGCGCGGTCTCGCAGACCCTGTCCGTCGCCGCCGACAGCAAGCACGCGGAGGAGTCGCTGAAGTTCATCTCCTTCTTCCTCAACGGCACCAACCAGGCCAAGCTCGCCAAGGGCGACTGGCTGCTGCCCACCTCCGTCAAGGCCGCCGCCGACCCGGCGATGACCACCAAGGAGAACGGCTGGGACGTGGCCACCGCCTCCGCCAAGAACCTCGTCGTGGCGCCGTTCCTCAAGGTCAACGGGTTCGACGAGTGGAAGAGCAAGGTCGCCACGCCGGTCCTGCAGCAGTACTTCGCCAACAAGATCTCGATCGACGACGCGGCGGCGAAGCTGGTGGCGGACGGCAACAAGGTGTTGGAGCGGTACCAGCGGTGACTTATCGGGACAGGGCCCGGGGGTGTCTGCTCGGCCTGGCGGCCGGCGACGCCCTCGGGGCGCCCGCGGAGAACCTCACGCCGGCGGAGATCCGCCGGCGGTGGGGCCGGCTCACCGAGATCGAGGGCGGGGGCACGGACGACACCGAGTACGCGATCTTCGCCTCCTCGCTGCTGGTACGGCACGGGCACGCGCTGACCTCGGGCGACGTGGCCCACGCCTACCGTACGGAGATCATCCCCCGGGTGACCGGGCCGATGCGCGGGGCCGGGTTCTCCGAGCTCGGCACCGTCGAGGCGCTCAGGCGCGGACTCGAACCGCCGCTGACCGGGCTCGTGCACCAGCATGGCTGGTCCGACGGGCTGGCCATGCGGGCGGCGCCGTACGGCGTGTTCTGCCCCGGCGATCCGGCGGAGGCCGCCCGGCTCGTCGAGGAGGACGGGCGGGTCAGCCAGTCGGGTGAAGGCGTGCTGGGCGGCCGGGCCGTCGCCGGGGCGGTGGCCGCCGCGATGACCGGGGCCGCGCCGCACGAGGTGGTGGCCGCAGCGCTGTCGGTGATCCCCGCGGACTCGTGGACGGCCCGCGACATCGTCCGGGCACGCGACGTGATCACTTCGGGCCAAGACGAGCCGCATATCGTCGAAGCGCTTCACCAAGCCGTGGTGGTCCAGCACTACCCCTGGACCGACGTTGCGCCCGAGGCCGTGGCGCTCGCCCTCGCCGCCTACCTGGCGGGCGGCGGCGACGTCGAGGCGACCGTCACCTTCGGGGTGAGTCTCGGCCGCGACGCCGACACCATCGGCGCCATCGCCGGCGCCATCGCGGGTGCCGGGCAGGGGCGGGACGGCGTACCGGAACGCTGGGCGAGCAAGATTGGCCCCGTGACGGGCAAATGCCTGCCCGTCGTGGCCGGCAGGCACGTGCTGGACGTCGCCGACGAACTGGCGGAAGGACTGTAGGAACTCATGTCGGGGGACAGGATCGCGGGAGCCTTCGTCGGGCTCGCCGTGGGAGACGCCGTGGGCTGGCCCGCCACCAGGCACCGGTCGGCGCTGCACGCGCCATGGAGCAGGCGGCTGCTGCGCGAGCTCGACACGTTCGCGGAGGAGCACCGGGTGACCACGTTGCCGGTGCCGTTCGCGCTGAACCAGCCCGTGGCGCCGCTGGCCGTCGGCCCGTCCGACGACGCCGAATGGCTGGCCTGGACGGTGCGTACCATCGACCGGCCGCGCGCCGAGGCGTTCGGCGAGCTGGTGGGCCGCGACGACATCCGGGCGCGCATCTCGGTGGCCACCGCGCTCGGCAACCTGGCCAAGGGCGTCGAGCCCCCGGCCAGCGGCCACGACAACCCACACCATTTCGACGACGCCGCCGCCGTCAGGGCCGTCGCCTTCGGCGCGCTCGGCCGTGATCCGGCCGAGGACGCCCAGGTGACCAACGCCGGTGACGGGTTGCTCGGGGCCCTGGCCATGGCGGCCGCGGTGGCCGAGGCGGTGGCGACGGGCTCCGCCACCGCGGCGGCCGAGGCGGCGCTGGCCGTACTGCCGCCTGACAGCGCTATCGGGCACAACGCCCGGCTGGCGCTGGACGTGGCGCGGAAGGCGGGCGACGCGTTCGCCGCCGTGCCCGCGCTCGACGCCGCGCTGCTCGACCACGTCTACAGCTACGGGGTGGGCGCCGCGCAGACGGTGCCCGTGGCGCTGGCGCTGGCCGAGGTGGCGGGCGGTGTCCTGAGCTCGGCCGTACCCGCCGCCGCGTGCCTGGCCACGCTGGCCGACTCGGCGCCCGCGCTCACCGGGGCGCTCACCGGCGCGTGCGGCGGGCTCGACGCGATCCCGGAGGGGTGGACCGCGTCGGCGCGCACACTGGCAGGCTGCTGTCTGCCGGAACTGGCAGGAAAAGATCTCATCGAACTCTTGGAGGAACTCGCATGACGCCGCTTGAGGACAGGGCGACCGGCTGCGTGGCGGGGGCGGCGGTCGGTGACGCGCTGGGCGGCGCCACCGAGGGCTGGACCCCCGAACAGATCACCACCAGGTACGGCGGGCACGTGGAGGGCATCGTGCCCCCGTACAACGAGGACTGGCGCAACGCCCGGCCCATCGCCCCCTACCACAAGGGCGACGGCCACATCACCGACGACACCCTCATGACGCACGCGCTCATCCGCGTCTACGAGAAGGTCGCGGGTCACCTCGGGGCGTACTCGATGGCCGAGCACTTCGTACCCGAGCTCATGGGTGAGCGCCGGTGGATCCCCGAGCTGGAGGCCGAGGCGCTGCCGCTCCAGCGGATCTTCCTGGCCGAGAAGTGGATCGTCGCCCGGCTGCACTACGGCCACGTGGACCCGCGCGAGGCCGGTGTCGGCAACATCGTCAACTGCGGCGCGGCCATGTACGTGGCGCCGGTCGGCATCGTCAACGCCGCCGACCCCGACGCCGCCTACGCCGAGGCCATCGACCTGACCGGCGCCCACCAGTCGAGCTACGGCCGGGAGGCGGCCGGCGTCATGGCGGCGGCCGTCGCCGAGGCCATGCGGCCCGGCGCGACCTTCGACTCCGTGGTGGCCACCTGCCTGCGGCTGGCCAAGGACGGCACCAGAGCCGCCATCGAGGCGGTCTGTGAGGCGGCCTCTGGGCTCGGCCACTGGGACGGGTCGTTCGAGACGCTGCGGGCGGCCATGCGGCCGTTCGACACGGTCGCCGACACCTACCGCGACCAGGGGCTCGGCGCGCGGCGGCCGAGCCGGGTGCACAGCATCGAGGAGCTGCCGCTGGCGCTGGGCTTCCTCGTGGTGGCCAAGGGCGACTACCGCGACACCGTGCTCGGCGGCGTCAACTACGGCCGCGACGCCGACTCGATCGCCTCCATGGGCGGTGCCATCGCCGGCGCGCTGGGCGGGCTCGGCTCGATTCCGGGCGAGTGGGTCTCACAGGTGGCCGAGGCGAGCCGTACCGACCTGGAGGCGCCCGGCCGGGTGATCGCCGAGGTCGCCCGCCGGGTGCACGCCGACGACGCGGCCCGCCGCCGCGCCGTCGAATCCGCCTTCGCCGCCCTCGACAGCCAATGATCCGCCTCAGCCGAGCGCGGTCGGAAGGGCCGGTGGGCCGATGATCCGCCTGACCTGGGTGCAGCCCGAGGACCTGGTGGGTCATGAGCTGCGCCAGGCCGCCGAGGACGGCAGGGACGTGCGTGACATCGCCGAGCGGTGGCACGCCGCGGGCGGCCACGACGCCCCGCCGCGTGCCGGGGCCTCCGAGCCCGGCGCGCTCAGGCTGCGGCCGCTCGCCGAGGACCTGCTGGACGAGTTGGCCGCCACCCCGTCGCCGCTCGATTCCGACGAGCCGTCCGACCTGCCCGCCATCATCGCCGCCTGCCCGAACTGGCCCGCGCCCACTGCTCCCCGGCAGGTCGATGTGACCCGCGTGCTGGGGGCCTGGCAGGGCCGGGCGGCCGGTTGCGTGCTCGGCAAGCCGGTCGAGAAGATCCCCCGCGCGGGCATCAGGGAGATCGCCGAGGCCACCGGCAACTGGCCTATCACCGGCTGGTTCACCGCCAAGGGCCTGCCCGGCGACATCGCCGAACGCTGGCCGTGGAACCGGCGCAGCGCCGTCAACTCGCTGGCCGAGAACATCGACGGCGTCCCCGAGGACGACGACCTGAACTACCCGCTGCTCGCCCTGTCCGTCCTGGAACGGCACGGCCGCGGCTTCACTACCGACGACGTGGCCAAGCTGTGGCTCGACGAGCTGCCCGCCGGCCGTACGTTCACGGCCGAACGCGTCGCCTACCGCAACCTGCTGGCCGGGGTGGAGGTGCCGGAGACGGCGACGTACCGCAACCCGTTCCGCGAGTGGATCGGCGCGATGATCAGGACCGACGTGTACGGATGGGTCAATCCCGGCGATCCGGCCACCGCGGCCGAATACGCCTGGCGCGACGCCCGACTCACCCACACCGCGAACGGGATCTACGGCGCCATGTTCGCCGCCGCCATGTGCGCGAGCTCCCTGGTCGCCGCCTCCGCCGCCGAGGTGGTCGCGGCCGGGCTGTCCGTCGTCCCGCCGCGATCACGGCTCCACCAGGCGGTACGGCAGGCGGCAGAGGAGGCCTCGGCGGAGAGTGACTTCGAGCGGGTCGTCGACCGGCTGCACGAGCGGCACGGCGCTCTGCACTGGGTGCACACGATCAACAACGCCGCCCTGGTCGCCGCCACGCTGATCCACGGCCGGGGCGACTTCACCGCCACCATCGCCGGAGCGGTCGCCGGCGGCTGGGACACCGACTCGGCGGGCGCCACGGCCGGGTCCGTCGCGGGCGCGCTGAACGGCGGGGTTCCGGAGCGGTGGAGGATGCGCGACGCCCTGGCCAGCAGCCTGACCGGCTTCGATGGGGTGGGGCTGGGCGATTTGGCGCGCCGTACACAGGAGATGATGAGGGCATGATCTCGGTCTTCGGCAGCGCGAACATGGACCTCGTCGCCTACGTGTCCCAGGCTCCCAAGCGGGGCGAGACGGTCACCGGGCGCGGATTCCGTACCATCCCCGGCGGCAAGGGCGCCAACCAGGCGATCGCGGCGGCCCGCGCGGGCGCCGTGGTGGCGTTCCTGGGGGCGGTGGGCGACGACGGCTTCGGCACCGAGATGCGCACCACCCTGGCCGCGGCCGGAGTGGAGGTCGCCCAGCTGCGGCAGGTGCCCGGTCCGAGCGGCATCGCGCACATCGTGGTCGACGACGAGGGCGGCAACTCGATCATCGTGGTGCCCGGCGCCAACGGCACCGTCACCGGGCCCACCGAGGACGACGTCGCGGTGATCGCCGGTTCGCGGGCGCTGCTGCTCCAGCTGGAGCTGCCCATGGCCGCGGTGGTCGCCGCCGCGCAGGCCGGGCAGGTGTCGGACGTACCGGTGATCCTCACCCCCGCGCCCGCCCAGCCGCTGCCGGACGCGCTGCTCGACGCGGTCACGCTGATCGTCCCGAACGAGCATGAGGCCGCCGACATCACCGGGACCGACTCCGCCGAGGCGGCGTTGGAGGCGCTGCTCGCGCGGGTCCCGGAGGCCGTCATCACGCTGGGTTCCGAGGGGGCGCTGTACGGCTCACGGTCGGGCGAGCGGCTGCGCGTACCCGCCGTGAAGGTGAAGGCGGTGGACACCACGGCGGCGGGCGACACCTTCGTCGGCGCGCTCGCGGTCGCCCGCGCCGAGGGCCTTCCCGCCGCCCCCGCCCTCCGCTTCGCCTCGGTGGCGGCGGCGCTGTCGGTGCAGCGCGAGGGCGCGAGCACGTCGATGCCCAGCCGCGCGGAGATCGACGACTCGCTCGCCTGATGCTGGGCAGGTGGGGGTCATGAATGAAGACCTGCCTGATGCGGTGAACCGGGATGGTGGCGAGAGCGACGTGGTGGCGGAGCGGTCAGGGGCCGGCACCCCGAGGGCGCCTCGCCCCGTACCCGCCGATTGGCCCGACACCGACACGAACCCCGCGATCCCCACGCCCGAGATAACCGCCCCCGAGACTGAGGCCGAGGCCACAGTTGACGCCGAAAGGCGTGCAGAAACCGGCGAAGAGGCTGGCGACGGCGCCGAAAAGGAGGTGCGGCCCGAAGCGGGTCCCACCGGCTGACGGCAACCCTTGCCGCACCCCGCCGTCAAAAAGGCCAGGACCGACGGCGGGGATCAGCCGGGGATCAAAGCGGCGGCTTTTGCCGGTTTTCCCGACGGGACGATATAGCGAATGTCCGGCATCAAGCCGTTATTTGCTCCGATTCGCGCCACTTCAACGACATACGCCGCTGACCGGTTGGCGGCTATGCGGACCGTGGCGACCCGCCACCCTTGGGGAGCGAAGACCACGAGTTCCGGGGGATACCGATCCAGGCTGCTGAGCGCGTCGGCGGGAAAGGGCGCGGAGCGGAGCGTGAGCTTGAGCCACTCGACGACGTAGCTGTGTATCCCGCGCCTGGTCAGCAGTTCGCGCAGCTCGGCCAGGGCCTGGTCATGCTCGGCCGCGGCACTTTCGCTGATCGGCGAATGGCGTGGATGAGGTTCTGAGGGTTCGGTCGTTTTCCCCAGCGGTTCGCGAGTCATTCCCTGTCACCGTCCATGTTCTGTCCGGAATGCGGCGGGCTTATCCGGTTTATTAACCAGACAGGATGCAGCGGACATGTCCGGAGGGCCTGTCTGTGCTCCGAGAAACATCGCCAGAGTGCCGCTTCCCGGCTAGCTTTGTATTCAGCAAGCAACTGTTCGTATCCAGACAGTCGCGGTGCGTCTTTGTGTGTGCGATGTCGGGAAGAACGGTCCGGAGCATTTCGAGGAGCGTGGCATGTCCGTGGATGAACAGGCCCTATCCCCAGACGAGCAGAACTCCTACGGTGCGGTCCTCAAGGAAGCCCGAATGGCGGTCGGCCTCTCTCAGATGGCCATGGGGGCGCTGATCCCGTGCAGCGAGAGCTTGATCGGCCTGATCGAGCGCGGCAAGCGTAATCCGACCCGGCAATTCACCCTCGCGGCCGAGACGGCCCTGGACCTGAATGGGGAATTGCTTCGGCTGCTGCCCATCAGCAGGATGTCGGGGCCGAAGTGGTTCAGAGAGTGGCCAAAGGTAGAAGAAAACGCCCACACCATCCGAACCTGGCAGCCTCTTGTCGTTCCGGGCCTGCTGCAGACGGCCGCGTACGCGCGAGCGATCCTCTCCGCCGAGCCAGGAGTCACCCAGGACTGGATCGAGGAGGCCGTCGCGACCCGGCTTCAGCGTCAGGCGGTGTTCGACCGCGACAAGCCGCCGATGTACTGGGCGCTGCTCGACGAGTGCGCTCTGATCCGCCCCATCGGGGGCGCCGAGGTCATGCGGGAGCAGCTTGAGCACTTGCTGAAGATGATGGTCACCCCCTTCGTCTCGATACAGATCGTCCCTCTCGGAGTGGGGGCTACGCCGGGCCTGCTGGGCGGCTTCTCCCTGGCTCAAGGCGACGGTATGCCGGACCATATCTATCTCGACAACGCCGCACAGGGCTCCGTATCCGATCGCGAGGAGACGGTGCGAGCGGTTAATCTCAGATACGACGCGATTCACAAATGGGCGCATCCCATACATGTGAGCGAGCGACTAGTGCGTGAGGTGGCGGCAAGGTATGAAGATCAGTGATGAGCTGCGCGCCGAACTAGAGGCCGCTGCGTGGAAGAAATCAACACTCTCCGGATCAAATGGGGGCGACTGCCTCTACGCGGCCAAACTGAGCGGCGACCGGTACGCGCTCAGAGACTCTGAGCAGCCCGACGTCGAGCCGCTGATCTTGCGAGGTGGCGTTTTCCGCGCCTTCGTGGGCGGTGCGAAACTGGGCGAGTTCGACATCTGACCTCCCAAGTGAAGGCCCCGGTAATCGCCGGGGCCCGCACATCCTTCAGCGCACCGGGCGAGGCAGGCGGATGGTGAGGATCCGGCTGGGAACGCCGCTGTCCACCAGCCGCCCGTCCGCTCCGAACTCGCCGAGCCCGAAGTCGTTGTCATTGGCGACCACGAGCGTCCGCGGGTCGAGCAGGGCGATGCCCTCGACCTTGCCAGGCAGAGTGGGGGCGACCTCGGACAGGTCGGCGACGAGCGACTTGGCCGCGACCTTGACATCCCCCAGGTCGGCCAGCGCCTCCAGCGACGGCGCGGTGGCCGGGTCGTCGTACCGCCCGCCCAGCAGGTTCGTGGCCTTGGCCAGGTCGATCTGGTAGATCCGGGCGACATTGTCGGTCCGCTCGTCCACCAGCAGCCGGCGGCCGCCCACGTACGCCAGGCCGGAGACCTTCATCTCGCTCTGGTCGCCGTTCACCTTCGGGTCGAAGGTCGTGACGTCCTCGAAGCGGTAGGCGTACTCTCCGGTCACCCGCGCCGCGCGGATGCTGAAGGTGAGGATCCGGCCGACGCGGGAGGATTTGCCGGTCTTCTTGTCCGGATTGGCCAGCGGGCTCTGCACCGCGAGGTACAAGGTGTCGCCGTCGATCGCCAGCCCTTCGAACCCGCGGTTCTGCTGGCGGGAGGCGAGGATGGCCGGCAGCGTCTCCTTGACCGGGTAGTCGGCGCCGGTGAGGTTGAGCCCCTTGGGGACATACCGGGCCAGCACCCGCCCCCGCTCGGAGACGTGCAGCAGCGACGGCCCGTACTCGTCGACCAGCCAGAAGTCGCCGCGCGTGGTCCGCACCAGGTCCTCGGTGTCCACCCCGCTCGGGTTGTACGGCAGCGCGGTCTGGCCGTCCCAGGTGTAGGGCACCTCGTCGTGGCCGGCCTGGTTGCTCAGCCCGGTGATCGGCTTGCCGGAGGTGCCGACCAGGGGGACGTACTTCTTGATCTCGACGCCGAACCGGGTGGCCACCTGCACGATCGCGGGGGCGAACTCCGGGATGGGGAACGTGCGCCGCTTGTCCGCGCCCACCTGCCCGTTGGGGCCGCGGTCGGTGACCATCCAGTAGTCCCCGCGCCGCCCGGCCGGGAACAGCCCGCTGCCGACCCCGCCCAGCTTGACTCCGCGATCGTCGGTGATGGACCGCTGCAGGTCCTTGAGGGGTACGGGCGGGATGCTCACGTCCTTGACCACCACGGGCCGCGGCGCGGCCTCGGCCAAGGAGGGGGCGGCGGTGACCGCCGGGCCCACGACGAGCGCCAGACCCACGAGTACGGGACGGAACATGGCACGGCCTTTCACACCGGCGAATACGAGCGTCCTGACCCTAATGACGTCAAACGTCCATTTGCTGAAGCGCCGATGAACAGGCCCACCCGAAGTCGCGACGGGCCGCCGCACAGCGGCAGCACCGTTTGTCCTGTTGGTTGACACTCCCGATGGACCGAGCCGATTGTCAGACGGCGTTGCGATGGAGCATGGCCAGCGTCTGTTCCAGCTCCGCCTGGAGGATGTCGCTCGCCGCCTGCCCGTCCCCCTCCCGGATGGCGGCCACCAGCGCGGCATGCGCGTCGTCGCCGGGATTGGGCTCGGTCTCCCGCAGGCCGAGCAGCTCCACCACGTCCACCAGCCGGCCCCGCAGCGCCGGGGCGAACTCGGCGAACAGGTCGTCGAGCACCGGGTTGCGCGCCGCCGCCACGACCGCCGCGTGCAGCGCGATGTCCGCGTCCACGAACCCCGCGTCACCGCCCCCGGCCGCCGCCCGCCGTGCCTGCAGGGCCGCCTCCAGCGAGGCGAGGTCCTCGTCGGTACGGCGGGTCGCGGCCAGGCGGGCGGCCTGGGTCTCGACCATCATCCGCACCTCGTAGACGTCGGTGATCGCGGCCCGGCGCAGGCGGGTGGGCCAGTCGGCGGCCGGTTCGGTGGCGATGACGAACACGCCGCTGCCCTGGCGGGCCTGCACCAGCCCGGCGCCCGCCAGCGCGCGCAGCGCCTCGCGGACCGTGGAGCGGCCCACGCCGAGGGTCTTGGCCAGGGCGTTCTCGCCGGGGAGCCGGGTGCCGACCGGCCAGTGGCCGCCGGTGATCTGCTCGCGCAGGTGCTCGGTGGCCTGTTCGACCAGAGGGCTGGGACGGAGGGTGCCGAGCGGCATCGCGGATGAACCTCTCAGGTTGTCTGAGGACCTGTGTTGTGGTTAGTGTACCCGGCATGACGTCACGTGGTCTCCTTCTCGGCCGCCGCGGCGGGGCCTGAATCGACCGGCACCCCGCCGCGGTGGCTCCGCAATGCCGGTCGAACCTCAGTGAACGACCGGGAAGGAAACCCCGTGCACGACTGGAACCGGCAACGCCCCAGCGCCATGCCGTACCACCGCTACCAGCCCGCCCACCGCCGCGTCGAGGTGCCGCTGACCGAGCGCGGCTGGCCCGCGCGGCGCATCGAGCGGGCGCCGCTCTGGGTGCCCGTGGACCTGCGCGACGGCAACCAGGCGCTGGCCGAGCCGATGGACCCGGCGCGCAAGCGGCGGATGTTCGAGCTGCTGGTGGCCATGGGCTTCAAGGAGATCGAGGTCGGCTACCCGTCGGCCAGCCAGACGGACTTCGACTTCGTCCGCGACCTGGCCGTGCCGGGGGCGGTGCCGGAGGACGTGACGATCGTCGTGTTCACGGCCGCCCGGCGCGACCTGATCGAGCGGACCTTCGCCTCCGTCGAGGGACTGCCGCGCGTCGTCGTCCACCTCTACACGGCGACCGCTCCCGTCTGGCGTGACGTGGTGCTCGGCCACGACAGGCAGGCGTTGCGCGCCCTCATCAAGGACGCGGCCGCGCATGTGGCCCGCCTGGCCGACGCCCGTCCCGGGCCGCCGATCAGGTACGAGTTCTCGCCCGAGGTGTTCAACCTCACCGAGCCCGACTACGTACTGGAGGTGTGCGACGACCTGACGGCCCTGTGGGAGGCGAGCCCGGACCGCCCGGTCATCCACAACCTGCCCGCCACGGTCGAGACCGCCACCCCGAACGTCTACGCCGACCAGATCGAGTACATGCACCGCCACCTGGCCCGCCGCGACTCGGTGATCCTCTCGGTGCACCCGCACAACGACCGCGGCACCGGCGTCGCCTGCGCGGAGCTGGCGCTGCTGGCCGGGGCGCAGCGGGTCGAAGGCTGCCTGTTCGGCAACGGCGAGCGCACCGGCAACGTCGACCTGGTCACGCTGGCGCTCAACCTGCACTCGCAGGGCGTGGACCCGATGCTGGACCTCTCCGACATCGACGCGATCCGCCGTACGGTCGAGCACTGCAACCGTCTGCCCGTCCCTGATCGCCACCCGTACGCCGGTGACCTGGTCTACACCGCCTTCTCCGGCACCCACCAGGACGCCATCGGCAAGGGCCTGGCCCACCACGCCAAACGGGCCGCCGAGCTGGGCGTGCCCGTGGAGCAGGCGCCCTGGGAGGTGCCGTACCTGCCGATCGACCCCGCCGACGTGGGCCGCGACTACCAGGCCGTGATCCGCGTCAACAGCCAGTCGGGCAAGGGCGGCATCGCCTACCTGCTCAGCACCCACCAGGGGCTCGACCTGCCGCGACGGCTGCAGATCGACTTCTCGGCGGTCGTCCAGCGGGCCACGGACGGCAGCGGGGCGGAGATGACGGCCGCGGAGCTGTGGCGGCTCTTCCAGGCCGCCTACCTGGAACCGGCGGACGACGGGCCGTACGCGCTCGCCGACTGGAGCACCGCGGAGACCGGGCCGGGGGTCCACGAGTTCGCCGGCACCCGGCGTGATGGCGGCGGCGAGCTGCGGGGGACCGGCAACGGCCCGCTGTCGGCGCTGGCCGGGGCGCTGGGCGGGGTCGACATCCTCCACTACGCGCAGCATGCCACCGGGCCGGGCCAGGACAGCCAGGCCGTCGCGTACGTGGAGGCGCGGGTGGGGGAGACGGTCCGGTGGGGAGCGGGCCGTGACACTTCGGTGCTGACCGCCTCCGTCCGCGCCCTCCTCGCCGCCGTCAACCGAGCGGTTCCAGTCGCCTAAGCCACGCGGCGCGGCTTGGGGACCAGGTTCAGGGTCGGGGAGAACCGTCCGTCGCAGCCCGGCACCGCGGTCACGTGCGCGGAGACCTCCGTCTCACTCTGGACCCTGATGCTCGCGATGTAGAACGGCGTGAGCAATGTCTGCGGCCGCCTGCGACCGAGACTCAGGTAGCCGAAACGGAACCACTGCGGCGTCAGCCGGGTGTCCTCCATACCGGCGAAGGACTCCGCCACCCGGGCGGCGACCTCCCGCGCCGCCTGGATCGGCGTCCGCACCCCGGGCTCCGCGACCGTCGCGCCGCCCCCGTCACCGGCGAAGCGGCGGGTCGACACGCTCAGCGACGTCACGCCGCCGCTCGCGCCCAGCTCCACGGTGGACGACGCCCTGCCGTACACCGGAAGATCACGTACGTAATGCCGGAACGAGCCGAGCGCCCGGCACAGGCTGGGCTCGGTCCAGCGCTCCCCGGCCGCCGCCTTGACCCGCCAGAGGCGCTCGAACGCCAACTCGTCCTCAGCCGGTACGAGGGACGGCAGCCCGATCCGATCCCCGGCGGCGCGCAGCATGCCGGTCAGCTCCGCGTCACCGGGGTCGTTCTCGAAGAGGTCCTCGGACGGCGGCAGGTCGAGATGGACGGTCATCGAGCCCGACGCGTGGAACCCCACGGCCCGCAACCGGCCCGGCAGCCACACCGTGGTCCGATCCTGGTGGGTCACCGTCTCGAAGGAGATGCCGTCGCGCGGACCGGCGACGGCCAGGACCAGCTCCTCCAGGCGGCGCTGGACCGCGCTCGGCTCGGGCACGGCGAGCCCCAGCACGCTCACCGTGGCGGGCACCTCCCCGGCCATCGAGGCCAGCTCTTCGGCGAGATCGTCGGCGTATGGGAAAGCGGACATGAAGGCTCCTCGGCTCCGGCCGTTCTGATCAGCCCAGGACCTGCGGGGCTGAGGTCACCGCGGCAGAACCTCAATGATCAGTACGCCGGAGCACGAGCCGCGTCAGGACGGAACCTAGGGATGTCCCTAGTCCGGGAGCGAGCCCGTCAGGAGGACAGGTGGCGGGCGCAGTCGTCGCGGTAGCGCTGAACCAGCTCGCGGATCCGCTCCGGGTCGGCGAGCACGGCCCGCGACACCGACGGGACGACCGCCTGCCGTACCGGACCGAACAGCCGGGCCAGGTCGGCCGGAGCGGCGCCCTGCGCGCCCAGGCCCGGCGCCAGGATGGGGCCGTTGAGCTGCTCCAGCGGATGCTCCAGCGACGGCAGGGTGGCGCCAATCACGACGCCGACCGGACCCAGGGGGGCGCGGCCCGCGTTCGCCGCCGCGGCGCCCGCGAAGATCTCGCCCGCGACCGCCGTCTGCAGCGCCACGGCCTCCGGGTTGGAGGTGCGCGCCAGGACGAAGACGCCGGCGTCGTTGGCGATGGCCGACGTGATCGCGCCCGCCAGCGAACCGAACCCGAGGTAGGGGCTGAGCGTCACGGCGTCGACCGCGAGCGGGCTGCCCCGGTCGAGGTACGCCTCGGCGTAGGCGGCCATCGTGCTGCCGATGTCGCCCCGCTTGACGTCGAGGATCACCACCGTGCCCGCCTCACGCAGGTCGGCGATGACGCTCTCCAGCACGGCGATGCCCCGGCTGCCCCAGCGCTCGTAGAACGCGGACTGCGGCTTGACCACCGCCGCCACGTCGCCGATCGCGTCGACCACCGTACGGCTGAACCGCTCCAGCCCGGCCGGGGAGTCGTCGAGCCCCCACGCGTCGAGCAGCGCGGGGCTGGGGTCGATGCCTACGCAGAGTGGGCCGTACTTGTCGAGCCTGGACCGCAACCGTGTCCCGAACGACTCATTCACCACTGGACTCCCCTCGCGACGTACGCAGACTAACGGCGCCGCTCTGATGCGGGAAAGGCTTTCGACCATGGCGGTATGGGCTGCCTCTTCTCGCCTCCAGTCTTCCAGAGTTCGCCTCCGGGGTAGATCAGCTGACATGTACGAGATCGCCCACCGCACGCTGACGCTGCGCACCGAGCCGCTACGCGAGGTCGTCGTCACGATCGGGCTGCCGATCGAGGAGCCGACGGGGGAGTGGTCGTGCCCTTACCGGATCGACGGGCTCGCCGGGTGGGAGCACGATCGCAAGGTCACCGGCGTCGACTCGCTCCAGGCGCTCGAACTCGCCATGACCATGGTGCGGGCCGCGCTCGCCGGCTCGCACGAGGCCAAGGAAGGGTTGCTGAGCTGGGACGAGGAGCCCACCGACGGACGCGAGCACACGGTGTACGTCCGGTGGGAGAAGGAGCACGACGTCGCCTATATCGCGATGAAGCACGAAATAGTGCCAGGAGAGGCGGTACGGCAGACCCTGTCGGAGGATGTCGTGCTCGACTACGCGGAGTCGGGAGAACTGCTCGGCGTAGAACTCCTCAACGCGGCCACGACGATGCCGTCAGAGATGCGCCTCTGAGTGTTCTGAGCGGTCAGGCGGCAAGGGTGGAGCCGCGTATGACGAGTTCGGTGGCGAGTTCGACGTGGCGGGAGTCGATTTTCTCGCCCGCGGCCAGACGCAGGGCGGTGCGCAGGGCGACGGCGCCCATCTCGCGCAGCGGCTGGCGTACGGTGGTCAGCTGCGGCGAGGTCATGGTGGCGATCTCGGTGTCGTCGAAGCCGACGACGCTGAGGTCTTCGGGGACACGCAGGCCACGCGCCCTGGCGGCCTGGATGGCGCCGAGGGCGCTCTCGTCGCCGGCGGCGAAGATGGCGGTCGGCGCGGGGCGCAGGTCGAGCACGGCGGCTCCTTCTTGCACCCCGTGGGAATAGCAGAAGCCCGCAGTACGGACATATTCCGGAGGTACGGGCACGCCCGCGGCTTCCATGGCGGCGCGGAAGCCATGCATGCGTGCCTGGTTGACGGCCGCGGTCGCGGGACCGCCGAGGTAGGCGATGCGGCGGTGGCCGAGGGCGAGCAGATGCTGGGTGGCGGACAGGCCGCCGGCGAAGTTGGTGCAGCCGACGCTGGTCACGGGGGCGTCCGGCAGGTTCAGGGGGTCGATGACGACCACGGGTAAACGTACTCGCGACAGTGCGGCCAGCTGGGCCTTGGTCGGCGCGTTGGTAAGGGTGATCATCGCCCGCCGCCCGGCGGCGACCAGGTCGCGAGCCCAGGCGGTGCCGCCGCCGGCCATGCCCTTCGTACCGCTGACGACGACCGCCACGCCCGACTCGGCGCCGGCGTCGATCGTGCCCTTGATGATCTCGGTGGAGTAGGCGCACATCTCGTCCACCCACATCTCGACCGTGGCCGACCCATCGGCCAGGTCCCGGGGTGAGGAGCGCGGGACGTAGCCGTGTTCCAGCAGCAGGGACTGCACCAGCGTACGGGTGTCAGGCGCGACTTCGCGGCGGCCGTTGAGCACCTTGGACACGGTGGCCACGGACACGCCGGCCGAAGCGGCGACGGTGGCCAGCGTGGTACGCCTGGGACTGCTCGCCATGAATTCCTCCCTAACGCCGACATATACCCCAACGGGTCGCTCAGCCGCAGCGGATTTAATGGTGGGGTGATCGCACCCCGTATCGTGGCAACAGACCTTGACGGAACCCTCCTCGACTCCACCGGCCAAGTGTCCCCGCGCACCCGCCGCGCCCTGGGGCGCGCCCGCGACGCCGGCGCCGACATCGTGTTCGTCACCGCCCGGCCGCCACGCGGCGTGGACCCGATCGCCGCGATGGCGGACGTCACCGGCACCGCGGTCTGCAGCAACGGCGCCATCGTCTACGACCTGGACACCCGCGAGATCACCAGCACGTACGCGCTCGACCTGGCCGCCGCGAGGAAGCTGATGGAGACGCTCCGCGAGGCCCTGCCCGGTGTCGCCTTCGCGGTGGAGACGGGCCGGCACGTCCTGGTCGAGCCCGGCTACACCAGGCGCATCCTCCCGGACCTGCCCTTCACCCGCGAGGTCGTGGACGCCTGCGAGGAAGGTGAGCCGGTCGTCAAGCTGCTGGCCTGGTCGGCGACGCACGCGGTGGACGAGATGTTCACCGCCGCCGTCGCGGCCGTCGAGGGCCAGGCCGAGGTGACGCACTCGGGCGGCAGCGGGCTGCTGGAGATCAGCGCTCCCGGGGTGACGAAGGCCGGCACGCTGGCCCGGCTGTGCGAGGAGCGGGGGGTGGACGCGGCCGAGGTGGTGGCGTTCGGCGACATGCCCAACGACCTCGCGGTCCTCGCCTTCGCCGGGGCGGGGTACGCGATGGCGAACGCGCACCACATGGTGATGGCGGCCGTCGAGCGGCGCACCTTGTCCAACGACGATCACGGGGTGGCCGCGGTCCTGGAACGCCTGTACCGCTTGTGACCCCGTTGTCACTCCGCAGGTTGTATCACCGCGGCGAGAACGGTTTGCCGTGCATGTGGACGATGTCGGGCATGCGTCCGCCGGAAGGACGTTCACTTGCGGTAGACGACCTCCTTGTCGCCGGGAGCCGGGTACGCCATGATCAGCAGCCGCTGGCCGCCCTGATCTTCGCCCTTCCACGGGAACCAGGCGTAGTGCACACGGATCCGGTAGTGGCCCGCGCGGCCGTTGAGTGACAGGTCCGGCAGTTCGGTGCCGCTGACATTGTCCGAGAGCACGATCTCTCCCATGGGACTGCGGTAGCCGACCTCGACGACCGTGTCCCAGCCCTTGGTCTCCACGGGTGGGCGGCGCGGGTAGGTCTCGACGGTGACGCAGAGATCGAATTCGGGGTTCGTGATGACGGCCAGAGCGCCGGGTTCGGAGGAGACCAGCCCGTTGCCAGGGTCCAGGTTCGGGTCCCCGTCCTCGCTCTCGTACGTCTGCAGGACGCCGTAGTCGGTCATCTGGGGCTCCTTTATCCGGATCGCCGTGGCCGGCTTGATGCGCGGATGGTGGCGTGGCGTCGCGTCGCACATGCGTTGAGCCTCCGCCCGCATCTCCGCGATCTCCTGGTCCTGCTTGGCGCGCCCGGCCTTGACGATGGCGGCGGCGCTGGGGCAGATTTCGGCGATCATGTAAGTCAGGGTGTTGCGGTCGATCTTCCAGCGGGCCAGCTCGCGCGGGTCGTTACGCGTGTGGAGTTCGCACAGCCGGCGTCCGTAGGCGAGCACGGCCTGGTCGGGTGTGGTGGCGGTGAACCGCGCCAGGCCGGTGCCCTGACCGCGGAGGGCGCAGACGAACTGCTGCTCGGCGGTCAGCTCGGGGGGCGGCTCCGGTTGTTCCTGTTCCCAGTACGGGGGCGGATGGCATTCCTCGGCCGTGGTGGCGGGTCCGCGGGCCTGGTCCGCCGCGGGGAGAAGGCAGAGCGCCGCAGCTGAGGCGATGCCCGCCACGAGCACGTGGCGTCGGCCGCGGTGGGCGGGCGGGGCGGCGTACAGGAACGTCAGGATGAGGGCGGACGCGGTGAGCGCGAGGCCGTACCACAGCGGGGAGATGCCGGTGGAGACCAGCGCGCCGTCCTTGACGAACAAGCCGGCGGGGTAGAGCGGCAGCTCCCCGAAGAGGGGGCCGGAGGCCGTCTCAGTGAACGCGCTCACGGCGGCGACGGCGGCCAGGGAGAACAGCGACAACGTCGTGGCCCGCATGAGGCGCTGGGTGCGGCGCCGGACGGCGGCCAAGATGAGCAGTGACGGGAGGCCGACGCCTACGAGGAGGTCGAGTGCGTACCAGGTGATGAGGAGTTCGGAGCTGCCGTGCTCCTGCACGATGCTCCACAACGCGTTCGTCGGCCCGAGCCAGAACGGCATTCCGTGCGCGAGATTGACGGCCGCCGGGAGCAGCGGGAGCACGATCGCCACTACGGGGAGCGGCCATCGTCTGGCGGGCGCTCGCACGGACCGCGGCCGGGGCGCCGGGGGCATGAGGCTGCCCAGGTCGTGCGCGGATCGGGCCCACCAGACCAGCCCGAAGACGGACAGCGCGCCGAGGAGTACGTAGACCAGCTGGTCCCAGGGCACCTCGCTCGCGTAGCTGAACGTCAGCAGCGAGCTGGGCCGGAGGAGCGATATGACCAACGCGACCACGCCGATCCGCACGGTCGTCCGGCTCCAGCGCGGATCCCGCGCCTGCGCCACCAGCACCGATATCGCCCACGCCGGCCAGATGAGTTCCCCTACCCCGAACAGACCGGCCATCCAGGCGGGGGAGCCGGCGCCCAGGCTCCATGTGGCGGCGGTGGCCAGGCCGTTCACCGCGTGGAGCATCCCCGTCACGAGGACGATGCGCCGCAACCATCGAAGAGTGGTGCCGCGCAGCACACGGAAGAACAGCCAGGCCGTCAGCAGCTGGATCGCTCCGGGGATCAGCTCCATCCACCAGGTGTACGGGATGGGCAGCAGCAGGAGCAGGTCGTGTCCGACGCTGACATAGAGCGTGGCCCGGAGCAGGCGGACCTCCCTGCCGTGCCGCGCCGGCTGGCCGCGCTCAGGTCCTCGGAGCACCTGCCAGTACGCCCAGGCCTGCACCGTCGCGATCAGGACCAGCAGGACCACGAGCCACCACCACGGCCGGAGGTCGTCGGCCGCGAAGCCACTCCGGTCCGCGACGACCACCCAGAGGGGGGTGATGTCGCCGGTGGCCTCGACGACGACGGCGAGGACGACCACGGCGGCCAGGTAGATCATGGCGAAGACGGCCGCGATCCGGCCGAAACGGTGGCGGCGCATGAGGCTACTCCTGGGGGGCGAAGGCGCCCAACCCTAACGAGCCGCCGCCGAGTTGATCAAGAATCGGTTGGGTAACGAGCCCCGGGGCGGCTGCTCTGCTCGCTGCCCCGTTCACGGCGGCGTCCGCATCGGCAGGGCCCGGACGTCAGTGAAGGGGCGGGCCTCGCCGTGTACGCCTTCTGGCGTACAGAGGATGACGACGGGCGTCGGATGCCGCGCTGTCGTGACCGCAAGATCCTTGAGACCTCACGAGGTCAAAGGAGAAGCGAGTGGTAACTCAGGCCGCCAAGGGGAGCGGATATCTGACCACGTTCAAGATCATTGTCGTACTGAACGCGCTGGCGGTGCTCTTCCAGGCCGTGACGGCCGGCCAGTTGCTCAGCGGGGCGTCGGCAGGGTCGCACGGTATGGGGGCCTTGGCCGTACACGTGCTGGGGCTGGTGCTGCTCGTCGCGGCCGTGCTGGTGTGGCGGCCGGGGCGTGGGGCGGGCTGGCCCGCGCTGGTCGGGCTGGCGATTCTGCTGCTCGGGTTCGTACAGTCGGCGGTGGGCGGGGCGGGTGTGCTGACCGTGCACGTGCCGCTCGGGATGGCGGTCTTCGGGCTGAGCGTGTGGCTGCTGGTCTGGGCTTGGCGCCGCTGAGTCGGTCACGGGTGATCGACGGTTACCGGTCGCCGTGTCTGGCCAGGTGGTCGGCCTTGCGGATGGGCTCCGGCAGGCGGTGGTACGGCGAGAGCCGCAGGACTTCGGCGCAGGCCGTGTCGAGGGTGATGCGGTGGCCCTGCGACACGTACACCGGCTTGACGTTCCGCTGCGTACGCAGGGCGCGGCCCACGGTCGAGCCGTCCAGCTCGATCGGCGTCCATGCGCCCCGAGCGGAGTCCGGGGCGTCGTGGGTGCCGACGAAGTGGGTCTTGCCCACGCCGATCGCAGGGAGTCCGGTGAGCACGCCCAGGTGGCAGGCCAGTCCGAACCCGCGTGGGTGCGCGAGGCCGTACCCGTCGCAGACGAGCAGGTCAGGGGTGACGGTGAGCCGTTCGAGCGCCTCCACCAGCGCGGGCAACTCGCGAAAGGCGAAGAGCCCCGGCACGTACGGAAACCGCGCCTTGCCACGAACCACCACTTGCTCGACCACCACGAGATCGCCCGCCATGCCCTGTGCGTGGTCGTCCGTGGCGGCGGTCGTGGAGAGCACCACCACGGCGGCGGCCACCTCGTCCTCGCCGTGGTAGTGCACGTCAAGTCCCGCCACCAACGTGAACGAGGTCGGGCCGGTCAGCTCGAGGTGAAGCCGGAGGCGCTCCTGGATCGCCTCCGCCTCCGCGGTACTCGTCGGCCAGGGGTGAAGCTGGTTTACCCGCACATGGTTCAACCTATGCCCGTCGGCTCCCGGGGCGTCACTGTCACCGACAACCCTCATCCAGCCGCGTCAGCAGGAACCTCTGCACGTCTACCCGCACTCCGCTATGCGGCGGGTGAGCACCAAGGGGGCGTCCTCGGTGATGGCTACCGTGTGCTCGGAGTGGGCCGTGCGCGAGCCGTCCGCCGACCGAATGGTCCAGCCGTCGGCGTCGTAGACGATCCGGTCGGTCGTGCGGGCGAACCAGGGTTCGAGCGCGAGGGTCAGGCCCGGCCGGAGCGTAAGGCCGCGCCCTGCCCGGCCCTTGTTCGAAACGTGGGGCCCCTCGTGCATGGTGCGGCCAATGCCGTGGCCACCGAACTCGGTGTTGACCGGGTAGCCGTAGTCGTGGGCTACCGCCCAGATGGCCGCCGAGATGTCACCCAGGCGATTGCCCGGACGCGCCACCTCGATCGCCGCCTCCAACGCTTCCTCGGTGGCGCGGATAATGCGCAGGTCCTCCTCGGCGGCGGTCCCGACGACGACCGTGCGCGCCGAGTCGGCCACCCAGCCGTCGACGCTGACCGCGAGGTCCGCGCTGAGTACGTCGCCGTCACGCAGCGTGTAGTCGTGGGGTATTCCGTGCAGGACGGCGTCGTTGACCGACAGGCAGATGACGTTGCGGAACGGGCCGCGTCCGAAGGACGGCGCGTAGTCCCAGTAGCACGACTCCGCCCCGGACCGTTTGATCATGCCGCGCACGTGGTGCTCCAGGTCCAGGAGGTTGACGCCCACGTCGGCGAGCCGGCCGACCTCGGAGAGCACCTCGGCGACGAAGCGCCCGGCCACGTGCATGCGTTGGATCTCCGCAGGCGTCTTCAGTTCGATCATGATTACCTCGCGTCACAGGATGCTGGTATTACTATACCGGCACCTTAACAGCTTGCCGGTATAGTAATACCAGCCCTATCTTGGGAGCATGGTCCGTCAACCGCTCACACCTGAGCAGATCGAAGCCGGCAGGCGTCTCGGCGCCCTGCTGCGTCACGCACGAGCCGGACGCGACCTGGCGGAAGTCGCGCACGCGGCCGGCATCTCGCCGGAGACCCTGCGCAAGATCGAGACCGGACGACTGCCCTCTCCCGGATTCGGCACGATCGTCTGCCTCGGCGAGGCACTCAACGTGCCGGTTCAGGCGTTGGCAGCTATCTGGCTCGGCAACGACCTACCGCTGGAAGCCGTCTCGTAGCCGCTGTCGCGCCGGCCCACGGAACACCGGCGGCACCGAGGCTCCCGATGCTGGGTGCCGTTGTCGATGGCCTCCGCCTGGAATCGGGACGTATCGCCCAGCATCCTCATCCCGACGATGCGAGGTCGAAGAGCGGACCAGTGGCGGCAGGTTCTGTAGTGTCGGGAATCGTGAGGGATGTCCTGGTGGTCGTCGGCCCAGGGCTGGTCGCCGACGCCGCGTTGCTCAGCGAGATCGCCGAACGCGAGTTCGCCGCCCTCGGGGTCTCTGGCGCGCTCGTGCACGCTCGTGACGCGGCCGAAGTCATGGTGTGTATGGCGGGCGGCGACGGTGAGTTGCCCGCCGCGGCCGTCGTGGTGGTTCCGGGGCCGGTGGATGAGGTGCGACGGCTCATGGGGCAGTGCCTTGGGCCTCTGGTGTGGCTGGATCTCCCCCGGGTGGACGGGGCTGAGGTGGGGGAGGGGGCCACGCACGTTCACGGGCGTGGCGTCGAGGGGTTGATCTGGGCGATTCGGCATGCCGTACACCGTCTGCGGCATCCGCGGATGCGGATCGCGTACGGGGCGCATCGCGATCAGTGGGGTGAGCTGTACCTTCCCGAGGGGGCGGTGGACAGGCCGGCTGTCGTGGTGCTCGTTCATGGCGGGAACTGGCGGTCGAACTGGGCGGCCGATCTCATGGACGCGCTCTGCCTCGACCTCGTCGGCCGAGGGCTCGCCGTGTGGAACCTCGAATACCGGCGTCCCGACCTGTACGGGTGGCGGGCGACCACCGCGGATGCGGCCGCTGGGCTGGCCGCGTTGTCGACCGTGGACGCGCCGCTCGACCTCGGCCGGGTCGCCGTCGTCGGTCACTCCGCCGGGGCGCAGCTGGCCTTCCGCGCGGTGGCCGACGGGGCGCGGGTTTCGCTGGCCGTGTCGCTGGCGGGGATGCTCGACCTCGCCGAGGCCGACAGGCGCTGGCTCGGCTCCGGCGCGGTCGCCGCCGCCCTCGGCACAGCCTCCAGTACCGGCCTCGAGGTCGGTACGGCGAGTCCGCTGCTCAGGTTGCCGTTGCGGGTGCGCCAGCTGATCGTCCAAGGGTCCGGGGACGAGCTGGACCTGGTGGACTTCGCGCGCCGCTACGCCAGGGCCGCCCGGGAGGCCGGAGATGACGTGACGTATCTGGAAATGTCCGGCGACCACTTCGCGGTGATTGACCCGCATGCCCCGATTTGGCGCACCACCGCCCTCGCCATCACCGATGCCCTCCGATAACCCGAACTTCACTCGACTCGCCGATCCTCCTCGCGCGGTGGATAGGTGAATGTCTGGGTACCAGCCCAGCCCTCGGCGACGATGTGATAGCCGTGCGCGGCTTCACTGGCGGTGTGGTCAGGGCCGATGTCGACCGTGTCGGCAGTTGCCCAGGCCCCGTTGATCTTCTGCTCGATGACGTAGAGGAACTCGTTGTAGCCCAGGGATGAGGACACGAACGTGTTGACGATGGTGAGAGAGCGGCGACCCGCGGTCAGGGTTCGCGGGATTTCGACGATCTGCTCCCGCCATTTGTAGGTGCTGTCGCCGGGCAGCTGCCGCCACGACCCGGCCGGATTCCCGTTGACGGTGATGGTGGCGTACTGCCGGGCGACGCCCGCGTCCAGGCGGCGGATCAGCCGCACTCCGCTGTTGGCGGGATCGACGGTCGCGGTGAACCGGCTCGACCCGCCGGCGCTGAACGCACGGCCGTCATCGCTGACGATGCGGCCGGTAGCCACAGGGCCGCCGAAACCGTCGGACACGACGCTTTGTGACGCACCCCGCTGATCGAAGATGACGCTCAGGGCGCCTGCGGTCGCCAGCGCGGCCAACGCGGCCGACACGGCGGCTTGGCGCCAGCTTCGGCGGGGGACAGGGGCCGGCCCTGCCTCGTCCGGCCCGGCGGGCAGCCGGGCGACTCGTACCCGCTCCCATGCCCTTTCCCACGCCGGGAGCTGCTGCTCGGGCACCCGGCACGCCCGCAGGAAGGCCATCATCAACGCCTTCTTGGGGAAGCGCCGGCCGGCCAGCATGTCCGCACAGGTCGCCCGTGGCAGCCGGGTCCCGCCCGCCTTGTCCGCCCGCAGCTGCAGCTCCCGCAGTGACGTATCGGCCCGGGCGAACTGCTCGGCCAGCAACCTCACCAGATCCTCGTGGCAGGTCACCGACTCCACCCCGGATCGGGACGCCTGCCTGACGACCTGGGACTCCTCGCCACCCTCGCTCATCGCCTCGAACCCCCGCCCTCCCGGCCTTCGGCTCCTCCGTACCGCAAAGTGTACGAGCGCTTACTGAGTGTGTCCGATGGATGGCGGCAGTGGCGACCTGCCGTCCGGGCCTGGCCATCGGGTGGCCCGATTCCGTCCGAGTCCGTCCGAGCTCCTGTTGGACACCTGGGCTGGGCGGCTTCGCTGGCTCTCGACGCGGCGAACCCGCCGCACCTGACGGAGCAGAAAGGCAGACCACCACCATGATGATCCGCAATGTCACGGCCAGCGCCCTCCTGACCGCGGCCCTGTTCGGTGCCCTCCCGGGGGCCGCCGCCACCCCGGCCCCGGCGGCGGCCGCGGCCGCGGAGTGCGGGGTCCGGAGCGACGGCAAGCTCTACTGCGGAAACACCCCGAACGTCACCCTGTCGTACGACGCCTCGTACCAGACCGCGGAGACCGGCGTACTGACGAGCAGTTTCAGCTGGTTCCAGTGCTGGGTCGAGGGCGGCCCGCATGCCGGCGGCAACAGCATCTGGTACCTCGCCGCGGGCGACAAGGCGGTGCCGCCCTACCGCGGCTGGGGCTTCCTGCCCGCCGTGCATGTGGCCACCGACCATGACCCCGCGCCGGGCCTGCGCGAGTGCACCTTGGCCGACTACGACCTCATCGGACCGTGACGCCGCCGAGGTCCGGACCCGCCAAGAGAACGACACCGAAGGAGACACAAAGATGAACAAGCGTCAGGTCATCGCCACGACCATCGCCACCACGGCATTCGCGCTGTTCGGGCTGGCCTCACCCGCCGCCTCCGCCGACGCCTGCGGGGTCGACCCGCACGACGGCAGGTTGCACTGCACCAACGACGAGGGCGGACTCCCCGTGTTCCACGAGCCCCGGCCCGTCGACGCCGTGGACTTCCTCGACACCACGCAGAGCTGGTTCACCTGCTGGACACAGGGAGAGCTCCATCCAGGGGGCAACACCACCTGGTACGGAACCGTCGGCGACAGGTTCGGCAACTTCGGGTACGTACCGGCCTCCGTGGTGCACACACCGAGCGCCTTCGACGCCGACCCCGGCAAGTACGGCCTGCGCAGGTGCTGAACCCGATCCACCTGAATCGGTAGACCCCGCACCACCACGGCGACGGCGACGTAACCGCCGCCGTGGTGGTGCGCGGGTGGGTCTGGTGCGTACGACGGGAGGAGACCGACACTGTGGACATGCAGTCGTACTCCAGCGCCACCGCGCCGACCCCCCTCCTGGGCGAGACGATCGGCGAGAACCTCGAACGGACCGTCGCGGCCTTCGGCGACCGAGAGGCCCTGGTCGATGTCCCCACCGGACGCCGATGGACCTACACCGAGCTCGACGCCGACGTGAACCGCCTCGCGCTCGCCCTGCTGGCCAAGGGCATCGCGAAGGGCGACCGGGTGGGCATCTGGGCGCCCAACCGCGCGGAGTGGGTGCTCGTGCAGTACGCCACGGCGAAGATCGGCGCGATCCTGGTCAACGTCAACCCGGCCTACCGGAGCCACGAGCTGGAGTACGTCGTCAAGCAGTCGGGCATGCGGCTGCTGATCAGCGCCCAGACGCACAAGACCAGCGACTATCGCGCGATGGTCGAGGAGATCGGCTTCGCGAACGCCATCTACCTGGACGATCCGGGCTGGGACGCGCTCCTGGCCGAGACCGTCGCGGAGGACCGGCTGCGGGCTCGCATGTCGGAGTTGTCGTGCGACGACCCGATCAACATCCAGTACACCTCCGGCACCACCGGCTTCCCCAAGGGCGCGACTCTGTCGCACCACAACATCCTCAACAACGGCTACTTCGTCGGTGAGCTGATCCACTACACCGAGGCCGACCGGGTCTGCCTGCCGGTGCCGTTCTACCACTGCTTCGGCATGGTCATGGGCAACCTCGGCGCCACCTCGCACGGGGCCTGCGTGGTGATCCCCGCGCCCAGCTTCGAGCCCGAGGCGACGCTGCGGGCCGTACAGGACGAGAGATGCACGTCGCTGTACGGCGTGCCGACCATGTTCATCGCCGAGCTGGGGGTGGCGAAGGGGTACGACCTGAGCACGCTCCGGACCGGCATCATGGCCGGGTCGCCCTGCCCGGTCGAGGTGATGAAGCGCGTCGTCAGCGAGATGAACATGCGCGAGGTCGCCATCTGCTACGGCATGACCGAGACGTCCCCGGTGTCCACGATGACCAGGTCCGACGACGACCTGGCCCGCAGGACCGAGACCGTCGGCCGGGTGCTGCCGCACGTCGAGGTGAAGATCGTGCACCCGGAGACCGGGCTGACCGTGGCGCGCGGCGAGCCGGGTGAGCTGTGTACGCGCGGGTATTCGGTCATGCTCGGATACTGGGACGAGCCGGACAAGACCGCCGAGGCTATCGACGCCGCCCGCTGGATGCACACCGGTGACCTGGCCACCATGGACGACGACGGCTACGTCAACGTGGTCGGGCGGATCAAGGACATGGTCATCCGCGGCGGGGAGAACGTCTACCCGCGAGAGGTCGAGGAGTTCCTGTACCGGCATCCGGACGTCGCGGACGTGCAGGTGATCGGGGTGCCCGACGAGAAGTACGGCGAGGAGCTGATGGCCTGGGTCATCATGCGGGAGGGCGCCGAGCCGCTGACGGCCGGGGCGGTCAGGGAGTTCTGCGCGGGGCGGCTGTCGCACTTCAAGATCCCGCGGTACGTCCACGTCGCGGACGCCTTCCCGATGACCGTCACCGGGAAGATCCGCAAGGTGGAGATGCGCAGGCGGTCGGTCGACCTGCTCGGGCTGGGCGACGGCGAAACGGTGCCCTGACCACAGATGCCCTGACTACAGGGGCGCGGCGCACGCCTGGCATCGGGCGGCGCATACCCGGCTTGTTTGGATAAAACGGGCACGGCCTAGCATGGTCGGGTGATCGTCGGTGATGTGCTCGGCCTGCTCGGGGTAGGTGTAGCCGCCGGCGTGGTGAGTACGGTGGTGAGCCTGGCGTCGATCGTCTCCTACCCGGCGCTGCTCGCGTTCGGCCTGCCACCGCTGACCGCGAACGTCACGAACACCGTCGCGCTGATGTTCACCAGTGTGGGCGCGGCGGTCGGGTCGCGGCCGGAGCTGGTGGGGCAGGGCGCCCGGGTGCTGCGACTGGGCTGGGTGACCGCGCTCGGCGGGGCGACGGGCGCGTTGCTGCTGCTGGTGACCCCGGCGCGGGCGTTCGAGCTGATCGCTCCGTGGTTGATCGCGGGCGCCTCGCTGCTGCTGGTCCGGCGGCCGACCGTCAAGCCGGGCGGTGAGCACGGGGTGTTGCTGCGGGTGGCGCTGTTCGTCGTGTCGATCTATGTGGGGTATTTCGGGGCGGCGGGCGGGATCCTGATGTTCGCGGTGCTGGCGGGCTTTCTCGACCAGTCGCCGGCCCGGCTGAACGCCGCGAAGAACATGCTGTCCGGGCTGGCGAACGCGGTGGCCGGGCTGGGGTTCGCGCTGTTCGGACCGGTGGACTGGGGGGCGGCGGTGCCGCTGGCGGCCGGGTTCCTGCTGGGCGGGTGGCTCGGACCGAAGATCGTCCGCCGGATGCCCGGCCAGAGCCTGCGGTATGTAGCCGCGGCGTGCGGGGTGGCGGTCGCGATCAAACTCGGCTACGACTCGTACGTGGGCTGACGATCGCGAGTACGCGGCATGCTGCCGGCCCAGCAGAAACCAAGGCAGTGTTAGACACGCAGAAGGGTGACCTGGCGGCCGGACGGTGTGGTCGCCTGCTCGAATCCGCCGCGTTCTTTCCAGGGTGGGGCCTCGGGGCGCCGGTCGAAGATGACCAGGACGCCGGTGGTGAGGGTGAGTCGGTCGAGGTAGCGGTCGAGCTGGGCCAGACCCTCGGATTTGGGGTCGTCTGCGCCGGGTCGCCACACCTTCAGTTCCATGGCCTCGCGTTGCATCAGCCCTTCGCCGTCGGGGCCCCTGTACGGCCAGCGAACGAAGACGTTGAGGCGTTTGGTTCCGGCGGCGTATTCGCGGTCGAGGTAGCCGCCACCGTTGACGAGGCGGTGCAGGAAGGCCATGAGGATGATCTGGCAGGCGGCCTCGTGGTATCCCTCCTGCTGGATGAGGACTTCGCCGTGTTCGCGCCAGAACACGACGAACTCCTGCAGCAGGCGGGGTAGGTCGAACCGGCCGTCGGGCAGTACGAAGCTGTGCGGGTCGGCGCGCACGTACTGTTCCGACACGTCGCCGAGCACGCGCAGGATGACTTCCCGGTAGATCGGGTTGGCCACCTCCATCGGAGGCTTCTGCTTGATCAGGCCCAGATCGCGGACGTAGGACAGGTCGTCGGAGAAGGTGAGCTCGGTATGGGGGAAGTCTCCGCTCACGATCGGTTCCATCACCCGCTTGACCCGGGGCTCGTGCAGCCGGGCCGCCAGGGAGTCCAGGTGGGTGGCGCGGGCCCGGATCAGCCGCTCCTTGGCGTCTTCCACCTGCCCGTCGCCGATTGTCCCGGTCACCCCCATCTTGAAGGTGATCTCGTGGGCGAGGGCGTTGACCAGCCAGGGTTGTCCCTGGGTGAGCTCGAAGACCCGGTCCACCGCGTCCTTGGTGAACTCCTGGCTGGTCGCTTGTGTGTGCTGGTCGTAGAGTTCGGCGATCTGGTCGGTGGTGAAGTCGCCGAGGCGCAGTGAGTCGGCGATGATGTTGAACGGGCTGGCCGGGTTGGACCGGCCGGGGTCGCCGCCGGAGGCCGCCTTGTAGTCGCGCAGGTCGCGCAGCCCACACAGCACCACCGACGCGGGGAACGGATAGCCCTTCGATCGCTTGTTGTGCCCGTCGCGGAGTTGGCTGAGGATGCTGACAAGGCTGTTGCCCTGCAGGGCGTCGATCTCGTCGAGGAACAGCACCACCCGGCGCGGGCAGCGTCGGCACCACTCCCGCAGCGCCGCACCGAACCGGCTACCCGGCGTGACCTGCGGCCAGGAATCCGGCGGTAGCAGCTTCTTCGGCCAGCCCGACAGATCGGCGGCCTCGCGGAGGGAGTCCAGCAGAAGCGACTCCGCCCAGCCGACATCGTCGCCGGCCGACTTGGCGCGCTCGCAGGAGATCATCAGGGCGGCGGTGTCGCCCTCGGCGGTCAGGCCGGAGGCCAGAGCGTCCAGGACGGTGGTTTTCCCAGTCTGCCGGGGGGCGTGCAGGACGAAGTAGCGGTCCATTTCGATGAGTGTCCGCGCTTCTGGGAGCCTCGGTACGGGGGGCAGTATGTAGTGGCGTCGTGGATCGCACGGGCCAGTGGTGTTAAAGAATTTCGCTCGGGGTGGTCGCACGATCACAGTCTGCCATCATCTTGGTTCGGGCGTCTGCGTGAAGGCCATCCCGGATCTCGCGAGGGAAGCAGAGAGCGGAACACCTGCGACGGGGCCGCACCTCAGAGGAGTTCGCCGGCCCGGCGCAGACGGCGCTCGCGCAGAGCCGGCAGCGGAGCACGCCCGTGACGAATATCCAGACCATGCCCGCGATCCCCGCGACGTACAGCACCACGAACCATCGGGCGACCCGGCGATCACGCACGCTCGTTTCGGACGGCCCGGTCGTCTCAGCCTGGGTGAGCCGGAACAGTATGGCTTGGCGGTCAGCCAGGTCGCCGGTAGAGGTCATGGCACCGCAGCACGTTCGCGAGCAGGGCGTACGAGCCGCCGCGATAGCGTCAGGTCACCCCCCGGCGGTCCGCTTACCGGCTCTCACCATGGCCCCAGCTGATCGCTCCTGCTGGGCACAAAGGAGTTGTCCTCATCGATGGGTGCCGGCCATCGAACGCCACACTGAGCGGCCCTGGCCCTGTCAGCAGTAGGCGACCGCCGGCCCGAGGAAGGAGTAGTTGTGGTAGGGGGTGTACTCCGAGCGCTGCCCGGGGTACACGCAGGGGCCGTACTCGGGCCAGGAGCCGGTCGGGGGGTTGATGACGTAGATGCTCACGCGGTATTGGCCGTAGCCGCCGCTGCAGTAAACCCAGACGGTCTTGCCGTCCCGGCCGGTGGTGCAGTCGGTGGGCGCGGCGTGAGCGGGGGTGGCGATGCCGACGAGGGCGGCGGTGAGGAGGGCTGTGGCGGCCAGAGCCGCAGGCTTTCTCGTGCGCATTCGCTGTCCTCCAGCGGGTTAGCAGTGCACTTTAGGAAAGCTTCTTAAAGAAAAATGCCTGGCCTTCCCCATGTCGTCAAGACCGCGAACGGCTCAATGGGCGACGATGGGATCGGCCTCGGGATCCGACGTGACCGCCTCGGCGGGCTGATCCACGAGTACACGCAGGTCGCATAGGGTGGCCAAGTTCTTGGCAACCATCGGCCGACGGCTGGCGAGAACCGAGAAACCCCAAGTTGAATGCGGTGTTCGCGTGCGCGACTCAGAACACCCCGAGCAGTCGGCGCCCCGCGCTTCCTCGTCAGGGCATCAGGAACGCCGACGGCGTTCGCGTATCACCAATGACTGGGGTTCCGGAACGAGCAGCACACGCGGCACGGTCCGGGGTGGTTCGCGTCGGGTGGGCAGCAGGTCGATGCCGAGACCGTAGTGCTAATTCGTATTAGCGTCTTGACGCAGCCTTCCGCTGGGAGCGAGCGTGTGAATCCGCACCAAGAGGCGTGAAGGAGCCGAAGTTGGACATCCCCCACCCATTGATCCGACGGCGGACCGTGTTGCTGGGCGCGGCGGCGGGCGTGGGCGCGGGCCTGGGTCTCGGACCGGCCGCGAGCGCGGCGGCGGGCCCGGCCGGGATGCCGACCTACCGGTACCTGCGCGACGCGCTGGCCCTGCCGTTCAGCCACAACCCGACGGGGGAGTTCATCTTCCCCTGCATCAGAGGGGTATACGACAAGCTCAGCAATCCCCGAGCGCGCTACTACCTCTACTACGCCCCTCACGAGAATCCGGGCGGCATCTGTGTGGCCTTCGCCAATTCCCTGGCAGGCCCCTTCGACGACTACTCGGGCAACCCGCTCATCGACAACCGCCTGCCGACCACCACGGTCTCACACGTGTCCTCACCTCACGTGACCTGGGACGCCGCCACCCGGCAGTTCTTCTGCTACTTCCATGGCGAGAACTTCACCACGCGCGTGGCCTGCTCCACCGACGGCGTCACCTTCACCAACGAGACCCCGATCCTGAGCACCCGCCTGGTGCCCGGTACCTCCGAGACCTCCTACGCGCGGGTCTTCGAGCATCAGCTGCCCGGCCGGAACAACAAGTACGTGATGATCTTCATGGGGCTGCGCAACGGCCGTCGCATCTTCTACGGTTGGTCGCCCAATGGCTGGGACGGCTGGCAGTTCAGCGCGACCCCGCTGGTGAACCCCGAGCCCGACGGCGTGACCGACATCTCCGGCGCCACCCTCGTCAAGCGCAACGGAACCACCTACGTGGCCTATCACGGCAACGACGGCAGGATGCGGATCACCGAGGTCGGCAACGCCTTCGACAGGGAGACGCACCTCGGCGTCTTCCACTCCCCGATCCCCTCGGACAACGGCAGGGTGGCGGCGCCGTCGTTCGGCACCCAGGACGGTGTGGAGTACATGTTCTACGAGGCGGGACCACGACTGAACGCACGCATCTGCATCGCCCGGGCGGTCTGACAGCCGTTGGCCCTGAGCAAGAGCGCGTTGTCGGTCTCGGCATCGACTGATCCAGGCTTGATCTTCGTGTTGCCCTTGTCGGCCTCGGCGAAAAAGATGCGCGTGAGCAGGGTGTCGTACCCGCGTGGAAGCTCGAAGAGCGTCTCGTGCACGCCGGCGCGGACGGCCGCCTCCTTGAGGCGGGCCGCGTCGCCCAGAGCCGGTAGGTCACCGAGTCCGATGTTCTCGGCGGCGGTCATGTCGTATCGTCGTCGGCCTCGTGGAGCAGGTGCGCTCGACGGAGCACGTCGACCTGCGCGGGGTTGTAGAGCGCCCTGAGGGCGTGACCGACGGCGCGCCGCGCCGCCTCGGCCTGGCCTGGCGTGCCGGCCCGCGGCTCCAGCGTCACGCCGTGCTCGGTGGCGTCCGGGACGATGAAGGGCGCGAGCTGCTCGGCGAGGGCCTGCCGGGTGGCATCGTCGGCGTCTTCGGGCAGGTTGCGGAACGCCTCGTCGAGATCGTCGTTCGGGTGTGCCTCGAGCGTGCTGCGCAGCGCCTCCATCGACTCGTCCGAGAAAAGCTGGGCGTAGATCGTCAGCAGGGCGCGGTCGTTGTCGCGCAGGTCCTGGACGAGGCCGCTGAAGCTGGTCGGCACCTCCGGTGACGCACCCGGCTGGGCCAGGATGGCCAGCTCTCGCCGGATGCTCTCCAGCCGCCGGACCGTCGCCTCGAGCTCGGCGTCGACGGTCCGGAAGACGGAGGCCTGCCCTTCGCCGCTCGTGCCCATCTCGGCCACCTGCGCGAGCGGCACACCGAGTCCGGTCAGGCGCTTGATCTGCAGGAGCCGCGTCAGGTGGTGCACCTCGTAGCGCTTGTAGCCGTTGGGCTCGCGGTCGGGCTCGTCGAGCAGCCCGACCTGGTGGTAGTAGCGCACCGTCTTCACCGTGATGCCCGCCAGGTCGGCGATCTGGCGTGTGCTCCAGGCCATGGGATCCTCACCTCGTCGTCCGGTGCCGGTTCTAGGTCGTGATCCGTGTACGTCGCTCGCGCACCCAGACGAGGACGACCATGGCGATGTTGACGGCGGCGAGGATCAGGAGGGCCGCGTCACCGGTGTCGGTGGACCGGTCGATGGTGTAGCCCTCGCCGTCTGCCATCAGCGTGTTCACGCTTGAGAATAGGACGTTGTTGGCGATGTGGAACGCGGCCGGCGCCTCGATGCCGCGGCTGATGATCGCCATCAGTCCCGTGGCAACGCCGATAAAGGTGTAGTAGCCGAACAGCCAGGGGTCGCCGGAGCCGTGAACGACCGCGAAGGCCAGGCTGGAGACCACCAGACCGACGGCAAGGGCCGGGCGAACCGCGCGCACCCAGGACGCGGCGGCGGGCAGCACGGCGCTGCGGAACATCAGCTCCTCGCCGACGGACTGGAGCGGGGTGCTCAGCACGGTGATCACCAGCATGAGGATCGTCGTCCCGGAGACACCGAACGCGACCCAGCCTGGGGACTCGGGGGCGACCAGCGCCACCACGCCGATGCCGGCGCCCACCAGCAGGGCCGCGCCGAGCAGGTACTGCGCCAGGCGTCGACCGTCGAACGCCCGTGGCGAGCTGATCAGGCTGCGCCACGGCACCTTCGCCAGCCGTGCCAGCAGCAGGATCGCCACCACGCCCGAGATGCCCACGCTCAGGTTGACGGCCAGGAGCTTCAGCGGGGTGAAGGTGGCGGACATCGGGTCGTCGCTGCCCTCGATGACGCCCACGACCTGGTACAGCAGGATCTGCAGGAGCAGCATCACGACCGGCGGCACGACGAGGACGACCAGCGGCCTCCACCAGCTCATGCGGACGTGGGCACCGAACGGCCGGGAGCCGTCTACACCCGGCTCGCGACGTCCGGATGTCGGGTCGTCGGCCTGGTGCGGTGAGCTCGGGCGCGCTGCCGTGTTTGGGGTCTGGCCGGGTCCTGGTACGGACATCGGGCGGTCCTCCGGGGTCGAGATGGTTGTTTCACGCACCAGCGAACACCGTGCCCTGGGGGCACACTCAAGCGTGTGCGGTGCCAGAACGCGGATACTGCTGCTGAGCTGGGCCTTTGCCGGGTGATCAGGCTGCTCTGTGGTACTCATTGATCAGTCCTGTGACGGTCCTTCGGCGGTGGATCCGGGAGGGTCATGTCGATCATCTGGCTGGGGTTGTGCAAGGGAGGGCGGAGGGAACGGCCCTGATGCGGGCGATGATGGTTGAAATGGTGCTCGTACTCGGTCAGGACCTTGCGCAGGTGCCGCTCGCCATGGATGAGCAGGTGATCGAGGCACTCACGGCCTTCTACAGCCAGTCGTGTTCGCGTGCGTACCGCGCCGCCTCGTGCCGGGTCCGAGTCTGGGTTTTCTGCATCGCGTTCGAGAGATAGTTGCGCACTGTGCCCTCCGCCAGATGGAGTTGGGCGGCGATGTCGGCGACCGAGTAGCCTTCGCGGGTCGCCCGCAGTACGTCGGTCTCCCGGTCGGTGAGCGGGCAGTCGTCGACGACGGCGAGGGCGGAGACATCCGGGTCGATCCATCGCTTGCCCTCGTGCAGGGTCTTGATGACCGAAACGATGTGCGCCGGTTCCGCGGATTTGCTGACGAAGCCCTGGACGCCGAGCTTGAGCGCCTTGCGGAGCACACCGGGCCTGGCATGGCGGGTCAGCATGAGGATTCTTTGGTCCGGCCGCGCCTGACGGATCTCCGCGACGGCGCCGAGCCCGTCCACCCCGGGCATCTCCAGATCGATGACGAGCACGTCGGGCCGGTGCAGCAGTGTGGCCCGCACGGCCGCCTCGCCGTCTCCCGCTTCGGCGAGCACGGTGATCTCGCCCTCGAGCGGGAGCAGTGACGCCAGCGCCTTGCGGAGGAGGGCTTCGTCGTCGGCGAGTAGCACGGTGGTCATCGGTTCTCCTGTGCTGTCGACGCGTACGCGGATGCCGGCGGCCTCGAAGAGGTTCTTCGCGTTCTCCAGCCCGGCGGAGAGGTTGAGCCGCGTACAGCGTGTGGCCTTGGATGTCGTGGAGATCGCTGGCGAACCGCATGCGCTCGCGGACCACGGCCGGTTCCCCTTCGCATTTGCGTGATTCCTCCAGCTCCGCGATGAGGTTGTAGAACTGTTGGTTGCCGAACATGAGGCCGGTCGCAGCCCCTGCCATGCCGGTAGCGCGCTCATGCATCACGGGCGGCTCTCCGCCGGACGGGCTCATCGGTCCTCAGCTGGGTGCTGTGTGTCGGGGCTGAGCGGTCATGTCGGCCTCCGGCAGAATGCGCTGGGGTCTGGTGTCCATGTGTGGGCTCTCCGGGATCAAACAGCAGAGTCCGCCAGTATTCTTCCCGTCCCGTGGCGGCACCAGTGACACCACGTCATGCGTTCACGCCAAGGATGTCAAGGCGAGGTCATGACGTGGCCGCACTGGCAGATACGCGCGGCGACGGCTGAGATCGACGATATGTCCTCGACACCAGTCATCGACGTCGACCGTCTGAACCTCACCTACGGCGACTTCCGCGCCGTGCAGGACCTGTCCTTCCAGGTGCGGCGCGGGGAGTTCTACGCTCTGCTCGGCACGAACGGGGCGGGGAAGACCTCGACCCTGGAGACCATCGAAGGCCACCGCACACCCACCTCGGGCACCGTACGGGTCTTCGGGCAGAGTCCGCGCGACCGGCGGGCGGTGCGACCCCGGATGGGCATCATGCTGCAGGAGAGCGGATTCTCGCCGGACCTGACGGTGCGCGAATCGCTCCGCCTGATCGGAAATCTCACCCAGCGCATCGACACGGTCGAGCGCGTGCTCGGCATCGTCGACCTCACCCGCAAGGCCGGCACCAAGGTGTCCCAGCTCTCCGGCGGCGAGAAGCGGCGTCTGGACTTCGCCACCGCCGTGTACGGAGCGCCTGAGCTGATCTTCCTGGACGAGCCCACCACCGGCTTGGACATCCAGTCCCGGGACGATCTGTGGGACGCGGTGGACCGGCTGCGTGAAGACGGATCCACCATCGTTCTCACCACGCACTACCTGGAAGAGGCTCAGCAGCGCGCCGACCGCATCGGGCTCATGCACAAAGGCACCTTCCACCGGGAAGGGACCGTCTCCGAACTGACGCGCACTCTGCCCGCCACCATCCGCTTCTCCCTGCCGGTCCCCGCACCCGCGCTACCGCTGCAGGCCAGGCGCGAGGGTGACGGGAAGTACCTCATCGAGACCTTCGGCCTGCAGAAGGACCTGCACACCCTGCTCCGCTGGGCCCAGGACCAGGCGGTGGAACTGCGGGACCTCCAAGCCGGACCGACCCGGCTCGACGACGTCTTCCGCGCGCTCGGCAGCGACCAGCTCACTCCCTGAATCCCCAAGAAAGGACCTTCGCCATGCTCTCGATCGCTCTCAGTGAGCTGGTGCAGATCTTCCGGAACCGGCTGGTTCTGGTCACCTGCCTCGTCATGCCCGCGGCGGTCAGCGCGTTCTTCATCTATCGGCACGAGGTGTTCGCGGCTCTGGGCAGTCTCGGATACGTCGCGGCGGTGGTGATGTTCACGGTGGCGGCGTTCACGCTCTACACCACTACGGTGACCACGCTGGCCGCGCGCCGGCAGAACCTCTTCCTCAAGCGGCTGCGCTCCACCGCGGCGGGCGACACCGGCATCCTCTTCGGGCTGCTGCTCCCGGTCACCGTCATCTCGCTGGCCCAGGCCGCCGTGATCATGACCGTGCTGGCCGTGGTCACCGGTGCGCCGGACAATGTACTTCTCCTGGCAGCGGCTGTCGTCGCGACGATGATCATGATGCTGGGGCTGGCACTGGCCACCGCTGGAGTGACGAACTCCCCGGAGCACGCCCAGGTGACCACGTTGCCCATCGCCATCGGCACCATCGTCGTGGCCAGTTGGGTGGGGATCGCCGGCACCGAGGATCTCACGCTGCTCAAGCGGTTGCTTCCCGGCGGCTCGGCCGCCGAACTGGTCGTCAACGCCTGGAACGGCGGCGTACCGATCGCTGACTCTCTGATTCTGCTGGCACCCACGCTGAGCTGGGTCGTCGTCGCCGTCGCGCTGGCTTCCCGGATCTTCCGCTGGGAGCCGCGCCGATGACGCCGGGGTTCGTCCCCGACCAGCTGAGGAGAGACAGGATGCGGAAATCCATCGTGACCGTTCTCGCCGCCGCGGTGATGGCGGCGTCGACCCCGGCGGGAGCGTCGGCGGTGACGGCCTCGGACACCTTGAACTGGGGCAAATGTCGCGGACTTCCTGCATTCGACAAGGTGCCCGCAAGTCCGCCTGTGGTCCGCCGCCTCGGTGTCCAAGCCGTCGGGGACGGGCGAGGAGGGTGCACTCGGCGTACCAGCGTGGACTGGCCGAACGCCCGCTCGGCGGGCAGCAGTTGATCGTCCGGCTGCGGGTGCGGCGGTTCTTCTGCGATCGGCCGTCGTGCCGGCGCCGTACCTTCGTCGAGCAGGTCAACGGGCGGACCCCGCGGGTGCTTGGGGTCGATGGGTTCGCCTTCCGGCGCGGGCGCCGATGCGGCACCCTGTCCAGTCTTCGCCGTCATCGGGGCGATCACTTGGCAGCTGGAGGAGACGCTGCTGCTCGCGTCATCGGTTCAGGCGACGCGTCAGGGAGTCCAGCATCGATCCGGCCTTCTGAACAGTGAGTGAGACGTGACCGTGGTCGGGTTCCAGGTGGGCTCGGACGTCGGTCAGGTTGTGAGAGAGCCACTCGCCGTGCGCGACCGGGACCATTCGATCCAGCTCTCCATGCCACAGTTCGACGGGGGCAACGACATCGGCGAGGTCGAAGCCCCAGTCACTGCCCAGCGCCTTCAGGTCGGCGAGCCACCCTTGGTCCCCCGCCTCCAGGGCGTGGTCCATGTTCGCGGCGTTGTCCGCGCCGAAGCCGCTCATCATCACGGAGACGTCGACCTCCGCAAAGAGAGAGGACAGTTGCGCGGTTACGTGCTCGGGTCGGTTCCCACGGACCGCAGCCGCCATCTGGCTCACGGCCGCGCGTGCAGCCTGATCACCCTCCTGCAGGCTTCTGAACTGGATGTCGTTCTGCTTGCCCATGCCGGCAACGAAGTCGAGACCTGCCGCGGTGGGGGGAGCGAACGACGCACTGATCAGGACACCGGAGACGCGGTGACTGTCCACCGCGGCGCTGGCCAGCGCATGGGGGCCCCCGCCGGACCAACCGAAACTGCAGTAGCGTTCGATACCCAAGTGATCGATCAGGTGAGCGCAGTCCGTCCCCGTATCGGCCACGGTTCGGCTCGGGACCGGGGTGGACCGGCCGTAGCCCGACCGGGAGTAGGTGATCACCCGGAACCCTCGCTCGAGCATGGGAGCGAGCACTGTGTGCATGGGCACCGCAGAACCGGGCATCCCATGATGAAACAGGATGACCGGAGCCGACTCCGGACCCAACGATTCGTATTCGAATTCTCGGCCGTCCGGTAACCGCGCCAGCAGCATGCCTTAGTCCTTCCGATTGATAGAGACTTCGTCCACTTTCGAGCAGTCAAGTGGAAAGCTGTTTGTGTGGTCGGTTCTCCCTGCCGCATTCCTTCACCGTCGACATGGCACACAGTCCGCAACATGATCACCACACCGAGGGTGTTCTTGAAACCGGGCCGGGCTCCAGATTTATGGTTTGACTGCGGGGATTCTCCGACGGCACGATCCTGCCGCCCAGCACGTCGGTGTGGAAGCCGCGTGAGTTCGTCCCATCGCGAGCGGTAAGGAAGTACGGCTCAGCACCAGGCCCTCGGTGTGGTCGGCAGGCTGGCCCGGTCAGGTATCGGTGTTTCCTCGAGGCGCAGAGGTTCCGTGCCACCGGAAGGGGTCGTCTTCCAGCGCGGAGCGGTCCCACTGTCCGTGGTCCGCGGCCGCTTCGTAGGTGGTGTGGAGGAACTCGGCGACCGCGCGGTCAGGGTCGGGCGCGGCGCGGGCGGCCTCGTAGGGCAGCAGGAACTGCTGGAACTCAGTGCTGAAGTACGCCCCTTCAGGGCCGATCGGTTGATCGGCGAACCCGACGGGTTCGGGGTAGGAGTAGGAGTAGAAGGCGCCTTCTTCTCCACCGCCGGGCCAGAATCCGCAGCTGGACAGTTCCCGGGAGTAGCCCTCGACCATGACCCAGTCCCCGCAGTTGGGCACTCCGCCCGGATGTGGCGGAGCTGACCGCCCGGAGAAGCGGGTGCAGGCGAGATCCATACCTCCCCAGAAGAAGTGCACCGGACTGACCTTGCCGACGAAGTGCGACCGGAACTCGCCGATCACCCGGTTCGCCTGCAGCAGCTGTCGCCAGAACAGGGCGGCCGCCTCGCCGTCGTAGGAGGCGTGGGTGTGGTCCTCGGCGAAGGGGATCGCCGGCTCGACCTCGTTGGGGTGCGGCCGGATCGGGGCCTCGATCCCGAGCTGGTCGAGCATGTCCAGGATCCGGGTGTAGAACTCGGCGACCGGCATCGGCCGGAGCGGGAGGCTCCGCACGCCGCCGTTGCTGCTGCGGACCTCGAGCTGGTGGCCGACGAAGTCGAACTCGATCTCGAAGGCCCCCGTGCGGTACGGGATGGTCGACGTCGTCAACCCGCGCGGGCTGACGTACAGGGTCACCTGCCACCAGTGGTTGAGCAGCGGAGCGTGGGCCATGCGGATCTTGCCCACGATCTGGGTCCACATGTGCAGGGTCTCGCGGGTGGGGGTCCAGTCCGAGACTCGTAGGCTCGGCCAGCTCGTTGTCGTGGGGCTGGTCATCGATTCTCACATCCTTGGTGGTGCCGGGAGGTGGTGGTGGCCGTGGTGGTCATGTTCTGCGGGCGGGCTCCTCGGGCCCGGTCGCGGGCGTTGGTGAGCTGCGCGCCCTCGTACGACAGCGCTGGGCGGCGGCACCGACGACTCCGACCCTTCCTCCTGATCGGGTGGCGCCGATTTGCTGATCGGCCATCTGGTCCCCCTTCCTGCGTGATCTCTCTGATGTCGGTTCTCCGTTCCGGCCCGGCCGGAACTGACGCGCGCTGGGGCTCCGTCGTCTCGGTGCCTGTCGGAGGTGATCAGCGGTATTCGGGATTGGGGTTGTCAGGGTGAAAGCCGGCGTCCCAGGCCGTGCGCTGGTTGCCGTAGGCCGGGATCCCGCCGGCGCGTCGGATCATCGACGCGAGATGGAGCAGGTTGTAGGTCATGAATGTGATGTTGCGGTTGGTGAAGTCGTTGTCCGGGCCTCCGGAGCCCTCGTCGAGGTAGGAGGGGCCGGGGCCGACCTCACCGAGCCAGCCCGCGTCGGACTGGGGCGGGACGGTGAACCCGATGTGCTGCAGACTGAAGAGGATGCTCATCGCGCAGTGCTTGAGACCGTCCTCGTTGCCGGTGAGCAGGCAGCCACCGACGCGCCCGTAGTAGGCGTACTGGCCGTGCTCGTTAAGCACGCCGGAGTAGCCGTAGAGCCGCTCGATCACCCGGCGGGTCACTGAGCTGTTGTCGCCGAGCCAGATCGGTCCGGCGATGACCAGGATGTCGGCAGCCAGGACCCGATCCAGCAGCGCGGGCCATTCGTCGGTATCCCACCCGTGCTCGGTCATGTCCGTGCGGACACCGGTGGCGATGTCGTGATCGACGGCGCGGATCTGGTCCACGCTGACCCCGTTCGCCTCCATGATCGCCACGCTGCGGTCGATCACCCCCTGCGTGTGGCTGCGGCCGGGGGAGCGGTTGAGGGTGCAGTTGATGTACATCGCGCGCAGCCCGGTGAAGTCGGGCTTCTCGCTCATCGATGCGGTCATGTGGGTCCTTTCCGGTCCGAGGACGGACATTGACGGGTGTTCCGGTTACTGGGCGCTTGCGCTGCGGCAGCGTGCGCCAGACCGTCATCGCCCGGGGGCCACCGAGCGGCACCTCCCGTGCGGACAGGACCTCGACCCCGCCGGTGCCGGGCGCGCCGCCAGGGCAGGTGAGTTCGACCGGGACCGTTTCGGTGTTGCTCATGTGATGGTTCCTCGGGCGGCTTCGTCGGACCTGGCCGAGCGGGCTCGAGCGACGGTACGGCCGCGTGGGGAGCGGGGGAAACGCTCGAGCATTGCGCGGACCTCTTCGGCGTCGACGTCCGCGCCGAACAGCTCGGTGCCGGGCTCGAAGCGGACGCCTTCGGCGAGCGGGCCTGCGATGACGGGGTCGAAGCCGAGCGCGTCGACGAGCTGGGCGACGGCGGTGATGTCGGCGGCGTCATCGCCTGCGATGGCGAGCGCCTTGCGTCCGGGTGTTGCGGCTGGGCGGGCTTCGTCCTCGAGGTCGTGGTAGCCCATGTGGTTGAACGCCTTGACCACGCGGGCTTCGCGCAGGAAGGACTGCACAATCTCGCTGGAGGTGGTGCGCGGGTCGGTGAGGTCGTCGCGGATGCCGTCGGTCTCCCACCAGTAGTTCATCGCGTCGACGACGAGCTTGCCGCGCAGCGCGTCGGCGGGGATGGTGCGGTACTTGCCGAGTGGGAGGGCAAGGACGACGGTGTCGGCTTGGCCGGCTGCCTCGGTGGCGGTCGTGGCGGTCGCGCCGGGCGTGACGACCTCGATGATGAGCGCGATCTTCGCCGGGTCGCCGGAGCCGGCCACGAGCACGCGGTAGCCTGCGGCGACGGCGAGCCGGGCGAGCACGGTGCCGACCTTGCCGGCGCCCAGGATCGCGATGGTGGCGTTCATGTCGTCTCGGCGAGGATGTCGCGGACCATGGGGATGACCTTGGTGCCGTAGAGCTCGACGGCCCGCAGGCGGGCGCTCATCGGCTGCGAGCCGCTGGTGTACACCAGGTCGAACCGGCCGGCGTCGAGTGTGCGGACGGTGCGGGCGATCTTGCGGGCGACGGTTTCCGGGGAGCCGACGTACAGCGAGCCGTGCTCGAGATCGGCGTCGTACTCCTCCCGGCGCAGCGGTGGCCAGCCGCGTTGGGCGCCGATGCGGTCGCGGATGACCTTGTAGCGGGGGTAGTGGAGCTGTTTGGCCTGTTCGTCGGTGTCGGCGATGAAGCCGGGTGAGTGAAGGCCGATCGGCCATGCGGGGGTGGCGAGCCGCTCGGTGGCGCGGCGGTAGAGCTCGATGAGCGGGGTGAACCGCTCGGGCGGGCCGCCGATGATGGCGAGCATGAGCGGCAGGCCGTGGCGGGCGGTGCGGATGATCGACTGCGGTGAACCGCCGACGCCGACCCAGGTGGTCAGGCGTCCGGAGTCGGTCTTGGGGTACACGTCGACGTGCTCGAGTGGGGTGCGCACGGTGCCGGTCCACGTGACCGGTTTCTCGTCGAGGAGTTGGACGAACAGCTCGAGCTTCTCCTCGAATAGCACCTCGTAGTCGGCGAGGTCGTAGCCGAACAGGGGGAACGACTCGGTGAACGAGCCGCGCCCGAGGATCACCTCGGCGCGGCCCGAGGAGATTGCGTCGAGGGTGGAGAAGCGCTGGAAAACACGCACGGGGTCGTCGGAGCTGAGCACGGTGACGCCGGAGCCGAGGCGGATGTGGGAGGTGCGGGCGGCGATGCCGGCGAGCACCGTCTCGGGTGTGGAGATCGCGTACTCGGGTCGGTGGTGCTCGCCGAGCGCGATGGCGTCGACGCCGAGTTCGTCGGCGAGGGTCGCCTCCGTGACGACCTGGCGGATCGCCTCGGCGTGGGAGACGAGGGCGCCGGAGTCGTCTTCGGGCACGTCACCGAAGGTGTCGAGGCCGAGCACGAGGTCGCTCATCGGGCTGCTCCTGGATGTTCATCGCACTTGAGACTTCGAGTCTCGCCAAAGAAGATGATATGTCAACAAAATGTGGCGGGGCCGGCGCCGCTCTGCGCCGGCCCCGTGCGCTGTGCCGGTCGCCGGCGATGCTATGCGCGGGTGCCGGTGGTGGGAGTGGGAGTGTTGAGCAGTTGCGTCTCCCAGGCGAATGCCACTCCGGTGGCGCCGCCGTGCTGTGCGCCGACCTCCGTGAGCGCCGGGATGGTCGCTTCGCGGGCCCAGTCACGCTGCAGCTCGCCCTGCACGGCGACCCAGGTTATCGGCACTACGCCCGCCTGGACCATGCGTCGTACGGCCATGTCGTGCGCTTCGGCCGACACCCCGCCGGAGGCGTCCGTCACGACGTAGACGGCGTAGTCGTCGTCGAGGGCCTGAATCGCCGGCATGGCCACGCAGATCTCCGTCCAGAGACCGGCGATGATCAGCTTCTTGCGCCCGGTCGCCTCGACGGCGTCCACCACGCGGCTGTCTTCCCAGGTGTTGATGAACGTCCGGTTGATCGGCTTCTGGTCGGGGAAGACGTCCTGCAGTCCTTGGATCAGGTGGCCGCCGCGCTCTTCCAGGACGGTGGTCAGGATCGTGGGGATGCCGAATGCCTTGGCGGTCTTCGCGAGCCCGACGACGTTGTTGACGACCAGCGTCGGTTCGTGGCTGTTGAGATTGGCGAACTGGAACGGCTGGTGGTCGATCAGCAGGAGGACGCTCTCCTCCGGAGTTAACAACGCATCGAGTCCAGCCTTTTTGGTGCTCATGGCATATCTCCTTCCATCGTGTCGATCAGGTGAACGGGTCGGGCGGAAGCGGTCCCAGGCCACGGCGCCGGTCGGCACGATCAACACGACGGTCATCGCGACGGCGGGGCTTCCCTGCGGCGGGGCCGGACGAGCGGGTTGTCGACCCTGATAGCGGCATGACGATCAAGCCCGTTTTGTTGACGTGTCTACATCTACGCGAATTCTAGTGACGTGTCAACATCGCTGGTAGACTCTGCGCATGCCGCGACCTGGAAGCCGGACGAAGCCAGCGGGCGTGAGTCCCGTCCGGGTAGTCGCCGGCCAGCCCGGCAGCAGGCCCCGGTTCGTCGTCGAGAGGGAGCGGGCCGAGCGGGGCGTCGGGAGCCTCTTCGGAGGGAGCAAGCGGGCGGGCCGTAGTGTCATCAGGCGCGAGGCCTGCAGCCTCGTCAGCGAAGACCGGTCGTATAAGCCGATGGTGAAGTCGGCCGGAGCGCAGCGGGAGTCCGACGGGGTCGTAGCACCGCGGATCGCCGGGAGGTCTCCGGTGGGAGGGAAGGACCCCGACTTTGACCATGCTGGTGGTGGGGGTAAGCGTCAGGGCATGACCGGGGCTGCCCGGTCCAACAACCTCGGCGGGCAACCTGAACCCGACGATGCTGGGCGGCGGTCGGAGCTGGTGTTGGAACCGATCTTCGAGGCCGACTTTGTGTCGGTGTCGTACGGGTATCGGCCCCGGCGGTCGGCGGCCCAGGCGATGGAACGACTGCGGGTCGGGTTTATCGACGGTATCGCCAATGTCGGAGGGTTCGGCATCCGTAACTTCTTCGGCGAGAGTGATCATGGCCGGTTGTCGGCCGATGTGGGCAAGCGGGTGTCGGATCGGCGGGTGCTCAAGCTGATCCGCCAGTGGCTGCAGGCGGGTGTGATGTTGGACGGGGTGCTGGAGCGGACAGTCGCTGGGACCCCGCAGGGCGGGGTGATCTCCCCACGGTATGTCCAGAAGATCATCGGTAAGCCGTATACGGGAAAACCGCACGTAGGGATTGAAAGGGGGATGGGGAAACCGGGCCGCGCAGCGGTACCGGCGCCCCTGACTACCAATGGGTGAGGCGCGCTGGCTCGACGAGCGGGAGGCGCGCGTGTGGCGCGGGATGATCGGCGTGCTGCAGCGGCTGACCGCGGTGCTGGAGCGTCAGTTGGTCCAGGATGCGGGGCTGTCCGGGGCGGAGTACACCCTGTTGGTGCCGCTGTCGGAGGCTCCGGGCGGTGTGTTGCGGGCGCGTGACCTCGGCCGGATGGTCGGCTGGGAGCGCAGCCGGATCTCCCACCAGGTCACCCGGATGGAGAAGCGCGGCCTGGTCGCCCGTGAGGAGTGCAGCGAGGACGCGCGCGGGTCGATGGTCCGGCTCACCGACGCAGGCCGGGCGGCCATCGTCGCCGCCGCTCCCGCACACGTCGCCGCCGTCCGGCGGCACTTCATCGGCGCGCTCACCGACGCCGAGCTGGATGTCATCGGACCCGCGCTCGAACGGGTCCTCGACCGGCTCCCCGAGGACGACGGATGACACCGCCTCCTCGATGGGGTCGTGTCCGACCGGCTGGGCCCCCGGCGAGTTCGCCATTTCAACCACCATCGCCCGCATCAGGGACGTTCGCTTCGCCTGCCGTTGCACGAACCTGGTGAGGTGATCGACATGGCCTCCCGGATCCACCGTGGAAGGACCGTCACCGGACTGATCAGCGAGTACCGGAGAGCAGCCTGATCGCCCTGCGAACGCCCAGTTCAGCAACGGTATTCGCCGTTCTGGCACCTCGCAGGGGCACCAGTATCCCGAGGTCCCTCACACGCCGGATCTGGAGCAGGCACAGCAGATGCGACACCCTGTACTTCTTGTACTTGTTGGGCCTGTGAGCCGGTTCGTCGAGCAGGCCAACGCGGCGACTCGGATCAGGCGGGCTCTGCCGCGCAGGTCAGCTCGCGCACCGGGCGTTTCCCCGTGGTCAGGAACGTCGTCACCGCGGTGTCCGCGCACGTGTTCTTGCCGAGCAGGTAAACACCATGGCCGCCTTGCTCGACGGTCACCATCCGGGCCCGGTCGCCGAGCGCCCGCTGCATCTTCCTGGCGCCGGCCAGCGGTGTCCCCGCGTCGCGGAGGAATTGCACCATGAGGACGTTCGACGGGCCCCGGTCATTGACGCGCACCGGCGCCTCGATGGGGTCGGACGGCCAGAACGCGCACGGCCGGATGTTGGCCGCCGCCGCGCCGAACATCGGGTACCGCTTCCGGTCGGCCTCGACGGCGCGCTGGTACGTATGGATCGACCGGGGCCAGCGCGAGTCGCCGCAGACCACGTACTGGTGACTGGACATCGAGTTGTCCGAGTTCAGTACGGGATCATCCGCCGCCCCCGCCGACGGCGCCTGGCCGGTGTCGATGGACTGCCAGAGCCCGGCCAGAGCAGGGAAACTCGCGTCGCGGAAGAACATGGCGAACGTGAGCATCCGGAACAGCGCACCGTCTGTTTCCTGGACCGGTGTCCTGTCCAACCGTTCGGCGAGCTCGAAGTACTTCTCGGTCACCTGCTCCGGTGTGCTGCCCAGCCCGTACCCGGGGTGGGCGGCGGCGTACTCGGCGAAGTCGGGGAGCCGGTCCTCGACGCCTCGGGCGAACAGAGTCCTGTCCTCGTAGTTGATGCCGCCAGGGGGCAGGTTGCTGTCGATCACGATCCGGTCGCCGCGCTGCGGGAACAGCGTGGTGTACACCGCGCCGAGGTGGCTGCCGTAGGAGTAACCGAGGTAGGAGAGCTTCGGCTCGCCCAGTGCCTGTCGGATGCGGTCCATGTCGCGGGCGGTGTTGGCGGTGGTGACGTACGGCAGCATGAACCCCGTCTTCGACGTGGCGCACTGCCTGGCGATTGCCTCGGCCTCCTCTGCCTGCTTCGCGACGTAGGCCGCGGTGGGCGCGTACGGCGGGACGTTGCCCCGCAGTTGCTGCTCCGGTGTCAGAGCGCAGGTCACCGGCGTACTGTGGCCGACGCCGCGCGGGTCGAACCCGATCACGTCGTAGGTGTCCAGCACGCTCCGCGGCATACCGGCGGCCACGAGATCGACCGGGAATCGCAGGCCCGCCGCGCCCGGGCCGCCCGGGTTGAGTAGCAGCACGCCGCGCCGCCGCGTCGGGTCCTTGCTCGCCAGGCGGGAGATCGCGATGTCGATCGTCCGCCCGTCCGGCTTGCGGTAGTCCAGCGGAACCTTGAGCGTCGAGCACTCCAGACCGGACGCGGCGACGTTCTCCGGGCAGGGCCCCCACCGCGCCGCGCTCGGCGTGGCTGTTGCCGCGGCGGGCACTCCCGGCAAGAGGGTCGTCGCCACGGCGGCGACGGTCAGGGCTGTCAGGGCTTTTCGCATCTGATCACTTTCTACGAACGAGATGGGCATGGGCGTGGACGGGCCGTCGGGAGGCGTGATCAGCGCTCGTCCAGGTTGGTCATGAGCGCCTGGAACAGCCGGTTCACGCGGCGCTGCTGGTCGTTGAGCAGGTGCTCGCCGTAGGCCGCGAGCATCGAGGGCACGTCGAGGCCGACTTCGATGTCGGGAAGTCGGCGATCGTCGCCTGCCAGCTGGTGAGCCGCTCGATCTCTGCGGTTGCCTGCCGATCCAGCGTGTCGAGCAGCTCGCCGGCGGCCGGGCGTAAGTGCTTCATGTGGGTCGATTACAGCCGTTGCGGCGCTCTTCCGGCAGTGCAGCCACGTCACCACCTCGCCATGACATTTCGCAGGTGAAGTCCATGACGCGGCGTCACTGGTGAACCCCGGAGCGATCTGGCCGCACCATCGGACCGGTGTCAACGGCCGAATGCGTCTTTTTGCACGGCCACGGACAACTGGCGCACCCATCTCCGGACGCCGAGCGCCGGCAGCCCTGAGCAACGTCGCGCGCACCCGACCACACCCTTGGCCGCCTCCTGTGGATCCGACGTCTTGCCGAGCTGGGTGTGCCGCTCTCGCAGATCGGAGAAGGCCGAACCAGATGCGGTGGTCAATGTCGCAGACGACCGATCGCCGATGACAGTGACCGGGTGGGCGAGGAATCCGTACTGCACGGTCCGAGCCTCGGTGACACAGGGGATGTACCAGACGAACAGGTGTCCAGGTCACGAGCGAGGGGTGCCGATGACGCCGAAGACCGCGGTGATGTGTGCCGGTTCGGCGGACTTACTGATGAAGCCCCGAACGCCAAGTTCAGGGCCTTGCGGAGCACGCCGCGCCCCTTCTCCCTCCTCGGCCTCCGCGAGCACGGTGACATCCCCTTCGAGGGGAAGCGGCGACGCCGGCGCCGACCGCAGAAGAGCCTCGTCGTCGGCAAACACCGCGGTGGTCATCGGTCGCCCTACCGCGTCGCCAAAGCAGCGTCGCAACGTCGGTGGGGGAATGTCGCGGTCGTGCGGAACAACCCGTCCTTCCGCTCCACCGTCAGCTCGCCTTCCTGGGTTGCCAAGCGGTCCCGGAGGGCGGCGAGTCCGCTGAGCCTGGGAGGCCCCGCCTCGCGTGCGCCGTCGTTGGCGATGGAGATGCCCGTCTCCGAAAGGGTGATCCACACCTGCTCGGCCTCGGCATGGCGCAGGATGTTGGTCGTCGTCTCCCGGAGGACCTGGCCGAGCAGCTCACCGACACGGACGTCCACCTCGGCCCCGCGGTCGACGCGCACGTGGATGCCCGCGGCCTCGAAGAGGTTTTTGGCGTTCTCCAGCTCCGCAGACAGGTTGAGCCGCCGCTGCGCGTGGGCGAGCTCCCTGGTCTGCGTGATGGTGTCGCCGACCAGGGCGCGCACCTCTTCCAGCTCCTGCTCCACCCGCCCGATGTCACTGTGCAGCAGCTTCTGGGCCAGCGAGACCTTCAACTTCACCGCATGGAGCGTATGGCCCTGAATGTCGTGCAGGTCGCTGGCGAAACGTACGCGCTCCCGCATGACGGCCACCTCCGCTTCGCGTTCCCGTGCCTTCTCCAACTCTCCGATGAGGCCGTGGATCTGGGCGAGGAGGACCGTGAGGACGACTCCTCCCAGGGCGACGCATGAGGAGAGGAGGACGTACTGGACCAGAACGTCGACCACGTCCGCGCGCGCCACCACCAGTTTCGTCGCCACCACGGCGACAGCGAAGGCGGCGAGTGCCGCGATCGCCGCCCACCGGTGGCGCGGCAGCTCCAGAATGGTGATGGTGGCCACGATGGCGAAGCCGTACGATGGCGCCGAGGCGTCCGCCGCCAGCACTCCGACGAGCCATACGGTCGCGGTGACGATCAGGCCAGGAAGCGCGACGCACGAGGAACGGCCCACGGTCCACCGATTGACGACCACCAGAGCCGCGGACACGCCCACGCCCATGAGGAGCGCGTCCCACCAGGAGTCGGTGTCGGTCGCCACCAGCAGCGATCCAACGGCGGAGATCGAGCCGGACACGATGCCAACGTTGAGTTTGCGTAGCTGGCCCTGCGTCTGCTCGGTCTGCTCGGAGGTCAACGCGCGTCCCTTCCAGGCTCGTGTCCACAGCCACCACATACAGTCCTCCATCCCGGGCTTCGGCTGTTGGAGGAGAGGCGGCGGCCCGAGCCACGGAGGAGAGGCCCCGTGCAAACGGACGACACGGCGGCCCTCTTGGATATGGGCGAAGACCCTACCCCCATAGGGATGCTCTCCGTGACCAGGCGCCAGAGGCACGCCTCAGTGTGCTTCCACCTCTCCGAGTCCACCAGTGACACCACGTCATGATTTCGCCTGCGGAACGAGAGAAACCGGTGGTTGAAGCCTCCTGCGGTGCCGGTCGCGGTGTATCTGAGCGATATGCAGGCGATGGTGGTGGGGCGCTGGGACCACCGCCCCACCGCCCGACGCCTGAAGTGATCCATTTGCCGGTCGGTGTGAGTCCGCGCGCTCCGGCGGCGTGGCGGCGGCCCCACCGAATCCGGTGGCGGGCAAGGCAAAGCCGGGCCGCAAGTACGCGGCGACTACCCACGGCCACAGTGAGAGCGTGCTGCGTGGCTTCTACGACTTCCACCGCGACGCGGGCTCGAGTCCGATGGTCAACCCGTTTCCCCTCGCAGGGCCGGGTGGCCGTGCGCCTGGCGGCGTGCCGGTGGGCACGGACAATGGCGGAGTCGACAGGATCGGCCTCGCCGTCGAGCGTGGCTTTCACGGCGCCGAGGTTCCATTCCACCTCGTCGGAAGCGGCCTGCTGTCTGACCCGTCAGTCGGGCTGTTTCTCCATATGTGCGAGGACGCGGTTCGAGATCCGGGCGAGCGTGTCGAGTTCTTCGTGGGTGAGGGCGTTGATGAACAGTCGGCGGACGTGTTCGACGTGTACGGGCGCGGCGTCTTCGATCGCCTTGTAGCCGGCCGTGGTGGCGACGATGAACGCTCCTCGTCCGTCGTCGGGACATTCCTCCTTGGCCACCAGTCCGCGTTTCGTCATCCGCCCGACCTGGTGGGACATGCGGCTCTTCTCCCACTCCACCAGCTTCACCAGGTCCATGAAGCGCATCCGCCCGCCGCTGGTTTCGGTGAGTTTGGCCAACACGATGTAGTCGGAGGCGGACATCCCGGAGTCAGCCTGCACTCGGCGGGAAAGCCGTCCGATGAGCTTTTCCTGCATGCGGATGAAACTGTCCCAGGCGGCCGCCTGCTCCGAGGTCAGCCGACCAGGCGTTGCGTCCATGGAGGGAGCGTAGCGAGACCGTCGACAGCTCATCCATCCCCCAGGCGCGGCCGATTCGGAATCAATGCCCAGAACGTCCGGAGCCGCCGCGCCATGCCCGCTCCCCGCAGCACCCGGCGCTCTAGGTGGACGCTCCAGTGGGGGCGACTTGGGTCAGGTACCCACGCAACTCGACCGGTCGACGGCTCGGTCGTCAGTTGACGATTCAACGACTGGTGTCTAACGTAGGTGACGCGTCAACAAAATGGGTGGGGCCGTCAGCCGGCCAGCCCGTACTCGGCTCGCTGCAGGCATCGAGATGTCGGTGCACCGCCTGAGGCCCGCGGACGCGAAGCTCCAGAAGGGGAATCCCATGAGCACTGAGAACAAAGCCGGACTCAACGCGCTGCTGACGCCCGAGGAGAGCGTCCTCGTACTGATCGACCACCAGCCGTTCCAGTTCGCCAACCTGAACAGCCACGAGCCGACGATGGTCGTCAACAACGTCATCGGACTCGCCAAGGCCGCCGAGGTGTTCGACGTCCCGACCATTTTGACGACCGTTCTGGAGGAGCGCGGCGGCCTTCTCGTCCAGGGTCTGCAGGACGTGTTCCCGGAGCAGAAGCCGATCAACAGGACCTTCATCAACAGCTGGGAGGACGAGCGCGCCGGAAGCGGCGCCTGACATGACTACCGCGCCGGCTCCCATCCGTATCGGGTACTGCCTGTCGCTGACCGGTTCCCTCGCGGACAACAGCCGGTCGGCCCGCCTCGCCCATGAAATCTGGCGCGAGGACGTCAACAGCCGAGGCGGGCTTCTCGGCCGCCCTGTCGAGTTCGTCCGCTACGACGACCAAGGAGACGCCGACCTCGTTCCCGGGATCTACGAGCGGCTGATCGACGAGGACGAGGTGGATCTCGTCATCGGCGGATACGGCACCAGCACGGTGCTCCCGGCCATGCCGTTGATCGTGGAGCGGGAGCGGTTTTTCGTCGGACTCATGGGTCTCGGCGTCAACAACGCGCTCCTGTATCCGAACTACTTCGCCATGATCCCTACCGGGCCGGATCCGAATGCCGCACTCACGGAGGGATTCTTCGCTCTCGCGGCAGAGCAGAGCCCCCTGCCGGAAACCGTGGCGCTCGTGTCTGCCGACTCCGAGTTCTCGCGCAATCCCATTATCGGTGCCAAGGCGAATGCTGAGAAGTACGGCATGAAGGTGGCCCATGAGGCAGCGTATCCGTTGTCGACCGAGGATTTTGCACCCGTCATCGACGCGGTCGCCGAAAGCGGCAGCGATGTGTTGTTCCTGTGTTCCTATCCGGCCGACTCGATAGGTTTGGTGCGGGCGCTTCGTTCTCATGAATTTCGGCCGAAGATGGTCGGCGGTGCCATGATCGGTCCGCAGAACACAGCGGTGCGGACGGAGCTCGGCCCGTTGCTCAACGGTGTCGTGAACTACGAGTATTGGGCGCCGGTGCCCAAGATGATGGTCCCGGGCGTTGCGGAACTGCTGAACGCCTATCAGGAACGGGCCGGTGAAGCCGGTGTCGACTTCCTGGGGCACTACATGGTTCCCCTTGCCTACGCCCAGATGCAGGTGGTTGCCCAGGCTGTCGAAGCGACCGGCGGTTTCGACGACGCAAGCCTCTCGGCGTACGCACGGAAGGAGGCCTTCCCGACCGTCATGGGTGATGTCAGGTTCGGAGCCAAGGGCGAGTGGTCGGAGCCGCGTGTCCTGCAGGTCCAGTTCCAGGGAGTTTCCGGCCATGAGGTCGGCCAATTCCAGAACGGATCGCGGCAGACCGTCGTGTCCCCACCGGAATCGTCCTCCGGAGAGCTGATCTTCCCCTACGCGGAAGCTTTCGCCGCCGAGTGACGGAGGCCGACCAAAGCCTTTCGAATACGGCTCGCCGGATATTGCGCCGACCCGTATACGAATTGCTCAGCACTGGGACGTTCTCCAGCTTCTCGGAAGCGCTCTGGTGCGCAGGCTCCCGGTGAGCGCTCGTCTCAAGGCGGGGCGCTGAAATTGCGGCAAGTGTATGTGGAAACGCTCGCTAATTTACAAATTGATGCATCAACTTGATTGGATCAGCGTGGAACAAGGCCCACGCGGAAGGCGTATGGAGGACACATGTCAGTAAAAGTAAGTGACGTTCCCGAGGCCAAGCGGTACGAGGCCCGGGTCGAGGGTGAGTCCAAGGTCGCGGGCGTCGCGGAGTACATCCGTACGACAGAACTCGTCGCGTTCGTGCATACCGAGGTCTCGCCGGAGTACGAGGGCAGGGGGGTTGGGGCAGCGCTGGCTCGCACCGCCCTCGACGAGGCGCGCGCCGCGAACCTGCGGGTGCTGGCGACCTGTCCGTTCATCGCGGGGTGGATCGCCCGGCACCCCGAGTACCAGGACCTGCTGTATCAGTCCCGCAGCAGAGTCAGCGACTGAACACCGGGCATGGCAGCGACGGAGGCCGGTATGAGCAGCGGAACCGAGAAGAAGGCGTACGAGGGCCAGTCGATCACCGTGACATTCGAGGCCAGGCGCTGCCTGCACGCCGCCGAATGCGTCCACGGTTTGCCGGAGGTCTTCCACCCGGGTGAGCGCCCGTGGATCCGGCCGGACGGCGCCGAGGCCGAGCGCCTGGCCGAAGTGGTGCGGCGCTGTCCCTCGGGTGCGCTGCAGTACGAACTCGTGGACGGAGGGGCGGAGATTCCGGACCGGCCCACGCAGATCACGCGCAACTCCGCCGGACAGTTGATCGCGCGCGGCGAGTTGAGCATGGACACGGCGGCAGGCCCGCGCGCGGAGACCAGGGTCATTCTGTGTGGTTGCGGGCAGAGCCGTCTCCAGCCGTACTGCGACCACGTGGGGCCATGCGGTCAGACAGCGTCGGGCTGACCCGCCCCCTCACACGTAAGTGCCCCAGAAGAACCAGGAGTCGAGCAGATGTCCCTCGGAGTGCGGTTCTCCGAGTACGGCACCCCTGACGTGCTGCGTGTCGTCGACGTTCCGCCGCCCACCGCGGGGCCTGGACAGGTGCGGCTCGCGGTGCGGGCCGCAGGTGTCAACCCGATCGACTGGAAGATCCTGCATGGCTACATGAGCCAGGTGATGCCCCTCGACCTCCCGGGTGGGCTCGGATCCGACGTGGCCGGTGTGGTCGACCAGGTAGGCAAGGGCGTGACCGCCTTCAGCGTGGGCGACGAGGTGCTCCGCTTCCTCGGAGTGAAACTGGTCACCTACGGCAAGGGGCTGGTCGAGTCACTGCGGGTGCCGGGTGGCTTCAATGCGGCCGTTGGCCTCGGCCTTCGGACTCACGTCGATGACGTGGCTGCCGAGGAGGGCGAGATTGTGGTCGATCGTCGCCCCCGCGCTTTGGCACCTAGGTAAGCCAGGTACCTAAAAACACACAGCCGGTTCGGTCCTGACTGTGTGGCGGATACAGCGAAGCATTTTACGGCGCGCGGTGTGCCTGCCTGTCTCCGGGCGCCGGGTCTTCATGAACCCGCCCGCGGACTCGCCAAATGCTTCGGGACATCTGGGGATGAACGCAACCATTTGCGAGTTCAACTAAAGAGTCGGAGGTCCGGAAACAAGATGGGAGAGCGTCATGATCGAGCAGCTAGTAGGTAAAAGCTGCAAGTTCAACCTGGGCGCACTGAAGGTGTGGTTCATCTTCGACTCGCAGACGCAGGGCAGCTTCGTCGTCGAGGAGGGCGGCGGGCTCGCGCCCGATGGTCACGCGGAGACCGTACCGGCTGGAAAACGGCCGTATCGTCGAACACTGGGACGTCATCCAGGACCTCACCTCTCCCGACGCGACAATCAGCGGCAATCCGATGGTCTGACACCAGGCAGGCAGGAGCGTAGCGGATATGCGCCATGCAAAATATGGGATCTGATCCTGCGGGCCTCGACGCCCACAGCGACTCAAGAAGGGAAGAGTAAATGGGGTACATCACCGTAGGGAATGAAAACAGCACGCCGGTTGAGCTCTACTACGAGGATCAGGGCGCGGGTCAGCCCGTCGTCCTCATCCACGGATATCCACTGAACGGTCACAGCTGGGAGCGCCAGACGCGAAATCTTCTAGCCGCCGGATACCGCGTCATCACCTACGACCGTCGGGGCTTCGGCAAGTCGTCAAAGGTGAACTCCGGGTATGACTACGACACCTTCGCCGCAGACCTGAACACCGTGCTAGAGACGCTCGACCTTCACGACGTCGTTCTGGTGGGCTTCTCGATGGGTACGGGCGAGGTCGCCCGTTACGTCGCAAAATTCGGACATGAAAGGGTCGCCAAGCTCGCGTTCCTGGCCTCGATGGAGCCTTTCCTGGTCGCCCGGGACGACAACCCCGAGGGCGTGCCGCAGGAGGTCTTCGACGGAATCGAGGCAGCGGCGAAAGGTGATCGATACGCCTGGTACACGCAATTCTTCTCGGACTTCTACAATCTTGAGGAGAACCTTGGTAGTCGGATCAGCCAGGAGGCCGTCACCGCGAGCTGGAACGTGGCGACGTCAAGTGCCCCCGTGGCGGCCTACGCGGTCGTTTCCGCTTGGATCGAAGACTTCCGCACCGACATCGAAGCGGTCCGCGACAGTGGCAAGCCAGCTCTGATCTTGCACGGTACAGCCGACAAGATCCTACCCATCGACGCTACCGCCCGCCGCTTTCGACGGGACTTGCCCGAGGCGCAGTATGTGGAGATTGAGGGCGCCCCACATGGGTTGCTCTGGACGCACGCAGATGAGGTTAATTCAGCCCTGCGCTCCTTCCTCGGCTAGATCCGCGACGAGACCGGAACGCATTCGTCGTCGGCCCGTTGGCTACTGAGGTGCCGTCTTCATGCGAGAACGGCTACCCCCGCTTCCAATGAGAACGGGGGTAGCCGGGTGTCCGTGGCCATTTAAAAGTGGTCTGGCCCACTTTCCGTGATCAGTAGCCGTGCGGCACACGGACGCGGAGCAGGTCGGAGTTGGCTCGCCCGTACATCATCCGTTTGATTAAAAGTCACGTGGAATCTGGCCGTGGAGGTGATCAGGTCTCCGCGGTCCTGACCACGGAACTGGGAGATGGCTTGAGCGGCACGGTGGTGCTGGAGGAGAAGTGGCCGGTGCTGGGCCGGCATGATCCGCCGACGAGGATCGCGTGGAGCGGCCCGCTCATGCGAGAGGGACCACTCGGAGTGTCGCTTCGCGTGCTGGTGAGCGGGTCATCTGGCGGACACCGGAGTCGTTGCCGTAACGCCAACGCAGGGCCTGGTCGACCTCCGCTTCACGCCCGAGGCCGGGGATGAAGGCCACTGCGAACCGTCGCCCGTCGGTGCGTGCTCCCGCGATGCGGATCAGTGGCACACGGTAGAGCTGGTCCAGCTCGGCAGCGGTCCAGGGCTGAGTTTGCGGCAGGTGCTTTCCGCGAGGTGGCAGGGGCCGAGCTATTGCGCGGGTTCTAGCAAGGCCAGGAGAATCCGGTGCAGCTCGGCGCGATCGCGAGGCGCGATCGTCGCCAGCCTGCGGTCGAACTCGGTCGCGAGCGATGCGAGCGCGCGGTCCCGCGCCGCTTCGCCCTCGTCGGTCAGTACGAGCCGATGCCGCCGCAGGTCCGCATCGTCGATCTCGCGCCGCACGAACCCCTTGGCGACGAGGTTGCGCACATAGACCGTCACGCTCGCCTTCGGAATTACCAGCTTCGCCGCCAGCTCTGCCGGGTACGGCGACGCCGCCACCTCGGCGAGCACGAAGAACTCCTTCGATTCCAGCCCGAGCTCGGCCAGGTCGGCGCTGCAGGCGTCCAGCACGACGGTCAGCAGGCGATGGTTCAGCGTCCACAGCTGTGCGGCGTCAATCGACACACGCGCCCCTTTCTTCAGATGATACAGTCTCGTATTAGTTTGATATCGTACTACGGACTGTATTGAACTGACCGGCTATCGCACGAACCCTACGCGAAGGGACCCGTCAGGTGCTCCAGCACATAACCATCCCGCGCGGACCGATCGAGCTCGCCGCCGACCTCCACCTCCCCGACGACGACGCCGCGCCGCGGCGCGCCGTCGTGCTGTCGACACCGGGCAGCAGCGTGAAGGAGCAGATCGGCGCGAACTACGCCGCTCGTCTCGCGGCCCGGGGAATCGCGGCGCTCGTGTTCGACCCCGCGCACCAGGGCCGCAGCGGCGGCGAGCCGCGCGACCTCGAGGACCCGTACCGCCGCTCCGAGGACATCTCGTACGCGATCGACGCCCTTGGCGCCGTCCCGGGCATCGACTCGGGGCGTATCGGCGTCCTGGGCATCTGCGCCGGTGGAAGCTACGCGGTGCACACCGCCCGCACGGACCACCGCATCAGGGCGGTCGGCACCGTCGTCCCGAGCGACATCGGGGCGGCGTTCCGCGGCTTCCAGCCGGACGGCCCGGCAGCCGCCCTCGACGGCCTGGCCGAGTCCCGCGCTGAGGAGGCCCGCACCGGCGAGCCGGCGCGCGTGGCCTGGCTGCCCGATACTCTGGCGGATGCCGAGGCGCTCGGCGTGACCGACGTCGACACGCTCCAGGCGATCACCTACTACCGCACGGAGCGGGGCGGCAACGAGCACTCGACGAACCGCCGCCTCACCCGGAGCGATGCGCTGCTGCTCGGCTTCGACGCCTTTCACCTGGTCGATCAGCTCATGACCCAACCCCTCCAGGTCGTCCTCGCCGGACGACGCGGCACCACGGGCTCGTACGAGTCGGGCATGCGGCTGTGGGACCTGGCGCCCAACCCGGTAGACCTCATGGTCATCGAGGGCGCCGGCCACTACGAGATGTACGACGAGCCGGAGTACGTCGATGCGGCGGTAGACCGGCTCGTCGGCTTTTACTCGGACAACCTGTAGGTCGGAGGGTCGCCCGGGCGGGGCCGGCGCCGTCCGAGTTTCTTCGCCGTCAGGCCGAGCCGCCGGACCGGGGTAGATCCTGCCCCGTGCCCGTGGTGAGACCGTCCCTGCCGCACTGCTGGACGGGATCAGCACCATCGCGCTGGGGGAGCTGGCCGTGCGCATCGCCGAGGCCGTCGCCGGCCGGGCGGGTCGCCCCGCGCTCGAAGGGCTTGCTCAGGCGCACCGGTCGTTCGCCCGTGATCGTCCCGGCCGATGGCAGGCGCTCCAGCGCCGGGCGGGGCCCGCGGTCGTCGGTTCCGACGCCGCCCGGACGGTCGTCGCGCTCACGGACGCCCTCCTGCGGGCATGGCCGACCGCCCCGGCCGCCGCCCCGTAGGCACTCATGGAGAAGAAGGAAGAGAACATCATGCCCAGCACGTCCCTGACCGCGCCGTTCGTGCACGGCGCCGCCGAGCTCGAACGCACCGCGCGCGGCCTGCGCCCCCACCGCCTTCCCGGCTGGGTCCGGGAACGGTTCCCGGACCCGCAGCTTCTGATGGTCGAGGGCCAGCCCTCGGGCGTCCGCGTGGTGGTGACCACCGCCGCCCGCACCATCTCGCTCGTGACCCACCCCCTGCGGGTGGCCTACCGGGGCGCGGACCGGCCACGGGGCGCCATCGACCTGGTGGTCGACGGCGAACCCGTTGTCAGCAGCGTGCTCGACGGCGGCGACGTCATCGAGGCCGACCTGCGCACGGGCGCCACCGAGCTGCGCCCCGGCCCATCACACACCACGACGTTCAGCGACCTGCCGAGCGGCGACAAGCTCGTCGAGATCTGGCTGCCCCACAACGAGTCGGTCGAGCTGATCGAGCTCCGGTCGGACGCGCCCGTCGCCCCAGTGGAGCCGGCACGACGCGTCTGGCTGCACCACGGCAGCTCCATCAGCCACGGGTCGAACGCGAGCGCGCCCACCCGGATCTGGCCCGCCGTCGCGGCCCGGCTCGGCGACGTCGACCTGCGCAACCTCGGATTGGGCGGCAGCGCGCTGCTCGACCCGTTCCTCGCCCGTGTCATCCGCGACTCGCAGGCCGACCTGATCAGCCTCAAGCTCGGCATCAACGTCGTCAACCTCGACGGGATGCGGCTGCGCACCTTCGTGCCGGCCGTGCACGGCTTCCTCGACACGATCCGCGACGGCCACCCGACCACTCCGCTCGTCCTGGCCTCGCCGATCTTCTGCGGCATCCACGAGGACACTCCGGGGCCGGGCGCGGTGGACCCGGACACGCTCGGCACCGACCACGTCCGGTTCGTCGCCACCGGCCGCAGCGAGGAGCAGGCGCAGGGCAAGTTGACCCTCCGGGTGATCCGCGACGCGCTGGCCGAGATCGCCGGGCAACGGTCGGACGACCCGAATCTGCACTACCTGGACGGCACCACGCTCTACGGCCAGGACGACGCCGCCGAGCACCCGCTGCCCGACGCCCTGCACCCGGACACCGCCACCCACCGCCTGATCGGCGAGCGGTTCGCCCGGTACGCCTTCACCGAGAAGGGACCGTTCACGAGTTCATGAAGGCTTCGGCAACGGCGCGGTGGCGAATCCTGCCCCCGATCGCGTTCGCCCTTGACGCCGGTGACTGCCCCATGCGCGTCACCGCATGACAGGACCTGATCTCCCGCGGCGCGGATGCCCTCGTTGGCCAACAACGCGAGACGGCGTTCGCCGGTTTTCACGGCGTCTTCAGCGTTCAGCCGAGCTCGGGTCAGGCGGGCGCCGGACTGAGTCACGACGACGAGGTCCGCTACGGCACAGCCGTGGCCGAGGCCGCCCAGCACAGTGGTGTGGCCCCCCTTGTCTACAGTTCGATGATCGCCGCCGGGCCGAAGCCGACGGCGTCTTCAACGAGCCGGCGGGTCTTCATGGGCAGCGCAGCGGAGGGGGCAATCGAATCGAGAGCGGCGAGACGTAGGTTAGCTGTCATGTTCCGAGATGAGGATCTTGCCCTGCTCACACGGCCGCTCTACGCCTTCCTCACCGTTGCACCACGCGGTGAACGCTGGCCCGCGCCGCGCCCGGTGTGGTTCGAGGTAGCCGACGACGGCGACCTGCACATGTTCTCCCTCCCGGACGCGCCGAAGCTCGACCGTCTCCGGGAGCACCCCCGTGCTTCCGTCGTCGTCGCGGCTCCGTCTGGTGAGCCCGAACATTGGGTAGCGGTGGAGGGCTCAGTCACTCTCCACGATCAGGGTGGCGCCGAACTCGCGGCTCGTCTCGCCCAACGATACTGGGACATGAGCGACCCGAAGTACCAGAAGTTCCTCGACGAGTGGCTTGTCAGGGGCGTGGTGCGCATTGTCGTTCACCCAGAGGTGGTGAACCGCTTCTCCGCCTGAACAGCCAGACATCGTCAAGACGTCCGCTCCGCGCCGGCTTGAGGCGTTGCGGACTCTGTAGATGCAGGCCGCCGGCGCGTGCCCCGTCCGCCGGATGTCGGGTAACAGCACCCGCTGAACATGCATCGCTCCTCCGCGGGAATCACGTGATAGACAGCGGCAGATAACCATGTCCTGCACGTAGTGCGAGGGGGCAGTACTGGCCTGAAAGGGGCAGCGGCCCCTTCTCCCAGGGAGGCTGCCCGTCTGTCGGGCAGGTCGGCCAGCGCCGCCCGGAGCTGCCCGGCCGTCCAGGCCCGCTCTCCCTTGGGGCTGGTGACCGTCTCCCACGGCACGACGCGATCAGCAAGTTGCCTGACACGCCGACCACAGGTCACCGATGAGTTCGACCGGCACGCCGAGTCATACACAGCACAACGAACCTACGGAAAGGACAATCCAATGACTGAGCTGAACGCGGAACTTGCCCGGCGAGCGATCGTCGAACACACCCGACGTCTGGCGGAATCAGCCGCCGCGGCTGGACCTGACGCCGCCGTGCCGACAGCCCCGGAGTGGGCCATCACTGACCTGGTCGAGCACGTGGGCCAGACCCAGCACTGGGTCGCGGAGATCATCGAGCGGCGCATCACCGACCCGACACAGTTGCCCACGGAGATGGCCGTACTCCCCACCGACCCCCGCGAGTGGCAGGGGTGGCTGTCGGATTCCGCGCAGCGGGTCGCGGGCGCCTGCTCCGATGACGCGCTCGACGCGCCGGTGTTCAACCCCGCGGGGGACGAGCGGCCCGGGACGCGATTCTGGATGTCCAGCATGCTCAACGAGGCGGTCGTCCACGGTTTTGACGCAGCCGCCGCGGCGGACCGACCGGCCGACGTTGACGCCGACATTGCAGCCGCGCTCATCAGCAACCACTTCGCGATGCTGACCTCCCCCACGTGGGCGATGCAGCGGCCGAAGTCCGCCCAAGCCATCCGGGGCACCGGGCAGACCCTGCAGTGGCTGGCCACCGACACCACCGACGACGCGGGCGCTTGGTTCGTCGAACGGCGGCCTGACGGGGTGACGTGGCAGCCCGCGACCAAGCAGGCCGATGTGACGGTGACCGGCTCGGCGCGATCGCTGCTGCTGGCCTTGACCCGGCGACTCCCTCTCACCGACCGCGATACCACCAACATCAGCGTCGACGGCGACACCGACCTCGCCCAGCACTGGCTCGACAACACCGCCCATGTCAGCGGCTGACCGGCACCGCCACGATGACACACCGCGAGGCCAGGCGAGCGCAGAAGGCTGCTGAGAGCCAAAGCCGCTGACAGAACGTAGTGGCGATTATAGAGAGATACTTTGGAGCTGGTCGCGCGGACCCGAGTGGGGCCCTGTTCGGACAGTAGCGCGGTCGAGATGAGGGGTTGCTTCTGACAGGCGGTATTCATCGTCTGGGTCATGGCCGCCGACGCAATCCTAAAAGGACAAGGCCGCCCGGCGGCGCCGCCTCGGGCGGTGTCCGGCGTCATCGGGCAGACGGGTGCGGATGAGCCTGGAGACGGTCAGGAGGCGGTGCTGTTGTTCGGGCTGGCCGGGGTGTGGCTGTGGAATGGCTGCCGCCGGGTGATCCAGTAACCCCCGGATGCCCGCCGTGGTTCGGGCAGCAGCCCGATCTGGTGGTAATGGCGCAACGTCCGGACGGTCACGCCGGGCAGCTCGGCGAGCTCACTGCTGAGCACAGGACGCCTCCTCCAGCTTCCGTTCGCGGCCGGGTGCGGTGGCTTGCCGTGCCTGGTTCCGGAACTGTGCGGGCGATGAGCCGACCACGCGGCGGAACGCGGTGCTGAACGCGCTCTCGGACAGGTAGCCCGTGGCCCGTGCGAGCTCGGAGATCGACAGAGTGTCGCGGGTGAGGGCGTCGCGCGCGAGGCTCATGCGCCATTGGATCAGGTACTCCAACGGCGGGACCCCGACGTGGCTCTTGAAGGCCTGGGCGAACGCGGAACGCGACATGTGGCTGATCTCGGCGAGTTCCTTGAGGCTCCAGGAGTGCGCCACGTCCGCGTGCACGGCACGCAGGGCGGCACCGATGCCGTCCTCGTTCAGGGCGCCCAGCCAGCCGGTGGGCCGGTCCGTCTGACCGGCGTGAGCACGCAGCATGTGCACGAGCAGGATCTGTGCGAGGTGGTTCTGCACCAGCGGGCCGCCGGCGGCGGCGATTCCGACCTCGGTGGCCAGGAGATCGATCAGCTGCGCGAGCCGCCTGCCTTGAGGATCGGCCACGCGGACGATCACGAGCGGCGGCAGAAGATCGGTCAGGAGGGCCGCGTTCCTGTCGTCGAACGCGATGTGCCCGACGCAGAGGTAGAGGTCCTCCTCGGACTCCGGGCCGATCCGCACGAACCCGTCTTCGGCACCCGCCCACACCGGCTCCGCAGGGCGCGGGCTTGCGTCGAGCGTGCTGGCCAGCACGTAAGGCGGCGGGTTGCCCAGCATGAAGGTGTCACCCTCCTGCAGGAGCACCGGCTCGTGCCCGTCGAGGATCAACCAGCACGTACCGCGCACGAGGCCCCCGATCCGCACGTGCAGGAACGTGTCGAAGCGCAAAGCCCACTCTCCCACGGCCCGGAGGCTGGGTCCGATCACCGTGCGGGGCCGGAGCAGGCCGATCGCGTCAGCCACTGGATCCCGAAAGCCGAGCACCGAGCCCTCCTTCTGGACGATACGTAAAGAACACCGGACTCTGCATCATGGATAGTATCCCCGATCTCCCGCAGTATCGATATCGAACGGATCGACATCGAGAGAGTGATGGAGACACCCATATGGGACAGCTGGAAGGCAAGACGTCGGTAGTCACCGGGGGCAGCACCGGTATCGGTCTGGCCACCGCCGTACGGCTGGCGGACGAGGGCGCGTACGTGTTCGTCACCGGCCGACGCGAGTCCGAACTGGAGGCCGCAGTCAAGACCATCGGAGCAGACCGGGCCACCGCGGTCGTCGGCGACATCTCGAAGCCGGAGGACCTGGACCGGCTCTACGAGGCGGTCCGGGCGCGAGGCAAGGGTTTGGACGTGCTCGTGGCGAACGCGGCGGTCGGTGCGTTCGTGACGCTGGAGCAGACCACCGAGGAGCACTTCGATCAGACCTTCGCGGTCAACGTCCGAGGCACGCTGTTCACCGTGCAGAAGGCGTTGCCGCTGCTCAACGATGGTGCCTCGATCGTCCTGGTCGGTTCGACGGCCGGCGACCGTGGAGTAGAGGCGTTCGGCGCGTACGCGGCGTCGAAGGCGGCCGTCCGGTCCTTCGCGCGGACGTGGTCCAACGAGCTCAAGGACCGCGGCATCCGGGTCAACGTGGTCTCGCCGGCATGGATCGAGACTCCCGGGGGCACCGCCGCTTTCGGCGACGAGGAGACCGCCCGGGCCGTCAAGGAGAATGTCGCCGCGACCGTGGCCAAGGGCCGCATGGGTCAGCCTGAGGAGGCCGCCGCAGTCGTGGCCTTCCTGGCCTCGGAACAGAGCAGCTACGTCGTCGGCGCGAACATCTACGTCGACGGTGGCACGAACCAGATCTGAGCAGGCACCACACGGTGGGTGGCATCTGAAGCGTCCCACGGTCGTACGGATGCACCCGCCACTCGGCGTCCCGGCTGGCTAGCCACGGCGGGGCGACACGATCGCGGCCTTCATGGTGTGTGGCTAGGGAGGCGAGCCCGCCGCCGTTAATGGGAAGTCCTCGACCACCTGCCAGACCGTGCCGTCGTAGGCCACCAGTTGGACCGCCGCCACACGCGCCGTGACCGGCAGCCCTCGCTCGATCGCCGTCCCCGCCTCGTCGAGGGCGGCGCCGTCGCTCTCGTACCCGACCGAAAGGTGCGACATTACCGTTTCGTACTTGCCCCCGTACGGCCGGGCCTCGGGCCAGCGCGCGGTCACCGCGTGCGTGAGCCGGACGAACGGCTCGCCGGGTGCCGGCTCCAGATACAGCAACTCGGGCAGCCGCCCACACCTGGCGAACACCACCTCGAAAGGCGCATGCCCGGCGAAGAGCCCAGCCAGCGCCTCCCGGTCGACCGCGTCGAGCGGCAGGAACGGGTACATCACCGTCACATGCGCCGGCACCCCGTACGCCGCCGACGGGTCGAGCGCGGTCCGCCACCGGCCCACGACCGGCTCGGCCTCCGGGATCGGCACCACCAGTGCCGTGAGTCCGGCCGGGTAGCGGCCGGTCATATGAGCTTGGCGAAGCGGGTGGCCACCTCGCGCCAGATCGGCGTCGACACCGGCTCGTCGGCCACCGCCCGCGCATAGACCTCGTCCGGGTCGAAGCCGTCGACCCGCCACTCGCGGATACGCGCCGGCAGCACCTCGGGATGGAACTGCACCCCCCACGCCTGCTCCCCGACCCGGAACGCCTGGTACGGGCAGGCCGTGGTCTGCGCCAGCCAGACCGCCCCCGGCGGCAAAGCGGTGACCGCGTCGACGTGGTGCTCGATGGCGGGCACCACCTCGGGCAGGCTGTGGAAGAGCGCGTCGTAGGCGGCTTCGGGCCGCAGCGTCACGGGGAGGCTGCCGTTCTCCGGAGCGCCCGCGTCAGGGGTCACCTCGCCGCCCGCGACCTCGGCCAGCATCTGACCGCCCAGGCAGATGCCGAACAGCGGCACGCCCTCGTCCAGCGCCTGCGCGAACAGGCTCCTGGCCGTGGCCAGCCATGGCGCACGGTCGTCGTCGCTCGGCAGGAAGCCGCCGCCCAGCATGATCATGGCGTCGTGCGACAGCCTGGCAGGGAGTGGGGCGCCGTCATAGGCGGGTACGACGTCCAGCCGCAGCCCGGCCTCCTCCAGCCAGCCGCCGAGGCGGCCGGGGCCGCCACTCCTGCTGTTCTGCACGATCAGCACGTCACGCATCGACACCCTCCAGCGTCGCGATCTCGGTCATCCAGTACGTCATGCATCGACGCCCACCGGCATTGCCATCTCAGTCATTCAGCACGCGACGCCCACCGGCATTGCCAGCTCGGTGACTCAGCACGCGATGCGCCCGGCATCCTCGATTCCGGTCGTCGACGTGCTCACATCAGGCCCGCCGACTGCGCGGTGTGCCGCAGCAGGAGTGCGGTCGTCACCGGGCCTACGCCGCCCGGCACCGGAGTCAGCGCCCCGGCCCGGTCCGCGACCGCAGAGAAGTCCACGTCGCCGGCCAGGCCGCCGTCCTCGGTCGGGTTGGTGCCGACGTCGATGACGACCGCGCCGGGCGCCACGTGCTCCGCCCCGATCAGCCCGGCCCGGCCCACGGCCGCGACCAGCACCTCGGCCGTGGACGTGACGGCCGGCAGGTCGCGGGTGCGCGAGTGGCAGACGGTCACCGTCGCGTTCCGGTCGAGCAGCAGGTGTGCCAGGGGCTTGCCGACCACGGTCGAACGGCCGACGACCACGGCCCGGCGACCCGCCAGCTCGACTCCGTAGTGGTCGAGGAGGGCCAGCACGGCGGCCGCCGTGGCCGGGGCGAACGCGGGCAGCCCGGCGGCCAGCCGGCCCAGGGACAGCGGGTTGGCGCCGTCCACGTCCTTGGCCGGGTCGATGGCGGCGGCCAACTCCTGCGCCGACGCGCCCTGGGGGAGCGGGGTCTGCAGTATGACGCCGTGCACATCGGGGTCGGCGCTGAGCCGTTCGAGCGTCTCGCGGATGCCGGTGGCCGTGGCTTCGGGGCCGAGGTCGGCGAGGTCGAAGGCGATGCCCACGCCTGCGGCGGCCTTGGCGATCGAGCGTACGTACCAGAGGCTCGCCTCGTCGGCGGTCGCGACGACGACGGCCAGCTTCGGCTGCGGCCCGGCGGCCACCCGCGCCGCCGTCTCCGCCCTGATGGCGGCGGCCAGTTCCTTACCCGTGAGCGTCTTCACCCATAGATCCTCTCGCACGGCCCGCCGACCACATGACCATCCCCCCGCCACAGCGCGCCAGAACGGCCTGGGCCGGACGGGGTGCGCCCCCCCAAGGGGAGGCGATGTGCGGCAGGGAGCCGGGTAGCGTCACGTGGCGGTGAGGCCCTCGCGGACCCTGGCCGTCACCCACTCCGCTCTGGCGACCGTCGCGTCCACGTCGGCCAGCCGGGCCCGGAGCCTATGGAGGGCCTTCTCGTCCTTGATGCCGCCCAGGTTGACCTCGACGTTCACCCGCGCGGTCGTGAGCGCGGCGCGTGCCGCCTCGGCCGCCGCGGCCACGTCCGTGACCACGTTGGGGTTGCCGATCGGCAGCAGTTGTTCGCAGAGGTCGACCAGTCGCGTGGCCGTCTCGACGACCCGGGCGGGTGGCTCGGCCGCGCCGACGAGGGCCGCGGCGATGGCCGCGCTGCGCTCGGGGCCCTTCGGCAGCCGGTAGGCGTCCGTGACGGCGGTGAAGGCCGCCGCGTCCTCCTCCAGCAGGCGCAGCGCCCGCGCGCGCATCGTGTCGGTCTCGGCGATCAGCGCGACGATGGTCTCGGCGTGGTCGGTGTACTTCTCCCCGGTGGTGTAGCGGGCGACCATGCCGAGCAGCGCGGCGGCCTGCGCCGCGTGCAGGGCCGCCGTGGCGCCCCCTCCCGGCGCGGGCACGTGTGCGGCGAGCTGGGCGAGGAAGTCGATGATCCTGGAGTCGCGCATGGCGGCATTCTGCCAGGCCACGACCCCGTACCGCTCACTCGCGGTGGATCGGCCGCGTCGCGTCCTCCGGTCCCCGGTACGGCGGGATCACGCCGTAGGTGGGCCCGGCCGGAAGGGGCTGCGGCGTCGACCGCCAGCGCGACGGGAAGGCCGAGCCCACCAGCAGCAGTACGCCGATCATCAGCAGCATCCCGGAGTAGGCCAGGGTCAGGAACCCGCTCCAGATGGCCTCGGGGAAGATCCGCTCGGGCATCAGGTGGAGGCCGCTGACGTCCAGAATCGGCAGGAGCCCGAACGCGGTGAACTCCAGCCCGCCCACCAGCGAGGCGACGGGCGACAGCCGCGAGGCGAGCAGCGGCGCGAGCAGGATTCCCGAGACGACGACCGCGCCGATCCCGGCCCAGGAGATGACGAACTGCTGGAAGCTGCGGCTGAACTCACCGACGCCGTAGAAGAGTCCGACGGCGATCAGCGGAGGGAGGAGCAGTCCCGCGACCAGCCCGAGCGCATGACGGGCACCATTTGACATGATCAACCCCGTTTGTCGGTTTGCGCCACAACCTACCGCGTGGACTCCCTGACGACGAGATCCGGTTGGAACATGATCTGCTGGTGCGCGTGCGTCCCCGGGTTGTCGCACTCGTCGAGCAGCAGTTCGGTGGCCACCCGGCCGAGCTGGTACGTGGGCTGCCGGACCGAGGTCAGCGACACCGTGGAGGCCGAGGCGAAGTCGATGTCGTCGTAGCCGATCAGCGACACGTCCTGAGGCACCCGTACGCCCGCCTGGAGCAGGCCGCGCAGCATGCCGAGCGCGAGCAGGTCGTTGGCGCAGAACAGCGCGTCCGGAAGCGTCCCCTCGGCGAGCAGGGTCTCGGCCGCCTGCTGGCCCGCCTTCGCCGTCATCGCGGGCATCGAGACCTCCAGCAGCTCGCGCGGCTCGCGGCCGGCCGCCGCCATCGCCTGCTCGGCGCCGCGCTTGCGGTCCTGGCACTGGCGGATCACGGGGGGCCCGGTGACGTAGCCGAGGCTGCCCGCGCCGCCCTCCAGCAGGTGGGCGACGGCCATCGAGCCGCCGGTCACGTCGTTCACGGCGACCGCGCACTGGTCGGAGCGCTCGGCCGGATGGTCGACGAGCACCACGCAGATGCCGCGTCCCCGCAGCTGGTCGAGCCGGCCGGGGTCCTCGTCCGACGGCGTGATGAGCACCCCGCGCACCCGCTGCTCGGCGAACACCAGCAGGTTGCGCTCCTCCTTCATCCGGCTGCCCGAGGAGTTGCCGAGGATGACGGCGTAGCCGCGCTCGCTCGCCACGTCCTCCACCCCGGCGGCCACGTCGGTGAAGAACGGGTTGCCGATGTCGATCACGGACAGGCCGACCGTGCGGCTGTGGCCGGCCCGCAGTGTCGAGGCGGAGCCGTGCCTGACGAAGCCGAGCTCTCTGATGGTCGACTCGACCCGGATCCGGGTGGAGTCGGCCACTTTCTCCGGACGGTTGAGCACGTTGGACACCGTGCCGGGCGACACGCCCGCCCGGGCCGCGACGTCCTTGATGCTCACCGTGGTCACGACCCCTCCTCCATCCGTCTCATGAGATGACCTCGGCAGGCTCGGTCATGGGTGCCCCCGTGGCTCGTAGGTGCGCAGGCTCTCACTTCGTCGTACCAGAGCCCGCATGTCGGCCAGGTCGCCGACCAGGTCGCGCGCCCGCGCCTGGACCAGCGCGTTCCCCAGGGCGGCCGCCTCGACGGGCCCCGCGACGACCGGCAGGCCGGTGGCGTCGGCGGTGAGCTGGCACAGCAACGCGTTGCGCGATCCGCCGCCCACCAGGTGGACGACCTCGACCGGCCGCCCGCTCAACCGGACGGCGTCGGCGACGGCCCGCTGGTAGGCGAGGGCGAGGCTCTGCAGGATGCATCGTACGGCCTGCGCCCGATCCTCCGGCGCCGCCTGCCCGGTACGCGCGCAGTAGTCCGCGATCCGGGCGGGCATGTCGCCCGGTGGCAGGAACGACGGATCGTCCGGATCGATGACCGCCTCGGTCCTGGCCTCGGCGGCGGCGGCGAGCAACGGTTCCAGCGCGGGGTCGCCCCACACGCGCAGGCACTCCTGCAGGATCCACAGGCCCATGACGTTGCGCAGGTAGCGGGTGGTGCCGTCGATGCCGGCCTCGTTGGTGAAGTTGGCCAGGCGGCTCTCCTCCGTGAGCACCGGGCCGGGCAGCTCCACGCCGACCAGGGACCAGGTGCCGCAGGAGATGTAGGCGAAGCGGTCACCGGTGGCGGGCACGCCGACCACGGCCGAGGCGGTGTCGTGCGAGCCCACCCGGGCCAGGGAGGTGGTGTAGCCGATCTCGGCGGCCACGTCGGGCCGCAGCTCCGCGACACCGCCATCCGAAATTTCGGGAAATATCCGGCTGGGGAGGCCGAGGCGGTCGATCAGGTCCCAGGCCCAGTCCCGCTTGGTGACGTCGTACAGGCCGGTCGTCGAGGCGTTGGTGCGCTCGGCGCCGCGTTCGCCGGTCAGCCAGTAGCCCAGGAGGTCGGGGATCAGCAGCATCGTCTCGGCCCGGTCCAGCCGGTCGCAGGCGAGCTGGTTGATCGTGTTGAACCGGAGGAACTGCAGCCCGGTCACCTCGTACGGGTCGACCCGCTCGGTCACCTTCTCGGTGCGCCCGTCGCGGTAGTGCACCGGGTTGCCGATCAGCGCTCCGTCACGGTCGAGCAGGCCGTAGTCGATGGCCCACGCGTCGATGCCGACCGACTCGGCGGGGCCGGCCCTGCGCAGCCCGTCGAGCACCCCCTGGTAGAGGGAGAGGATGTCCCAGTGCAGCGTCCCGGCCACGCGTACGGGCCGGTTGACGAAACGGTGTTCCTCTACGAGCCGCACGCTGTCGGCCGAGACGTCGGCACTCATGACCCGCCCGCTGGAGGCGCCAAGGTCCACTGCAGTGAATCGCACCCCCCGATTAAAACGTAACAATCACAAAGACGCCAGAAGACGAGTGAAGGCATTGACGCCTGCTGGTCCAGCGCTTAGATTCCGGGTTCGTCGCGATTAAAACGTTTGTTGTCCGGAGGATGCATGAGTGGTGCCCCCACCCTCGCGCTCGCGAACGTCAGCAAGTCGTTCGGAGCCGTCAGAGCGCTGCGCGACGTCTCACTCGAACTGTTCGCCGGCGAAGCGCACGCGCTCGCGGGCGAGAACGGCGCGGGCAAGTCCACCCTGGTCAAGACGCTCGCCGGCGTCCACCGGCCCGACACCGGCCAGGTCCTGCTCAACGGCGAGCCGGTCGTCTTCGCCGGACCGGCCGACGCCCAGCAGGCCGGCGTGGCGGTCATCTACCAGGAGCCCACGCTCTTCCCCGACCTGTCCGTGGCCGAGAACATCTTCATGGGCCGCCAGCCCCGCCGCACCCTGGGCCGCATCGACCGCAAGGAGATGCACGGCCAGGCACGGCGGCTGTTCGAACGGCTGGGCGTCGCGCTCGACCCCGAGCAGCCCTCGCGCGGCCTGTCCATCGCCGACCAGCAGCTCGTCGAGATCGCCAAGGCCCTGTCCCGCGAGGCCCGCGTCCTGGTGATGGACGAGCCGACCGCCGCGCTGTCCGGCAACGAGGTGGCGCGGCTGTTCTCGGTGGTCGAGGCGCTGCGCGAGCACGGCTGCGCGATCCTGTTCATCTCGCACCGGCTGGACGAGATCTTCTCGCTCTGCCAGCGGGTCACGACGCTGCGCGACGGCGCGTGGATCGCCAGCGAGCCGGTCGCCGGACTCACCCACGACGACCTGGTACGGCGCATGGTGGGCCGCGAACTCGGCACGCTCTACCCCAAGGAGGAGGCCGCCCTCGGCGAGGTCGCCCTCCAGGTGGACCGGCTGACCCGCGAAGGCGTCTTCACCGACGTCTCCTTCCAGGTACGGCGGGGCGAGATCGTCGCGCTCGCCGGACTCGTGGGCGCCGGGCGCAGCGAGGTGGCCAGGGCGGTGTTCGGGGTGGACCGCTGGGACGCGGGCTCCGTCTCGGTGGACGGCCGGCCGTTGCCCACCGGGAGCCCCACCGCGGCGATGGGCGCGGGCCTGGCCCTGGTGCCGGAGGACCGCCGCCAGCAGGGGCTGGTCATGGAGCTGTCGATCGAGCGCAACATCGGCCTGACCGGGCTGGGCTCGCTGCGCAGGGGACTGACGATCTCCCGTACGGCCGAGCGCGACCGGGCCAAGGACTGGGCGGTGCGGCTGCGGCTGAAGTTCGCCCGGCTGAGCGACGGGGTGGGCGTGCTGTCCGGGGGCAACCAGCAGAAGGTCGTGCTGGCCAAGTGGCTGGCCACGAAGCCGTCCGTGCTGATCGTGGACGAGCCGACCCGCGGCATCGACGTCGGCACCAAGGCGGAGGTGCACCGGCTGCTGTCGGAGCTGGCCGGGCAGGGCATCGCGGTGCTCATGATCTCCTCCGACCTGCCGGAGGTACTGGGCATGGCCGACCGCGTGCTGGTCATGCACGAGGGACGGCTGACCGCCGAGCTCTCGCGCGCCGACGCGACCGAGGAGAGCGTGATGAACGCCGCCACCGGGAGGGCCGCATGACGGCCATCATGGGGAGGGCCGCGTGACGACCGCCACCGCGCCACCCGAGCAGACGACGCCCGCGCGCAGCGCCCGCGGCCTCGTCGACCTGGTGTTCCGCGCCCGCGAGCTGAGCCTGGTCATCGCGCTGGCCGCGCTGGTCGGCGTCACGGCCAGCGTCAACGGCAACTTCCTGTCCGGGCAGGGCATCGAGGACATCCTGCTCAACACCGCCACCCTCGCGCTGCTGGCCGTCGGCCAGTCCATGGTGGTGATCACCCGCAACCTCGACCTGTCCGTCGGCTCGGTGGTGGGGCTGGTCGCCTTCGTGACCGGCGACCAGCTGGCCGGCGGCATGGGCATCCTGCCCGCCGTCCTGCTCGGGGTGGCGATCGGCGCGGCCTGCGGGCTGATCAACGGCCTGCTGGTCAGCTTCTGCCGGGTCCCCGCCCTGGTGGTGACGCTCGGCACCCTCTACGTGATCCAGGGCATCGACCACTACATCGCCCACGGGCGGCAGATCAACGCGGTCAACCTGCCGCCGGGGCTGCTGTCGCTGGGCAACGGCTCGGTGCTCGGGGTGCCGTACCTGCCGCTCATCACGCTGGTGATCATGGTGTTGATCGGTTACTACCTGCGGTCCTACCCGAGCGGCCGGGAGTTCTACGCGATCGGCTCCAGCCCGGAGGCCGCCCGGCTCGCGGGCGTGCCCGTCAGGCGGCGGATCCTGCTCGCCTACCTGGTCAGCGGCTGCCTCGCGGGACTGGCGGGGGTGCTCTGGCTGGCCAGGTTCGGCACGGTCATCGCCGACTCCGCGCACGGCTGGGAGCTGCTGGTGGTCAGCGCGGTCGTGGTCGGCGGCGTCGCGATCACCGGCGGCGTCGGCAGCGTGTACGGCGCGGCGCTCGGCGCGCTCCTGCTCACCACGATCGGCAGCGCGCTGGTCGTGCTCCGGGTCAACCCGTTCTGGCAGCAGGCCATCACCGGCGCGCTGCTCCTGCTGGCGATCAGCGTCGACCGGGTGCTCGCCCTCAGACTGGCCCGCCTGCTCAGGAACAGGAGCCGTCATGGCTAAGGTCTTGCGCTGGGACGTGCTGGTCGGCGCGCTGCTGATCGCCGTGTTCGCGGCCGGTTCGCTCACCTCGCCCGGCTTCGCGACCGTCGACAACCTGTCGTTCGCGCTCGGGGACCTGGGCGAGATCGCGCTCATCGCGCTGGCCATGACCATGCTGGTGGTGGCCGCCGAGGTGGACCTGTCGGTCGCCTCGGTGCTCGGGCTCTCCAGCGCGCTGGTCGGCTCGCTGTGGGACGGCGGCATGGCCATCGAAGTGATCATCCCGATCGCCGTACTGACCGGGGCCGTATGCGGGCTGGTCAACGGCCTGCTGGTGACCCGGCTCGGGCTGCCGTCGCTGGCCGTCACGATCGGCACGCTCGCCCTCTACCGCGGCCTCGCCTACGTCGTGCTCGGGGACCGGGCGGTCGCCCAGTTCCCGCCGAGCTACACCGCGCTCGCCGTCGACGACGTGCCCGGAACGCCCATTCCCTATCCGATAGCGGTGTTCGTCCTGCTGGCCGCGATCGTGGGCGTGGTCCTGCACGCCACCGGCTTCGGCCGGGCGCTGTACGCGATCGGCGCCCAGGAGCAGGCCGCGTTCTTCGCCGGGATCCGCGTCAAGCGCATCAAACTGCTGCTCTTCGTCATCTCCGGCACCGTCGCCGCCTTCGCCGGCGTCGTCTTCACGCTCAGGTACGGCTCCGCCCGCGCCGACAACGGCGTGGGCATCGAACTCGCCGTCATCGCGGCCGTCCTCCTGGGCGGCGTCGACTTCGACGGCGGCAAGGGCACGCTCGGCGGCGTCATCGCCGGTGTGCTGCTCATCGGGTTGCTGCGCAATCTGCTCATGCTCGGCGACGTCTCGACCGAGATCCAGTCGATCGTCACCGGACTGCTGCTCATCGTCTCGGTGCTCACCCCCCGTCTCGTCTCGCTCGTCAGGCCAGCTCTGAAAGGATCCCCATGACCCCGATGCGCCTGACCGCTGTGACCGCGCTGCTTGCTCTTGGCGTGGCGGCTTGCAGCGGTACGACCAAGTCGAACGTGACCTCCGCGCCCGCGCCGGCGCCCGCCTCCTCTTCCGCCGCCGCCAAGGCCGACCCGAACGCCCCGATCAAGCAGGGACTGAAGCTCGCCTTCCTGCCCAAGGCGATCAACAACCCCTACGAGACGATCGTCGACAACGCCGGCATCGAGGCGGCCAAGGAGTATCAGGGCGAGGCCAAGGAGGTCGGCCCGTCCGACGCCTCCGCCTCGTCACAGATCTCCTACATCAACACGCTCACCCAGCAGGGCCATGACGCGATCCTCATCGCCGCCAACGACGCCAACGCCGTCTGCGGGCCGCTCCAGCAGGCCCGCGCCAAGGGCATCAAGATCGTCGCGTACGACTCGGACGCCGCCCCGGAGTGCCGTGACCTGTTCATCAACCAGGCCAGCTCGGAGGAGGTCGGCCGTAGCCAGGTCAAACTACTCGCCGGGATGATCGGCAACAAGGGCGACATCGCCATCCTGTCGGCCACCGCGAACGCCACGAACCAGAACACCTGGATCAAGTTCATGAAGGACGAGCTCGGCAAGCCCGAGTACAAGGACATGAAGCTGGTCAAGGTGGCCTACGGCGACGACGACGACCAGAAGTCGTTCACCCAGACGCAGGGCCTGCTGCAGGCGTACCCGAACCTGAAGGGGATCATCTCCCCGACCACAGTCGGCATCTCGGCCGCGGCCCGGTACATCTCCGGCTCCAAGTACAAGGGCAAGGTCGTGCTCACGGGGCTCGGGACGCCGAACCAGATGCGGCAGTTCGTCAAGGACAAGACCGTGGAGAAGTTCGCGCTGTGGAACCCGAAGGACCTCGGCTACCTGGCCTCCTACGCCGCCGCCGCGCTGGTGTCGGGGCAGATCACCGGGGCCGAGGGGGAGACGTTCAAGGCGGGCAAGCTGGGCGAGCGGACGATCGGCAAGCAGGGCGAGGTCATCCTGGGCCCGCCGTTCACGTTCGACGCGGCGAACATCGACCAGTTCGACTACTGACGGATTTTTGATTCCTAGTAGGTCCGGCGCCGTCCTGGGCGCCGGACCCCCCGGCGCCGCGAGGGTCCGTGCGGGGTGGATATGAGAGGAGGTTGGTTATGGAGCGGGTTTGTTTTGTGTTGAGAGTCCGGCCCGAGCGGCTCGACGAATACACCGAGCGGCACCAGGCCGTCTGGCCGGAGATGCTCGAAGCGCTGACGAAGGCCGGGTGGCGTAACTACTCGTTGTTCCTGAGCGACGACGGACTGCTGGTGGGCTATCTGGAGACCGACGACTTCAAGGCGGCTCAGCAGGCGATGGCCGAGACCGGTGTCAACGCGCGCTGGCAGGCGGAGATGGCTCCCTTCTTCGAGGCCGGACGGCCCGACGAGGGGCTGCTCACGCTGGCCGAAGTTTTCCACCTGGCTTGAAATCTTGCTCGAAATCTGGGGAAAAAGATGATCAAGGATCAGCTGCGGCAGCAGCGCATCGAGACGCCGTCCTGGGCGTACGGCAACTCCGGCACGAGGTTCAAGGTGTTCGCCCAGCAGGGCGTGCCGCGCGACCCGTACGAGAAGCTGGCCGACGCGGCCCAGGTGCACCGCTACACCGGCGTCGCGCCGACCGTGGCGCTGCACATCCCGTGGGACAAGGTCGACGACTACGCCGACCTCGCCCGGCACGCGACCGAGCAGGGGGTGACCATCGGGGCCATCAATTCCAACGTCTTCCAGGACGACGACTACAAGCTCGGCAGCGTCACCCACCCCGACCCGGCGGTACGGCGCAAGGCGCTCCAGCACCTGCTCGACTGCGTCGACATCATGGACGCCACCGGGTCCGACACGCTCAAGCTGTGGTTCTCCGACGGCACCAACTACCCGGGCCAGGACGACATCAGGGCCCGTCAGGACCGGCTCGCCGAAGCCCTTGCCGCGGTCTACGAGCGGCTCGGTGAGGAGCAGCGCTTCCTGCTGGAGTACAAGCTGTTCGAGCCCGCCTTCTACATGACCGATCTGCCCGACTGGGGCACCGCCTACGCGCACTGCCTCAAGCTCGGAGACAAGGCGCAGGTCGTGGTCGACACCGGGCACCACGCGCCCGGCACCAACATCGAGTTCATCGTGGCGTTCCTGCTGCGTGAGGGCAAGCTCGGCGGCTTCGACTTCAACTCGCGCTTCTACGCCGACGACGATCTGATGGTCGGCGCGGCGGACCCGTTCCAGTTGTTCCGCATCATGTTCGAGGTCATCGGCGGTGGTGGGTACACCAACGAGACCGCGTTCATGCTCGACCAGTGCCACAACATCGAGCCCAAGATCCCCGGCCAGATCCGCTCGGTGATGAACGTCCAGGAGGCCACCGCCAAGGCGCTGCTCGTCGACCGCGACGCGCTGGCCGCCGCCCAGCGGGAAGGTGACGTGCTGGGCGCCAACGCCGTGCTCATGGACGCCTACAACACCGATGTCCGCCCGCTGCTCGGTGAGCTGCGGGAGGAGATGGGGCTCGCGCCCGACCCGATGGCCGCTTACGCCAAGTCCGGATACTTCGAGAAGATCGCCGCCGACCGTGTCGGCGGTAACCAGGCAGGCTGGGGGGCCTGATGTCTGACGCCATGAACGAACTGCTCGAAAGAGCGCACACGCTCGGCTCCGATCCGCGCAACACCAACTTCGCCGGCGGCAACGCCTCCGCCAAGGGCACCGAGAACGACCCGGTCACGGGCCAGGACGTGGAGCTGCTCTGGGTGAAGGGCTCCGGCGGCGACCTGGGCACGCTCACCGCCGGCGGCCTGGCCGTCCTGCGCCTGGACCGGTTCAGGGCGCTGACCGGCGTCTACCCGGGCGAGGAGCGCGAGGACGAGATGGTGGCGGCCTTCGACTTCTGCCTGCACGGCAAGGGCGGCGCCGCACCGTCGATCGACACCGCCATGCACGCCCTGGTCGACTCCGCCCACGTCGACCACCTCCACCCCGACTCCGGCATCGCGATCGCCACCGCCGCCGACGGCCCCGAGCTGACCGCGCGCATCTTCGGCGACCGGGTCGTCTGGGTGCCGTGGCGGCGGCCCGGCTTCCAGCTCGGCCTCGACATCTCCGCGATCAAGGCCGCCAACCCGCAGGCCATCGGCTGCATCCTGGGCGGCCACGGCATCACCGCCTGGGGCGAGACGAGCGCCGAGTGCCAGGCGAACTCCCTGGAGATCATCCGTACCGCCGAGCAGTACATCGCCGACCACGGCCGCCCGGACCCGTTCGGCGCCGTCGTCCACGAACCCCTGCCGGAGGAGGCCAGGCACCGGCGCGCGGCCGAGCTCTTCCCCGCGATCCGCGGCCTGGCCAGCACCGACGCCCGCCAGGTCGGCCACTACACCGACTCGCCCGAGGTGCTCGACTTCCTGGCCCGCGCCGAGCACCCGAGGCTCGCCGCGCTCGGCACCTCCTGCCCCGACCACTTCCTGCGCACCAAGGTCGCCCCCCTCGTCGTGGACCTGCCGCCGGACGCGCCGCTCGCGGACGTCCTGACCCGGCTGGGCGAGCTGCACACCCAGTACCGCGCGGACTACGCCGCCTACTACCAGCGCCACGCGGCCCCCGACTCGCCCCCGATGCGCGGCGCCGACCCGGCGATCGTGCTGGTGCCCGGGGTCGGCATGTTCAGCTTCGGCAAGGACAAGCAGACCGCCCGGGTGGCCGGGGAGTTCTACGTCAACGCGATCAACGTGATGCGCGGCGCCGAGGCGCTGTCCAGCTACCAGCCGATCGAGGAGTCGGAGAAGTTCCGCATCGAGTACTGGGAGCTGGAAGAGGCCAAGCTGCGCCGCCTGCCCGCGCCCAAGCGGCTGGCCGGGCGCGTCGCGTTCGTGACCGGCGGCGGCTCCGGCATCGGCGCCGCCACCGCCAGGCGGCTGGCGGCCGAGGGCGCGTGCGTGGTGGTCGCCGACCGCGACCTGGGCGCCGCGGACAAGGTGGCCGCCGAGCTCGGCGGCGCCGCCTACCGGCCGCAGGACGTCGCGATCGCCGTGGGCGTGGACGTGACGTCCGAGGAGCAGATCGCCGAGGCGGTACGCCAGGCGGTCCTCGCCTTCGGCGGCGTCGACCTGGTGGTCAACAACGCGGGCCTGTCCTTGTCGCGCTCGCTGCTGGAGACCACGCTCGACGACTGGAACCTGCAGCACGACGTGATGGCCCGCGGCTCGTTCCTGGTCTCCAGGGAGGCCGCGCGGGTCCTGCTGAGCCAGGGCATGGGCGGCGACATCGTCTACATCTCCTCCAAGAACGCCGTCTTCGCCGGGCCGAACAACGTCGCCTACGGCGCGGCCAAGGCCGACCAGGCCCACCAGGTACGCCTGCTCGCGGCCGAGCTGGGCCCGCACGGCATCCGGGTCAACGGCGTCAACCCCGACGGCGTCGTACGCGGCTCGGGGATCTTCGCCTCCGGCTGGGGCGCCAACCGGGCGGCCGTCTACGGGGTCGAGGAGGAGCGCCTGGGCGAGTTCTACGCCCAGCGCACGCTGCTCAAGCAGGAGGTACTGCCGGAGCACGTGGCCGCGGCGGTGTTCGCGCTCACGGGCGGGGAACTGTCGCTGACGACCGGGCTGCACATCCCGGTCGACGCGGGAGTGGCCGCCGCCTTCCTGCGCTGACGCTCGTACGCCGGGAATGCGCCCCCTCCGCTCTGGGGGCGCGTTCCCGCCGAAGCCCCGACCTGTCACGGCGGCATACCCCGCCCACGACCGAAAGACCGGAAGAGGAGATCAAGAAGACATGACGCTCGAACGGATCCCCGCGCGGCCCACCAAGGTCGGGCTCGTGGCGGGCGGGCTCGGCGCGTACTGGCCGCAGTTCCCCGACCTCCTGCCCCAGCTGGAGCGCTCGTCCGCGCGCGTCTCCGAGCGCATGGGCACGCTCGGCTGCGAAGTGGTCGACGTCGGCTTCATCTCCGACGCCCAGCAGGGCGCGGCCGCGGCCGAACGGCTGCGGGAGGCGGGCTGCGACCTGATCGTCGGCTTCCTCACCACCTACATGACCGCCACCATGCTGCTGCCGATCGCCCAGCGCAGCGGCGCTCCGGTGCTGCTGATCAACCTGCAGCCGTCGGAGTCGATGGACCACGAGACGTTCGACACCGGGCAGTGGCTGGCCTACTGCGGCGCGTGCCCGCTGCCGGAGATGGCCAACACCTTCACCAGGGCCGGGATCCCGTTCCGATCGGTGTCCGGCTACCTGGAGGACGAGCGGGCCTGGGCGCGGATCGAGCGGTGGGTGAAGGCGGCGGGCGTACGGGCCACGCTGCGCGACGGGCGGCACGGGCTGATGGGCCACCTCTACCCGGGCATGCTCGACGTCGCCACCGACCTGACGCTGGTGCCGGTCAATCTGGGCGGGCACGTGGAGGTGCTGGAGTTCGACGACCTGCGCGTACGCGTCGAGAAGGTCACCGACACCCAGGTCAAGGAGCGGATGGAGCTCGCGCGGGAGGTGTTCGAGCTGGCCGACACGGTCGTGCCCGAGGACTTCGAGTGGGCGGCCCGCGTCTCGGCCGGGCTGGACCAGCTGGTGGCCGACTTCGAGCTGGACAGCCTCGCCTACTACCACCGCGGGCTCGACGGCGAGATCCACGAACGGCTTGGCGCGGGCATGATCCTCGGCTCCTCACTGCTCACCGCGCGGGGCGTCCCGGCGGCGGGGGAGTACGAGCTGCGGACCTCGCTGGCCATGCTGATCATGGACCGGCTGGGCGGCGGCGGCTCGTTCACCGAGCTGCAGGCGCTCGACTTCCTGCGCGGTCATGTCGAGATGGGCCACGACGGGCCCGCCCACCTGGCGATCAGCTCGCGCAAGCCGCTGCTGCGCGGCCTGGGCGTCTTCCATGGCAAGCGCGGGTGGGGCGTGTCGGTCGAGTTCGACGTCGCGCATGGGCCGGTGACGGCGTTCGGGCTGCTCCAGCGGCGTGACGGGCGGTTCGGCTTCGCCGTGTCGGAGGGTGAGACCGTGGACGGGCCGCACCTCAAGATCGGCAACACCACGTCGCGCGTCGACTTCGGCCGCGATCCGGGGGAGTGGACGGACGACTGGAGCGCCACCGGCATCTCCCACCACTGGTCCCTCGGTACTGGCCACCGCGCCGCCGAACTGCGTGCTCTGGCCGACCTCATGGGCGTGGAAGTAGTCGAAGTCTGACATTTCGCACTATTTCCTCAGAAATAGCTGTGAACCGGCTCTTTGGGCCTTTGCCGGGCTGGGGGGCGAGGGCATCGTGGGCCGCATGAGATCAGCGATCCTCACGACCGCGCTCTGCGCCCTGCTCGCCACCTTGCCCGGCACGCCCGCGTCGGCGGCCACGCCGCCCGGCGCGATGGCGCAGGCGGCCACACGGCCTGACGCTATGACGCTGCCTGACACGATCGCGCTCCCCAACGGCTTCCGGCCTGAGGGGATAGCGATCGGCAGTCGGCCCGTGGCCTACCTCGGCTCCCTGGCGAACGGCGACATCTACCGCGCCGACCTGCGCACCGGCCAGGGCGCCGTCGTCAGCAAGGGCCCCGGCACCCCTTCGGTCGGGCTCAAGCTCGACTCGCGTAACCGCCTGTTCGTCTCCGGTGGCACCGCCGGGAACGCCCGGGTGATCGACGTCCGTACCGGAGCGGTGCTCAAGTCGTACCCGCTGGCCACCGGGGCGTCGTTCGTCAACGACGTCGTGCTCACGCGGGACGCGGCCTGGTTCACCGACTCCACCAACCCCGTCCTGTACAAGGTGCCGCTCGGCCGGCACGGCGCACTGCCCGACCAGGCGGTATCGGTGCCGCTCACGGGCGCCATCCAGTACACGACCGGCAACAACGCCAACGGCATAGCCCCGACCCCCGACCGCGAGAGCCTGCTCATCGTCCAGTCCAACGTCGGCAAGCTCTTCAAGACCGACCCCGCCACCGGCGTCACCACGGAGGTGAACCTGGGCGGCGAGTCCCTGGTCAACGGCGACGGCCTGCTGCTGGACGGCCGGACACTGTACGTGGTGCAGAATCGGCTCAACACGGTCACCGTCATCCGCCTGACCGCCGACGGCTCGTCCGGCCAGGTCGTGAACCGGCTGACGGACCCGCGCTTCGACGTCCCCAGCACCGTGGCGTCGTTCGGCAACCGGCTCTACCTGCCCAACGCCCGCTTCACCACGACTCCCGCCCCCGACACGACGTACACGGTGAACGCGATCACGGCCCCACGCAACCACTGACCTGGCCGTGCGCGCTGCCGGTGCACGGCCAGGCCTCCTGGCTAGCGGACGGTGACGCGGTCGCCCAGTGGCGCCGTCACCGGCGAATGGGCGACCAGGTAGGACGCGAGCGCCCCGGTGTCGTCGGCACCGCTCGTGTACGTGGTCGTCCCCTCCCAGCGCGGCCAGCCGTCGAAGCCGGCGATGAGGCTCCAGCCGCCCGCGACCTTGATCTCCTGCGTGGCGGTCACCGGAACCCCGTCGAGCGTCATCGACAGGACCTTCCCGCTACCGAGGGTGTAGCGCAGCCCGGCCGACGGGGTCAGCACGGTGCCCGCCGGGTTGGGTGTGGCCAGCAGCTTCTTGAGCTGGCCGCCGGTCATCGTCTGCACGTTGATGGCCAGCCCGGCGGGTTGCGCGTTCCACAACTGCTCGAAGCCGATCGGTCCGGCGGGCAGGTCCGCTTTGACGACGTACCTGTTGACGAGCGCGACCTGCGCGCCGGACCTGGCCCGCACCGACTCGAGCTGCGCGTCGGCCGCCAGTTCGGCCAGCGGGCCGCCGCTCGCCGTGCGGGTGATGTCCTCGGCGGCGACGCCGAACGTCTCCCCGTCTGGCGGAGTGCCGCACTTGAAGTAGTAGAGGGCGTTGGACCGCAGGCCGTCAGGCTGGTTGATCTCGATCTGGACCGCGTAGTCACGCGAGTCCGGCGCCCATTCCCACGTGACGGTCTCCAGCACGGCCTGGTAGACGGCGCCGCGTTCGGCGGGTATGACGAGCGTCTTCCACTCCTGGGCGCCGACGAGGCGATACTCGATCGTCTGCGCGCCCGCGGGCAGCCCCTCGAAGTAGCCGTGGACGTCGAAGGTGACCGGGCACTTCGACGCGGTGGTGCGCTCGAAGACGATGTCCAGCTTGCTCACCACGTTCGTCGTGGCGGCCGAGGCGGCTGGTGCCCCCGTGGCGAGGACGCCGAGAACCAGAGCCACGACGGCCACCAGCCCCCCGAGACGACGTCCTGCCGAAGTCCATAAACCCACAGGCATTCCCTTCTCATGATCTTCGTAGCGGACAAGCGACATGTGTCGCGGGCTTGATCGTCCACGCCTTCGCAGAATCACGATGGCCGGGCGCCGTCACGCGAAGGCGGTTGAGGATGTCGAAGCCGACATGGGAGTCGAGCACACTTTCCCTACCAGGCACGAAACCGACACACTTGTGGATGCGATCAGCCATTAAATCGAACACTATATCGAGATCATTCTCGCGCGCCAGCCCCCAAGTGGCGATGTCCCCGATGGCGGCCGCTGCCTCACCGGTGGAGTCATCGAGTGGAGACATGACCGACGGTGATCGCAGCCGAAGTTCGGCCGTGCTGGGACATGCTGGGGTCATGACTGGTGATCAGGTGGCTGCGGCTGTCCGTGCTTTGATCAATCGATACGACCCCGAAGGACTGCTGGGCATGGGGGCGCCTGAAGACGAATACGACCCCGAGGTGGGTGATCTCGCCGCTCTCGTGCGTGGTGGAGAGAAGATCACCGCTGATGCTGTCAGCTCCATTTGGAACCGATGGTTCGATGATGTCTCCGATTGGTGCACCCGGCAGCCTGAGCAGGTTCGGGAGGTCGCGGCCGCGCTGGAGAGACTTCGTGGTCAACGACAGCGCTCAGATCTTCCCTGATGGCAGACGCGTTCTGGAACAGCGGAACGCCGCTGAAATGGACAGCGGGCCGTCTCGACGGTTCTGCCGACGGCGCCCGGGCGGCGGGCGGCGGGTGGGATCGACCTGGCGATCTCAGCGAGACGGCTGAAGCTTCTGACTAGATTCGCGTGTGCCGTGTAAAGATATTGGTCAATGTCCTATGCGTCCTGGTCGAGAAGATCGATATGCTTCGGTGGACTCGCCGGTCGACCAGCGCTTGGCGCGCTCTGTCGATGTTTGCGCTAATTTCAGGGAAATGATCTAGGAGATGGAGGCCGTTCATGACGGAGCACGGCGCAAGCGGACCTAGCGGCATCGACGTCACCAGGCCGAGCGTCGCCCGGATGTACGACTACTACTTAGGGGGCAAGGACAACTTCGAGATCGACCGGGAAGCCGTACGCCGGGTCGAGAAGGCCATGCCAGAGGTCCGCCAGCTGGCCCTGGAGAACCGGGCGTTCCTGCGCCGTGCGGTACGCCACATGGCAAGGCAGGGTATTCGGCAGTTCATCGACATCGGGTCCGGCCTGCCCACGGTCGGCAACACGCACGAGATCGCCCAGGAGATCATCCCCGACGCCCGTGTCGTCTACGTCGACAACGACCCCGTCGTGCTGCAACACGGCCGCGCCCTGCTCGCGACCGACCAGAACACCACCGTGGCCGCCGCCGACATGCGGCGCCCCGCCGAGGTCCTCGAACACCCGCATACCGTCAAGCTCCTCGACTTCAGCCAGCCGATAGGCGTCCTGATGATCGCTATGGTGCACTTCCTGACCATGGACGAGCGGGACGCGGTCATGACCCAGCTGCGCGACTCCCTGCCGTCCGGCAGCTATCTCACGATGACCCACGTCACCCGCGACGGTCACCTGGCGGATGCGGTGGCCGCGATCGAGGCTGTTTACGCGGCCACGCCGACGCCGATCTACTTCCGTGAGCACGCGGAGGTCGCACGCTTCTTCGAGGGATTCGAGCTGGTGCCTCCCGGCCTGGTCACCATCGACACCTGGCACCCCGACCCGGACGACCTGGCCCCCGAGGCCACGCGATGGCTCTATGGGGGCGTCGGCCGCAAGCCGTAACCCGTGATCGCGGCCTGAGCGCATCACCGTGCTTCCGCCCCGGGATTATCTGTCCGGACTTCTAGGCTTACGTGAGCGTTCATGGCTCGGTTAGTGTGAGCCGGTGTGATCACGAGGTGTTCTCTCCCCGTTCGTGGCTAGCCGCCGCGCTCATCGGCGCCGTGCTCAGTACGGCCATCGCCGTCCCGGCCGGCGCAACCTCCTCTCCCGCCAAGGTCACCGATCCCGTACGCCACGTCGATCCGCTGATCGGATCGGCCAACGGCGGCAACACCTACCCCGGCGCCGTCCTGCCGTTCGGGATGATCTCGTGGAGCCCGACCAACACGGCGGGCGACCAGACCAACGCCGCAGGCGCCAACGGCTACTCCTACAACACCCCCCGCGTGAGAGGCTTCGCACTCACCCACGTCAACGGCGCGGGGTGCCATCCGGGGGCCGCGGGCGACGTCCCGATCATGCCGTTCGCCGGCCCGATCACGTCCTCACCGACCGCGGACACGACAGACGCGATCTACGCGAGCACCTTCAGCCACGACAACGAGAGCGCACGGCCCGGCCGATACACGGTCACGCTGGACTCCGGCGTCAAGACCGACCTCGCGGTCACCACCCGCGCGGGTATGGGCGAGTTCACCTTCCCCAAAGGCTCACCCGCCAGCCTGCTGTTCCGGGTGTCCAACTCACACAACGGCAGCGAGAACGCCGAGATCACGATCGACCCCGCCACCCGTGCGGTCACCGGCTCGGTGCTGACCGGCGCCTTCTGCGGCCGCAGGGCCAACGGCGGCGTCAACAACCGCAAGAGCTACTACCGGCTGCACTTCGCGGCCTCCTTCGACCGCGCCTTCTCCGGCACCGGCACCTGGGTGAACGGCGACCTGCGCCCCGGCACCACGACGGCCGCCGGCGGCGAGGGCTACGCCACCGGCGCCGACCGGGCCGGCCGCGGCTCCGGCGGGTACGTCACCTTCGCCGACGCCGATGTCCGCATGAAGATCGGCATCTCCTACACCAGCGTCTTGAATTCTCTGTGGTTCCCTGGAGGAATCCGGCAACTCGGATAGGCGTGGCCTGGCCTGGGCCGTTCCCGTGCTCGATGTGCATGAGCACGGGGGTGGCTTTAGCGTGGTGGAAGCCGGTCCGATGGTGAGAATTCCTGACATGACCTGTCCGGTACGGCTGGTGCCGTCCCGGCTTGGGTGCATGGCCCGCCGGACGCTGTCCACCGCCGATGGGCGGTGGGGCGGGCACCGTGCGCCGGTCGGGCACACGGCTGGACGTCATCGAGTTGTTTCGTGCGGTGGCTGAGGCGCGGGTGGGCCGTTTCGGGGTGGGACGCCTCTTGGCTCTGTCCCGCGCTGCCGGTCGGGGGTGCAGATCGGTTCGGGTGCGGCGGGCGCGGCGGGCCGCCCGGGTGGGCCTGCGCGTTCGGCGGGCGCGGGCCACGTTGCCCTCCACGATGGCGTGGATGGTGCGCACCCCGGTGGAACGGTGGGTGCGGGTAGCCTTCTGGCCGAGCAGGCCACGGGAGACGATCCGCTCGGCCGCTGCCCAGTCCCGATCACACGACAGGCCACAGGCCGGGCAGTAAGCCCACCTCCAGCCCCGCTCGCCGAGTCGGTCCGGAGCCGGGCAATGCCGGAGCACCGACGTGCCCTCCCCGCACCGGGGGCAGTACCGGGAAGTCCCACGCGCCGCGACCGTGACCACCGCGATGGCGTACTTGGCCGCCAGATGCCGGATCGCCTCGACGATCCGCCCGCGCACCTGCCCCGACAGGCGCGCGTTCACCCTGGCCCGGCACCCGCGCGCCTCCAAGGTGGCCAGATCCTCCACATAAATGACCGTCGCCCCCGCGGCGGCGGCCTGATCGACCGCCCACCGCGCCGCCGACCAGGCCAGTGCCTTGTTCAGATTGCGGATACGGGCGCACAGCCGCTCATGCTCGACATTGAGGCTCTGGCAGGCCGTACGCGACGCGGCGTAGCGGGGATCGGCGGGCGTGATCCCGGCTAGGAGCCTTTGCAGGTGCCGGTGCTTGGCGGCCAGGTGTTCACGCTCGCCGCGCAGCCGGTGCAGCTTGGCCGACACACCGCTCGCATCGTAGACCAGCGGCCGCCCATCACTGATCACTCGGCCGTCGGCCAGACGCCCCGTCACGCCGACCAGCAGCCCGTTGAGGCCCCAGTCGAAGCCGCACCCGACCCGATGACCGGTAGCGGGCGCGAAGCCGACCGGGATCTGGAACGGCAGATCGACGCGCACCCGGCCCTTGCTCACCCGCACGGTGGGAGCGCACAACGAAGCCTCCGCCGGGACGGTCGGCGGCAGCGCGACCGGCAGCACATGCCACGCCCAGTCCCGACCGGAGGCGGGGAACTCGACCAGCGGAAGCCGCACCCACAGCCGGGCGCTGCGGCCGTCGGTGCGCTCCAGGGTGAGCAGTTGCCGGTCGGCCGCCGCCAGCACGACCTGCGCCGCAACGTTCGGCGGCTCCTCCAGTTCGGTCAGATCGGCTGGGAACGCGCCATGCGCGTCGAGGTAGGCGCGAACCTGCCGGGTCCGGTTCCGGATGTCGGCCGCCGTCACCCCGTCCGGCAGCAGCGCACGCAACGCGTCCCATTCGACGCCCGTACGTGCACCCGGGTCGTGCGGCCAGGTGGCCACGATCGCCGCCACCAGACGGCGCCGGTGCAGCGCCAGCCGCAACAAGCGAGCGGCCTGCTCCTGGGCGCACCGCAGCACCCGATCACCGACGTACACGCCCAAGGGCGGGCCCACACCCCAGCCCAGCCGCCGAACAGCCATCCAGCCCTTCGATGGCAACACCCGCCCGTCCAGCCCCACCCCGGACCCCAAAGAGTCCAGATCAGCCGCATTCCACCGGGCCACCACCAAACGGGCGGTCACATCGCATGCCAGAGCGGCCAGCCAGGCCGCCCGCCGCACCAGCAGCGCCTGCGCGACGACCTCACCACTCGCCTCCACCACGGCGGCACGGACGGTGCAGGGAGCGGTCGCGGTGAGCCTACTCACCCACCGCCCCCATCAGGACAGGGGTGACCAGGCGGCATCGACGCGTGTACCGCACTACCTGGAGCCCAACCTGCACCCCGCCCACCCCCCGCCGCCACAATATGTGACCGTAACGCTACCAAGAGTTGACGACTTTGGGTAGAACACTTGAGCGATACACGCCCGCCGGATGCCGATCCATCCCGCGGATCACATTCCACGCACACAGCACGGACCACGAACCCAGAACAGAATCCCAGGCTTTCGCAGCGAATATGAAGAACGGTTCAACACTGCGCGGCCAGCGCACCTACCTCACGCCAGGCCGCTACCAGGCCCTCGACCTGCTGGTCACGGCCGTGAACGGCGACCAGCAGATCGAGCTCACGATCACCTACGCGGACGGCACAACCTCCACGGCCCCGCTCAAGGTGACCGACTGGGCCGGCGCCGCACCCCACTTCGGCGAGGAGGCGGCACTCACGGCCGACACCCGCTACAACGTCAACGGCCGCAAGGTGACCATCTGGCGGGTGTCGGTAGCCGCCGACGCGATCCGCGAGGCGGTCTCGTTCACCAGCCCCGTGGCGCCGAACGTCAAGATCTTCGCACTCACGACCCGCGTCGCCGCCCCCGATCGCCAACCGCGGCGGCAAGGCTAACGCCGGTCGAGGCCGTCGAGCATGAGCGGGAGGAAGCGCTTCGGGATGACATCCGGGTGGCAGGCGAACACGGTGAGCAGCTCCATGAGGTCGTCCGTACCGACATCTGACCGCAGCGCGCCGTCCGCCTGCGCCAGCCGTACCAGCTCATCAAGCCGACGCACCAGCGCCTGCCTCGCCTGCGGCGCGGTGGTCCCGGCCAGCGCGGCCGCGATGGCGCCGCGGCCCTTCTCCACGCTGTAGACGACGAAGGTGCGAATGGCCGACCACGCGTCAGGCTCGGCTGCCACGGCGCGGTCGAGGGCGTCCATGAGCTCGTGAACATACTGCTCCGCCAGGGCCGCGAGGAGCGCGCCGCGGTCGGGGAAGCGGCGGTAGAGCGTGCCGACGCCGACCCCGGCCCGGCGGGCGATCAGCTCCATCGGCGCGTCCGCGCCGCGCTCGGCCACAGCGTCGCGGGCCGCCTCCAGGATTCTGTCCCGGTTGCGGCGGGCATCGGCGCGCATTGAACTCCCATTGAAGTGGACGGCAGGCTTCCGCTTAGTATACAACCGGAAGCTGATATTCCACTTAGGAGGTTGCGGTGATCGTGGTGACGGGTGCGACGGGCACGATCGGGCGCGCGTTGGTCGAGGAACTCGGCGGTGCGGTGCGAGCCGTCGTGCGGCGCGCGGAACAGGGCGAGGAACTGAGATGCGAGTACGTGGTCGGCGACCTGGAACGGCCGGAGAGCATCCCGATCGAGCCGGGTGACAGGCTCTTCCTCAACAGCGCGCTGTGGCCGGGCTTCGTGGCAGCGCACAAGGCGGTCGTCGATCACGCGGCGGCCACGGGAGTGGCGCAGGTGGTGACCGTGTCCGTGCGCGGCGTGACGTCGAGCAGCCTGCTCGGGTTCGGCATGCACGGGCAGGTCGACGAGCATCTTAAGGCGTCGGGGGTGCCGTGGTCGATCCTGGCGCCCGTCGGCTTCATGCAGAATCTCGCGGGCGACGTCGACCAGGAGGGGCGGATCTTCGGCTCGTACGGCAGAGGCAGGGTCGGCTACATCGACGCGCGGGACATCGCGGCGGTGGCGGCCGTGTTGCTCACGCGTCCCGTCGGCGCCGACGCCACGTACGAGCTCACCGGCCCGGTGGCGCCTACGCACGACGAGATCGCCGCCGAGCTCACCCGGGCACTCGGCCGGACCGTACGTTACGTGGACCAGTTGGTCGAGGACGCCGCCGTTCACCTGGAGAAGCGCGGCATGCCCGCCCAAGCGGCCCGTGACCTGGCCGAACTCATGGCCCAGATCGGGGACGGGCGCTGGGCGAGCACGACCACGACCGTGGCCGACATCCTGGGCCGCGAACCGCGTTCGCTCCGGGAGTTCCTCGGGTAGCCGTGCGCGCCGGCGGAGTGATCAGAACTGGACGTTGGTCATCGTGTACCACGTCGGAGCGAAAGCCAGCAGGGCCAGCACGCCGAGGACCGCCGACGACTTGAGTACGCGTGAGGTGGTGATGGTCGCGGGCGCGATGGGCCTCAGCTTCCACCGTCCGACCGCGATGAACGCCGCGACGCCGCCCAGCAAGACATTCGCCGGCACCAATGCGTATTCGCCGCGGCTGATGTGAAAACCAGCCGCGAGGATCATCGTCAGTGCCAGGCCCGCGGCGGCGAGCGGCGTCAGCTTCGGTTTGACTCCCGTCATCGCCGGCAGGATCAGGCCGACGCCGCCCAGTACCTCACAGACCCCGATGAAGACGATCAGGGGCTGCGGCACGGCGGCGTACCAAGCCACGGCCCGGGGCGCCGCCGCATACAGGGCTCCGTCGTACAGCAGCACTTTGCCGAAACCGCTGCCGGCGAAGAAGAAGCCGAACAACGCTTGAAGCGACCAGAGTGCGCCGTTGAGCGTGAACCTCATTCCGCGCCCCTTGGGTTGCTGCTGAATGTCCTTGACGCTGTCGCTTACGTGCTGGCCCATGTCCTGTCACTGCCTTTCTCATCGGGTTGGTGCTGGTACGTGGTGACAGGACTCATCCGACCACCGCGGCAAGGTCGCGCGCGGCGTCCGTGGGACACGGTGGGACACGCGAGATGCGGTCCAGCTGCGAAAACAGGAATTTGTGCCGTGGCCGCGGGCTGGGACGGCTCTCGTGGCGCGCGGTACATGGTTGTCACCCGCGAGGTAATGTCACAGTCCGTGCTGGATATCTAGAGTTCTACACATGACGAATGGTCCGCGGATGACCCTGCAGACGATGCTCGTGCTGGAAGAGATGCTGTCCGACCCGACCAAGCGCCGCTACGGGCTGGAACTGTGTGAGAAGACCGCTCAGCCCAGCGGCACCATCTACCCGATCCTGGCCAGGCTGGAGCGCGAATTCGGCTGGATCGAGCGCCACAAGGAGTCCGCGGCCGAGCACCTGGCGCAGGGCCGCCGCGCCCGCTACTACTACACGCTGACCGAGGAGGGCGCTCTCCGGGCTCGCGCCGCCCTCGAGCGAGCCGAGCGGTCCCGCGGACCCGCCGTGAACCTCCGGCCGGTGACGTCATGACCGGCTTGCTGGAGCCGCTGCTGGCTCGGCTGCCCGCCGAATCGACGGCTGTGGAGCGTGGCCGGATTCAGCGTGCTTACGAGTTCGCCGCCCGTTGCCATGAGGGCCAGGTGCGCAAGAGCGGTGACCCGTACATCACCCACCCCGTCGCCGTGGCGGAGATCGCGATCGACGCCGGTCTGGACTGCGCCACTGTCTGCGCCGCCCTGCTCCACGATGTCATCGAGGACACCGGATGTGACGCCGCACAGCTCCGCGCGGAGTTCGGCGACGAGATCACCACGCTGGTCCAGAGCATGACCGAGCTCGACCACAGGCACGATCAGGCGGCCATCGACGCCGCGGACAACCGCGTCCTCGCCCTGAAGGTGCTCGACCGGCTGCACAACATGCGCACCATCCAGCACCTCGACCAGGACAAACAGCGGCTGAAGAGCAAGCAGACGCTGGACATCATCGCACCGCTCGCCGGGCACCTCGGCCTGCGCGCCATCGCGGACGAACTCGAATCGATCGCCCGCGGCCGCCTGACCCACCTGCTCGGGGACACCGGCGCGAGGTACCAGGTGCTCGTCCTCAGCGCGCTGCTTCTCCCGGCGGCGGTGAGAGCGAGCTATGTGGACGAATGGCTCGGCGAGCTCGACGTGCTGGGGGACCCGCGGGCCCGCACCCGCTTCGCGCTCAGGCTGGCTCTCGGCATGCCCGCTCTGGCTCTGACCCTGCGCCGCCCCATACGGCACATGCCGGCCGATCATCTGCTGTCCGTTCTCCGTTGGATCCTACGGACGGACCTGCGCACCTGGACCCCACTGACCGTCTTGCTCGGCTGGATGATCGTGGAAACCGTCCGGAACAGCCTCGGCGCCGCCATAGCCATCCTGATCACGGTGCCTCCCGCCCTCCACGCCGGCGTCACCCGCCTACGCACGAAGCTCGGTCTTGATCAACCAGCCGAGCCCACCTGAGGGCGGTTATCGCTCTGCCCGCGTCTACCGTCTGCGGGGCGGGTCAGCCGAGCTTGAGCAGCAGTTCGGTGAGCTCGGCCGGCATGGTGATCATGCAGTCGTGGCCCGTCTCCAGTTCCCACACCTGTGCCGGGCTGCCGTTGGGCTGGATCGCTGGGACGGGCCGCCGCTTGATGCCCTCCGGTGCGCGGGCGACGCAGTGAATGTGCGTCCGCGCGATCGTGCGTACGGCCGGATTGTCCAGCCGGACCCGTTGCCGGAAGCAGAGCACCGGCTGATCCGACAACATCGTCCGCAGCCACGCCACGTCCGCCGGTTCGGTGACCCCGAACAGACCCAGGGGCGGCGGCAACTCGGGCATCGGCGGGATCCGCCACCCGACACCGGACTCCGCGGCGCGGTCGATGAGGGTCTGGGTCATGGGATGCACATCCAGCGCGCTCTCGCCGTCCTCCGGGACCATCGCGTCGAGATAGACCAGATGGGTGATCCGATCCGGGATCCGATTGGCGGCGGACGAGATGACCAGCCCGGCGTAGCTGTGGCCCACCAGGATCACGTCGGTGAGGCCCTCCTCGACGATCAGCCTGACGATGTCGTCGACGTGCGTGTCCAGCCCCACCTCGGGGCCGAGCAGATGCGCCTTGTCGCCGAAGCCGGTCAGCGACGGCGCGACCACCCGATGCCCGGCCGATGCCAGCAACGGGACCACCCGCTCCCAGCATTGCCCGCTGTGCCAGGCCCCGTGTACCAGCAAATATGTTGACATGGTGTAGCTCCTTGCTCGCGAAAGGGACCACCGGCCGAGATCGCCGGTGTTCGTGCCGGAGGTGAGATCCGGTGTTCGTGCCGGAAGTGAGATTTCCGCTCATCCGCTGACGGAGCCATCGCCCCCGCGATCCTGGGGGTGACAGGACCAGGCACGCACGAAGGTGCGCGAACTACCGTGGGGACATGAGCGACGAATCCAACCTTCTTGGCGATTACGTACGCGCCCGCCGAGAGCTCGTCACTCCTGAACAGGCCGGCATCCCCTCGGTGGGCGTACGGCGCGTGTCGGGCCTGCGCCGGGAGGAGGTCGCGATGCTCGCCGGCATCAGCGCCGACTACTACCTGCGCCTGGAGCAGGGCCGCGACCGCAACCCCTCCACGCAGGTCCTCGAGTCGCTCGCCCGCGTGCTGCAACTCGACGACGACGCGACGGCCTACCTGCTACGCCTCGGGGCGGACAAGCCCCGGCGGCGTCGGCGGCGCTCCCGGAAGGAGACCGTCCCTCCGGGCGTCGCCAAGCTCGTCGTCACGCTTGCGCTCCCCGCGTACGTGGAGGGCCGCTACTTCGACGTCCTCGCCGCCAACGCACTGGCGACCGCTCTGTCGCCGCGACTCGTGGCGGGGGGCAACCGCCTGCGGGACGTGTTCCTCGACCCCGCCGAGCAGGCCCTCTACCCAGACTGGGAGGACGCCGCGCAGGGCATGGTCGCCGGCTTCCGCGAGTCCGTCGGCACCGACACGGACGACCCCCGATTCATCGAACTCGTCGGCGAGCTCTCCCTCGCCAGCCCTCGCTTCAGCAGGCTCTGGGCCCGCCATGACGTGAACACGTGCGAAGGCACACCCAAGCACATCGACCACCCCCAGCTCGGTGGCCTGTGGCTGAACCGGGAGAGACTGGCCGTCAGCGGCGCGACAGGCCAGACACTAGTCGTCCTCCACCCGGACCCCGGCACCGACAGCGCCGACAAGCTGGCGCTCCTCGCGTCCGTCATGCGGCCATGACCCGCCCATGCCCAGCCGCTCGGCCGGGCGCAGGTGATGCCACTTTCCGCACGGACGTCCTGGGATTCCGGGAATCTGGGCAGAGGACGGTTAAGCATCAGTTTGTCCGATGTTTTCTGCGCTACCGTGCGTCCTGCTCCGTACTCGTGTGCGCGACGGTAGTGACATGGCCAGCCACGGCGTCATCACCTCAGGGGTCCACATCTGATGTACTTCATCCATCGCGACTGGGAAGCTGGGCCGCTGTGCAAGAGAGTCCGGCACGTGCCCGGCCTCACCGTCCTTGAGTGGTTTCGCCGCTTGTGGGAGCCGGACGGCCTCGATCGGGCGCACTCCGACCTGAACGACGCACCCTACGAGTTGGAACGGCTGAGGGAATGCGGCGACACTCCTCCTGAGGACATGGTCGAACTACGCCGCCGGATTCGGATGCAGCTGTGGGCCGACAATGAGCTGCACATCGATGCCCACAGCATCCGCATCAGCAGTATGGGCACGAATCTGGAAGAAGCGTTCTACTTCGTCGACGACGCCCGTGTCGCTGAGCAGCCGGACCGCTGGGCCTACCCCGTCCACCCCTCTTGGCCGCTGCCCGACGCCGTTGCTCCCGGCCCGACGCCGTTCGTCGCGCCCTTCCCCTGCGCGGAGCTCGCCACCTCAACAGCCGGCGATGTTGGCACCACCTACTTGCTGTTCACTGCTCTAAATGCCAGGCACGACACCCTTGGCTGGGATCGGACTTACGCCTTTCCCGGTGTGCGACTGCCTCAACTCGGCGCCGCACTGCGCCGGCCCATCCAGAATCTGGACACCTGGCCCGGCCACCTCCTCGATCTCAGAGCATTGGTAGCCCCGGACGAAGACGGCATCGCACCTGCCCTCGAACGTCTCAACCGTTTCGCCGGCGAAGCCAGAGATTTCCCTGAGCCGCACGACCAGGCGCACCAGACGGCGCTGGAACACCTGCGCAGCTTCACCCCCGACAACGGTCGTCTGCCCGAGCGGACACTCATCCAGGTCGGCGAGCACCTGGCGCAGATGGCCCTTCACACGGACTTCAACGGCCATCGGCCCTGGTACATCTTCGACGACATCTGGGCTAGTGCCCACCCCGACCTGGCCGCCTCTCTTATCCACTACGCCTACCACTGGGACCCCGGCTGCACGCGTAAGCACGGGTGGATGATGCCCTGCGCGCACGAGGAGTACCTGGATCTCCACCTGCGCTGGGCAGACCGCGTCCGCGACTACGAGCCCTACGACGAACCGTTGGTGACCGAGCTGACCGGCTTGCGCAGCGTGGCTGAACTACGCCATCAAATCTTCCAGAACACCGGCACCGGCAAGCAGCGCCTCCTGCTGGTCCTCGATCAGGACCATCGGCGCGAGCTGTTCGGTGTCATCGGCGCCGTTCTGGGGCATCCGACCCCTGACGCCTGCGAACTCCGCTATATCCACCTGGTCGAGCCCCGCCATGCGGAGCTGTCCGCTCGGCTGATCAAGGCGCTCTGCTTCGAACTGCGGAAAGAGGGCTACACCAGCCTCGTCCTCAGGCAACCCCCGACCGCGCTGTGCCAGAAACGGCTGAGACCGGTCACCTCGCGCGGCACCTCGCCCACCAGCCGAGTGATCCCCTTGACCGACTTCCACCTACCCGACGACTACGCCTGGCGGGCGGATCCGTTCCTCCTCTGAATCCGACGAAGGGCCGTCCGAGAGCGGCTCTTGTCGGGAGAGTAAGGTAGGGATCTTCGGCTGGCTCATGCTTCCGGAGCCCTCAAAGGCGTACGCCCATGAAGCACCTCTCCCAGACGCTCACCGGTCTTCGTCTCGACGCAGCGCTGAAGGGCGTGGCCACCACCTTCCGTGGCATGACCGCCCGCCCCGACGAGCGCAACTGCGAGTGCCATTGGGGCAGCGCGGAAGACCTCGCTCGTCTGAAGGTGCCGGACGTGTGGCTGAGCCTCGACCTTCTGGGGCGCACCTTGAGGGCCACCGACTGGGATGACCACGGATCGGTGCTGCGCCGCATCCTGCCCCAGCTGGCGTCCGACCTCGTCGACGGTTACGTGGAGAATTTGTCCGGCATGGAGGAGATTGGTCGCTCATTCGTTCGTGGTCAGTGGCGGGATTGGCCCGCGGAGCAGGTATCGGAGATCTGGGCATTCCTGCACGCGTGGTGGACGTACAGCCTCACCACATCCGAGATCGCCGTGCCCGCGCATGAGGTGCTCGTGCTGTGCACCGAGGCGTCTGGCACGCTCGATCCGTGGCTGGCCGCTTGGGAGGCGGTGGCCCACCCCGTCGCCGACCAGCGCCTGTCTGAAGCGGTGGCCCACTGGGAGTCCGACTTGCTGGCCGACCGGCTCCCTTGGGATGCCTGGGACGACGGGGAGAACAAGCGCGCCACACTGTCCGCCTGGCTGGTCCGGCACGCGCCCGCGCGCCTGCGGGCCCATGGAGTCCCGAGCAACTGGTCCACCGAGTACGGCCGCTGACAGGCGTCGTCCATTGGCGCTGGGTCGGATGAGATCGCTCCGCCAAAATAGGCGAGCGTAGCCGGTGACCTGGGCTTATTTCTCATTTCAGGGACACCGCGCTTGCCTGCGCTATAACGTCCGTGTTATGAATTGGGGAGAGGTGGAGTTGGAGCCTGAGATCGACAAGTGGTTCGACTCGCTCAGCCAGGAGGATCAGGAAACGGTGGTCTTCTATGTCGATTTGCTGGCGTGGCGTGGAGTGCTGCTCGACGAGCCGTACACCAGGCAACTGCATGGCAAGCTCAGGGAGCTTCGGTTCTATCTCTCTCAAGAGGCTGTGCGCGTTACATACTGGATCGCATCAGGCAGACGGATCATTCTGCTGACGGTGTTCTGCAAGCAGCGGATGCGCGAGACGGCCGAGGTCAAACGAGCTGTGCGAGCTATGAACCGGTGCATCGCCGAGGCTCACACGGCGGATGAGGATGAGTGACATGAGCGAGCGCAAGGCATGGACCGACAAGCGCGCCGAAATCATGAGCCGTCCGGGAGCCGGAGCCGCTTACGAAGCCGCTCGGATCCGCTTCGAGCTGGGTGAGGCCGTACGGCTGCGCCGCGAAGAGCTTGGCTTGACCCAGTTGGAGCTGGCCGAGCGCGCAGGTCTTCAGCAGCCGGCGGTGGCCCGGTTCGAAGCCGGCGGCACCATGCCGACAATCCCCATGCTGGAACGCTTCGCCGAAGCCCTCGGCCTACGTCTCACCGTCCAGTTCCAACCCCTTCGCGAAGCCAGCTGAGCCTTCTTGAGGTACGCCACGCCGCTACTGACCTGATCGGGTCTGCTCTGCCGCCGCCTGGCCGGGCTGTTCAGGTGAAGGCCGTCTCAGGTGAGGCCGTCGAGGTGCCACCAGGTGCCTGAGGGCCAGGTGCGGCCGTTCCAGGCGCGGCGCTCGAGCGGTCGGGGATCGGGTTCGACTCGGCTCTGGCCGGCGTCGAAGATCATGGTCTGGCGGTGTTCGGTGTCGTAGGGTGCCCAACTGGGCGCGGCACCCCGGGCGAAGTGTCCCCAGGTGTCGTGCAGTTCTGCCGACAGCGCCCGGTCGGCGGGCTCGGTGAGTGGGGTCGACTGCCAGATCATCGGCCCGTCCGCGCTGTGCCCACCCCGTAGCAGCCTGCCCAGGGGAGTCGTGGCGGGTACCCCGGGAAAGGGGCCGTCGTAGCAGGATCGCCACACCGGGGCGTGTCGTGCCTGTGCTTCGGCCAGCCGGGTTGTGGGGATGCCGTACCGCTCGTCACTCAGGACGGCCAGGCCGAGCGCGGTGTCGTCGAGTTCGGGTCGGCTCTCGCGGTACGCGGCCAGTATCGTGTCCGCCTCGGCCGTGCCGAACAGTTCGGCCAGCACCCTCGGCGCCTGTGCGGCCGTACTGGCGTCCAGCATTTGGAAGGTGCCGCCCTCGTTCCCGCAGGTCTGGGCGAGCAGTGGGATACCGGCGGCGGCACCCGCGGCGATGGCGTCGATGGGCCTGCCGGACAGCACGGTCCCGTCGATGACGGGCCGCCAGATCCAGAGGGCCTTCGCGCCGGTGGCGATGGCGTCCTGTGCCGCGAGCATCTCGGCGGCGGGCACTTCGCGCACCCGGTCGGCGCTCACGCCGAGCTCCCGAAGGAACCGTACGGTCACGGCCTTGGCCTGCGCCGGGGTGGCGACGTGGTCACCGCCGCCGCTGCTGGACGCGGCCCGGTGGATCAGTCCTCGGGTGAGCGGGGTGGCCAGCAGGTTGGCCACGCTCTTGGCGCCGGCGGACAGACCGTACAGGGTGACCCGCTTCGGATCTCCGCCGAACGCCGCGATGTTCTCCCGCACCCAGCGCAACGCCTGAACTTGGTCAAGCAGTCCTGAGACGCCTGATGAGTCGCCGATGTCGAGGAAGCCCAGGCTGCCCAGCCGGTAGTTGAAGCTGACCACGACCAGATCATGGGTGCGGGCGAAGAGCGCCCCGTCGCCGTACATGTCGGTGCCGCTGCCAGTGAGATAGCCACCTCCGTGTATCCACACCAGCACCGGCCTCAACCGGCCGTCCGGGGGAGGCGCCGCCACGTTCGCGTACAGGCAGTCCTCGTCCATGGCCGGGGCCGGTAGGCCGGGCAGGACGGACTGCATGGCCGCGTTCCCCGGCGCGGTGGCTTCCCGCACCCCCTGCCAGGGCGCCGGCGGCTGCGGCGGGCGCAATCGGAGCTTGCCCACAGGGGGAGCGGCATAGGGGATTCCCTGCCAGACGAGCACATCGCCGAGATCGACGCCACGGACCGTACCAGCACGAGTCTCAACAAGGGTCACGGCGACCTTCATAGCAGCCCACGAAGGACCGCCGGAGGTCGGCCCACCCTACCGACCGGTTGACGCAACCGAATGGTTGCCATAGTGTTGTGGCAACCGAATGGTTGCAACAGATGGAGGTGTGTCATGGGTTTTCCCGATCGCATCGAGCGCAGCATCAGCGTCGCCCACCCGCCCGCGAAGGTGTGGGAAGCGATCACGACGGCTGAGGGATTGGGCACGTGGTTCGGTCACAAGGCGACCGTCGACCTGCGTGTCGGCGGCCTCGCCCAACTGACCTTCGAGGGCGGGCATAACGCCTACCTGCGCATCGAGCGCCTCGAGCCGCCGCACGTGTTCGGCTACACCTGGGGCATCAACGGCCTGCCGGCCGACGATACGCGCCGTACCTACGTCGAGTTCACCCTTGAGCCGGAGGCCGGAGGGACCCGGCTCACCGTGGTCGAATCCGGCTTCGCGCAACTGCCCGACGACCTCTACTCCGGCGCGTACGGCGGCAACGTCAAGGGATGGCAGAGCGAGCTGGACGAGCTCGTCGAATACCTCGATGCCCGAGCGTGAGCCGGAGGCCGTCGCGGAAGAGGTCTTCGCCGCGCTGGCCGATCCCAGCCGGCGGAGCATCCTGGCCGCGCTCGCGTCCCGCGGGCCGGCCACGGCGACGGACCTGGCGGCCGGCCTGCCGATCACCCGGCAGGCGATCGCCAAGCACCTCGGCTTGCTCGCCGAGGCCGGGCTGGTCATCGCCGAGCCCGGCGAGCGGCGTCGCGTCCGCTACCGGCTCCAGTCGGCCCCCATCCAGGTCGCGCAGCAGTTCCTCGCCGCGCTGGCCCGTGACTGGGACTCCAGTCTCGACGCCCTCAGGCGGCATCTGGGTACGTGAGGGGCAGGGGGAGTCGTGACCTAATACGACAAGGAGAAGACAATGATCGATCACAAGACCGGAACGCGTGAAGAGTGGCTCGCGGCCCGGCTGGAGCTGCTCGAGGCCGAGAAGGCCCTGACGCGGCAGGGCGACCGAGTGGCGCGGCAGCGGCAGGAGCTGCCCTGGGTCCGCGTCGACAAGGAATACCGCTTCGAGACCGACGAGGGCACCGCGTCCCTCGCCGACCTCTTCGAGGGACGCTCGCAGCTGCTCATCTACCACTTCATGTTCGGGCCTGACTACGAGGCGGGATGTCCGTCCTGCTCGGCGATCGCCGACGGCTTCAACGGCTCCGTCGTCCACCTCGCCAACCACGACGTCACGCTCTGCGCGGTGTCGCAGGCCCCGCTCGCCAAACTGCAGGCGTACAAGCGGCGGATGGGCTGGAGCTTCCCCTGGGCCTCATCGTTCGGAAGCGATTTCAACTACGACTTCCGGGTGACGCACACCAAGGAGGAGTGGCAGTCGGGAGTCGTCGAGTACAACTTCCGCTCGATGGACGTCCGGCCGCCGGAGTCGGGTGAGGAGAATCCCGTCCTCGTCGAGTTCGCGTCGAGCGTGGGCACGGACTGGCCGACGTACCGGCAGCAAGGGCCCGGCATGAGCGCGTTCGCGCTCGAGGTTGACGAGGATGAGGATGACGTCGTTTATCACACCTACTCGACGTACGAGCGTGGGGTGGACGGGCTCTGGGGCATGTTCCAGTGGCTCGACCGCGCGCCGCTCGGCCGCAACGAGACCGGCTTCTGGTGGCGCCGCCACGACGAGTACGACAGCCAGTGATCACTCTCAGTCTTTGGCCGCGCGCCTCCAGCCCGTCGCGGCCATGATCAGCAGGAGCGCCGCAAGAGTCGCCCAGTAGGCTGTGTACCGCAGGCTCGCCGGTGGGTTGGTGAGCGCGGACGCCAAGCCCGGCAGGACGTAGATCGCCGCCGCCAGCGCCCAGCCGCGCAGCAGCGCGACCACCAGCGCCGCCGAAGCGGCCAGCCACCAGGGGGAGGCGTGGTCGGCGATGTTGTACGACAGATTCGCCAGGGCCAGCGTCAGGAGGCCGAGATGTAGGCCGTCGGCCCACCACGGTGCGGGTCCCTCGGCGGCCTTACGGGCTCTGGCGGCGAAGCCCGCCGTGACGAGGGCGGCCGTCTCCCGCGGCGAGGGGACACGGCGCGGCGAGTCGTTCATCAGCGTGCCGAGGATCTCGGCGCCGTATTCGGCACGGTGGCCGGACGGGAAGGCCCGCAGGAACAGCCGGTACCAGCTTTCGGTGAACGCCTCGCTCATGCCCGTGCCGTCCCCAACGCCGGGGCGATCCGTCCCGTGACGACCCGGGCGGCCTGCTCCATCCGCGCCGCCTCCTTGATGACAGCCGCACGGCCGTCCTCGGTCAGCCGGTAGTAGCGGCGGGGGCGGCCCTGGACGGTCTCCTCGCGGTCCACGGCGATCAGCCCGTCGCCCGCCAACCGGTCCAGCGCGCCGTAAAGGGTGCCGACGGCGAGCCGCACCCGCCCATCGGACTGCTCCTCGGCGCGCTTAATGATCCCGTAGCCGTGCGAAGGCCCATCGAGTAACGCGGTCAGTACGAAGTACGTGGGCTCGCTCATCACTGGCGATCTTTTAACCATACGGGCGACGATATATCGGACGGCGAAGTATGTGAAGGGGTGCGGACAACCCACCCAGACGGTGCCCGTGCGCGCGTAACGGCGCCCGGCTCCGTGCGGGTTCAGCGGCCGTATTCCTGGAGGTCCTGAGCCCCGTGCGGCGGGTGGCGGTGGGGGCGGCTGTGCCGTACAAGAAAATTGATCACCCCTTGTCGCTGCCCTCGTTGGCGCCGCGGACGAACCTGCGCTGGAATATCACGAAGATCACCGCCACCGGGATCGTCGCGAGCAGCGCCGCCCCCAGCTTGAGCGGGTACTGCGTGCCACCCCCCAGCGACCCGCTGACCAGGTCGGCCAGCCCCCGGGGCAGCGTGAACAGCGCCGGGCTCTGGACGGCCACCAGCGTGTGCGGGAACTCGTTCCACGCGCTCTGGAACGAGATGATCGTCAGCGTGATCAGCGCCGGCCGCGCCATCGGCAGCACTACCGACCAGAACGTACGGAACGCGCCCGCCCCGTCGATCCGGGCCGCCTCCTCCACCCCCGCCGGGATCGAGTCGAAGAACTGCTTCATGATGAACACCCCCGCCGCGTCCACGAGGACCGGCAGGATCAACGCCAGATAGCTGTCATACATCCCCAACTGATTGAGGACCAGAAATTTCGGGATAAAGAGGACTACGCCCGGCACGGCCATCACCGCGATGACCGCCCCGAACAGCGCCGACCGCCCGCGGAAGCGCAGCCTGGACAGCGCGTACCCGGCCAGCGAGTCGAGGAAGACCCGCCCGGCCGTCAGCACAAGCGTCACCAGCAGCGAGTTGCCCAGCCACAGCGGCATGTCGGTCCCGCTGAACACCCGCTCGAACCCCGCCAGCGTCCCCGGCTGCGGGATGGGCGAGAGCGGTGAGGCGGCCGCGTCCGGCTCGGTCTTGAACGAGTTCGCGACCTGGATGACGAACGGGTAGATGAACACCAGCGCGAAGAAGATCAGGATGGCGTAGCCGGTGAAGGTGCTCGCGAGCCTGCGCACCCCACCTCCCGCCGTCCTGTCCCGCGTTGAGAGCGTCGGGTGCGTCACGAGCTCCTCCTCTCCCGCATCACGCGCCGCTGGAACAGCGTCAGCAGCACGATGATGAGGAACAGCACGAACGAGATCGCCGTCCCCGCCCCATAGTCGAAGTCCCGGAACGCCGTCTGGTACGACAGGAACGCCGGAGTCAGCGTGGTCTTGGCCGGAGCGCCCTTGCTCATGACGTAGATCTGGTCGAACACCTGCCAGCTCCCGATCATCCCGAGCGTCAGCACCAGGAACATCGTCGGCCTGAGCATGGGCAGCGTCACGTACCGGAAGCGCTGCCACCGCCCCGCCCCGTCGAGCACGGCCGCCTCCTCCAGCGTCACCGGGATGTCCTGCAACGCCGCCAGGAACATCAGCATGAACGTGCCCGACGTCGTCCACACGACCAGCGCGATGATCGCGCACATCGCCACGCTCGGCCCGGACAGCCACTCCCACCACGACAGGCCGAACGGCCCCGCCCCGGCGAGTGCCGACGGCGGCGTGTCCATGCCGAGCAGCAGGTGGATGACGCCTCTGGCGTCGGAGAACCACTGCGGCCCCTGGATGCCGAAGAAGCCCAGCAGCTGCGTGAGCGCCCCGGAGTTGCTGAAGATGAACAGGAACACCACGCTGATCGCCACCGAGCTGGTGACCGACGGGAAGTAGAACGCGCTCCTGAAGAACGACTTGCCCTTGAGCAGGCGGCTGTTCACGATCAGGGCCAGGCCCAGCGCCAGTGCCGTCTGCAGGGGTACGACGATCGCCACGTAGTAGGCGTTGTTCCGGACGCTGATCATGAAGTTCTCGCGGGCCAGGTCGTCACGGGTGAACAGCCGGCCGTAGTTCTCCAGCCCGACGAACGGCACGCCGCTCTTGAACGGGCTGCCCTGGCCGTTCCACGAGGTGAGGCTGACCCACATCGCCATCAGGATCGGCAGCAGCAGGAACACCCCGAGGATGACCACGACCGGCGCGACGAACAGCCACCCCGTCACGTCGTCCCTGGCCCGGCTGCGGCGCATCACTCGCCCAGCGCGGACTGCGTGTTCTTCTGCAGCCTGGCCAGCAGCGCCTTCGGGTCCTGCGAGGTGAGCTGCTGGAGCCCGGCGTCGAAGTCGGACAGGACGCTGTCCATCTTGGCGGCGTTCACCGGGCCCTGGGCGTAGGCGGCGCCGTCCACGAACGCCGTGTCCGCGGGGAACTCCTTGACGTAGGCGTCCTTGGCCGACTGCCGCGACGGCATGACCCCGAACGCCTTGGCGAACGTGAGCTGCTGGTCGGCCTTGGTCATCGCCTCGACGAAGGCGATCGCCGCCGTCTTGTTGGCGCTCTTGGCCGCGATGCCCCAGCAGTTCGTGAACGACAGCGTGCCCTGCTTGGCCCCGGCGGGCAGCGGGTGGGCCGTGTACTGGATGTCGGGGTAGTCGGCCTTCAGCGCGCCCTTGATCCAGTTGCCCTCGATCGTCATCGCGGCCTTGCCCTTGCCGAACGCCTCACCGGCCCACTCCGCGCCGAGCTGCTTGGGGTACTGGGCCAGCTTGTCCTTGACCAGGGTCTTGACGTACTCCAGGGCCTTGAGGTTCTCGGGGCTGTCGCCGGTGGCCTGCTTGCCGTCGGCGCTGGTGATCCAGCCGCCCGCCTGCACCATGAACGCGCCGATCCGGTCGCGGGTGTCGCCGATCGCCAGCGGCGTGATGCCCTTGGCCTTGAGCTTGCCGGCCGTCGCGGTGAGCTGCTCCCACGTGGTCGGTACGTCGTCCGCCGTCAGGCCCGCCTTCTTCCACAGGCCGTCGTTGACGATCAGCGCCAGCGTGGAGAAGTCCTTCGGCGCGCAGTAGAACTTGCCGTCGCGGGTGAAGGTGGTGCGCAGGCTCGGGTAGAAGTCGTCCGGGTTCGAGATCTTGTCCCCGTACGGCTCCAGCGCGCCGACGCTGGCGTAGTCGGCGAACCGCGAGGCGTCCACGTAGAAGACGTCGGGCGGGGTGCCGCCCGCGAACGCCTGGCCGAGCTGCTGGTGGATGTCCTGCGCCGGGGTGACCGTGGCCTGGTTGCCGCTCGCCTTCGCCCACGCGTCCGCGGCCTGCTTGACCGCCGTCGTCTCCGGGTCGCCGGAGGAGGCGATGAGAATCCGCAGCGAGGCCGGGCCGCTGCTCTGCGGCGCGGCCGACGGCTTGTCCTCGAAGCCGCTGCCGCACGCGGTCGCGGCCAGCGCCAGTACGGAGAGCGCCGCCAGGGGGAGGTGTTTCATCACGTTTCCTTTCACGCTGTACGCCGGATGACCAGGGAGGGTTGAAGCAGTACGTGATCCGGCTTGTCCGGGCTGTCGTCTTCGAGCAGCCGGGTCAGCACCCGGACACAGCGCACGGCGGCGTCCGACAGCGGCTGGCTCAGACTGGTCAGGCCGATCGCGGCCGCCACGGGCGTGTCGTCGAACCCGATCACGGGCACCGGCCCGGCCTGCATGGCGCCCAGGGCGACGGAGTCGCTCACGCACACCAGGGCGGTGGCGCCGGCGGCGATCAGCTCCCGCGCCGCGGCCTCACCCTCGGCCGCCGACCCATCGGTCCGCCGCTCAAGCGCACCCGCCTCGCCGCCTTCGGCGTCATTCGTGCGAGCTTCGCCGTTTTTCGCGCGCGGCGTCAGGCCCGCGGCTTCGAGCGTCCTGACCCAGCCGCTCCTGCGGTCGTCGCCGACGCCGGAGCCCTCGGGCCAGCCGATGAACCCGATCCGCCGGTGACCCGCGTCGAGCAGGTGCCGGGTGGCGGCGGCCGTACCGGCCGCGCCGTCCACGTCCACCCATGGATGGTCGCCGCCCTCCGGCATGCCCCACGGCCGCCCGAACGTGACGAATGCCAGCTCCCGCTCGGCCAGCCACGAGGTGCGCACATCGCCGTAATGGGTGCCGGTCAGGACGAACGCATCCGGTTCGTACGCCCCGAGCAGGTCGTCGAAGGTGGCGATCTCCGATTGGTCGTCGTCGGCCGAGTAGAGGATCACCCGGTACCCCGCCTTGGCCGCCGACTCGGTCAGCCCGTGCAGGAACCGGTCGAACACGTTCATGCCATCCTGGGTCTGCTCGATCCGTACGGCCAGGAGCCGTGACCGGCCGGTCCGCATGCGGCGCGCCGCCTGGTTCACCCGGTAGCCGAGCTCCTCGACCGCCTGCCGTACGCGCTCACGCGTCTCCTCGCGGACGAGGTCGGGGGAGTTCAGGACGTTCGAGACGGTCTGCCGGGAGACGCTGGCACGCCGCGCGACGTCGGCGATCGTCACCTTTTCGGGCATCATGTCGCTTTCTAAGGGTTTGAACGTTCAAACGGAGGTATGGCAGGATTGGATCGTTCAAGTAAACGGAGTGTTACGCACTATCTCCCTTGGATGATTCGCCTGTCAAGATTTTGGGGGCCGCTCGTGCTCGACCAAGCCACGCACCGCCTGCAACCGCTGTTGCACGACCTCGTCAGCACCGTCCTGGCACCGACGACCGCGCTGAGCGGGACCGACGGGCAGATCAGGGCGGCCGGGGTGCAGGGCCTCTTCCACGCGGACGCGCGAGCGTTGTCGCAGGTGAAGCTGGCCGTGGACGGCAGGGAACCGGAGGCGGTGGGGCACGCCGTGCAGGCCGCCGGCCGTACCAGGTTCGTGTCGCTGGTCCGCTGGCTGGGCGACCCGATCGCGGACCCCACGGTCCGCGTCGACCGTACGCGGGAGGTCGCGCCCGGACGGATGGCGGAGCTCATCGAGATCACCTCCACCGCCACCCGCCCGGTGACGGCCACCGTCACCCTCGACCTGAGCTGCGACTTCGCCCCGATCGAGCTGGTGAAGTCCGGTGGCAGCGCCTCTCCGGCCGCCGTCACGCCCGGCTCGTCCACCGATGGCGCATGCCTGGAGTGGCGGTCCGGCCGCATCCGCGTACGGGCGACCGCCGAGAACGCCACGGCCGAGCTCGTGGGGCACCCCGTGCGGGTGGCCGGCGAGAATGTGGCGGTCGAGCCGGAGACCGCAGGGCGGTTTCGGTGGGATGTCGCGCTGGCGCCCGGCGAGCGCGTCACACTGCGGTGGGCCGTCGTGATCGACGACCCCGAGGCGGTGGTGACCGCGCCGGCCAAGCCGCTGGAGTGGAGCGTCCCGCAGGTGACGGCCGACGACGCCCGCCTCGTACGGCTGGCGGCCCGCTCGCTCGAGGACCTGCGCTCCCTCCGGCTGGCCGAGACCGGTGAGCCGGGGGACACGTTCCTGGGGGCGGGGGTGCCGTGGTTCCTGACGCTGTTCGGGCGGGACAGCCTCTGGGCCGCCAGGATGCTCCTGCCTCTGGGCACCGACCTGGCGGCGAGCACTCTGCGCGTACTGGCCAGACGACAGGGCACCCACGTCGACCCGGCCACCGGTGAGGCGCCCGGCAAGATCATGCACGAGTTGCGCCGTCACGAGCACAGCGGCGGCGACCTGCGACTGCCCGCCGCCTACTACGGCACCATCGACGCCACCCCCCTCTGGATCGGGCTGCTGCACGACGCCTGGCGCTGGGGCATGCCCGCCGCCCAGATCGAGCCCCTGCTCCCCGCCCTGGAGGCGGCGCTCGGCTGGCTCGGCGACCACGCGGACCCGGACGGGGACGGCTTCCTGGAGTACATCGACTCCACCGGCCACGGCCTGGCCAACCAGGGGTGGAAGGACTCGGGCGACGCGGTCCGCTTCCGCGACGGCCGCCAGGCGGAGCCGCCCATCGCGCTGGCTGAGGTCCAGGGGTACGCCTGCGCCGCCGCCCACCAGGGGGCCGCTCTGCTTGCGGCGTTCGGGCGGGAGGGGGCTGAGCGGTGGCTGGACTACGCGGGCACGATGGCCGACCGCTTCCGCGCCCGCTTCTGGGTCACCCATCCCGCACCGGTCACCGATCGGGAGAGCGGTTTTCCGGCGCTGGCCCTTGACCGCGACAAGCGGCCGGTCGACTCGCTGACCAGCAACATCGGCCACCTCCTCGGCACGGGACTGCTGTCGCAGGGGGAGGAGGCGAGGGTGGCGGAGCTGCTGGGCACCCCGGCGATGTCCGGTGCCTTCGGGCTGCGGACGATGTCGGCGGACGACGGCGCGTTCAGCCCGCTGTCCTACCACTGCGGGTCCGTCTGGTCGCACGACACCGCCATCGTCATCGCCGGACTCGCCAGGACCGGTCATGGCCGCCTGGCGGCGGAGCTGGCGCGGGGCCTGCTGACGGCGGCGGAGGGCTTCGACTACCGCCTGCCCGAGCTGCACGCGGGCGACGACCGGGACACGGTCGGGCGCCCGGTGGCCTACCCGGCCGCCTGCCGTCCCCAGGCGTGGTCGGCCGCCGCCGCCGTGACGCTACTGCACACGGCTGTGGGCCTGTATCCGGACGTACCGGGCGGCAAGGTCCTGGTGCGTCCTCTGGCGGGAGCCCCGCTCGGCGCGGTCACGGTACGCGGCCTGCGGGTGGCGGGCGCCGACGTCACCGTGTCGATCGACCGGTCGGGCGGAGTCCAGGTGACGGGCCTCCCACCTGGCCTGTCGGTCGAGGTGGCCGACCCCGACCTGCCGGTCGAAGTCACCGAGCCCGGCCTGCCGGTCGGGGGGCTGTGAGAGATCAGCGGGCCCGGGGAGGTCAGGGGGCCGGGAGGACGGAGAGCTCTGCGAGGTGGGCTTGCGGTGGGGCGGTGAGGGCCGTCAGGACCATGGAGGCGACCGCGGCCGGGGGTAGGCACCTGTCGGGGTTGTACGGCGAGCCGAAGCCGGTCCGGACCTTGCGCAGCAGTTCGGTGGCCGTGGCGCCCGGGTAGATCGTGGTGACCCGGATGCCATGGGGTTGTTCCTCGTCCCGTACGGCGTCGCCCAGCTCGCGCAGTGCGGCCTTGCTGGCCGCGTAGGCGGGCCAGCCCTGGGGGCTCAGGCCGGGCGCGGCGTTGATGAGGATCACCCGGCCGCGGCTTCTGCGCAGGGCGGGCAGGAGGAGGCGCAGCAGCTCGGCGGCCGAGGCGACGTTGACATTCAACGTGTCGCGCCACAGCTCCACCGTGCTGTCCGCGGTCGTGGTCACCTCGGCGATGGCCGCGCAGTGTACGAACGCGTCTAACTCCCCGATGGGCGGCAGCGCGGCGGCCAGCGTCTCCGGCCGGGCCAGGTCCGCCACGATGGCGATCACACTGCCGGGCGTGAAACCGGCGGGCGTCACATCGAGGTGCGTGACGGTGGTGGGCCTGACTTCGGCGGGCGTGACCGTGGGTATGGCCGCTGCGGGGGCGCTACCGGCCGCGGCGACGGCGGCGGACGGTACGGCCGGAGTCATGATCTCCGGCCACGGGAGATTCGCCGCGACCGGGGTGATCTCGCCCAGCCCGGCGATCCCATCCATGGCACCGGGCCCGACCGGTCGGTCCACGGTGGCGAGCCCGCCGGACGTGGCGACCCCGCCCGGCGTGGCGAGTTCACCCGATGTGGCGAGCCCGCCTGAGGCGGCGAGTTCGCTCAGGCGGGCCGGGTCGCGGACCAGGGCCAGGACCCGGTAGCCCGCGTCCAGCAGCGTCGTGGCGATGGCCGAGCCGATGCCGCCCGTCGCCCCTGTCAATAAGATCGTCCCAGCACGGGTCATGATCAGAGCGTGGCAGAGGCGCGGGCCGTACGTCTATTAGCTCTTGATCGTGTAGCTGTCGCCGTACACCTTCCAGGTCAGCGGCGGGTTCAGGTCGAGGTTGCCGTTCTTGAGGAAGACCCGCTGCTCGGTGTCGACGCGGGTGGTGTCCTCGTGCGCCTCCTCGGCCTTCATCGCGGCCTTGCGGGCGTCCAGGAACGCGTTGAGGTACGTCGTCTCGTTGCCGCCCTGCGCGGGGGTCTTGGCCTTGGACATCGCGGTCTTCCTGATGCCGCCGAAGCTGAGCTTGTCGGTGCCGGGGCCGTGCATGACGATCGCGTCGTAGTAGATGAACTGGCCCAGCGCCCGCAGTCCGTCCGTCTTGGCCTGGCTGACCGACGGGTTGAAGTAGACGCGGTCGCGCTCGTCGTTCTGCGCCGTCTGGAAGACGGTGTCCTTGGCGGCGGTCTTCCAGTCCTTGGTGAAGTTCGGGTCGAGGCCCGCGTGCGAGTCGCTGCCGTTGACCTTGCGGAGCGCGGGCAGGTATTTGGCCAGGACGTTGCCCGGCTTGCGGCTGGTGTAGAGCTCGACGAGCGCCAGCATGTCGCTGGTGCCGGAGCAGAAGCCGATGATCCCGGCCGTGTAGCCGCGGCCGTCGTCGATGTCCTCGATGTAGCCGTACTGGGACTTCCAGTCGAGTGTGGAGTTCTCGGCACTGGACACCAGCTGCATGGCGATGTCCTTCTTGTGCGGATCGGTGAGGTCGACCGCGGCCTGGCTGGTGCCCGTGAGCGCGAGAGTGGTGGCTAAGGCGACCAGTGAGACGAGAGTGGTTCGGAGCAACGTGATCTCCTGCTCTTCGTTAGGAAAGCTTCCTAACGAACCATACTCACAGGAGTCAACGTTCGGGGCTTTTGTTGTGAAATTGGGCCCCTTACCGGCGTAGTGCGGCGAGTTGCTGCTCGAACGGCACGACATCCAGCTCCGGCTCCGGCTCCAGCTCCGGCTGGCGGCCCGGCTCTCGGCCCGGCCTGCTGCCGGCCGCGTCTCCGAGCCCGGCCTCAGCGGGCGCCGGAGTACGGCCGCGCAGCAGGTCGGCCAGTTCGGTCGCGGCGCGGTCGATCCGCTCCGCCAGGCCGTCCGCGAAGCCGTCACCCCCGCCGCCCCAGTCCTCCGACGCCGCGTAGACGGCGGTCGGCGCCACCATGGCCCTCAGGTACGCGAACAGCGGCCGCAGCGCGTGCTCCAATGCCAGCGAGTGCCGTGGCGTGCCGCCGGTCGCCGCGATGAGCGTCGGCTTGCCCGCCAGCGCGGTGGGCTCCACGACGTCGAAGAACGACTTGAACAGGCCGCTGTAGGAGGCGCTGAAGACGGGCGTGACCGCGATCAGGCCGTCGGCCTCCGTCACCGCCTCGATCGCCGCGCGCAGCCGGGCGCCGGGGAAGCCGGTGACGAAGTTGTTCGCGATGTCGACGGCGAGATCGCGCAACTCGATCACCCGCACAGTCACCTCGGTCGGCCGGTCGGTGAGCCGCCGCACGGTCGCCTCCGTCAGGCGGTCGGCGAGCAGGCGGGTGGACGACGGCTGGGTCAGACCCGCCGTGACGACGACGAGCTTCATGAACACTCCTCCGAACTCCATGTGCAGCGGTCAGGCGGTCAGACGGTCGCGGGTGGTGTGGACAGGACCGTCGGGCACGTCGGCCGGCCGGTTCGCCGCGAACTCCCGGCGCAGCACCGGCACAACCTCCTCCCCGAGGATGTCCAGCTGCTCCAGGACCGTCTTCAGCGGCAGCCCCGCGTGGTCCATCAGGAACAACTGCCGCTGGTAGTCGCCGAACGACTCCCGGAACGTCAGCGTCCGGTCGATGACCTGCTGCGGGCTGCCCACCGTCAGCGGCGTCTCCTCGGTGAACTCCTCCAGCGACGGGCCGTGCCCGTACACGGGGGCGTTGTCGAAGTACGGACGGAACTCGCGCACCGCGTCCTGCGAGTTCTTCCGCATGAACACCTGCCCGCCGAGCCCCACGATGGCCTGCTCGGGCGTGCCGTGCCCGTAATGGGCGTACCGCTGGCGGTAGAGGGTGATCAGCCGGATGAAGTGCTCCTTCGGCCAGAAGATGTTGTTGGCGAAGAACCCGTCACCGTAGTAGGCGGCCTGCTCGGCGATCTCCGGGCTGCGGATCGAGCCGTGCCACACGAAGGGCGGCACTCCGTTCAGCGGCCGGGGCGTGGCGGTGAAGCCCTGCAGCGGCGTGCGGAAACGGCCCTCCCAGTCGACGACGTCCTCGCGCCAGAGCCGGTGGAGCAGCGCGTAGTTCTCGACGGCCAGCGGGATGCCCTGCCGGATGTCCTGCCCGAACCACGGGTAGACGGGCCCGGTGTTGCCCCGGCCCAGCATCAGGTCGACCCGGCCGTCGGCCAGATGCTGCAGCATCGCGAAGTCTTCGGCGATCTTGACCGGGTCGTTGGTCGTGATCAGCGTCGTGGCCGTGGACAGCGTGAGCCGCTCGGTCTTGGCCGCGATGTAGCCCAGCATGGTGGTGGGGGAGGACGGCACGAACGGCGGGTTGTGATGCTCGCCGGTCGCGAACACGTCCAGCCCCACCTCCTCGGCCTTGACCGCGATGGCCACCATCGCCTTGATGCGCTCATGCTCCGTCGGAGTCCTGCCGGTGGTGGGGTCCGTGGTCACGTCGCCCACACTGAAGATCCCGAACTGCATATCGTTCATCACCTCTTACTATTGAAAGTTCAACGACCACCCAAGCAGCGAACGGTCCGAGGTTATTCCGCGCGGGTCAGCCTTGGAGGGCGTTGATCTCCAGCGGTCCGAGGATCCGCTTGGGCGCGCCGCGGTCCGCCACGGTGATCATGGCCTGGCCGATCCGCTCCGTCGTGGTCACCGCCGTGGGGAAGAGCAGCCGCAGTATCGGGTAGAAAGGCGCCGTCACCACGTACGCCAGCCGATACCAGGTCGTCCGCGAGGTGACGCCGTGCATGGGCTGGATGTAGCCGGGCCGGAACATGTACGCCTCCAACGGCAGGGCCAGCAGCGCGTTCTCGGTCTGGCCCTTGACCCGGGCCCACATCGCCCGCCCGTGCTCGTCGGTGCCCACCCCGGACACGTAGACGAACGTCGAGCCGGGGTTGAGCCTGGCCAGCGTCTCGCCGGCCGCCAGCGTGAAGTCGTACGTGACGCGCCGGTAGTCCTTCTCGCTCATGCCCGCCGAGGAGACACCGAGGCAGAAGAAGCACGCGTCGTAGCCGGACAGCTCGGCCTCGATCGGTGTGAGGTCGAGCAGATCCGGGTGCGCGAGCTCGCGCAGCTTGTCATGGGTACGCCCGGTGGGGGTGCGGCCGACCGTGAGCACGGCCGTCACCCGGTCGTCGGCCAGGCATTCCCGGAGTACGCCCTGCCCGACCATGCCGGTGGCGCCGAAGATGATGACTTTCATGCCAACCCAAATGTTATCGCCCGATCGGCAGCAGATCGGAGCCAGATCGGAAGCAGTCAGACGGTGGTCAAGCGGCGGTCAAGCGCTGTGCCCATCCCGTGACCTGGTATTTCCGCTATTAACCTGGCTCGTGGCGGCGGAGCTGGCTAGCGTGGCAGGATTGTCTGCGCGTCAGACTGCCACAGTTTCCGACCTAGGAGCGTATATGCCGAATGCTCGGAATATTGACGACCTGACCGAAATTCCAGGTTGGGAGACTCGTCAGTCCGGGCCGACAGCGCTGCGGATATTGGTGGGGAGGCAACTACGCCGGCTGCGTGAGTCGCGGGAGATCACGCGTGAAGCCGCGGGATACGCCATCCGGGGTTCGCATTCCAAAATCAGCCGCCTGGAATGCGGGCGGACCAGTTTCAAGCTGCGCGACGTGGCCGACCTGCTCACCCTCTACGGCGTGGTCGAGGAGGCCGAGCGCGAGGCCGTGCTCTCGCTGACCAAGCAGGCCAACGCGCCCGGCTGGTGGCACGAATACCGCGAGGTGGTGCCCGACTGGTTCGAGGACTACCTCGGGCTGGAGCAGGACGCGGCGATGATCCGTACGTACGAGGTCCAATACATCCCTGGCCTGCTCCAGACCGAGGACTACGCCCGCGCGGTGATCACCTGCGGACACCATGGCTGCCCGCCCGAGGCGATCGAGCGCCGGCTCGCGCTCCGGATGCGCCGCCGGCGGATCCTCACGCGGCCCATGGCGCCCAAGCTCTGGGTGGTGCTGGACGAGGCGGCCCTGCGCCGCCGGGTCGGCGACGGCCCCACGATGCGCGGGCAACTCGAGCACCTCAAGGAGATGGCGAAGCTGCCGCACGTCACCATCCAGGTGCTTCCGTTCAGCTACTGCGGCCACATCGGCGGGGTCGGCCCCATCACCATGCTGCGCTTCGCCCAGGCCGAGCTCGACGACGTGGTCTACCTCGAGCAGATCGCCAGCGCGCAGTATCTCACCAGGGCCTCCGACGTGCACCCGTACCAGCACCTGATGGACGAGCTGGGCATCCACGCGCAGCCGTCGGCCGCGACTCCGGCGATCATCAACAAGATCATCGACGAGATCGACGAGGAGATCGACGGCACCCCGTAGGGCTACGGTTTGCGGGCCACGGCGCAGAAGGCGTCCACCTCGTCGGGCACGCCGAACACCGAGGACTCCACCCGCCACCGGGAGACGGAGACGACGCCCGGATCCACCAGTTCCAGGCCGTCGAAGAACCGGGCGATCTCGTCCGGGGTGCGCAGGCGGTAGGAGTACGACTGCTCCTCGTCGTGGAGCCGTCCGGCCTCCGCGGCCGCGTCGGGCTTGATGGTGTTCGTACCGTCTTCGAACACCAGGTAGCTGCCCGACGGCAGAGCGTCCAGCAGTTGCCGCGTCAGCGCGTGCGCCTGGTCGTCGTCGAAGATCGTGCCCATCACGCCGAGGAGCATGAGGGCGGTCGGCCGGCTGAAGTCCAGCGTCTTGGCCGCGAACTCCAGGATGGCGGCCGGCTCGCGTACATCGGCCTCGATGTAGTCGCAGGCCCCCCGAGGGTCGCTGGCCAGGAGAGCCTGGGCGTGTACCAGCACCAGGGGATCGTTGTCGACATAGACGACGCGGCAGGACGGGTCCACCCGCTGAGCGACCTCATGGGTGTTGTCGACCGTCGGCAGTCCGGTGCCGATGTCCAGGAATTGCCGGATGCCGGCGTCCTCCGCCAGATAGCGGACGGCGCGGCCCAGGAACGCGCGGGCGTGGCGGGCGATATCCTCCATTCCCGGATAGATCTGCCGGAGTTGCTCGGCGTGTTCGCGATCTACCGGGTAGTTGTCCTTTCCGCCCAGCCAATAGTTCCACACCCGGGCCTGATGCGGCTTGCTGGCGTCGATCTTGGAGGGGAGTGCGGGATCGTTGTCGAAGGATTCATCCGCCACGACATCGTCTCCTCTTTTATCGCATATATGGCTCTAAGCTGAGTGTCCTGGCGTCTCGTCGCGCTGTCACGCCTTAAAGCGGGATCTCCTAACCTTCCAGATAAAAAATTGCCGCTTAAGACGGATGTCTGGTTGGCGCTTTCTGCCCAGAACCGTGCGCAGATGAACTGATCTTGACTGATTCCCGGGGGTTGGCGCAACTGTTACACGCCGCGCGAGGCACTCAGTCAGGTGCCGCCGGGCCCGCGGGCCAGACGGCACAACCCGTACGTCAGGGAGGCGACGCTCAATTCTGGCGGATCAGCGAGGCGAGGATGTCGATGCCGATCGGGATCGCCTCCTCCACCACGTCGAAGTTCGCGCTGTGGTGCGGCCCGGGGCTGGCGCCGCCGATCATCAGGTACGCGCCCTTACCGTTGCGCCGCTGCACGTGCCGGATGAGCAGGTTGGCGTCGTCGCTCCCGGCGAACGCCTGCGTCCTGATGACCTCCGCCACCTCGGGCAGCGCGCCGGCCACCTCGACGATGCGGTCGATCACCTCGTCGTCAGGGGACACGGTCGAGGACTGGCCCATCACGGCGAGCGCCACCTCGACGCCCTGTGTGCGGGCGGCTCCCTCCACGATGGCCCGGATCCGGTCCACCAACTCATCGACGACCTCGTCATCCGTGGCGCGCGCCTCGCAGGTCAGCACCGCCGCGGACGGCACGATGTTCACTCCGTCACCGGCGACGAGCGTGCCGACGTTGAGCCGGGTGTCCGCGGAGCTGAAGCGCGGGATCGCCATGATCCCCAGCGCGGCCATGGCGGCGGCGAGCAGCGCGTTGCGACCCGTCTCCGGCGAACCGGCGGCGTGGGAGGCCTTGCCGGTGAAGTCGACCTTCAGCTTGCGGGTGGCCATGCCGCCGGTGAAACTGCCCACGACCGAGCCGACGGCCAAGTCGCCCGCCATGTGCACGGCGAGCATGGTGTCGATCGGGTCCGCGACCCCGGCGTCGATCATCGTCTGCGCGCCCCGTACGCCCTCTTCCGCGGGCTGGAACAGGATCCGCAGCGAGCCCGCGAAGTCGCGGTCGGCGAGACGGTGCAGCAGGCCCACGCCCATGGCGACGTTCGCGTCATGGCCGCACGCGTGCATCGCGCCGTTCGTCGCGGCGAAGCCGTTCGCGACCGGGAAGTGAGCGGGATCGTCTGATTCGCGCATCGGCAGCGCGTCGATGTCGATCCGCAGGCCCCATCGCGGGCCCGGCCGGTCGCCGGCCAGATCGACGACCATCGCGGTGCCGTTCTCCCGGAAGTACCTGGCACTTTCGGCGGGAACGCCGGACGCGACCGCGCGAGCCTCCCACTCGTCGAGCGTTTGCGGTGACGGGTAGTTCACGACGGGGGAGAGGTCGTGGGCGTCCTTCCCGGTCAGGACCCGCACCGGCAGGCCGTCGATGGCCTGTTTGATCCGGGCCGCTGTCCCGATCTCCACGAACGCGGGTTCCGGATTGCGGTGCACTTCTCGCCGAAGCGCCCTGAGCTGCTCGAAGTCCACAAGACTCCTTCTCACCACGATGATCGACGGCCGGGCGGCCGCCTCGCTCAGGCTAGGGAAGGCACCGCGGAGCGGGGTCGATCGCGCGCGATTCTGCACGAAACACCAAATTTCCGAGCATGGTCCGCACGAAGTCGCGTCGAGCTAGTCCTCGAATACCGGCTGACCGCCGACCGGCACGTAACGCAGGCGCCGGCTGTCGAGGTCGAGGATGTAGCCGGTGCGCTTGGCGATCCTTGGCACGATCCATCGGTCCTTGATCGGCGCCTTCGGGAACAGCGAGGCCAGCTTGCCCTCGATCTCGTCCAGCTCCTGGAGATCGCGCAACCAGAGGAAGACCGCCAGATTGGTGGCGCCGGTCACCGACGCGCACATCCGTACATTCTCCAGCGACCGGAGCATGGAGACGAGGCGTTCCATCTCGGAGTGCTGGACGTCGAGCCACAGCACCGCCGCGGCCGACCAGCCCATGAGGGTGTGCGCGAAGTCGACGCGCCATCTGACCCAGTCCGCCGCGAGCAGCGCGTCGATGTCCCGGGAGATCACCGAGATCGAGCGGCCCAGCTCTCGCTGCATGTCGGCGGCCGTCCGGCGCACGTCCGTGCTGAGCGCGGTGATCACCTCGCGGTGGGTGGGTTTGCGGTGTTCGGGGGGTTCGGACGGCCGGAGCAGGCGCAACGCCTCGACCTGCTGGTCGGACAGCGCGTTGAGCCGCCAGCCCGATCCTTCGAGAAAGATGCGCCGCAGATAGTGCGTCTGGGTGCCGACGATGCCGGGGATCACCGCGATGTGCTCGTCGATGTAGCGGTCCATGGACAGCAGAGTGTGCGTCGAGACCATGATGTAGAGATCGCGGGGACCAGAGGTGCAGTGCACGCTGAAAATGGGTCCCTGCCGGCCGAGTTCGGCGATCACGTCGACGCGTCGGCCGGGAGCGCACCGGATCTCGACCAGAGCCGAGATCTCTCGCCCATGGGACCGCTGCCCGTCGGCCTCGAAGCAACTCGTCCACACCTGCCGCTCGTGGGTGAGTGCCGACCAGCGACGAGAAATCGTCGAAGGATCAACCCTAAGAATCCTCCCTAGTTGCGCCCAAGTGACCCGAGGGTGGATCTGGAGCGCGTTGATGATCTGAAAGTCCAGCCCGTCCACCATCCGTCCATCATGCAGGAAAGGCCAGGTCCTCCCCGCAATCGGGCACCTGCGCAGATGTCACCACAAGATCAATTAAGCGTCGTGTGCCGGTAACATGCGGGAAACCTGCGGTAGGCAGCCTTTCCGGAAGGATCGTGCACCCGACCCGCCTTATCCCGCAATTCCGTGCAAAGTGGGTCGGGAAAACCCGCCAGGTAGCACGCAGAACCTAAGCTCACGCCATTCCTTTCGCGGTTGGACCTGGAGGATTGGTGTATCGCAAATCGATTCTTGCGCTGTCGGTGACGGCCGCGGTCGCGCTGGGCGCGGTCGGCTGTGGTGCCGGTGGGGGAACCACCGACACCATCAATATGTCGCTGAACACCGATCCGGCGACCTTCGACCCGGCGCTCGCCAAGGGCGGCGACGACTTCACCGTGGCGCGACTGCTGTTCGACACGGTGGTGCGCAAGGACGCGGGCAACACCCTCGCGGGTGGGGTCGCGTCCTCGTGGACCGCCGAGGACGCCGCGCACTACACGCTCACCATCCGCAACGGACTGAACTGCTCGGACGGTACGCCGATCACGCCGACCGTGGTGGCGGCCTCACTGACGCGGTTCGCGGCCAAGGAGACGGGTTCCTCGGGCCGTACGCTGGCCCTGGGCGGGGCCACCGCGACGTTCACGCCCGATGACAAGGCGGGCACGGTGAAAGCCGAGTTGTCGGCTCCGTGGTCCGACTTCCTCACCGGGCTGACCCTGCCGCAGGCCGGGATCGTGTGCCCGGCGGGCCTGAAGGACACCAAGGGACTCGCGGCGGGCAAGGTCGCCGGGGCGTTCTCCGGCCCCTACTCCCTGACCGCCTCGCAGCCCGCGGTGTCCTACCAGCTGTCGCTGCGCGAGGGTTATGCGGCCTGGCCGAAGTTCGCCAAGCCGCTGACGGGCGTGGCCGCCAAGCAGGTGACCCTCACGCCGATCACCGACTACGCGACGATCGCCACCCAGCTGCTGGCCGGCAGCCTGGACGTCGGGACGATCAGCGACGAGAACGTGGCCCGCTTCGACGGCAACAAGGGGTTCACCTCGTCGGTCGCCTCGAACACCACGACGTACCTGCTGTTCAACGAGCGTCCCGGGACGGTGTTCGCGGACAAGCCGGAGCTGCGCACCGCGGTGGCCCAGGCCATCGACGCGAAGGCCTTCAGCGACATCATCAGCGGCAAGCGCGGCAGCACGACCCTGTCGGTCGGGTCGGCCAAGCTGGCCTGTGTCAACACCGACAAGTCGCTGCTGGTCGCCCAGGATCTCGCCGCCGCCACCAAGAAGCTGACCGGGCTCCGCTTCCGCATCGTCGGCACCACCCTGCTGCAGGGCGGCAACGACTACATCGCCGAGGCGCTGCGCAACGCCGGCGCCACCGTGACCGTCGACTCGCTCGACAACGCCAACTGGGCCACGCTGACCACGGCCGGCGGCAAGGACTGGGACATCAACGTCCAGGGCGACAACAACCAGCTGGGCGTCCTCACCTCCTCCCTGCTGCGGGTGATGGGCCCGGCCACCGAGGACGGCGGCCGCAACAAGACGGGCGAGCTCAACAAGGAGGGGTACGGCTTCGTCACCAAGGCGATGAGTGAGATCGACCGCAACGCGCAGTGCTCGGCCCTCCAGTCCGCGCAGAAGTCGTTCCTGGAGCGGGTGGACGCGATTCCGCTGGCGACCCTGCCCGCCACCACGGTCGCCGCCGCCGGGTTCGACATCCGGACCTTCGACGACTACCTCGACCCCGCCACGCTCCGCATCGTCAAGTAGCTCCAATAGCCGGAAGGCGCGTCAGTCATGGCTTCTCTCGATTCCACGCGTGCTCTGGGGGTCCCCCCACCGGACCCCCTGACCGGAGCGCGGCAGCGTCCGGCGCGGATCTCCTCCGCCTGGCTCCGATTCGCCGTGCGGCGGCTCGCCAGCCTGGTGGTGATCTTCGTCGCGCTGCTGGTCGTGTCGTTCCTGATCGTCCAGCTCATCCCCGGTGATCCGGCGGTCGGCATCGCCGGCGCCAACGCCGACCTCGCCGACATCCAGCGCATCAGGGGAGAGCTGGGACTCGATCGCCCGATCTGGGAGCGATTCCTCGACCACGTGGGCGGTGTCTTCACCGGGGACCTCGGTACGTCCTTCATGTACCGGCAGCCGGTGTCGTCACTCATCGTGAACCGCCTGCCCTTCACCGCGACCATCGCGGTGACCGGCATCGTCCTGGTCCTGGTGATCTCGGTCCCGCTGGGCATGGTCATCGGGGTGCTCACGCGCGGCGGCCGGCGCAAGTGGCTGGACGTGGCCTTCGGTATGGTCACCGGTTTCCTGGATTCGATTCCCGGCTACATCATGGCCTCGTTCCTGGTCGTGACGTTCGCGCTCGGCATCGGGCTGGTGCCGCTGTTCCCTCCGGCCTACACGCCCCGCTTCGGGGCCGCGTCGTTCGTGCTCCCGGTGGTGGCCATCGCGATCGGCCCGATCTGCACCATCTCCCGTGTCGTCCGTCGCGAGATGGCGGTCGTGCTGGAGACCGACTACATGCGGACGGCCCGTGGCTGGCGGCTGCCGGCCCTGCGGCGTCACGTCCGCTGGGCGCTGCCGAACCTGCTCACCACCACGCTCACCCTGAGCGGGCTGATCCTGACCGGCATGGTCGGCGGCGCGATCATCATCGAATCGGTGTTCGCGCTGCCGGGCCTCGGCAGCGGCATCATCAAGGCCATCCTCGACCGCGACTATCCGGTCATCCAAGGCATGGTCCTCGTCATCGGCATGATCACCGCGATCATCAACCTCCTCGTAGACGTCCTGCTCGGACTGATCGACCCACGGACCCTCGGGGGGTCACATGTCTCCGCGTAGCCGTTCGCGCCGCTGGAACCCCGGGCTCGTGCTCGGCCTGGGCGTGCTGGGCTGCGTCGTGCTGATCGCCGTACTGGCCCCGATCCTTTTCGCCGGCCAGGCGAACGCGCTGGGCCCGCGGTTCGCCGCGCCCTCGTCGGATCACCCGCTCGGCACCGACGCGGCCGGCCACGACGTCCTGCTGCGCAGCCTGGTCGCCACCCGCCTCACCCTGCTGATGACGGTCGGCGCGACGGCCATAGCGGTCGTCCTCGGTGTCGTCCTGGGTACGGGCGTCTGGCTCGTACCGCCCCGGGTCAGGGAGATCTGCCTGCGGGTGATCGACGCGATGGTGGCCTTCCCCGGGCTCCTGCTCGCGCTCGTCGTGGCGGCCGTGCTCGGCGCGGGCGGCTCCTCCGCGGTGATCGCCATCGGCCTGTCCGGCATCCCCTACTTCGCGCGCCTGACCGCGAACCTCGCCGCGAAGGTCTCCCAGCAGGAGTACGTCTCGACCGCCCGCCTCCTGGGCGTGAGCCACGGCCGGATCGCGATCCGTCACATGCTGCCCAACATGGCCGAGCCGCTGCTCGTGCTGTCGGCCTCGACGTTCGCGGCCACGCTCACGGCGATCTCCGCGCTGTCGTTCGTGGGCCTCGGCGTCCAGTCGCCCTCCTACGACTGGGGCAAGCTGCTGAACGAGGCCCTGCCGTCGCTCCTGGCGGGCCGGCCCTTCCAGATGGCGGGCTCGGCGGCCCTGGTCATCCTGACCGGGCTGGGCGCGGTCCTGATCGGCGACGGGCTCGCGGCGGCGGCGAACCCTCGGGGGCGCACGGCAGCGAGCCGGAGCACAGCACCTCCCGCCCGCCAGGACGAGGCGGTGCCGGAGAGCGACCACCTCGCCGACGTCCGCGACCTGTGGATCCACTCGGGCGACCAACCGCTGGTCAAGGGCATCTCCTTCGGCATCAGGCGGGGAGAGATCGTCGGCATCGTGGGCGAGAGCGGCTCGGGCAAGACCCTCACCGCGATGTCGCTCGCACAGCTGCTGCCGGACGGCCTGACCTCGACGGCCGGCCGCATGGCCATCGGCGATCTGGACCTGCGCCGGCCCGTCGCGCCGGCGCTCATGGCGGAGGCGGTCAGCCTGATCTACCAGGATCCGGGCTCGACGTTCAATCCCGCGCTCCGCATGGGCGGTCAGCTCACCGAGGTGCTGCGTACCCACAAGGGCCTCGGCGCGCAGGCGGCCAGGCAGCGCGTGCTCGACGCGCTCAAGGTGGTCCAGATGACCAGGCCGGAACACCGCATGAAGCAGCACCCGCACGAGCTCTCCGGCGGCATGCGGCAGCGCGCGATGATCGCGACCGCGCTGGCCGTCGAGCCGCGCCTGATCATCGCCGACGAGCCGACGACGGCCCTGGACGTGACCGTCCAGGCCGAGATCCTGCGCGAGCTCAAGCGGGTCAACAGCGAGTTCGGCGCCTCGATCGTGTTCATCTCGCACGACATCGGGGTGGTACGCGCGCTGTGCGACCGCGTCCTCGTGATGTACCACGGGGAGATCGTGGAGGAGATCGCCGCGGTGGACCTCGCCGTGGAGACCGTCCGCCACCCGTACACGAAGAAACTCCTGGAAGCCGCACCCGACATCGACGGCCCCGTGGGCGGCCGGCCCAGCGACCCGGAGCACGCGAAGGAGCACTCGCATGGATGAGGCGATCGCCGTCGAGGTGCGCGACCTCGAGGTGGGCTACGGCTGGGGCGGCAACGCGACGCGCATCCTGCACGGCATCACGATGGACGTCCCCAGGGGCCGTACGGTCGGCATCGTCGGAGAGTCAGGATCGGGCAAGTCGACGCTGGCCAAGGCGCTGGTCGGGCTCGTCCGGCCGTCGGCGGGCAGCGTCAAGGTCGGCGGCGTGCACGTGTCCTCCGCACGCGGCGCGGACCGCCGGGCGATGCGGCGGAAGGTCCAGATGATCCCGCAGGACCCCTACTCCTCACTTGATCCCCGCCGCACGATCGGCGAGGCACTCGCCGAGGCCGTGGACCCGCGCCGGGCGAAGGTGAAGACGCACCGGGACGAGATCGTCCACTGGCTCGAGACCGTCAGGATGCCGGCCGACACCATCGACCGCTATCCCCACGAGTGCTCCGGAGGACAGCGGCAACGGGTCGCCATCGCCCGCGGCCTGATGATCCGGCCCGAGGTGGTGATCGCCGACGAGATCACCTCCGCGCTCGACGTCTCGGTCCAGGCGGAGATCCTCAACCTCCTCGCGAGCCTGCGCCGCGAACTCGATCTGACCATGGTGTTCATCTCGCACAACCTCGCCGTCATCCGGCACGTGAGCGACGAGGTCGTGGTGCTCTACCACGGCGACATCGTCGAACAGGCCCCGGCGGCGGATCTTTATCAGCGCCCGCGGCACGAGTACACGCGCACCCTGCTCGACTCGGTGCCGGGCGCACCAGGCTTCGACATCCGGCCCAGGCCACGGAAGGACGCCTCTTGAGGCTGCAGCGAAAACTTCGGCTCACCAACGTCAGGATCATCGACGGCACCGGAGGCCCGCCCATCGAGGACGGCGTGCTGGAGGTGACCTCGGACGGCGTCATCGGGTTCGTCGGCAGGGCGGCCGAGGCCCCGGACGGCCGCGACGCGGACGTACGCGATCTGCGGGGCCGGACGCTTCTGCCCGGATTCGTCGACTGTCATGTGCATCTGGGGTTCGCCCTGGCGAACGGGCCGTATCACCGCCTCCAGAACGACCCGGCCCTGATCCACCTGGAGTCCGCCGCGCGGATCCGGGAGACGCTCGAGGCGGGCATCACCAGCGCGCGCGATCTCGGCGGGCTGTCCATGGGCTTCCGCGAGGCGATCGAGCGCGGGCTGATCGCCGGACCCCGGCTGAAGCTGGCGGTGAGCCCGATCAGTCACACCGCGGGCCACGGGGACTTCCATGTGCCCGGCGGAGAGGTCGCCTACACCGTCCCCGAGCTGATCGAGCTGGCCGACACCGTGGAGGAGGCCCGCCGGGCGACGCGCCGGGTACTCCGCCAGGGGGCCGACCTCGTCAAGATCTGCACCAGCGGTGGCATGGGCAGCAGGCACGACCATCCCGACGACGAGGGCCTGCGCCTGGACGAGGTACGGGCGATCGTCGACGAGCTCGACCGGCACGGCGGCAAGCCGATCGCCGCCCACGCGCAGGGGCGCGTGGGGATCCTGACCGCCCTGCGGGGCGGGGTGACCAGCGTCGAGCACGGGTACGGCATCGACGACGAAGGACTCGATCTCCTGGAGGAGCGCGGCGCCTTCCTCGTCCCGACCCTGTCGACCGTGTTCGCGATCGACAAGGAGAAGATGCAGCCCTACCACTACGCCAAGAAGGTGAAGTGGTCCGAGATCACCAAGAAGAACATCGGTCACGCGATCGCGCGCAAGGCCAAGATCGCCTTGGGCACGGATGCGGGGGTGTGCCCGCACGGCCAGAACCTGCGCGAGCTCGGCCATCTCGTCGAGCTCGGCATGTCCCCGATGGACGCCCTCGTCGCCGGCACCCGGACCGGGGCCGAGGCGCTCGGCATCTCCGACGAGGTGGGCACGCTGGAGACGGGCAAGCTCGCCGACCTCGTGGTCACCGACGCCGATCCGCTGCGCGACATCCACGCGCTGGCCGATCCCGCGCACATCGAGATCGTGATGCAGGCGGGCGTCGTCATGAAGGACGACGTCATGAATAAGCTCGGGACGGCCGGCTGACTCCGCCGAGTGGAAGTCGGGGGCCGGACGGGTCATCCAACGGCAAGGGGTGCGCTTTGAGCTCGGCGAGCTGGGGTTCCACCGTCAGGGGTGGCGCAGCCCGGATCCGTCGTTCACGATGAGGGCTCGGATCACCATGACAGGGAAGGGTCAAATCGCATGCGTTTACCTGTTCACCTGGCGCTGGGCGCCCTGGTCGCCGCCGCTCTGCTGACGGTCCAGTCCGTGGCGTCGGCCCAGGCGGCGGTGAGGTTCCACGCCGACTCCGGCGACTCATGCTTTCGCGGGATCACCGAAGGGACGCTGGACTGGACGGCGGGGCCGGTGATCCGGCCGACCGTCAAGGTCGACGGGTACCTGTCCGATGACGCCGCCCTCTCGCCCTGCTCTCGGGACGGCATGTACTCCAGCGCCGTCTTCAACGCCTACAACGGCACCACCCTCGTCGACTCGGAGACCTACAAGGCGGACGACGCCCAGGTCCCGCTCTCCTTCTCGCTGTCGGATCCGGCGGGGGTCGCCGCCATCGATCGCGTGGTCGTACAGGTGTGCCGGTTCAGCAGTTCGCCGATCGGGGTCAGCTACTGCGGCAAGGCCGCGGAGTACAAGATGCCCTGAATACCGTCATGAAGGGCCTCTGGAAGGCTGGCGAACTATCCCGCTGAGCACGTCGTCCAGGGTGACCACGCCGAGCACCTGCCCCTTGTCGCCGGTCACGGCGGCGAGCTGGGCGCGGCGCTGACGCATGGTCGCCAGGACGTCCGCGAGCGTCGCCGTGCCGGCGATCAGCGGCAGGGCGCGGATCGGCAGCGGCTGACGGGTTCCGTGCCCGTTGAGCGCGTCCAGGACGTGCAGGTAGCCCCGCAGCTCGGCGGGACTGTCACCGTGCACGGGGAAGCGGGAGTGCCCGTGGCGGCCCGAGTATTCCTGCAGTCCGAGGCTGTCGATCGTCGCGGGGACGCTCACCACCTCGCCGATGGGCACCATGACCGTCCGGACCGGCCGGGCGTGCAGCGCGAGCGTGGCGATCATCCGGTCCCGCTCGTCCTGCCGCAGCAGTTTGTGCCGGCGGGACTCCTCGATCAGCACCGGCAGCTCCGCCGAGGTGTAGACGGTGTGGATCTCGTCGGCCGGCGGGATCCGCAGCAACCGCAGCGCCGCGCCCGCCATGGCCTGGATCAACGTGAGCACCGGGCCGATCGCCCGGGCCAGAACGAACAACGGGGGCACCAGCCACAGCGCCGCCGTGTCCGGGCCGGACAGCGCCAGGTTCTTCGGCACCATCTCGCCGATGATCACGTGCGCGGACACCACCAGGAGCAGCGCCAGCGTGAAGGCGACCGGATGCACCATCTCCTCGGGCAGTCCCACGGCCGCGAACAGCGGCTCCACCGCCCGCGAAACCACGGGTTCGCCGAACGCGCCGAGCATCAGCGAGGCCAGCGTCACGCCCAGCTGGGCCGCGGCGAGCATCTTGGGCACCGTGTTCATGGCGGCGAGCACCGCCTGCGCCCGGCGCGAACCCGCCCGCGCCTGCGGCTCGACCTGGGTATGGCGCGCCGAGATGAGGGCGAACTCGGCGCCCACGAAGAACCCGTTGACCGCCAGAAGCAGCACCAGGGCCAAGCCGTCGCCGATGGTCACGGATGCTCCCGCCTCGGCGCGGTGAGAGTGACCTGCTCGACGCGCCGGCTACGCATGGCCTCCACCCGGAGCCTCCACCCGCCCACCTCCACCTCGTCGCCTGGATCGGGGATGCGGCCGAGCCGGGCCAGCACCAGCCCCGCGAGCGTCTCGTAGGGCCCTTCAGGCATGCGGAAGCCGGTACGTTCCTCGACCTCGTCCGCCGTCAGCACGGCCGGCACGCTCACCGAGGCGCCCGGCGCGAGCAGCGCGGCCTTGGGCTCCGCCGACTCCTCCTCCGGCAGGTCGTACTCGTCGGCGATGTCGCCGATCAGCTCCTCCACCAGGTCCTCCGCGGTGACGACGCCCGCGAAGCCGCCGTACTCGTCGATCACCACGGCCATCTCGACGCCCGTCGAGCTGAGCCGTTCCTGGACCACCTCCAGGCTCACCGACTCGGGCACCTGGACCGCCGGCCGGACGATCGCGGACACCGGCGTCCGCTCCCGCTCCTGCTCCGGCACGGCGCACGCGCGCGGCACGCTCGCCACGCCCAGGATGTCGTCCAGTTCCGTGCCGCATACGGGGATGCGCAGATGCCGGGTGCGGCGGGCCAGCCTGAGGAACTCGGCGACGCTGGTGGATCCGGCTATGGTCACGCAGTCCGTACGAGGGGTCATCGCCTCCGCCGCGTTCTTGCCGCCGAAGCGCAGGGCCCGCTGGAGCATGGCGGCGGTGCTCGGCTGGAGCGCCCCCGCCTCCGCCGACAGGCGTACGAGCAGGCTCAGCTCCTCGGGGGAGCGGGCCGAGGCGAGCTCCTCCTGCGGCTCGGCCCCCAGCCACCGGACGATGCCGTTGGCCACCGCGTTGCACAGCTTGATCAGCGGCCCGAACGCGGCGGAGAACACCCGCTGCGGCGGCGTCGCCACCCTGGCCACGGCCATCGGCCTCGACAGGGCGGCGTTCTTGGGCACCAGCTCGCCCAGGACCATCTGCGCCACCGTGGAGATGACGATCGCCAGGGCGACGGCGACGCCGGGAGCGGCGGGGACGCTACCCAGAAGCGGCTCCAGCAGGCCGGCGATGGCGGGCTCGGACACGACGCCGAGCAGCAGCGACGTGACGGTGATGCCCAGCTGCGCCCCGGACAGGTGGAACGACAGCCGCCGCACCGCGGCCTCGATCCCCTGCGCGCCCCGGTCTCCGGACTCCGCCAGCTGATGGACCCGTACGCGCTCGACCGTCACCAGGGAGAACTCCGCCGCGACGAAGATCCCGTTGGCCACGATCAAGGCCAGCGCCCCGAGCAGGAAGACCATATTCAGGATCACGGGCGAAAGCTAGCACCGGCGAAGGACTGGTGGAAGCCAACGCGGCGCGACGACCGGCACCGGCGTAAGCCGGCGGGTGGGAAGCTTGGGGCGTGCGTGTGATGCTGCTGGGTCCGTTCGAGACGCGGGCCGACGACGGCCGGCCGATCGAGATCCCGGGCACGAAGTTGCGCGCGCTGCTGGCCAGGCTCGCGCTGGAGGCGGGCCGGGTCGTGCCGGTGGAGGTTCTCATCGCGGCCATCTGGGGCGATGAGCCGCCGGCGGGCAGCGCCAACGCTCTGCAGGCCCTGGTCTCCCGCACTCGCCGGTTGGTCGGCGCCGCGACGATCGAGTCGCAGCCGCCCGGCTACCGGCTGGCGATCGAGCCCGCCGAGGTCGACGTCACGCGCTTCGAGAAGCTGGTGAGCGTCGGCGACCTCGCGGCGCTGCGCGCGGCCGAACGCCTGTGGCGCGGGCCCGCGTTCGCGGAGTTCGCCGACCTGCCGTTCGCCGCTCACGAGGGAGTACGCCTGGCCGAGCTGCGCCTGTCGGCCGCCGAACAACGCCTGGAGCTCGAACTCGCCGAAGGCGCCGACGTCCTCGCCGAGCTGCGCCCACTGGCCGCCGCCCATCCCTTGCGCGAGCGCCTGCAGGGCCTGCTGATGCGCGCGCTCTACGCGGCCGGCCGGCAGGCGGACGCGCTGGACGCCTACGAGCGGACCCGGCGCACGCTGGCCGACGAGCTGGGTGTCGACCCGTCGGCGGAGCTGGCCGAGGTCCACCTGAGCCTTCTCCGGCACGACCCTCGGCACCAGCCCCGGCGCCGGACCCGGCGGACCAATCTGCGCGCTCAGGTGACCAGCTTCGTCGGCCGGGAGGAGGAGCTGGCGCAGCTGGCCAAGGCGCTGGAAGCCGCCCGCCTGGTCACCGTCGTCGGGCCGGGCGGCGCGGGCAAGACCCGGCTGGCCATCGAGGTCGCCCAGCGTTCCGCCGAGCTCGCCCCCGACGGCGTCTGGCTGGTCGAGCTGGCGGCGGTGACGGAGCCGCTCGACGTCGCCCACGCCGTGCTCACGGCGATCGGCGCCAGAGACTCCGGCTGGTTCGAGCCCGCGCCCGCCGACGGCACCCCGGCTCGCGGCATCGCGGCTCGCGACGCCCCGGACCGTGACGCCCTGGTACGTGACACCCCGGACCGCGACGCCCTGGACCCTGACGCCCCGGACCGCGACGCCCCGGCTCGTGACGTCATGGACCGGCTGGCAGAGGCGCTGGACCGGCTGTCCGAGGAGTTGGACGGCCGGCGGGTGCTGCTCGTCCTGGACAACTGCGAGCACGTCGTGTGGGCCGTCGCGCACTTGGCCGACCGGCTGCTCGGTGCCTGTCCCGACCTGCGCGTCCTGGCGACGAGCCGGGAGTCGATGGCCATCGCGGGGGAGAGTCTCTATCCCATCCCGCCCCTGGAGTGGCCGGCGGCCGCGGTGCGCGATCCGCAGTCCTATCCGGCCGTGCGGCTCTTCGTCGAACGCGCGGCCTTGGTCCGCCCCGGCTTCGTACTGAACGAGAACAACACCAGTACGGTCGTCGAGATCTGCGGACGGCTCGACGGGATGCCACTGGCCATCGAGCTGGCCGCCGCGCGGATGCGCGCGTTGAGCGTCGAGCAGATCGCCGCCAAGCTCGACGACCGGTTCCGCCTGCTCAGCAGCGGCAGCCGTACGGCGCTGCCCCGGCATCAGACCTTGCAGGCGGTCGTGGACTGGAGCTGGGACCTGCTGTCCGGCCGCGAACGCGAACTCGCGATGCTCCTGGCCGCCTTCCCCGGCGGCGCCACCCTCGACGCGCTCGAAACGGTTGGCGGACATGCCGCCGACACCCCCCAAGGGGCCAGCGGACCGCATGCCGCCGACGTGCTGGCCGTCCTCACTGCCCTGGTGGACAAGTCCCTGGTCGAGCCGTCCGGTGAGCGCTACCGCATGCAGGAGACCGTCCGGTCGTACGGGATGGCGCGGCTGACCGAGGCCGGGCAGGACCGGGCCGTCCGTGACCGGCACGCCCGCTACTTCCTCCGGTTCGCCGAGACCGCCGACCCCGAGCTGCGCAAGGCGGACCAGCTCCACTGGCTGGCGCGGCTGCGGGCCGAGGACGACAATCTCCTGGCCGCGATGAGGCTCGCGGCCGAGGTCGGGGACGCGGAGCTGGGCGTACGGCTCCTCGCGGCAGTCTGGTGGTTCTGGTACCTGGAGGGCAGGTCCCTCGAGGGCATGCACTGGGCGCGCGGCGTCCTCGACCTGCCCGGCGAGCTGCCCGAGGCCCAGCGCCCGGTGCGGCTGGTGCTGGAGGCGTTCGCCCACCACGGGCTCGGTGCGGTCGAGGCGGCCCGGCAGGCGATGAACACCGGCCTGGAGCTGCGCGACCGGCTGGGCGATGGGGTGTCCGGGTGGGTTCTGCTGCTCTTCGCGCCGATCTGGCTGGGCGATCCCGCAGGCGCCGCGCGTTCGGCCGATCGGCTGCTGCCGCGCCTCACCGGCTGGGAGCGCGCGACGACGCTGATGACGCAGTCGATCGTGGCGGAGTACGAGGGCGAGGTCGCTCACGCCTTTACCCTCCTGGACGAGGCCCGCCGAGAACTGGAGGCCCTCGGCGAACGCTGGGCCCTGTCCTCGGCGTTACGCGTACTGGCCGAGCACCACGCCCGCCAGGGCGACCTGAGCGCCACGATCGACGCGCGGCTGGAGGCGCTCCGCCTGGCCGGCGAGCTCGGCATCCTCGAAGATCAGGCGGCCATCCTGGCCGGCCTCGCGATCACCCGCGCGCGGCTGGGCGAGCTCGACCAGGCACAGAGCGACATGCTCGCGGCCTGGGACTTCGCCGAGCAGCTGCGCAAGCAGGAAGGCATCGAGTACATCCGGCTGGCGCGGGCCGAGGTCCTGCTCAGAAGCGGCGATCGGGCGGCTGCCCGGCGCGAGCTCGATGCGGTGGAGGCCATGGCTCTCCACTCTCCGGTTCGGGCGTCGGCCGGCTGCTACCGGGCCATGGCCGCCCTGCTCGACGGCGACGCCGACGGCGCCCGGCCGCTGCTCGACACCGCGATCGAGCTGGCCGCCGACGCGGTGGACATGCCGACCCTGGCCGGCGCGGCACACCTGCGCGCCGCGCTCGCCCTGGCCGACGCCGAGCCCACGCGCGCCGCCCACCTGCTCGGCCTGGCGACCGCGCTACGGGGGACGACGGACCTGAGCGGCTTCGACAACCTGCTGCGACCCACCGAACGCGCCCGCGCCCTGCTCGGCGAGGCGGCCTTCACCACGGCCTACGACCGCGGCGCCGCACTCACACGTGACGCCGCGATCCAGGCCGTACGCGGCCACTAGCGCGATGTCCGCGACCGTTCGCCGCCTCTCCCCGCGGAGGGGGTGTCCCCGCAGGAACCCCTGCCGTGACAGACCGTCTCCTTCCTGGGGACCTCTCCCTCTGGAGGGGTGTCCCCGCAGGGGCCCTGCTGTGACGGACCGTCTCCCTCCTGGGGACCTCTGCCACGAGGTGCCTCGCCACGCTGTCCTTCGCGATTCGTGTCATATATTCATTATGAACAGCGGAAAGTCGGGGGAATCATGAGTGCAGAGCCGGGACCGCGCCGCTACGACTCGTTGCGCCGGGCGACGCAGGCGCGGGAGACGCGGGCCGAGATCGCCGGGGCCGCTCGCCGGCTCTTCGTCTCCCAAGGGTGGGCGGCGACGACCGTCCGCGACGTGGCACGCGAGGCGGGAGTCTCCGTACCGACGGTCTACGCGGTGTACGGGAACAAGGCGGGGCTGACCCAGGCCCTCGCCGACGCCGCCGACCTGTCGGCCGACGTCGCTCAGGAGCTCGCCGAGCTGGAAGCCGCGGCGACGGACCCCCGGCGGCAACTGGCGGCGATGGCCGCCTACGACCGGCGGCTGTTCGAGCGCGCGGGCGATGTCATCACGCTGGTGCGCGAGGCCGGCCGCACCGAGCCCGAACTGGCCGCGGCCTACCGCGACGCCCGCCGGCGGGGCGACGAGACCCGGGTCCAGGTGTTCTCCTCCTGGCCGGCCGGGGTGCTGCGGGACGGGCTGGACGTGCGGTCGGCCGTCGACATCTACGCGGCCCTGTGCACCATCGACGTCTACACCACGCTCACGATCGAACGCGGCTGGGCGCCGGATCGGGTCCAGCAGTGGTGGAGCGAGGCCCTGGCCCGCGAACTCCTGGCCTGAAGCCCTGGCTCGCAGAATTCAGGAAAAACTTCCGGCCGGATGTAGAGAACGGCGGCGCGGCTCCGACTCCACCACGAAAGCGAAGAACGCCGAGTGAAGGAGCGGGACATGCGCAAGATCATCTACTGGGTGCACGCGTCGATCGACGGCCACATCGACGGGCCGAAGGGCGAGTTCGACTGGCCCGAGATGGGCGAGGAGCTGTCGGCGTACTCCGACGCGCTGACCGACAGATCCGACACCTTCCTGTACGGGCGTGGCGTGTGGGAGGGGATGGCGAGCTTCTGGCCGAACGCCGAGTCGATGTCGGACCACCCGCACGTCCTCAGGTTCGCGCCCATCTGGCGGGACACCCCGAAGATCGTCTTCTCGACCACGCTGAAGGAGACCGAATGGGCCACCAGGGTCATCGGCGAGAACCTCGCTGAGGAGGTCGCCGAGCTCAAGCGGCAGCCCGGCAAGGACCTGCTGCTGACCGGCGGCTCCCGCCTGGCCGCCGCCCTGACCGACCACGGCCTGATCGACGAGTACCACGTCGCGGTGCATCCCGTCGTGCTGGGCGGCGGCAAGCCGCTGTTCGTGCCCCGCGAGGACCGGATCAACCTGCGGCTCGCCGACTCGCGCACCTGCGACTCCCGCGTGGTGGTGATGCGCTACGACCGCACCCGGTAACAGGGCTAGGGGATGCGGCGGGCCGCGGCGGCCGTCCAGGTGCGCAGGTAGGACTCGGCGCCCGCGGCCATGTCCCGCACGATGTCCGGTCCGGCGATGATCCGCATGTCCTCGATCCAGTCGGGCACCAGGCCGTAGTTGGCGACGCCGTCCGTGTTGACGTCCCAGACCCGATCGCCGGTACGCAGCCGGTCCAGGGACACGCTTCCGTCGAAGGACGTGAAGGGGTACGTCACCGGGTTCGCGGCGTTGCCGGTACGAGGCGCGGGCAGCCGGCCCAGGCCGTTGACGTCCAGGCCGTAGCCGTAGCCGGGGATCTGGTGCGCCTGCCTGAGCGGCTGGGTACGCCGCCACTCGGCGACGAAGTCCCGCGCGTCGTGCCCGTACTGCGTGATCATCCCGCCAAGGGCGTAGATCCGGTCGAAGTAGCTCGGATCGGCCCAGCTGTGGGAGGAGATCACGCCCGGGTAGCCGGCCGCCTCGAGGATGGCGAGCGTACTGCCGGCGGCCTTCGCGCTCATGTGGTCGAGCTCCACCAGCATGCCCCGGCGGATCATCCCCTTGACCATGTACTCGCCCAGGGCGGTCAGCCCCCTGGTGTTGCAGTGCGGCGCCGGGGGATAGATCGGCAGGGAGACGCCCGGTGGCAGCAGCGCGGCCAGCTGGTCGGGCAGGACTCCGCCGGGATCGATCGGATTGTCGTGCTCGGGCCCGGTGCAGGTACGCGCCTGCCAGAAGGAGCCGGTGCTGAGCAGGTTGCCCAGGTTGACGATGGCGCCCTGGGTGCCGGAGTCGAAGCGCACGCCGCACAGGGCGTTGTCGTACTTGTGGCAGACGAACATGCTCCGTACGCCGAGCGCGTACATCTCGTCCAGCCCGCGGTCGATCTGCCCCTGGGTGCACTGCGGGATGACGAGGATCTGGCGGCAGCCGAACGGCTCGGAGGTCTCGATGCCCAGAACGACGGCGAGTTTGCCCGCCTCGACCGTCCGCCTGGCCTCGGCCGGGTCGAGCACGATCCTGAACCAGCCTCGTCCGGGCCCGCCGTACTGGGTGTCGATGTAGTCCTGCAGCTCTCGGGCCCGCTGCGCCTCCAGCCTGATCGTGGTCATCTCGTCGCAGGAGTTCTTCTTCAGCGGGTAGATCGCGCACAGCTGGCGGTTGGCCACCAGGTCGTTGACCATGATCCGGAGCCCGCCGCGCCAGGCCCGCTCCACCCACGTGTAGTACGCCTGCTGGTGGGTCAGCGAGTCGTGCGCCGGCCAGTCGCGGAACGTGGGCCAGCCCACCGGGTCGTGGGTGCCGGTCGCTGAGCCGGTGCGGGTGAAGTTCTCGAACCAGGCCAGCTCGCCATGGGGATAGTGATCGGGGCAGTCCGCCAGGGCGCGGGAGATGCCGCCGGGGTCGAACGGCTTCCCGCACAGCAGCATGCCGCCGAACGCCTCGTAGGAGAACAGGTGGCTGTGCGCGTCGACGAACCCACGCACATCGGAGGCCGCCGCCGACCTGCTTTCCGCCGCGACCGCCGACGACCGGCCCCCCGGCGGCGCCAGTAAGGCGGTCAGAAGGAGGAGGACGATGGCGATGGATCGGCGGCGCATCACGGACACCTCACACGGCTGGGGGGCCTGCCGTCAGCATCCGCCGCCCGCGCCACTCCAACAAGGCCCAAACGTGAGCCCATCTCATCACCGCTGTTAGATGCGCTATGTCCGGTCTTTACGGGTTGGGCGTAGCTTGCTGTCGTTGGGCATAATCAAAGAGCTATTCGACACGTGGAGGAGACGCCGCATGAGTGACGAGGCCCGGTGGATCGCAGGAATCGACTCCAGCACACCGAACCTCGCCCGGATGCACGATTACTTCATCGGGGGCAAGGACAACTTCGCCGTGGACCGGGAGGCGGCCGAGGCCGTGCTGGCCACCGCGCCGGAGGTCCGGGTCATGGCGCAGGAGCACCAGGCGTTCCAGGGACGGGTGATCCCGTTTCTCGTGGAGCAGGGCATCACCCAGTTCATCACCCTGGGCTCGGGGCTCCCCAGCGAGGCCAACACCCACGAACTGGCCCGATCCCTCGCCCCCGACGCCCGCGTGGCCTACGTGGACAACGACCCGGTGGTGCTCGCGCACGCCCGCGCGATCCTGGCCCGGGGCGCCGGGACCGGCGTCGTCAAGGGCGACATCCTGCATCCCGCCGAGCTGCTGGCCGACCCCGACCTGCGGGCGGTCATCGACCTCGACCAGCCGGTGGCGGTGCTGCTGTTAGGCGTCCTGCAGTACATCCCGGACGGCCACGAGCCCTTCCGGCACGTGGCCGAACTGCGTGACGCGTTGCCGGCCGGCAGCCACATCGTCATCACGCACGTCGTCTTCGACTCCCGCCCGGAGGTGGCGGAGCCGATCGTCGCCCTCTACCGGAGGATGCTGGGCCACGCCGAAGGCGGCGCCCGTACGCGCGAGACGGTGCTGCCCTTCTTCGACGGGCTCGAACTGGTCGAACCCGGGCTGGTGTACGTCCGGGAGTGGCGGCCCGACAGCCCTTTCCAGTCCGAGAGACCGGAGAAGGCGTGGGTGATGGTCGGCGTCGGCCGCAAGGCCGGGCCCCCGCCCCTGGAGCCCGTTATCGGCCGATGACGCCGATTCGGTAGTCATCACCGGCCCGCGCCCGGAACGTCACCGTGTCTCCGTCCACCCTGTACGCGACCGGACGACCGTGCCCCGCCGTGACCCGCACCCCGCCCCGGAACGCGTCGTTACGGAGCTTGACCTCGCCGCCCTGGTCGGAGGTCAGGCGGGCCTCCGACAGCCGCCCGGACGCCCAGGTCAGCCCCACCGTGTGGGCGCCGCGGGCGCGCAGGCCCGTCACCCGGCCGGCCGCCCACGCGGCGGGCAGCGCAGGGAGCAGGTCGATCGCTCCCAGGTGGCTCTGCAGCAGCATCTCCGTCATGCCGGAGGTCGCGCCGAAGTTCCCGTCGATCTGGAACGGCGGGTGGGTGTCCCACAGGTTGGCCAGTGTGCTGGTCTGGAGCTGGTCGCGCAGCAGTTTGTGCGCGCGGTCGCCGTCGAGCAGCCGGGCCCAGAAGTTGATCTTCCACGCCTTGCTCCAGCCGGTGCCCACGTCGGTACGGGCGTTGAGTGAGACCTTGGCCGCCGCCGCGAGCTCCGGCGTCGTACGCGGGGAGATCTGCCGCCCCGGATGCACCGCGAACAGGTGGGAGACGTGCCGGTGGGTCTCCGCCGGGTCGTCGATGTCCTCCTTCCACTCCTGGAGCTGCCCCCACCGGCCGACCCGCAGGCCGGGATCCAGCTTGGCCAGCACGTCGGCGGCCGCGGCCGCCTGCTGCCGGTCGCCCACCAGCCCCGCGGCTTCACGCAGGTCGGTGAACAGCTGGAAGAGGATCTCCTGCGACATCGACGCTCCGGCGGTGGCCGGGCCGAGCTCGGGGGAGCGGCTGGGGACGGCGACGAGCTTGCCGTCTCTGGGGTCGGTCCGCAGGAAGTCGAGCCAGAACTGGGCGGTCTCCTTCATGATCGGGTACGCGGTCCGCTTCAGGAAGCGCTCGTCCAGCGTGAAGCGGTAGTGGTCGTAGAGCTGCTCGGACAGCCAGGCCCCCGATTCGGGGAAGAAGTAGGCGGGGTGGTCCCAGGCGCCGGTCTGGCCGAAGATGTTCGAGGCGTGGTGGGCGACCCAGCCGCGCGCCCCGTACATCTGCTTGGCGGTGACCCGGCCTGGTTCGCGCAGCCCGTTCACGTAGTCGTGCAGCGGCCGGGCCAGCTCGGCCAGGTTGGTCATCTCGGCGGGCCAGTAGTTCATCTGCAGGTTGATGTTGAGGTGGTAGTCCGACTGCCACGGCGGGGCCTCCTGGAGGTTCCACACGCCCTGGAGGTTGGCGGGCAGCGAACCGGGGCGGGAGGAGGCGATGAGCAGGTAGCGCCCGTACTGGTAGAAGAGCTGCTCCAGCGCCCGGTCGGCGGCCGGGGACGCGCCGTTGCCGTACTGGGCGAGCAGCTCGTCGGTGGGGATGGCGGGCAGGCTTCCCCCCAGATCCAGCCGTACCCGGTCGAACAGCGCGGCGTGGTCGGCCCGGTGCGCGGCCAGCAGCCTGGCGTACCCCTGGCGCGCGGCGGCGTCGACCCGCGCCGTGAGCTTGGCGTGCGGGTCCTCGCCCTTGTAGGTGGGGTAGTCGGCGGCGTAGTCGGTGCCGGTGCCGAGGATGAGGACCACCGAGTCCGCGCCGGTCACGGTGATGGTGCCGTCGGGGTTGTCGGTCCGGCTCCCGCCTTGGTTGAGCACCCGCAGCTGGGCCTCGTACGCCATCCCGTTGCTGGTCAGCGCCCCCTTGACGGTCAGCCTGCCGCGCTCGGCCGTGGCGCTCACCGTGCGGTTGGCCGGCACGGCGATGCCGGCGGTGAAGGTCACGCCGCCGGGCCGGTCGGTGGCGAGCCGGGCCACGATCACGCCCGCGGGCGCGGACGCGAAGTACTCGCGGCTGTGGCGGACGTCGCCGGCCGTGAACGACACGCCCGCCACGCCGCGTGCGAGGTCGAGCCGCCTGCGGTAGTCGCCGGTCTGCTCGGGCAGGCCGGGGAAGGCCAGACGCAGATCGCCGAAGCTCTGGTACGCGCCGAACCGGCGCTGGCGCGGCGTGTCCGACTTCAGCCCGAGCGCGGCCAGGACGTCCTCGGGCGGGATACCGCCCTCCTTCCAGATCCGCTCCCTGATGCCCTCCAGCGCGCCGGGCCGCGGGGCGTCCCAATTGCCGAAGTTGTAGTCGGCCACACCGGGGCCGCCGGTCCACAGGGTCTTGTCGTTGAACTGCAGCCGCTCCGCTCTCACCCCGCCGAACACGGTCGCGCCCATGGCCCCGTTGCCGATCGGCAGCGACCGCGTCTCCCAGCCCTCGTTCGTGTCGGGGGCGGGCTCGTCGTACCACAGCGTGTACGGCATTGCGGCGGGCTCACGAGCCTGCGCCTGTACGGCCGGGACCACGGTCAGCGCCGCGCCGAGAACCAGGACAATCGGCCCTGCCAGAAACCGTCTTCTCATCAAAATGCACCTATACATCGGAGGTGTGGGTGGAGCGCTGATCGGAGGTCTAGCGGTCGCAGGTCGTGATCCGGGGATGCCAGCGGCAGGCGATGGCGGCGTATCCGCCCTCGTCCGGCACCGGCACCGACAGCCGGCCACGGGGCCCGTCGACCACGTGGCTCTCGCGTACCAGGCCGGTCGGGCCGTCACGGACGACCTCGACCAGCCATCGGCCGCGCAGCATGCTCAGCGGCACGTCGAGCGTGCGCGCCGCGCCCGAGATCCCGGCCCCCACGAACCAGCGGTCGCCGCTGCGCCGGGCCAGCACCACGTGGTCGGCCGGGCGGCCGGACAGCAATCGCGTCTCGTCCCAGGCGGTGGGCACCTGCTCGAGGAAGCGTTCAGCCTCCGGCCTGGCCTGGTAGGACTCGACGGTGCCGGCCAGATCCTGCAGGCCGGACTCGTACGTCACCGCCAGGCCCAGTTCGTGCGCGTCGGAGGTGGGCCGGCCCGCCCGGTGGAAGGCCATGGGCGTGTGGTCCATCGAGCCGACGACGTTCCTGGTGAAGGGCAGGGTGGTGATGTGGGCGGTGGTGAGCGTGCGCTTCTCGCCGCCGTGCACGCCCTCCATGGTCATTACGTGCGGCCAGGTGCGGTGGATGCCCTTGGGGATGGTCGAGCCGTGGAAGTTGACCAGGAGCCGGTTCGCCGCGGTCGCCGGGAGGATCTCGTCGTACCAGCGCAGCCGCTCCTGCGACTCGGAGTCCATGAAGTCGATCTTGACGCCGCGCACGCCCCAGCGGCTCAGGGTGGGCAGCCACAGGGCGCGTTCCTCCGGCGTGTCCAGGTCGCGGAAGTGGATCCAGACGATGATCCCCACGCCCTTGGCCCGCCCGTACTCCACGAGCTTCGGCATCCAGCTGGTGGTCGGCCAGTTCGGATCGGTGACGTCCCATTGGTCCTTGAGGAAATACCACCCGGCGTCCACCGCCACGTACGGCCAGCCGCGCGCCGAGGCGTAGTCGACGAACGCCTGCTGCTTCTCCAGGCTCTGCCCCGCCTCCCTGCCGCCCGCGAGCCACGTCCACAGCACCTGGCCCGGCGCGATCCAGGAGGTGTCGCGGACCCGGGAATCGGGCGCGAGGTCGTCCACCAGCGTGGACTCGGTGACCGTGGCCAGATCCCCGGCGATCAGCACCCGCCATGGGGTCTCGCCGGCCTGCACTTTTTCATCCCATAGCCGCAGGCTGTAGGTGCCGGTGCCCTCCTCGTGCGCCAGTCGCGGCCCGGAGTAGCCGCCGTCGAGGCCGGACTCGGTGATCAGGAGGTAGTCGCCGCCGGTCTCGAACAGCGCGGGCACCATGTAGTCGCCCGTGGGCGCGGTCAGGGCCGTGTACTGGACGAACGGGTTCTCGTAGTCGCGCCGGTGCAGGGCCAGCCAGGCGGTGGCGTTCTGGGGCGGCGTGTACGCGGACGTCTCGCGCAGGACGGGACCGTAGTCGGCCGGCAGCCGGTACCTGTAGGCGACGCCGTCCCGCGCGACCCTGACGACCAGGTCGAGCCGGGCGCCGGTGGCGTTCGCGAAGGTGAACGTCGCCTCGCGCATGAGCGCCGACCGCTTGAGCCGCTTGCCCACCGTGGTGGTGTAGTGCTCGGTCACCAGACGGTCGCGGCGATGCAGGAAGCGCAATCCCTGGGACAGGTCGGCCCGTTCGGTGACGATGCCGACCGGGCTCGGCTCCAGGACCCGGACGCCGCGGCGCGTCGCGGCGAAGGTGAGGGTACCCGCCTGGGGGTCGAGCGAGAGCTCCGCCGCCGGACCGCCGGGTAAGGCGGAGATCGTCCAGCTTGTGGCCGAGGCGGCAGAGGCGGGCAGGGCGGGCAGGAGGAAGAGGCACAGGAGGAGGGCGGCGCACAGACGTATCGGTGTGGCGGTCGGCATGACAGCTCCTGAGGGCCACATACATCGGATGTGTTCCCGGATGGTAACCCGTGCAGATCCGTTTGACCAGGGCCAAGATCGGACCTGTCTCCCGCGTGTCAGATCCCGCGATTCAGCCGGAAAGCCAATCCCTTATATCCGGAAAGCAGATAAAAAGGACCGAGATAGAAATCGCCCGCTGCTCCCGGCATAAGAAATGTCCAGTTTAATACCATATATAGATAGGGATGGAAAATATGTCCATGGAGCGAGCCGAGGTGAGCCTATCCTCTCGAATGGCGCTATTAATCGGCGACTAGGTAAATGCAATTAGCCGACACGGTCGCGCCGGCCCATTGGCGGGGGAGTGGAATGGCTCTGGGTGATCGCTCAACCGAGGCATTAGACGGGGAACCACTGGCCGATCTGGTTCTCAGGTGGGCCGTGGAGCGGCCCGACACGCCGGCGTACACCTTCGTCGACTACGGCAGCCACCGTGATGGCCGCAAAACCACGTTGACCTGGGCCGAGACACACGCGCGAGCGTCCTCGACGGCCGCCCGGCTGCGCCGGTCCGCCGCGCCGTCGGGATGATCTCGTGCGGCAGCCCCGCCGGCCAGTACGTCGTCATCGTCGACCCCGAGACCTGCGCGGAACTACCCGATGACCGGATCGGCGAGATCTGGCTGCACGGCCCCAATGTGGCGCGCGGCTACTGGCGCAAACCCGAGCGCAGCCCAGGAGACCTTCGGCGGCCGCCTCACCTACCCCGCTGCTCGGGATGACCCGAAATGTTTATGGCCTTATTTTCGAGCGGTGAATTGCTGTGGTGAGGGAGACGGCAGCGTTACCAGATAACGAGGCTGACACAGATTGCCTCCGCGCCTTTGCCGTACGGCATTGCGAGGCTTGACTGCAACCGTAAGCAGTGATCCTTACGGCCATCGGAGGAAACGGGTGCACTTACCTATCGGTCACACCAAACGCGGGAAAACGCTTGCTCTGCTCGCCTTGCCCATCTTGGGCTTGCCGGGCGGGATCATGGCAGCGCCTGCGACTGCCTCGACCCCCACAGCCAACGCCGCCGATCCGACGATCGTCACGCTGACCGCCCAGAAACAACCGAAGGTACAGCGCCCTAAGCTAAATCGCCTCAAGGCGACGGCCGCGTCGAAGGGCATCCCGCTGAAGGATGTCATCGCGGATTACGTCGCGAACATCGCCAGAACAGATCCCGCCGCGACCGCCAACTGGCCCGATGGTCCTGTCTCAACCCCTGACGTCATGATCGACGATTTGTCGGCTGTACAGCTCATCGACCTGCAGGGAATGGCTGAGGCCAAGCAGACCTCGCTGGAGGATGCGATCGAACGGTACGGCTATCAGAAGTACACCTCACCCATGGCCCACAAACTGTCGGCGAATTTCCCCAAAGAGCTTTCAGGGTTCGCGAACGAAGACGACGGTAGCGTCTGGATCGGCTTCAAGGGCGCGATCCCGCCCCGAGCCATCGCGCTTGCCAAGACGCTTCCCGTACAGGTCGAGCTGCGTGGCAACCTTGGCTACACCGAAGCCGATCTGCCTGTCGCGCAGAAGCAGTTGCACAAGGCGCTACGCGGCAATCCCGACGTGGCAGACATCGCAACTTGGTACGACCCTCGGCTCGGCGCCGTGGAAGCCCTGGTGGTGCCATCCTCACGTGCGAGAGCCACGCTGACGGCCGACAAGCTGCGTGAGGCCGCTGTTCCAGCGGTGGCTGATCCGAACATCCAGGTCAAGGTGTCCATCGGCGAAGGGCCGTTGGGCGCCGATTATGACAACTACATCCGGGGCGGAGGAAGACTGGGATATGCCGACGGGTTCTGCACCTCGAACTTCAATCTGATCTCCGAGAGCGGAGCCACCAAGCGGCACGGTACGGCAGGGCACTGTGTGGAGGAGGGAGAAGCGGTCTACCACAACGACGTGGCTGATGGCGGCAGCAGTGTCGTAGTCGCGAAGTGGGTGTACATCGGTTCCGGCGGTGACATCGGCATGTACGACCACGGCGCGATGACCGCGACCCGGACGTTCTACTGGGACGACGGCGCCAAACGCTACGCTGACGCCCGATCCGCCGGCCCGGCCATAGGCGACGCTGTTTGCAAGTATGGGCAGGCAACCGGACGGGACTGCGGTACCGTTACCAAACTCAACCACACCATCGGCGATGTCGGCGGCCAGGTCGTGACCACCATTCGTGCCACGGACACGACATGCTGGTTCGGGGACAGCGGTGGGCCCTTCTATCGCGACGCAGAGGCATATGGCGTCCTTAAGGGCGCTGCGACGCTGGTGGAAGGTTCATTCTGCGCCTTCACGCCGGTAAACCGATTTTACAACGGAGCGAAATACTACGTCTGGACTCGCTAGGCTTTCGCTGGGTCGCCGATGGCACGCACGTACTGAAGTGCCCACGGCGGCCCAGCCTCGATCCTGGTTCCGCCTTCACGGAGGTGCGCTCCTCATGAGGCGAGTAGCCGTCGTCGTCATGCTGATCGGGATATTCGGCCTGCAAGGCTGCACGTCTGCGCGTCCCAGCGCTCAAACTGCCGCCACCCGTGCACCCGCCCCGACGTCCTGCTCAACAGCCGTCTGCCACTGGACGGTTGGTACCGATCCCGCCATTCTCGTGCACGATCAAGGGTGGAGCGATCTGATGTTCCTGACCGCCCGGCTCACATGGATCGAGAAGGAATCGTGCCTTGCCCTGGTGCGCACCCACGGATCCAAGGTGCTCATTCCCCTGTGGCCGAAAGGCACATCACCGCTCCGGGCCCGGGACGGGAGACGCGGAGTCGCGATCCCCGGCGTGGGAAAGATATTCGACGGGCGCACCTTCAGCGGGGGCGGGACTCCGCTTCCCCAAACGCATCCCGCCTACTCTCAAGCCGGGCCGCCACCCGGAAACTGCGGCGCGCATGATGGGTTCTTCGCTATCGACCCCTCAGGCATTACGGTCCGGTCCTGAGCGAAAGGGAGCGGCGCAAGGGTGTAGCAAATCGGCCCGAGACGACTCCTTCCCTACACGACGACATCGGGCCTCACCTCGGCTGTGATGCCACGGCTTCGCAGGCGGGTCTCAGAAACTCGATCTCCGGGAGCGTCCCGACCAAGCCGGTGTCAGTGAGCTTGCCGGCCGGTTGGCGCTCCGTGTGGATCGAGGCCACTATCCCCTCCATGACCAAATCAGTACGGGTCCGCCCCGCGACGCCAGATGACGCGGCCACGTTGACGCAGCTGAACGACTTCGTTCATACCCTTCACGTCAACGAGCGACCTGATATCTTCCGCCCGCCCTCATCGGCTGAAGAGTTAGTGTCCCTCTTCAGCTCCTTCCTGGCGCGCGAGAACGCTCTTGCGTTCATCGCAGACTCTTCGGAAGGTCCTGTCGGCTATGTCATGGCGACCATGCACAAGCGCCCAGGTGACGCGCTCACGCAGCCCCGGAGCTTTGTCTTCGTGGAACACATCGCCGTCGACCCTGCCATGGCTCGTACTGGAGTGGGTTCCGCCTTGGTCGAGTCAGTTCGCGTGGCCGGCAAGGAAGCGGGCTGTTCAAGCCTTCTCACCGACGTGTGGGACTTCAACAAGCGCGCGTTGGCCTTCTTCGGAGCCTCAGGTCTCGCGCCCATGCGGCATTGGTTGGAACAGCCGTTGTAGCGGTGTAGGTCACCCTCGTGAGCCGGTACGTCAACGGCGGCACAGTCTGTGGCGAGGCCGGTTGCCGGCATGGACGTCATCCGGAGACGGCGTCGCCAGGGATAGGCACGGCCAGCCGGGTTGGTTCTGCTGAGGAAGACGGACAGCTGGCCAGGTGGTCAAGTTCGGCAGCAGGCTTCGTTTCCACCGTCCAAGCTCGAAGTCCCAGCCGTTCGGCCTGCGGGGTGCGCCACACCATCACCCACGGGTTGACGGTCGCGGCCGGGAACAACAAGAAGCCCCAGACTCCCGGCATGTGCCGTGAGCTGGGGCTATAACTCCTGCTTGACCTGAAATGTGGTGGACGATACTGGGATTGAACCAGTGACCCCTTCCGTGTCAGGGAAGTGCTCTCCCGCTGAGCTAATCGTCCTGGGAGGTGGAGACGGGATTTGAACCCGTGTAGACGGCTTTGCAGGCCGTTGCCTCGCCTCTCGGCCACTCCACCGAGCCGGAAGCTCCGAGCGGAAGACGGGATTCGAACCCGCGACCCTCACCTTGGCAAGGTGATGCTCTACCACTGAGCCACTTCCGCGTTGTCTCCGCTGGTGTGCGGTGACGAGAGAACTCTAGCGAATCCTGGCCGAGTCCCCAAACCGGAGGGTTCCCACCTGTTCGGCGTACCAGGTGATCTCGGACACGTGCTCGGCGATCCCGCGCAGGGTCCAGTTGGGGGAGCGCGGCAGATCCCAGGCGTCCGGAGCGGTGGTGTAGCGGTTCACGTAGGACTGGCCCAGGCGGGTCCAGCGGGAGCGGGCCTCCGCCAGGTCCAGCTCCGTGAAGCGGGCCCAGTCGGCCTCCAGCGTCACCATCCGGCCGTGCCAGTGGTCGTCCTGCGGGGTGGCGCCGGCCAGGAGCGCCTCGACTTCGGCGAGGTGGTCGATGAGGTGGTCCTGGATGCGGCGTACGGCTTTCGCCGGGGTCCACAGGTTGGCCCCGTCGGTCACGATGGGGGTGCCGTCCCAGGCGAGCCAGGTCTCGGCGATGGTGAGGCACCGGTCGACGGCTTCGGCGACGAGGAGTGCGGGGTTGGTGGCGTTGTCTGTCATGGGGTCGATCGTGGCCGTGGAATGGTTGGGGCGGCGTCTAAGCGTGGTCGCGTGGTCGGGCCGTCGCGAGGTCGCGACGGCCCGGCGCATGGGAGCCGAGCCGTGGGGCTCGCCGCTGTCATCGGGCGCCGCCGTCTCCGGGCATCACTGTTTCTGGGCGCCGCCGTCTCAGGACACCGCTGTTTCCGGGCGCCGCTGTCTCCGAGTCTCGGGTTTCGGGTCAGCCGATGGTGTGGCCGCCGTTGACGGTGATGCGTTCTCCCGTAACGAACGCCGCCGCCTCCGAGGCCAGGAAGGACACCGCGCCCGCCACGTCGTCAGGCGTGCCCATCCGGCCGAGTGGGACATGCGCCCGGTACGCCGCCAGGTCCTCAGCGCCGATCTCGGCGTGCCGTTCGACGGGGATGAAGCCGGGCGCGACGAGGTTCACCGTGACGCCGTACGGTCCCAGCTCGCGTGCCCATGCCCGGGTGAGCTCGTGCTGGGCGGCCTTTGCGGCGATGTAGGCGGACATGCCGGGTAGGGCGCGGTCCACGATGTCCGAGCCGATCTGGATCACGCGGCCCCGGCCCCGTGCCTTCATGCCCGGCAGGGCCGCCTGGATGAGGAGCGTGGGGCTCTTCACGAAGAAGTGGAGCTGGTCCAGGTGCGTCTGCCAGGTGAGATCCTCGAACGCGACCTTCGGCTGGGAGCCGGTCGCGTTGAGGACCAGCGCCTCTACGGGGCCCAGCCGGTCGGTGACCTGGGCGACCAGTTCGGCCGTCGCGGCCTCGTCGGTGACGTCCCCCGCGAACGCCTCGGCGGATCCACCGGCGGCGCGGATGTCGGCGGCCACCCGGTGGGCGTTCTCGTGGTCGGAGTGATAATTGACGGCCACGGTGCGGCCGTCGGCGCCTAACCTGCGGGCGATCACGGCGCCCAGGCCGCGGGACGCTCCGGTGACGAGCGCGACGCCGGCTCCTGCGGCCGAGGCGGCCGAGGCGTCGGCTTCTCCTGTCGAGACGCCGGTTCCTGCTGTCGACGGGGTCGACGGGGTCGACGGGACTGCCAACGGAACTCCCTGGTTAGGCTCACCCGCAGCCTAACCGGGCGCCGGGCGCGGCGAAGAGGCCATGCTTCGGCGGGCGGCGAAATGTCCGTGGGGTAGCGTCAAGTATGGCCGCCGAATACATCGCCCACGACTCCGACATCGCGCCCGTCGCGGCGCTCATAGCCGATCCCACCAGGGCGGCCATCCTCACCGCGCTGCTGGGCGGTCGCGCGCTGGCCGCCGGGGAGCTGGCCAGGCTCTCCGGCGTGAGCGCCGCCACGGCGAGCGCGCACCTGTCCCGCCTGCTCGACGGGCGGCTCGTCGACGTCGTACGGCAAGGCCGCCACCGCTACTACCGCCTGGCCGGTCACGAGGTCGCCGAGGTGCTGGAGGTGCTCGCCAGGGTGAGCACCCGGCCGCCCATCCGGTCCCTGCGCCAGTCGCGCCAGGCCAGGCAACTGGAGGAGGCGCGTACGTGCTACGACCACCTGGCCGGGCGGGCCGGTGTGGCGCTGTTCGACCAGCTGGTCCAGGGCGGTTTCCTGGTGAACCAGGAGGTCACGGACAAGGGGGAGCGGCTGCTGGCGGGGCTCGGGGTGGACGTCGCGGGGGTACGGAAGGCCAGGCGGCGGTTCGCCCCGGAATGCCTGGACTGGACCGAGCGCCGGGCCCACCTCGGCGGGGCTCTCGGCGCGGCGGTGACCGGGGCGCTGCTCGAGCGCGGCTGGTACCGGCAGAGCCCCGTTCCCCGGGCGGTGGTGTTGACGGATGAGGGCAGAGAAGGGCTGGCCGCCCTGTTCTCCGGTGATGCCCTGTTCTCCAGTGATGAGGCCAGGGAAGGGCGGGCCACCTCGTTCTCCGGTAAGGAGCTAACATCACATACGCCGGTTACCTAAGCGGGAGAGTCACATCATGCGCGACAACGGAGTCGTGAACGTCGGTCCAGAGCCCCTCACCTTCGACGACGTCATCCGGGTGGCCCGTCACGGCGCCGCCGTACGGCTCACGGACGACGCCATCGCCGCCATCTCCGCGGCTCGGCAGCTGGTCGACGAGCTGGCCGAGAGCCCGGTGCCCGCCTATGGGATCTCGACCGGGTTCGGGGCCCTGGCCACGCGGCACATCGACCCGGCTCTGCGCGCCCAGCTCCAGCGCTCGCTGGTCCGCAGCCACGCCGCGGGCAACGGTCCCGAGGTCGAGACCGAGGTGGTGCGCGCGCTCATGCTGCTGCGCCTGCACACGCTGGCCACCGGGCACACCGGCATCCGGCCGACCACCGCGAAGACGCTGGCCGCGCTCATCAGCGCGGGCATCACGCCGGTCGTGCACGAGTATGGCAGCCTCGGCTGCTCGGGCGATCTGGCGCCGCTGGCGCACGTGGCGCTCACGCTGATGGGCGAGGGCGTCGTACGGGATGAGTCCGGAAATATCACCGCAGCGGAAGAGGCGCTCAAGCAGGCGGGCATCGAGCCCGTCGAGCTGGCCGCCAAGGAGGGCCTCGCGCTCATCAACGGCACGGACGGCATGCTCGGCATGCTCATCCTGGCCATCGACGACCTGACCATGCTCGTCAGGACCGCCGACGTGAGCGCCGCGATGAGCGTCGAGGGGCTGCTGGGCACCGACCGCGTCTTCGCCCCCGAACTGCAGGCGCTCCGACCGCAGCCCGGCCAGGCGCTCTCCGCCGCCAATATGACGAAAATTCTGGATCAATCGGGCATCATGGCGAGCCACCGCGACCCGGCCGCCTGCACCCGCGTCCAGGACGCCTACTCCCTGCGCTGCGCCCCCCAGGTGGCCGGCGCCGCCCGCGACACGATCGCCCACGCCGCGAACGTCGCCACCTGGGAGCTGGCAAGCGCCGTGGACAACCCCGCCGTGCTCTCCGACGGCCGCGTCGAGTCCAACGGCAACTTCCACGGCGCCCCCGTCGCCTACGTACTGGACTTCCTGGCCATCGTCGCCGCCGACCTGGCCTCGATGTCCGAACGCCGCACCGACCGCTTCCTGGACGTGGCGCGCAACCACGGCCTGCCCGCGTTCCTGGCCGACGACCCCGGCGTGGACTCCGGCCACATGATCGCCCAGTACACCCAGGCGGCCATCGTCTCCGAGCTCAAGCGGCTCGCCGCGCCCGCCAGCGTGGACTCGATCCCCAGCTCCGCCATGCAGGAGGACCACGTCTCCATGGGCTGGTCGGCGGCCCGCAAGCTGCGCAAGTCGGTCGACGGCCTCACCCGGGTGCTGGCCGTCGAGGTGCTCACCGCCGCCCGCGCCCTCGACCTGCGCGCCCCGCTGGAGCCGGCGCCCGCCACCGGCGCGGTGGTCAAGGCGCTGCGCGAGACCGTCCCGGGGCCCGGCCCCGACCGCTTCCTGGCGCCGGAGATCGAGTACGCCGTCCGCCTGGTCGCCGACGGCGGCGTGGTCGCCGCCGCCGAGTCCGTCACGGGCCGCCTGGCGTAATTTTTCGGCATTTTTCGCCATATTTCGGCCGCCAGCCGTCCGGTGCCGTCGTGGCGCGGGCCCCGCCCGCGCTACGGCAGCGCGACGATCGCGTCCATCTCCAGCAGCAGCCCCGGCATGAACAGCTTCGACACCTCCACGGTGGTGCTCGCGGGCGGCGTCCCCGGGAAGTACTTGCGGCGCACCTGCCCGTACGCCACCCGATCGTCCATGTTCGTCAGGTACGTCCGGAGGAACGCCACGTCCTCGAACCCCGCCCCCTGATCGGCGAGAATCCGCCCCAGACACTGGAACACGTGCTCGGCCTGAGCCGCCATGTCCCCCTCCCCGACGAGTTGCCCGTTCGAGTCGAAGGCCGCCTGCCCGGAGACGTACAGCATGTCGCCCACTCGTACGGCATGGGAGTAGAAGCCGTTCGTGGCCGGCACGGTCGCGGGGTTGATCGGCACGGCCCGGTGCGCGGGCCGCCCGCCGACGTGGGCGGCGATGGCCGTCACGTCGTGGTCGCCGAGCCCGGCCGCCTCGGCCTCCTGCAGGCGCGCGCGGGCCGCGGTGGCCAGGGTGGCACCCGGCCAGGCCGCCAGCGTCAGGTCCTTGGCCGCCAGGCCGAGCGCGTAGCGGGTCTCGGGGGCGGGCGTGCGCAGGCGTTCGGCCAGGACGCCCAGCGGGGTGCCCGACAGCACCTCGGCCAGGGCGTCGCGGTCCACCCCGTGCGCCTCCCCGTACGCGTACGTCTCCGCCAGCAGCACCTGGGCCGGCACCAGGGCGCTCATGACGGCGAGCTTCATCGCCGCGCCCGCCCCCACCGGCCCGCACTCGCGCACCGTGCCGAACACCGACAGCACGTCACGCACCCCCGCAAGATCCCCGCCCGCCAACACGGTCAGCGTGCCCTCGGCCGCGGGACCGACGCTGCCCAGGACGGGCGCGTCCACCAGCTTCACGGAGGCGGGCAGCAGCGCGCGCAGCTCCCGCACCGCCTCCGGCCCGATCGTGGACATCTCCACCACCGTCGCGCCGGGCCGCAGCCCCGGCAGGGCGCCCGTCAGTACCTCACGCACAGCGGCCGGGTCCCGCAGCATCGTGAGAACCAGATCCGCCCCGTCGACCGCCTCGGCGACCGGGACACCGGTCCCGCGCCGCCATGTCGTCACCTGATGCCCGGCCTCGCTGAGCCGCCGGGCCATGGGGACGCCCATGCGTCCCTGTCCGAGAAATGCAATCACGTTCCCCAGTTAACTGACATGCGAGGCATTCCACCACCGACTAGATTGCATGTCAGCCATGACAGACACGAATACCTTCGACACCGTCGCGCTCCGCCTCTTCGACGAGGTGGCCAAGAGCGGCTCGTTCACCGCCGCCGCCGAGTTGCTCGGATACACCCAGTCGGCCGTCTCGCGGCGGATCGCCGCCCTTGAGCGGGCCACCGGCGGGCCGCTGTTCGAGCGGCTGGCCAGGGGCGTACGTCTGACACCGGCGGGAGTGGCGCTGCACCGGCACGCCGTCGCCGTGCTCGACCGGCTCGACCGCGCGTGCGAGGAGCTGACCGCGATCCACGGCGGCAGCGGCGGCACGCTGCGGGTGGGCGCGTTCGCCACGGCCAACGTCGATCTCGTGCCCGTGACGCTCAAGCGGTTCGCCGAGCGCCGGCCGGAGGTCGGGCTGCGGCTGGTCGAGGGGCTGACGACGCGGCTGATGGAGCGGCTGCAGGCGGGCGCGCTGGACGTCGCGGTGATCAGCGACTATCCCGCCGGGCTGCCCGCCGACGGCGGCCGGATCGTGCCGCTGCGCGAGGACCGGCTGCTGGTGGCGCTGCCGCGGGCGCACCGGCTGGCCGCCGAACCCGACGTGGACCTGCGCGACCTGGCCGACGAGACGTGGATCGAGGCCGCGCCGCGCGGACAGCCGACATTGCTCGTCACCGCCTGCGCCGCGGCCGGGTTCACGCCGCGCAGCGGGCTGCGGGTGGCCGAATGGACGGGCAAGTTCGGCTGCGTCGCCGCCGGGCTCGGGGTGACGCTGGTGCCGGAGCTCGCGGCGCGGGCCGTACCCGCCGATCTGGTGTTGCGGCCCCTGAGGGGGTTGGTCCCTGCACGCAAGGTGTACGCGGCCCTGCCCGAAGTGCCGCTGCCGTCCGCGCGGGAGTTCGTCCGATTGCTGGGAGAATGGCAGGTGTGTACGACGGCTTCGCCTCCGTAGGCAACCTCCTCGCCACCGGCCTGCGCGACCTGACGACCGACCTGGCCGCGCTCGACGGCGACGGCTGGTGGGCGGTGGTGGTCGACTACGAAGGCAAGGTGACGTGCGCCCGCTTCGACCACGTACGCCAGGCGCCCCTGCCCACCCCCAGGAGCCCGTGGCACGGCCCAGCCCCCGACCGGTGGCACAGCTCCCTCGACCAGGCCGCCTACGAGCGCGGCGTCCAGGCCATCCGCGACTACATCGAGCGGGGCGAGGTCTACCAGGCCAACCTCTGCCGCGTCCTGACCGCGCCGCTGCCCCACGACGCCGACCCGCTGGCCCTGGCCGCCCGCCTGGCCACCGGCAACCCGGCCCCTTACGCGGCCGTCGTCCAGGTGCCCGGACTGAGCGTGGTGTCGGCCTCGCCCGAGCTGTATTTGTCGCGCGAAGGGGACCTGATCGAGTCAAGACCGATCAAGGGCACCGGCGCCACGGCGGACGACCTGCTGGAGAAGGACTACGCTGAGAATGTCATGATCGTCGACTTGGTCCGCAACGACCTCGGCCGGATCGCCGCCGTCGGCTCCGTCGAGGTGCCGTCGCTCTGCGCCGTCGAGGAGCATCCCGGGCTGGTCCACCTCGTGTCGACCGTACGGGCCAGGCTGGCGCCCGGAGCGGGCTGGCCGGAGCTGTTCGCGGCGACCTTCCCGCCCGGCTCGGTCACCGGCGCGCCCAAGTCGTCCGCGTTGCGCATCATCAATGAGCTCGAACCGGAGCCGCGCGGGCCGTACTGTGGGGCCGTGGGCTGGGTCGACGCCGACCGTCGACGGGCGGCGCTGGCTGTGGGCATCCGTACGTTCTGGATCGAAGCAGGCGAGATCCGCTTCGGCACGGGCGCGGGCATAACCTGGGGCAGCGATCCCCGGCGTGAATGGCTCGAGACCGAGCTGAAGGCGTCCAGGCTCATCGCACTGGCATCCTCAGGAGGAAATAGATGACCATCCCTGTCTGGGTCAACGGGGAACTGATCGACCCCGCGCAGGCGACCGTCTCGGTGTTCGACCATGGGCTGATGGTCGGCGACGGAGTCTTCGAGACCATCAAGATCGTGCACGGCGAGGCGTTCGCGCTCACCAGGCACCTCGACCGGCTCGCGCTGTCGGCCCAGCGCATGGACCTGCCCGAGCCCGACCTCGGGGCCATCGAAGACGGCGTCGGCAAGTGCCTGGCCGCCGCCCCCGACTGGCCGCTCGGCCGCATCCGCATCACCTACACCAGCGGCCCGGGCCCTCTCGGCTCCGACCGCGGCGACCAGGGCACCACCTCGATCGTGATCGTCGACGAGCAGAAGCCGTTCCCCGGCACCGCCAACGTCACCGTCGTCCCCTGGCCGCGCAACGAGAACGGCGCCCTGGCCGGCGTCAAGAGCACCTCCTACGGCGACAACGCCAAGGCCCTGGCCCACGCCAAGGCGCGCGGCGGCGGCGAGGCCATCTTCGGCAACCTCGCCGGCAACCTGTGCGAGGGCACCGGCTCCAACATCTTCATCGTCCGCGACGGGCGGCTGCTCACCCCGACCCTCGAGTCGGGCTGCCTGGCCGGCGTCACCAGGGCGCTGGTGCTCCAATGGTGCGGCGGCGAGGAGGCCGACGTACCGCTGTCCGCCCTCTACACCGCCGAGGAGGCGTTCCTGACCTCCACCACCCGCGACATCCAGCCGATCAGGCTCGTCGACGAGACCGAGTTGCCGGTGGCCCCGGGGCCGATCACCGCGAAGGCGATGCGGATCTTCGCCGAGCACGCCGCCGCCGACCTCAACCCCTGAGCAGATGGCCGTCGATACACCCCGGCCGGGCGACCCGCTGCGGCTCGGCGGCTATCTGATCCTGGGCCGGCTCGGTCAGGGCGGGCAGGGCGTGGTCTACCTGGCCGAGAAGCCGGGTGGCGAGCGAGTGGCGATCAAGCTGATGGCGGGCGGCGTGGCGGGCGGCGTCGATCGCACGGCGCAGCGGGAGCTCGCCGCCGCCAGGCAGGTCGCCGAGTTCTGCACGGCCCGGGTGATCACCGCCGACCTCGACCACGACCCGCCCTACGTCGTGAGCGAGTACATCGACGGCCCCTCTCTGGAGGAGGTCGCACCCCTGCGCGGCACGTCTCTCACCCGCCTGGCCATCGGTACGGTCACCGCGCTGACCGCCATCCATCGGGCGGGCGTGGTGCACCGCGACTTCAAGCCGGGCAACGTGCTGATGGCCCAGGACGGGCCGCGGGTCATCGACTTCGGCATCGCCCGGCTCTCGGGGCTCACCGCGACCAAGAGCGGGCTGGCCGGGACACCGCGCTACATGGCGCCCGAGCAGTTCGGCGACGGGCCCGTCGGGCCGCCGGCCGACGTGTTCGCCTGGGGCTCCACGATGGCGTACGCGGCCACCGGGCAGGCGCCGTTCGGCGGGGACACGATCGCCGCGGTCGCCTACCGGATCCTGCAGGGCGAGCCCGACCTGGGCGATCTGGCCGAGCCGCTGCGCGGGATCGTGGCCCGCTGCCTGGCCAAGGACCCCGCGGCCCGTCCCACGGCGCGCGGCGTCCTGCTGGAACTGCTCGGTGAGGACCGGCGCTCGGAAGAGGCCGACGTGCTCGAACAGGGCGCGCTGGCGGCGGCCGACACCTTGGTGGCCGGGCCGCTGCCGCCCATCCACCCCGTGCGGGCGCTGCTGGCGCGCAGGAAGATGCTCGCCGGGGCGGGCCTCGCGGCGACGGCGCTGCTGGTCAGCGGGGTGCTGCTCTGGGAGCGGGCGGCCGGCCGCGCACCCATCACATCGGCCGCCGCCACCGGTACACCGTCATCGACGACCACCGGCGCGGCCGAGTCCGTGGTCCCCCCGCCGCCGGCCAAGCGCGCGGAGCTGGTCGCGGCCGTGGAGGCGGCGACCATCGTGACGCCGCTGGCCGACTTCACCTACTCGGGCGGCCTGAGCGAGAGCGCGTACGCCGGCCAGGCCCGGGGCCGGCTCGTGTTCGGCGCGAGCGACGACACCACCACGGACTTCGACATGCGGGTCGAGTCGGTCGGCGACAGCCGCCAGGTGGTCGTCATAGAGAGCTCCGACACGCCGACGGTCTACCTGGACGGCAAGCCGGTGAAGGGCAAGGAGGCGTCGGCGTCGCTCTACTTCGCCGAGATGCTTCCCGTGACCGCGGGGATCGGCGCCCTGCTCGACGTGATCAGCCTGACGCCGCGGATCAGCGCGGAGGGACGGTCCTACTCCGGCTCCCTGGTGACCAGCAAGGGCCCGCGGGCGCTCCAGGACAAGATCTCGGAGATCACCGGCGGGTGGACCGCCGACGACCTCGCCGACACCCAGCTCACCTGGAAGCTCAAGCTGGACCCGCGCGACAGGCCGGTCTTCTTCGACCTGTCCTGGCGCGCGCTCAACGCCAACATCCGGCTGGCCTCCTCCTTCGCCACCACCTACAGCAACTGGCGGGCGGGGACCATCACGGCACCTCAGTAGGACTTCTGGGTCTGGACGTTGAAGTCGTCCATCTTGACCTGCTTGGCCGGGTCCGTCAGCGGATCCTTGATCTCGATGACGTCCAGGCCGCCCCGGATGTCACTGGAGTAGATGTAGCCGTTGTAGTAGTAGGCGGACCAGGACCCCGCGACGCCGTCGAACGGGGGCGGATCGAAGTAGCCGATCTCCTTGGCGTTGGCGGAGTCGGTGAAGTCCCAGATCGACACGCCGCCCTGATACCACGACTGGACCATGATGTCCTTGCCCGGCACCGGGAGGAGCGAGCCGTTGTGGGCTACGCAGTTCTCGTCCTGCTCCTGCTCGCGCGGGATCTTGAAGTAGCCGCGCCGCTCCAGCTGCCCGTTCGTGAGGTCGTAGATCGCGTCCGCGCCCTTGGTCCGCGGCGTGTTCCGGTCGCAGGTCGGCGCGGAGCCGCCGCCCAGCTCGTCGCTGAACACCACCTTGGTCGCGTCGTTGTTGAACGTCGCCGAATGCCAGAGCTGGAAGTTCTCCTCGTCCCGTATCCGCTGGAGCAGCTTCGGGTTGACCGGGTCGGAGATGTCGAGCAGCACGCCGTCACCGAAGCAGGCGGCCGCGGCCAGCTTCTTCTCCGGGAACGCCGTGATGTCGTGGCACCCGGCGCCCGTCTCCTCGCGGTCCGGGAAGAAGTTCGGCCTTGCCACGACCTTGGCGGCCTTGGGATCCTTGGTGGGGATCTCCACGACCTGGAGGAGTTCGTGCGGCGGCGGGCACGTGTCCGACTCCGGCTCTGGGCCGGGCGACGACACGTACACGTACAGCGTCTCCCCGTCGGGGATCATCGTGTGCGTGTGCGATCCGCAGTCGGTCGCGACGGCCGAGACGTACTTCGGGTTCTTCTTGTCGCTGACGTCGAAGATCCGCAGCCCTTCCCAGGCCTGGCTCTTCGTCGTGGAGGCGCAGCTCTCGTCGCTGCGCGGCTCGTCGATCGACAGGATCAGCAGGTCGCCGTAGATCGAGACGTCGTTCTGCTGCGCCGGGCAGGCGACCTGGCTGACGGTCTTGGGCTTGGTCGGGTCGCTGATGTCGTAGATCGAGAACCCGCCGAAGTTGCCCACGTACGCGTAGTCGCCCTGGAAGGCCAGGTCGGTGTTCCAATCCATGGCGCCGTTGAGCGGAGCCGTGCGGGGCACGTGGGCGACCCGCTTGACGTTCGGGCTCGTCTTCGCGTCACCGGTCGGCTGGGCGGTGGTGAGGGGCTCACCCCCGTCTCCGGAGGGATCCTCCCCTCGCGAACCGGCGCTGCACGCGGCCATCAGCAGGAGTGCCGCGCACGCCGCCGCCACCCGTACCTTTCCGAAGATCACGCACTTCCCTCTCGTTCCTGGGTCACTATGGAAGCTATGTCAGAAAGGTCCCGATCGCGTGCGCTCATTCCCGCAGTCTTGGCGGCACTCGTGCTGCCCGTGCTGTCGGCGTGCGCCCAGGAGGCGGAGCGGCCGTCCGCGATCGGCACCGACGCTCCGGTGATCGTCCCACAGGGCCCGGGCAGCCCCGCCCGCACGGCCACGCCCGGCGAACGTCTCGGCCAGCCGCCGCCCGCCCCGGCCGCCGCCGACGTGCGCTTCGCCGAAGGCATGATCCCGCACCACCGGCAGGCGCTGGAGATGACCGGCCTGGTCAAGGACCGTACGACGACACCGGCCGTACGCCGCTTCGCCGAGCAGATCGCCAGTGCGCAGCGTCCCGAGATCACCGTCATGTCCTCCTGGCTCGCCTCCCTCGGCCGCCCGGTCCCCGGCGACCACTCGCACGGCCCCGAGGGCTACGGCATGGCCACCCTGGAGGAGATGAACGCCCTGCGGGCGGCCCGCGCGGCCGCCTTCGACCGCCTGTTCCTGCAACTCATGGTCAGACACCACGGGGGCGCCCTGAAGATGGCCGGCGAAGAGCTCGCCGCCGGCACGGACCAGCCGATGAGGCGCATGGCGAGAGACGTCTACTCGGGCCAGAGCATCGAGATTACGAGAATGAAAGCGGCTCTGACCGAGATCAACCAATAATCTCAGCAAACCATCAGGAACCCGACATACCGTCTATGGCGCGGACCTCGGGCACGCGTTCACCGGGACCCCGGCCTAATGATCAGACCCCGGGCGGTCCCGCGCAAATCATGAGACCCCGGCCCAATCCCCGGACCGGGGTCAAGAATGCGCACGTCACGGCGCCCGGCCACCTCCACCGGAGGAGCGTGTCCCTGGACAGACCCCAGCCCTGTGCGGCGTCTGGGGCTCACCGTGCTCTGCCGTAAAAGATCGAAAAGAGGTCAGCTCGGCCAGAGCATATTGGTGAGTTCGGCGTCGAGGTCCATGAAGTCGGTCTCGCGGCCGGCGGGCACCTTCTCGTAGGTGCGGTGGAGGAACTCGGTCAGCGGCGCCAGCGGCACCTCGAACAGTGCCTGGCCGAACGGCGAGGTCAAACTGATGTGCAGGGTGCGTTCGCCGTCGGCGCGTGCGGGCCATACCTGCACGTCGCCGTCGCCGACGCGTCTCACGATGCCAACTGTCAGCAACTCACGGGCAAAGATCCACTCGACCGGTTCGTCGTTCCCTACGTGGAAGGCCATGCGGATGGCGTACGGGTCGTCGGCCGTGTAACTCAGTCCGGCGAGCAGGGGGACGGTAGTACGGTCGGGGACCACAAGCCGAAGGCCAAGCTCGGCGGAGACGGTGGTGCTGTTCATCGTCAGCCAAACCTTTTCGTCGAAGGTCCCCTCTTCGGGGCTATCACTGCTCTGACGGGACTTCGTCCTGAGCTATCACGCGGAACGAAGAAACCTGTAGGAAAGATTCCGCTCCTAGGCCCTTCTGTAACGCACATCACAGCTGGACATTTAGGCATCTACCTGGCTAAACGGCATCAATCGGGTCGTATTTACAAGGGTTTTGCGTGTTCGTGGAGCCTGTTCCGGGGAGCCCACCAAGAACGTTCCTTGAGAAAAGATCACGATCGGCACCTACCGGAACACGACGATGGTATGCCAACGAGCCGTCACGCCGATGGGCAACCGCACCCTTTCCCCGAATCACCCTCCGCGCCTCCCGCCGCTTCGCCACCTGGTCCCGGAGTGCGGTATGGTTTTCCCGTCGGCGCCGCAAGGGGCCGCAGGGCGGGCGATTAGCTCAGCGGGAGAGCGCTTCGTTCACACCGAAGAGGTCACTGGTTCGATCCCAGTATCGCCCACCACGCTCGTCGCAGGTCAGAGGCTCGTTACTCGTCATGAGGAACGGGCCTCTTCTCATGCGTGCGTCGCTGCCGAGACGCCCCGCCCGCGCCCACGATGGACAGGGCGTCTTAGCGGTGCGCTGCTACTTGGCGGCGTCGACGAGGTTGACGATGGCCACCGCGGCGCGGAAGTGCTTGTTGCGGCCGAGATCGCCGATGGTCTTGATGTTGAACGCCTTGGCCAGCGACTCGGCGTCGGCGTCGCTCACCCCGGCGAGCGCGCTCACCGGGGCGGCGGGCAGCTTCTCCAGCTCGTACTTCTCGAATGCCTTGTCGAGCAGCTTGTCGAGATTGGCGTTGATCGTCATGGCGCACCTCCGTGTGGTGATCGGACTGCGGGTCACCGCATCTCCCACAGGGAGGTTTTCAGCCTTGTCGTGATCCGCCCTGGAACGACCCGGTCACCTTTCCTGGTCATGAGAGTGGCTTGCCGAATCGCTGGAACCGGTGGCGGACGACCTCCGGTCACACGGTCAGGGCTTGGCGGACATCGGGTTCGGCCCGCGCCGGCAAATCGTTTGAGGCGCGATGGCGCGGACGTGAATGATGGGGGCATGGAGTTCCGCGAGGCGGACGGCCGCGTTCCAGCCCGCAGGGAAGCCCTGGTGGAGCTGCACGGCTCGCTGGATCGTCGCTACCGGCCCGAGGACGTGGCCGACCTGGTGCTGCGGGCCTTGGACGGGAGCGTGTCGCGCCGTGAGCGGGTGCTGCTGGAGCGGGCGGCCAAGCACTCGGCCCATCGACAGGGCTGGTTCTCCTCGATGTCCACCGACTACGCCCGGCCGGTCGGCGGCGCCCGGGTGCGAGACGGTGATGATGCCGACTTCCATGAGATCATGACGGAGATCCACGCGGAGACGACCAGACTCGCGATCGCCTATCGTGCCTGCGCCGAGGCGCTGTCGGACTTCGCCGACAGCGTGGAGTTGGCCAGGACACAGGCATCCGGCGCGCGGTCCTGGGCGGAGAACGCGCGAGAGGCGCACAGCCGGGCCGTCCGGAGCTTCCGTATCCTGGCTTCGGCGCCGGATGCGCCGGGCGGTGACTGGCGCGCCTTGGACGAGTTCATGGCGGAAGAGCTCATCCGCGATCTGTCCGATCCGTACAGGAGAGAACGATCCGTCGAGGTCGCCCGAGAGGCCCGCGAGTGGGAAGAAGAACGGCAGGAGGCCAAACGCTCCGCCCTGAAGGCGATCAGCATCCGCGCTGAGGCCGAAACCCGCTGCGTAGAGGCGATCCGCTCCGTGGTGCCGCCTGGTGTCGCACACCTTGCGGCAGTCGATGAGCGAGACGCCGTTCCGGTTCTACCGCCGGTGGTGGAGAGTCTGCCTGATGCCTCGGAGATCGAGCGATTGCTCGCGGGCTTGGACGGAACGCCTTGAGCTCCTTGCGAGCGCTCGTGCCCGATGATCAGGTGTGGCGCGGCACGTTGATCGGTAGCGCGGGAACCAGTTGGGTCAGGGCAGGTTGAGCGGCGTGGTGACGACAAGGTCCCAGTCGTGCCATCCCCCGACGTCCATCCAGGCGATCATGGGTCGGCCCTGGCCGTTCAACGCCATGGCCAGGCCATCACTACCGCGGCGCCGGATCGTCGTGATCGGAGTGCGCGTGCAGTGCGTTCCCGTGCAGGCGGCGATGACGACCCGTTTGCGGTCGAGGTCTTGATAGGCCACCAGAGCCCGCCCGTCCCGGGACAGCACCGTCGCCGGCGCCGTGTTGTGACCGGGTTCGGACAGCGTGATGGTGCCGGCCTTTGAGCATTCGCGGGTGTGGCAGTCGAGCAGTTTGATCGCGCCGTCGGTCACATCCCGGTAGGCGATCAGCGGCCGGCCGTTGGCCCGGACCAGCATGGCAGCGCCGGCTTGGCCGTCGGAGTAATCGGTCGAATCTTGGACGGGCTGCCCCGTGCGTGCCCGGGCGCAGGCGGGGTCGTCGCAGGAGATCACGAAGACCGAGCCGGTTTCGCGGTCGAACCGCAGCACAACGGGCCGGTCGTCGGGGCCTACGCCGGCGATGAGGCCGCGATCGTTGTCCCGGTATCTGTGGACGGGAAGCTTGGCGATCTGCTTGGTGCGTGGATGGGTGCAGGCCGGATCGTCGCAGGTGGTGATCGAGAGCCCTTCCTCGGCGATGTCACTTTCACTCAACGGGAGCTGGTGGAGCTGGGCGACCAGCAGACCGCCGCCAGGCCGTGCCGCGAGAGCGACCGCCCTGTCCTGCGTGGACGATGTCACCTCCGTGATGGTCTTGCCGCCAGGGGCCGGGACGCAGGCCGTCGCGTCGCAGATCAGCAGCCCGAGCCGGGCGCGCCATTTGTCGTAGTCCAGGATCAGCCCGTCTTCGTCCGCGCCCTCCTGCGTCCACGTCGACACGACGAGACGGCCGTCCGCCAGCCGGGCGCTGGCCGCTGTGTACCCGCCGACGACGCCGACCGGTTCGGCCCAGGTGAACCGGGTTTGAGTGCAGCTGCTGTCCATGCAGGTCAGCAGCTTCGCCTCGGCGGAGTCGTCGAGGAGCATGACCATGCGCCCGCCCTGCCCCGCGTGCAGGGCTTGCAAGTCCGACGCATGGAGTTGCGGCTTTGGACGCCCGTCCTCCTCAGAAACCTCGGAGTCCGACTCGCGTGACCAGTTCTCTGTGACGGCCGTCTCGGAGACCTCCAGCCAGCCGAGCGGGTTGATCAGCACCGCGCCGCCGTACAGCAGGCCGGGCAGGAGCAGCGCCGCGAGCACCGGCACGCGCCTGACCGGGCGTGGCGTGCTCGCCGGCAGACCGTCGACGACCTCCTTGAACTCAGCGATCGTCCCCTTGATGTCCAAGCGGTGCAGGAACAGGCGGGCGATCACGGCCGCCTGGAACGGCACGGTGACCAGCGCCAGTACGGAGCCGGCCACGGCCGGCACGATGGGCAGCCCGGACACCGCCCAGTTCACCGCCTGCGCGGCCAGCGCGGGCAAGAGCACGACGCCGAAGGCCAGCGTGAGCGTTGTTGCCCAGGAGGCGCCGGCCGTCAGTCGGTAGGCGCGAGCGAGCGAGCCCCTCGCGGACCGGCCCTCCAGGACCATGGGCGCCACGGCCAGCAGGCACGGCATCGCGGACAGGGCCAGGACCGTCATGACGGCGTAAGCCGTGACCTGCGCCCCGGTCCACATGAGAATGCCGAGCCCGGCCACCAGAGCAGCCGTGAACGCCAACACGCCGACCAGGACGAGTAGCGCCATCGCGGGCCAGCGCCGGGCCGCGGCCCGCATCGCGTCGGAGGCCGAGACGTCCTTGCCGACCAGCCGCCCGGTGGCGAGCATCACCGTCGCGGGCAGCGCCACCGCCTGTCCGGCCCCCAAGACGACCAGCACCGCCGCCGACCACGCCAGCAAGGACGTATCAGGCGTGCCGATCAGCTCGAAGTCGCCGTTGACCACCGCCGCGGACCCGTCCGCGAGCAAGACCAGCGCCGACGCCGCAAGCAGGCCGATCGGCAGGAATACCGCCGCGGCGGGCACCGCGAGCCGGATCAGGTGCCGCACCGCGGTGGCATAGGCCAGCCAGACGACGCCGCCCCGCCGTAACTCGTCCCGGGCGTGCCGGCGGCGCCCGTCCGCACTATCGCCCTCGGGGCGCTCACCGGTCAACCGGCTCGTTGCCTGTTCCGCCGCCGCAGGTGAAACCGATCCTGGGCGGGCTCTGTGAGGAGATGTTTCGCTCCCACCCCCGCGACCCGAAGATCCAGGGCGTACGAGCAGAATCAGCGTCTGCACCCAGACGCGGGCCCGCGCCGGCCTGGCCCGCAGCTTGGCGAACAGTTGATCAGGCCCGGACATGGAGGCCTCCAGCAGGACAGGGGATGGCCGTGAGCCTAGATTCCGCGCCGTCCGTGAAGGATGCCGAAGACCTCTTCGGCATCGGATCGAACCCGCCGCTGGACGCGTTCCGTACTCAAACCGCGCAAGGCGCGCTTTTCGGTCTGCTGCTCAGTGCGGAGAGCAGGCAAGAATCAACTACCACCGACTGAAGCCGGTGGTTTGCTCTCACGGTCCCGTCTGGGTGAAGGGAGGCCGGTAGCGTGTGGCTGGTTGATGGCAGCCCAGCCCGCAACGCCGCGTACGGCGATGTTGCGGGCCGCGATGTGATCGGCGTGCCCAGCGAGGCCACACCTTTCGCAGACGAACCGGCCCCGCGCCGGACGGTTCGCCCTGCTGACGTGCCCGCATTCCAGGCAGGCCTGGGAGGTGTAGGCGGGGTCGACCAGCAGGAAGGCGATCCCGGCGCGGGCGGCCTTGTAGCAGGTGAGGGTGATCTGCTGGGCGAAGGCCCAGTTGTGCAGGGTGCGCCGCTGGAGCCGGTGAGCCCTTACCCGGCCGCGGATGCCCTGAAGGTCTTCCAGGGCTATGCCGCGGCCGGTGCGTTCGGCTTCGCGCACCACGTATTTGCTGATTTGGTGGTTGAGGTCGGTCATCATCCGGTGTTCACGGCCGGACAGGCGGCGCAGTACCCGCCGCGCCGCAGACGTGCCTTTCTTCTGCAGCCGTCGGCGTTGGCGATGGCGTCGCTCGCGCAGGGTGCGGACGTGGTCGTTGCCGCCGATCGGCCCCGGCAGGGCGGGGCCGGGCAGCACTGCCCGGTCGGAGGTGACCGCCAGGTTGGCCACCTCTTGATCAACCCCCACAAAGCCGTGAACCGGCTCGCGCACCGCCGGCTTGGGCAGGGTGAGGGCGACCTGCAGCAGCCACACGCCGCGTCGGCAGATCAGGTCTGCCTCGCCGAGCGGCAGCGTGTCCACGGCTTTGAGGTCTTCCGTACGGCCGGTGTAGGGGAGGGTGATGCGGCCGCTGGAGGTCCACAGCGACACGGTGCGGGCGTCCCGGTTGAAGCTCATCAGCCGGGCGTCGTAGGGGACGGCGCCGTGCGGGCGGAAGATGTGGGCGCGTTTCTTGGTGGCGCGCCGGTTGGCGTAGGCGCCGGCGACCCGGGCGATGGCCCGCACGGCCGCTTGCGCGCCCAGCCCGGCCACCTGCGCCCGCACCTCGTAATAGGCCAGCCGATGCAACTCCACCACAGCGAAGACACGGTGCTGCCAGGCCAGGCGGGAGACGACGGTGGCCGCCTGATTGCACAGCAGCACCGCTGCGGCCAGGGCGTCGGCTTGGGCCGGTGCGGGTGTGAGCCGCAGTTGCACGACCGTGGGCAGGCCGTGGCGTTTGGTGGCGGAGCGGCGGATCGCCATCACGCACCTCCTGTCACTCCGGCCTCACCCACCGCACATATTACCGAACGTGACCGAGTCTTTCCACACTGTTTTCGAGAGGAGGGGTGGCGCTTCCTCCCGGCCCTGAAGGACCGGGTCTCCACGCCACAATTCAGATGAAGCGTCCCTGATAGACGGGGCGGCAGGTCAGGCCGCACCTCGCAGCCGGGCAGGGCGGCGCGCGCGTTGAGCTTCCAGCTCCAGGTGCTTACGCAGCTCGTCCAAGGTGGCTCCACACCGGACATTGGAGAGCCCGCTGTGTGCGGGGACCGTGGCGATGCGGACCGCGTACCAGCCCCCGCCGGCCGCGTCTGAGATGTCCCAGCCGGGGAACGCGCTGATCAATTCGCGCAAGTTCACACCCATGGATACGCACCGGGGGTCGCCTCGGAAGGCGGGTGCGTGGCGCGAAGGTCCGCATAGCGGAGCGCCACGCGGCGGCCGGCGCGCGTCGGGTCCGCCGATGGATGCCACGCGTAGACGGGTCTCGGATGTTCTCCGTTCCAGCCGACACGCCACCAAAAGCGAAGCCCGTCCGACCAGACCACCAGGTCAACCCATACGGAAACCAGCGCCAAGCCGTACCCGCCGTGCACATCGGCGGCGATGCCCTCTTGCGCGAGTGCCTGCCGTAGATGGTCAGCCGCGACGATCGGCGAAACGCCGGCGAGTTGCGGTGCGCGTGTCGCCACGATGCATTCCTTTGTCCGCAGGTTCGAAGGTGCCTCCACACTATGAAGAAAAACTGGGGGTGGGCAGCATATTCGAGTCGTGGAATAAATCGCGAGTTGGAATAACCGCTAGCTTCCGTGGCGGAATTCTTCGGCCCATTGGGTGAGTAGTGCGATGGCTTCGTCTCCGAACCGCGCATAACTCACGAACAGCGAGAACAGCTCCCGGTGGTAGGCGATATCCCGGGGGTCGCGCATGATTATCGCTCCGGAGAACACCTCCGCAGTGGCCAGTCGACTGTCGTAGACCGTGAACGTGCTCAGCGGCCCCTCTGGCAGGTGCGGTTGAGCCACGGGGATGACGCCTAACCGGATGTTGGGAAGGACCGCCAGCGACGCAAGACGACCAAGTTGGACCGCCATGACATCCGCCGGGCACAGAGGCCAGCGCACTGCCGCCTCGGTGAGGATGAAGGTGAAGCTCTTGCTCCGGTCGTACAGGACGGCCTGCCGCTCCAGGCGCTTGGCGATCGCCTGGGTGAGGTCGCCGGGGTTGCCGGCCAGGCTGGCCCGAGCGTACTCAGGCGTGTGCAGGAGGCCAGTGATCATGGTCGGTAGGAAGTAGCGCAGTTCGGTCGAGTCCGCTTCGATGGCGGCCAACTCGCGCTGACGATGATGTAGGCCGCGCCGAAGGGTAGAGCGCCAGTCTTGGAACTGCGTGTTCGCCAGTCGCGTGAGAGAGGTGATCTCCTCGATCATCTCAGGTGAAGCGTTCAGGGCGCGCAGGATGCGCTCGACGTCGACTGCGGAGGGCAGGACTTTGCCTGTCTCGATCTTGGAGATCTTGCTCTGGCTGATGCCGCTTCGAGCGGCCAGTCGATCTCCGGTCAGGCCCGATGCTCTCCGCAGTTCGCGTAGCGCGGTGGCCAAATCGTCGCGCCGCAGGCCCAGTTCACTCGGCTCGAACACCGCTCCTCAGCCCAGCCTGATACTGATGGAAAGGCACCGAGTGGCACATGGCCATATCTCGGTATTCGATGAAACGGGCGATGTCTGGACGGTCCAATAGTTCACGCCCCACCTGGACACCGTCCGGGTCGTACTCCATGAGAACCACATGCTTTTCGTCGAACATCCAGAAATCGAAATCCGGTATTCCTGGATGGGGAGTGTCAGTGAGGTCCGCAATTCTGACATCTTCGCCGGCTCGTGATGTGTGGCTGTACACCGCGAACTCATAACGCAGGTAATCGGAGAGCGGTCGGGTGAGAGCGTGGACTCTACCTATCGTGCGTCCTGAAGCCTTGAAGTCACGCACTCGGGCCAGCCACGCGTCGTCGTCCGGGATGTGCAGTCGTCCCGTGGCCAGAAAGGAGGTGAACTCCTCCCGCTCGCCAGGCATGGAGTACAGCGCCCGAGTCTCCAACCGCCAGGCCGAGGTCTGGAAGCCGTCGAAGAACTCGCGCCAGGCGTCACCCTCCAAGCGCACGTGCGGCCTCCAGGAGGACCGTGGTCGGAATACTCACGATCGACTCTCCTTCGGGTGTCGCCCGATCGACGGTGTAGCCCTGAACGGCCACCACGCCGCTGTCGGGCGTCGCGAAGACGGTCGGGCAGTCATCCCGGCCGCAATCGCCGCCCGCGATCTTTACCAGCTCCATGGTGACCCCTTGTGTTCGACTGATCACTCAAAAACTAAGTCGAGGATTCCTCGCGGTCAATGTGATCCGGAATATTCGTGAGTTGGAATACCGGGGCGGCACATCATGCCGCGGAGAATCTGCCACGTGCCTTGGAGATCGAGCGACTGCTCACGGGCCGGGGCGGAACCTCCTGAGCTCCGCGATGGGCAGTTCCGCTCCGCCACCCGTCCCGATAATCGGGTGTGGCGCGGCACGTTGATCGGTAGCGTGGGAACCAGTTCATCGGACCTGGAGAGGACACGGGTCGAAGGGCGTCGGTCATCTCTTCGAACCAGATCACACCGGTGCCCGTCTCCACATCCGCGTCGTCTCCCGGCCCGGTGAACTGGTCAGGTCTGGTGCCGGCACGGATCGAAGTCCTGTCGGTTATCCACTCATAATGGGGTTGTCGCAGGTTCGAGTCCTGCCCGGGGCTTCGGCTTCGGTAGCTCAGCTGGTAGAGCACCTGAACACCGGTGGGCATCCCCACATCCGTGCCGGTTCCAGACCTGATGAGCAAGGGGAGCGGGTCGAAGGTCGTCGGTTATCGGGCACAGAAGGTCGCAGGTTCAAATCCTGCCCTCCCGGCTGGTCGGGAGGTGGCGCGGTCCGGATAGCGCATCTGTCTTAACCCGGCGATCATCACCACATCCGCTCCCCTTTCGCATATCCGCCTTCGGGCGGGTCGAACGGAAGGAGCGCACCATGGCCCGTGATCCCCTCGCCGCGGTCTCCGCGATCGCCACTCCGCAGTCGCGGCGCATCCCCGGCCGCACCGACCAGGTGCCCAACGCCGCCGGCGGCTACGTCTTCGACAAGGACCTGTGGAACAAGCTGGAGGACTTCCTGATCCTCGGCACCACGGGCGGCACCTATTACGTCGGCGAGAGCAAGCTGACGGCGGAGAACGCCGACGTGCTGTTCCAGGCGATCGCCGAGGACGGCCCGCGCGTCGTCGCCCTGCTCACCGCGATCTCGACCGCCCGGCCGCCGCGCGCGCCGAAGCAGCGGCCCGTACTGTTCGCTCTGGCCGCGGCCTACGCGAAGGGCGACCCTGACACCAGGCAGGCGGCGAAGACGGCGCTCGCGAAGGTCGCGCGCACGACCGACCATCTGGCCCAGTTCTTCGGCTACTACAAGAACCTGGGCGGCAAGACGACCGGGCGTGGCACCTCGCCTGTGGTGGGCCGGTCGCTGCGGACGGCGCTCGGCTCCTGGTTCCTCACCGGGAGCGCCGACGACGTCGCGTTCAAGGCGTGCAAGGCCGCCCAGCGCCGGACGCCGCAGGGTGAGGCGTTCAGCCTGCGCGATGTGCTGCGGGTGGCCCATCCGGTCGCCGACGACGAGCAGCGCAAGACGTTGTTCGGGTGGATCGCCGGGAACGTCGCCGACGAGCGGGCTCGCGAGGTGCTGCCCGCCGTGGACCGGTTCCTCACGGCGAAGGCGGTCACCGGCGCCGACGAGGCGATCCGGGTGGTGAACGAGTCGCGGGTGCCGTGGGAGTTCCTGCCGGACGCGATGCTGCGTGAGCCGAAGGTGTGGGAAGCCCTGATCGACACGATCGGCATGACCGCGCTCATCCGCAACCTGGCCCGCATGACCCGTCTCGGCACGCTGACGCCGCTCGGCGAGGCCACCCGGTGCGCCGTGGCCCGGCTGACCGACCGGGCGGCGCTGCTGCGTGCCCGCATCCACCCGATGGACGCCTGGCTCGCCATGCGCGTCTACGCCTCCGGCCGGGCCCAGCCCAACCCACGCGCCGACGTCCAGACGTGGACGCCGGTCCCGGCGATCCTGGACGCGTTGGAGCAGACGTACGAGCTGTCCTTCGGCAACGTCGAACCGACCGGGAAGCGGCTGCTGGTCGCCGTGGACTCGTCCGGGTCGATGAGCTGGGCCAACCGCGTCACCGTTGGCGGGTCGCCGGTCGGGTCGCCGTACGAGGTCGGGTGCGCGATGGCCGTCATGCTGGCTCGCATGGAGGAGGACGTGCACGTCATCGACGTGGACACCGCCGTGCACGCCTCCAAGGTGACGCCGCGCACCAACCTGCGGGAGCTCGCCTCCTGGGAGCCGTCGGGTGGGGGCACCGACCTGTCGCTGCCGTTCACCTGGGCCGCCAAGGAGCGGATGAACGTGGACGGGATCATCGTTTTGACCGACAACGAGACATGGGCCGGCCGCTCCCACCCGACGCAGGCGCTCGACGGCTACCGCCGGCGGGTCAACCGGGACGCCCGCGTGGTGGTCGTGGCGATGACCGCCGCCGGTTACTCGATCGGCGAGCCCGGGGACGCGGGTGTGCTCAACGTCGCCGGGTTGGACGCGTCTCTGCCGCTGATCGTCAACGGCTTTGTACGCTGACCGATCCTGAAAGCTTCGTACCGCTGACCGGATCCTGAGAGCGCGGGTCAGAATCGCCGCTCAGGTTCGCGGTCGGAGCGGCCAGAGCCGTCGAGGCGGTCGGAGTGGCCGGAACGGTCGGAGTGGTCGGCGGGTTCGGTGGGTTCGGCGGGCTCATCTCCGGGGGGCGGGCGGTGCGGGGCGGCGGTGGGATCCGCCGGGAGGCGGACGGTGAACACCGCGCCCGCGCCCAGCCGCCCGTCCGCCGTGATCGTGCCGCCGTGCCCGTCCACCACCTCCCGTACGAGGGCCAGCCCCAGCCCGAAGCCCTGGCCGACGAACCGGGTGAACAGCCGCTCGGAGTCGGCCGGATCCAGGCCCACCCCGTCGTCCCGCACCGTGAGCTCCACCACCTCCGGGCCGCCGACGATCGTCATCCAGATGTGCCCGCCCGCACTCGTGTGGCCGAGCGCGTTGTCCAGCAGGGCGGAGATCACCCGGCGGAGTGCCGACTGCGCCCCGCGCACGGTGTGGGCGTCGAGGCCCTGGCGGTGTACCTCGATCGTCACGCCGTGCGCGGCGGCGCGGGCCGCCTCGGCGACGGCCAGTTCCTCGGCCAGCGCCGCCAGGTCGACGGGGACGAACGGCCGGCGAAGCTGCCTGAACTGGGCCGACACCAGCAGGTCCTCGACCACCTCGCCCAGCTGGCGGCTGCCGGTGACCAGCTGGTCGGCCTCGTCGATGACCAGGATCGGGTCGGTGCCGCGCCGCAGCTGGCGGGCCACGAGCTGGGCGCGGGTGTGCAGGCGGGTCAGCGGGGTCCGTAGCTCGTGGCTGACGTCGGCGGCGAACCTGCGCTGGCGGGCCAGGGCCTCGCCCAGCGGCGCGATCGCCCGGCGGGCGAGGACCTGGCCGATCAGCAGCGCGGCCAGCAGCCCGGCGAGCTCGGCGGCGGCGATCGTGCGCAGCAGGCGTTGCCGTTCGGCGGCCTGGTAGCGAAGGTCGATCACCGCCTGAGTCGCCACGTCACCGCGCCGCTCGGTGCGTACGAGATAGCTCTGCCCGGCCAGCTCGGCCTGGGTGACCTGCGGGCCGCCGCCGGCGGCGGCCAGGTACAGCGCGGTGCGCAGGGGGAGCGCCGCCGGTGCGCCGGGAGAGGCCTGTACGGTGCCGTCGCGTAGTTCGAACAGCCACATGCAGGGGGGAGGGTGAGCGACGGAGCCGTGCTGGGTCGCGGCGGCCAGGTCACGCCGTGCGGAGGCGCTCTGGTCGCTCACGGTGACGCAGTAGACCATCACCCCGAAGAGCGCGAGCACCACCGAGATCGCGCCCGCCACCTGCACGGTGACCCGCCGGCGGGCCCGGTTCAGCAGACGCCGATCCGGATCGGCGGCCAGTTGCCCCCTCACAGCTCACCCAGGCGGTAGCCCACGCCTCGTACGGTGCTGACGATGCCCGCCCCCAGCTTGCCGCGCAGGTAGTAGACGTAGGTGTCCACGATCGCATCGGTGCGGGCGCCGTCGAAGACCCGCTGCCGCAGCGAGGCGCGTGTGTGCACCTGCCGCGGCCGGATCGCCAGCGCGTGCAGCAGCCGCGCCTCCTGGCCGGACAGGGTCACCTGTTCGCCGGTCGGCAGCCGTACGGTGTGGGCCTCCGGATCCAGCCAGCCGGCGCCGACGGGCAGCAGCCCTGCCTGGTCCAGGTTCCTGCGGTGCAGCGCCCGTACCCTGGCCAGCAGCTCGTCGATCTCGAACGGCTTGACCAGGTAGTCCTCGGCGCCCGCGTCGAGCCCGGTGACCCGGTCGGCGACCGTGCCGAAGGCGCTGAGGACGAGTACCGGCACAGTGACGGCCTGCCTGCGCAGCCGCCGCAGCAGGTCGATGCCGTCGACCACCGGCAGGCCCCGGTCGACGATCATGGCGTCGTAGGCGCGGCTCAGGCCCAGGTGCAGGCCACGCTGCCCCTCCAGGGCCAGGTCGACCGTGTAGCCCTCGTCGGTGAACAGGTCCACCAACATGCCCCCGAGCTCGCGGTCATCCTCCACGAGCAGCAGCCGACGGGCGGGGGCGCCGGCTGTACTCGATGTCCCAGCCACGGATCAACCGTTGCATCACCGCCGCAGAATTACCAGGGTCCCGACAAGTGTTGACATTTCAGGAAATGGTGGGCTGGGCGGCGGCTGTCTGCTTCTCCAGAGGGCGGGGCTGTTCGGGGTCGGTTCTCCCGGCCTGCTCGAGGCGTTCGGGTCACCGGCGGCGACCAGCGCCATCGTCGGCATACCATTCCTCCGCTCGCAATCCAGACAATCAGCACAATCGGTTGGGTGACCGGTCGGCTGGGACGATCAGCGGGTGATCGGCTGGGCGGGATGGTCAGTGGGCGACCGGCTGGCCGTCATCCGCGAAGTGGCGCTCGCACAGCCGCTGCCTGCGCGCGTCCCAGACCATGTACGTGCCGAGGACGAGCTGGACCAGGCTGCGCCAGACGTCCTCCCAGCGGTCCCTGAATCGCACGAACAGCAGCAGCGGCCGGCGGGCGGCACTCCTGCGGGCGTAGCGCGGGGTGAGCAGGCACGGCCCCCGGTTGGGCAGGGACCGGGTGTGGGAGGCGGTGGAGTCCAGGGCGTACAGGCGCAGGATCTCCTCCGCCGCGACCCGCATGGCGATCGGCGCCAGCCGCCAGGCCGGGCACGGCCGGTTCGCGGCGACGCCGAACGGGATGTGGTTGAGCTCACGGACCGCCGTTCGGTGAGGGCGGGGGTGGGCCTGGTCGAACCGGTCGGCGTGGGAGCGGCCCGGGTCGAAGTGGTCAGGGTGGGATTGGGCCGGGCTGAAGTGGTCAGGCTGGGATTGGACCGGGTCGAGGCGGTCGGGGTGGAGGCGAGCCGGGTCGGACCGGTCGGGGCCGAAGCGGCTGGGGTCGAAGTGGTCGGGGTCGGTGAAGCCCGCGCGGTGGAACTCCGGGTAGTTGAAGCACAGCACCGAGCCCGCCGGGATCACCGTGTGCTCGTCCAGCGGGATGTCGCCGGTGGTGACGCGGTGGGCGATGCCGAAGAGCGGGTAGAGCCGCAGCGTCTCCGCGATCACCTGGTCCAGGTAGCGCGGACCGCCCGTCAACGCCCTGGCCTGTACGTCCGGGTGCTGCGCGAGGACCATCAGCAGGTGGGCCATGGCCTCCGACAGCTGGACGACCGCGGTGTTGAAGAAGGCCCCTTGCAGATAGAGCGCCTGTTCCCTGGCCGACAACCCCTCGGGGAGCGGCTGCCGCACCAGGGGCAGCCGGTCCATGAGATACCGGGTCAGCCGGTCGCGCCGGTCCATGTGCCGCAGCCCGCAGCACTTGAGCGAGGTGACGACGTCGTTCGCGTTGCCGGCGATCAGGTCGCGGGCCGTGCGCGGGCATGGCCTGCCGAAGACCAGCTCGTACGAGAACTCCGCCCAGAGCGGCATCATCAGGTCGCGCAGCCGGACCAGCCCGCCCGCCTCCCGCAGCGTGCGGGTGACGCAGCGGCGGGTCAGCTCCTCCGCTTCCGTACGCGGGATGGACAGAAAGCCGCGCGTGGCCCGGGCGACGGCGTCATACCGTTCGCCCGCCTCCAGGTGCTCCTGGTGCATCTCGGGGCCGGGCGCCAGCCAGTACCAGAACAGGTCCGACAGGGCGGCGCCCTTGCTCCGGCCGCCGGCCGCCGGATGGGAGTAGACCTCCTTGAACCGCTCGATCCCCACCAGATCGCCGGGCACCGGGATGCCCTCGTCCCCGTTGACCCGGTTGAAGACCCGTACACGCAGCGCCACGACCCGGCCCGGCAGCCACCACGGCAGGCTCAGCACCGCGACGACGGCGAGCGCCGTGGCCACTGCGGTCAAAGCTCCGGTCACCACGGCCGTCGCACCATCCCCGGTTCGAGCTCGTCGATCGACGCGCAGCCGCACAGGGTGAGCGCCCGCTCGACCTCGGTACGCAAGAGGCTGAGCACCCGGCCCGCGCCCCGCTCCCCGTCCGCCGCCAGCCCCCAGATCACCGGGCGGCCCACCGCGACCGCGGCGGCGCCCAGCGCCAGCGCCTTCAGCACGTCGGTGCCGCGCCGCACACCCCCGTCCAGCAGCACCGGGACGGTTCCGCCGACGGCGGCCACGATGTCCGGCAGCAGTTCCACGGCGGCCGGGACCGTGTCGAGCTGCCGGCCGCCGTGGTTGGAGACCACCAGCGCCGAGACGCCGTGGTCGAGCGCCAGGCGTACGTCGGCGGGATGGGCGACGCCCTTGAGCGCGATCGGCAGCGCCGTCATCTCCCTGAGCCGGTCGAGGTGCGCCCAGGAGATCTCCGGTGACATGACGATCGGCCGCACCCGCGCGCCGTCGCGCAGGTTCTCGCAGCGCAGGCCCTCGGGCAGGTCGTTGAAGCCGTTGCGCCGGTCCCGGGGCCGCGCTCCCAGGGTGGGGGAGTCCACCGTGACGACCAGCGCCGTGCAGCCGGCCGCCTCGGCGCGCCGGACGATGGTCTCGGTGAAGGCCAGGTCCGGCTGGATGTAGAGCTGGAACCAGAGCTTGGCCCCAGGCGCCGCCGCGGCCACGTCCTCGACGGCGACCGTGGACGCCATCGAGACGATCATGATCGTCTCGGCGGTGGCGGCGGCCCGGGCCGTGGCCCGCTCGCCCTCGGGGTCGGCCAGCCGGTGGAACGCGGTCGGCGCCACCAGCACGGGCATGGCCGCGCGGCTGCCCAGCAGGGTGACGCCGAGCTGGAGCTTCCCGGCGCCGCGCAGCACCCGCGGCACCAGCGCCAGCCGGTCGAACGCCGCCTCGTTGGCCCGCAGCGTGACCTCGTCACCGGTCCCGCCGGCGAAGTAGTCGTAGTGCGCGGGGTCGAGACGCGCGCGGGCGGCGGCCTCGAACCCGCCGAGCGTGTCCATCTCGCCGGTCTCGAACTCGCCCAGCGGGTCCATCACGCCGGCACCGAGGCGGCCTGGCGGGCGAAGAAGGCTCGCAGCGGCGCGACGTGCACCTCCGGGGAGGTCCAGTCGTTCTCCAGGTTCTCGGTGATGTGGTGGACGGCGGCCGGCGCGCCGGGCCGGTGATGCCGTACCACCGGGTGCAGGTAGTGGCCCTCGTGGGCGCGCGCGGAGTCGCTCTGCCGGATCCGGCCGACGGCGATGTCGAAGGGGTCGACCGTGTCGTGTTCCGGCCCGTACTCCAGGGTGATCGCGAAATGGCCGGCGTCGCCGATCGGCGGGTCCTCCAGATCGACCGGCAGCTCCTCCAGGTAGCGGGCCCCACCCTGGCCGTCGGGGACGATGACGTCGGCCAGCAGCCCGAACTGCTGCCACAGCGCCGAGGAGCGGTTGACCCGGTCGAGCACCGCCGCCGCCATGGCCTCCGGCTCTGCCGCGAGCTCGCGGCAGAGCCACGGGACGCCGTGGTACCTGTGCTCCAGGACGCGGTGCAGCGAGCGCGTGCCGTACCTGAAGCCGTGGATGAACCCGCTGGTGCCGCGCTTGAAGTCCCGGGACTGCGTCAGCGTCCCGGCGAAGTAGAGGCCGGGCACATTGACCGACTCGTAGGCGGGGGTGAGCGCCGGGAACCGGTCCTGGATCATCAGCTCAGGACGGCACCCGTCGTCGAAGATCGAGGCGTCGAACCGGAAGCCGGTGCAGACGATCACCCGGTCGTACGGGATGTCCTTGGTGACCTCGTCGGCGCGGGCGAAGCTCACCGTCACCAGGTACGAGTCGTCGGCTTGCTGCTCGATCCGCTTGACCGAGCCGTCCAGCACCGCGTTCTGCGATTTGAGCTGGTAGGTGTCGAGGAAGTTGTTGTTGACCGCGCGCAGGTGGCCGACGAAGTGGGTGCGCCACGCCATGCGTACGGAGTTCGGGCCCGCGACGTGGATCACCGCGGCGGTCTCGACCAGGTTGTCCGCCGTCTCGAAGGCCGAGTTGCCCTTGCCGATGACGAGCACCCGCTGGTTCACGTAATCAGATGGGTCGGTGGCGGCCGTGCCGTAGAGCTCGGCGGTCTCGATGCCCGGTATCTCCGGGATGTTGGGCTGGCTGACCCCGGTCGCCACGATCAGGCGCTTCGCCTCGTACGTCCGGCCGCGCTCGTCGGTCACCCGGAAGGGGCCCATGCCGGGCGCGCGGGTGATGTGGACGGCGCGGGCGTCGTGGACGATCCGCAGGCCGCACGCGGCGGCGTAGTCGGCGAGGTAGCGGACCATGTCGTCGGCGGCGGGGAAGTAGCGGTCGCTGTAGCGGGTGAACAGCAGGTCCGGGTCGTCCGACAGCAGGGAGTTCCAGTCCATCCGGAGGTTGAGCTCCGGGTCGGAGGTTCCGTTGTACCTCTTGTTGATCGAGATGAGCGTGCGATGGCGCGGGAAGGTGCGGAAGAACATGCCCGGCGTGGGACCGGCTTCCAGGATCAGGTACGACCGGCCCGCTTTTTCGAGGAAATATCCGAGTTGCAGCCCCGCCGGGCCGGCGCCGATCACCAGGTAGTCGAGGGCGTTGTCCGGCACGTAGGCCTCCGTCACAGCGATGTCATGAAACGAGCGATGTCATGAAACGAGCGATGTCATGAAACGGACGACCTCAGTGTTGGCGGGCGATTCTCAGAGAATGCTCAGAGCATCCGCCCGCCGGGCTGGTCCAGCAGGGCGCGCTTGTCCGGTTTGCCGCTGGCGGCGACCGGGACGGCCGACACCACCGTGATCGTCCGGGGCACGCTGTCGTCGCCGAGTTCGGCGCGTACCAGGGCGGTCAGCGCGTCGCGGTCCGGGGTCCGCCCGGCGGCGGGCACCACGAACGCGTGTACGGCCTCGCCGGTCAGCTCGTCCGGCGCCCCGGCCACGTACGCCTCGTCCACGTCGGAATGAGCGGCCAGCACCCGCTCGATCGGACCCGCGTACACCACCACCGCGTTGACCATGATCACATCCCGGGTCCGGCCGACCAGGTACAGGAAGCCGTCCTCGTCCACGTAGCCCAGGTCGCGGGTGCGCAGCCGGCCGTCCCGCAGCGTGTCGCGGCTCTCCTCCGGCTGCCCCCAGTAGCCGGACATCAGGTACGGGCTGCGTACGTGGATCTCGCCGGTCTCTCCCGCGGCCACCTCCCGGTCCGCCTCGTCCCGGACGCTGATCTCGACCCCCGGATGCGGACGGCCCACCGAGGCCACGTTGCCCCGGGCGATGTCGGCGGGCGTGAGCATCGCGATGTTGCCCGCCTCGGTCTGGCCGTAGCCCTGGTAGACGACCGGGCCGAGCCGTTCCACCGCCGCCGCCAGCCGGGACGGGCTGAGCGGGGAGCCGGAGACCATCAGCGCGCGCAGGCTGCCGACGTCGACCGGGTCGTCCTTGAGCAGACGGAGCATCTGGTACAGCCGGGGCACGGTGATGATGGAGCCGGTGATCCGGTGGCGCTCGATCGCGTACGGGAAGACCGGCCGCCCGTCGTCCTCCGGGATCACCGCCGTCCCGCCGCCCAGCAGGCACGGCGCCAGGAACTCCATGACGACCATGCTGGCCAGGGTGCCGAACAGCAGGTAGCGCCCGAACGACTCGGCGAGCGCCGCCGCGACCGGACCCCAGACGCGGGGCTGCCACGCCCAGTGCTCGCTCAGCGCGCGGTAGGTGATCGCGCAGCCCTTGGGCCGCCCGGTGCTGCCGCTGGTGAAGGTCAGGGCGGCCACGCCGTCGGGCCGCGCCGTGACGGCGAGGGGGCGGCCGTCGTCGGCGCGCGCCAGCAGCTCCGCCAAGGACAGCACGGGAAGCGGCCCCTCAGGCACCGCGCTCGACCGGTCGACCAGCAGGGCGTCGACCCCCATCGCGAGCACGTGGGCGAGTTGCGCGGCCGGGTAGCCGGGCCGGACGCCCACGACGCGGCAGCCCAGCGCGTGCGCGGCCATGTGCGCCGCGAACGCCTCCGGCGAGACGGCGGTCCGGATGGCGACACCCCGGCCGGGCCCGAGCCCGGCATCGGCCAGCGCGCCGGCCAGCCGCCGGATCATCTCCAGCAGCTCACCCCGTGAGACGGTCCGGGACCCGTGCTCGAATGCCACGCCGCCGGGCGAGTCCCGCAGCGCGTCGAGAAGGGGAAGCGGGAACAGCATGGTCGGCTCCTCACCATTGCGGCGGTCGGCTGCGACATGTATCTGGTCATATAACCCAGTTGTCACGTTAGGGATCGCGGATCAGAGGCCGATCAGAGGCGGGAGGGAGCGCGAGGTGAAGGTGATCGGCGCGGGGTTCGGCAGAACGGGGACGGGGTCGCTGAAGGCGGCGCTGGAACTGCTGGGGTACGGCCCCTGCTACCACATGTCGACGGTCATAGCGGAGCCGTACCGGGTCCGCCAGTGGCTCGACGTCGGGGAGGGCCGCGCCCGCGACTGGGACGAGGTGTTCACCGGCTTCCCATCGGCGGTGGACTGGCCCGCCGCCTCCTACTGGCGGGAGCTGGCCGAGCACTATCCCGACGCGAAGGTCATCCTCACCGTCCGCGACCCGCGCCGGTGGTACGACAGCGTCAGCGAGACCATCTTCGCCGGCGCCCTGGCCGAACGCCGCCCGATGCCGATCCGCCGCCGCATCATCCGGTGGCTGGTCGCGCGCCGGGCACCGGACTTCGCCCTCTACCCGCGCATGGCCAGGGCGACGGTCATGGACCGGATCTTCGACGGCCGCGTCGACGATCCCGCGTACGTCATGAAGGTCTACGAACGGCACCTCGCCGAGGTCCAGGCGACGATCCCGGCCGCGCGGCTGCTGGTCTTCGACGTGCGGGAGGGATGGGAGCCGCTGTGCGCCTTCCTTGGGACGCCCGTACCGGACGAGCCCTTCGCTCAGGTCAACGAACGCGAGGCGTTCCGGCGCAAGCGGACCGGCAGGCAGCTGCGCCTGATCCTGCGCGGGCGCTGACGGTCCCCGCACCGGGCAGAATGAGAGGCGTGCCGCGACGTGACTCGAAATCCGCCTCAGCCCCATGCCCGTGCGGGCTGCCGGCGACCTACCGGGAGTGCTGCGGGCGGCTGCATCGCGGCCTCGCCGCCGCGCCCACGGCCGAGGCGCTCATGCGGTCCCGGTTCAGCGCCTTCAGTGTCGGCGACGCCGGATATCTGCTGCGCACCTGGCACCCGGCGGCCCGCCCGGCCCGGCTCGACCTCGAGCGGGGGACACGCTGGACCCGGCTGGAGATCCTGGAGACCACCGGGGGCAGCGTCGTCTCCACCGAGGGCACCGTCCGCTTCCGGGCCCACTACACCGACAACGGCGAGGCGGGCTGCATGGAAGAGCACAGCCGCTTCGTCCGGCACGAGGGCGCCTGGACCTATGCCGGGGCCGACTGAGGGAGAGCGTTGACCTACGACCTGTTGTCCTGGCTGCGCGCCACGATCGAGGGCGACAACGCGACGGCCGAGGCGGCGACTCCCGGCCCGTGGTCCTACGACCCCACCAGGGAGTGGTACGACGGCGACGACTTCGTCACCATGACCAACGGGCAGGAGTTCGTCGGCTTCGGCGACCCGTCGGCCTTCCGTGGCGCGGTCTGCATCACCGGCGACGCCGGTCACGCGCCGTCCATGAGGGACGCCGTGCACATCGCCCGCCACGATCCCCGTGACGTCATGGCCCGCTGCGCCGCCGAGCTGCGCCTGATCGCCGCGCACGGACACGGCGCCGGGGACGGAGACGAAGCCGGGCGCGCGGACGGAGAAGGGCACGCAGACGAGGGGCCCTGCGACACACTGCGGCTCCTCGCCTACGGCTACCGCCATCGTCCCGGCTGGCTGCCCGAGTGGGCGCCACGCTGAGTTCGACGGCCGGCGTTCGGTGAGCGCGGCAGCGGGTACTGGCCGCCCACTACCAGGAGGGGCGTATGGGATTACGGGCGAGGCTCAACAGCCGGTTCGGGCGGAAGGGACGGCGGCTGCGGGCAACGGCCCGGCAGACCTTCGACTGGAAGGACCTGCGGCCGGGCCAGCAGGAGGCGATGGAACACCTGCTCGACGGGCGCGACGTGCTGCTGGTCATGCCGACCGGCGCCGGCAAGTCGGCGGTCTACCAGGTGCCCGCGCAGCTGCGTGACGGCCCCACCGTGGTCGTCTCGCCGCTCATCGCGCTGCAGCGCGACCAGGTGCTCGGCCTGGAGAAGGCCGACGCGGGCGGGGCCGTCGCGGTCAACTCCACCTCCTCGGTCAAGGCGGGGCTGGAGAAGGTCACGGCGGGGGAGGCGGAGTTCGTGTTCCTGTCGCCCGAGCAGCTGGCCAAGCCCGACGTCGTCACCCAGCTGGCCAAGGCCGAGCCGTCGCTCATCGCGGTCGACGAGGCCCACTGCGTCTCGTCATGGGGGCATGACTTCCGCCCCGACTACCTGCGGCTGGGCAAGGTGATCGAGCGCCTGGGGCATCCGCCGGTGGTGGCGATGACCGCCACAGCGGCGCCGAACGTCCGGGAGGAGATCGTCCGCTCCCTCGGGTTGAAGGACCCGGTGCAGATCGTCCGCGGGTTCGACCGGCCCAACATCCGGCTGGAGGTACGCCGGTTCGTCGGCGACGACGACAAGAGCCGGGCCCTGGCCGAGCACGCCGCCTCCCTCGACGGGCTCGGCCTGGTCTATGTCGCCACCCGGCGCGAGGCCGAGGAGTACGCCGCGCTGCTGACCGGGATGGGCCGCCACGCGGAGCCGTACCACGCCGGGATGCGGGCGGCCGAGCGGACGCGTGTGCACGCGCTCTTCACGGCGGGCGAGGTGGACACGGTGGTGGCCACGTCGGCGTTCGGGATGGGGATCGACCGGCCCGATGTCCGCTACGTGCTGCACGCGTCGCCGCCGGAGTCGCCCGACGCCTACTACCAGGAGATCGGCCGGGCGGGCCGGGACGGCGGGCCCGCCCGCGCCGTGCTGTTCTACCGGCCGGAGGATCTGGGCCTGCGCCGCTTCTTCGCCAGCGGCCGGGCGGACGCCGAGGCGTTGCTGCGGGTGGCGACCCTGGTGAAGGAGCACGGCGGCACCGTGCCCGTCACCGAGCTGCGGGCCCTGCTGGAGGTGGGCGCCTCCCAGCTGACGAGCCTGGTCAACCTGCTGGAGCAGGCCGAGGCGCTGACCGTCACCGACTCCGGCGACCTGCGCTACGCGCCGGGCGGCCCGCCGCCGGAGCAGGCCGCCGCGCGGGCGGTGGAACTCGACGAGATCCGGCACCGCGTCGACGACTCGCGCATCGACATGATGCGCGGCTACGCGGAGACGACCGGATGCCGCCGCCGCTTTCTGCTGGAGTACTTCGGCGAGCCGTACGACACGGCCTGCCGGACCTGCGACACCTGCCAGGACGGCCAGGAGCCCATCGCGACCGGGGAGGGACCGTACCCGCTGCACGCCAAGGTCGAGCACCAGGCATGGGGGCGGGGCACGGTCATGCGCCGCGAGCCGGACCGGATCACGGTCCTGTTCGACTCGGTGGGCTACAAGACACTCGCCCTGGCCGCCGTGGAGGGCGTTCTGCGACGCGCGGACGACGCGTCGTAGGTCAGGGGTCGTAGGTCAGGGTCACTTCATCCAGTCCTCCAGGCCGCTCGCCGACAAGGGCAGCTGCGCCGAGAGCACGTCGATGCCGTCCGCCGTCACCAGCAGGTCGTCCTCGATGCGCGCGCCGATCCCGCGCAGCTCGGGCGGCACGGTCAGGTCGTGGGCGTGGAAGTACAGGCCGGGCTCCACGGTGAACACCATGCCCGGCTCGATGAGCGCCCCCTGGTAGGCCTCGGGCGCGGCCTTGGCGCAGTCGTGCACGTCCAGGCCGAGGTGGTGGCCGATGCCGCAGATCAGGTAGCGGCGGTGGTGCTGGCCGCGCTCCGACAGTGCCTCGTCCACCGAGACCGGCAGCATCCCCCAGTCGTCCAGCCCGCGCGCGATGACCTCCATCGCGGCGTGGTGGAAGTCGGTGAAGCGGCGGCCGGGGGCGACCTGCGCCAGCGCCGCCCGGTGCGCCCGCTCCACCAGGTCGTGCACCTGGCGCTGGGCGGGGGAGAAGGTGCCGGAGGCGGGGAAGGTGCGGGTGACGTCTGCGGTGTAGTGGCTGCGTACCTCCACGCCCATGTCGAGCAGCAGCAGCTCGTCCGGCAGCACCGGGCCGTCGCAGCGCACCCAGTGCAGGGTCGGGGCGTGCGGGCCGCTGCCCACGATCGAGGCGTAGCCGGGGCCGTTGCCGTACGCCCTGGCGTACCGGTCGAAGGTGCCCTGCAGCCAGCGCTCACCCGGCCCGGCCACGGCGGTCGGGATCTCGGCGAGCACGGCGGCGAACCCCTCGACCGTCCGGTCCACGGCCTCCCGCAGCTGGCCGATCTCCCAGTCGTCCTTGATCATGCGCAGCTCGGCCAGCACCCGGGCGAGCTCGTCGTCGGTGGAGACCGTGCCGTCGAAGTCGGTCAGTGGCCTGACCGGCACGCCCAGCGCCGCCGACCACTCGGCCAGTCCGGGGGCGGCGCCCACCCACAGCTCCCCGTGGGCGGCGTCGGCGAAGAAGCCCGGCTCGCCGGGATAGGCGGGGACGGGCAGGTAGACGACCGCGTCGCCGTCCCTGATCACCGCCACGGCGTCCTCGGCCACGCAGCCGGTCAGCCAGTAGAAGTCGCTGCCGGGACGGAAGTCGTAGGAGGTGTCGTTGCTGCGCACCGGCGCCTGGCCGGCCGCCACCACGACGGTCCGGCCGGGGAGCGCCGCGCCGAGCCGGGCCCGGTGCGCGGCGGCGGCCTCGGCGGCACCGGCGACCACGGTCGGGGTGCGGTCGGGGATGTCCCAGCCTTTGCCGATGTAGTCAGTGAACGCGGGAATGTCCAGCAGTTTCGGGGGCCTGCCGTCAGTCACCTGTGATGCCTCCTCCGATGTCACGCACCAGTTCGGTCAGCCGGGCGAAGACGCGCTCCTCGCCCAGGCCGTCGTGCTCGTACTCGTTGGTGACCCACGCCTGGGCGTTGCCGATACGAGCGGCGGTGTCCAGTTGCAGGCCGGAATCTACGTACATGTCGTCGTAATACACGGCGGCGGCCAGCGGAACCTCGTTGGCGGCCAGGCGTACCGGGTCATAGAGCGGCGGCCAGTCCGCCCGCTCGGCCAGCAGCTCCACGGCCGCGCGGAACGGGCGCAACACCCGGATCTCCGCGAACATCCAGGGGTACATCATCTCCCCGGTGAACAGCAGCGGCCGGGCCGACTCGGCGAAGGCCGGGTGATGGGCCCGCTCGCGCTCGGCCGCCCAGCCGGTGGCTCCGGGGCCCGAGCCGTAGATGCTCTCCTGGAGCGCGGCGAACAGCGGGTTGTCGCTGTACGAGGAGCGGGCCAGCACCTGCTGCAGGAAGGTGTCCGTCACGTGCTCGCCGTCGAGCGCCTCGTCGAGCAGCCAGTGCATGCGCTCGTAGCCCGGCTTCATGCCGAAGTCGATGCCGAGCGACTGCAGCCGCCGTACCGTGAGCACGTCGCCGTCGGGCAGCCGGACGTCCTGCGCGGCCAGCCGGTCGGCCAGGCGGCCGACGGTCTCCACGTGGTGCGGGTAGCGGCGGTAGAACTCGGCGTTCTTGGCCGCGACGCGGGGATAGGTGCGCCGGTAGACCTCCGCCGCGTCCGGGTCCAGGCCGGGCAGCCCTCCGGTGACGTAGCAGGCGCGCAGCCCCTGTGGAGCCCGCGACAGGTACGTCAGCGTGAGGAACCCGCCGTAGCTCTGGCCCAGCGTCTCCCAGCGACGGCCGCCGAAGACGGTCGTACGCAGGTGCTCGGCGTCGGCGACGATCGAGTCGGCGCGGAAGTGGGTGAGGTAGTCAGCGGCCTCTCGCGCGCTCCCGAACGAGCTCATGACCCGCCCGTCGATCCGCGAGCTGCGGCCGGTGCCGCGCTGGTCGAGCAGGATCACCCGGTGCGTCTTGAGCGCCTGGCCGAGCCAGCCGTTCGTGCCGACCGGGCGCGGGCCCTTGCCGCCGGGACCGCCCTGTAGATAGAGCAGGCACGGCAGGTCCTCGGTCGCCCGCACCGGATCGGCCAGTTCCCGGGCGAACACCGTGATCGTGTCCCCATCGGGCGCGGACCAGTCGAGCGGCACCTCCACCACGTGGTCGCGCACGCGCATCCCGGGAATCGTGTACGTGGTCAACGGGGGCTCCCTTCACGGCGCCTGCGGTCCCATTCGGGGTTGATGCGGGGGATGGCGGCCAGGAGCGTACGGGTGTACGGGTCCTGGGGGTCGCCGAAGACGCTCTCGACCGGGCCCTGCTCGACGATCCTGCCCTTGCTCATGACCGCCACCCGATGGGCGATCTGCCGGACGACGGCCAGGTCGTGGGCGATGAAGATGTAGCTGAAGCCGCTCTCCGCCTGCAGCCGCCGCAGCAGCTCGATGACCTGGGCCTGCACGGAGACGTCCAGGGCGGACACCGCCTCGTCGCAGATGACCAGCTTGGGGTGCACGGCCAGCGCGCGGGCGATGCCGATCCGCTGCGCCTGACCGCCGGAGAACTGCGCGGGGTAGCGCTGGGAGTGGTCCGGGTTCAGCCCGACCCGCTCCATCAGCTCCCTGGCGTGCGCCCGCTTCCCGCCCGTCGGGGGGATCCCCTGGTACACCAGGGGCGCCATCAGGATGCGTTCGACCGTGTGGCGGGGGTTGAGCGAGGAGAACGGGTCCTGGAAGACGACCTGTACGTTGGCGCGGTAGCGGGCCAGTGCGGCCCCCTTGGCGACGGTGATGTCCTCGCCCTCGAACTCCAGGGTGCCCGCGCTCGGCTCCGTCAGCCTGGCCACCATGCGGGCGGTCGTCGACTTGCCGCTGCCCGACTCGCCCACCACGGCCAGCGTCTCGCCCGGCCGTACGTCGAAACTGACGCCGTCGACCGCGACGAACTCGGCCTTGGCGCCCAGCGGCCCGCGGGTGACGAACCGCTTGGTCAGCTCGTTCGCCCGCAGCAGGGGCTCGCTCATGACATCACCTCGTCGATGGGGGAGTCGTCGATGCGCGGGACGCTGTCCAGCAGCATGCGGGTGTAGTCGTGCCGCGGATCGGAGAAGACCTGCTCGGCGGTGTCGTACTCGACCTGCTCGCCCCGGCACATCACCAGGACGCGCGTGGCGATCGAGCTGATCACCGCGAGGTCGTGCGTGATGAACACCATCCCGGTGCCGCTCTGCCGCCGCAGGTCGGCGAGCAGGCGCAGGATCTGCGCCTGGACGGTCACGTCGAGCGCGGTGGTCGGCTCGTCGGCGATGAGCAGGGCGGGGGAGCAGACCAGCGCCATCGCGATCATGACGCGCTGCCGCTGCCCGCCGGAGAACTGGTGCGGGTAGTAGTCCACCCGCCGCTCCGGGTCGGGGAGGCCCACCTGCTCCAGCGCCTCGATCGCGACCTTGCGCGCGGCCTTGCGCGAGCGGCCCCGATGGGCCCGGTAGACCTCCTCGATCTGCAGGCCCACGGTGTAGTACGGGTTCAGCGACGACAGCGGGTCCTGGAAGACCATCGAGATCCGGTCCCCCCTGATCCGGCGCATGTCCTTGTCGGTGCGGCCGAGCAGCTCGGTGCCGTCCAGCCGGATGCTGCCCCGGGTCACCGCCCCCCGGGGCAGCAGCCCCATGATCGCGAGGCTGGTCATCGACTTGCCCGAACCGGACTCGCCGACGATGCCGACGGTCTCGTCGCTCCCGACGGTGAAGCAGACGTCCTTGACGACGTCCACCGGCCCCCGCGTGGTGGGGAAGGTGACGGTGAGGTCCTCCACGACAAGCAGGTCACTCATTTCGCGGTGATCCTCACTCTCGGGTCCAGCGTGGTGTAGACGAGATCGACCACCAGGTTGCCCACCACCACGAAGAACGCGGCGAGAAGCGTCACCGCCATGATCACCGGCTGGTCGTTCTTGGCGATCGAGTCGGCGGCCATCTTGCCCACCCCGTTGAGGCCGAAGACCGTCTCGGTGATGAGCGCGCCGCCCAGCAGGGCCGCGAAGTCCATGCCGAAGATGGTGGCGATCGGGGTGAGCGCGGGCCGCAGCGCGTGCCGCCGCATGGTGAGCATGGGCGGCAGGCCCTTGGCCCGCGCCGTGCGCATGAAGTTCTCCGCCAGCGTGTCGATCACGTTGGCCCTGGTCAGCCGCGCGTAGAGGCAGGCGTAGCCGGTGGCCAGCACGACCCAGGGCATCAGGTACGACTGGAACCACAGCACCGGCCCGTCGGAGAAGGAGACCGCCGACGGGAAGGGCAGGATCTGCAGCCACACCACCAGCACGTACTGCAGCGCCAGCGCCAGCACGTAGTTGGGGATGCTCGACCCGCCGAGGGCCAGCCCCATCGCGGTACGGTCCCACCAGGTGCCCTCCTTCACCGCGCTGAGCAGCCCGGCCAGGATGCCGATCAGCAGCCAGAGCACCGCGGCGCCGATCGCGACGGTGGCGCTGACCGGCAGCCGGTCCACGACCATCTCCCAGACCGACTGATTGGTCTGGAAGCTGTAGCCCAGGCACGGGGCCGCGCAGTGGATCAGGTTGGCCCCCGAGCCGTAGTCCCGGCCGACGAAGATGGCCGCCAGGAACGTCCAGAACTGGGTGAAGAACGGCTGGTCGAGCCCGAGCACCCCGCGGATCTGGTCGATCCGCTCGGGCGTGCACGTCTTCCCGCAGATCATCAGCGCCGGATCCGGCGACAGCGTGAAGAAGATGATGAAGGTGAACAGGCAGACCAGGAACAGGATCACCACGATGCCGGCGAACCGCCCGGCGACATAACGCGCCATCAGGAGGCCTCCCCGGCGTCGAAGGCGGCACGTAGACGGTCCCCGAGCACGGTCAGGGACAGCACGGTGCAGAACAGGAAGGCGCCGGGCACCGCGAAGTACATCGGGTCCACGGCGTACCAGCCGACCGAGCTGGAGATCATCTGCCCCCAGGACGGTGTCGGCGGGGCCACGCCGACGCCCAGGAACGACAGCCCCGCTTCGGTGCCGACGTAGCCGGGCACGGCCAGCGTGGTCATCACGATCAGCGAGCTGCGCAGGTTCGGCAGGATCTCCCTGAACACCAGGACGCCCGTCGAGGCGCCCGACACTCGGGCGGCCTCGACGAACTCCCTGTTCACCAGCGTCAGCGTCTGGCCGCGCACCACACGGGCGAGGTACGGCCAGCCGAAGACGCTGATCACCACCACCAGCAGCACCGACCGGTTGCCCGTCGGCAGCGAGGACAGGATCGCGATCATGAAGATGAGGGCGGGGAAGGCCATCAGGAAGTCCATGATCCGGCAGATCACCTGGTCGACCCAGCCGTGGTAGAAGCCGGCCAGCATGCCGAGCACCACCCCGAGCAGGGTGGTGAGCACGGTGGCGGCGGCCGCGATCAGCAGCGAGACGCGCGCGCCGTACGCGATGCGCGCCAGGATGTCGCGGCCGTTCTGCGGCTCCACGCCGAGCAGGTGGTCGGCGCCGATCCCGCCCAGCGAGCCGCGCGGCAGCCCGCCGAGGTCGGTGTCGATGGCGGCGCTGTCGAAGTCGTTCGGCCCGTGGCCGGTGATCGCGGAGATCAGCGGCGCGCAGATCGCCATCAGCAGGACCAGCACGAGGAAGGCCGTGCTGAGCACGGCCGCCCAGTCGTGCAGCAGCGCGCCGGCGACCCGCCGGGCCGAGGTGGCGGGCGCCACGGGGGCACCCGCCGGTGGGAGGGCAGTGGTGGTGGTCATCTTCGGCTACTTGCCCGGCTTGGCCAGCCCGACGGATACCAGGTCGATACCCCCGGAGAACGAGGCGGACTGGTACGCGCCGGCGATGTTGGCGCCATAGACGATGACGTACTTCTCATAGGCCAGCGGCACGATCGGCGCCAGCTTCATGATCTCCTTGTCCAGTTCCCCGTAGGCGGCGTTCGCGGCCGTGACGTCGGGCATCGCGGCGATCTCGTCGATGCGCTTGTTGATCGCCTTGTCGTTGATCTGGGCGAGGTTCGCGTTGCCCTTGGCGGTGATGTTGCGGCCGTCGAACAGCGGCGGCAGGAACGTCGCGCCGGACGCCCAGTCGGGGCACCAGCCGGTGACGGCGGCGTCGTGCTGCTGCGCGGGTGTGCCGATCACCTCGTAGTAAGTGGAGGTGTCGATGTTGTTGATCTTGACGTCGATCTTCACCGCCTTGAGCGCCTCCTGGATGGCCACGGCGACCGCCGCCATCTTCGGGTCCGGCCGGGTGTCGAGGGTGAGGGTGAAGCCGTTGGCCTGGCCCGCCTCGGCGAGCAGCTTGCGGGCCGCCTCGACGTCGGTGGGATAGGGGTCGTAGTCGACCCGGCCGGCGACCGTCGGCGGCTGGATGGAGGTGCCCTTGGCCGCCAGGCTCGAACCGCCCATCCCGGCCACCACGGTGTCCTTGTTGATGGCGTAGTTGATCGCCTGGCGCACCCGCACGTCGTCGAGCGGCTTCTTGGTGGTGTTCAGGCCCATGTAGGTGGTGCAGCCGTTGAGCCCGCTCAGCGAGCGCGCCTTGAGCTGCGGAGTCTGCACCCGCGCCACGGTCGCCGCCTGGATCGTGCCCGCGACGGCGTCGGCGTCGGCGCCCTGACCGGCCAGCATGCGCTCGTCGATGGTGGCCGGGTCCAGCCCGAACGTCCACTCCCAGGCGTCCGGCTTGGCCGACCTGACGCTGTCGGTCTCGGCCTTCCACTGCGGGTTGCGCACCAGCTTGAGCGAGGAGCCGCGGTTGTAACTGGCCACCTTGTACGGCCCCGACGCGATCGGCTTGGTGTCGAACGCGGCCGCGGCGCCGGTGCCCTTGGGGAAGGGGATGAAGTTGGCCATGGCCAGGGCGCTGGGGAAGTCGGCGAAGGGCTTCTTGAGGTGGAAGACGATGGTCTTGGCGTCAGGGGTCTCGATCGTGTCGAGGTCGCCGGAGACGTACGGGCCCTTGTAGTCCTTGGGCGCGTCGAGGAGCAGCTTGGCGTACGGTGAGCCGATCCCGGCCTCGGGGTCGAAGCCGCGCGTGGCGCCGAACTTCACCGCCTCGCTGTTGATCGGCGTGCCGTCCTCGAAGAACAGGTTGTCCTTGAGGGTGAAGGTCCAGGTCTTGGCGCCGTCGGACGGTTTGCCCGTGTCGGTGGCGAGGTCGGGCACGATCTTCGTGCTCTCCGCGCCGGGGGCCGCGCCGAAGGTGGTCAGGTTCCGGTAGATGAGCCGGTAGAAGTTGTTGACGCCGCCGTCCCAGCCGCGGGCGGGATCCAGGTGGGAGAAGTCCGCCTTCGTCAGGAAGTGCACAGTGCCACCGGTGGCGGGCTTCGCGGACGAGCCGGACGAGCCGGATCCGGTGGAGTTGGAGGGGGCGGCGCCGCCGCCCCCGCAGGCCGCGAGCGCCAGCATGGCGCTCACCGCGACGCCCGAAAGCGCAGCCGATCTCCTCATGTCGCCTTCTTTCTGAATCAATCCATTGGGTGGGCGTCACGCATTGCGGACCCACACCCGCATGGCCATGGGGCTACGGTTGCCCCACATGAAGTACGGGACGAAGGTCGTGGTGACCGTCGTCTCCGGGAACGCCGGCTCCTGCGGCAGCTCGGGGTAGAGCTCCGCGGACGGCGGCGGTGCCGTGGCCGCCTCCACCTGGAGGACGACCGCGCCTTCCGAGGTGGCGATGTCGGCGGTGGATTTGGCGATGTTGGCGTTAACAAGCCGTGGTAGGACCAGGTCGTCCACGTCCACAGGGCAGTCCTGCTGTTCGACGCAGTACACCAGCGGGCCGCGCGCCAGGCTGGCCGCGCCCCGGGTGGCGTCGAGGTGGGGATGCGAGCCGTGCGCCCTGACCGGCATCGGCAGGCTCAGGCGTACCTCGTCGCCCGCCTGCCAGACCCGCTCGACGCTCAGCCACCCGTCCCGCGCGGTGGCGTCGGCCGCCGCGCCGTTGACGGTGACCGTCACGTTCTTGGCCCAGCCCGGCACGCGCAGCATGATCGTGTACGGCCCGTCAGGCGCCCGGTCCAGGACCAGGCGCACGTCGCCGTCCCACGGATAGTCGCTCTCTATCGTCAGCCCGAGCGCCTCGGTGTCGATCCTGGCCCCGGCGTAGGCGGCGATCAGCAGCGCGCCCTCGCGTTCGGCGGCCATGTGGTCGCCGAGCTGGGTCATCCAGCGCACGATGTTCGGCGGGCAGCAGGGGCAGCCGAACCACGGCCGGCGCAGCGGGTCGCCGCCGTCCTCCGCGCCGCTGCGCTGCTCGTGGTCGGGGCGGCGCTGGAGCGGGTTGTCGTAGAAGAACGCGGTGCCCTCGGCCGACAGCCCCACGGCGTAGGCGTTGTACTGGATCCGCTCGAACACGTCGAGGTACTTGGCGCCGCCGGTGGCCAGGAACATCCGCCACGCCCACTGCATGGTGCCGATGGCCGCGCAGGTCTCGCTGTAGGCGCGTTCGGACGGCAGTTCGTACCGGTCGCCGATGGCCTCGTCGGAGTGACGGCTGCCCAGCCCGCCGGTGATGTAGAGCTTGGTGGCCACCATGTCGTCCCACAGCCGCTCCAGCGCCTCGAACAGGGAGCGGTCCCCCGTCTCGAGGTACACGTCGGTCGCGCCGGCGGCCAGGTAGGCCATGCGCACGGCGTGGCCGGTCACCGAGGGCAGGTCGCGGAAGGGCAGATGGTCCTGGAAGTACTCGGCGGTAAAGATGCTGTGCTTCAGGTGCCCGTGGCCGCGCCGGTCGACGAACAGCCGGGCCTGGGTGAGGTAGGCGCGCTCACCCGTCTCCCTGAACAGCTCGACCAGCGCCATCTCCACTTCCGGATGACCGCAGACGGCCTCCTCGCGGCCCTCGCCGTAGCGGGACACGACCAGGTCGGCGAACTTGACCGCCACCGCGAGCAACCGCCGGTCGCCCAGGTGCCGGGCGGCGGCGACGGCGGCCTGGATGAGGTGGCCCAGGTTGTACAGCTCGTGCCCCCAGGCCAGGTCCTCCCATGGCTTCTTGGCGGCGGCCGGGTCCTGGAAGAAGGAGTTCAGGTAGCCGTCGTCCGCCTGGACCCGCTCCAGCAGGCCGACGACCTCCTCGTAGAACTCCCGTACGGGCTCGGCCGCGGTGCCCGTGGCCAGCTCGTACGCCAGCCCCTCGAGCGTCTTGTACAGGTCGGTGTCGAGGAACGGGTAGCGGCCCCGGTACGGGGGCGGGTCGTCCATCAGCAGGCGGCTGAGGTTGTCCACGTTCCCGGCGGCGCGCAGCCGCTCGATGGCGTGGGGGACCGTGGCCGCGCTGTTCCTGAGCTGCCAGGCATGCAGCAGGCCGCCCACGATGCGGACGGCGACCGGCTTGACGTGCTCGGACACCAGCTCTTCATCAGTAATGTGTGGCATTGCACTGAACGATAGGTGTCTGGCGGGTTGACTGCCAAGGGTTACGGCGAGGAATTCATTCGCCGTAACCAGACCGTAAACCGGGAAAGGGTCTGTCCGCGTTGCTTACCGCAGGCGTACGCAGTCGGGGTCGAGCCCCTCGACGCCGCCCACACCCAGCAGTTGCAGCGTGCGGACCAGCTCGGCGCGCAGCATGGCCAGCACCCGGTCCACGCCGGGCTCACCGCCCGCCATCAGCCCGTACAGGTAGGCCCGGCCGACGAAGCAGGCCCGCGCGCCCAGCGCCACCGCGATGGCGATGTCCGCGCCGCTGCGTACCCCGCCGTCCAGGAACACCTCCGTGCGGTCGCCGACCGCGGCCACCACCTCGGGCAGCAGCTCCAGCGGGGTGGGGGCGCGGTCCAGCTGGCGCCCGCCGTGGTTGGAGACGACCAGCCCGTCCACTCCCACGGCCGCCAGATCCTTGGCGTCGTCCACCCGCTGCACGCCCTTGACCAGCAGCCGGCCCGGCCAGACCGATCGGATCCACTCCAGGTCTCGCAGCGTCACCGTCGGATCGAACATCAGGTTCGTGATCCCCGCCAGGTCGTCCGGCGCGCCGTCGACCGTGGCGAAGCGCAGCGGCTCGCTGGTGATGAAGTCGAACCACCAGGCCGGACGGCTCAGCGCCTGCAGGACGCCACGCCAGCGCAGAGCGGGCGGCATCGTCATGCCGTGCCGCACGTCACGCAGCCGCGCCCCCGCCACCGGCACGTCCACGGTGACGACCAGCACGTCCATGCCCGCCTCACGGGCCCGGTCGAGCGTCTCCTGGCTGCGCCCCCGGTCGCGCACGACGTAGAGCTGGAACCAGTTCCAGCCGTCCGGCGCCGCCGCCACCACCTCCTCGGGCGTGGTGGTCCCCATCGTGGACAGCGTGTACGGCACCGCCGCCCGCGCCGCCGCCCTGGCCACGGCCCGCTCGCCCTCGCGGTGCATCATCCGGGTGAACCCGGTGGGCGCGAGCACGACCGGCATCGAGATCCGCTTGCCGAGCACCTCCACCGCCGTGGGCGCCTCGGAGACGTCCCGCAGCACCCGTGGCCGCAGCTCGGCCCGCGCGAAGGCCGCGACCGACCTGGCCAGCGACCGCTCCGCCTCGGCCGCGCCGTCGACGTAGTCGAACACCACCCGTGGGGCGCGCCGCCACGCCAGCCGCCGCATGTCCGCCAGATCGGCCACCGCCGCCAGCCGGCGCTCCCGCGACGGGAACGGCCGTGGCCGGGGCGGGAGTACGGCACGCAGGTCCTGCCAACGGGGCAGGCGCCGGGGATCCCTCGCCGTCGGCTCCATGTCAAGAACGCTATCAAGCCGGTATATCTCGGTATACAGCCCGCACACACGTGCTCCCAATGAGTGCGCGCCCCCGCTCGCCGGCCTCCCGCGCGGCACCGCGCTCGCGAGTAGCCGGATGGGGTGATCTACGGTGGTCTCCATGCGCGAGGACTGGCTCACCCTGGTGGCGGACTCCGCGGCGGCCAGGGCCACCGGCGCGGAGCTGGTCGCCCGCTGGGCCGAGCCGCACCGCCGCTACCACACGCTCGCCCATCTCGCCGCCGTGCTCGCCGCCATCGACCGGCTCGCCGACGCCGCCGCCGACCCCGTCGCGGTACGGCTGGCCGCCTGGTTCCACGACGCCGTCTACGACGGGCGGCCGGGCTGGGACGAGGAGCGCAGCGCTCAGCTGGCCCAGGCGCGGCTGCCCCGCTGCGGGGTGCCCGCCGACCGGGTCGCCGAGGTGGCCAGGCTGGTGCGGCTGACGGCCGCGCACGACACGCTGGCCGAGGGCGACCGCGACGGCGCCGTCCTGTGCGACGCCGACCTGGCGGTCCTGGGCGGTCCGGACTACGAGCCCTACACGACGCGGATCCGTCAGGAGTACGCGCACGTGCCCGACGAGCTCTTCCGCCAGGGGCGGGCCGCGGTCCTGCGCAGGCTCCTGGCCGTACCCCGGCTCTATCGCACGGACGAGGCGTACGCGCTGTGGGAGGCGCGCGCACGGGCCAACATGAGCGCCGAGCTAGTGGCGCTTGCGGCGGCGCAGGCCGCCGGCGATGAGGCGGCGCAGTAGCTCGCGCGAGCTGACCGCCTCCGCGCCCAGCTCCACGGCACGGGCGTGCACGGTCTCCGGCACGTCGTAGTGGTCCCGGTCGAAGGCCCGCTCCGGCACGCCGAGCCGGAGCGCGAAGGCGTGCAGCTCCTCCAGGGAGCTGTCGCTGACCAGATGCGACCACATGAGGCCGCGCGGCCCCGGCCAGGCGGGGGGATCGATGAGCACCGTCACGAAGTAAAGGGTAGGACCCTGCCGCGCACGGCCAGCTCGGCGAGGTCCTTCACCACCACGTCGGCGCCCTGCGCGCTCAGCTCGGTGGTCTCGCCGTGCCGGTCGACGGCGACGACGAGCCCGAAGCCGCCCTTGCGGCCCGCCTCGATCCCCAGCAGGGTGGCCTCCACCAGGGCCGCCTTGGGCGCTGGCAGCGCCAGACGGCGCACCGCCTCCAGGAACAGCGCGGGGTCCGGCTTGCCCGGCAGGTTCATCAGGGCCGCGTCGTTGCCGTCGACCAGCACGTCGAACAGGTGCAGCACACCCGCCGAGCCGACCAGCCGGCGGCCGTGCAGGCTGGCGGAGACGGCCGCCGTGCGCGCGCCCCGCTGGCGCAGCTCGTGCAGCAGCGCCACGGTCGAGGGGAAGGCGGCCACCCCGTACTTGTCGACTTGCGACATGAACAGCCGGTCCTTGGCCAGGCCCAGGCCGTGCACGGTGAGCGCCCCCGCCTCGTCGTCGGGGGCGCCCTCCGGCAGTGTGATGCCGCGTGAGGCGAGGAAGGTGCGGACGCCGTCCAGACGCGGACGGCCGTCGACATGCCGCAGGTAGTCGTCGCGGATGTCGAAAGGCGCCGAGCGGCCGCGCAGGAACGCGTCGAAGACGTGCTTCCAGGCGGCCGCGTGCCCCCGAGCGGTGTCGGTGACCACGCCGTCGGTGTCGAACACGACGGCACTGATCGCGGCCAGGTCGATGACGGGCTCGTTCACTCTGTGAACGTAACCGCTCTACCACGCTACGGGTAGCTTCTCCACGCCATAGACGATGGCGAGCTTTCTGAACGGCACCTCACCCGCCACCCGGAGCCCCGGGAAACGCCGCAGCAGCGCGGGGAAGGCGATCCGCATCTCCATCTGCGCCAGGGGCGCCCCGACGCAGCGGTGGATGCCGTGCCCGAAGGCCAGGTGCGAGCCCGCCGTCGGGCGCTCCGGCCGGACCTCCTCGATCCCCTCGCCGAGGTGGGGGTCGCGGTTGGCCGCCGTGAGCGAGCAGAGCACCATCTCGCCCTTCTTGATCGAGTGGCCGAACAGCTCCAGGTCCTCGCGGGCGAAGCGGGGGAAGGCCACCTGCACCACGGTCATGTAGCGCAGCAGCTCCTCGACCATCTGCTCGGCGTAGCGGTCGTCCTCGCGTACCCGGGCGGCCTGCTCGGGGTTCTCCAGCAGCCAGAGCGTGCCCAGCGCGAGCATGCTCGTGCTGGTGTCGTGGCCGCCGGTGAGCAGGCCGTCGGCCATGCTGGCCAGCGTCCGGTCGTCGAGGTCGTCGCCGTGCTCGCGCAGCAACTCCCCGAGCAGGCCCTCGCCGGGGTTCAGCCGTTCGCGGGCGACCAGGTCCGTCAGGTACGCCATCGCGTCGTTGATCGCCTGGAGGGACGCCTCGGGCCCGGCGGTGAGGTCGAAGCGGTTCGTGCTGATCTTCAGGAATTCGGACCGTTCCTCGTACGGCACACCCAGCAGTTCGCACACGACCAGAGAGGGGATCGGCAGCGCGAACGCCTCCACCAGATCAGCGGGCGACCCGTTGGCCGCCATCCGGTCCAGGCACTCCTCGACCAGGGCCTCGATGCGCGGCACCAGCCTGCGCAGGCGGTGCATGGTGAACTCCGGCGTCAGGTACTTGCGCAGTCTGGTGTGCTCAGGCGGGTCGCGGAAGCCGAGGCCGCCCGGATCCTCCTGGTTGGTGCCCAGACCGATCACGTTGCCGAAGTCGTTGCTGAACCGTTCATGGTCGGCGAGCACGCTGCGCACGTCGTCGTAGCGGGTGACCAGATAGACCGTCTGGTCTCCCGGGATCGACATCGGGAACACCGGCTGCTCGGTGCGGATGCGGCCGAGCTCGGCCACCGGGTCGAAGCCCTCGCGCATGAACTGGACGAGCGGGAACTCTGAGTCTGACATCGAAATCCGTCCTGCTGGGATACATCACACTTTGTTGGGATAAATCCCTACATAGATGGTCCCATCCGCAGGACGCGATCCGGCCAGGCTCAGCCGAGCGCCGGCATGCTCGTGACCTCGTCGGGGGATGGGATCGACCGGTCGCGCGCCCGCACCGGAGGCTCGGGCAGCAGGGCCTCCGCCATCAGCGACGGCGGCGCCGGTTTGGGCCGGCGTGGCTCGCGCACCCCGCCTTCTCCTCCGCCAGGTTCGTCGAACGGAAAATCCTCGTCGTCGGGGCCGTGCGGCTCACCCGGACCGAACCCGGGTAGCCAGCTCGGAGCCCCACTGGGGAGAGCACGGCGTCTGCGCGATCGCTTGCTCACGAAGCCTCCTAGGCCGACCGGCTCCATTCTGCGTCACGACCTCCATGAACGCGAGGTCTCCTGTGCCGGGGGAGGATTGTGGTAAACGTGGGCAAAGCGGGGCGGCAGAGGCCGTTTGGCGTACAGGTACGCCACATTCTGCGATGATCTCGCTATAAGCGGAGTTTGAGCCTCACGGATAGTGACTGATGCCCACCACATTCGAGGAAATAGCTGCCTTCGTCGCCGACAAGCCGTTCGCCACCGCGGTCATAGCGCTGCTGGGCCTGGCCGGGCTGGTGCTCGCCTACCTGATACTCAGGGTCGCCTGGCGGGCCCTCGCCTGGGTCGTCTCGCGCTATATCGCCCCACGTCCCATCGAGGACGTCCTGACCGTCGTGGCCGCCTCCATCGCCACCGGTGTCTCCGCCCAGGGCATGTGGCGCTTCTCCGGTGACGTGCTCGGCCTCGACGGGCCGCTGCGGCTGCTGCTGTTCGCGTTCATCGAGGTCGCGATCATCACCTCGGCCGTACGGGCGCGCCGCAACATGCGCGAGAACTTCTCCGCCGGGATCGACGGCATCGCCGTGTGGGCGCTGACCTGCCTGACCGCCGTACTGTCCAGCATGGACGCGCGCAGCCTGCCCGAGGCCGTCTTCCGCCTCGCCGCGCCGCTGGTCGCCGCCTGGCTGTGGGAGCGCGGCATGGCCATCGAGCGGCACCGCATCAGGGGCACCGGCCGTATCAACTGGCGCCTCACCCCCGAACGGCTGCTGGTCAGGGTGGGCCTGGCCGAAGTGAGCGACCGCACCGCGAGCGAGGTCGACGCGCACCGCAGGCTCACCCGCGTCGCGCTGGCCGCCAAGCGGGCCAAGTCGCTGCGCGAGGGCGGCGCGTCCGAGCGCAAGATGCGCGGCGCGCTGGCCAAGCTCGACAAGGCCATGGACCAGGCCGTCGAGCACACCGGGCTGGCCGTCGACCAGGGCCGCCAGGAGGCGCTGCTCGCCCAGATCGCCGCCCTGTACAACACCTCCGCCCTCATCGACGCCGACCCGCGCGTGCCCTGGGAGCCGGAGGCCGACCACCACCCCGTGCCGGCCCGCCCCGCCCTGCCGCCCGCGCTGGTCGAGCTCGTCCAGGACGACGACGAGGACGTCCAGGTGTTCGACACCACGCCGCAGGTCGTCGACACCGCCCAGCGGGCCGCGCTGATGCGCTCCGCCCGCGACTACTGGGACAGGCAGATCGCCAAGGGCATCGTGCCGCGCACGATCGACATCGCGCAGGAGATCGGCCTCTCACTGCCCGCCGCCCGCCAGTATCGTGCCCTGTGGAAGCTGGAGCCCGAGGCGCACGCGCTCATCGAGGCTCTGTACCAGCAGCACGGCATCGTGGACACCGGCGCCTTCCCGGCCATCGCCGACGACGGGCGGATGCTGACCACCAAGTCCTGAGCCCGGGGGGCCGGTTGAGGGAGCGCACGCTCGAACGGGTCAGAAAGCTCCTGGCCAAGGCCGAACGTACCGACAACGAGCATGAGCGGGCCACGTTCATGGCGGCGGCGGCGTCGCTCATGGCCAAGTACGGCATCGACTCCCTCGACCCCGCCGACACCCGCCAGGCGCCGGGCGACCGGATCGTCACCCTGCCCAACCCGTGGGCCCGGGAGAAGGCGCGGCTCGTCAGCCTGGTCGCGCAGGCCCTGCGCTGCCGGCCGCTGCTCATCGGGCGCGGCGACGGCGGGCAGCGGGTGCACGTCTTCGGCTTCGCCGCCGACCTCGAACGCGCCGACGTACTGGCCACCTCGCTGCTGCTGCAGATGGCCACGGGACTGGCCCGGGTACGGCCGCCCGACACCGCGATCCGCGCCTACCGGCGATCGTGGCTGCTCGGGTTCACCGACGAGGTGTACCGGCTGCTGCGCGAGGCCGAGACGCGGGCCGAGGAGCGGGCCCCCGCCGCGAGCACCGCGCTCGTGCTGGCCGACCGGCGGGCGGAGGTGGAGCGGGTGGTGGCCGCGCACTACCCGCGCATCCGGCTCAGCGTGCCGCGCACCAGCGGCACCGGCTACCGCGCCGGCGTCGAGGCGGGCCGCCGCGCCGACCTGGGCCGCACCCGCGTGGACAGCCGGCCCGGCCGCGAACTGACCTGACCCCAGCCCCGCCTGACCCCAGCCCCGGCCCGGCCTCAGCCCTGGCCACCCGTCCTGCCTGCCCGCCGCACGCCCGGTCTCTGTTGGAGGCCGGGCGTGCGGCGGTCGGGGCCTCAGCCCAGGGTGGCCGAGACCAGGGAGCGGGCCTCCTTCTGGACCTCGGCCAGGTGCTCGGGTCCCTGGAAGGACTCGGCGTAGATCTTGTACACGTCCTCGGTCCCCGACGGCCGGGCCGCGAACCAGGCGCTCTCGGTCGACACCTTCACCCCGCCCAGCGCCGCCCCGTTGCCGGGCGCCGCCGTCAGCACCGAGGTGATGGGCTCGCCGGCCAGCGACGTCGCCGTGACCTGGTCGGCCGACAGCTTGCCGAGCACCGCCTTCTCCTCCCGCGTCGCGGGCGCGTCCACCCGGGCGTACGCCGGCTCGCCGTACCGGGAGGTGAGCTCCTTGTAGTGCTCGCTCGGCGAGCGCCCCGTGACCGCGAGGATCTCCGACGCCAGCAGCGCCATGATCACGCCGTCCTTGTCCGTCGTCCACACCGACCCGTCGCGGCGCAGGAACGAGGCCCCGGCGCTCTCCTCGCCGCCGAACCCGAGCGAGCCGTCCAGCAGCCCCGGCACGAACCACTTGAAGCCCACAGGCACCTCGTAGAGCCGCCGCCCGAGCGACTCCGCCACGCGGTCGATGACGCTGCTGCTGACCATCGTCTTGCCCACCCCGGCGCCCGCGGGCCAGCCGTCGCGGTGCGCGTAGAGGTAGGAGATGGCCACGGCCAGGTAGTGGTTGGGGTTCATCAGCCCGCCGTCGGGCGTGACGATGCCGTGCCGGTCGGCGTCGGCGTCGTTGCCGGTGGAGATCTGGTACTCGCCGCTGCTGGCGATGAGCGAGGCCATGGCGTACGGCGACGAGCAGTCCATCCGGATCTTGCCGTCCCAGTCGAGCGTCATGAACCGCCAGGTCGGATCCACCAGCGGGTTGACCACGGTCAGGTCCAGCCGATGCCGCTCGGCGATCTCCCCCCAGTAGGCGACGCTGGCCCCGCCGAGGGGGTCCGCGCCGATGCGTACCCCCGCCGACCTGATCGCGTCGAGGTCGAGGACCGAGGGCAGGTCGCCGACGTAGGCGCCGACGAAGTCGTAGCGCCCGGTCGTGTCCGCCCGCAGGGCCTTCGTGTACGGAACGCGGAGGATGTTCTTCATGCCCCCGGCCAGCAGGCGGTTGGCCCGGTCCTGGATCCAGGTCGTGGCGTCGGTGTCGGCCGGGCCGCCGTGCGGCGGGTTGTACTTGAAGCCGCCGTCGGGCGGCGGGTTGTGCGACGGCGTGATCACCACCCCGTCCGCCAGTCCAGTGGAGCGGCCGCGGTTGTAGGTGAGGATCGCGTGCGAGACGGCGGGCGTCGGCGTGTAGCCGTCGCGGCTGTCGATGAGGACCCGTACCCCGTTGGCCGCGAACACCTCCAGCGCCGACACCCGCGCGGGCTCCGAGAGCGCGTGGCTGTCGACGCCGAGGAACAGCGGCCCGTCCGTGCCCTGGGCGTGGCGGTACTCGCAGATCGCCTGGCTGGTGGCGAGGATGTGATCCTCGTTGAACGCGGTGTTCAGCGACGAGCCACGATGCCCGGAGGTGCCGAACGCCACCCGTTGCGCCACCTCGTCGGGATTGGGGTGGAGGGCGTAGTAGGCGGTGACCAGCTTGGCCACGTCGACCAGGTCGGCGGGTTGGGCGGGCTGTCCGGCGCGTTCGTGGGTCATGAGGCCACTTTACGAGTGGCCGCTCAGAGAGGGTCGGCTAGACTCGCGTCAGTCACTAGAATGGAGTTCTGTTGCCATGCGTATCGGACTGCTCCTGAACGAATCTCAGGATCCGGACCCGCTGGGCGGGCTCCGCGACAAGCTCGCCAAGGCCGCCGACGAGGGCTTCGCCTCCGCCTGGCTCTCGCACATCTTCGGCCTCGACGCCCTCACCACGCTGGCCGTGGCGGGCAGCCAGGTGCCCGGCATCGAGCTCGGCACCGCCGTGGTGCCGACCTTCCCGCGTCACCCCCTCGCGCTCGCCCAGCAGGCCATGACGGTCAACGCGGCGGTACGCGGGCGGCTGTCGCTCGGCATCGGCCTGTCGCACCAGATGGTCATCGAGAACATGTTCGGCTACAGCTTCGAGCGGCCGGGCAGGCACATGAAGGAATACCTGGAGATCCTGATGCCGGCCACGCGCGGCGAGCAGGTCGACTACGACGGCGAGACCCTCAAAGCCCACGCCCGGCTCACCACGCCGGGAGCGGGGCTGCGGGTGCTGATCGCGGCCCTGGGCCCGCGCATGCTCAAGCTGGCCGGCACCGTCGCCGACGGCACCGTGCTCTGGATGACCGGCCCCAAGACGGTCGCCGAGCACGTCGCGCCCACCATCACCGCCGCCGCGAGCGAAGCCGGGCGGCCCGCGCCGCGCGTGGTCTGCTCGCTGCCGATCAGCGTCACCGACGACGTCGAGGCCACCAGAGCCCGCGCCAACGAGATCTTCGCCATCTACGGCCAGCTGCCCTCCTACCGGGCCATGCTCGACCGGGAGGGCGCGGCCGACCCCGGTGACGTGGCGATCGTCGGCGACGAGGACACCGTGCGCGCCCAGCTCGACGGGCTGGCCAAGGCCGGGGTGACGGAGTTCGTGGCCTCCGAGTTCGCCCATCGGGAACGCACCAGGGCATTCCTCAAGACACTTCTCTGACCGGCTCTGATCAGCCCTGACCGGCGCGTCGGTGGGGTGACCGGGAGGCATCCGAATAAACTCCCGCAAGGTGAAGCGCTTGCTGCATGGCATAGACGTGTCCAACTGGCAAGGTTCCGTCGACTGGACCGGCCACGCGGGAGCCGGGGTAGCGTTCGCCTTCGCCAAGGCCACCGAGGGCGGCGACTACACCGACGCGTACTTCGCCCGCAACTGGCAGGGCATGCGGGAGAGCTGGATCGTCTGCGGCGCCTACCACTACGCCCGCCCGAAGGGCGACCCCGATGAGCAGGCCCGCCACTTCCTGAACGCGGTGGGGGCGGCGGGCGGCTTTCGCCGCGGTGACCTGGTCGCGCTCGACCTGGAGAGCAACGACGGGATCCGGCCCGAGCAGGTCGCCCAATATGCCCGCCGCTGGTGCCGCTACGTCGAGCGGCACGGCGGCGTGCGCCCGTTCGTCTACACCTTCCCGTGGTTCGCCCGCGGAGGTCACTGCGCGGGGCTCGGTGAGTATCCGCTGTGGATCGCCAACCCGGAGAAACCCTGCGGCGAGCCGCTGGTGCCCGGTCCCTGGGGCGAGTGGACGATTCACCAATACGCCAACAGCCCGCTGGATCGCAACGTCTTCCGCGGGAGCCGGGAAGACCTGACAAGGCTGGGGTTTCACCCGCGATAGCATCGGTGCTTACCACCAACACTGCTATCCAAGGGAGTCACCGTGTCAGCCGAGCTACGCATCACCCTCGCCGGAGCCGAGCGTGTGGTCGCGGCCGGCACGACGGCCGGTGACGCGCTGGAGGCCGACGGCCGCACCGTCATCGCGGCCAGGGTCAACGGCGAGGCCCGCGACCTGGCCCACCAGGTCGCGGATGGCGACGTCGTCGAGCCCATCGAGGTCTCCAGCGACGAGGGCCGGGCCATCGTCCGCCACTCCACCGCCCACGTCATGGCGCAGGCGGTGCAGGAGCTGTTCCCCGGGGCCAAGCTGGGCATCGGGCCGCCCGTCGAAAACGGCTTCTACTACGACTTCGACGTCGAGCAGGCGTTCCACCCCGATGATCTCAAGCGCGTCGAGAAGCGCATGCGCGAGATCGTCAAGCAGGGGCAGCTGTTCTCCCGCCGGGCCGTCTCCGACGACGAGGCCCGCGAGGAGCTGGCCGGGGAGCCGTACAAACTCGAGCTCATCGGGCTCAAGGGCGGCTCGCTCGAGGAGGAGAGCGTCGAGGTCGGCACGGGTCAGCTGACCATCTACGACAACCTCGACCCGAAGACCGGCGAGCTGTGCTGGAAGGACCTCTGTCGCGGCCCGCACGTGCCGTCCACCAGGTCCATCCCGGCCTTCAAGCTCATGCGCTCCGGCGGCGCCTACTGGCGGGGCAGCGAGAAGAACCCGCAGCTCCAGCGCATCTACGGCACCGCGTGGGAGTCGCGCGACAAGCAGGACGACTACCTCAAGATGCTGGAGGAGGCCGAGAAGCGCGACCACCGCAAGCTGGGCGCCGAGCTCGACCTGTTCTCCTTCCCCGACGAGCTGGGCTCCGGGCTGGCGGTCTTCCACCCCAAGGGCGGCGTGATCCGCCGGGTGATGGAGGACTATTCGCGGCGCAAGCACGAGGAGGCGGGCTACGAGTTCGTCAACACGCCGCACATCACCAAGGAGAAGCTGTACCAGGTCTCGGGTCACCTCGACTGGTATCGCGACGGGATGTTCCCGCCCATGGAGCTCGAGGGCGCGCGCTATTACCTCAAGCCGATGAACTGCCCGATGCACAACCTGATCTTCCGTGCGCGGGGGCGGTCCTACCGCGAGCTGCCGCTGCGGCTGTTCGAGTTCGGCACCGTCTACCGCTACGAGAAGTCAGGCGTCGTCCACGGCCTGACCCGGGTGCGCGGCCTGACGCAGGACGACGCCCACATCTACTGCACCCGCGAGGAGATGCGCGACGAGCTGGCCTCGCTGCTGCGCTTCGTCCTCGATCTGCTGCGCGACTACGGCCTCGACGACTTCTACCTGGAGCTGTCCACCAAGGACCCGGAGAAGTTCGTCGGCTCCGACGACGCGTGGGAGGAGGCGACCGAGACGCTGCGCGAGGTCGCCGAGTCCGAGCACCTGGACCTGGTGCTCGACCCGGGCGGCGCGGCCTTCTACGGACCGAAGATCTCCGTGCAGGTACGTGACGCCATCGGCCGCACCTGGCAGATGTCGACGATCCAGCTCGACTTCAACCTGCCCGAGCTGTTCGAGCTCGAATACCAGGCGGCCGACGGCACCCGCAAGCAGCCCGTCATGATCCACCGGGCGCTCTTCGGGTCGATCGAGCGCTTCTTCGGCGTGATGGTCGAGCACTACGCGGGCGCCTTCCCTCCGTGGCTGGCCCCCGTGCAGGTCGCCGGCATCCCGATCGCCGACGCGCACATCCCCTACCTGCAGGACGTGGCCAAGAAGCTGCGCGAGCGCGGCATCAGGATCGAGGTCGACACGGCCGACGACCGGATGCAGAAGAAGATCCGCAACGCCCAGAAGTCGAAGGTCCCGTTCATGCTGCTGGCCGGTGACGACGACATCGCCAACGGGGCGGTCTCGTTCCGCTACCGCAGTGGCGAGCAGAAGAACGGCGTGCCCGTGGAGGAGGCGATCGCCGAGATCGTCGACGCTGTGGAGCGTCGCATCCAGGTCTGACTTTCCAGCGTCTAAGAAGGGGTACGGCGGGAGTTCGCCGTACCCCTTCTTGCGTACTGCGGCCTGGCGCTGTGGGGTCTGGAGTGCTCTGGGGGAGTCGATGAGGTCTGTCAGAACTTGTGGGGCGGTGAGAATGCGGTAGTCTGCCCGTACTCTGAAGATCACGCTTCCCAGAGATACGCCGCAGAGTGGAAGCAAGGCCCGCACATCGCGTGTGAGGACCCCGGAGGGGCGGTGCGATCTGTTCGCATGCCCTTTCGAAGGAGTGTTCTCCCGATGAACGTAGGTCTCGGCCTCCCCATCAATGACCCCGCCCAGCTGCTGACCTGGGCCCGCCGCGCCGACGCCGGCCCTTTCAGCGCACTCGGACTGCTCGACCGGCTCGTCTACGACAACCCCGAGCCACTGGTCACCCTCGCCGTCCTGGCCGGTGCCACCTCGCGTGTTCGCCTCCAGACCGAGGTGCTGATCGCGCCCCTGCACAACACCGCGATCCTGGCCAAGCAGGCCGCCACGCTGGACCGCCTCTCGGGCGGCCGGTTCACACTCGGCATCGGTACGGCAGGACGCGAGGACGACTACCTGGCAGCCGGTGTCGACGTCCACCGCCGGGGACGTCGCCTCGACCAACAGCTCGCCTCCCTGCGACGCGCCTGGTCCGGCAAGCCGTTTGGGGTCGGTAGTGGCGATGGCGTGAGTTTGGTGAGTCCTGTGCCTGTTCGGCCTGAGGGCGATGGCGTGGGTCCGATCGGGCCCGCGCCTGTTCGGCCGGGTGGCCCCGAGGTGTTGTTCGGTGGCTTCGTCCCGGCGGTGTTCGAGCGGGTCGCCCGATGGGGTGATGGCTTCCTGGGTGCCGGGCTCGGGCCCCAGTGGATGGACATGGCCTTCCGCGACGTGGAGCGGCGATGGGAGCTTGCCGGTCGCGAGGGCCGTCCCCGCCTGGTGGCCCAGGTCAACGTCGCCCTCGGTCCGGAGACGGTGCTGGCGGAGGCCAGAAAGGAGATGGGCGATTACTACGCCTTCACCGGGCGGCCCGAGCACATGCTGGCCGGGCTGCTCACCACGTCCGCCGCGATCCGGGACGTGGTCACGGCGTTCACCGGCATTGGCGCTGACGAGGTGATGCTCTACTGCTGGGCCTCCGACCCGGACCAGATCGACCGCCTAGCCGACGCGGTGGCCTGACCCGCATCCGGGCGGTACGTGCCACCGGACCATTACCCTGCGTCGCGCCGGCCCGCTGCGTCGCTCCGGACCGTTGTTCTGCACCGGGCCGGTGCTCAGGTGCTCTCCACCGGTCCGGTGTTCGGGTGCCCTGCTTGGGGGGTGCACTGGAGTCGTGTCCAGGGGCGGTGGGCTGGTTGGGATCTTGGTCAGAAGGGGTCTGATCCCGAGGGCTCTTCGGTGGGTCTGGGCTCGCCGGGGAGGCGGACGTCGTCGACCGTGACGTTCACCTCGGTGACGCGCAGGCCGAGCATGCGGCTGACGCTGCGGGCCACATTGGTCTTGACGGCGGCGGCGACCTCCATCACCACATGGCCGTACTCGACCACGATCGTCAGGCTCACCGCCACCTGGCGGTCCTGGATCTGTGCGCTCACGCCCTGGTTGCCGCGCTGGGAGCCGATGCCGATGCGGTCGCGGACCGACTCGAAGGCCCGGGCCAGGTCGCCGCCCATGTCCGCGACGCCTGACACCTCCATTGTCGCGAGATAGGCCACCTTCTCTACCACCTCGTCGGCGACCTTGATCTGCCCCTTCACCACGGCCGCGGTGGCCGTCGGCCGGTCCCCAGAGAACGCCGTCGCGGCCGCCTCTCCGTACGGCGCGGTGCCGGATCCGGCAGCGGGAGTCGCGGCGGATCCGAGCCCGGTAGATCCAAGCCCCGTGGGTCCAGGGCTGGCGGGTCCGAGCCCTGTGTGTCCAGGGCTGCTGGGTCCGAGCCCTGCGGGTCCAGGGCTGGCAGGTCCAGGGCTGGTGTGGCGAAGTTCGGCGGTGCCTGGTCCGGAGGGGCCAAGTTCGGAGACGCCAAGGTCAGGGAAACCAGGGTCAGGGAAACCAGGGCTGTCCGGGCTGGGCTCTGGGTTGGCGGGGGCGATGCCGCGGAGTCCGACGCGGCTGGAGTCGGCGCCGCTTCTGCGAGATCCGCCACTGCCACTGCCACTGTCACTGCCGATGCTCCGGGCGCTGACGACGCTGGAGTCGGCACCGGTGCCACGGACTCCGGCGTCACCAGAGATGGAGCCGATGGAGCGGACTCCAACGTCGCCGGAGTCCAAGCTGGGGCTGGGGCTGGGGCTGGGGCTGGGGCTGGGGCTGGGGCTGGGGCTGGGGCCCAAGCCAGAGCCGGAACCGGAGCGGGAACTGGAATCCGAGATGGAGCTGGAGTGGGAGCCCAGGCTGGAGCCGGAATCCAAGCCGGAACCTGAGCCGGAGGTGGACCCCAAGCCGGAATCCGAGCCGGAGCCCACGCCGGTACTCCAGCCGGAACCGGAGTCCGCGTCGACGCTGGAGTTGGGGCCGATGGAGCGGAGCGGGCCGCCACCGTATGGTTCGGGGCCTCGTTCTGTGGTGCCGGCGCCGGTGCCGGCGCCGGTATCGCCATATCCCATGGCGAGGTAGGCAGGGGGTTCGTATCCCGTGCTGTTCGTCCCCGTGGTGCCCGGGTTGGTGGTGTCGTCGCCTAATGCGTCGGTCATCGCGGCCTCCTCTGGGCGGTCTTGAGGATTGTCCCGGAAGCCTGTGCCGTTTGTCCCAAGACCTGGGGCCCTATGCTGCTAGATATGCACGATCAGGCAGGGGCCGGGGCACCAGACAACTTCCAGCGGCTGTGGACCCCGCATCGGATGGCCTACATCAAGGGCGAGGGCAAGCCGACGGGGACGGGCGCCGACGACGGGTGTCCGTTCGACGCCATCCCCAAGATGAGCGACGAGGAGGGGCTGATCGTGGCCAGGGGGGAGGTCGTGTACGCGGTGCTCAACCTCTACCCCTACAACTCCGGCCACCTCATGATCGTGCCCTATCGGCACGTACCCGACTATGACCTGCTTGATGGCGCCGAGCTGGTGGAGCTGGCGGAGTTCACGCAGCGGGCGGTGCGCGCGCTGCGCAAGGCGAGCGGGGCCCAGGGGTTCAACGTCGGCATGAACCTCGGTCAGGTGGCGGGGGCGGGCATCGCCGCCCACCTGCACCAGCATGTGGTGCCGAGGTGGGGCGGCGACACCAACTTCATGCCGGTCGTCGCGCAGACCAAGGTGTTGCCGCAGCTACTTCGTGACACGCGCGAGCTGCTCGCCGACGCTTGGGACTGACGGCCGCGGCAGCGCGGAGATGCCCGCCGACAGCAGCAGCGGGATGGCCAGGGCCAGGGCCATCGACAGTACGGCCGCGCCGGAGTCGTTGACCAGCATCCCGAGGACGCCGCTCACGAGCGTGCCGATCAGCCCGGCGCGCAGCGCGGGGGAGTAGGTGAAGGCGGCGGGCACCACTCCGGCGGAGGCCTGCTCGGGCCGCAGGATCGCGTAGACGAGGAACGCGGTGGCGGCGATCACGATCGGCATCAGGTTGGGGCTGAGCAGCGTGGCGAGCATGGCGCTGAGCTTGCGCAGGATGACCTCGAGGGCCTCGCCGCTGAGCACCTGTCCGACGAAGCGGCCCAGGTGGGTCTGCTTGTCGGGCGGCTGCAGGTAGTTGATGACCGCGAACGTCATCACGATCACCGCCCCCGCCACGCAGAACGCGCCCAGCTTCACGATCGACACCCGCTTGCCCGCTATGAGCAGTGCGGTCACCGCGATGCCCGGGACGAACGCGATCACGCCGCCGAAGTCGCTGCCCATGCCCGAGCCGCCGAGCACCATCGCGAACGCCCCCAGCACCGCCACCGCCGCCACGCCCACCTTGCCGGGGAAGTGGTGGGCGATGGTCGTGGTCGCCAGCAGGGTGCCGGTGGCCAGCAGCGCGAACGGGATGTTGCCCAGGCCGTAGTAGCGGGCGCCCACCTCGGCGCTGTAGCCCATGATGCTGTTGAGCTGCAGGGTCGTGCCGGTCAGCAGGTCGCCGGCGAGCGTGAGCGCGGTGATGCCCGCCACGACCGTGAGCGGGCCGAGCGGGTTGCGCCGCCACGGCCCCGCGCAGGCGAGGAGGGTGATGGCCGCCGTCCAGCCGAGCGCGCCGCCGATCAGGCCCGGGAGGGTGGACCACGGCAGCAGGTTGACCAGGTAGCTGGAGACGGGCAGCGAGGCCAGGGCGACCGCGGCCAGGCGTACCCAGGGCAGGCCCTTGCGGCGGCGCAGCAGCAGGAACGCGATCAGGTAGAACAGGACCTGCAGCACGGCGACGACCGTGAAGTAGATGCCCTTGACCGAGCGGATCGTCTGCGCGGTGGCGTCGGCGCGGCGCAGCCGGTCGATCGTCGCGCTCTGCGCGCTCACCTGGAGCGGCACGCCCACGACCGTGCCGGGCACCGGCACGCCGACCGTGGTCAGCGCGGTGGCGGTCAGGTCGGGCAGGATCGAGATGTCGTCGCGGTGCGTGGAGGCGGCGCCGAGCAGGCGGCCCTGCGCGCCGGGCTGGCGCAGCATCGCCACCCGCAGGTGCGGTACGGAGCCGTGGTCGGACAGGCCGGCCAGGATGACGGTGGCGTCGGCGGGCAGGGCCGACAGCAGCGCGCCCGCCTTCGCGTCGGCCTGCCGCAGCGCGGCCCGGCGCTCGGGGGCGCCGAGCTGGTCGGGCACGCGGGGCAGCTTGCCGGAGGCCAGGTAGGGGCGGATGAGGTCGTCGACCTCGGCCGCGACCATCCGGCACTGCGTCAGGTCGGCGGCCGTGACCTGATCGGGGGAGGCGAGGTAGCGGGACACCGCGCCGCTCCGGTCGGCCAGCGCCAGCGCGGCGCCGGGGCCGACCGCGACCGAGCACTGGCCCGCGGCCTTCAGCGCCTCGCCGAGCGTGCCCGCGTTGCGCTGGCCCGCCACGTCGATGAGGTAGCGGTAGTCGGGGATGACGGCGCCCTGGCCGCTCGCCTCCGGCGCCGGCGGCGCGCCGCAGCTGTAGCCGGAGGCCGATCTGGTGCCCGCCGACACGGTGAGCCACCCGTCGTAGGGGCAGGTCAGGCTGCCCACAGTCCGTACGGACAGCGATCCGATCGCACTGGCACCCGCGAGCCGCCACAGATTGGGCGTGTCGTTCGGGGTGATGTCGTTCCAGTGGAGCCCCGGCACACCGATGAGCGCGACCCGCCCACCACCGTCCTCGGCCTGCCCCGCCTGGGCGAACCCCCCGACGAACAGGAGAACCGCCATCACGACCAGCACGCGCCTCACGGGAATGTCCCCCTACGATCTACGGCTACCGTCCGCAGCATCGTCTCACCTCGCCGTGGGTGGCGAGACCGTTCACAGCTCCAGCCTCTCAAGCCGGGGCGACCGTCACCTTGGCGGGCTTGCTCTCGTTCTGCAGGCGGTCGAGGGAGGTCACCAGGTAGGTGCCCGGCGCGCCGGCCGTGAAGGTGGGTGTGGTGACCACGGCCACCAGGTTGCGGGCGTCCACGGACTGGCAGTCCTGGCCCGACTTCGGGACCTCGTAGACCGCGTACGAGCGGGCGCCCTGGCTCGCGTTCCACGAGATGACCTGGCCGGCCGCCTTGACCGCCGCGGGTTTGGCCGGAGCCTCGCCACCGCGGTCCTTGATGAGCGGCAGCAGCGCCGGGCGGCTGTAGTGCTCCTTGGCCAGGCGGTCGACGGCGCCCAGCGGGTTGCTGAGCAGCTGTGCGGCGCTGAAGTAGACGTCGCCGCCGATCTGCCGGTATTCGCGGTTGAGCGTCAGGTGGGCGGACAGCTCGCCCGGCTTGGTCCACGCCTTGTCGTCCCTGGTGCCCACCCGGTAGAGGGCCTGGCCGATGTAGAGGTCGACGTCGGTGCCCTTGACCTCGTTGGCCCACCAGGGCGCCAGGGCCCGGTAATCGGCCGCCTTGAAGCCGCGCGACCAGTAGAGCTGCGGCATCACGTAGTCGACTGTGCCCGCCTTGATCCAGTGCCGCGCATCCGCATAAATCGAGTCATAGGCCGACATGCCGGAGGTCTTGGAGCCCGTGGGATCCTCCGCCTTGTTGCGCCAGATGCCGAACGGGCTGACGCCGAACTTGACGTACTTTTTGGTCGCGTGCACGGCCTCGTCGACCTGGGCGATCAGCTTGTCGACGTTGTCCCGCCGCCAGTCGGCGAGGTTCTTGCCCTTGCCATACTTTGTAAAGGCGGCCGCGTCGTTGAACGTGCCGCCCTCGCCCGGATACGGGTAGAAGTAGTCGTCGAAGTGCACCCCGTCGATGTCGTAGCGCCGCGTCACGTCGGTGACGACCTTGGTGACATGCTCGCGGACCGCCGGCAGACCGGGGTTGTAGTAGAGACGCCCGTCGTACTTGACGGTCCAGCCCGGGTGCTGGCGGGCCGGGTGGTTGGCGGGCAGTTCGGCCACGTCGCCGTCGTAGGAGGCGCGATAGGGGTTGAACCAGGCGTGGAACTCCAAGCCACGCTTGTGCGCCTCGGCGATGAGGAACGGCAGCGGGTCCCAGCCCGGGTCCTTTCCGGCGGTGCCGGTCAGATACTGCGTCCACGGCTCGATCGAGGACTTGTAGAGCGCGTCGGAGGCCGGCCGCACCTGTACGAACACCGCGTTGAAGCGGCGTTTGACCGCCGCGTCCAGAATCTTGAGGTAGTCGGCCTGCTGCTTGGCGACGGACAGGCCGGTGCGCGAGGGCCAGTCGATGTTCTTGACCGTGGCGATCCAGATGCCGCGCAGCTGGCGCTTGGGATAGCGGACGTCGGCGGTGCAGGCGGCCCCGTCCCGCGTTTCGGCCGCCGTCTTCTTCGCGGAGGTGGAGGCGGTCACCGCGGGCGTCTGCTTGGCTCCCGGTCCGAAGAGGTAGGCGGCGCCGACGGTGACGGTGGCGAGGGCGGCAGCGGCGATGAGAGGGCGTCCGGTTCGCATGATGTTCCAGTCTGGCATTGGCTCCGACGTGCGCAGGCCGGAAAAAAGAAATCGTTTCGTGATGTTCGAGTGGCCAGAGTAATGGATGTGCCGGGAGGGACGGCGCCCCTCCCGGCTTCGGTCCCGTACGTCAGTCCGTGACGGCGACCTTCTCCGCCACGTGCGTCGGCAGCGGCTCGTAGCGCAGGAACGCCCGCTGGAAGGTCCCGGTGCCATGCGACATGGACCGCAGGTCGATGGCGTAGCGGGTGATCTCCAGCTCGGGCACCTCGGCCTTGACCAGGGTGCGTCCGGTGCCCACCGGCTCGGTGCCGAGCACTCGGCCGCGCCGCGACGACAGGTCCGACATCACCGAGCCCACGTAGTCGTCGGCCACCAGCACCGACAGCTCGTCGACCGGCTCCAGCAGCAGCGTCGGCACCTTGGACGCGGCCTCCTTGAGCGCCAGCTGCCCGGCGATCTGGAAGGCCATGTCGGAGGAGTCGACCGAGTGCGCCTTGCCGTCGTACAGCGTGACGCGCACGTCCACCATCGGGTAGCCGGCGACGACGCCCCGCTCCATCTGCGCGCGTACGCCCTTCTCGACCGACGGGATGAACTGCCGGGGCACCACACCGCCGACGATCTTGTCCACGAACTCGAACCCGCCGCCGGACGGCAGGGGCTCCACTTCCAGATGGCAGATCGCGAACTGGCCGTGGCCACCCGTCTGCTTGACGTTGCGGCCCATCGCCTGGCACTTGCCGCCGAACGTCTCGCGCAGCGGCACCCGCAGGTCGATGCGCTCGACCTCGACGCCGTGCCGTTTGGACAGCCGGTCGAGGAGCACGTCGGTGTGGGCCTCGCCCATGCACCAGAGCACGAGCTGCCGGGTCTCGGCGTTGTTCTCCAGCCGGAGCGTCGGGTCCTCGGCCACCAGGCGGCCCAGCGCCTGCGACAGCTTGTCCTCGTCGGCCTTGGACTTGGCCTGGATGGCGACCGGGAGCAGCGGCTCGGGAGTCTCCCACGCCGTCATGAGCAGGGGCCTGTCCACCTCCGACAGCGTGTCGCCGGTCTCGGCCCGGGAGAGCTTGGCCACCGCGATGATGTCGCCCGCCACCCCCTTCGGCGCGCCGCGCTGCTGCTTGCCCAGCGGGCAGGTGAGGGTCCCGATGCGCTCGTCCACATCGTGATCCTCGTGCCCGCGCTCGGCCAGGCCGTGCCCTGACACGTGCACGGTCATGTCGGGGCGCAGCGAGCCGGAGAAGACGCGTACCAGGCTGATGCGGCCCACGTACGGGTCGCTGGTGGTCTTGACGACCTCGGCGACCAGCGGGCCGTCGGGGTCGCAGGTGATGCCCTGGACGGGCTTGCCGTCGAGGGAGGTGATCTCCGGCATCGGGTGTTCGAGCGGGGAGGGGAAGCCCTGCGTCATGAGTTCGAGCACCTCTTGGGCGCCCACGCCGATGCCGCTGCACAGCACGGGGAAGAAGCTGCCCCGGGCGACGGCCTTCTCGAGGTCCTCGATGAGGACCTTGGTGTCGATCGGCTCGCCCTCCAGGTAGCGCTCCATGAGCGACTCGTCTTCGCTCTCCTGGATGATGCCCTCGATCAGGACGCCGCGGTGCTCCTCGATCTGCGACTCGTACTCGGCGCCCGGGTCCTTCTCGGTGCGCGTGCCCGTGGCGTAGTTGTAGAACTTCTGCGACAGCAGGCCGATCAGGCCGTTCACGTGCCCGTTGGTGATCACCGGCAGGTAGAGGGGGGCCACGCCGTCGCCGAAGACGTCCTGGCAGGTGGCGAGGACCTCGTCGAAGTCGGCCCGCTGGTGGTCGATCTTGGTGATCACGACGGCTCTGGGCATGCCGACCTGGCTGCACTCCTCCCACAGCATCTGGGTCAGCCCGTCGATGCCCTCCGAGGCCGACACGACGAACAGGGCGGCGTCGGCCGCGCGCAGTCCGGCGCGCAGGTCGCCCACGAAGTCGGCGTAACCGGGGGTGTCCAGAAGATTGATCTTGATGCTGTTGTGCACCAGCGGCGCCAGTGACAGGTTCACCGAGCGCTGCTGACGTACCTCCACCTCGTCGAAGTCGCTGACCGTGTTGCCGTCCTCCACCCGGCCGGCCCGCTGAACGGTGCCCGTCGCGGCCAGCAGCTGCTCCACGAGGGTCGTCTTACCCGCCCCTGAATGGCCGACCAGCACGACATTGCGTATCGCATCCGCCCTGTCGGCCGCTGGTGCCCTGCCCGCGGCTCCCATGGCATGACCAGGGTTCTTTTCTGCCACATTCGCCTCCCGCGTCGTCGGTTGACGTGCCAACGCCGCGCCCGAGCGAGGGGACAGAAACCGCATGGACGCGGTGTGTTCACCAAATACCCCTGTGGCGGATATCACAAGGGGGGTGGGGCAAAGAAAGTCGTCGGCTCGTAAATGGCCTACGATCAGACCGCGATGCTGAAACTCCTGCGCCCGGCCATGACCCGGATACTCACCCCGCTGGGCAGGGCTCTGGCCGCCCGCGGGATCGGACCGAACGTCGTCACGGCGATCGGCACGATCGGCACCGTCGTCTGCGCCCTGCTCTTCTTCCCGCTGGGCCAGCTGTCCTGGGGCGCCCTGCTGATCACGGTGTTCGTGCTGTTCGACCTGCTCGACGGCCTGGTGGCCCGGCTCGGCGGCAAGGGCGGCAGCACCTGGGGGGCCTTCCTCGACTCCACCCTCGACAGGGTGGCCGACGCGGCCATATTTTCCGGGCTGATTCTTTACTTCATCTCGAAGGACGACGCGCTGATGGCCGCGGTGACGCTGGCCGGCCTGGTCGCCGGGACGCTGGTGTCCTACGCCAAGGCCAGGGCGGAGGGCCTCGGGCTCACCTGTGACGTGGGGCTGGCCGAGCGGCCGGAGCGGCTGGTCGTCGCGCTGGTGGCCACCTTCTTCGCCGGGCTCGGCGTACCGTACGTCCTGCCCGCGGGGATGTGGCTGCTGGCACTGGCCAGCGCGGTCACGGTGGTGCAGCGGGTGGTCCACGTCCACTCACAGACGCGGCAGACGAGGGAGCGATGAGCCAGAAGATCTCGGTCACCGATCGGGTCGTCGCCGCGGGGTTCGCGGCCGGCTGGAAGCTCGTCCCGCTGCTGCCCCAGCGCGCGACCGCGGGGGCGTTCCGGCTGCTGGCCGACCGGGTGTGGCGCAAGCGTGGCAGGTCCGTGCGCCGCCTGGAGTCCAACCTGGCCAGGGTGACGGGGCTCGATCCCGGCAGCGTTGAGCTGCGCGAGCTGAGCCGGGCCGGCATGCGCTCCTACTTCCGCTACTTCCACGAGGTGTTCCGGCTGCCGTCGATGCGCCGCGAGGAGATCGTCCGCCGCACGCACGTGACCGGCGCCGAGCACATCCACGACACGGTGGCCGCCGGGCGCGGGGTGGTGCTGGCGCTGCCGCACATGGGCAACTGGGACCAGGCCGGCGCGTGGCTGGTGGGGGTGGGTCACCCGTTCGCGACCGTCGCGGAGCGGCTCAAGCCCGAGTCGCTGTTCCGCCGCTATGTCGCCTTCCGCGAAGGGCTGGGCATGGAAGTGCTGCCGCTCACGGGTGGTGACGGTCACAACTTCGGGACATTGGCCACGCGTGTACGCCGGGGCGGCGTCGTCTGCCTGCCCGCCGAGCGCGACCTGACCAAGAGCGGCATCGAGGTGCGCTTCTTCGGCTCGGCCACCAAGGTGCCCGCGGGCCCGCCGCTGCTGGCCGTCCAGACGGGCGCGGCGCTGCTGCCCGCCACCGTCTACTTCCACGGCGACGACTGGGGGATCGACATCCACGAGGAGATCCCCGTGCCCGAGGAGGGCACCAGGCAGGAGAAGGTCGCCATCGTGGCGCAGCGGCTGACGGACGTCTTCGAGAAGGGCATCGCCGAGCACCCGGAGGACTGGCACATGCTGCAGCGGCTCTGGCTGGAGGACCTGGCGAGATGAAGGTGGGCATCGTCTGTCCCTATTCGTGGGACATGCCCGGCGGGGTCAAACAGCACATCGACGACCTGGCCCAGGCGCTCATCGCACAGGATCACGAGGTCTCGGTCATCGCGCCGGCCGCCGACGACGAGGAGCTGCCTCCTTACGTGACGGGCGCGGGCCGGGCCATCCCGGTGCCCTACAACGGGTCCGTGGCCAGGATGTCGTTCGGCTTCATCTCGGCGGCCCGGGTGCGGCGCTGGGTGCGCGACGGCCACTTCGACGTGCTGCACATCCACGAGCCGCTGGTGCCGAGCCTGGGCGTGCTGGCCTGCTGGGCGGCCAAGGGCCCGATCGTGGCCACCTTCCACGCCTCCTGGACGCGCTCGCGGGCCATCGCGGTGGCCGAGCCGCTGCTGCGCAGCGCGCTGGAGAAGCTCAGCGGGCGCATCGCGGTCTCCGACGCGGCCCGAAAGAGCCTGGTCGAGCAGTTCGGCGGCGACACCGTGCTGATCCCCAACGGGGTGACCGTCAGCCGCTACGCCCACGCCGAACCGCTCGACGGCTGGGGGCCCGACGGCGCCACGCTCGGCTTCCTCGGCCGGATGGACGAGGAGCGCAAGGGCCTGCCGATCCTGCTGGACGCCTTCAAGCCGCTGGCGGCCGAACGTCCGGAGCTCAAGCTCCTGATCGCCGGGCCGGGTGACGCCAAGGACGTCTACGACCGGGTGCCCAAGGAGCTGCACGACCGGGTCACCGTGCTCGGCATGGTCAGCGAGGCCGACAAGATCCGCGCCTACCACTCGGTCGATGTGTTCTGCGCGCCCAACACCCGGGGCGAGAGCTTCGGCATCGTGCTGGCCGAGGCCATGGCCTCCGGCGCGACCGTGCTGGCCAGCGACATCCCGGCCTTCCGCAAGGTGCTGGGCGAGGGTCAGGCGGGCGCGCTGTTCGCCAACGGCGACCCGGCCTCGCTGGCCCGCGAGGCGGCGGCGCTGCTCGACGCCCCTGACCGCCGCGCGAAGCTGGCCGAGGAGGCGCTGGTAGCGGTCGGCAAGTACGACTGGTCGACGGTCGCCCGTGACGTGGTCCGGGTCTACGAGACGGTGACGGCCAGCGGCGCGGGCGGCGTGGAGGAAGACCTGTGACCACGGTCAGCGGCGTGGAGGAAGACCTGTGACCTCGGTCAGCGACGTGGGGGATGAGCTGTGACCTCGACCATGATCGTGCTGATCGCGGGCATCGTCGTGGTGCTCACGGCCGTCTACATCTCCTGGCGGGCCGGTCGCCTCGACCGGTTGCACATCCGGCTGGAGCTGGCCCGCGAGGCGCTCGACGCCGCGCTCATGCGGCGCCGGGCCGTGGTGCTGGAGCTGGCCGGCTCCCGGCTGCTCGATCCGGCGACCTCGCTGGTGCTGGCCGCGGCGGCGCACGAGGCCAGGATGGCCGGGCCGGACGATCGCGAGCACGCCGAGAGCGACCTGTCGGGCGCGCTGCGCGCCGTGGTCGAGCAAGAGCGCTTCACCGAGAAGCTGTCGGAGTCGCCCGGCGGCCAGGCGCTGCTCGAAGAGCTCGGCGCGGCCGTGGCCAAGGTCGTCTATTCGCGCCGTTTCTACAACAGCGCCGTGGGTGTCACACGTACGGCCCAGCGGCGCTGGCTCGCCAGAGTCCTTCGCCTGGCCGGACATACCGAATACCCCCAATTCTTCGAAATAGATGACAATCCACCGGCGACTATGGCAACTGAATGACCCGATTTGGAGAGCGCCGGTAGGCTTCTTCCGTTTCTTGGCCCATGCGGAGGAGTACACAGGTGCGGCTACCTCGGATGATTACCGTGACGCTGGCCGGAGCGGCGGTTCTGCTGCCGGTCGCGGCCTGCTCGTCGAACGAGCCCGCGGCGGGCAAGGCCCCGCAGGCGACCACGGCGTCCCCGACCGAGGAGCCCGCGGCCGAGCCCGGCAAGACCCACCCGTTCACCGGGCTGCCGATGGAGGGCGCCGCCAAGCCGGTGCTCGCCGTGAAGATCGAGAACACCGCCGCCGGCAAGCCCCAGCTCGGGCTCAAGAGCGCGGACATCGTCTACATCGAGCAGGTCGAGGCCGGTCTGACCCGTCTGATGGCGGTCTTCTCCTCCAAGCTGCCGGCCAAGGTGGGGCCCGTACGTAGTGCCCGCATCTCCGACCTGCACATCGTGCCGCAGTTCGGCAAGCCCGCCTTCGCCTACTCGGGCGTGCAGTCGCTGATGCTGCCGTTCATGGCCAAGGCGTCGCTGTACGACGTCGGCGACACCCGCAACCCCGGCGCCTTCTTCCGCCAGCCGGGCCGCGTCGCCCCCTACAACCTGTTCGCCACCACCAAGAAGCTGCTGTCGCGGGCGCCGGGTGCCGACAAGGCCAAGGACATCGGCTTCACCTTCGGCGACGCCCCGGCCGACGGCGGCGTGGACAAGAAGACCTACAGCGTCAAGTGGCCCGGCGCGCGCTTCACCTTCGGCTGGTCCGAGTCGGACAAGAAGTGGATGATCTGGCAGGACGGCAAGAAGGACATGGCGGCGGAGGGCGGCCAGCTCGGCGCGCCCACGATCGTCGTCCAGTACACCAAGACCGAGCGCTCCCAGTTCCACGACAAGAACCAGAGCTACACGCCCCTGGTGCACAGCGTCGGCAGGGGCTCGGCGGTGGTGCTGCGCGACGGCAAGGCGTACAAGGCCAAGTGGGAGCGGAAGTCGGAGGAGAGCGGCACGACCTTCACCACGGAGAGTGGCGAGCCGATGAACTTCGCGCCCGGCCAGGTCTGGGTCGCACTCGCCAGCCGCAAGCCTGTCATCCCCTGAAATGCGCACCTAGATGTACAAGAGGGCTGATAAATCCTGACATGGTGGCGTGTCAGGAGAGAGGCCCTCAGGACCTACCATGGGTTTGATAACTTACCGTTCGCTTTTGTGAGGAAGACCGTCGTGTCCAGCACGCCCGAAAACACCCCCGTCACCGGCACCGCGCGCGTCAAGCGTGGCATGGCCGAGATGCTCAAGGGCGGCGTCATCATGGACGTCGTCACCCCCGAGCAGGCGAAGATCGCCGAAGACGCCGGCGCCGTCGCCGTGATGGCCCTGGAGCGCGTGCCCGCCGACATCCGCGCGCAGGGCGGCGTGTCCCGGATGAGCGATCCCGACATGATCGACGGCATCATCGCCGCCGTGTCGATCCCGGTCATGGCCAAGGCCCGCATCGGCCACTTCACCGAGGCCCGCGTGCTGCAGGCCCTGGGCGTCGACTACGTCGACGAGTCCGAGGTGCTGACCCCGGCCGACTACGCCAACCACATCGACAAGTGGCAGTTCACCGTGCCCTTCGTGTGCGGCGCGACGAACCTGGGGGAGGCTCTGCGCCGCATCACCGAGGGCGCGGCCATGATCCGCTCCAAGGGTGAGGCCGGCACCGGCGACGTCTCCAACGCGGTCACCCACATGCGGACGATCCGCGGCGAGCTCAAGCGGCTCAGCTCGCTGCCCGAGGACGAGCTCTACGTCGCGGCCAAGGAGCTGCAGGCGCCGTACGAGCTGGTCGCCGAGGTGGCCCGCACCGGCAAGCTGCCCGTCGTGCTGTTCACCGCGGGCGGCATCGCCACCCCGGCCGACGCGGCGATGATGATGCAGCTCGGCGCCGAGGGCGTGTTCGTCGGCTCCGGCATCTTCAAGTCCGGCGACCCGGCCAAGCGCGCCGCCGCCATCGTCAAGGCCACCACGTTCTACGACGACCCCGACGTGATCGCCAAGGTCTCGCGCGGGCTGGGCGAGGCGATGGTCGGCATCAACGTCGACGACATCCCCCAGCCGCACCGCCTCGCCGAGCGCGGTTGGTGACATCGGCCGCTGTGCGGCGTGTCGCCGCAGGTCACGCATGACTCGGGATGAAATGATCTAGTACGCCGGGCACACCGCCACGACGACGGAAATTTCCGAAGAGGGCGATATCCGCGAAGGATGTCGCCTTTTTCGTGTTAGGTGGTGTTCACCCGGGCGTCACGATTCTGAGTCAGGCTACGGGACGCCCCCCTCCCCATTGATCGTCCCAGGAGCGCCCCGTGTCCAAGCTCAACCGCCGGCACTTCCTCGTGGCCGGGTTAACCGCGGGTGCCGCCGCGGCTCTCCCGGCCACCGCCGCCCACGCCGACCCCACCCCGGACCCCGCCGCCGAGACCGCCCAGAGCCTGGCCTCGCGGGGCCTGACCACCGACCCGTTCACGCTCGGCGTCGCGAGCGGCGACCCCGACCACGAGGGCTTCGTGCTGTGGACCCGGCTGGCCCAGCAGCCGCTGGCCGAGGACGGTTTCGGCGGCATGCCGCAGCGGCCGTTCCCGGTGCTGTGGCAGATCTACTCCGACGAGCGCTGCCGCCGCGTGGTCCGCAGCGGCGTCACCGTGGCCGCCCCCGAATGGGGCCACAGCGTGCACATCGAGGTCGACAGTCTCGGCTCCGACCGTGAGTACTGGTACCGCTTCCGCGTCGGCCCCTACATCTCGCCCGTCGGCCGGGCCAGGACCGCCCCGCACCCGCTGTCGTACGGCGGCGCCCTGTCGATGGCCTTCGTCTCCTGCGCCCAGTACGAGCACGGCTACTTCACCTCCTACCGGAGGCTGGCCGAGGAGCACCCGGACCTCATCCTGCACCTGGGCGACTACCAGTACGAATACACCAAGAACACCTACAACATCCCCGGCGGCAACGTACGGAACCACGAGGGCCCCGAGACCGTCACGCTGGCCAACTACCGCCAACGCCACGCCCAGTACAAGGCCGACCCCGACCTTCAGGCCGCCCACGCCGCCGCCCCCTGGCTCGTCGTCTTCGACGACCACGAGGTGGACAACAACTGGGCCGACGAGGTCCCGGAGCACGCCGAGGACCAGCCGACCTTCCTGCAGCGCCGAGAGGCCGCCTTCCGGGCCTACTACGAGAACATGCCGCTGCGCCGCACCTCCATCCCGCGCGGCATCGACATGCAGCTCTACCGGCGCGTGCGCTGGGGGCGGATGGCCAGCTTCCACATGCTCGACACCCGCCAGTACCGCGACGACCAGGGCTGCGGCGACGGCTACAAGGACTGCCCGGCCGCGGTGGACCCGGCGAGGTCGATCACCGGCGCGGCGCAGGAGGAGTGGCTGGTCGACGGCTTCCACAAGTCGCGGGCGCAGTGGGACATCATCGGCCAGCAGGTGTTCTTCGCCCAGCGCGACAACAACGCCGGCCCGGCCAAGGTGACCAGTATGGACGCCTGGGACGGGTACGTCGCCTCCCGCCAGCGGATCACGCAGGGCTGGGTCGACGCCAAGGTCCGCAACCCCGTCGTGCTGACCGGTGACGTGCACGCGCACTGGGCCAGCGACCTGAAGCTGAACTACGACGACCCGACCGGCCCGAGCGTGGGCTCCGAACTGGTGGCCAGCTCGATCTCCACCGGCGGCGACGGCGCCGACTCCGACCCGGCCACGCACCCGTTCCTGGCCATCAACCCGCACCTGAAGTTCTACAACAACCAGCGCGGCTACGTGCTGACGAAGATCGAGCGCGACGCGCTCACCGCGGACTTCAAGGTGGTGCCCCACCTGCGGGAGCCCGGCGCGGAGGCGTACACGAGGGCGACGTTCGTGGTCGAGGACCGCGTCCCCGGCGTGCAGCAGACCTACCTGCGCCCGCTCGACCCGTCCGTGCTCGCGCGGCGCGTCACGGTGGACGAGACCGTCCGCCTGGAGACCGAACGCCCGTAAATCCCGGCGAGGCGGCGTCCGACAGGGCGCCGCCTTTTTCGCGCCTGGAATATTAGCCAGGCTAAGTTAGTTAGGCTAAGTATCATGAGGGACGATCCCACCGAGCTGGCCGAACAGGTCTCCGCGGTGCTCCGCCACCTGGTGCTGCTGCTCAGGCGCACGGTGGCGGGCCAGCCGGTCACCAGCCAGCAGTACGCCGTCCTCGGCTCCCTGGAGCCCGGCCCCCGCCGGATGACCGAGCTGGCCGAGGAGCACGCCGTACAACTGCCCACCATGTCCGTGCAGATCAACCGCCTGGAAGAGGCGGGGCTGGTGGCCAGAGGCACCGACCCGGCCGACGCCCGCGTCAGGACGGTCGAGCTCACCGACGAGGGCCGCGTCCGGCTGCGGGCCGTACGCCAGGCCAGGATCGCCCACCTCAGCCGGGAACTGGCGGCGCTCAGCGATGACGAGCGAGCCGCCCTGGCGGTCGCCTTGCCCACGTTGGCGAAGCTCGGCCGCACATGAGAGGAGCACTATGCAGTCCGGTGGCGGAATCCTTCGTCAGCCGATGTCCGTCTGGGCCACCGCCTTCGCCGCGGTGGTCGCCTTCATGGGCATCGGTCTCGTCGACCCCATCCTGCCGTCCATCGCCCAAGGTCTGAAGGCCACGCCCAGCCAGGTGTCGCTGCTGTTCACCAGCTACTTCCTGGTGACCGCCGTCGCCATGCTGCTGACCGGCTGGGTCTCCAGCCGCATCGGCGGCAAGCGCACCCTGCTGGCCGGGCTCTCGCTGGTCATCGTCTTCGCCGCGCTCGCGGGCACCTCCAGCAGCGTCGCCGAACTCGTCGGCTTCCGCGCCGGCTGGGGCCTGGGCAACGCGCTGTTCGTGGCCACCGCGCTCGCCGTCATCGTCGGCGCGGCCAGCGGCGGCGGCGCCGCGGCCATCATCCTGTACGAGGCCGCGCTCGGCCTGGGCATCTCGGCCGGTCCGCTGGCCGGCGCCCTGCTCGGCGACTGGAACTGGCGAGCCCCCTTCTTCGGCACCGCCACGCTGATGGCCGCCGGTTTCGTGCTGATCGCCACGCTGCTGGAGGCGACGCCCAAACCCGCCGTCAGGACCAAGCTGAGCGCGCCCCTGCGGGCCCTGACGCATGGGGGCCTGTCCACCACGGCCTTCACCGCGCTGTTCTACAACTTCGCCTTCTTCACGATCCTCGCCTTCACCCCGTTCATCCTGCACATGACCGCCTACGGCATCGGCGCGGTGTTCTTCGGCTGGGGCGTGTGCGTGGCGCTGGCCTCGGTGTTCGGCGCGCCGCCGCTGCAGCGCCGGATCGGCTCGGTGAACGTCCTGCACCTGGCGCTGGCCGTGCTGGCCGTCCTCCAGGTCGGCATCGCCGTGTCGGGGCACGCCGGGATCATCGTCTGCACGATCCTGTCCGGCATCCCGATCGGCCTGAACAACACCGTCTTCACCGAGTCGGCCATGGAGGTCTCCGACGCGCCCCGGCCCGTCGCCTCCGCCGGTTACAACTTCGTCCGCTGGATGGGCGGCGCGCTGGCCCCCTTCATCGCCACCAAGCTGGGCGAGGAACTCGGCGCCCCGGTCCCGTACGCGCTCGGCGCCCTGTGCTGCCTGATCGGCATGGCCATCCTGTACGCCCGCCGCCACCACCTGAGCGCCCTGTCCCGCGTGGACGTCGTGGCCCAGGAGGCCGCCGCGGCGGCGTGATCGCCCACCCCTAGGAAGATCCCAGGCCGTCCTGGTGTTGAATTGTCCGAAACCCGTAAGCCGGACGGAAGGATCACCGTGCCCACGATCGGTGTACTCGCTCTCCAAGGGAGTGTGCGCGAGCATGTGCGCATGCTCCAGGAGGCCGGCGCGTCGGCCATCGCCGTACGCCGGCCCGCCGAGCTGGACACGGTCGACGGCCTGGTCATCCCCGGCGGCGAATCGACCACGATGTGGAAGCTCGCCGACACCTTCGACCTGCTCGAACCCCTGCGGATGCGGATCAAGGACGGCATGCCCGCCTACGGCTCCTGCGCCGGCATGATCATGCTGGCCGACCGGATCGAGGACGGCGCCGAGGGACAGCAGACCATCGGCGGCATCGACATGGTCGTCAGGCGCAACGCCTTCGGCCGCCAGATCGACTCCTTCGAGTCCGATCTGGACTTCGCCGGCGAGCGGGTGCACGCCATCTTCATCCGCGCCCCATGGGTCGAATCGGTCGGCACGGACGTCGAAGTGCTGGGCATCGCCGAGCCTGGGGATAGGATCGTCGCGGTCCGCCAAGGACCGCTGCTCGCGACCTCGTTCCACCCTGAGCTGACGGGTGACACGCGCGTGCACCGATACTTCGTAGACATGCTGAGGGAGCTCTAGGTAATGTCCGGCCACTCCAAATGGGCGACGACGAAGCACAAGAAGGCCGCGCTCGACGCCAAGCGCGGCAAGCTGTTCGCGAAGCTCATCAAGAACATCGAGGTGGCGGCCAGGACCGGCGGCCCCGATCCGGACGCCAACCCGACGCTCTTCGACGCCATCTTCAAGGCCAAGAAGAACTCGGTGCCCAACGACAACATCGAACGGGCCCGTAAGCGCGGCGGTGGCCTGGAGGCGGGCGGCGCCGACTGGCAGACCATCATGTACGAGGGCTACGCCCCCGGCGGCGTCGCGGTGCTCATCGAGTGCCTCACCGACAACCGCAACCGCGCGGCCTCCGAGGTGCGCGTCGCGCTCACCCGCAACGGCGGCTCGCTGGCCGACCCCGGCTCGGTGTCCTACATGTTCAACCGCAAGGGCGTCGTGCTCGTGCCCAAGCAGGGGCTCGACGAGGACGACGTGCTGACGGCGGTGCTGGAGGTGGGCGCCGAGGAGGTCAACGACCTGGGCGACTCCTTCGAGGTCGTCTCCGAGGCCGGCGACCTGGTCCCGGTGCGCAAGGCGCTCCAGGAGGCGGGCATCGACTACGACTCCGCCGAGTCGAGCTTCCTGCCCACGATGAGCGTGCCGCTCGACGAGGACGGCGCCAAGAAGGTGTTCCGCCTCATCGACGCGCTCGAGGACAGCGACGACGTGCAGAACGTCTTCGCCAACTTCGACGTCTCCGACGAGGTCATGGAGAAGCTGGAAGCGTGATGGCGCACGCCTGATCTGAGTCCGCTGTAAGGTCGGGCGTCGTGACCTCCCCCCGTACCTCTACCGACATCTCGCCCGCTTTCGCGTCTCCGGCCCTCGGCTGGCTGCTCCTGCTGCCGGCCCTGCTGGGCACGTTGATCACCTTGCTCCTGCCCACCGTCCAGACGATCCTGCTCAGCCTCCAGTCGGCCGGGCTCACCGGCCCGAGCGTCTTCGTGGGACTGGCCAACTACGGCCAGGTGCTGGGTCAAGGGGCGTTCTGGAAGGCACTGGTCTTCACGCTGTCCATAACGGTCATCCCGCTGCTGGTGGCCGTGGTGGTGGGACCGCTGCTCGCGCTGGCGCTCGACTGGTCGGGCGCCTGGCCGAGGCGCGCCGGGCGGATCGTGCTGTCCCTCGCCATAGTGGCGTTCTCGCCGGTGGCCGTAGCGGTCTCCTGGATGCGCGGGCTGATGCCCGAGGCGTCCGGCCTGGCCACGATGGCCGAGGGCCTGCGCGACCCCGCCACGGCTCCGGGAACGCTCCAGCTCATCCTGGCCGCCGCCACCTTCGGCGTGGTCTGCGCGCTGGCGACGATGGCGTTCCTGCCCGCGCTGCGCGGCGGCACGGTCTCACCGGCCATGCTGGCCGTGGGCGGGCTCGTCGCCCTGGCGATGGTCGCCGCCGGGCTGCAGACGTTCGCGATCGGGCTGACCATGACGCACGGCGGCCCCAACGGGTCCACGCAGACGCTGAGCCTCGTCCAGTACACCTACAGCTTCATGGTGGGCAGGGTCGGGCTGGGCGCCGCGGTGGCGACCGTCATGGGGCTGGTCCTGGGCGTCCTGGGGATCGGCGCGGTCTGCGTGGCGGCGGCGAGCGGCATGCGCATCACGGTCGAACCCCGCGGGGCGACCCCGGATCAGGCCGTCGTACGCGCCGGCTCCGGGGCCAAGGTGATCGTCGGCGTGGTGGCGCTGGTGGTCGTCGCCGCCGTCGGGCTCGCCTTGACCTGGCCGTGGCTGTCGGCGCTGCTGGCGCCCGTCCAGCCGGGATCCGCGGCCCCGTCCGGGTGGCGCACGGTTCTCAACACCTGGGCGCCCGCCCTGATCGGCGCGCTGGTGTCGGTGGGCGTCGCCTACCTCGGGGCCCTCGGCATCGGCGGGCTGCGGCCGCTGGGCCGCAGGAGCGAGTGGCTGCTGCTGGTGTTCGCCCCCTGGCTGTTCGTCGGGATGGGCCCGCTGAGCCTGGCCGACTGGCGCACCATCCGCGGCATGAGCCTGATCGACTCCTTCATCGCCCTCGTCCAGCCGGTGCTGGTCAGCGTGCCCGCCCTGCTGATCCTGACGCTGCTGTGCAAGGGGCTGGCCGCGCGTGCCGGCAAGGACTTCCTGAGCGGCGTGGTCCTGCCCTCACTCCCCATGGCCGGCATCCTCGTCCTGGCCGTCACGCTCGTGAACGGCCAGGAACTCCTGTGGCCCCTGCTGGTCGCCCAGGACCCCGGCCTGGCCACCGCGCCGGTCGAGCTGCTCACCCGGACCAGCGGCTACACTTCGGCCCCGCCCGACGTCGGCCTGGCCACGCCGCTGGCCGTGGTCGCGGTCGCCCTGATCGGGATCGTCGCCGCGCAGCTGCTCTACCTCGACCGGCTCGCCATCACCGTGGGCCGTTCGCGGGCGGACGCCTCACCTGCGTAAATTGTGGGACCGTGGACATCCGTGATGTGACCTCCGACGACCTTGACGCCGTTCTCGACCTCCGCCAGCGCTCCTTCGGCCTGGTTCCGGCCGCCGAGCGGGAGCGCTGGCGCCAGGCGGCGCTGCCCGCGCTGGCCGAGGGCCGCTACCTGGGCATGTTCGACGGGCCCAGGCTGGTCGCGACCTCGCGGCTGCGCCCGTTCACCCAGTGGTGGCACGGCAAGCCGCAGCCCTTGGCCGGGGTCGCGGCCGTCACCGTCAGCCCGGAGGATCGCGGCAAGGGCGTCGGCGGCCGGCTCATGCAGGCCACCGTGGAGCGGGCCGTGGCGTTCGGCGACGCCGTGTCCGCGCTCTATCCGGCCACCACGCCGCTCTACCGCTCGGCCGGCTACGAGCACGCGGGGGCGCAGCACCGCGTCACGCTCCCGGCCGAGGCGCTGCGGACGATCCCGCCGAGCGGCCGGGTCGAGCTGCGCAGGATGGGTCCCGGCGACGCGGCCGAGGTGGTCTCGGTGCTGCGGCGGGCACACGGCGCCGCTCGCGCCTCCGGCCCGGTCTCATGGGACGAGCGCACCTGGGCGCTGTGGCTCGGCCGGGAGGACGACTTCCTCTATCTGGCGCCGGACGGCTACGTCGTCTACCGCTGGGCCGGCCCGGACATCGAGGTCGACAACCTCGTCGCCGAGTCCGAGGAGACCGCCAGGGCGCTGTGGTCGCTGGTGGGCAGCGCGTCGTCGATGGCCGAGCACGTCACCGCCAACGTCGCGCCCGACGACCCGGTGCTGTGGCTGCTGCGTGAGCGGTCCACGGAGCACATCAAGCAGGTGCGGTGGATGTTCCGCGTCCTCGACGTGGCGGCGGCCGTGGAGCGCAGGGGATACCCGGCCGCCGTCGCGGGCGAGGCGGTCGTCGAGGTGACCGACCGGCTGCGGGCGGGCAACACGGGGCGCTGGCGGCTGGAGTTCTCCGGCGGCGCCGGGGCCGCCACGCCGCTCGGGGACTCGGGGGAGTCCGGGGCGGTGCTGTCGATCAACGGCCTGTCCGCCCTGTACGCGGGGATCCCGGCGGCCACGCTGCGGCGCGGCGGCCTCATGTCCGGGCACGAACGCTACGACGAGCTGCTGGACACCGTCTTCGCCGCCAAGCCGTACATGCTGGACTACTTCTGACCGCCCCAGCCACGTCCGCTCTCCGGCGGTCCTACGGTCGCGGGCGTTCCGGAGGGCCGGCGCACGGTCGCGGGTGTTCCCGGCGGATGGCCCATGCTCGCGGGCGTTTCCCGATGCGCGGGCACGTCAGCCGGGGTAGAGTCTCGTGCCGAACAGATGTTCGGCGGCGCGGGGAGGCAGGCCGGTGCGGGTGATGGGCGTCGATCCGGGGCTGACCCGGTGCGGCCTTGGCGCGGTCGAGGGGCGGCCGGGCGCGCCGCTGTCCTTGGTGGCCGTCGGCGTGGTGCGCACCGGCGCCGACGAGGAGCTGGGCACCCGGCTGGTCGGCATCGAGGCCGGCATCGAGCAGTGGCTCGACGACGTGCGTCCCGACGCGGTGGCGGTCGAGCGGGTGTTCAGCCAGCACAACGTCCGCACGGTCATGGGCACCGCCCAGGCGGCGGGCATCGCGGTCCTGTGCGCGGCCAGGCGCGGTCTGCCGGTCGCGCTCCACACCCCGTCCGAGGTCAAGGCCGCCATCACCGGCAGCGGCACCGCCGACAAGAAGCAGATCGGCGCCATGGTGACCCGCCTCCTGCGGCTCAGCGAGATGCCCAAGCCCGCCGACGCCGCCGACGCGCTCGCCCTGGCCATCTGCCACGTGTGGCGCGGCGGCGCCCAGCACAAGCTGGCCGAGGCCGTGGTCAGAGCCCAGAGCCGCACAGCCCGGGCCCCCCGTACGACACAGGGCCGCACGGCCCAGAGCCGCACGACAGAGGACCGCACGTCCCTGAGCCGTATGGCAGAGGGCCGTACGACAGGGAAGGACGTGGCGCTGTGATCGCGTCCGTGGCCGGGCAGGTGACGGCGATCACCCCCTACGGCGCGGTGATCGAGGTCGGCGGGGTCGGCATCCTCACCCACTGCACACCCGCCACCCTCGCCGCGCTCAGAGTGGGCGAGGAGGCGCGGCTGGCCACGTCGCTGGTGGTGCGGGAGGAGTCGCTCACCCTCTACGGCTTCACCACCGCCGACGAGCGCACCGTCTTCGAGCTGCTCCAGACGGCCAGCGGCGTCGGCCCCAAGGTGGCGCTGGCCATGCTCGCCGTCCACACGCCCAACGCGCTGCGCGTCGCCGTGGCCTCCGCCGACCTCAAGGCGCTCACCAAGGTGCCGGGCATCGGCCCCAAGGGCGCCCAGCGCATCGTGCTGGAGCTCAAGGACCGGCTCGGCACGCCCGACGAGGCGCTCGACGCGGCCCTCAACGGCGACCGGCGGGCGGCCGCCTGGCGGGACCAGGTCCACTCGGGCTTGGTCGGGCTGGGCTACTCCGCCAAGGACGCCGACGAGGCCATCGCCGCGGTCGAGCCGGAGGCGGGCGACGACCCGCAGATCGCCGTCCTGCTCAAGGCCGCCCTGCGAACGCTGAGCAGCGCGCGATGAGCGGGGAGGTCCAGGCGTGAGCCTTGAACGTGATCTCGTCTCGCCCGACGCCGAGGGTGACGAGCTGCAGATCGAGGCGGCGCTGCGGCCCAAGCGGCTGAGCGAGTTCATCGGCCAGGCGCGGGTGCGGGAGCAGCTGTCGCTGGTGCTGGAGAGCGCCATGCGGCGCAATCGGCCGCCGGATCATGTGCTGATGAGTGGTTCGCCGGGTCTGGGCAAGACGACACTGGCTATGATCATCGCAGCCGAGTTGAGCGCTCCGCTCCGCATCACCTCAGGGCCGGCCCTGGAGCGGGCCGGTGATCTCGCGGCCATCCTGTCGACGCTGGCCGAGGGCGAGGTGCTGTTCATCGACGAGATCCACCGAATGGCCCGCCCCGCGGAGGAGATGCTCTACCTCGCGATGGAGGACTTCCGGGTCGACATCATCGTCGGCAAGGGCCCCGGGGCCACCGCGATCCCGCTCGACATCGCGCCGTTCACCCTGGTCGGCGCCACCACCAGGGCCGGTCTGCTGCCCGCGCCGCTGCGCGACCGGTTCGGCTTCACCGCGCACATGGACTTCTACGAGGTCGAGGAGCTGGAGCGGGTCCTCTACCGCTCGGCCAGGCTGCTCGAGGTGACGCTGCCGGGCGAGGGGGCGCACGAGATCGCCAGGCGCTCGCGCGGCACGCCCCGCATCGCCAACCGCCTGCTGCGCCGGGTCCGTGACTTCGCCGACGTGCGCACGGAAGGCGTCATCGACCGCGACATCGCCTCCGCGGCGCTCAACCTGTACGAAGTCGACCCCGAAGGGCTCGACCGGCTCGACCGCGCGGTGCTCGGGGTGCTGCTGCGCAAGTTCGGCGGCGGCCCCGTCGGCCTGTCGACGCTCGCGGTGGCCGTCGGCGAGGAGCCGGAGACGGTCGAAGTGGTGGCCGAACCCTTCCTCGTACGCCAAGGACTGCTGGCCAGGACCCCGCGCGGCCGGGTCGCCACCGCCGCGGCGTGGCACCACCTCGGGATGACACCGCCACCCGACGCATTCGGAGCGACACTTTTCGACTGATCACAGAACGGTTGCAACCGTTTCAATATGGGAACTTCCCCGCGCGCCGAAACGCTGCTTCGTTGCCGCGTTTCGCAACAAGCGCCTACACTCCGTGGCTTGGCTGGCTGTGTAGGCTGACGGGCTGAGCGGCGCGGCCCCGAGGCTACGCACGGAATTTCCGGCGCGAGGCCGGTGTCAACTTCTTGTACGACAATGGAAGGTCGCCCCTTATGAACATGGGACAACTCGGAAGCATCCTGCCGCTGATCCTTCTGGTGGTGGTGTTCTACTTCTTGCTGATCCGTCCCCAGCGCAAGCGCCAGCAAGAAGCGACCGCCATGCAGAACTCATTGGCTCCGGGTGCCCGTGTCATGACCACCACCGGCCTGTTCGGAACGGTGGTGGCGGTGGACAATGAGGACGTGATTCTCGAGGTCGCCCCCGGGATCGAGACCCGATGGGTGAAGGCCGCCATCGGGCGTGTCGTCACTCCCGGAGACGCTCCGGCCGACGAGCCTCTCGCCGACGAGCCCGTCGCGGACGACACGGCCGGCCACGAGGTAGTCAAGGGCGACGACGACAAGGACAACACTCCCCGTGAGGAGACCGAGACGACCGTGGAGCGCAACGGCGGCAAGGACTCCAGCACCAAGCAGTCCTGACTAGGCTCTGCCTCAAACCCCTATCTGAAAGACTGACGACCAGTGGCCCGACCGACCAGCCGCCACAGCCGACCGGGGCGAACGCTCCTGGTGCTGCTGGCGCTCATCATCGCCCTTGGTGGGACGATGTTCCTGCAGAAGGCGTTCACGCCCAAGCTGGCACTCGACCTCGCCGGCGGCACGACGGTGACTCTGTCTCCCGTGACCCTGAACGGCGCCGCCCCGCCTGAGGAGATCCTGGACCGCGCGGTGAACATCATCCGCGACCGGGTCAACGGCACCGGCCTGTCCGACGCGGAGGTCGCCAAGTCAGGCGACAACATCATCATCTCCGTTCCGGGCGCGGGTCAGGAGGAGGTCATCAAGCTGGTCGGCACCACGGCGGAGCTCCGCTTCCGCCAGGTGCTCGCCATGGCGGCCACGCAGACTCCGCAGGAGCTCGCCACCGAGGCCCCCAAGCCGGGCACCTCGCCGTCCGCCGCCCCGTCCAGCACGGCAACCTCCAAGCCGTCGGCCAAGCCGTCCTCGTCTGCTGGGGCCCCCAAGCCCAGCACGTCGCCCACGGGCAAGGCCCTGTCCTCGGCGCTCGTCGCGCCGACGGCCACCCCCTCGGCCGGCGCTCCGGCGACCGAGGCGCCCAAGGCCCAGGAGACGCCGAAGGCTCAGGACACCAAGAAGGGCCAGAAGGACGCCAAGGCCACCCCGGCGCCCACCCCGACGTCGAGCGGCCAGCCGCCCACCCAGGACCCCACCGCGGGGATCGACACCCAGGGCATCGACCCGGCCGTGCTCGCGCAGTTCAACAAGCTCGACTGCAGCGACCCGAAGAACCGCGGCAAGGGCGTCCAGGACGACCCGGCCAAGCAGTTCGCCGCGTGTGAGTCCGACGGCAGCCTCAAGTACGTCCTCGACGTGGCCAAGGTCGTCGGCACCGACATCTCCTCGGCCAGCGCCGGCGTCCAGCAGGGCAGCACGCAGTGGCTCGTCCAGCTCGACTTCAAGAGCAGCGGCGCGAGTGAGTGGAGCAAGCTCACCTCGACCGCGTACAACTCGAAGGAGCCGCGCAACAAGGTCGCCGTCGTGCTCGACGGCGTCGTGATCACCGCGCCCAACATCATCGGCCCGATCCCGGGCGGCCGCGCCGAGATCACCGGCGGCTTCACCCAGAAGACCGCCACCGACCTGGCCGACCAGCTCAAGTACGGCGCGCTGCCGCTGAAGTTCAACCCCAGCTCGATCGACACCGTGTCCTCGACGCTCGGCCAGGACCAGCTCATGGGCGGCCTGATCTCCGGCGCCTTCGGCCTCGCCCTCGTGGTGCTCTACTCGCTGTTCTACTACCGCGGCCTGGGCATCGTCGCCGTCCTCAGCCTCGCGGTCGCCACGATCATCACGTACACGGCGGTGGTCGTGCTCGGCCACAACGCCGGGTTCCGGCTGTCGCTGCCGCACATCATCGGCCTGGTGGTCTCGATCGGCATCACCGCCGACTCCTTCATCGTCTACTTCGAACGCATCCGAGATGAGATGAAGGAAGGGCGGCGGACGCTGCGCGCGGCCGTCGAGGTGGCCTGGGTGCGTGCGCGGCGCACGATCCTGATCGCCGACGCCGTCATGTTCATCGCCGCGATCGTGCTCTATCTGCTGGCCGTGGGCGGTGTGGCCGGGTTCGCGTTCGCGATGGGCCTGACCACGCTGATCGACATCGTGGTCGTGTTCCTGTTCACCAAGCCGCTCATCGCGGTGCTGGCCAAGCTCAAGTTCTTCGCCAAGGGTCACCCGCTGTCCGGCCTCGACTCCGAGCGTATGAGCCAGGACCTTGGCACCACCGGCCGTACGACCACCCCGCAGGAGGCCTGAGATGGGACTGGGGCGTCGCCTCTACCGCGGCGAGATCGACGTTGACTTCGTCGGCCGCTGGAAGCTCTGGTACAGCCTTTCCGGCTTCCTGCTGATCGTCTCCCTCGCCGGGCTGCTCATCAACGGGCTCAACCTGGGCGTGGAGTTCAAGGGCGGGTCGGTCTTCTCCTTCAAGGCGCAGACCGCCACCATCCAGCAGGTCCGCTCCTCCTTCCTCGACGAGGGCGTGCACCAGCCGATCGTGCAGACGGCCGGCGACCGCTGGCGGGTCACCACTGAGACCCTTGACACGGCGGCGGTGACCAAGGTCCAGAACGGCATCGCGAAGGACTTCAGCGTCCCGGTCAAGGACGTCGACATCCAGTCGATCGGCGCGTCCTGGGGCGGTGAGGTCTCCAAGAAGGCGTGGATCGGCCTGGGCGTCTTCATGCTGGCGATCATTCTCTACCTGTCCATGGCGTTCGAGCCGAAGATGGCGCTGGCCGCCATCGTCGCGCTCATCCACGACCTCGTCATCACGGCGGGCGTCTACGCCTGGTCGGGCTTCGAGGTCACGCCCGCGACGCTGCTCGGCTTCCTGACCATCCTTGGTTATTCGCTCTACGACGCGGTCGTGGTGTTCGACATGATCAAGGAAGTCACGGCCAAGCTGGGCACCACGTCGAAGCAGACCTACTCGATGGCGGCCAACAACGCCCTCAACCACACGCTGATCCGATCACTGAACACCTCGCTGGTCGCGATCCTGCCGGTGGCGGCGATCCTGTTCATCGGCACCACGCTGCTCGGCGCGGGCACGCTGAAGGACCTGTCGCTGGCCCTGTTCGTCGGCATGATCGTCGGCACCTACTCCTCGCTGTGCGTGGCCACGCCGCTGCTGGTGACGCTGAAGGAGCGGGAGCCGAAATACCAGGCCATCGCCAGGCGGCTCGCCTCCACCGGCACCAAGGGTGGCAAGGGCGCCAAGAGCGCGGCGACGGCCAAGGGCTAGCCCGGCTCGGCCCACACGGGCCCGCACACGCGTGAACGACGCCTCCGCCCAGATGGGCGGGGGCGTCGGCTTGTAGAAGCCCTGAGGGCCCTCACAGGGCCGGACATAACCGGGTGAATGCCACTTACCACCCCCCGGCAGGCGCCGGTGGTCCGCCGGATGGGCCATCATGGAGGCCGTCAGTCGTGGGAGAGGACCGCCAGGCGGTCAACCGAAGGAGTGCCGTCATGAGCGACCTGAGCTCGTTGATCTGCGACCGGATCAGGGACGTTCCCGACTACCCCCAGGCGGGAGTCATGTTCAAGGACATCACCCCGCTACTGGCCGACCCGGTGGCGTTCACGGCCGTGGTCGACGAACTGGCCGGCGCGTTCGACGTGGACAAGATCGTCGGGATCGAGGCGCGGGGCTTCATTCTGGCCGCTCCGGTGGCCTACCGGGCGGGGGCTGGATTCGTGCCCATCAGAAAAAAGGGCAAACTCCCCTCCGAAACCCTGGAGGAGTCCTACGATCTCGAGTACGGATCCGCGACCATCGAGGTGCACCGCGACGCCTTCGCCGAAGGCGACCGGGTGCTCATCGTCGATGACGTGCTCGCCACCGGCGGCACGGCGGAGGCCACCGTACAACTGGTGCGCAGGGCCGGTGCCGAGGTCGTCGGCGTCGCCGTACTGATGGAGCTGGCCTTTCTCAAGGGACGCGAGCGTCTCGCGGGAGTGGATTTGCGCTCCCTTGTGATCGTCTGAGCCCGCCCCGAGAGAGGCCAGGTTTGTCACCTGGATACACTGGGGGGCCTGGACTCGATAGTAAGGAGTCTGTGTGCCCCGTGATGTGGTCGTGCCCGACGTAACCGACGCTGGGAGTGCCGAGACGGCGCCCGGTGTCCCGGCGGTGCGTCGACGGCGATTTGGGGGTGGGGCCATGAATCCGGTGCTGGAGCCGCTGTTCAGGACGGTTCGCGCCACCCACCCCAAGGCCGACCTGCGCCTGATCGAGCACGCCTACGACGTCGCCGCCTACCACCACCGCGACCAGAAGCGGAAGAGCGGCGACCCGTACATCACCCACCCGCTGGCCGTGGCCACCATCCTGGCCGAGCTGGGTACCGACGACGAGACGCTCTGCGCGGCCCTGCTGCACGACACTGTTGAGGACACCGCCTACGGCCTCGACGAGCTGCGCGGCGACTTCGGCGAGACGATCGCCTCGCTGGTCGACGGGGTCACCAAGCTCGACAAGGTCAAGTTCGGCGACGCCGCGCAGGCCGAGACGGTGCGCAAGATGGTCGTGGCGATGTCGCGCGACATCCGGGTGCTGATCATCAAGCTGGCCGACCGGCTGCACAACATGCGCACGATGCGCTACCTGCCCGAGCACAAGCGCCACCAGAAGTCCCGCGAGACCCTGGAGATCTTCGCCCCGCTGGCCCACCGCCTGGGCATGAACACCATCAAGTGGGAGCTCGAGGACCTCGCCTTCGCCATGCTCTACCCCAAGCGCTACGACGAGATCGCGCGCATGGTGTCGGAGCGGGCCCCGCGCAGGGACCTGTTCCTGCAGGAGGTCATCGAGAAGGTCTCCGGCGACCTGCGCGACGCCAAGATCCGCGCGCTGGTCAAGGGCCGGCCCAAGCACTACTACTCGGTCTACCAGAAGATGATCGCCAGGGACGTGGCCTTCGACGACATCTACGACCTGGTGGGCATCAGAGTCCTCGTCGACAGCGTGCGCGACTGCTACGCGGCCCTCGGGACGATCCACGCGCGCTGGAACCCGGTCCCCGGCCGGTTCAAGGACTACATCGCGATGCCCAAGTTCAACATGTACCAATCGCTGCACACCACGGTGATCGGTCCCGAGGGCAAGCCCGTCGAGCTGCAGATCCGCACGCACGCCATGCACCACAGGGCCGAATACGGCGTGGCCGCCCACTGGAAGTACAAAGAGGAGGTCGGCGCCCCGGGCCCCGCCGGCAAGGTCAAGCCGGGCAGCGACATGGCCTGGCTGCGCCAGCTCCTCGACTGGCAGAAGGAGACCTCCGACCCGGGCGAGTTCCTGGAGTCGCTCCGCTTCGACCTGTCGGTCTCCGAGGTCTACGTCTTCACCCCGCGCGGCCAGGTGGTGGCGCTGCCGGAGGGGGCGACCCCGGTCGACTTCGCCTACGCGGTCCACACCGAGGTCGGTCACCGCTGCATCGGCGCCCGCGTGAACGGCCGCCTGGTGCCGCTGGAATCGCGGCTGGGCAACGGCGACACGGTCGAGATCTTCACCTCGAAGTCGCCCGACGCCGGTCCGTCACGCGACTGGCTCAAGTTCGTCAAGTCCGGCCGCGCCCGCAACAAGATCCGCCAGTGGTTCTCCAAGGAGCGCCGCGAGACCGCGATCGAGGCGGGCAAGGAGGCCATCGGCCGGGCCATGCGCAAGCAGGGGCTGCCGCTGCAACGCCTGATGTCCGGCGAGTCGCTGCTGGCCCTGGCCCGCGACCTGCGCTATCCCGACGTGTCCGCGCTCTACGCGGCCGTGGGGGAGGGGCACGTCGCCGCGCAGACGGTCGTGCAGAAGCTCGTGGCCTCCATCGGCGGCGTCGACAGCGCCGAGGAGGACATCGCCGAGACCTCGCTCCCGACGCGCCTGCGCGGCCGTCCCCGGGGCGGCGGCGCGGGCGTGGTCGTCGCGGGCGACTCCGATGTCTGGGTACGCCTGTCGAAGTGCTGCACCCCGGTGCCCGGCGACGAGATCGTCGGCTTCGTCACCCGGGGGCACGGCGTGTCCGTGCACCGCGCCGACTGCACCAACATCATGCAGCTCAAGTCGCAGCCCGACCGCCTGGTGGAGGTGAGCTGGTCGCCGGGCGACGACTCGGTCTTCCTGGTGGCCATCCAGGTCGAGGCCCTCGATCGGCCCCGCCTGCTGTCCGATGTCACCCGGACCCTGTCCGACCAGCACGTCAACATCCTCAGCGCCTCGGTGACCACGTCGCGGGACCGGGTGGCGGTCAGCAAGTTCACCTTCGAGATGGGCGATCCCAAGCATCTCGGTCATGTGCTGAAGGCCGTCCGCAACATCCAGGGCGTTTTCGACGTCTACCGGGTCAGCGGCGCGAGCACGTAGCCGGACCGGGAGATCAGGTGCCGGGCCGGCGGCTCAGGTGGGTGGACAGATCGGGCAGGTTGACCACGATCGCGTCCTGCGTGCTGCGGGCGATGACGACCACGGCCTCCTGCTCCGGATCGGGATTTTCTTCGCGGTGCGGGACATAGGGCGGGACGAAGATATAGTCACCGGGTTTCGTCTCCAGCCGCGTCTCGCGTGCGTCCTGGGGGTCGAGGAACACGAACGACGGTGTGCCGCTGACCACGTAGATGGCCGTCTCCGACTCCCCGTGGTGGTGATCGGCCGAGCGCGTCGACGGGGCGACGTGGGTCTGGCCCATCCACAGCTTGCCGGACCCGGCCGTACGCCCGCTGACGGCGGCCAGGCGGTGCATGCCGGAGCTCTGGGCGGTCTCGGACGTCAGATCGCCTGAGGCGATGTGGCGCAGCCGCTGGTGGAACGGGTCCCCATCGGCCCGGTAGCCCTCCCACAGGCGCCCTCCGGCCCGCTCCAGCACGCTTCCTGCCGTGGCGGCCAGGCGTACCGGATCGTCGTGGGCGGACAGCAGTTCGTCGGCGAGCGCGGCGTCGTACGCGCGCAGCTCGCGCAGCAGCCATTTGCCCGAGCCGTGCCAGCGGCCCGCGGACGTCAGCGCCAGCCGGGCCGACTCCTCGACGACCTGCCAGCGGATGAACGCCAGCTCGCCCGGGTCCGTCGCGCCCGCCAGGTCGTCGAGCAGGTCCGACAGGACGTAGCGGGCCCGGTCCAGCATCCGGGGCGCGGCGGGGCCGGGACCGGCGGAGAGGCGTTCGCGCATGACCGCCTGGACCTCGGCGGCGCGGCCCGCCCGGTCGGTGAGCACCACGCCCTCGGCGCACAGGCGCGGCAGGGTCGGCCAGCGGGCGGCCAGATCGCGGTCGGCCCAGCCGGTCAGGCTCAGCTCGGTGTGCACCAGCAGGTCGACCGGCCAGTCATGCCACCGCAGCGACTCGCGGTAGGGCACGGCCAGGCCGTCCAGCACCACGACCACGTCGAGATCGGACCGGCTCGTGCGGTGGCCGGTCAGCGCGCTGCCGCCCAGGAAGGCGTAGAGCGCGTCCGGGAACAGCTCGGCGACCAGGGCGCGCGCGGCGGGCACAGGTTCCATGCCCAACACCTTAGAACTCCCCGAGCCGGCCGGGCACCCCGAACACGGGGCATCCCCGACGCCGGACAGCCCCAACGCAGGACATGCCGGGCGCCGGGTACGCAGGCGACCCCCTTCGCCTGCGGAATGGCGCGAACCTCAGTGGATCGGCCCTCAGTGGATCTTCGCGAACCTCAGCTGAACTCGGCCAGCGTCCGCTCGGCCTCCTCCAGCCACGAGCGGCGGGCCGTGATGGCCTCCTCGGCCTCCTTCACGTCCTTGGCGCGTCCGGCCGCCTGAGCCTTGGCCAGACGCTTCTCCAGCTGCTCGATCGAGGTGCGCAGCTGGTCGACCGTGCTCTGGGCGCGGGCCCTGGCCTCGGGGTTGGACCGCTTCCACTCGGCGTCCTCGGCCTTGCGCACGGCGTCGTCCACCTTGCGCAGGCCGCCTTCGAGGCGGTCGCGCTGCTCGCGCGGCACCGGACCGGCCGCCTCCCAGCGCTCCAGGATGTGGCGCAGCGCCGCCCTGGCCGTGCGGACGTCGGTGACCGGAAGGATCTTCTCGGCCTCCGTCAGCAGCACCTCCTTGAGCTCGGCGTTGGCCGCCAGGGACGCGTCGCGCTCGGCGAACACCGCCGAGCGGGCCTGGAAGAACAGGTCCTGGGCGCCCTTGAAGCGCGCCCACAGCTCGTCCTCGGCCTCCCGCGACGCCCGGCCCGCGCTCTTCCAGCGCTGCATCAGGTCGCGGTAGACGGCCGCCGTCGTGCCCCAGTCGGTCGAGTCGGCGATCGCCTCCGCCTCGGCGACGATGCGCTCCTTCTCCGCGCGTACGCCCTCACGCTGCTCGTCGAGCCCCGCGAAGTACTGCTTGCGCCGCTTGGCGAAGGCGGTGCGGGCGGCCGACAGCCGCTTCCACAGCGCCGCCTCGGTGACGCGGTCGATGCGGTCGGCCGCCTTCCACTCCTCGACCAGCTGGCGCAGCCGCTCACCGCCCGACTTCCAGTGGGTGGTCTCGTCGGCGATGCGCTCGGCCTCGTCGACGATGCGTTCCTTGACCGTCCTGGCCTCGGCGCGCGCGTGCTCGCGCGCGGCCTTGACCTCCTCGCGCCGCTGCGCGACCGCCTCCGTCAGGCCGTCGAGACGGGCCGTCAGCGCGGCGAGGTCGCCGATGGCGTGCGCGTCGGCGACCGCTTCGCGGAGCTTGACGATGCTGGCCTCGGCCTGCGCCGGGGCCAGGTCGGTGCCTTTCAGCCGCTGCTCCAGCAGCGTGACCTGGCCGGCCAGCTCGTCGTACTTGCGATGGAAGTAGGCCAGCGCCTCGTCCGGTTCACCGGCCTGCCAGGACCCGACGGCTCGCTCTCCCTCAGCCGTACGCACGTAGACGGTGCCGTCGTCGTCTACCCGGCCCCACGGGTCGGTGCTCACCGTGTCCTCCCGCACTATCCATCAGACCCTTCGGGACTACTGTCCCTAGTTTGTATTACGTCAGCTCTTGCCAGAGAATGTCACGCTTTTGATTTCGACGGTTTCCTTAGGTGCGCCCGTACCATCCTGCATGGGAGTGATGACACCTGCTTTGTTCACCTTGTCTAGGATGTCCAGACCCTTGGTGATGGTACCCACCGGTGTGTAATCCGGGGTGAGTCCGAGGTCGCCGAAGACCAGGAAGAACTGGCTTCCGGTGCTGCCCGGCGCCTGCGTCTTGGCCATCGCCATCACGCCGCGCTTGTAGGTGGCGCCCTTGAGGTTCTCCTCGGCCATGACGTAGCCGGGGCCGCCCGCGCCGTCCGACTCGCCCTTGCCGTCGGCCTTGGCCTGCGGGTCTCCGCACTGCAGCATCGGGAACTGGGCGCTGCCGAGCCGGTGGCACTTGCTGCCGTCGTAGAACTTCTTCTCCGCCAGGTAGGCCAGCGAGTTGACCGTGCACGGCGCCTTGGCGTTGTCGAGCTGCACCTCGATGTCGCCCAGGTTGGTGTTGAGCGTCATCGTCTTGGTCGCCGGCTTGAGTTTCACCTTCTTCGGCGGCAGCCCGACGTCCTTGACCACGCCGCCGCCCTTTTCGGCGACGTAGTCGCAGGTGCCGGTCTTGGCGTCGAACGGCTTGGGCCCGGCGGCGGCCGAAGCCGAGGCCGTGGGCGCCGCCGTGTCCTGGGCGGAGGTCGAAGGCTGCGCCGTCGCGGCGGCGTCGGTCTTCGAGTCATCGCCGCCGCCCAGCAACGCGACCGCCGCCACGATGCCCCCCACCACGACGACCACGCCTACCGTGGAGCCGATGATCGCCGTGCGCTTGGCGCGCTGCTCGCGTTCGAGACGGCGTGCCAGCTGCCGCTCGTGGTGCTCGCGTGCCAGCTGTTTCTGCCGGTCCTTCCCCGTGGCCACCGCTTTGCCTCCCATAGTCAATCAACTGAGGTGGGCGAATCGTATCGGCCAACGGGTAATGATTCGCAGCCCGGCGACCCGCACCGGTACCCTTCGGTTACATTCCCATTGGCTTTTTGACGAGATCAGCTGAGGCAGATGCTCATCGCAGGCTTCCCCGCAGGGGCCTTCCAGACCAATTGTTACGTCGTCGCGCCCGCAGCGGGCGAGGAGTGCGTGATCGTCGATCCAGGTCAGGACGCGGTCGACGGGGTCGAGGAACTGCTGAGAGAACACCGGCTCAAGCCGGTGGCGGTGCTGCTCACCCACGGACACCTCGACCACGTCTGGTCGGTGGCCCCGGTCTGCGGCGCGCGCGACGTGCCCGCCTGGATCCATCCCGACGATCGCCACCTGCTGAGCGATCCGGCCGCGGGCTGGTCGCCGTCGAGCTCGGCGATGTTCGGTGGCATCACGCTGAGCGAGCCCGACGACGTGCGGGAGCTGTCCGACGGCGCCGTGCTGCCGCTGGCCGGGCTGGAGCTCGTGGTCGACCACACCCCCGGCCATACCAGGGGGTCGGTGAGCTTCCGGCTGCCCGATGACGACATCCTGTTCTCGGGTGACCTGCTGTTCGCCGGCTCCATCGGCCGCACCGACCTGCCGGGCGGCGACTACCCGACGATCCTGCGCAGCCTGGCCGGCAAGTGCCTGCCGCTGCCTGACGATACGGTCGTCCTGCCGGGCCACGGACCACAGACCACGATCGGCCACGAGCGCGCCACCAATCCATATCTGAAGGAAGCCGCGCCGCACGCCGGTCCCACACGAGGCATCTAACAGGGATCTCATGAGTTTCCAAGCGCCAAAGGGCACCTTCGACTGGCTGCCGCCCCGCTCCGAGCAGGTCCTCGCCGTGCGCGAGGCACTCGTCGCGCCCGCGCGGCTGGCCGGCTACGGCTACATCGAGACGCCGGTGTTCGAGGACACCCAGCTGTTCGCCAGGGGCGTGGGTGAGTCGACCGACATCGTGTCCAAGGAGATGTACACCTTTCCCGACAAAGGGGGCCGCTCCCTGACGCTGCGGCCCGAGGGCACGGCGTCGGTCGTACGCGCCGTCCTGCAGCACGGCCTGCACAACGGCCAGCTCCCGGTCAAGCTGTGGTACTCCGGCAGTCAGTTCCGCTACGAACGCTCCCAGAAGGGCCGCTACCGGCACTTCTGGCAGGTCGGCGCCGAGGCGCTCGGCTCCGAGGATCCCGCGCTCGACGCCGAGATCATCGTGCTGGGCGCCCAGGGCTTCGCCGCGCTCGGCCTGACGGGCGTCCGGCTGCTGATCAACTCGCTGGGTGACAAGACCTGCCGGCCGGCCTACCGGGCCGCGCTGCAGGAGTTCCTGCGCGGGCTCGACCTCGACGCGGACACCAGGGCCCGGATCGAGATCAATCCGTTGCGGGTGCTCGACGACAAGCGGCCCGAGGTGCAGGCGCAGCTGACCGGCGCGCCCCTGGTCGTCGACCACCTGTGCGCCGCCTGCAAGTCCTACCACGAGGAGGTCCGCGGGCTGCTGAGCGCCGCCGGCGTGGCCTACGAGGACGATCCGCGGCTGGTGCGCGGGCTCGACTACTACACGCGCACCACGTTCGAGTTCGTGCACGACGGGCTCGGCTCGCAGTCCGCGGTCGGCGGCGGCGGACGCTACGACGGGCTGAGCGAGATGCTCGGCGGGCCGCCCCTGCCCAGCGTCGGCTGGGCGCTGGGCGTCGATCGCACGTTCCTCGCCATGGAGGCCGAGGGGTTGATCGGCGAGAGCGCACCGGGACGCGTCCAGGTGTACGGTGTCCCGCTGGGTGACGAAGCCCGCCGCCGGATGTTCCTGCTCGTGACCGAGCTGCGCCAGGCGGGCGTCAGCGCCGACCTTGCTTACGGCGGCAAGGGGCTCAAGGGCGCGATGAAGGGCGCCGATCGCTCGGGTGCCCGGTTCGCGCTGATCCTGGGCGAGCGTGACCTGGCCGCGCAGGCCGTACAACTGAAGGACCTGACCACCGCTGAGCAGACCGAGGTGCCGCTGGCCCAGGTCGTCGATGTCTTGAAGGGGAAAGTGCAGTGATGCGCACGCATACCGCCGGGTCGCTCCGAGAGGAGCACGCCGGGCAGCAGGTGACGCTGGCAGGATGGGTGGCCAGGCGCCGTGATCACGGCGGTGTGGTCTTCATCGACCTGCGCGATGCCTCCGGCTCGGCGCAGGTGGTCTTCCGCGAGGAGGACCACGCCCACGACCTGCGCGCCGAATACTGCGTGCAGGTGGTCGGCCAGGTCCGGGTCAGGCCGGAGGGCAACGAGAACCCCGAGCTGCCCACCGGCGCGATCGAGGTCGTCGCCGAGCGGGTCGAGGTGCTCAGCGAGTCCGCGCCGCTGCCCTTCCCGATCGAGGGCAGCGCGGGCGTCTCCGAGGAGGCCCGCCTAAAATACCGCTATCTCGACATTCGCCGCCCGCAGGTGGCCAATGCCCTGCGGGTTCGCTCGAAGGCCACCTACCTGGCCAACGAGGTCATGCACGAGCTCGGCTTCGTCTACGTCGAGACGCCGACGCTGACCAGGTCCACGCCTGAGGGCGCGCGCGACTTCCTGGTGCCGGTCCGGCTCCAGCCGGGCAACTGGTACGCGCTGCCGCAGTCGCCGCAGCTGTTCAAGCAGCTGCTCCAGGTGGGCGGGCTCGAGCGCTACTACCAACTCGCCAAGTGCTACCGCGACGAGGACCTGCGGGCCGACCGGCAGCCGGAGTTCACCCAGATCGATGTCGAGATGTCGTTCGTCGACCAGGAAGACGTCATCGCGGTCGGCGAGAAGCTCATCGGCCGCGTGTGGCGGGAGACGGTCGGCTACGAGATCCCGACGCCGCTGCCCCGCATGACCTACGCCGACGCGATGGCCCGCTACGGCTCCGACAAGCCCGACCTGCGCTTCGGCCAGGAGCTCGTCGAGATGACCGACTACTTCGCCGGCACCTCCTTCCGCGTGTTCCAGGCCGACTACGTGGGCGCGGTCGTCATGCCGGGCGGCGGCTCGCAGACCCGCAAGGAGCTCGACGGCTGGCAGGACTGGGCGCGCTCGCGCGGCGCCAAGGGCCTGGCGTACGTGCTCGTCCAGGAGGACGGCACGCTCGGCGGCCCGGTGGCGAAGAACCTCTCAGAAGAGGAAATTTCCGGACTCGCGGCGAAGGTTGGCGCCCAGCCGGGCGACGCGGTCTTCTTCGCGGCCGGCGCGCGCAACGCGGCGCGCGACCTGCTCGGCGCGGCCCGGCTGGAGATCGGCCGCCGCTGTGGCCTCATCGACGAGTCGCTGTGGTCGTTCCTGTGGGTCGTCGACGCGCCCATGTTCGAGGAGGACGGCGAGGGCGGCTGGACGGCCGTGCACCACCCGTTCACCGGCCCCAAGCCCGAATGGGCGGACAACTTCCAGGACCACCCCGGCGAGGCCCTGGCCTACGCCTACGACATGGTCTGCAACGGCATGGAGATCGGCGGCGGCTCCATCCGTATCCACCGGGCGGAGATGCAGCAGCGGGTCTTCGACGTGCTGGGCATCTCCAAGGAGGAGGCCGAGAACAAGTTCGGCTTCCTGCTGGAGGCGTTCAAGTACGGCCCGCCCCCGCACGGAGGCATCGCCTACGGCTGGGACCGCATCTGCATGCTGCTGTCCGGCGGTGAGTCGATCCGCGACGTGATCGCCTTTCCGAAGACCGCCTCGGGCTTCGACCCGCTCACCGGCGCGCCCACGCCCATCACGGTGGACCAGCGCAAGGAGGCGGGCGTCGACGCCAAGCCCAAGAACGAAGGCTGACCGACGACGAAAGAGGGCGCCCCGCCTCTCCGGTTCAGGAGAGGCGGGGCGCCCTTTTCGTGTCCGGCTAGCGGAGCGTGACCTTCTCGATGATGATCGGGTTCTTCGGGGCGGTCGAGCCGCCGTCGCCGACGATGTCCTGGTCGTTGACGATGACGCCGTCCTTGGCGACCTTCTCGATGATCTCCAGGCCCGAGCGGACCATGCCGAGCACCGAGTACTGGCCCTCGATCTGCGAGTTCTCGTCCGACAGTGAGATGGCGAACTGGCTGCTGTTCTGCCCGGCCGCGTCCTGCGGCTGGGTGAGGAACACCACGCCGCGGGTGTACGGAATCGCGCCGACGGCCTCGTCCTGGTAGACGTAGCCCGCCGTGCCCTGGCCGTCCGTCGGGTTCTTGCCGTCGGCCTTGGCCTTGGGGTCGCCGCACTGCAGCAGGAACAGCCCCGCCGTCTCCGGCGTCACCAGGCGGTGGCACTTGGTGTTGTTGTAGAAGTTCTTCTTGGCCAGGAAGTCCATCGAGTTGACCGAGCAGGGGGTGGCGGCCGGGTCGACGTCGATGACGATCTTGCCGTGGTTGGTGAAGACGGTCATCGTCTTCAGCTTCATGTTCGGGTGGCTGCCCGGCAGGCCCACGTACTTCATCGGTACGTCCGAGGTGTCCCGCTTGTAGGTGCAGGATATCTTGCCGGTCTTCTTCGGTATCGAGGACAGCGACGGCGTCGGCGAGGGTGCGGCGCTGGGCGGCGTGGAGGCCGACGGTGTGCTCTCGGCCGAGACCTTCTTGCCCGCGTCATCCTTGTTGACCAGCGTGGTCGCGGCGAAGATGCCGCCCGCCACCACGACCACGGCCAAGCCCGCGCCGATGAAGACGTTCCGCTTCCCCTTGGCGCTGTCCGCCGCCGCGCGCTGCTCCTGCCGCTCCTTGTGTTCCCGAGCCAACTGGCTCTGGCGGTCGTCCTCGCCGCTCACCGGTATGTCCTCCACTTTTGCCAGTACATGACCAAACAACTCCGGGAATGCTACCGGCCCTGCGATGTGCCGGACGTAAGAGGAGGAAACCACTCGTAGTGACGGGATGGACCGCGAACCATATCGTGTCGCCATTCGTAGTTGAAATGAGAACTAGGAGTGCAGACATGTTCGACGAGATCTTCGGCTTGCCCGCCCATCCGCTGATCATCCACTTCGCCGTGGTGCTGACCCCGCTCCTCGCGGCCGCCTCTGTGGCGTACACGGTCCTGCACCGCTGGCGGCCGCTGCTGGCCTGGGCGGTGGTACTGCTCTCCCTGGGGGCGCCTGTGGCCGTCTTCGCGGCCAAGGAGAGCGGCGAGAGCCTCAAGGCGTCCCGCTTCGCCTCGGTCGACGGCACCCTGGGCCAGCGGATCGAGACCCATGAGAGCTTCGCCAACCCATTGCTCCTGTCGACGGCCGGCCTCGGAGTCGCCGCGTTGCTGCTCGTCTACGCCACGAGCCCGAGTCGCGGCTCGCTCGGCGACAGGTTCGGCCGCCCGGTCACTCTCGTGCTGTCCGGCGTGACGGTGCTGCTGGCCGTGGTGGTCGGCTACTTCGTCTTCCGGGCCGGTGACTCGGGCGCGAGAGCCGTCTGGGGTGCGTAGCCCGCTTCCTGGTGGTGAAAGGGTTGTCTGTGATGCCTGGCCCGCTCCTTGGACCGAAGCCCGTGTGCCTGGTGGTGGACCGAAGCCCGCTTGCCTGATGGTGGACCGCTGGACGCGGTCCACCCCGTAAACTCGCGTTGTGGAGAGTCTGTTCGATTCGGCGGCTGAGGAGGCCACACCCCAGCCCCTCGCGGTCCGGATGCGGCCGCGCACGCTCGACGAGGTGATCGGCCAGCGTCACCTGCTCGGCGCGGGCACCCCGCTGCGCAGGCTCGTCGAGAGCGAGGCGCCGATGTCGCTCTTCCTGTGGGGGCCGCCCGGCACCGGCAAGACGACGCTCGCCTACGTCGTCTCCAACGTCACCAAGCGGCGCTTCGTCGAGGTCTCCGCCGTCTCGGCCGGGGTCAAGGACGTACGCGCCGCCATCGACGTCGCCAAGCGCGAGCTGGGCATGAGCGGCCGGCAGACCGTGCTCTTCGTCGACGAGGTCCACCGCTTCAACAAGGCCCAGCAGGACGCCCTGCTGCCCGCCGTCGAGAACCGCTGGGTCACCTTCATCGGCGCCACCACCGAAAACCCCTTCTTCTCGGTCATCTCCCCCCTGCTGTCGCGCTCGTTGCTGCTCACGCTCGAGTCCCTGACCGACGACGACATCCGCGCGGTCCTGGAGCGGGCGGTGGCCGACGAACGCGGCCTCGGCGGCCGCGCCACCGTCGCCCCCGAGGCCGTCGACCATCTCGTACGCCTGGCCGGCGGCGACGCCCGCCGTTCCCTGACCTACCTCGAAGCCGCCGCGCTGCTGTCCGACGACATCACGGTCGAGGTCGTGGAGAAGGCCGTCGACAAGGCGGCCGTACGCTACGACCGGCAGGGCGACCAGCACTACGACGTCATCAGCGCCTTCATCAAGTCGATGCGCGGCTCCGACGCCGACGCCGCGCTCCACTACCTGGCCCGCATGATCGAGGCGGGCGAGGACCCGCGCTTCATCGCCCGCCGCATCGTCATCTTCGCCTCGGAGGACGTCGGCCTGGCCGACCCGACCTGCCTGCAGACCGCAGTCGCCGCCGCCCAGGCCGTGCAGCTCATCGGCCTGCCGGAGGGCCAGATCAACCTGGCCCACGCGGTCCTCCACTGCGCGCTGGCGCCCAAGTCCAACGCCGTCGTGAAGGCCATCGGAGCGGCGATCGGCGACGTACGCCGCGGCCTGATCGGCCAGGTGCCCGGCCACCTGCGCGACGCCCACTATCCGGGCGCCGCCAAGCTGGGCCACGGCGACGGCTACAAATACCCGCACGACTTCGACCACGGGCTGGTCCGCCAGGACTACGCGCCCGAGCAGGTGCGCGGCAAGCGCTACTACGAGCCCACCAAGCACGGCGGGGAGGGCGTGCTGGCCGAGCGGTGGGCTCGGATACGTGACTTCCTGCGGGGCTCTTGACGGTCGCTTGGCGGGCTCCGGGGCGGGCCGTCGACGGGTTTCTGGCGGGCTCTAGACGAACTTCTGGCCGTCCGGCACGGGCCGGGGTTCGGCTGGTCGGCCTCGGGGTCGGTGTCGCTCGCGGGCCGGTCCGTTCGAGCGGGGAAACGGGGGCCGCCGACGTGGCGGCCTGATGGAGCCGGGCGTCACCAGTAATCTGGGCCGTCGAACGCGATAGGGTTCTTGCCGTTCCGGCCCAGCGTACGAGGGAGATGAGCGGATGCTTACCGCTGGAGAGGTCGCCGGGCTGATCGCCGCCACGGGCTGGATCGTCTTGGTCTGCGTGCTCGTCATGGTGCTGGTCAAGCTCACCCGGCTGATCACCGCGACCAGCAGGGCGGTGGCCGACCTGAGCGCCCGCATGGCGCCGCTGCTCGACGACATGAGCCTGACGGTCAACGAGACCAACCGGCAGCTGGTGGCCGTCGAGGCCATCGCCAAGGACGTCAAGCAGGTGAGCTCCCACGCCGCCAAGCTCAGCGCCGTCACCCAGACCGTCTTCACCGGACCGCTGATCAAGGTCTCCTCCATCGGCTACGGTGTACGCAGGGCCATCGAGGTCCGCAGGCCGCGCAAGGCGGGCCGAGGGCGATGATCAGACGGCTGTTCTACCTGTCGCTCGGCGCGCTGCTGACCCTCTGGGTGATGCGCAGGCTGCAGGCGCTCCACCCCAACCACGTGGCCCGCAGGACCGTCGGCGGCGCCGCGAGCATGCTCGGACGGGTGAGAGACTTTACTTCTGACGCGCTCGGCGAGGCCGCGGAGCGCGAAATCGAGTTGCGGGCCCGTTTCGGGCTCGACAACCCTGAAAGCAACGACTAACGCAAAGGATGGCCACCATGGAGTCGGCAGAGATCGCGCGCCGCTTCCTACGCTTCTTCGAGGAGCGTGGGCACAAGGTAGTGCCCTCGGCCAGCCTGATCGCTGAGGACCCGACGCTTCTCCTGGTCAACGCGGGTATGGTGCCCTTCAAGCCGTACTTCCTGGGGCAGCGCAAGCCTCCGGCGGACCGGCTGGCCACCGCGCAGAAATGCGTGCGCACCCCCGACATCGACGAGGTCGGCAAGACCACCCGGCACGCGACGTTCTTCCAGATGCTGGGCAACTTCTCCATCGGCGACTACTTCAAGGCCGAAGTGATCCCGTTCGCCTGGGAGCTGCTGACCAAGCCGGAGTCCGAGGGCGGCTTCGGCTTCCCCCCCGACCGCCTGTGGGCGACCGTCTACCTCGACGACGACGAGGCGCTCGACATCTGGCACAACAAGGTCGGGCTGCCCCTCGAGCGCATCCAGCGCCGCGGCCTCGAAGACAACTACTGGCACATGGGCGTGCCGGGCCCCGGCGGACCGTGCTCGGAGATCTACTACGACCGCGGCGCCGAATACGGCCGCGAGGGCGGCCCCATCGCCGACGAGAACCGCTACCTCGAAGTCTGGAACCTCGTCTTCATGCAGGACCAGCTCGGCGAGGTCCGCAGCAAGGTCGACTTCGACATCGTCGGCGAGCTGCCCGCCAAGAACATCGACACCGGCATGGGCCTGGAGCGCATGGCGGCGATCCTGCAGGGCGTCGACAACATCTACGAGATCGACACCACCTACAAGATCCTCGACAAGGCCGCCGAGCTCACCAAGACCCGCTACGGCCGTGACCACCGCTCCGACGTCAGCCTGCGAGTGATCGCCGACCACGTCCGCACCGGCACCATGCTGGTCGCCGACGGCGTCATGCCCGGCAACGAGGGCCGCGGCTACGTGCTGCGCCGCATCCTGCGCCGCTCGGTCCGCAACCTGCGCCTGCTCGGCTCCGGCGACGAGCGCTACATGCACGCGCTGACCGAGGTCGCGATCGAGGTCATGGGCGAGCAATATCCGCAGCTGAAGGCGGACGCGCCGCAGATCCACGGGGTCATCGACGCCGAGGAGGCGTCCTTCCTCGGCACGCTGCGCACCGGCACCGCCATGTTCGACGTCACGGTGGAGGAGACCAAGCGCAAGTCCGGCTCGATGCTCTCCGGCGAGCAGGCGTTCCAGTTGCACGACACCTACGGCTTCCCGATCGACCTCACGCTCGAAATGGCGTCCGAGCACGGGCTCCAGGTCGACGAAGAGGGCTTCCGCCGCCTGATGAAGGAGCAGCGCGACCGCGCCAAGGCCGACGCGGCGGCGAAGAAGACCGGCAACGCCGACATCTCCGTCTTCGGGCAGCTGCTGGAGAAGGCGGGCCGGGTCGAGTTCCTCGGCTACGACCAGACCGAGGCCGACACGAGCATCGTCGGCATCCTGGTCGACGGCGGCGCGGTCCCCGCGGCGGGCGCGGGCACCGACGTGGAGATCGTGCTCTCCCGCACCCCCTTCTACGCCGAGGGCGGCGGCCAGCTCGCCGACCAGGGCGTGATCCGCACCGGCGGCGCCGAGGTGGAGATTCGCGACGTGCAGACGCCGCTCGCGGGCCTCGTCGTGCACCGCGGCCGGATCCGCAAGGGCGAGCTCAAGGTCGGCGACGAGGCCCAGGCGGAGATCGACATCGAGCGGCGCCGCGCGATCTCGCGCAGCCACAGCGCCACCCACCTCGTCCACCGCGGCTTCAAGAACGCGCTGGGTGAGACGGCGGCGCAGGCCGGCTCGGAAAACTCGCCCGGCCGCTTCCGCTTCGACTTCACCGCGGCGGGCGCGGTGCCGCCGAGCGTGCTGCGCGACGTCGAGGACGAGGTCAACGCGGTCCTCGTCAACGACCTCAAGGTCAACGCCTTCTACACCTCCCAGACGGAGGCCAGGGCGATGGGCGCGCTGGCGATGTTCGGCGAGAAGTACGGCGACGAGGTCCGCGTCGTGGAGATCGGCGACTACTCGCGCGAGCTCTGCGGCGGTACCCACGTGCACAGCTCCGGCCAGCTCGGCCTGGTCAAGGTGCTCGGCGAGCAGTCGGTCGGCGCCGGTGTGCGCCGTGTCGAGGCGCTCGTCGGCATCGACGCCTTCCGCTTCCTGGCGCGCGAGAGCGTGCTGGTCGCCCAGCTCACCGAGCAGCTCAAGGCGCGCCGCGAGGAGCTGCCCGAGCGCGTCGAGGGCATCGTCACCCGCCTGCGCACCGCCGAGAAGGAGCTGGAGCGGCTCCGGTCCGCGCAGGTGCTCCAAGTGGCGGGCGAGCTGGCGGCGCAGGCTCGTGACCTGGGCGGAGTCTTCGTGGTGACGCACCGCGCGCCTGACGGCACCGGAGCCGATGACCTGCGTAAGCTCGCGCTTGATGTGCGTGGCAGATTCCCGGCCGACCGACCGGCGGTCATCGTGATCGCGGGTGTCCCCTCCGACCGGCCCGTGGTCGTTGCCGCGGTCAACGAGGCGGGACGTGAGCGTCAGCTCAAGGCCGGGCGACTGGTCGGCGTCGCCGCCAAGGCGCTTGGGGGTGGCGGTGGCGGCAAGGACGATGTCGCGCAAGGCGGCGGCACACGACCGGAGGCGGTCGGCGACGCGCTGCGACTGGTCGAGCAGGCCATCGCGGAGCAGCTCGGCTGACATGCGGTTCGGTTCACGTATCGGCGTGGACGTCGGGTCCGTACGCATCGGAGTGGCCCGCAGTGACCCCTCGGGCCTGCTGGCCACTCCGGTGGAGACCGTCAGGCGAGGCCAGGGCGACCTCGACCGCATCGCAGCGATCGCCGACGAACATTCGGCGATCGAGGTCGTGGTCGGGCTGCCCACCTCGCTGTCGGGCCGCGAAGGGCAGGCCGCCGCGCTGGCCCGCGAATTCGCCACAGCGCTGGCCCGGCGACTGGCGCCCACGCCCGTCCGCCTCTTCGACGAACGGCTGACCACGGTCGCGGCGCAGCAGGGACTACGGGCCAGCGGCGTGCGGGCCAAGAAGCAGCGCGCGGTCGTGGACCAGGCGGCGGCGGTCGTGCTGCTGCAGGACGCGCTCGACGTCGAGAGAGCCACGGACAGACCACCCGGCAGGCCCGTCGATCCGCCCTCCGGGGTGGACGGCGGACCCGCCTCATGACCGGGCGTCTCACCGGGGGCGGCGGGGAACGGGCGGGGGCGGCCGCATGAGCGGGCCACCTCCGGACGAGGATGACGACCTGATCCCGTTCGTCCCGGAACCCTTCTTCCCGTCCTCGGACACAGCACCGTCTTCGGACGCCGATGTGCCCTCGGATGCCGAAGCGCTTTCGGGCTCCGCGACACCCTCAGACGCCGATATGTCCTCGGGAACCGGCGTGTCCTCGGACTCCAACGGTCCCTTGGGGCCGGACGCGTCAGAGGCTCTGGACGTGCCGGTGACGGGGGAGTACGCAGCGGACGGACGAGAGTGTCGCGCGGACGACCTGGGCGCGACCGCCCCGGCGGACGGCGGGCGGCTTCCCGGTGGTGCTCCGTCTGATGGTGGCGCGCGCTCTGATGGCGCGCTGTCGGAGGGCGGGCGGCTTCCTGGTGGTGCGTCGTCGGAGGGTGGTGCGCCGTTCGACGGCGGCTTGTCCGACGGTGGGAGGCTTCCCGGTGGTGCTCCATCCGACGGTGGCGCGCCTTTTAGTGGCGTTTTGTCGGACGGCGGTGGGCTTTCCGACGGTGGCGCTCTATCCGACGATGGCGCGCCTTCCTACGGCGGGCGGCCTTCTGGTGGTGGCACGTCCCACAGCGGCGCGTCTTCTGACGGCCAGGCCTCCGATGGTGGCGTCGCTGGCACCGATCCGGGCGAATCACCGGGCGTCGGTGGCCTGGCAGCCGGGGCGGCCCGGGGCGGTGGCAGTGGCGCGTCTGAGGCCGGAGCCGGGACCGGGACCGGGGGCAGAGCCGGGACCGGGACCGGGGGCAGAGCCGGGACCGAGGGCGGCGGGGACGTTCGTGGGGTTCGGCGGCGCGAGAAGCGGTCGGCCGTGCGTACGGTGGCGCTGCTCGGCGTGGTGGTGTCGGCGTCGATCGCCGCGCTCGGCGTCGGCGTATATGTGGCGCTCAAGCCGTACCTGACCCCCGACGACTTCGAGGGCACCGGCGGCGGGCTCGTGACCGTGCGGATCCCGCCCGGTGCCAACGCGGGCGACGTCGGCGCGGTGCTGGCCGAGGCCGGGGTGGTGGCCAGCGCGCGGTCGTTCGTGAACGTGGCCGAGGACCGTGCCGTGGCGGGACACCTGCGGCCGGGGCACTATCGGCTGCGCAAGGGCATGGCCGCGGGCGCCGCGCTCGACCTGCTGCTCGCGCCCACCTCCAGGATGGTCAGGCGGGTCACCGTGCCCGAGGGCATGCGGGCGTCCGAGACGCTCGTCCGGCTGGCCGCGCAGTCCGGGCTGGCTCTCAAGGAGTTGCGGGCGGTTGACACGGCTCTCGTCGGGCTGCCCAAATACGCCAAGGGGCTCGAAGGGTTCCTGTTCCCGGCCACGTACGAGGTCGAGCCCGGGGACAAGGCCGTCGACCTCCTGACCGCGATGGTGGAGCGGTTCGGCGCGGCGGCGAAGCAGGTGGAGCTGGTGAAGAAGGCCCCGTACGTGCATCTGAGCCCGCTGGAGGCCGTCACGGTGGCCAGCATGATCCAGGCCGAGGGCGGCAGGGACGAGGACTATCCCAAGATCGCCAGAGTGATCTACAACAGGCTCAAGCGCGACATGCGGCTCCAGATCGACAGCACCGTCCTGTACGCCCTGGGCAAGCGGACCCTGAAGGTCACCGAGAGCGACACCAAGGTCCAATCGCCGTACAACACCTACCGGCACACCGGACTGCCGCCGGGGCCCATCGCCAATCCCGGAGAGAAGGCGCTGATAGCGGCCTTGCATCCGGCGAGCGGTGATTGGCGCTGGTTTGTGACGACGGATCCGGCGCATAGAATCACCAAATTCACCGACAAAGAGAGCGAGTTCGTGAGATACCGGGAAGAGTTGCACCGAAACCTCGGGACGAAATGATGCTTGCCGGGACCCCCCACTTCCCGCGAGGGATCTTCGAAATCCCCGAGCGGAGCCCCCGGGAGGGGGCCCGCGCGCTCTCCTTGTCCTCTAGCATGGCTACCCAGAGTGATATTCGCCGGTCGTGGGTGCACGGCTGGCGAACCCCCCGCTCGGTGACCCCCAACGGTTCGGCAGTGCCACTTGACGCCGGGCCGTACGTACCGGGAGATTGGCCTGCGCACCTATGAACGATCTCGACATGGATTTCCTGCTCGGCGCCGAGGACGACGAAGGCTCCTCCCGGCGCCGCGGCCGAGCTAACGGCAAAGGCGGCAGCCGCAGACGTCGCAGGCGCCGTAACCGAGGCGGCTTCATCGCACCGCTGCTGGCCTTCATCGTCCTGGCGGGCATCCTCGGCGGCGGCGGCTACTTCGGCTATCAGTGGATCAGCGGCGCTCTGGTGCCCGACGACTTCACCGGCCAGGGCAAGGGCGACGTGACCATCGAGATCAAGGACGGCCAGACCGCCTCCGACGTGGCGGTGGAGCTGGAGCGGCAGGGGGTCGTCGCCAGCGCCAGGGCGTTCACCAACGCGATCGCCAACGCCAACAAGAGCGGCGCGCTCCAGCCGGGCCAATACACCCTGCGCAAGGGGATGTCCGCCGCCAACGCGGTGACGATGCTCGGCTCGGCCAACAAGCTGATCGTCAGGATCCCGTTCGAGGAGGGGCTGCGCCTTTCCGACGTCCTCGCCCGGCTCGCCGACAAGACCGGCAAGCCGCTGAAGGACTTCGCCGCCGCCGCCAAGGACACCAGCGAGATGGAGTTGCCGTCCTACGCGAAGGGCAGGCTGGAGGGCTACGCCTTCCCCGCCACGTACGAGTTCCAGCCGAAGGCCACGCCGGCCGACATGCTGTCGCAGATGGTCGAACGGTTCAACCAGGCGGCGGAGAAGGCCGACCTCGTGGGCGGTGCCAAGGCCCTGCGGCGCACGCCCGCCGAGATCATCACGATCGCCAGCATCATCCAGGCCGAGGCCGGCCGGCACGAGGACATGCCGAAGATCGCCCGCGTCATCTACAACCGGCTCGACCATGAGCCGGAGATGCAGCTGAAGATGGACAGCACGGTGATGTACGCGACGAACAAGAAGGGCACGTCCGCGACGCACGCGCAGCTGCAGAGCACCTCCAAGTACAACACCTACAAATACTTGGGTCTCCCGCCCGGCCCCATCTCCAACCCGGGCGACGCGGCGATCGAGGCGGCTCTCAACCCGGCCAAGGGTCCCTGGCTCTACTTCGTCGCCACCGACCCCAAGAGCCACATCACCAAGTTCGCCGTCACGGACGCGGAATTCCAGGTATTGCTCAACGAATACCGCCGAAACGGTGGCTGACGCCGCCGGGTAAACGGCGGAAGCCGGCCACGCCACCGGTCTCACCGTCTCGTAACGGCGCCCGGCCATGTGCGGGCTCAGCGGCCGTCTCCCTGGAGGCCCTGAGCCCTGTACGGCGACTGGGGTCGGCCGGGCATGCCGTACCGCAGACAGGGATGCCGTACGAAGGCGGCCGTACAGGCGGCAAACGGCACGGGTCGCATACCGCTTTCGTGCGACATGCCGCACCAAAGCGGGCACGCCGTACGGACGGGCATGCCGTAGAAAAGCGGCTGCACAGAAGACAAGCCACGAAAAACAGCAGGCAGTAAGGCATGGAGAGGAGAACCGCGTGCGGGCAGGGGTGCTGGGGTCGCCGATCGCGCATTCGCTGTCGCCCTACCTGCATCGGGCGGCCTATCAGGCGATGGGGCTCGACGGGTGGAGCTACGAGGTCCGCGAGTGTGACGAGGCCCGGCTGCCCGGGCTGTTGCGGGAGCTCAGGCCGCGCCGCGGAGAGGTGCCGGGGGACGAGGGGGCCTGGGCGGGGCTGTCGCTGACCATGCCGCTCAAGCGGGCCGTGCTGCCGCTGCTCGACACCGTCTCCGACCTGGCCGTCGAGGTGGGCGGAGCCAATACCGTGGTGTTCCGCGACGGCGCGAGCCATGGGGACAACACCGACGTCTACGGCATCGAGCGGGCGCTGGCAGAGGCGGGGGTGCCGGCGCCGAGGTCGGCGACCGTGCTGGGCGGTGGCGCCACCGCCGCTTCGACGCTGGCCGCGCTGCGCAACCTGGGGCTGCACTCCGCGACCCTGCTGGTACGCGATCCCGCCAGGGCGGGGGACACGGCCGGGGTGGCCGAGCGGCTCGGGATGGCGCTGGCGATCGAGACGTTCGACAAGCTCGATGTCTCGACGCGGGTGGATCTGGTGGTGTCCACGCTGCCGAGCGGGGCGGCCGACGCCTTCGCGGCGCGGCTGGCGCGGGTTCCGGCGCTCTTCGACGTGGTCTACTCGCCCTGGCCGACCAGCGCGGCGGCGGCCGTCCAGGCTGGGGGCGGCACCGTCGTCGGCGGGTTCGGGATGCTGCTGCACCAGGCGGTACGGCAGGTGGAGCTGATGACGGGCCGGACGGATGTGCCGGTGGAGGCCATGCGCGCGGCCGGCGAGGCGGAGATCCTCAGACGGTCGGCCAGTCGTACGGGTTGATCAACCGAGCAGCCAGGATCAACCAGGCAGTGTCGAGAACGTAGCTCACTTGATGCCCTCGAGGTCGACATCCCGCATCATGCCGCTCTTGTCGCGGGTGAGGTCGAGCGCGCTCAGGTCGGGCCCCGAGCGTCCTACGGCTGCCACTTGCTCTCTTCGAGATCGGTCACATGCCCTCCTTCTGGCTAATTTTCTGGACAGAATTGACCGCTCAGACCCCTGGCCAGCGGGGATGATTCGAAGAAGTCTCGTTGTTGTGGTAGCGTAGCTCACTGATCGGTCCGGCATGCCTTGCTGGACGCGCAAGCGGAGGTCTCCCTCCCACCTGAGTCGCCGAGAGGCGGCCGGGTCCAGGATCACGCCGGACTTACTCCGGGGAGCTTACGGCCACGATGCCAAAGAGCTCAGTGGCCCCGCATGCGCGACGTGCGGGGCTTTTCGCGTTTGCGCGGAGTTCCTCGGCACCGAGCACGTACGGGAACGCAAACCTAGGAGGCCCCATCAGCACTGAGCCCCGCATCAACGAGCGTATCCGAGTTCCCGAGGTTCGCCTCGTGGGCCCGAACGGCGAGCAGGTAGGCATCGTCTCCATTCACGATGCCCTCAAGCTCGCTCAGGAGGCCGACCTCGACCTCGTCGAGGTCGCGGCCACGGCTCGACCGCCCGTGTGCAAGCTCATGGACTACGGCAAATTCAAGTACGAGTCCGCGATGAAGGCGCGCGAGGCGCGCAAGAATCAGGCGCACACGATCATCAAGGAGATCAAGCTCCGGCCGAAGATCGACCCGCACGACTACGAGACCAAGAAGGGTCACGTGGTGCGGTTCCTCAAGGCGGGAGACAAGGTCAAAGTCACGATCATGTTCCGTGGTCGCGAGCAGTCCCGGCCGGAGCTCGGCTTCCGGCTGCTGCAGCGGCTCGCGGACGACGTCCAGGAGTTGGGATTCGTCGAGTCCCACGCCAAGCAGGACGGTCGTAACATGATCATGGTGATCGGTCCGCACAAGAAGAAGGCCGAGGCAAAGGCCGAAAAGGCCGCAGCCAAGGCACAGCGTGGCGGCGAGGAGCCTTCCGAGCTGGAGACTTCCGAGCAGGAAGCTCCCATACAGGAAGCGTGACCCGCGGTTGGGGTTAGCCTTAACAGCACACCCCGACAGCCACCCCGCCAGACGAAGACGCCGCGACCGGGTCGGCCAGCACCGGCCCGGCCACCGGCACGGACGAATTGAGGAGAGACGGCGAATGCCGAAGATGAAGACGCACAGCGGTGCGAAGAAGCGGTTCCGGCTCACCGGCACCGGCAAGGTCGTGCGCCGCCGGGCCAATCGCGCGCACTACAACGAGTGGAAGTCGTCCACGCTGACGCGCCGTCTCAAGAACGAAGTCGTCCTGTCCGACGCTGACTCCAAGAAAATCAAGAAGCTGCTCGCCAAGTAGCGCGACCCCCGGGGAGATAGAACATGGCACGCGTGAAGCGGGCGCTCAACGCCAAGAAGAAGCGCAAGGTCGTCCTCGAGCGGGCTTCCGGTTACCGTGGCCAGCGGTCACGTCTGTACCGCAAGGCCAAGGAGCAGATGCTCCACTCGATGACGTACGCCTATCGGGACCGCAAGGACCGTAAGGGTGCGTTCCGTCGTCTGTGGATCCAGCGGATCAACGCCGCTGCCCGCCAGAACGGCATGACGTACAACCGTCTGATCCAGGGTCTGCGGCTGGCCAACATCGAGGTCGACCGTAAGATCCTCGCTGACCTCGCGGTCAACGACAGCCAGACCTTCGCCACGCTCGTCGAGGCCGCCAAGAAGGCGCTGCCGGCGAACGTGAACGCCCCGGCCGCGAGCTGAGGCGCTTGACAAAGGAGCCCGGCGAGGCTCTAGCCGAGGGCCCACCTGATGGTGGGCCCTTTGCTGTGTGCACAGGGGCCACGACCGCTGCGCGCGTGGGCACGACTGCTGTGTGTACGGGCACGACCGCTGTACGCGCGGGCGCCACGACCGGGCACGCGGCCGGTGCGACCGGCCGTACAGATCATCAGGGGAGAGCATGGCCGGATCCGAGCTGACCAACGTGAAGTCGCCGCGCGTTAAGGCCGCCAGACGGCTCGCCAAGCGCGCCTTCAGGGAGCAGGACCGCAAGTTCCTGGCCGAGGGGCCCCAGGCCGTACGCGAGGCGCTCAAGCTCGAAGGGGTGACGCTGGAGCTGTTCGCCACCGCCGAAGCCGAGCTCCGCCACCCCGAGCTGATCACCGACGCGACGCTCAAGGGCATCCCGATCCACCGGGCCAGCGGCGAGGTCATGGCCGAGCTCTCCCAGACCGTCACCCCGCAGGGGCTGCTGGCCGTCTGCCGGCTGGTGCACGTGCCGCTCGACGAGGCCCTGTCCGGCGACCCGCGCCTGGTCGCGGTCCTGGCGCACGTGCGCGACCCCGGCAACGCGGGCACCGTCATGCGCGCCGCCGACGCCGCGGGCGCCGACTCCGTGATCCTCACCGACGCCTCCGTCGACCCGTACAACGGCAAGTGTGTACGTGCCAGCGCGGGCAGCTTGTTCCACCTGCCCGTCACCATCGGTACTCCGGTAGCAGGGGCCGTGCGTCAACTCAGAGAGCGCGGACTTCGCGTGCTGGCGGCCGACGGCGCGGGCAAGCACACGCTCGACGACGTCGACCTGTCGGGCCCCACCGCGTGGATCTTCGGAAATGAGGCATGGGGTCTGCCCGAGGAGGTTCTCGCCGAAGCCGACGATGTGGTCAGAGTGCCCATCTACGGACAGGCCGAAAGCCTCAACCTGGCCACCGCGGCCGCGGTATGCCTTTACTCCTCCGCCAGGGCTCAGCGAGTGCCCTAGGCGGCTGGAAACCCGCTATTGTCGGCCTTGTAGGCGGAGGAGGCGAGTTCGTGCACGGCGCAGACACCGATGGTCGAGTGGTCGCCTCCGCGTGCACGATAGCCATTGACGATCTTCCAGACGGCCTCATCGTGACCGACAGATTCGGTTGCGTGCTGGCCGTCAACCGGGCCGCCGCGCGGCTCACCGGCGTCACCGTCGAGCGGGCGGTCGGCAGGGACATGAACGAGGTCTTCCCCTTCCGCGACCACGACGGCCGCGAGTGGTGGAAGGCCCTCGACCCCGAGGGCGGCCTGCGCACCCGCAGCAGGGTGCCCGAGCGCCCCATCCACCTGCCCGGCGGGCAGGAGCTCTACGTCGCGGCCCGGCTGTCCCGCGAGCCCGAGAGGTGCGGCGACGTCGACCGGGTGACGATCACCCTGCGTGACGGCGGCGCCCGCGCCCGGCTGGAGCGCAGCCGCGCCGACCTGGTCTCCACGGTCGCCCACGAGCTGCGCTCGCCGCTGACCAGCGTCAAGGGCTTCACCGCGACCCTGCTGGCCAAGTGGACCCGCTTCACCGACGAGCAGAAGCGCGTCATGCTCGAGACCGTCAACAACGACGCCGACCGCGTGACCAGGCTGATCACGGAGCTGCTCGACGTCTCCCGCATCGAGTCGGGCCGGCTGGAGTTGCACCGCCAGGTCGTCGACGTGCCGGCCAGAGCGCGGCGCATCATCGCGGGCCGCGTCGCGGCGGGGGAGGCCGAGGACCGCTTCCGCCTCGTCGTCGGCGACCACCTGCCCGAAATGTGGTTGGACCAGGACAAGGTCGACCAGATCCTCGGTAACCTGATGGAAAACGCGGTGCGCCACGGACGCGGCACCGTCACCATAGACATCGAGTCCGTCGGATGGGGAGTTGCCGTGTCGGTGCGCGACGAGGGCGAGGGCATCGCGCCCGAGCTGGCTCCGCGCGTCTTCCGGCAGTTCTGGCGCGGCAACAGCCGCCGGCGCGGCGGCACCGGGCTCGGCCTGTTCATCGTGAAGGGCCTGGTCGAGGCGCATGGTGGCACGATCACCGTGCAGCGCGCGCCCGAGGGTGGGGCGGAGTTCCGATTTACCGTGCCCACCGGCACACCCGACTTCGCCACGGTGTAGTTAGCCAGGTGCGGTCCGCGCGGCCCGATTACGGGAAGCGGCGGGAGTCGGGCCCGGTGGGCGGATCCCACTAGACTCTGTCACGCTCAAGCCCTGGATACGGAGCTCACTCTTGTCTGACTACGACCCCGTCGAGGTGACACCGTTGCATGCCGACGAGGTGTCCCGCATGGAGGCCGACGCCCTGGCGGCGATCAAGACGGCCGGCGACCTCGACGCACTCAAGCAGGCGCGGCTGGCCCACGCGGGCGACCGCTCGCCCATCGCGCTGGCCAACCGCGAGATCGGCGCTCTGCCGCCCGCGGCCCGCGCCGAGGCCGGCAAGCGCGTCGGCGGCGCCCGCAAGGCGATCAACGAGGCGCTCGCCGCCCGGCAGGCCGAGCTGGAGGCCGAGCGCGACGCCCGGGTGCTCGTCGAGGAGGCCGTCGACGTCACCCTGCCGTGGGACCGGCAGCCGCGCGGCGCCCGCCACCCGCTGACCACCATGCAGGAGCGCATCGCCGACACCTTCGTCGCGATGGGCTACGAGGTGGCCGAGGGCCCCGAGCTCGAAGGTGAGTGGTTCAACTTCGACGCCCTCAACATCGCCAAGGACCACCCGGCCCGCTCCGACCACGACACGTTCTTCGTGGAGTCCACCGAGTCGGGCATGGTGCTGCGCACCCAGACCTCCCCGGTGCAGATCCGCGCGCTGCTGCAGCGGGGCGCGCCGTGCTACGTCATCTCGCCGGGCAAGGTGTTCCGCACCGACGAGCTCGACGCCACCCACACCCCCGTCTTCCACCAGGTCGAGGGCCTGGCGATCGACGAGGGGCTGACGATGGCCCACCTCAAGGGCACGCTCGACCGGTTCGCCGAGGTCATGTTCGGCGAGGGCATCACCACCAGGTTCCGGCCCAACTACTTCCCGTTCACCGAGCCGTCGGCCGAGATGGACCTCAAGTGCTTCGTCTGCCGCGGCGCCTCGGCGATCCCCGGCAACCCGCCGTGCCGCACCTGCAAGTCCGAGGGCTGGATCGAGTGGGGCGGCTGCGGCATGGTCAACCCGCGCGTGCTGATCGCCTGCGGCGTCGACCCGTCGAGATACTCGGGTTTCGCGTTCGGCATGGGCATCGAACGCACGCTGATGTTCCGCCACAACGCTGAGGACATGCGCGACATGGTCGAGGGAGACGTGCGCTTCACGCTTCCGTTCGGATTGGAGATCTGATGAAGGTCCCGCTCTCCTGGCTGCGGGAGCACGCCGATCTCCCGGCGGTCACCGCACAAGAGGTGGCCGACAAGCTCACCGCGGCCGGGCTCAAGCTCGAGTCGATCACCTCCCACGGCCACGACGTGAAGAACGTCGTGGTCGGCGAGGTGCTCGAGATCGAGGAGCTGACCGGTTTCAAGAAGCCGATCAGGCACTGCAAGGTCGAGGTCGGCGAGGCGATGCCGCGCGAGATCGTCTGCGGCGCCACCAACTTCGCCGTCGGTGACCGCGTGCCGGTCGTGCTGCCGGGCGGCGTGCTGCCCGGCGGCTTCGAGGTCGGCGCGCGCAAGACCTACGGGCGGCTGTCCGAGGGCATGATCTGCTCCGAGCGCGAGCTCGGTCTCGGCGACGACCACGGCGGCATCATGGTCCTGCCCGCCGGCACCCCGATCGGCGCCGACGTGGTCGAGCTGCTCGGGCTCCGCGACGACGTGATCGAGCTGGAGATCACCCCCGACATCGGTTACGCGCTGTCGGTCAGAGGCGTGGCGCGCGAGGCCGCGACCGCCTTCGACGTGGCCTTCCACGACCCCGCCGACGTCGAGCTGCCCGCCGCCGACGAGCAGGCGTGGCCCGCCTCGATCGGTGACCCGACCGCCTGCGACAGGTTCGTGCTGCGCGAGGTCACCGGCTTCGACCCGGCCGCCCAGAGCCCGCTCTGGATGCGCGTACGCCTGACGCGGGCCGGCATGCGGCCGGTGTCGCTGGCCGTCGACATCACCAACTACCTGATGCTGGAGCTCGGCCAGCCGCTGCACGCCTTCGACCGGGCCAAGCTCACCGGCGAGATCGTCGTACGCCGGGCCGGGCAGGGCGAGCGGCTCGAAACACTCGACCACGTCACCCGCGAGCTCGACCCCGACGACATCCTGATCACCGACCAGTCGGGCCCGATCTCGATGGCGGGCACGATGGGCGGACTGGAGACCGAGATCTCCGGCGAGTCGACCGACATCGTCATCGAGGCCGCGCACTTCTCGGCGACCGGCATCTCCCGGGAGTCGCGCAGGCACAACCTCGTGTCCGAGGCGTCCAAGCGGTTCGAGCGCGGCGTCGACCGTGAGCTGCCGCTGGTGGCCTCGTGGCGGGCGGTGAGCCTGCTGGCCGAGCTGGGCGGCGCCACCGTACGGCCGGGTCTGACGCACGCCGAGGTCGACGTCGAGCCGGCGCGCATCGCCATTCCGGCGAGCCACCCGGGCGACGTGGCCGGCGTGCCCTACTCCAAGGAGACCGTCGTACGCCGCCTGGAGCAGGTCGGCTGCGTCGTGACCGATGGCGACGACCCGGCCGTGCGCAGGGGCGGCGTCGACCCGACCGGGGTCGTGACCGGCGGCGAGCTGGCGGCCAAGCTGGCCGTCACCGGCGACGACATGCTCACGGTCACCCCGCCGTCCTGGCGGCCGGACCTCACCGACCCCAACGACCTGGCCGAAGAGGTCATCCGCCTCGAAGGCTACGAGCGGCTGCCCTCCGTGCTGCCCAAGGCTCCGGCCGGCGCCGGGCTGACCGAGGGGCAGCGGCTGCGCAGGCGGGTCGGCCGGACCCTGGCCGCCGCCGGTTACGTCGAGGTGCTCGCCTACCCGTTCATCAGCGAGGGCGACTTCGACGCGCTGCAACTGCCCGCCGACGACGCGCGCCGCCGCGCTCTGCGGCTGGCCAACCCGCTGGCCGAGGACGAGCCGCTGCTGCGCACGACGCTGCTGCCGGGGCTGCTCAAGACCCTGGTACGCAACGCCGGGCGGGGCTTCTCCGACGTGGCCCTGTTCGAGTCGGGGCTGGTCTACCGGCCGCGCGAGGGAGCGCCGGACACCGCGCCGGTGCTGGGTGTCGAGCGCCGGCCCAGCGACGACGAGCTGGCCTCGATCGCCACGGCTCTGCCCGACCAGCCGCACCGGGTCGCGGTCGTGCTGGCCGGCGAGTTCGAGCGGTCCGGCTGGTGGGGCCAGGGCCGCCAGGAGTGCTGGGCAGACGCCGTACAAGCGGCCCGGCTGGTGGCGGCCGAGGCGGGAGTCGAGCTGTCGGTCATCGCCGACCAGCACGAACCGTGGCACCCCGGCAGGTGCGCCGCCCTCTACGTCGGCGACACGCTCGTCGGCCACGCCGGCGAGCTGCACCCGCGCGTCGCCGAGGCCTACGGACTGCCGCCGCGCACCTCGGCGATGGAGCTGGAACTGTCCAAGCTGGACTCGGCCATGCCGGGCCCGGTCGACGCGCCGGCCGTCTCGTCCTACCCGGTCGCGACCCAGGACGTGGCGCTGATCGTGCCCGACTTCACGCCGGTCGCCGACGTGGAGGCGGCGCTGCGTGACGGGGCGGGCGAGCTGCTGGAGTCGATCCGGCTGTTCGACGTCTACGCGGGGGAGCAGGTGGGGGAGGGCAACAAGTCGCTCGCCTACACCCTGCGCTTCCGCGCGGCCGACCGGACGCTGACGGTGGAGGAGACGACGGCGGCTCGTGACGCCGCCGTGGCCATGGCCGCCGACCGCGTCGGCGCCCAGCTCCGCAGCGCCTGACCGTCCAGTCGCCACGAGGTCCGGTACGGTCCGCCGTACCGGACCTCACGCATGAGTCCCCCAAACAGACTCGCGCATGAGTCCGGTGTACGCGACCTCGCGCAGGAGCCCGGCGTATCGGGCCGCACGCATGAAAGGCCGGAGATGAGGCATCTGCTGGTGTTCGCCGAGCGTGACGACGCCGAGGAGGTGGCGGAGGCGCTGGGCGAGCGGTTCCCCGCGCTGGGGACACCCCAGGTGGTGCGGGAGACGCTCGCCGGAGAGGACGACGCCGAGGACGCGCAGTGGCTGGTCGTTCTGGAAGGGCTCGACGAGGGCGGCCTGCCGGAGGTCGACGCCCTCGTGGAAGACCACGACGGCTGGCGCGAGCCGGGCTGACCACAGCGTGCCTCAAGGCGGTGGAGCGGGCCGGCCGCAGACAGCGGCTCCAGGCGGTGCGGCGGGCCGGCCACAGCCGTGGCTCCAGGCGGGCAGCCGCGCCTAGGCGGTGAGGCGGCTCTCTCGGCGGGCCTTCTCGGTCAGCGCGTGCTCGTCGGTGCGTGAGTCGTACCCGCGGAACTTCGGCAGCACCGCCGCCAGCCCGGCCACCGCCGCGACGCACAGCACGCCGCCCGCGCCCAGGGAGAACCGGGCGCCGCCCCACTGCGCCATCAGCCCGGCCCGGGCGTTGCCGAGCATCGGTCCACTGGCGTACGACAGCAGCTCGATGCCGGCCAATCTGCCCCGCAGCTCGTTGGGGATCGTCTGGTTCCACATCGTCATGCGGAAGATGCCGCTGATCATGTCGGCCGCCCCCGCCAGCGCGAGGCAGAGGAAGATCGCCCAGACGTTCGGGATCACCGCCGCCAGTGCCATCGCGGCACCCCAGAGCGTCGCGGCGATGATCACGCCCATGCCCTGGCGGTGGACGCGCGCCGTCCAGCCGCCGGTGAGCGAGGCCACGAGGGAGCCCACCGCACCCGCCGAATAGAGCAGCCCGAGCGCCTGAGGCGCGCCGAGCTGATCGGCCAGGAACGGGAACAGCGCCGTCGACATCGCGAACAGCATGGCGGCGATGTCGACCAGGTAGGTGCCGACCAGGTCTTTCCGCCCGGCCGCGTAGCGCACACCCTCCACCAGCGAACTCAGCGACGCGGGCGCGGCGTCCTCGGCGGGCGGCACGGCCTTGATCCGCCACAGCAGTATCAGGGAAAGGACGAAGCTCACCGTGTCGAGGCCGTAGGCGACGGCCGTGCCGAACGCCGACACCAGCAGCCCACCGAGCGCCGGGGCGACGATCGCGCCGAGGTTCCAGCGCAGGTTGGCCAGCACCGCGGCCGCGGCGAGCTGGTCGTGCCTGACCACCTGCGGGATCAGCGCCTCCAGACTGGGCCGCTGCAGGCAGCCCACGCCCATCGCCAGGGCGCCGACCACATAGAGCACCCAGACCTGCGGGTGGGGGAGCAGCGAGTTGACCATGAGCAGCCCCGAGGTCACCATCAGCCCCAGCTCGCTGAGCAGGATGACCGTGCGCCGGTCGAGCGCGTCGGCGATGGCGCCGCCCCACAGCCCGCACACCACCATCGGCACGAACTCGGCCAGGCTCACCAGACCGACCGCCACGTAGGAGCCGGTGAGCTCCTTCATCTGGTACGGCACCGCGACCATGGTGATGAACGTGCCGAACATCGTGATGACACCGGATGCCATGAGCAGCCGATAGTCACGCGAGTCGCGCAGCGGGCCCAGGTCGGGTGCCAGCCCGCGGAGCAGGCGTTTCAGTTGATCGGCCACGAGATCTGATTCTGCGTCGCGGCCCTCGGCATGGGCAAACGGTTTATGCCATGGCCCATGGCATGGGCAAGCGGTTCATGCCGTGGCCCATGGCACGGGCAAGCTCCGGCACAAGGCCGGGCCCCCGGAGAGTCTCCAGGGGCCCGGCGAAGCGATGTCGCCTGGTGAAGCAGTCTTCAGGCGGCGGGCACCTTGTCCAGGAAGCCCAGGACCCTGGCGATCCGGCCGTCCGCGGCCAACTGCACCACGTCGAACCCGACCACCACCGGCTCCTCACCCGCCGGGCCCAGGTGCCAGGTGAACCGGGCGATGTCGTGGTGGGCGTCGTACACCTCACCGGGGCTGAACACGAAGCCCGGGAACATGCCCTGCGCGCCCTCGATCAGCGCGGCGAGCCCGGCGTGCCCCGAGACCTCGGCCAGCGGATCGGTGTAGGTCGCGTCCTCGGTCCAGACCTCGGCCACGGCCTTGGCGCGGGCGTCGGCGTCGGTCTCGTTCCAGGCGGCGATGTAGCGGTCGACCAGTTCGTTGCTCATGATCTTTCTACCTTTCGGGTGTTATTGAGAGGAGGAGGGGGTCAGCGGAGCCGGCGGAGGCCCATGATCTGCAGCTCGGCGAAGACGCCGACCACGAGAGCCTGGCCGATCGCCCACACCGCGCCGGGCGTGGTGAACTCCGTCATCCCGGTGACCACGGCGGCCACGCTGCCCACGGTCCAGACGGCGTTGAGCGCGATCACGGCCTTGGTCGCCGCCGGGCTGATCACGTGGCGGCTCGCCAGCAGGCCGACCGCGGCGCCGTACGCGAGAAGGAAGACGCCGATCGCCCTGAGCAGGCCCGCGTCCGGGCCGAGCAGGTCGCTCGCGGGGCCGGCGGCGGCGAGGTAGACGAGCCCGTTGACACCGGTGACGACGGCGTCGGAGGCCAGCGCCAGGCGCAGGAACCTGGCCCGGTCGGTCAGAGTGAGGGCGGTCATTTCGGCGCTCCCTTCGAGCGGTTCGTTCGGACATGAGAACCATGTCAGCGGGGGTGCGGGCGCCGCGATTACGCCAGAGGTAATGCGCGCGCTTATCTCCGGCTCCACCTGGGCCGCGGCTCTCAAAAGACTGTCCCGAGGGAGATCTTTAGCGGTGCGCACTCCGAGCCGCCCGCGTGCGCGGCATAGTGGTCAGCCCGGCGCGGGACGGTGTTCTCCCAGGTCGGGGCGATGGGGGGTCGCAGTGGGTCTGTGGGGAAAAATCCGGAAGACGGGGCGGATGGCCGAGCCACCGCTGGAACGCGGGAAAGATCGCGAAACGTCCGAGCTGTCGGGATCGGTGCAGATCCGCCACGTGGACGCGGGCTCGTGCAACGGCTGCGAGGTGGAGATCGCCTCGGTGTTCGGGCCGGTCTACGACGCGGAGCGCTATGGCGCCCGCCTGGTCGCCTCACCGCGGCACGCCGACGCGCTGCTGGTCACCGGGCCGGTCACGCGCAACATGGAGATGGCGCTGCGCCGCACCTACGAGGCCGTGCCGGAGCCGCGCATGGTGATCGCGCTGGGCGACTGCGCGCGTGACTGCGGGGTGTTCGCGGGCGCGTACGGCGTCGTGGGGGCGGTGGGTGACGTGGTCCCGGTCGACATCGAGGTGACCGGGTGCCCGCCGCCGCCCGAGGCGATCATCGAGGCGCTGCGCGGGATGACCGGGCGATGATCCTCTACGCGTGCGCCCTGGGCCTCTGCCTGGCCGCCGCCCTCCTCGCCCTGCCGCGCCCACGCGCGATCACCGTCGCGGCGGAAGCGATCACCGCGCTGGCCGGCGTGGTGGCGGCCGTGGCGGGGGTGCGGGCGACGCTCGGCCACGGCTGGTCGGCCTGGCTGCCCGACCTGCTGCCTCTGAGCGGCCTGCGCCTGGCGCTCGACCCGCTCGGCGGCCTGTTCACCGCCATCACGGGCGCGGTTACGGTGTGCGCGGCGATCCACGGCATCGGCTCCGGCGCGGCCAGACCGACGCGGGCGGTCATGCCGCTGTTCGTGGCCGCGCTGCTGCTGGTGCCGGCGGCTGACAGCGTGAGCACGTTCCTGTTCGGCTGGGAGCTGATGGCGATGACCTCGCTCCTGCTCGTGGCGGCCGAGCACCGCGACCGGCCGTCGGTCAGGAAGGCCGCGCTCTGGTACGCCGTCATGACCCACCTCGGCCTGGTGACGATCATGTGCGGCCTCTGCTACCTGGCGGCCGGAGCCACGGGCGACGGCTTCGACCAGCTGCGCGCCGCCGAGCTGTCGCCCGTCGCCAAGGACGTGATCTTCCTGACCACCCTGGCCGGGTTCGCGGCCAAGGCCGGGATCGTGCCGCTGCACGTGTGGCTGCCCAGGGCCTACCCGGCCGCGCCCGGTCACGTGTCGCCGCTGATGAGCGGCGCCATGGTCAACATGGGCGTCTACGGCGTGGTCAGGGTCGGCCTCGACCTGCTGCGCGGCGGCCCCGTCTGGTGGTGGTGGATCGTCCTGGCGCTCGGCGCCCTCTCGGCGCTGTACGGAGTGCTCCACGCGGCCATGGCCACCGACCTGAAGCGGCTGCTCGGCTACTCCTCCACCGAGAACATGGGCCTGGTGCTCATCGGCGTCGGCGCGGCCGGCTTTTTCGCGGCCGACGGCGCCGGCCCGCTGGCCGCCCTCGCCCTCACCGCGGCCCTGCTGCACGTCGTCAACCACGCCGCGTTCAAGACGCTGCTGTTCCAGGCGGCCGGCTCGGTCCATCGGGCCACGGGCACCAGGGATCTCGACGCGCTCGGCGGCCTGCGCACCCGCATGCCGTACACCACGGCCCTGTTCGCCGTCGGCGCCCTGTGCGCGTCGGCGCTGCCGCCCGGCAACGGCTTCGTCAGCGAATGGCTGCTGCTGCAGAGCCTCATCCACGCGCTGCCCGCCTCGGGGGTGGCGGGCGCGGTCACGATGCCGCTGGCCGTGGGCGCCATCGCGCTGACGGCGGGGCTGGCGGTGGCCACGTTCGTGAAGGCGTTCGGCGTCGGGTTCCTGGCCCGGCCGCGCAGCCCGGGCGCCGAACGGGCGGTGGAGAGCCCGCGTACGGCGATCTGCGGGACGGCGCTGGCGGCGGCGGCCTGCCTGCTGCTCGCCCTCGACCCCGCGCTGGTCCTGCCCGCGCTCACCGAGGCCGTCACGGGGGTGATCCCCGCGAGCCGGCCGGTCACCGGGGAGGTGACGCTCCGGCTGAGCGCGATCACCGGCTCGATCTCGCCGGTCCTCATCGCGCTGGCGCTGGCCGGGGCCGTGACGGCGGTGCTGTCGCTGGTCCGCGCGGTGGCCGCCCGGCGCCCACGCCGGCCGGCCCGTCTGTGGGACTGCGGCGCGGGACCGGTCTCGGCCCGCATGGAGTACACCGCCACCTCCTTCGCCGAACCGCTGCAACGAGTCTTCGTCGACGCCCTGCAACCGGAGAGCGCCATTGATGTGACGGCCGTCAAAGAGTCGGCCTACCTGGTCCAGCGGGTACGGTTCCGGGCCAGGGTGCCCGACCGGGTCGAACGGCGGCTGTACGAGCCGGTACTGGCCGCCGCCGTCAGGCTCGGCGCGCGGGCGCGGCGGCTGGCCGACGGCAGCGTCCACCGCTACCTGTCCTACGGCTTCTACGCGCTGACCGGCGTGCTGATCGTGCTGGCGGTGATCTCGTGATCGCCATGGTGCTGCAAGTACTCGTGGTGGCCGCCGGAGCGCCGCTGCTGGCCGGTCTGATGCGCCAGGTCAGGGCCCGCCTGGAGGGGCGCGCGGGCGCCGGGGTGCGGCAGCCGTGGCGCGACCTGCGCAAGCTGGCCCGCAAGGAGCCCATCGCCCCGCACGGCACCGGCTACCTGTTCAGGGCGGCGCCGCCGCTGCTGGCCGGAACCACGCTGGTGGTCGCGGCGGCGGTGCCGCTGGTCACCGCCGCCTCGCCGCTCGACGGCGTCGCCGACCTGTTCGCGGTCGCCGCGCTGCTCGCGCTCGGCTCGGTGGCGCTGGCGCTGGGCGGGCTCGACACGGGCACCGCGTTCGGCGGGATGGGCGCCAGCCGGGAGATGACCGTGCTCGCCCTGGTCGAGCCGACGATCCTGCTGGCCGTCTTCGCGCTGTCGATCCGCGTGGGCACCACCGACCTCGGCGCGATCGTCACCGAGACCGCGAGCAGCCCGCTGTCGGTCATCTCCCCGGTGAGCCTGCTGGCCGCCGTCGCGCTCGCGGTGGTCACGATCGCCGAGTCGGGCCGGATCCCGGTGGACAACCCGTCGACCCACCTGGAGCTGACGATGATCCACGAGGCGATGATCCTGGAGTACGCCGGCCCCGACTTGGCGCTCATCGAGTGGGCCTCGGCAATGCGGCTCACGGTCATGCTCGGGCTGTTCGCCGCGCTGTTCGCGCCGGTCGGCATCGCCACCGCGGGCGCCGGGCCGATCATGCTGCTGGTCGCCGTGGTGGCGTTCGCCCTGAAGGTGGCGCTGTTGGGCGGCACGCTGGCGGCCGGTGAGGTGTTCATGGCCAAGCTGCGCCTGTTCCGCATCCCCGAGCTGCTGGCCGGCTCGTTCCTGATGGCCCTGCTGGCGGTCGCCGCCTCCTTCTTCCTGGCGTGAGTGAGATGACTGATCCCGTGTACGTGCAGGCGCTCGACCTGGCCTGCGGCGCCTTCCTGCTGACGGGGGTGCTGGTCCTGTGGCGGCGCGACCTGGCCGCGATCATCTGGCTGTTCGGGCTGCAGGGGGTGGCGCTGGGCGCCCTGATCGCGGTCAGGGGGCTGCACGAGGCCGACGTCGAGCTGACCGTGCTCGGGCTCGGGGTGGGGCTGCTGCGCGCGGTGCTCCTGCCCTACCTCATGCGGCGCGCGCTGGCGGCCGGCGAGGAGGGGCGCGAGGCCCGGCCGCACGTCAGCGTCGCCGCGTCGCTGCTGGTCACGGCCGTCCTGACGATGCTCGCGTACGCGGTCTCCCAGCCCCTCGTACGCCTGGCGCCCACGCCCGCCACCCAGGCCGTGCCGATCGCGCTGACCGTGCTGCTGGTGGGCTTCTTCGTCCTCGTCACCAGGAGGCGGGCGCTGTCGCAGGTGGTCGGGTTCCTGTTGATGGACAACGCCATCACCGCCGCCGCGTTCCTCACCACCACCGGGGTGCCGCTGGTGGTGGAGCTGGGCGTCTCCCTCGACGTGCTGCTGGCCGTACTGGCGCTGCAGGTTCTGACCACCCGGATGCGGGCCGCGTTCGGCGGCACCGACCTCGACGAGCTACGGGAGCTGCACGACTGATGGTGATCGTCCCGGTGGCGCTGCCGCTCGCGGCCGCCTGTCTGTATGCCGTGTTCGGCTGGAATCGCGTGACGGAGTGGCTCGGCGCCCTGTCCGCGGGCGGGCTGCTCGGCGCCGCCGTCCTGCTCGCGCGGGCCGGTGAGGGGAGCGGGCTGTGGGGGTTGCTGCGGGTGGACGCGCTCAGCGCGTACATGCTGATCGTGATCGGCGTCGTGGCGCTGCTGGCGATGCTGGCCAGCCCCGGCTACCTGCGGGCCGAGGCGGCCGCCGGCCATACGGAGCCGCGGGCCGCCCGTAGCTACGGGATCTTCACCCAGTGCTTCGTCGCGGCGATGGCGACGGCCGTGCTGGCCGCGAGCCTCGGGATGCTCTGGGTGGCGGTCGAGGCGACCACGATCCTGACCGCGTTCCTGGTCGGGCAGCGCCGCACCAGGAAGGCCACCGAGGCGGCCTGGAAGTACGTGGTGATCTGCTCGGTCGGCATCGCGCTCGCGCTGCTCGGCCTGGTGATGGTGCACTACGCGGCCGTACACGCCGGGTTGTCCTCGCGCGAAGGGCTCGACTGGGTCTCGCTCGCCGGGCACGCCGGGCGGCTGGACCCGGGGGTGACGCGGATCGCGGTGGTGCTGCTCGTACTCGGCTTCGGCGCCAAGGCCGGGCTCGCGCCGCTGCACGCCTGGCTGCCAGACGCCCACAGCCAGGCGCCCGCGCCGGTGTCGGCGCTGATGTCCGGGGTGCTGCTGTCGGTGGCGTTCTACGCGATCCTGCGGGTCAAGGTGGTCTCCGACGTGGCGCTCGGGGCGGGGTTCTGCCGGATGCTGCTGATCGTGGTGGCGCTGGCGTCGCTGGCCGTGGCGGCGGCGCTGCTGATCGGGCAGCGCGACTTCAAGCGGATGCTGGCCTATTCGAGCATCGAGCACATGGGGCTGATGGCGCTCGGCGCGGCCATCGGCAACGGGCTGGCGCTGGGCGCGGTGTTGCTGCACATCCTCGGGCACGGGCTGGGCAAGTCGGTGCTGTTCATCGGCTCGGGACGGATCCAGCAGGCGGCCGGGAGCAGCAGCGTCGACGCGGTGCGCGGGCTCGGCGGGCGGGCGCCAGGGCTGGCCGCGGCCTTCGGGCTCGGGCTGCTGGCGCTGCTGGGGTTGCCGCCGTTCAGCCTGTTCGCCAGTGAGCTGGGGATCGTGCGGGCGGGGTTCGCGGCCGGGCTCGGCTGGGCGGTGGCGCCCGCGCTGGTGCTCATGCTGGTGATCGTCGCCGGGGTGGGCAGGGTGGCGGGCCGCATGCTGCTCGGCACCGCGCCACCGGGCTTGGAGGAGGGGTCTGGCGGGCGGTCGCGTGGCGCGGGTGTGGCGCTGGTCGTCGGGCTGGTGGCGTGCGCGGTGCTCGGAGTGACGCTGGGGCCGCTCCGGCCGCTCCTGGAGTCCGCCGTGACCATCGCGACCGCCGGACCGCCGCTGAGCGCCATGGGAGGTGCACGATGACGGCCACGCTCCCGCTGGTCGCCGAGATCGGGCCAGGCGAGCTCGCCGGGTGCGCCGCCGAGCTGCTGGCTCTGGGACACCGCGTCGCGCTCGTGGCCGCGCACGCCGAGGACGACGGCTTCCGGCTGGTCTACCTGTTCACCGCCGCCCGTCCGGCGAGGCGGGCCGAGCTCCACGTACGCCTGACCGAACCCGCCGTACCCAGCCTGGCCACCCTCTCCTTCCCGGCCGGGCGCTTCGAGCGGGAGATCCGCGACCTGTACGGCATCACCCCCGAAGACCACCCGCTGCCCAGCCGCCTGGTCCGCCACCACCACTGGCCCAGAGGCTGGTACCCGATGCTCCCCGACGCGGGCCCGCCCCCGTCGTTCGGCGACCCCGAGGGCCCGTACCCGTTCGGCGACGTGGAGGGCGACGGCGTCTACGAGATCCCGGTCGGCCCCGTGCACGCGGGCTGCATCGAGCCGGGCCACTTCCGCTTCTCGGTGGTCGGCGAGACGATACTCAAGCTGAAGGCCCGCCTGTGGTTCGTGCACAAGGGGCTTGAGCAGCTCTTCGAGGGCCGCCGGCCGGAAGACGGGCTGGCCCTGGCCGAGCGGGTCAGCGGCGACACCTCGGTCGGCCACGCCCTGGCCTACTGCCTGGCCGTCGAGGAGGCCACCGGCACGGCCGTCGACCCCGACTCGCAGCGCGCCAGAGCCGTGCTGCTGGAGCTCGAACGCCTCTACAACCACGTCACCGACCTGGGCGCGCTCTGCAACGACGTCGCCCACAGCGTGCTGCAGGCCCATTGCGGCACCGTCCGCGAGCAGCTGCTGCGCGTCAACGCCGAGGTCACCGGCCACCGCCTGCTGCGCGGCGCGATCCGGCTCGGCGGCGCCGAACCGCTGGCCCTGCCCGACACCGCCAGGCTCGCGGCGCTCGGCGCCGAGGTGGCCGAGATCGTCGGGCTCGCGCTCGGCCACGGCGTGGTGTCGGACCGCTTCACCGGCACCGCCGTGCTCACCGAGCGGGCCGCCGCGGACCTGGGCACGCTCGGCTACGTGGCCAGGGCCAGCGGGCTGGACGTCGACGCCCGCCGCGACCATCCGTTCATCGACCTGGGGTCGTTCCCGGTGGCGGTGCGGGCCGGGGGAGACGTGCTGGCCCGCTTCCAGGTCAGGGCCGACGAGATCGCCGCCTCGATCGGGCTGATCGAGAGGCTGGCGCACACCTCGGGTGACTGGAGCCTGCCGGACGGCCGGCGCGGCTCGGGCGTGGGCATCGTCGAGGGCTGGCGGGGCACGATCGTCCACCGCGTCGAGCTGGGCGCGGACGGCCGGCTGGCCAGAGTGAAGATCGCCGATCCGTCGTTCTTCAACTGGCCCGCCCTGCCGGTCGCGCTGGGCGGGGCGATCGTGCCCGACTTCCCGCTGGTCAACAAGAGCTTCAACCTGTCCTACGCGGGAAACGATCTCTAGCCGCCCAGCACTTCACGGCCCCTAGCCGCCCCGCACCTCGCGCCTTCTAGGCGCCCAGCACCTCGCGGCGCAGGTGGGTCTTGAGGATCTTGCCGCCCGGGTTGCGCGGCAGCTCCGCGTCCCTGAACCAGATGTGCGCGGGGATCTTGAACTTGGCGATGCGTTCCGCCAGGAAGGACTGGAGCTCCTCGGCGGTGGTCGAGGTGCCCGGCTTGAGCCGGATCACCGCGCCCACCTCCTCGCCCAGCTCGTCGTGCGGGACGCCGATCACCGCGGCGTCGTCCACCGCCGGGTGCTCGAACAGGGCCGCCTCCACCTCGGCGCAGTAGACGTTCTCGCCGGCCCTGATGACCATGTCCTTGGCCCGGTCCACGATGTAGACGAAGCCGTCCTCGTCGATCCTGGCCAGGTCACCGGTGTGCAGCCAGCCGTCGACGAAGGTCTGCGCCGTCGCCTCCGGCTTGTTCCAGTAGCCCATGATGACGTTCGCGCCGCGTACGCACAGCTCGCCCACCTCGCCGGGCGGCAGCTCCTCGCCCAGCGGGCCGGACACCCGGACGTCGACCACGGCCGTGGGCAGGCCGATGCTGTCGGGCCTGGCCAGGTAGTCGGGGCCGGCGTTGCCGATGGCCAGGCCGGTCGTCTCCGTCATGCCGTAGCCGTTGGAGGCGGCGCGGTCGGGCAGGTTCTCGCCGATGCGCTCCAGCAGCTTCGGCGGAGCCGGTGCCCCGCCGTAGCCGAGGGTGGTCAGCGACGACAGGTCGTACTTGACGAAGTCGGGATGCGACATCAGCTGCCACGCGTTGGTCGGCACGCCGATCATCGCGGTGATCCGCTCCCGCTCGATGAGCCGCAGCGCCTGCCCGGGGTCCCACTTGTACATCAGGACCAGCCCGCCGCCCGCGAACATGGTGGTGGTCAGCGCGGAGAAGCAGCCGGTGACGTGGAACAGCGGCACGGTCAGCAGCGTCACCCGGCGCGTGCCCGTCGCCGCGGCGACGTCCTTGCCCGCCAGCGCGACCCCCCGGATCAGCCCGTAGGCGAGGGTCATCGGCGACTGGCCCAGGTTGCGGTGGCTGCCCAGCGCCCCCTTGGGCTGCCCGGTCGTACCGGAGGTGTAGAAGATCGTGGCCGGATCCTCGGGGGAGAGCTGGACGTCCGGCAGCGTCACATCCCCGCTGACCTCGCCCAGCACCTCGGCGAACGAGCGCGCGCCCTCGGGCACCTCGCCTCTGGCCAAGATCATCGGCACGCCCGTGCCGGCGAGCCGGACGGCCCGCTCACCGTCCACGATCAGCACCTTGGCGTCGCAGTCACGTACGCCGTACGCCAGCTCCGACTCGGTCCACCAGGCGTTGAGCGGCACGGCGATGGCCCCGGCGGCGAGAGCGGCGGAGAAGGCCACCGCCCACTCCGGATAGTTGCGCATGGCCACGACCACCCGGTCGCCCTTGGCCACGCCGTAGTCGGTCACCAGGCGGTTGGCCAGCGTCGCCGCCCGCCTGAAGTGCTCCTCGAAGGTGATGTGCTCGTCCTCGTAGACGAGGAACTCCTTCTCGCCGTGGTATCTGCTCATCTCCAGCAGAGCGCGGAAGTGGGCCGGAGCGTGTTTCCAGGTCCGCACCCCCGTATCGCCGATCTCCTCCATCTCGAAAAGCTGGCCAGGACCGGTGAGCTGGGCTTGGACCTGGGCATGAGAAAGAGTCATGCGAAGTACTCCCGCGGTGGACGGCGCTATCGGATAAATCACAGTACCGACCGGTAGGTACGTCGCGCTAGAGCGCGAAATCCGGCTGAAACGGGGGGTTAACCGTCTCGCTATGTGAGCGCAATGGCGCGCCCAGCTTGCGTGTTCATGCCCTGGAGTGCATCATCGTCATAGTAAGGACATGAGTTTAGGTGCATGATTATGCAGGGGGTTGGGAATGAGAGCGGCGATCGCGGGAGCCAGCGGCTACGCGGGCGGTGAGCTTCTGCGCCTGCTGCTCGGGCATCCGGAGCTCGAGATCGGCACGCTCACCGCGGCCGCCAGCGCGGGCAGCGCGCTCGGTGCCCACCAGCCACACCTCCCGCAACTGGCCGACCGGATCATCGAGGACACCACCCCGGAAACGCTGGCCGGGCACGACGTGGTCTTCCTGGCCCTGCCGCACGGCCACTCCGCCGCCGTCGCCGCCCAGCTCCCCGAGAGCACGGTCGTCGTCGACTGCGGCGCCGACCACCGGCTCGCCGACCCGGCCGCCTGGCAGGAGTTCTACGGCGGCGAGCACGCCGGCACCTGGCCCTACGGCCTGCCCGAGCTGCCCGGCCAGCGCGAGGTGCTCAAGAGCGCCAAGCGCATCGCGGTGCCCGGCTGCTACCCGACCTCCGTCATCCTCGCCCTGCTGCCCGCCTTCGCCGCCGGCCTGGCCGAGCCCGACGTGGTCGTCGTCGCGGCCAGCGGCACCAGCGGCGCGGGCAGGTCGCTCAAGCCCAGCCTGCTCGGCAGCGAGGTCATGGGCTCGGTCAGCGCCTACGGCGTGGGCGGCGTCCACCGGCACACGCCGGAGATGGAGCAGGCGCTCGGCGCCGTCGCGGGCACGCCGGTCCGGGTGTCATTCACCCCCACACTGGCCCCGATGAGCCGCGGCATCCTGGCCACCTGCTCCGCCCCCGCCGCGCCCGGGCTGACCAAGGCCGCTGTGCGCGAGGCGTACGAGAACGCGCTGGCCAAGGAGCCGTTCGTCAACCTGCTGCCCGAGGGCACCTGGCCCGCCACCGCGATGACCTACGGCGCCAACACCGCCGCCCTGCAGGTGACGCTCGACGAGCGCGCGGGCCGCGTGGTCGCCGTCATCGCCATCGACAACCTCACCAAGGGCACGGCCGGAGGCGCGATCCAGAGCGTCAACCTCGCACTCGGCCTGCCGGAAGAGCTCGGCCTCCCCCTGACAGGAGTTGCTCCGTGAGAGAGCGCAGCGTACCAACCGACACAGCAGTCCAGCGGCCGGCAGAGGAGAACGCATGAGCGTGACCGCTCCCCTCGGTTTCAGAGCCGCGGGCGTCGCCGCGGGCATCAAGTCCGGCGACGCCCGTGACCTGGCCCTGGTCATCAACGACGGACCCAACCACGCCGCGGCCGGTGTCTTCACCGCCAACCGCGTCAAGGCGGCCCCGGTCCTGTGGTCGCAGCAGGTCCTGCGCGGCGGCCGGGTCCGTGCGGTCGTCCTCAACTCGGGCGGCGCCAACGCCTGCACCGGCCCCGAGGGCTTCCAGGACACGCACGCCACCGCCGAGAAGGCGGCCGAGGTGCTCCAGGACTCGGCGGGCGAGATCGCGGTCTGCTCCACCGGCCTGATCGGTGAGCGGCTGCCCATGGACGCGCTGCTGGCCGGGGTGGAGCGCGCCGCCGCTCAGCTGTCGCGCGACGGCGGGCTGGCCGCGGCCGACGCCATCCGCACCACCGACACCGTCTCCAAGATCTCCTTCAAGCGCGCCGACGGCTACATGGTGGGGGGCATGGCCAAGGGCGCGGGCATGCTCGCCCCGGCCCTGGCCACCATGCTCTGCGTGATCACCACCGACGCCGACCTGACCGCGGAAGAGCTCGACGCCGTGCTCCGCGAGGCCACCTCCAAGACCTTCGACCGCCTCGACGCCGACGGCTGCATGTCCACCAACGACACCGTCCTGCTGCTGGCCAGCGGTGCCGCCGGGGTCAAGCCGGACCTGGCGGAGTTCGGGCAGAAGGTCACCGAGGTCTGCGCCGACCTGGCCAGGCAGCTGCTGGTCGACGCCGAAGGCGCGTCCAAGGCCATCGCCATCGAGGTGGTCGGCGCGGCGTCGGAGGACGACGCGGTCAAGGTCGGCCGCACCGTCTCCCGCTCGAACCTGCTCAAGTGCGCCATCCACGGCGAGGACCCCAACTGGGGCCGCGTGCTGGCCGCCGTCGGCACCACCGACGCCGTCTTCGAGCCCGACCGGCTGAACGTGGCCATCAACGGCATCTGGATCTGCCGCGGCGGCGCCGTCGGCGACGATCGGAACAAGGTGGACATGCGCCCGCGCGACGTGACGATCACCATCGACCTGTCGGCCGGCACCCACTCGGCCACCGTCCACACCACCGACCTGACCGCGGACTACGTCCACGAGAACTCGGCGTACTCCTCATGAGGACCATCACCGCCCACACCAAGGCGGACACCCTCATCGAGGCCCTGCCCTGGCTGGCCCGCTTCCACGGCGCGACCGTCGTCATCAAGTACGGCGGCAACGCGATGATCGAGGAATCGCTCATGGAGGGCTTCGCCGAGGACATCGGCTTCCTGCACTACGCCGGTCTGCGGCCGGTCGTGGTGCACGGCGGCGGCCCGCAGATCAGCAAGCACCTCGACCGGCTCGGCATCGAGTCGACGTTCACGGCCGGGCTGCGGGTCACCACGCCCGAGGCCATGCAGGTGGTCAGGATGGTCCTGGTCGGCCAGGTCAACCGCGACGTCGTCGGCCTGATCAACAGGCACGGCCCGCTCGCGGTCGGCATGTCGGGCGAGGACGCCCACCTGTTCACCGCCGAGCGCAAGCACGCGCTCGTCGACGGCGAGCACGTCGACATCGGCCAGGTGGGCGAGATCGTCAAGGTCGACCCGGGCGCCGTCCAGGCCATGATCGACAACGGCCGCGTCCCCGTCGTCTCCAGCGTCGCCCGCGGCGAGGACGGCGAGATCTACAACGTCAACGCCGACACCGCCGCCGCCGCGCTGGCCGTCTCCCTCCAGGCGCAGAAGCTCATCGTCCTGACCGACGTCGAGGGCCTGTACGCCGGCTGGCCCGACGACACCGACGTGATCGACAAGCTCGACGGCGCCGAGCTGGAGGCCATGCTGCCCTCACTGTCCAGCGGCATGAAGCCGAAGATGGAGGCCTGCCTGACGGCGGTCCAGGGCGGCGTCCCCCAAGCGCACATTCTCGACGGCCGGGTCTCCCACTCGCTGCTGCTGGAGATCTTCACCGACCAAGGAATCGGAACCATGGTGATGCCCTGATGAACCTTCGCGACAGGTTCGAACAAGCCTTCATGCCCAACTACGGCGTCCCGCCGATCGCCCTGGCACGAGGCGAGGGCACCCGCGTGTGGGACGTCGACGGCAGGGAATACCTCGACTTCGTCGGCGGCATCGCCGTCAGCTCGCTCGGCCACGCCCACCCGGCCCTGGTCGAGGCGGTCTCCAAGCAGGTCGCGACGCTCGCGCACACCAGCAACCTCTACCTGCACGAGCCGGAGGTGCTGCTCGCCGAGCGGCTCCTCGGCCTGCTGAACGCCCCCGGCCGCGTCTTCTTCGCCAACTCCGGCACCGAGGCCAACGAGGCCGCCTACAAGCTCGCGCTCAAGTACGGCAGGCGCGACGGCCGCACCTACTTCGTCGCCGCCGAGAACGGTTTCCACGGCCGCACGATCGGCGCCCTCTCGCTGACGGGCAAGAAGTCGATCCGCGACCAGTTCGGCCCGTTCCCGGTAGAGGTCCAGTTCGTCCCGTACGGCGACGCCACCGCCCTCAAGGAGGCCGTGACGGGCGACTGCATCGCGGTGTTCCTGGAGCCCACTCAGGGCGAGGCAGGCGTGGTCCCGCCGCCCGACGGCTACTTCGCGGCGGCCCGTGAGATCTGCGACTCGACCGGCGCGCTGCTGGTCGCCGACGAGATCCAGTCCGCGATCGGCCGCACCGGGCACTGGTTCGCCCACCAGGCCGACGGCGTCACCCCCGACATCCTGACCCTGGCCAAGGGCCTGGGCGGCGGCCTGCCCATCGGGGCGTGTGTCGGCTTCGGCGACTCGGGCCGGCTGTTCGACAAGGGCGACCACGGCTCCACCTTCGGCGGCAACCCGGTCTCGTGCGCCGCGGCGCTGGCCGTGCTCGACAACCTCGACCTCGACCACGTGCGGACGACCGGAGCCCGGCTGCGGGCCGGGCTCGAAGCGGTCGCTCATCCGCTGCTGAAAGGCGTGCGCGGACGCGGGCTGTGGCTGGCCGCCGTGCTGGCCGAGCCGGTCTCCGGCAAGGTGCAGCAGGCGGCGGCGGAGGCGGGCTTCCTGGTCAACGCGCTGCAGCCGGACGCCGTACGGATCGCGCCGCCGCTGGTCGTGACGGCCGAGCAGGTCGACGCGCTCGTCGCCGCGTTCCCCGGGATCCTCGCCGAGGCGGCGAAATGACGGCGCGTGCGGGCTCGGGGCCGATCGAGCAGGGCGCGGCCGCGGCGCGTGTCCGGCATTTCCTGAGGGACGATGACCTGTCGCCCGCCGAGCAGGCCGACGTTCTCGACCTGGCCGCCGCGATGAAGAAGGACCGCTACGGATACCGCCCCTTCGAAGGGCCGCAGACCGTCGCCGTCCTGTTCGACAAGCCCTCGACCAGGACCCGCGTCTCCTTCGCCGTCGGTATCGGCGAGCTGGGCGGGCTCCCGCTGGTCATCGACGGCGGCAGCTCCCAGATGGGCCGGGGCGAGCCGATCGAGGACACCGCCAGGGTGCTCGAACGGCAGGTCGCCGCGATCGTCTGGCGCACCGGCGCCCAGGCGGGTCTCGACGGCATGGCCGCGGGCACCGCCGTGCCGGTGGTCAACGCGCTGACCGACGAGTTCCACCCCTGCCAGATCCTCGCCGACCTGCTGACCGTCCGCGAACGGTTCGGCAGGACGGCCGGGCTGACCCTGACCTACCTGGGCGACGGCGCCAACAACATGGCCCACTCCTACCTGCTGGGCGGCGCCACGGCCGGGATGCACGTACGGATCGGCGCCCCCGTCGGCTACCAGCCGGACGCCGTCATCCTCGACCAGGCCGCCGCCATCGCCGCGACGACCGGCGGCTCGGTGATCTCGCTGACCGATCCGGCCGCCGCGATCCAGGGCTCGCACGTCGTCGCCACCGACACCTGGGTGTCGATGGGCCAGGACGGCAAGGACGAGCGGGTGCGCGCGCTCATGCCGTACCAGGTCAACTCCGAGCTCATGGAGCACGCCGCGCACGACGCGATCGTGCTGCACTGCCTGCCCGCCTACCGCGGCTACGAGATCACCTCCGAAGTGATCGACGGCCCGCGCAGCGCCGTGTGGGACCAGGCCGAGAACCGCCTGCACGCCCAGAAGGCGCTGCTCCACTGGCTGGTGAGCCCAGCATGACCATTCCGATGACCAAGGTCGCGCGGCAGGCGAAGATCACCGACCTGCTGCAGCGGCAGGCCGTCCGCTCCCAGCCCGAGCTGGCCAAGCTGCTGGCCGAGAGCGGCGTGGAGGTCACCCAGGCCACGCTCTCGCGCGATCTGGACGAACTCGGCGCGCTCAAGCTGCGCGCCGAGGACGGCTCGCTGGTCTACGCGCTGCCCGGTGAGGGCGGCGGCCGCATCCGGGTGGCCAGGCTGGGCACCGGCGAGTCCCCGGCCGCCCGGCTGCACCGGATCGCCGAGGAACTGCTGGTCTCCGCCGAGGCGTCGGCCAACCTGGTCATCGTCAGGACTCCGCCGGGCGCCGCCCAGTTCATGGCCTCGGCCATCGACCACGCCGACTGGGAGTCCATCCTCGGCACGGTGGCGGGCGACGACACGATCCTCGTGATCAGCCGCGATCCCCAGGGCGGGAGCGTCGTGGCAGAGGCCTTGCTGAGGGTCGCCGCCCGGCGTACATAGCCCGTTTTACCAAGATTTTGGAGGTACCGATGACTCAGAGAGTGGTACTCGCCTTCTCCGGAGGTCTGGACACCTCCGTCGCGATCCCGTTCCTGGCCGAGAAGATGGACGCCGAGGTGATCGCCGTCGCCGTGGACCTCGGACAAGGCGGCGAGGACATGGAGGTGATCCAGAAGCGGGCCATGGACTGCGGCGCGGTCGAATCCGTCGTCGTGGACGCCAAGGAGGAGTTCGCGGCCGACTTCTGCGTGCCCGCGCTGCAGGCCAACGCCCTCTACATGGACCGCTATCCGCTCCTGTCGTCGCTGTCGCGCCCGCTCATCGTCAAGCACCTGGTGAGCGCGGCCAAGCAGTTCGGCGGCACGATCGTCTCCCACGGCTGCACCGGCAAGGGCAACGACCAGGTACGGTTCGAGGCCGGCCTGGCCGCGCTCGCCCCCGACCTGCAGGTTGTCGCCCCGGCCCGCGACTTCGCCTGGACCCGCGACAAGGCGATCGAGTACGCCGAGCAGCGGGGCCTGCCGATCGAGACCTCCAAGAAGAACCCGTTCTCCATCGACCAGAACCTGTGGGGCAGGGCCGTCGAGACCGGCTTCCTCGAGGACATCTGGAACGGCCCCACCGAGGACGTCTACGCCTACACCGCCGACCCGGCCGTCCCCCGCGACGCCGACGAGGTGGTCATCACCTTCGAGCAGGGCGTCCCGGTCAAGCTCGACGGGCGTCCGCTCACGCCGTACCAGGTGATCGACGAGCTGAACACCCGCGCGGGCGCGCAGGGCGTCGGCCGGATCGACATGGTCGAGGACCGGCTCGTCGGCATCAAGTCGCGCGAGGTGTACGAGGCGCCCGGCGCGATCGCACTGATCACCGCGCACATGGAGCTGGAGAACGTCACCGTCGAACGGGACCTGGCCCGCTTCAAGCGCGGCGTCGACCAGCGCTGGAGCGAGCTCGTCTACGACGGCCTGTGGTTCTCGCCGCTCAAGGACGCCCTCGACGCGCTCATCGCCGAGGCCCAGAAGCACGTCACCGGCGACATCCGGATGACTCTGCACGGCGGCAAGGCCACCGTCAGCGGCCGCCGCTCCGAGCAGTCGCTGTACGACTTCTCGCTGGCCACCTACGACACCGGCGACACTTTCGACCAGTCGCTGGCCAAGGGCTTCGTCCAGCTGTTCAGTCTGCCCTCCAAGATCGCCGCCGCGCGCGACGCGAAGAAAGGATGATGTGCACTATGGTCGCGGGGGACGAGAAGGAGATGACGTTGAGTGATGGCAAGCCGATGCGGCTGTGGGGCGGGCGATTCGAAGGGGGTCCCGCCGACGCGCTGACCCGGCTGTCGGTGAGCGTGCACTTCGACTGGCGGCTGGTGCCGTACGACCTGGCGGCGTCCAGGGCGCACGCCCGGGTGCTGCACAAGGCGGGGTTGCTGAGCGACGACGAGCTCGAACGCATGATCGGCGCGATCGATGACCTGGAGCGAGCCTGCAAGGCGGGCGAGTTCCGGCCGACGGTCGCCGACGAGGACGTGCACACCGCGCTCGAACGCGGCCTGCTGGAGCGGCTCGGCTCGCTCGGCGGCAAGCTGCGCGCCGGCCGCAGCCGCAACGACCAGATCGCCACCGATCTGCGCCTCTATCTGCGTGACCACGCCCGCACGATCGTCTCCCGGCTGGTCGAGCTGGAGACGGCGCTGATGGCCCAGGCCGAGCAGCACGCCGACACGGCCGCGCCCGGCATGACCCACCTGCAGCACGCGCAGCCGGTCTCCTTCGGACACCAGCTGCTCGCGCACGTGCACGCCTTCGCCCGCGACATCGACCGGGTCACCGACTGGGACCGCCGCGCGGCCGTCTCGCCGCTCGGCGCCGGCGCGCTGGCCGGCTCGTCGCTGCCGCTGGACCCGGAAGCCGTGGCCGTAGAGCTGGGCTTCTCCTTCGCCTCGCTCAACTCCATGGACGCGGTGTCCGACCGTGACTTCGCGGCGGAGTTCCTGTTCACCGCGGCCCTGATCGGCGTGCACCTGTCGCGGCTCGGCGAGGAGATCGTGCTCTGGGCCTCGCAGGAGTTCCGCTGGATCGAGATGGACGACGCCTACTCCACCGGCTCGTCGATCATGCCGCAGAAGAAGAACCCCGACGTCGCCGAGCTGGCCCGCGGCAAGTCCGGGCGGCTCATCGGCAACCTCATGGCGATGCTCACGACCCTCAAGGGCCTGCCGCTCACCTACAACCGCGACCTGCAGGAGGACAAGGAGCCGGTGTTCGACTCGGTCGACACGCTGCTGCTCGTCCTGCCCGCGATGGCCGGCCTGATCGCCACCATGCGGGTCAACACCGCGCGCCTGGAGGCGTCGGCTCCCGACGGCTTCGCGCTGGCCACCGACCTCGCCGAGCTGCTCGTACGCCGCGGCGTGCCGTTCCGCGACGCGCACGAGGCGGTCGGCCACCTGGTGGTGTGGTGCCAGGTCAACGACAAGGACCTGGGCGACCTGACCGACGACGAGCTGGGCAAGGTCTCGCCGCACCTCACCCCCGACGTCCGCGACGTGCTCAACGTCCCCGGCGCCCTCGCCGCCCGCAAGGCCCACGGCGGCACGGCGCCCGACCGGGTCCGCGACCAGCTCGCCGCGCTGCGCGAGACGGTCGACGCCCAGGCGGCGTGGGCCGCGGGGGCCTAGCCTCCGGCATGGACTCCGGGACCCTGGATTCGGCACCCCTGCCTCGCAGCTTCTTCGACCGGCCGTCGCACGAGGTCGCGCCCGACCTGCTCGGGCGCGTGCTCGTGCACGGCCCGGTCGCGGTCCGGCTCACCGAGGTCGAGGCGTACGGCGGCCCCGGCGAGGATCCGGCGGCCCACACCTACCGGGGACGGACCGCCAGGAACGCGGTCATGTTCGGGCCACCTGGGCATCTGTACGTGTACTTCACCTACGGCATGCACTTCTGCGCGAACCTGGTGTGCCTGCCCGAGGACCACGGGTCGGCGGTGCTGCTGCGGGCCGGTGAGGTGGTGGCGCGGGCCGACCTGGCCCGCTCGCGCCGCTCAGGAGACGGCGACGGACCGCCCGTCTCCGGGCGCAAGCCGATCGCGGACCGGGACCTCGCTCGCGGCCCCGCCCGGTTGGCGGTCGCCCTCGGGCTGGCGCGCGAGCACAATGGGCTCGACGCCGTATGGGAGGGCTCACCGGCTGTGCTGCCGCACTTCCATGACGCTTCTCGCGGCGATGAGCCCGAACACGCGGCGTGGCTCACCGGGCTGCCCAAGGGGACCGTGGCCATGCTCGGCGGGCGGCCCGCAGAGGCGGACAGGATCAGGTCGGGGCCGCGCACCGGGATCTCGACCGCCAAGGACACCCCGTGGCGGTTCTGGATCGACGGTGACCCGACCGTCTCACCCTTCCGGCCTCACACGCCGCGCCGCCGCAACACCGCGGCCACCTCGGTCGGGGAGGCACCCAGCTCGTGAGCGCTGAAGATGTGCAGCTGGTCGCCGGTGTCGATCTCCAGCATCTCGCTGCGCAGGCCGTACCTCCTGCGTACGTCCACCTGGATGTTCTCGATCGCCTCCCACGGGACGTGCCGCCGCCCGGCGAAGCCGTGCACCACGGTGACGCCGCTCTCGTCGGCCGCCAGCCGTACCGGGACCAGGACGTCACGCAGCCCCATGGCCCCCACCAGCAGGGCGGCCGGCACCGCCAGCACCACCCCGCGTACATCACCCTGGACATACCAGAACAGGGCGAGACCGGCACACGCCACAGCCCCTAGGATCTTGAAAACGGCCAGCTCGCGACGGACCTTCCACATGGCGACCGAGATTATCCAAGTGGCGGTCATCCGGCGCGATCGGGCACTCTGTAACCACTCGACGTCTCCTGGAAAGCCAGCACCGTGACCGACATTCTCGATGAGCTCGAATGGCGCGACGTCCTCGCGCAGACCACCGACATCGACGCCCTGCGCGCGGCGCTGTCGAAAGGTCCGATCACGGTCTATGCGGGCTTCGACCCGACCGCGCCGTCCCTGCACATGGGCAACCTGGCCACGCTGCTGATCCTGACCCGGTTCCAGCGGGCGGGCCACAAGCCGATCGGCCTGGTCGGCGGCGCCACCGGCCTGATCGGCGACCCCAGCGGCCGCAGCACCGAACGCGTACTCAACACCACCGAGGTCGTGGAGGAATGGGTCTCCCGGATTCGGGTGCAGGTGGAGAAGTTCCTGACCTTCGACGACAGCCCCACCTCGGCCGCGCTGGTCAGCAACCTGGACTGGACCGCCGAGATGTCGGCCATCGGCTTCCTGCGCGACATCGGCAAGCACTTCCCCGTCAACCGGATGCTCGCCCGCGAGTCGGTGGCGGCCCGGCTCGGCGGTGAGGGCCTCAGCTACACCGAGTTCAGCTACCAGATCCTGCAGGCCAACGACTACCTGGAGCTCTACCGGCGCAACGGCTGCACGCTCCAGGTCGGCGGCAGCGACCAGTGGGGCAACATCACGGCCGGCGTCGACCTGGTCAGGCGCGTCGAGGGCGGCCACGTGCACGCCCTGACCGGCAAGCTGATCACCAAGGCCGACGGCACCAAGTTCGGCAAGACCGCGGGCGGGTCGGTCTGGCTCGACGGCGCGCTGACCTCGCCCTACGCCTTCTACCAGTACTTCCTCAACGCCGACGACCGCGACGTGGTGCGCTTCCTGAAGGTGTTCACCTTCCGCGAGCGCGAGGAGATCGAGGCGCTGGAGAAGGCGGTGGCCGACCGCCCGTTCGCCCGCGAGGCGCAGCGGACGCTGGCCGAGGACCTGACCACGCTCGTCCACGGCGCCGACGAACTGGCGGCGGTCGTGGCGGCGTCCAAGGCGCTGTTCGGTCAGGGGTCGCTCGAGGAGCTGCCGGGCTCGACGCTGGCCGCGGCGCTGGCCGAGGTGCCGAAGGCGACGGTTCCGGCTCTCGGGGCGCCGTTCGTGGACCTGCTGGCGGACAGCGGGCTGGTGGAGTCGAAGTCGGCGGCCAGGCGGGCGGTGAAGGAGGGCGGCGCGTACCTCAACAACGTCAAGATCACCGACGAGTCGTACGTGCCTGAGGCTTCGGACCTGCTCCACGGGCGGTTCATGGTGCTCCGGCGCGGCAAGAAGGCGGTCGGCGGCGTCGAGGTCGGCTGACCGCGCCTTTCGCTTTTCGCCTTTCGCTTTTCGCGTGAGTTGTGCGGGCCCTTCCCAGGTTGTGTGGGAAGGGCCCGGTCTATCTGTGGGCCTATTTGCTGGCCTATTTGTGGGCGAACACGGCCACGGTGAGGCCGGGCGTCTCCGCCGAGTGCCAGGCCCCGGTCTGCTCGTAACCCGCCTCCAGTACGGCCTTAACCCGCGGCAGCTTCTGCCCGGCGGACTTGACCCCGCGCCACACGACCCAGACCCGCTCTCGATCGGCCAGCGCGGCGGCGACGTCATCGCGCTCAGGAAAGCCGAACCCCTCCGCCTCCGGAGCGGCCCCCAATCGCAGCACGTCGTCCGGCATCGACCCGTTACGGTAGTAGTCGAACCCCGCACGCACCGAGCTCTGCCCGAACACGACCGCGTCCCCCGGCCGCGCCTCCACCTTCCGCACGGCCCACGGAAAGTCCTCGAAGCGCCCGTTGGCCTCCCGTACCTCCACCTGCTGCGGTACGCCCACCGCCACGGCGACCACCACCAGCCCGCAGCAGGCCACCACCCCTCCCCGCGGAACACTCGCCACCGCGATCCCCGCCAGCAACGCCAGAGCGGGCGCGGCGACGAACAGGTACCGATCCACATAGACCGGCGTCACCAGATGCGACACGGCCAGCAGCAGGACGGGCGGCAGCACCAGCCAGCCCAACAGCGTCCCCGCCCACGCCCTGTTGCGCAGCAGCACCACACCGGCCAGCGCCACCACGAACAGCACCACCCCCACCTCGGTGCTCCCCGCCGCCATCTTCGGGAACTTCAGCAGTACCTCCGGCCCGCGCTGTGGGATCCAGCTGATCGCATGCCGCTCGCCGTACCCGACCAGACCGAGAACGAGCGCGGGCAGGCAGCCGACGGCGACCGCGGGCGCCCACCTCAGGAGCACGGTGCGGCGGGGGAGCAGCGCTACGGCGGCGACCAATTGAGCGGGCAGCACGAGCACCGCGAACAGGTGTGTGCAGCACACCAACGCCACCGCCGCCGCATAGACCACCCAGGGCGCGCGCTCGGCCTGCTCCTGGGCTCGCGTGGCGCGGTGAACGGCCCAGAACGAGAAGACCACCGCGGCGGCCGCGGGTGCGTACGAGCGGGCGAAGGCGCCGTAGTACGACACCGACGGCAGCGCCGCGAACAGCAGGCCGGCCGTCACCCCCGCCCACGTACTGTGCACCCGCCGCCCCAGGTCCACCAGGAACCACGCGGCGACCCCGATGGCCAGCGCCGATGGCAGCCGCAGCCACAGCTCCGCGGTCCCGGCCTTCGCCCAGAGCTGCATGAACAGGTAGTACGGCAGGAAATGACCGTCGATGTGCCTCGCCAGCTCCCACAACCCCGGCAGCGACCGGGACGCGGCGCTGATCGTGGCCAGCTCGTCACCGTTGAGAGAGGCGGATCCCGAGCCGCTGAACGCCACGACTCCGGCGATTCCGGCCACCCACCACGGGCTTGACCTGCGCGAACGTATGACTGGCCGGGCTGGAGGGGCGAGGGTGGAGGCGGTGGTCACCGGGGCAGAATACGCGCATAGGCTCAGATTTATGCCTGAAGTGATCGTGTTTGACCTTTACGGAGTTATCGCCCGCGTTCAGACCGCTGACGCCAAACAGGGCCTCGTCGACCTCGCCGGAGTGCCGGGGGAGAGCTTCTGGGAGGCGTACTGGGGGTGCCGGCCCGACTATGACGCCGGTCAGGACGCCGTGGCCTACTGGGCGGCGGTCGCCGGACGGCTGGGCACGCGGTTCGCCGACGTGGACGCGCTGATGGCGGCCGACCTGGAGAGCTGGTGCCACGTGGACGACGAGATGGTCGCAGTGGTGCACGAACTGGCCGATCAGGGACGGACGCTCGGGCTGCTGTCGAACATCGTTCCGGACCTGGTGCCGCTGTGGGAGGCGCGGCACGGTGACTGGCTGGGCCGGTTCGCGTCGCTGACGTACTCGTGCCGGATCGGGGTGGCGAAGCCGGACCGGCGCGCGTACGAGATCTGCGCGCAGCGGTTGGGAGTGGAGCCGGGGGAGGCGCTGTTCTTCGACGACAACGAGGTCAATGTGGTCGCGGCTCGGGAGGCGGGGATGGCGGCGGAACTGTTCGTCTCGCCGGCGCAGGTACGCGCGCTCACGCTTTCCGGTGGGTCTTGACCGTCCACCGGGGTCTTCGGGTGGGTCTCGATCCGTCGGCGCTGAGCGTGACGTCCCGCAGAGCGGTGTAGTTTCTCACCCGGTCAGCCCTGTGCGTCCACGTAGGAAACGAACAACAAGATCGTTGATCCACCGCTGGGGGGACATCACTTGATTCGTTCGAGCGGCGTCGTTCGCGTAGTAACAGCCGCGGCGCCGGCCTGCGGGACGCCGGGCTTGCCGCTCGCGTGGGCCTTGGCCAAGCCGTCACCCACCCTGGGCGGTCGTGGGCGAGCCTGACCAGCGCCGCTCACCCGCAGCGGTCTCGCCCACTCGCAGGTTTCGCCCAGCTTCGGCCATCTCGCCCACCCTCGGCCATCTCGCCCACTCGCGGTTCTCGCCCATCCGCAGCCGTCTTGCACCCCCGCAGCTCTCGCCACTCACTCGCGGCGGTCTTGTCTCCCCGCAGCGGTCTCGCGCTTCCAGGCCCGCTCGGGCGGCGGCGGCTCGGGCCATGGTGGCCGCCCCCGGTCTTCACGGGCTGGTCGCTGATCGTTTCACTGGTTGGTCGTACGTGTTGTCGTCACTGGTTGGTCGTACGTGTCGTCACTGGCTGGTCGTACGTGTCGGCCGGGCGACGATGACCACCCGCCGCTCCGCGTCGCCCACCGGCCGGTCGTACTGCAGGCCGTAGCGGGTGGCGAGCACGTCGAAGAAGTCGCCCGACAGGTCGGGGTCGATCCGGTCCACCACGGCCCGGATCTCCAGGTACCGATACGGCTTGTCGGGGTCGTTGATGGAGACCGCCAGGTTCCCATTTGCCGCGACATTTCGGTATTTCTGGCGGTCCGTGGTAGTCGTGAAGCGCAGGAACTCGCCGTCCCACACTGTCCAGACCGGGTTCACATGTGGCTTCCCGTCTGGCGCGATGGTGGCCAGATGCGCGAACAGCGGCCTGGTCAACAGGTCCAGATGGCTCTCAGGAATCACGTGACGCCTCCTCATTCGTGTGTACGGCTCTGCACATTATCAAAGCTTTGATAGTCGTCAATGCTAGATTTCTTGTAGCATCTCGTGTCATGGGCATGCCCGCGGAGGAGCGCCTCGGCCTCGACATCAAGCGAGCCGAGCAGGAACTGATCGCCGCCAAGCAGGTCGCGGTCAGGCCCGCGGGGCTGACAGTGCCGCAGTACGCGACGCTCTACGTATTAGCGGCCAACCCCGGCATCTCGGCCGCCGCTCTCGCCCGAGCCTGCTTGGTGACCCCGCAGGCGATGACCGTGGTGCTGAAAAACCTCGAGGCACGTGGCCTGGTCGAACGTACGCCGCACCCATGGCATGGCAATGTCCTGGAGACCCGACTCACGGACGCCGGCCGCCTTGCGCTGGAGGAGGCGGACGAGCGGGCGGTGCGGATAGAGCAGGCGATAGCGGACGAACTCACCGCAGAGGAGCGTGACACCCTGCGCTCCCTCCTCCGACGCTGCGGAACGGCGATCGACCGGGCATCCTCGCAACTGTGAAGGTTTGCCCTCGGCGCCTACACCGGGCGTTCCGCAGTGATGACGTCCCGCGGTGTGGATTCTCGGCCGCTCGACCCCGATCATCCCTGGTAGAAGCCATGTAACGAGATCGTGGATCATCACTTAGTGGGATGTCATCCCCGCGGTACCACGTTCACCTGTTCGGTCCGCGCTCCTGTTCGGCTCGCCATCCGTCCGATCCGTCCGGTCCGTCCGGTCCGTCCAGTCGCGATCCGTCCGGCCGCCGTCCGGTCGCCATCCCTCTGGTCCTGGGTCCGTCCGGTCCTGGGTCCGTCCGGTCCTGGGTCCGTCCGGTCCTGGGTCCGTCCGGTCCTGGATCCGTTCGTGGAGGAGAAATCGCAGCACGCAAGAGCGACCTGACGCTGATGGGTGTCTACTTGTTCACCCCAGCCATGCACGAGGCCTGTCCCGCGAGCCGTTCGGATGACGTCCCGCAGAGCGGCGTCGTTTCTCACCCGCTCAGCCCTGTGGCTCCGCGTAGGAAACGCACGGCGAGATCGTTGATCCACCCCTGGGTGGGACATCACCTCCGTTAGGCCCCGCCCGCTCTCCCGGTCCGCGCTCTCTGCCTTCTGCCCGCTTCGTGGTCGGTCCGGCTCGCCCTCTGCTCAGCTCGCCCTCTATCTGGTCCGCGTTCTGTCCGGTGCGAGCTTTGCTCGGCCCGCCCTCTATCCGGTCCGCTGTCGGTCCGGACCGCTGTCGGTCCGGACGGTGCACCGGACTCAGGGTTGCCCGCCCCGCCCCAAAGCTCATCTTGCTCATCTTGCTCATCCGCATATCGGCAATGGGTTCCGAGCCTCGTCATGTCCCGCCATCTCCCTCCAGGAAACTGGGGATATGTCCCGCCATGTCGCTAGTTGCCGCGGCTTGGACGCTTCGTGTCTCCGATCTGCTCGGCGTTTGCGCAGATCAGAACCGGCCTTGCTGGAGGTCCCGTGGACACCTAGAGAGCGGGCGTGAACGCCGATTTGACGTGGGGCGAACGGCGACCTAATCTTCTCTTCGCCCCGGGAGTGAGCCGGACGCCGATCAGGCGGACGGGCCCCCAGGGCGAACCCCTTGAGAAACGAGCCACTCGGCCAGGCGCTTCCATGCGCTCGCTGGCACGAGTCGTCTCGGGTGCGCTCAGATCACCGGAAAATCGGTTGATTCGACAAGCCCAGGATGGCACGGTAAGTTATGAGGGTTGCCCTGGAGACAGGGTGCACAATCTTAGACGGTTTGCGCAGCTTCCAGCAAGTCTCCGATTTGACGCGAAGCTGACAAGCTGGATAAGCTTAGGACACAACGAAATGAACGCCTCTCGCAGGTTGGGGAGTACGCGTCCGTTTCTTGAGAACTCAACAGTGTGTTAAAAGCCAGTGCATGATGCACAACCCCGTCATGTCCATG